>NZ_JAHLQF010000003.1 GCF_018918285.1 Clostridium mobile
GCTGAAAGCATCTAAGCGTGAAGCCCACCTCAAGATTAGATTTCCCATAGCGTAAGCTAGTAAGACCCCTTGAAGAACACAAGGTTGATAGGCTAGAGGTGTAAGTGTAGTAATACATTTAGCTGACTAGTACTAATAGGTCGAGGGCTTGATCTTAATTAAAATGCTTTGTGCAATTTTGAAAGAATTTCTTTCAATGAAACTTCGGCAGCTAAAGCTGCGAAGTACTGTTCTAAAACGAAATCAGAGATTTCTGTGGAACAGTATCTGGTGATAATGGCTTGAAGGTAACACCCGTTTCCATTCCGAACACGAAGGTTAAGCTTCAATGCGCCGATGATACTACAAGGGAGGCCTTGTGGGAAAGTAGGTCGTCGCCAGGTCTAAACATTGTTCCGCGGTAGCTCAATGGTGGAGCACTCGGCTGTTAACCGATAGGTTGAAGGTTCGAATCCTTTCCGCGGAGCCATTTTTATAAAAACATAAAATTTATTAGTAATGTTAGAACCTAGATAACAGATAGGTTCTTTTTGTGATTTAATATAAACTATTTTAGAGGGGAGTAAGTGAATGCTTATATCCCCTCTTTATTGTTATTTTTTATATGAAATGAATAATGGTAAAAAATATCAATGTCTAATAATTTAGAAGATTAAATTAAATTTAAAGGATTTTTTGTATGAAAGTAGAATATATTTAAAAAGGGACAATAGTATGTTAGGGGGAATTGCTTATGAAAGAGTATAAAACCAAAAACTTAAGGAACTTGGGAATAATAGGACATAGCGGTTCAGGAAAAACAACTTTGGCTGATGCAATACTTTACCGTACAAAATCCAATGATAGATTTGGAAAGGTAGACGAAGAAACAAGTGTATTTGATTTTGATTCAGAAGAAAAGAAAAGAAGAATTTCTTTATCAACATCCGTTGCTCATTGCGAATGGAAAGATGTAAAAATTAATTTAGTAGATATGCCTGGATATTTTGATTTTGTAGGAGAAATGATTGAAGGATTAAGAGCTATAGATGTGGCTCTAATAGTATTAACAGGAACTTCCGGAGTGCAAGTTGGAACAGAAAAGGCTTGGGAATATGTAAATGAATGCAAACTTCCAAGAGCTTTTTATATAAATAAATTAGATAGAGAAAATAGTAACTTTGAAAAGACATTAGACTCTCTTAAAACGAAGTTTGGTATATCAGTAGTACCTATTCAATATCCAATAGGAGAAGAATTAGGATTTATGGGAGTAATTAATGTTATTTCCAATAAAGCAAGAGTATATAATCCCCAAAAGGATGACATTGAAGATGCAGAAGTACCTGAAAAATTGAAAGATAAAGTTGAAGAATGTAAAAATATGATAATTGAAGCAGTAGCAGAAACTGATGAAGAATTATTAGAAAAATATTTTAGTGAAGGTACTTTAAGTGATGAAGAAATATATAGCGGATTAATAAAAGGTTGTGCTAGTGGAGACATAGCACCAGTGATGTGTGGATCTGCTTTAACGGGTAGAGGTATAAAGAGTTTATTAGATGATGTAATTGAATGCTTTCCTAGTCCTGAAGAGGTAGAAGGAAAAAAGGCTAAGGATTTAAAAAACAATAAAGATATTAATATAAATATTTCAGAAGATGCGCCATTCTCAGCTTTCGTGTTTAAAACTATCGCAGATCCATTCATAGGTAAACTATCTATGTTCAGAGTACTAACTGGTAAAGCTAAACCAGATATTTCAGTATACAATCCAGATAAAGAAAAGCAAGAAAAATTAGGATCACTATATTTCATGAAGGGAAAACAACAAATTCAAGCGGATAAAATAATTGCTGGAGATATTGGAGCAGTTACAAAACTTCAATATACTAGCACGGGAGATACGCTTTGTGACAATAACTTTATAGTATTATATGATAAGGTTTTATTTCCGAAACCAGCAATATCTATGGCTGTAGTGCCTAAATCAAAAAATGATGAAGAGAAGATATCTTCAGGCTTGGCTAGATTATTAGAAGAAGACCCAACATTTACAGTTTCAAGAGATACTGAAAATGCAGAAACTATAATTTCTGGAACAGGAGAAACGCATCTAGAGGTTATTACATCAAAGCTGAAAAATAAATTTGGTGTAGAGGTTGCATTACAAACGCCAAAGATACCTTATAGAGAAACAATAAGAAAAGTATCAGATGTTCAAGGAAAGCATAAGAAACAATCTGGTGGACATGGACAATATGGCGATGTTAAAATCAAGTTTGAACCAAGATTTGATGGAGATGATTTAGAATTTGTTGATAAAGTAGTTGGTGGCGTTGTTCCAAGGCAATATATTCCTGCTGTTGAAAAGGGATTAAAGGAATGTATACTTCAAGGAGTTTTAGCAGGGTATCCAGTTATAAGATTAAAGGCTACACTGCATGATGGCTCATACCATCCAGTAGACTCTTCAGAAATGTCCTTTAAGATGGCAGCATCTCTTGCATTTAAAAAAGGTATGCAGGAGGCAGAACCCTTAATATTAGAACCAATTATGAGTGTAGAAATATTTGTACCAGATGAATATATGGGAGATATAATAGGAGATATAAACAAAAAAAGAGGAAGAGTATTAGGTATGGAGCAAGTAGGCAAACTTCAAAAAATTATAGCAGAAGTTCCTCAGTCTGAGATGTTTAAATATGCAACAGATTTAAGATCTATGACTCAAGCGAGAGGAAGCTTCACTATGAAATTTGAAAGATATGAAGAGGTACCGCCATCAGAGACAACAAAGATAATTGAAGAGAGAAAAAAAGAAAAAGAAGCATTATAATTTTAAAATCCCCTGTTAAATTAACGGGGGATTTTTTTATATGTTTCAATTAATATGTTTCAACAAAAACTTCAAAATAAGATTGAGGATGTGCACATGCAGGACATAGGTCAGGAGCTTCTTTTCCTTCGTATATATATCCGCAATTGTTGCACTTCCATAAAGAAACTTCATCTTTCTTAAATACCATTTCAGTTTTTATATTTTCTAAAAGTTTTCTAAATCTATTTTCATGTCTTAGTTCTACTTCAGCAATTTTTCTAAACACAGTAGCGATTGATGGAAAACCCTCTTCATCAGCTATATCGGCGAATTCAGGGTATAACTCTGTCCATTCTTCATTCTCACCATTAGCAGCATATTCAAGATTTTGAACAGTACTACCAAGTCCAACTGGATAAGAAGCTTCTATATCCACTACTTCGCCTTGAAGGTCTGCATTTAAAAATTTAAAGAATCTTTTAGCATGTTCCTTCTCATTTTCAGCAGTTTCCAAAAAAATGTTGCTTATCTGAACATACCCTTCTTTTTTAGCCTGAGAAGCGTAATAGGTATACCTAGTACGTGCCTGTGATTCTCCGGCAAAAGATTTCATTAAGTTTTCAGCTGTTTTAGTTCCTTTTAATGATTTCATATTAATCCCCCTTCGTAATTATATTTTTATAATGTGTGAATATAATTACATTGTAGCATTAATTCTCCTAAAACTAAAATAATATTTAGTCAATTAATATAAACATAGGGATAAATGTATATTTAATTTGTGTTTAACAAAAAATAACTTGGATCTAGAAGAGGAAGGAGGACTAGTTATGTCAGATTATAAATTAGATATTAAGGGTGCCATTGAACTTTCCGATTATAGCAGCATAAACGACTATATGGAAATAGTAAATGAGAATGATAGCTTAACCATTAATTTAAGAGGTAATAAAGATGAGATTGGAATTATATGTAGCATGTTAAAAGAAAAAGGGTTTTATATAATAAGAGAGGAGCTAAGTGGTCAATACCCCTATATATTAGCTGGTAAGAAGAACAGAGAGTAAAATGGTGTAAGACTATGGTATAATATAATAAAATATTACATTGCTGTGGGGGAATGTTAATGAGTAAAAATTATATTATAGGTATTGATTTAGGTGGAACTAAAATAAATTCAGTATTATCTGATTTAGAAGGTAATGTGATAAGCCAATATACAATATATACAGAAGCATCTAAAGGAGAACAGGCAGTATTAAGTAAAATTATAGATACCATAGATAGAGTATTACAGGATAGCAATAAGACAATACAAGATGTAAGAGCCATAGGTATAGGCTCACCAGGACCTTTAAATTCAAAAGAAGGAATCATTATAACTACGCCTAACTTACCATTTAGAAATTTCAATATTGTAAATCCAATAATAAACAAATATAAAGTACCAACCTATTTAGATAATGATGCAAATGTAGCTGCTATGGGAGAGTTTTTATTTGGTGCTGGAAAAGGAACTAAAGATATGATTTATGTTACTGTAAGCACAGGTATAGGTGGTGGAGCTATTTTAAATAATAGGCTATATAGAGGAAATACATATAATGCTTTAGAGATAGGCCATATGACGATAGAACCTAACGGGCCAAAATGTAATTGTGGAAATTATGGGTGTGCTGAAGCTGTTTCGTCAGGTACCGCTATCGCTAGGCAAGGGAAAGAAGCGGTAGAAAATGGAGAAGAAACCTCTCTTAGTAATTATAAAAATATAACTGCATTTGAAGTATTCAAAGAAGCTCAGAGTGGAGATTTGGTGTCAAATAATATAATAAAAAAAAGCTTAAATTACTTAGGAATATGTATATCCAATATAGTAGCTAGCTTTGATCCAGAGATGATTATTATAGGCGGTGGGGTAGCAAAAGCTGGAGACATAGTTTTCAACTCAGTTAGAGAAGTTGTAGATAATAGATGCTTTAAAACTATGGCGGAATCTTGTAAGATAGTACCACCAAAGCTAGGGGGAGACGCAGGGGTAATGGGAGCAGTTGCCCTAGCTCTAATTGAGGAGGGAGTGGAATTTTGATAACAGATTTATATTTAACTAGACATGGTGAAACTCTTTGGAATACTCAAGGTAGGATGCAGGGATGGAAGGACTCACCTCTAACGGATAAAGGTGTCATACAAGCTGAATTATTAGGAAAAAAATTAAATGATTTAGATATTGATGTTATATATTCCAGTCCAATAGGACGAGCTTCTTATACAGCACAAATACTTAGAGGAGATAGGAATATTTTAATAGAGTTTGATGATAGATTAAGAGAAATAAATATGGGGAAATGGGAAGGTATGCTACAGGAGGATATAGAAAATATATATAAAGAAGAGCTATATAATTTTTGGAATAAACCTCATTTGTATAAGCCTATAGAAGGAGAAACTTTTAGTAATATTGTAAATAGGACAACTTCCTTTATAGAAGAAATAGTAGATAAACATAGAGGAAAGAATATTTTGGTAGTTACACATACTATAACGTTAAGATCTATGTTAGCTTATATAGAAAATAAGAATTTAGAAGACTTTTGGGATGACATATTTATTCATCCTACGAGTTTGACTATGATAAGAATTGGAGATAATGTGAAAGAGGTAACTTTAAAAGCGGATATATCTCATTTTAATAATGAGTTATAAAAGGGCTTAAATTGTAAAATCATAAATAGTTCATAAAAAAGATATGATAACTTAATTAAAGTTATCATATCTTTTTTGTAATGCATAAAGCATAGAAATAGTTAGATATAGGAAGTTAAGTGTATTTATTTTAAAATAAGGGCAAAAATAATGATAAATACCAATAATTTAGATGTTGAGTCATTACGAAAAAAATATTAATATTAAATTAAGGTCAAAGAAAGTCAAAGTCAATGAGGTGTATTATGGCGAGATTATCAGATATAATTGAAGAATTTATAAAAAGTATGTTAGATAGTGCAGAAGAAAGAGAATTGCAAATTCAAAGGAATGAGTTAGCTAATTATTTTAGCTGTGCTCCATCTCAAATTAACTATGTATTAACTACCCGTTTTACTACAGATAAAGGTTATTATGTAGAAAGTAAGCGAGGGGGAGGGGGATACATAGTAATTAAATATATAGATATAGATAGAAATGAATATTTGGTAAATAATATAAATCATAAAATAGCAGATAGTATAACATTTCATAGTGCGTTACAAATAATAGATAATCTTGTAGAAAGAAATATAATATTAGAAAAAGAAGGGAATCTTATTAAGGTAGCTATAAATGATAGAACTCTTTATTTGTGTGGAGAAATGAAAAATAAGGTAAGAGCGGACATATTAAAGAATATGATGATTGTACTTTTATTATAATTGTATTTATATGGTATAATTGTATTAAATAGAATTAATTATAATCTGCTAACAGGAGGTGTTGTTATGTTATGTGAAAGATGTAAAAAGAATGATGCCAATGTTCATTTAACTCAGATTGTTAATAGTGTTAAAAGTCAACTCAATTTATGTGAAAAATGTGCAAAAGAAATGGGTGGATTTGACCTACCTGTGGATATAGATTTTTCTTCCCCTTTTACTTTTCAAAATATATTGAGTGGAATAATGGATTATATAAATCAACCATTGAAGCAAGAAGATAATATTTCACTTACTTGCAATAATTGCGGCACTAATTATGGAGAATTTAAAAATAAAGGTTTAGTTGGATGTAGTGAATGTTACACTAACTTAAATAATACATTGATGTCAGTAATAAAAAGAGTTCAAGGGAATGTAGAGCATGTGGGTAAAATTCCCAAAAGAGCTGGCAAATCTATTATAGAAGTGAGAAAAATCAATAATTTAAAAGAAGAATTAAAGAATGCCATAGAAAAAGAAGAATATGAGAAAGCTGCTGAATTAAGAGATATAATAAAAGGATTTGGAAAGGAAAAGGGAGAGGAGGTATAGAATGTGAAAAACTGGTTAATTTCTCCGGAAGATAATAAAGAAATAGTAATAAGTAGTAGAATAAGATTGGCAAGAAATATAAAAAATATATTTTTTCCTCACAAATTAAAAGAAGAAGAGGGAAGAGATTTAGTAAATACTATAGAAGAAGCCTTTTATTCATCCTGCAATACTACACAGGATTACAGCACATATTATCTTTGGCAATCTGACCCTTTAAATAATAACATTTATCTAGATAAGCATCTTATAAGCAGTAAGCTATTATCAAATTATATGAGCGCAGCCTTTATAATCAATAAAGACGAAACAGTAAGTATTATGATTAATGAGGAAGATCATTTAAGGATACAATGCATAACATCAGGATTAAATTTAGAGGAAACCTATGATGCAGCAAACAAGATAGATGACCTATTGGAGGAAAAATTAGATTATGCATATAGTGAACAGCTAGGATATATGACAGCTTGTCCTACTAATATAGGAACTGGACTTAGAGCATCAGTTATGATTCACCTACCTGCATTATCTATGAGTAATGAGATGACGGGAGTATTCAATGCACTTACTCAAGTAGGTATGACAATTAGGGGAATGTATGGTGAGGGATCAAAATCCAGGGGTAATATATATCAAATATCTAATCAAGTAACTCTAGGAGTAAGTGAAAAAGAGATATTAGATAATTTAAAGGCAGTAGTAAATCATATAATTAATCAAGAAAATTTAGCTAGAGAAAAATTTATAAAGACTTATGAATATGAGTTAAAAGATAGAATATATAGGGCATACGGCATATTAAAGTCTTCATTTATAATGGACTCAGCAGAGTGTTTAAGCTTATTGTCCAATGTAAGATTTGGAATTGAGATGGGTATAATAAATGATATTGACAAAAATACTTTGAATGAGTTAATGGTAAACACTCAAGGAGCTATGTTACAAAAAGTTTATAATAGAGAACTTTCAGATAGAGAAAGTAGTATATATAGAGCTGAATTGCTAAGAAAAAGTCTAAATAGACAATCAATATAAAGGGTGGTGAATTGTAATGATATACGGAAGATTTACAGAGAGAGCGCAAAAAGTATTAATGTATGCCCAACAAGAAGCACAGGAGTTGAAGCATGGCTATGTGGGAACTGAGCATATATTACTTGGTATATTAAAAGAAGAAGGATTAGCAAAAAACTTGCTTAATGATGTAGGAATTACATTAGAAGATGTTAAAAATTTAATTGAGGAATATGAAGGCAAGGGAGATCTTAACATATACAAAAATGAGATTCCATTAACTCCAAGAACAAAGAGACTTTTAGAGCTAAGTTTATTAGAAGCTAGAAATTTAAGCCATAATTTTATTAGCCCAGAGCATATTTTACTTGCGTTGATAAAGGAATCAGAAGGCGTGGCTTACACAATATTAAACAATTTAGGAATAGATTTTACAAAGCTAAGAAAGAATTTGCTAGAAAATCTAGCGGGAGAACAAAAAATAGGTGAATCTATAAATAGTAAAATAAATAATAGTGACACTCCAACTTTGAATCAATTTGGAAGAGATTTAACCGAAATGGCAAGAGAAGGTAAATTGGATCCAGTTATAGGAAGGGAAAAAGAGACTCAAAGAGTTCTAGAAATTCTCTGTAGAAGAACTAAAAATAATCCTTGCTTAATTGGGGATCCTGGAGTAGGTAAAACTGCTATTGCTGAAGGGTTAGCTCAAAAAATTGTTGAGACAAATATACCAGAGATATTAAGAGATAAAAGAGTAGTTACTTTAGATTTATCATCAATGATCGCAGGGGCGAAATATAGAGGTGAATTTGAAGAAAGATTAAAAAAGGTAATGGAAGAAATAAGGAAGGTTGGAAATGTAATATTATTTATAGATGAAATTCATACAATAATAGGAGCAGGCGCTGCAGAAGGAGCCATTGATGCATCTAACATATTAAAGCCAGCTTTGGCAAGAGGAGAAATACAATGTATTGGTGCAACAACGATAGATGAGTATAGAAAATATATTGAAAAAGATGCAGCACTAGAAAGAAGATTTCAACCTATAACAGTAGGAGAACCAACAAAAGAGGAAACAATACTAATTCTTAAAGGGGTTAGAGATAAATATGAAGCACATCATAGAGTTAAAATAACTGATGATGCAATCGAAGCAGCTGTAAATTTGTCAGATAGATATATAACTGACAGATATTTGCCAGATAAGGCGATAGATTTAATAGATGAAGGTGCATCAAGAGTGAGAATAGAAAATATGATTGCTCCACCTGATATGAAGCAATTAGAAGAACAATTGGAAAAAGTAACCAAAGAAAAAGAGGATGCTATAAGAGTTCAAAACTTTGAAAAGGCAGCGAAGCTGAGAGATAATGAAAAAGAGTTAAAAGGTAAATTAGAAGATTTAAAATCTGACTGGAAAACACAAAAGCAAGTTAGCACATACACTGTATCCGAGGAGCAAATAGCCTCAGTAGTTTCTAAATGGACCAATATTCCTGTGGAAAAGCTTACTGAAAAAGAATCTGCAAAGCTTCTAAAGCTTGAAGAAATTTTGCATAATAGAGTAATTGGTCAGGAGGAAGCAGTAAAGTCAGTAGCGAGAGCAGTTAGAAGAGCAAGAGTTGGTCTAAAAGACCCAAATAGACCTATAGGATCATTTATTTTCTTAGGACCTACTGGTGTTGGAAAAACTGAGTTATCTAAAGCATTGGCAGAGGCTATGTTTGGAGATGAATCTAGCATGGTAAGGATAGATATGTCGGAGTACATGGAAAAACATACTGTATCTAGACTTATAGGATCTCCTCCAGGATATGTAGGATATGATGAGGGTGGTCAATTAACTGAAAAAGTAAGAAGAAATCCATATTCTGTTGTATTATTTGATGAAATAGAGAAGGCTCATCCGGATGTATTTAATGTACTATTACAAATATTAGAGGATGGTATACTAACAGATGGAAAAGGTAAAACCGTTAACTTCAAAAATACCATAATAATAATGACATCCAATGTAGGTGCCTCTACAATTAAAAAACAGAGGACATTAGGTTTTTCAACTAGTACCAACGAAAGCGAAAGTCAGTATGAGAGCATGAAAAATAATATTATGGAAGAACTAAAACGTTCCTTTAGACCTGAATTCTTAAATAGAATAGATGATATAATAGTATTTCATCAGTTAGAGGAGAAGCACTTACAAGAAATTGTTAGATTGATGTTGAAATCAGTAAAAGAAAGACTTAAAGAACAAGATATAGATATAAGTTTTGATGACAAAGCAGAAAAGCTATTAGCTAAAGAAGGATTCGATCCTGTATTTGGCGCTAGACCTTTAAGAAGAGCCATCACAAAAACTGTAGAAGATAAATTATCAGAGGAAATATTAAGAGGAAATATTAATAGAGGAGAGCAAGTATTAGTAACCGTTGAAGATGATAAATTAATATTTAATAAAAATTAGATGAAAAAGGGCAGATATAAGAGATATCTGCCCTTTTTATAAATTTTTTCGTATTTTATTAAATTTAATAATAAGTATAAATATTAGTATAATTAAAGAGGATTTTATTATATTGTGTAGAAATTTTAATTACTAAAGTACAATAGTCAATAATTAATTAATACGGAGGGATAGATTTTGAATATTGAAATAAAGAAAAGTTATGATGAATTAAGTAGATTTGCAGCATTGGAAATAAAAAAATTAATAGATGAAAAACCAAATTGTGTACTAGGATTAGCTACTGGTAGTACACCAATTGGATTATACAAAGAGCTGGTAAAACTGCATAAGGAAGGAGAAATAGATTTTTCAAAAATTACTACTTTTAATTTAGATGAATATAGAGGACTTGATGGAGATCATAATCAAAGTTATAGATATTTTATGGATGATAATTTGTTTAATCATATAAACATAGATAAAAATAATACTTTTGTACCTAATGGAGTAGCACAAGATGTTGACGATGAATGCAAAAAATATGAAGAACTTATGGAGGAAAAAGGCGGAGTAGATATTCAAGTATTAGGCATAGGTGTTAATGGTCATATAGGATTTAATGAGCCTAATAAACATTTATACATGGATACACATATTGAAGATTTAACTGATGAGACTATATCTTCTAATTTAAGGTTTTTTTCTAGTAGGGAGGAAATGCCTACTCAAGCAATAACTATGGGAATAGGAAGTATTATGAAAGCAAAGAGAATAATACTTTTAATTTCAGGAAAGAATAAGGCTGATATAGTTGCAAAATTATTTAGTGGCAAAATAACTACTGAATTACCTGCATCAATACTCCAAATACATAATAATTGTACAGTAGTATTAGACGAGGAAGCTGCATCTTTATTGAACAAATAAGTATATAGGGAGGAAGGTTTAATTTTTTTAAACTTCCTCCTTTATTATTGACAAAACTTTGCAATTATATTGTATAATAATAAATTGCAGGGTAAATGAGGAGTTGATTAAATGGGGAAGATTAAAAATTACTATGTTTGTCAAGAATGTGGATATGAGGCTTTAAAATGGTCAGGTAAATGCCCAGACTGTGACACATGGAATAGTATGGTAGAAGAAGTCAGGGAGGCAAAAACAAGTAAAAGTTCATCATCCATTTTAAAAATAAGTAATGAACCACAAAGCATTTTAGAAATTAAGTCACTTAATTATGAAAGATTGGATACTGATATTAAAGAACTCAATAGGGTTATGGGTGGAGGTATTGTAAAAGGATCTTTAATACTTATTTCTGGTGATCCAGGCATAGGTAAATCTACATTACTATTACAAGTAGCTAATAATATATCGAAAAAGTATGGAAAAGTTTTATACATATCAGGAGAAGAGTCAGAAGAACAAATAAAAATAAGAGGTGAGCGGTTACAAGCTCTATCAAAAGATCTTTATTTACTTTCTGAAACTAATATTGAAAATATAGAACATCATGTAAATAAATTCAATCCAATATTTGTAATAGTTGACTCTGTTCAGACATTATATCATCCGTCTATTTCATCAGCGCCAGGAAGCGTATCTCAAGTTAGGGAAGGCTCAAACAGTATAATGCGTATAGGAAAGAGTAAAGGCATACCATTTTTTATTGTAGCTCATGTTACAAAACAAGGAGCTTTAGCAGGACCAAAGGTATTGGAACATATGGTTGATACTGTTTTACATTTTGAGGGTGAAAGAACAGAAGAATTTAGGATATTAAGAACAATAAAAAATCGTTTTGGAACTACTAGTGAAATAGGCGTTTTTGAGATGAGAGAAAAAGGTTTAGAAGAAGTAGCAAATCCATCTGCAGTTTTCTTAGAAGATACCGACTTTAATAAGGAGGGTTCTATAGTAATTGGTGTTATGGAGGGGAGTAGACCAATTTTAGTGGAAGTTCAAGCACTTGTTACGGAAACTAAGGCTGCCATGCCAAGAAGAACTTCTGTAGGAATTGATAACCCAAGGTTAAATCTAATTTTGGCTGTATTAGAGAAGAAGCTAAGATTGCCATTTTATAAATATGATGTATACATTAATGTGGTCGGAGGGTTAAATATAGAAGGAACTTTTGGGGATTTAGGAATTGCTCTAGCTCTTATATCTAGCATAAAAAGCTGTGAAACAAAATTAGAGAAGCTTCTTGTGGTAGGAGAAATAGGTTTAACAGGTGAGGTAAGACCTGTTAGTTTCAGCGAAAAAATAGTCAATGAAGGTAAAAAGATGGGTTTTAAAAACTTTATAGTTCCCCAAAGAAATAAAGATAAGATATTATCAGATGGTATAAGTGTTATGGGAGTATCGACATTAAAAGAAGTTATAAATAAAGTATTTTAAGTATAGGTGAGGAAAAGTGAGATTAGAAAAAGATAAAGAACTTATGAATATTCTAAAAATAATGGCTCCAGGGACGACATTAAGAGAAGGCTTAGAAAATATACTAAGAGCTAAAACAGGTGGACTTATAGTATTAAGCGATAATGAGCAAGTTTTAAGCGTAGTAGATGGTGGTTTTATAATTGACTCAGAATATAGCCCTTCATATGTATATGAATTAGCTAAAATGGATGGGGCAATAGTAATAAGTAGTGATTTAAAAAGAATAATGTGTGCAAATGCTCAACTAATGCCTGATCATACTATACCAACCTTTGAGACGGGAACAAGACATAGAACAGCAGATAGGATGGCAAAACAAACAGGGACAATAGTAATAGCTATATCTCAGAGAAGAAATATTATATCTGTTTACAAAGGAAATATTAAATACATACTAAGAGATAGTAGTATTATATTGGGAAAAGCCAATCAAGCCCTGCAAACTTTAGAAAAATATGTAGCGGTGTTAGATAGGGTGGTAAGCACTTTAAATGTACTAGAGTTTCAAGACATTGTTAGCTTATTTGATGTAATGACCGCCATACAAAGAACAGAGATGGTTATGAGAATTGTTGGAGAAATCGAAAGATATATTTGTGAACTTGGTAATGAAGGAAGATTGATTTCTATGCAATTAAATGAATTGGTAAAATCTGTAGAGCAAGATGAAATTTTGTTGATTAGAGATTATTGTGAGACCTATTTTGATTATGGTGAAGTGTATAAGCAAATTCAGGGATTATCTTCAGAAGACTTATTGAATTTGGATATTATTTCAAAAAATTTAGGGTATACTGGGGTACCTTTAGTAGATACTTTAATATCTCCAAGAGGATATAGAATGTTGAACAAAATACCAAGAATACCTAGCAATGTAATAGACAATTTAGTAAGACATTTTAAAGAGCTTAAAGCAGTTATGGAAGCAAGTTTCGAGCAGTTGGACAATGTAGAAGGTATTGGAGAAGCAAGAGCAAAGGCTATCAAAAATGGATTGAGGAGATTGCGCGAACAAGTAATGATAGATAGACCTAAGGATATATAGAGCAAGTAAATGTTCATTACATTTACCGGCTCTATATAAAGTAAGTCCTATCTTAATGAATATTTTCCTAAGGTATGTATTCTATCATATTCTTTTATTAGTACATCATATAAGTTGATATCTAATGTATTGCATAGGGAAGTTAAATAGAAAAGGTGATTACCTACTTCTCTTTCTATAACTTCTCTACAATTTTCGCATAAGAACCCTCTTGTATGTGTGTCTAATATATTTGGTAATTCATTTATGTCGATATCTTCATTATCTTCTATAGATAATTGATTTTTTGCTTCTATATGAATACACCCGCAGTTTGTAACTGATTTGGCGACTGCTCTATTTATTCTGGCATCTGATTCTTGAAGTTTTGTCATAATATCTAGAATGCTTTTATGTCTTAACAGGGATTCGTCAACGGAATTTTGAAAATTATCAAATATTATATCTTTCATAGAGTTCAGCTCCTTATAGTAAAATGTTGGCTATCGAGATAATTATAGTTTTTTTCTTATAAGTTTGTCAATTTGTAATGAAACTCACTCAGCATAGCTAAGGAGTACTGATTCAAAACGAAATCAAGGATTTCTACGAATCATGAAGATATGTGTCTTTATACTCACATATATATAATAATTCAAAAATCAGTTTTAGAATAGGGGGATAAAAATTTATAATAATAAAAAATAATCAAATAATGAACAAATAATTAAATAATGAACAAATAATTAAATATTTTAACTGTTGTTGAAAATTAGTATTAATTAATATATATTAAAAATATATTTAAACATTAAAAAAGCAAATAATTAACATAGGAGGTGAATTGAGATGTTAAAAAAGGTATTGAGAGGTTTGTTTACAACTATAGGTGTTACTCTTGGATTTATAATAAGTTCAGAAATGTTAAATACAGAATTATTTTCAAAACTGGATTATTTTCAGAATAGTCCTCTTAAAAGTGTTTTATTCATTTCTTTATCAAGTATTTTATTTGGACTCATATTATTTTTAATATCTCCTTG
This sequence comes from Clostridium mobile, assembly GCF_018918285.1. GTDB lineage: Bacteria > Bacillota > Clostridia > Clostridiales > Clostridiaceae > Clostridium_AW > Clostridium_AW mobile. The sequence continues at coordinate 14,780 of NZ_JAHLQF010000003.1, forward strand.
GATTACTATTTTTATCATGAAAGTTATGGACTATGCAGAAAAAAGCATACAAAAGATACCAACACACGAAATATTATTGGCTGCTTTTGGTGCTATAATTGGGTTGGGAATATCAGCTATATTTGTAACCCTTTTATCTAAAATACCTATTATAGGTGTAGTGTTAGCAGTTGGAGTGGCTTTACTTATGGCTGCGCTTGGAGCTAATATTGCACTTAAGAAAAGAGAAGATATACTTGCATTGTTCACAAACTTAAAAAAATCTGGAACTCCAAGTAAAGATAAAAAGAGTAAATTATATAAAGGAGATCCTAAGGTATTAGACACATCTGTTATAATAGATGGTAGAATATTTGATATATGTCAAACAGGATTTGTAGAAGGAACCCTTGTAATTCCTAACTTTGTTCTTGAAGAATTAAGGCATATAGCTGACTCCTCTGATGGTTTAAAAAGAAACAGAGGTAGAAGAGGATTAGATATATTAAACAAAATACAAAAAGAATTAAATATAGAAGTTCAAATATATGAAAAAGATTTTCCAGATATTGCTGAAGTGGATAGCAAATTGTTAAAGCTAGCACAAGTGCTAAATGGAAAAGTTATAACTAATGACTACAATTTAAATAAAGTTGCTGAATTTCAGGGAGTACCAGTATTGAATATAAATGAGCTAGCTAATGCAGTAAAACCTGTAGTTCTTCCAGGAGAAGAGATGAGAATACAAATCGTTAAAGATGGAAAGGAATCAGGGCAAGGTGTAGCCTATTTAGATGATGGAACTATGATTGTAGTAGAAGGCGGCAGAAAATCTATGGGAGAAACCATAGATGTAGTTGTTACTTCTGTATTACAAACAGCAGCAGGTAGAATGATATTTGCTAGACAGAAGGATGGTATTGACTAATCCAGAGGAGAAAAAAATGTTAGGAAATTGTGCTTTGATTTTAGCAGCTGGTAAAGGGAAAAGAATGGGAGTGGGTTTTAATAAACAATTTTTAGATATAAACAATAAACCCATTCTATATTATACATTAAAAGCTTTTGACCAACATGAAGAGATTAATAGTATTATTTTAGTAGCTGCGGAGGAAGAAATTGATTACTGTAAAAATGAGATAATAAATAAATATGGAATAAAAAAAGTAAAAAAGGTAGTTTGTGGTGGAGAAGAAAGACAGCATTCTGTACTTAATGGATTAAAAGAAGTAGATGATGCTAATATAGTTCTCATTCATGATGGAGCAAGGCCTTTTATATCTAAAAAAATAATATCAGACGGAATTAAGTATGCTAACATGCATGGAGCTGCCGCTTGCGGTGTTACTCCAAAAGATACTATTAAAATAATAGATGATAAAGGATTTTCTTGCGAGAATTTAGACAGAGATACTTTAATAAGTATTCAAACTCCACAATGTTTTCAATATGACTTAATACTGAAATGCCACAATGACATTTTAGATAAGAATATTAAAATTACAGATGATACTTCCGTTGTAGAATATTTTGGTTATAGGGTATATATTTATAAAGGTGAGTACTCTAATATTAAAATAACTACTCCCGAGGATCTAATTATTGGGAAAAATTTATCGCAAATGCTTAATTGTTAAAGTAACACTTGACAGTTATAGTTTTTTAAATATAATTATTGTTATAATTCAATATAAAGCCGTGAAGAAGAATAGTAGAAACAAAGTTACAGAGAGAAAGTCCCAGGCTGAAAGATTTTCAACTGTTTTGAACCCGCTTTGGAGCTGTAGGAAAAACCTACCGGAAATAACCGTTATAGAGACTAAGTGATAAAATTAGGTGGTACCGCGACTCATCGCCCTATAATAGGGCGATTTTTTATTTTTTGAGATTAAACTTATTAAGGAGGAATATAATATGAAATTATCAAAAATGCTTGTAGGAACTCTAAGAGAAACACCAGCAGAAGCGGAAATAATAAGTCATCAATTAATGCTTAGAGCAGGTATGATGAGAAAAATGGCTTCTGGTATTTATAATTTTATGCCTTTTGGGTTAAGAGTTATAAAAAAAATTGAGGATATAGTTAGAGAAGAGATGGATAACGCAGGAGCACAAGAATTTTTAGCTTCAGCAGTATTGCCATCAGAATTGTGGAAAGAATCCGGTAGATGGGAAGTATTTGGACCAGAAATGTTTAAGTTGAAGGATAGAAATGAAAGAGAGTTTTGTCTAGGACCAACTCATGAGGAAGTGTTTACGGACATAGCTAGAAATGAAATCAAGTCCTATAAACAATTACCTTTAAATTTATATCAAATTCAAACAAAATATAGAGATGAAAGAAGACCAAGATTTGGAGTTATGAGATCAAGAGAATTTGTAATGAAAGATGCTTATAGCTTTGATAAAGACAATGAAGGATTAGATATAAGCTATAATAAAATGTATGAAGCTTATCATAATATATTTAAAAGATGTGGCTTAAATTGTAAATGTGTTGAAGCTGACTCAGGAGCAATGGGCGGATCAGGTTCAGCGGAGTTTATGGTTCAATCAGAAGTTGGAGAAGATGAAATAGCATTTTGTACTCACTGTGAATACGCTGCTAATATAGAAAAAGCACCTTCTACAGCTGAAATAAGTGAGAAAGAAGAATTAGCTACTATAGAAAAGATTTCTACTCCAGATGCGAAAACAATAGAAGATCTAGTTAAGTTTTTTAAAACTAATTCCAAAAAATTTGCTAAGACATTAATTTATCTATCAGATGGAAAAGTAATAGCTGTTATGGTAAGAGGAGATAGGGAAGTAAACGAAGTAAAAGTTGTAAATGCCATAGGTGGGGCTGTAGATTTTGAAATGGCAGATGCTGAGACTGTTAAAGCAGCAACAAATGCAGAAATTGGTTTTGCAGGACCTGTAGGAATAAAAGCAGATTTACTGTTAGTTGATGAAGAAGTGGCAAACATGTATAATTTTATTATAGGAGCTAACGATACTGGTTACCATTATATTAATGCTAACTATAAAAGAGATTTTGAAGGAAAGGTTGGTGACTTTAGAAAGGCCGTTGAAGGAGATAAATGCCCTAAATGTGAAAACAGTATTACTGTAGCTAGAGGTATAGAAGTAGGTCATATTTTTAAGTTAGGAACTAAGTATTCAGAGTCTATGGGAGCTACATTCTTAGATGAAAAAGGAGAAGCTAAGCCATTAATAATGGGATGCTATGGAATAGGAATCAATAGAACCATGGCTACAGTTATTGAACAAAACCACGATGAGAATGGAATAATATGGCCATTAGCTATAGCACCATATCAAGTTATAGTAGTTCCAGCGGTTATGAAAGATGAAGAGCAGGTTAAGATTGCAGAAGAAATACATGATAAACTTCATAAGATGGGATTAGAAGTACTACTTGATGATAGAGATGAAAGAGCAGGAGTGAAATTTAAAGACGCAGACTTAATAGGCATACCAATGAGGGTTACTGTTGGTAAGAAAATTAAAGAAGGAAATGTAGAGTTCAAATTAAGAAGTTCTTCTGAAAATGAAGTGGTAAGTGTAGAACAGGTTTACGAAAAGATAAAAGAGGAATTTGCTAAAAATAATATGAGACTTTAATAATTATTTAATAATGAATTTGGGGGATGTATGTAATGAAACTTGATTTAAATAATATAAAGATAGCTCAGGAAAATATAGCAAGTGTGGCTAGGAAAACTCCGCTCTTTTATTCAACTACTTTTTCAAGAGAAAGTGGATATAATGTTTATCTAAAATGTGAAAACAAACAAAAGACTGGAGCTTTTAAGATTAGGGGAGCATATAACAAAATAGTAAATTTAAGTGAAGAAGAGAAAGCAAGGGGAGTTATAGCTTCTTCAGCAGGAAATCATGCCCAAGGGGTAGCTTATGCAGCTACAGCCTTAGGCATAAAATCTACTATAGTTATGCCACAAACTGCACCACAAGCAAAAGTTCAAGCTACAAAGGCTTATGGAGCTAAAGTTATACAATATGGGGAAGTATATGATGAATGTTATGCAAAGGCATTAGAGGTACAAAAGGAAATAGGAGCTACATTTATTCATCCTTTTAATGATGAGGATGTAATTGCAGGCCAAGGGACCATAGGAGTTGAAATATTAGAAGAATTAGAAGATGTAGATGCCATAGTAGTACCAATAGGAGGCGGCGGCTTAATATCAGGTATTGCGCTAGCTGCTAAGTCTATTAAGCCAGAGATTAAAATAATAGGAGTACAGCCATCTATTATAGCTTCATCTAAAGCTTCACTAGAAGAAGGGAAGATTGTTACTCTACCTGGTGTGAAATCATTAGCAGATGGTATCTCTGTAAAAACTCCTGGAGATATAACCTTTGAATATATTAGGAAATATGTAGATGACATAGTAACAGTTTCAGAGGATGAAATTGCGTACGGTATATTTTGCCTGATGGAGCGTTCAAAATTAGTTTCAGAGGGGGCAGGAGCAGTAGCTATAAGTGCTGTATTAAACAACAAAGTAAATGTTAAAGGGAAAAATATTGTTTGTTTAGTAAGTGGAGGCAATATAGATATAGCTGTACTCTCAAAAATAATTGATAGGCAGCTTATCATACTAAAGAGAAGAATTAGGTTTGTGGTTGAAATACAAGATAAGGTAGGGGAGCTAGGACAGTTAGTAAATAGTGTGGTTTCCATGGGAGCAAATGTGGTAAAAGTACGCCAAGATACAAATTGGAACGACAAAGGACTAGATTATGCAAATGTACTCTTTGAAATAGAAGTTCAAACTAGAGAGCATGCACAAAATGTTATAGATAGTTTAGGTAAAAAAGGCTATAATTTAGAAATAGTAGGATAAAGGGAGGTAAATTACATGAAGCTATATAACACTTTAACTAGAAAAAAAGAAGAATTTATTCCTATAAACCCGAATCAGGTAAATATGTACGTATGTGGACCTACTGTATACAATTTCTTTCATATTGGAAATGGAAGAACATTTATTGTATTTGACACTATAAGAAAATATCTTGAATATAGAGGATATAAAGTTAATTTTATTCAAAACTTCACAGATATTGATGATAAAATGATTAAAAGAGCTAATGAAGATGAAATTACTGTAAAAGAATTGGGAGATAGATTTATAGAAGAATATTACAAAGATGCAGATGGGCTAAACATAAAAAGGGCTACTGTTAATCCTCGTGCCACAGAGTTTATGAGTGAAATTATAAAGTTTGTTGAGGAGTTAATAGAAAAGGGATATGCATATGAAATAGATGGAGATGTATATTTTCAAACTAAAAAGTTTAGTGAGTATGGAAAGTTATCTGGTCAAAATTTAGAAGAATTACAAGCAGGAGCTAGGATTAATATAGATGAAAGAAAAAAAGATCCTATGGATTTTGCTATATGGAAAAAGCAGAAACCTGGCGAACCAGCTTGGGAAAGTCCTTGGGGATTGGGAAGACCAGGATGGCACATAGAGTGTTCTTGTATGGCTTATAAACTTTTAGGTGAAACAATAGATATTCATGCAGGAGGATTTGACCTTGTATTTCCTCATCATGAAAATGAGATAGCTCAAAGTGAATGTAGAACTGGAAAACCTTTTGCTAACTATTGGATGCATTCTGCCTTTTTGAATGTGGATAATCAGAAGATGTCAAAATCTCTTAATAATTTTTTTACAGCAAGGGAAGTGCTTCAAAAGTATGATGCTGAGGTAATAAGATTATTTATGTTATCAGGTCATTATAGAACACAATTAAATTTTAGTGAAGAATTATTAGAATCAGCTAAAGCAGGATTAGAAAGAATATATAATGCAGTAGGAAATTTAGAAAATTTATTAAATGAAGTTACATTAGAAAATATGAATGATGATGAGAAAGAATATGCTAAAGTTATAGAAGGCTATAAAACTAAATACATTGAAAAAATGGATGATGATTTTAATACTGCGGATGCTATTTCAGTTATATTTGATATGATAAGAGATATGAATACAAATATTAATAGAAATTCATCTAAGGAATTAATTAATTTTTCATTAAGTATAATAAGAGAGTTGGGTGAGCCGCTTGGAATAGCTCAAAAAACAACTAAGTTAGATTTAGAAAAGGACATAGAGGATTTAGTAAATAAAAGACAACAAGCTAGGAAAGACAAGAACTGGGCTTTAGCAGATGAAATAAGAGATGAATTAAAAAATATGGGCATAGTATTAGAAGACACTCCTCAAGGAGTAAGATGGAAGAAGATTGATTAATTGGAGAATTTATTTATGAACTTAGATATTATAAACAAAAAATTTACAAAAGAAGAAGCTAGGGCGTTAAGCCCTCTAGTTTTAGCTTTTGTGGGAGATGCAGTATATGAAGTTTTAGTGAGAATATATCTTGTAGATTTAAATAAAGATATGTGTGTAAACAAACTTCATAAGAAAGCGGTGGACTTTGTTAAGGCTAATTCCCAAAGTGAAGCTATAAGAAATATACAACAGTACTTAACTGAGGATGAAATCGCTATATATAAAAGAGGAAGAAATGCTAAAGGAAGAATCCCTAAAAGCGCTACGGTTCAAGATTATAGAATGGCCACAGGATTTGAAGCCGTGGTGGGATTTTTATATTTAACAGACCAAAAAGAAAGATTGTCAAATATATTTAATACGATTCTAAAAATGCAAAATGATAATACTACAAATTAGTGTTTAATGGGAGGTAAGTGATGGGGCTTAAGGTTAAATTATTAGAATACACTCCAAATCCGGAAAAACTTGTAGCATCAGCTGCAAAGTTGTGTTATAGCGCTGTAGGAGTGGAGGAAATACAAGAAAATTTAGAAGAAAATAAAGTGGTAAAGTTTTTAGATATGCTAATGTCTTATGGTCATGAATCACCAATTGAGCATGTATCCTTTACTTTTGGAGTTGAAGGAGTATCTAGAAGCTTAACACATCAATTAGTAAGACATAGAATAGGATCTTACTCACAACAGAGCCAAAGGTATGTAAAGTTAGAGCAGTTTGAATACATAATTCCTCCAGAAATTGAGAAGAATGAAGAAGCTAAAAAAGTGTTCGTCAGATCTATGGAAGAGTGTCAAAAAAGTTATAATAAATTAGTTGAAATTTTAAAAAGTAAATATGTCGAAGATGGTATGAGTAAAACTAATTCAGAGAAAAAAGCTATTGAAGATGCTAGATATGTATTCCCTAATGCATGTGAAACAAAGGTAGTATTTACAATGAATGCTAGAAGCCTAATGAACTTTTTTAAACATAGATGTTGTAATAGAGCCCAATGGGAGATCAGAGAACTAGCATACCAAATGCTTATGGAAGTTAGAAAAGTAGCACCTGTGCTATTTAAATACAGTGGACCAAATTGTACCAATGCACCATGTCCAGAAGGTAAAATGAGTTGTGGCAAAATAGTGGAAGTTAGAGAAAAATACCTATCAAAATAAGAACAAAGGGGTAAATGTTATGAGAGAAGACATAATAGCAGGAAGAAATGCAGTAATAGAAGCTTTAAAATCTGATAGAACAATCGATAATATAATGATTGCTAAAGGAGATGTAAAAGGTTCAATAACAGTTTTGTTGGCCTTAGCAAAAGAAAAAGGAATTATTGTGAAAGAAGTAGATAGAAGAAAATTAGATCAAATTTCTGAAAATGGCAATCATCAAGGAGTAATAGCTTATGTAACTCCTTACAAATATGTAGAACTAGAAGACATACTTAACTATGCAAAGGCTAAAGGAGAAAGTCCATTTATAATAATACTAGACGAGATAGAGGATCCACATAATTTTGGGGCGATTATCAGAACAGCTGAAACTTGTGGAGTACACGGAATAATAATACCCAAAAGAAGAAATGTAGGGATCACACCAGTTGTTTATAAATCCTCTGCAGGTGCAATTGAATATATGAAAATTGCAAAGGTACCTAATATAAATACTACAATAGAGTATCTTAAAAAAGAAGGAATATGGGTATATGGAGCTGATATGGATACAGAAACTCATTCCTATGAGGCAGATTTTTCTGGATCGGCAGCTTTAGTAATAGGCAGTGAGGGAAGAGGTATCTCCAAACTTACGAAAGAAAAATGTGATTTATTAGTTAAAATACCTATGAGAGGGGAGATAACCTCTTTAAATGCATCAGTGGCTGGTGGAATTTTGATGTATGAAATATTAAGGCAAAGAATTACAAGAGGATAAAATTGAGGAATGTATTTGTAGATGGGTATAACGTTATAAATAGTTGGCCTGAATTAAAATTAATAAAAGATTATAGCTTAGAGGGGGCTAGGCATAAGCTTATAGAAATGCTTCAGAACTATGCTACATTCAAGGGATATAAAATATTTTTAGTTTTTGATGCTCATCTAGTAGTTGGAAGCATTGAAAAGAAAGAAAGATACGGAGAGTATCTTATTGTTGTGTTTACAAAAGAAGGAGAAACAGCGGATGTATATATAGAGAAGAAAGTAAATGATATAGGAAGAAAGTGGGAAGTCTGTGTAGTAACCTCTGATTTAGTAGAGCAACAAGTAACTTTTCAAAGAGGTGCAATAAGAATGTCTTCTTTAGAGTTTTATCACGAAGTTAAAAGTATTGAGAGGAAAATATCATCTAAAATAGAAAATAACGGAAAAGTGAATAGAGATACAATTGAAGATAGAATAAAAGGAGAGGTACTGGAAAAACTTCTTAAAATTCGCAAAAGTCATTGAAATGCCTTGACTGTAAAAGGGTGGGTAATGTATAATTTAAGCTGTAGTATACTTTCTAGGGGGGATATTGTGGGAAAAGGGGTTAATGAGGAGAAAAGTAGGAATATGAATGTTTCCTTTAATGAAATGTTAGACGAGGAAATTGTCATTGAAGCTAAAAGAGGAAACGTAAGAGCACAAGAGTATTTAATAAACAAGTATGAAAACTTTGTAAAGTCTAAAGCTAAATCCTATTTTCTAATAGGAGCAGATAAAGAAGATATATACCAAGAAGGGATGATTGGACTTTACAAGGCAATAAGAGATTTTAAACCAGATAAATTATCTTCATTTAAAGCATTTGCTGAACTTTGTGTAACTAGGCAGATAATAACTGCTATAAAAACAGCTACAAGACAAAAACATATTCCATTGAACACATATATTTCATTAAACAAACCAATATATGATGAAGAATCAGACAGAACCCTAATGGATATACTATCTGAGTCTAAGGTAACTGACCCAGAGGAATTGATAATAAGCAGAGAGGAAATGGGATATATACAAAATGAGATTGGTGAGGTTTTATCTAATTTAGAGATGGAAGTCCTTATGTCGTACATAGATGGAAAATCATATCAAGAAATAGCTTGTGATTTAGATAGACATGCGAAATCTATAGATAATGCTTTACAGAGAGTAAAAAGAAAGCTTGAAAAGTGCTTAAATATAAGATAATTTTATATTGACAAAACAAAGTTCATGTATTAAAATTAATAATCGGTATACGTTTATAATTTTACATCATACATAAATGCTCTTAATAATAATTAATGACTCAATTGCCCATGTAGCTCAGTAGGCAGAGCGTCACCTTGGTAAGGTGGAGGTCACCGGTTCAATCCCGGTCATGGGCTCCAATATTTTATATATTAACCACAACACACCAGGGTAAGTTTACTTATGAAATTATGTATATAAATAAAGGAGGAACAAAAAATGGCAAAATTAAAATTTGAAAGAAATAAACCACACGTAAATATAGGAACAATAGGACACGTAGACCACGGTAAGACAACATTAACAGCAGCAATCACAACAGTATTAGCAAGCAAGGGATTCGCAGATGCATTCGACTATGACCAAATAGATAAGGCACCAGAAGAAAAAGAAAGAGGAATCACAATCAGCACATCCCACGTAGAATACGAAACAGAAAACAGACACTATGCACACGTTGACTGCCCAGGACACGCAGACTATGTAAAGAACATGATCACAGGAGCAGCACAAATGGATGGAGCGATCTTAGTTGTAAGTGCAGCAGACGGTCCAATGCCACAAACAAGAGAACATATACTACTAGCATCAAGAGTTGGAGTTGAATATATAGTAGTATTCTTAAACAAAGCAGATATGGTAGACGATGCAGAATTAATCGAATTAGTTGAAATGGAAGTAAGAGAACTATTAAGTGAATATGGTTTCCCAGGAGATGACGCACCAGTTGTTGTAGGATCAGCATTAAAAGCATTAGAAAACCCAACAGATGATGCAGCAACAGAACCTATAATGAACTTAATGGCAGCAATAGACAGCTATATCCCAACACCAGAAAGAGCAACTGACAAACCATTCTTAATGCCAGTAGAAGACGTATTTACAATCACAGGAAGAGGAACAGTTGCAACTGGAAGAGTTGAAAGAGGAGTTCTAAAAGTAGGAGACGAAGTAGAAATCGTTGGATTAAGTGAAGAAAAGAAGAAGATAGTAGTAACAGGAATAGAAATGTTCAGAAAGTTACTAGACCAAGCAATGGCTGGAGATAATATCGGAGCTCTATTAAGAGGAGTACAAAGAGATGACATCCAAAGAGGTCAAGTATTAGCAGCAGCAAACACAGTAAAACCACACAAAAAATTCGTAGGTCAAGTATACGTATTAAAGAAAGAAGAAGGTGGAAGACACACTCCATTCTTTAACGGATATAGACCACAGTTCTACTTCAGAACAACAGACGTAACTGGATCAATCAAATTACCAGAAGGAGTAGAAATGGTAATGCCAGGAGACCACATTGACATGGACGTAGAATTAATCACTCAGATAGCAATGGATGAAGGATTAAGATTCGCGATCAGAGAAGGTGGAAGAACAGTAGGTTCAGGAGTTGTTACTACTATAGTTGAATAATTTAATTAGGGGACTGGGTTTCTAGACCTAGTCCTTTAAGGATTAAATTTCCATATAATTCAATTTGTTAAATTACGTTGACATATAAAATGAATTATGTTAAATTATTAAGGTAATGCATGAAATTAGTAGTATATATCCCTGCGGTTTATATAAATTCAGTTTTAGTACCAGGAGGTGTAGGATATGAGAATAAAGATGACTTTAGCTTGCACTGAATGTAAGCAAAGAAATTACGATTCAATGAAAAACAAGAAAAATGACCCAGACAGATTAGAAATGAGAAAATATTGCAAATTTTGTCGCAAACACACAGTTCATAAAGAAACAAAATAGTTTATAGAGGCATTATTTTATTCAGGGATGTGAAGAAATGAGTGTTAATGTGAAAGAAAAAAGAGAGGTTATTAAAAAAGAAAATAACGCTAAACCAAAAAGAGGCGGCATTATTGGATTTTTTAAAGGTGTAAAAGGTGAATTTAAGAGAATCACATGGGCCTCTAAAGAAGAAGTGAAAAAGTCTACTATTATTTCGTTGAGCTTTTGTTTGATTTATATGGTAGCAATAGGTTTGATAGATTTTGGCTTTAATAAATTGTCACAAATCATCTATAAATAATATAGCAAAAGGAGGTAGGGGTCGAGAGAGATTCCCGTCCCTTAGATTATGGCAGAGAAAGCTAAATGGTATGTAGTGCACACCTATTCAGGATATGAAAATAAAGTTAAGGCTAATTTAGAAAAGACAATCGAGAACAGAAATCTTCATGACTGGATAAGTGATGTTCAAGTTCCTATAGAAGAACAAGTAGAAATTAAAGATGGTAAAAAGAAAGTAACTCAGAAGAAAAAATTTCCGGGTTATGTTCTAGTAAGAATGGTGATGACAGATGACTCATGGTATGTTGTTAGAAATACCAGAGGAGTTACTGGATTTGTTGGTCCAGGATCAAAGCCTGTCCCATTAACAGATGATGAAGTAGCATCCATGGGTATTGTGGATAAACATATAGATTTAGATATAGAAGTTGGAGAAACTGTAATGGTAGTTTCAGGACCTTTAGAAAACTTCTCCGCTGTTATCCAAGAAATTAATTTAGAAAAGAAAAAAGTTAAAGTGCTAGTTAATATGTTCGGCAGGGAAACACCTGTTGAACTTGATTTCAAACAGATAGATAAACTAGACTAATGAAGAGACGAAAGTCTTAATTAAGTGGGAGGATTATATCCGTATAACCACATTTATAGGAGGTGTAAATTATGGCTAAGAAAGTTACAGGAATGATAAAACTTCAACTTCCTGCAGGAAAAGCAACTCCAGCGCCACCAGTAGGACCTGCTCTTGGTCAGCATGGAGTAAACATCATGGCATTTACTAAGGAATTTAATGCTAAAACTGCGAATCAAGCTGGCTTAATAATACCAGTAGTAATAACAGTATATCAGGATAGATCTTTTAGTTTTATACTAAAGACTCCTCCAGCAGCAGTTCTTATTAAAAAAGCAGCAGGAATCGAAAGTGGTTCAGGCGTGCCAAATAAGACAAAAGTTGCTAAGATTACTAAAGAACAATTGAAGCAGATTGCTGAAACTAAAATGCCAGACTTAAATGCTGCATCATTAGAAGCTGCTATGAGAATGGTAGCTGGTACAGCAAGAAGTATGGGTGTAACTGTTGAAGAATAATAGTTCTGCCCCGTTTAAAATTGTGGGAGGTAAAAACCGTTAATACCACGAAGGAGGTTAAGTATGGGAAAAAATTATATTGAAAGTGCTAAATTAGTTGAAAAAAATACATTATATACACCAGTTGAAGCAATGGATCTTGCAGTAAAAACTTCAAAAGCAAAGTTTGATGAAACAATTGAAATTGCTGTAAGATTAGGTGTTGATCCAAGACATGCAGACCAGCAGGTAAGAGGAGCAGTTGTTCTTCCTCACGGAACTGGTAAGAAAGTTAGAATTTTGGTAATCGCAAAAGGCGATAAAGCTAAAGATGCTGAAGCAGCAGGAGCAGATTATGTTGGTGCTGAAGAATACATCGACAAAATTCAAAAAGAAAATTGGTTCGACTTCGATGTAGTTGTTGCTACACCAGATATGATGGGATTGGTTGGTAGATTAGGTAGAGTATTAGGACCTAAGGGATTAATGCCAAACCCAAAATCAGGTACAGTTACATTTGATGTAGCTAGAGCAATAGCTGATATCAAAGCCGGTAAAGTTGAATATAGAGTTGATAAAACTGCTATAATTCACGTTCCAATTGGAAAGAAATCCTTTGGAGCTGAAAAGCTAATGGATAACTTCCAAGTTTTAATGGAGGCTGTTGTAAAAGCTAAACCAGCTGCAGCTAAAGGTCAATACATTAAATCAGTTGCTGTTTCAAGCACTATGGGACCTGGAATTAAAATTAATCCAGTAAAAGTTCTTGAATAGTATTGACAATAGATTGAGAATTTGATATCCTTTTAAGGATTAAACAAGTAAATACTCCGTAGACAGTAGGTGCGAAAGCGTAACGGTCATCCAACCTACCGAGGGTTCCAATATATTTATATTAGATATATAATTGGTTTCTCCATGTCTACGGGAGAAACCTTTAATTTTATATACAGTTTAAACTGTGAGGAGGTGGACACACAGTGAGTAAAAATAGACAGTTAAAAGAAGTTAAGGTTGCTGAGATAAAAGAAAAAATGGAAAAAGCTCAGGCAATCGTATTAGCTAAATATCAAGGCTTAACAGTTGAAGAAGATACAAAGCTAAGAAAGAAACTAAGAGAAGAAGGAGTAGAATACAAGGTATACAAAAATACTTTAAGTATTCTAGCAGCTAAAGAATTAGGTCATGAAGGTGTCGTTGAATACTTAGAAGGACCAATTTCAATTGCTTTCGGATATGATGATCCAACTGCTCCAGCTAGAGTTTTAAACGACTTCGCTAAAGAAGTTAAGAAATTAGAACTAAAAGCTGCTGTAGTTCAAGGTGAGGTATATGATGCAGATAAAGTTAAACAACTTGCTGCAATACCACCGAAGGAAGTATTGCTTGCAAAACTTCTAGGAAGCTTCAAAGCTCCATTATCAAATTTGGCATACTTGTTGAATGCTGTAAAAGAAAAGAAAGAATCTGAAGAAGCTTAATTAAAAAGGAATAATTTGGAGGTGCGTAATAATGACTAGAGAAGATATCATTCAAGCTATAAAAGAGATGAGTGTTTTAGAATTAAATGAATTAGTAAAAGCATGTGAAGAAGAATTTGGAGTAAGCGCTGCTGCTCCAGTAGCTGTTGCTGGCGGAGCTGTTGCTGGCGGAGCTGCTGCAGAAGAAAAAACTGAATTCGACGTTGTATTAGCTAGCGCTGGATCAGAAAAAATCAAAGTTATAAAAGCAGTTAGAGAAATAACTGGATTAGGATTAAAAGAAGCTAAAGAAATAGTTGATGGAGCTCCTAAGACAATAAAAGAAGGTATAGCTAAAGAAGAAGCTGAAGCTATGAAAGCTAAATTAGCTGAAGTTGGAGCAACTGTAGAATTAAAATAATCCTTAACTAAGAGGTATAAAAAGAGGTACTGTTATAATAAGTACCTCTTTTTTAAATAAGTGGGTTATTGCTTGAATAATGATTGACAATAGTTTATTATTATGATAACATAATAAATTGCATTGATTATATAAAAAAGTGAATAATTAAATGAATTTTATGTAAGTGAATTATTTACATAAAAATGGTTATACTATTAAGATGCAACATAATTAATCCAGAAACATGCAAAAATGTTTGTGGTTATTTTTACTTTATGCAAGGGGTGAAATTTAATGGTACATCCTGTCCAAGTTGGGAAAAGAACTAGAATGAGTTTTTCTAAGCTCAAAGAAGTTGGTGAAATGCCTAACTTAATTGAGGTTCAATTGGATTCCTATGAATGGTTTTTAAAAGAAGGCCTTCAAGAAGTTTTCGATGATATTAACCCTATCCAGGATTACACAGGTAACCTTAATTTAGAGTTTGTAGGTTACAAATTAGATATGGATAATATCAAATATTCAGTTGAAGAATGTAAAGAAAGAGATGCTACTTATGCGGCTCCATTAAAAGTTAATGTGCGTTTGATAAACAAAGAAACTGGAGAAGTTAAGCAGCAGGAAGTATTTATGGGAGATTTCCCTCTCATGACTGATCAAGGAACATTTATCATTAATGGTGCGGAGAGAGTAATAGTTAGTCAGCTTGTTAGATCACCTGGGGTATACTATGATGTAGCTCTAGACAAAACAGGTAAGCAACTATTTTCTTCAACGGTAATACCTAATAGAGGAGCTTGGCTTGAATATGAGACAGATTCTAATGATATTATATATGTTAGAATTGACAAAACTAGAAAATTGCCTATTTCAATTCTTGTAAGAGCTCTAGATTATGAAACAGATACCGAAATTATTAATTATTTCGGTGAAGACGAAAGATTAAAAGCTACCATAGAAAAAGACAATACAAAAAGCAAAGAAGAAGCTTTGCTTGAAATATATAAAAGATTAAGACCAGGCGAACCTCCAACTGTGGATAGCGCTATGGCTCTTATAGAATCTTTATTTTTTGATGCAAAAAGATATGACTTATCTAGAGTAGGTAGATATAAATTTAATAAAAAATTATCCCTATCTATAAGAATCGCAAATCAAATCTCAGCTGAAGATATAGTAAACCCACAAACTGGTGAAATATTAGTACAAAAAGATGAAAAAATAGACAGGGAAAAAGCTTTAGAAATACAGAATTGCGGTGTTAATTCTGTAGATATAAAAGTTGACGAAAGAATTATAAGAGTTATTGGAAATAACTTTGTTGATATACATAGTTTTGTAGACTTTGACATAGAAGATTTGAATATCAAAGAGTTAGTTCATTATCCAACATTAAAAGAAATATTGGATAATTATACAGACAAAGATGCGATTAAAGAACAAATCAAGAAGAATATTCATAATTTAATTCCTAAGCATATAATTAGAGATGATATATATGCAACAGTAAGTTATGAATTAGGATTGCCTTATGATGTAGGATATACAGATGACATTGATCATTTGGGAAATAGAAGATTAAGATCCGTAGGAGAGTTGTTGCAAAACCAATTTAGAATTGGTCTTTCAAGAATGGAAAGAGTTGTAAAAGAAAGAATGACTATTCAAGATCAAAACTCTATCACTCCACAAGCCTTAATTAATATTAGACCAGTTGCAGCATCTATCAAAGAATTCTTTGGTAGTTCACAGCTTTCACAGTTCATGGATCAAACCAACCCATTATCTGAATTAACTCATAAAAGAAGATTATCAGCCCTAGGACCAGGAGGACTTTCAAGAGAGAGAGCTGGCTTTGAAGTAAGAGACGTTCACCACTCTCATTATGGAAGAATGTGTCCTATAGAAACTCCTGAAGGACCTAATATAGGATTGATAAACTCACTAGCTACTTATGCAAGAGTTAACGAATATGGGTTTATAGAAGCACCTTATAGAAAAATAGATAAAAAAGAAGGCAGAGTAACAAAAGAAATAATTTATATGACTGCTGATGAAGAAGATAGATATTTAGTTGCACAGGCAAATGAGCCGTTAGATGATGATGGTTATTTTATAGATGATAAAATAACAGTTAGAGATAAAGAGGATATTCTTGTAGTTCCAAAGCAAGAGGTTGACTACATGGATGTTTCGCCAAGACAAATTGTATCTGTTGCAACAGCAATGATACCTTTTCTTGAAAATGACGATGCCAGCCGTGCACTTATGGGATCTAACATGCAGCGTCAGGCGGTTCCGTTATTAAAGCCTGAGGCTCCAATAGTAGGTACTGGCATAGAATACAAGGCTGCCGTAGATTCTGGAGTTCTTCCTAAATCGAAAAATGCGGGTACAGTAGTTTATGTAAGTGCAAATGAAGTAAGAGTTAGAAGAGATTCAGATGGCGGTATTGATACATGCAGATTGCTTAAATTTAAAAGGTCAAACCAAGGTACATGTATAAACCAAAGACCAATTGTAAGCAAGGGAGACAGAGTTGAAAAAGGAACAGTATTAGCAGATGGACCTTCAACAGATTTAGGAGAAATAGCATTAGGTAAAAATATAAGAATCGGTTTTATAACTTGGGAAGGTTATAACTACGAAGATGCTATGCTTATCTCTGAAGAATTGGTGAAGAATGATGTGTTTACATCTATTCATATTGAGGAATATGAAGCAGAGGCTAGAGATACGAAATTAGGACCTGAAGAAATCACTAGAGATATTCCAAATGTAGGAGAAGACGCTCTAAGAGACATAGATGAAAGAGGAATAATAAGAATAGGTGCAGAAGTAAGATCAGGAGATATATTAGTTGGAAAAGTAACTCCAAAGGGAGAGACTGAGCTTACAGCAGAAGAAAGATTATTAAGAGCTATATTCGGTGAGAAGGCTAGAGAAGTAAGAGATACCTCTCTTAGAGTTCCACACGGTGAAGCTGGAATAATAGTTGACGTTAAAGTATTTACTAGAGAAAACGGAGATGAATTACCTCCAGGGGTAAATAAATTAGTAAGATGTTATATTGCCCAGAAGAGAAAAATATCCGTTGGAGATAAGATGGCTGGAAGACATGGTAATAAGGGTGTTATCTCGAGAGTGTTACCAGAAGAAGATATGCCATTTTTACCAGATGGAAGACCTCTTCAAATATGTTTAAATCCACTAGGGGTTCCATCACGTATGAATATCGGTCAGGTATTAGAAGTACATTTAGGCTTAGCTGCTTCTAAGTTAGGCTGGCATATTGCTACGCCAGTATTTGATGGAGCAACCGAACCTGAAATAGATGAATGCTTAAGAGAAGCAGGATATAAAGAAGATGGTAAGGCTGAGTTATATGATGGAAGAACTGGAGAAGCTTTTGACAACAGAGTAACAGTAGGATACATGTATATATTAAAACTTGCTCACTTAGTTGATGACAAAATACATGCTAGATCTACAGGACCATACTCATTAGTTACGCAACAACCACTTGGAGGAAAAGCACAGTTTGGTGGCCAGAGATTTGGAGAGATGGAAGTTTGGGCGTTAGAAGCTTATGGTGCAGCTCATACTTTACAGGAAATATTAACAGTTAAGTCTGATGACGTTGTTGGTAGAGTTAAGACATATGAAGCTATAGTAAAAGGTGAAAATATACCAGAGCCAGGGGTTCCGGAATCCTTTAAGGTTCTAATTAAGGAACTACAAGCTTTATGTCTTGATGTTAAAGTGTTAAATGATGACAAGGAAGAAATAAAATTAAAAGAATCTGTTGAGGACGAATTAGAAGAATTAGATGTTAATATGGAAGGAACAGAAGAGTACGTACCACCTACACCATCAGATGAGTATGTAGAAGAAGAAGACAAAGGTGAGAATATAGAGGAAGATATGGATATAGATTATGAAGATCTACCATTAAATGACTTTGAAAATGATCTAGAATTAGATGATTTTAATGATGAACACTAATTTGAAGGGAGGATTACCCTTGTTTGAATTAAATAATTTTGATGCTTTACAGATAGGTTTAGCTTCACCGGAACAAATTAGAGAATGGTCAAGAGGAGAAGTGAAAAAACCTGAAACTATTAACTATAGAACTTTAAAGCCTGAAAGAGATGGATTGTTTTGTGAAAGAATATTTGGTCCAACAAAAGACTGGGAGTGTCATTGCGGTAAATATAAAAGGGTCAGATATAAAGGCATAGTTTGTGATAGATGTGGTGTTGAAGTAACCAAATCAAAAGTTAGACGTGAGAGAATGGGGCATATTGAATTAGCTGCCCCAGTATCCCATATTTGGTATTTTAAAGGTATTCCATCAAGAATGGGATTGATACTAGATATGTCACCAAGATCTTTAGAAAAAGTTCTATATTTCGCTTCTTATATAGTTCTTTCACCGAAAGAAACTAGATTAGATAAAAAACAATTATTAAGCGAAAAAGAATATAGAGAAGCAATTGATAAATATGGCGAAGGTAGCTTTGAAGCGGGAATGGGAGCTGAAGCTATTAAGAGATTGCTTGAAGAAATTGACTTAGAACGTTTGTCTAAGGAGCTTAAAGAAGGTTTGAAAACAAGCACTGGTCAAAAGAAAGTAAGAATCATAAGAAGACTAGAAGTAGCTGAATCATTTAGAAAATCAGGTAATAGACCTGACTGGATGATTATTGATGTTATACCAGTAATTCCACCAGATTTAAGACCTATGGTTCAGTTAGATGGAGGAAGATTTGCCACTTCCGATTTGAATGATTTATATAGAAGAGTTATAAATAGAAATAACAGACTTAAGAAACTTCTAGATTTAGGAGCGCCAGATATCATTGTAAGAAATGAAAAAAGAATGTTACAGGAAGCTGTAGACGCTCTTATAGACAACGGAAGAAGAGGAAGACCTGTTACAGGACCAGGAAATAGACCATTAAAGTCCTTGTCAGATATGTTAAAAGGTAAGCAAGGAAGATTTAGACAAAACTTACTTGGAAAACGTGTTGACTACTCAGGACGTTCAGTTATAGTTGTAGGACCTGAATTAAAAATGTATCAATGCGGTCTTCCTAAAGAGATGGCTCTTGAATTATTCAAACCATTTGTTATGAAAAAATTAGTAGAAGGTGGATTGGCACATAATATAAAAAGTGCAAAAAGAATGGTTGAAAGAGTTCAACCTCAAGTTTGGGACGTATTAGAAGAAGTAATATCTGATCATCCTGTACTTTTAAACCGTGCTCCTACCCTACACAGACTAGGAATTCAAGCCTTCCAACCTGTATTAGTTGAAGGTAGAGCTATAAAGCTTCATCCATTATCATGTACTGCATATAACGCAGACTTTGATGGTGACCAGATGGCGGTACACGTACCACTATCCGTTGAAGCTCAAGCTGAAGCTAGATTTTTAATGTTAGCAGCTCACAACATTTTAAAACCTTCAGATGGTAAACCAGTTGTAGTTCCTACCCAGGATATGGTTTTGGGATCCTATTACTTAACCTTAGGTAAGGAATCAAATCCAGGGGAAAGAATTCCTGTATTTTCATCATCTGATGAAGCAGTAATGGCATATCAAGTTGGTGCAGTTGCAATACATTCAAATATAAAAGTAAAGATTGTAAAAGAAAAAGATGGGGAAACTGTATACGGAATAATTGATACTACCCCAGGGAAGTTAATATTTAATGAATCAATACCTCAGGATTTAGGCTTTGTAGATAGAAGTAAGCCTGAAAATGAATTTAAATTAGAAGTAGATTTCTTAGTTAACAAGTCAGCTTTAGGTAAGATAATTAATAAGTGTTATATGAAACACGGTCCGACTAAGACGTCTATTATGTTGGATAATATAAAAGCTAAGGGATATCACTATTCCACTATAGGAGCTATAACAGTTGCTACTGAGGATATGGTAGTTCCGGAAGATAAAAAGAGATTATTAGCAGAAGCTGACGATGCAGTAAACAAGATTGAAAAGATGTATAGAAGAGGATTTATATCTGAAGATGAAAGATATGAAAGAGTTATAGAAAAATGGACTAAAACAACAGATGAAATCGCAGACGCTCTTATGACTAGCTTAGATAACTATAACCCAATATTTATGATGGCAGACTCTGGAGCCAGAGGTTCTAAGAGTCAGATTAAGCAGCTGGCAGGTATGAGAGGACTTATGGCAAATCCTTCTGGTAAAATTATAGAGTTGCCAATAAGATCATCCTTTAGAGAAGGTCTTGACGTTTTAGAGTACTTTATATCAACTCACGGAGCTAGAAAAGGTAATGCTGATACAGCGTTAAAGACTGCTGACTCTGGTTACTTAACAAGAAGACTAGTTGATGTTAGCCAAGATGTTATAGTTAGGGAAGAAGATTGTGGAACTAAAGATGGCTATGAAGTTTCTGTAATTAAAGAAGGAAATGAAGTTATTGAAACATTAGCTGAAAGATTACATGGAAGATATTCTGGAGAAGATATATTAAATCCTTCTACAGGAGAAGTTATTATAGAGAAAGATAAATATATTGATTCTAAGACAGCAGATGCTATAGAAGAAGCTGGCGTAACAAAAGTTAAGATAAGATCCGTGTTTACATGTAAATCTAAGCATGGGGTTTGTTCTAAATGCTATGGAATGAATATGGCTAGTGCTGAAAAAATTAATATAGGAGAATCTGTTGGTATAATAGCAGCACAGAGTATAGGAGAACCTGGTACTCAGCTTACAATGAGAACTTTCCATACAGGGGGAGTTGCAGGTGCCGACATAACTCAAGGTCTTCCAAGAGTTGAGGAATTATTTGAAGCGAGAAAACCAAAGGGGTTAGCTATAGTTTCAGAAAATGCAGGAACAGTAAGAATTGAAGAAACTAAGAAAAAGAGAACTGTAGTTGTAATTAACGAATCAGGTGAAGAATCAAGTTATGATATTCCATTTGGTTCAAGACTTAAGGTATCTAATGGAGAAATGATAAATGCTGGAGATGAAATAACAGAAGGATCAGTTAATCCGCATGATATCATAAGAATAAAGGGAGTAAAAGGTGTTAAAAATTATCTTTTATCAGAAGTTCAAAAAGTTTATAGATTACAGGGTGTTGATATAAATGATAAGCATCTTGAAGTAGTTATAAGACAAATGACAAGAAAAGTTAAGATAGAAGAATCTGGAGATACTGATTTACTACCAGGAACTATGATTGATATTTTTGATTTTAATGAGGAAAATGAAAAGGTAGAAGCGGTAGGTGGAGAGTTAGCTAGAGGAAGAATAGCATTGCTAGGAATAACAAAAGCTTCCTTAGCTACAGAGTCTTTCTTATCCGCAGCATCCTTCCAAGAAACAACAAGAGTATTAACAGATGCAGCAATAAAAGGAAAAATTGATCCTTTATTAGGACTAAAAGAAAATGTAATCATAGGTAAACTGATTCCGGCAGGAACAGGTATGACTAGATATAGATCAATAAGAATCAACACAGAAAAAGATGAAGAGATGGAAAATATTGAATCTTTAAATGCAGAATTAGATAAAGAAATAGAAGTTTAATTTATTGACAGGATAACATTAAGATGATAAAATACTTCTGTGTGTTTGTAGAAGGAGACAGAGCCTTTGGCTTTGTCTCTGTATAATATTTGTAGGGGGGAACAGAAGTGCTCGACAGACTTGAAGGAAAAAAGGTTGTGGGATTGAAGCAATCTTTAAAAGCTATAAAGAATGGCAGTGGTAAAACTGTTTACGTAGCAAAAGATGCAGATATAAAGATATATGACCAAATAAAAAGTGCTGCCGAAGAAAATTCCCTTGAAATTATACTTGTAGATACTATGAAGGAACTAGGAAGACTTTGTGGTATTGATGTGGGAGCAGCGACAGCTGTTATCATAGATGAATAAGCTTATAAGAAATTTTTAAATAGATTTTTTATATTATACTGAGGAGGTGTAAATATGCCAACAATTAGCCAATTAGTTAGAAAAGGCAGAAAGACAATTAAGGAGCAATCCGCAGCACCAGCATTAAGACAGTGTCCTCAAAAAAGAGGAGTATGTACAGTAGTAAAAACTAGTACGCCAAAGAAGCCAAACTCTGCGTTAAGAAAAGTTGCCAGAGTAAGACTTACAAATGGTTACGAAGTATATGCGTACATTCCAGGTATAGGACACAACTTACAAGAACACAGTGTTGTTCTAATAAGAGGTGGAAGAGTTAAAGACCTTCCAGGTGTTAGATATCACATCGTTAGAGGTGCGTTAGACTCTGCTGGAGTAGCTAACAGAATGCAAAGCAGATCAAAGTACGGTGCTAAGAGACCAAAGAAAAAATAATTAGCTAATAATTTAATTTAAGGTTTGAAAATGGTGCTGTGTCTTCGGCATTTATATATATTCATTAGTATAATATTTTGCAGAAGTACAAAGCGCTTTACGGTTGAAAGACCGAGTACCGATGAACTTAAATTTCAATTATGTTAAGGAGGGAAGAAAAGTGCCAAGAAAAGGACATATAGGTAAAAGAGATGTATTACCAGATCCAGTGTACAATAGTAAAGTTGTAACTAAATTTATAAACAATTTAATGGTTGATGGTAAAAAAGGTGTAGCTCAAAAAGTTTGCTACAGCGCGTTTGATATAATAGCAGAAAAAACTGGCAAAGATGCAATGGAAGTATTCGAAGAAGCTATGAACAATGTAATGCCATTACTTGAAGTAAAAGCAAGAAGAATTGGTGGTGCTACATATCAGGTGCCAATCGAAGTAAGACCAGAGAGAAGACAGACTCTTGGTATTAGATGGATGCTAGACGCTGCAAGAAAAAGAGGCGAAAAATACATGAGAGAAAGACTTGCAGGTGAACTCATGGATGCAGCCAATAATACAGGAACAGCTGTTAAGAAAAGAGAAGATACTCATAAGATGGCTGAAGCAAACAAAGCTTTTGCACATTACAGATATTAATATTAAAACTGTTTTGGTGTGTACCAAAACAGTTTTCTCAAATTTTATAATTAAACTATTCGTAGTTTGAGAGGAGGAAACATTAGTGGCAAGACAATATCCGTTAGAGAAGTTTCGTAATATAGGAATAATGGCACATATAGACGCAGGTAAAACTACTACAACAGAACGTATTCTATTCTATACAGGTAAAACTCATAAATTAGGAGAAGTTCATGAAGGTGCTGCTACTATGGACTGGATGGTTCAGGAACAAGAAAGAGGTATAACAATTACTTCAGCAGCAACAACATGTATGTGGAAAGATCACGTAATAAACGTTATCGACACACCAGGACACGTAGACTTCACAGTTGAAGTTGAAAGATCACTAAGAGTATTAGATGGTGCTGTAACAGTATTAACAGCAAAAGGTGGGGTTGAACCTCAGACTGAAACAGTTTGGAGACAGGCAGATAAATACGGAGTTCCAAGAATGGCTTATGTAAATAAGATGGATATAGTAGGAGCTGACTTCTTCAGAGTTGTTAATATGATGAGAGAAAGATTAAAGACCAATGCAGTTCCAATTCAACTTCCTATAGGTAAAGAAGATTACTTCAAAGGATACGTTGATTTAATAAAAAATGAAGCAGTAATTTATGTAGATGATCTTGGAACATCAACAAAAGCAACAGATATTCCAGAAGATATGGTAGATCAAGTTGAAGAATATAGAGCTGCTATGATAGAAGCTATAGTTGAATTAGATGAAGATTTAATGATGAAATATTTAGAGGGTGAAGAAATTACAGTTGATGAACTAGAAGCTGCATTAAGAAAAGGTGTTATAGCTAACAAAATAGTTCCAGTAATTTGTGGTTCCTCATATAAAAACAAAGGTGTTCAGGCAATGATTGATTCTATAATAAAATACATGCCATCACCAATAGATATTCCTCCAGTAAAAGGTACTGATCCAGATAATGGAGAGGATTTAGAAAGAAAATCATCAGATGAAGAAGCTATGTCAACATTAGCATTCAAAATTGCTACTGACCCATTCATAGGAAAACTTGCTTTCGTAAGAGTATACTCAGGAGTTATTAAGAGTGGTACTTATGTTTATAACTCTACAAAAGGTAAGAAAGAAAGAGTTGGTAGAATAGTAAGAATGCATGCTAATCACAGAGAAGAAATTGAAGAATTATGTGCAGGAGACTTAGGTGCAGTTGTTGGATTAAAAGATACTACAACTGGAGACACTTTATGTGACGAAAAGGATCCAATAATTCTTGAAAACATGGAATTCCCAGAACCAGTTATCCATGTTGCTATAGAGCCAAAATCAAAAGCTGGTCAGGAAAAGATGGGAGTTGCATTAGCAAAACTTGCTGAAGAAGATCCAACATTTAAGACATATACAGATCAGGAAACTGGTCAAACAATTATAGCGGGTATGGGAGAGCTTCACCTTGAGATAATTGTAGATAGACTTATAAGAGAATTTAAGGTTGAATGTAACGTAGGTCAACCACAGGTTGCTTATAAAGAAACAGTTAAAAAGGCTGTTAAAGCAGAAGGTAAGTATGTTAGACAGTCTGGTGGACGTGGACAGTACGGACACTGCTGGATCGAAATTATGCCACACGAAGGAGAATATGTATTTGAAAATGCTATTGTTGGAGGGGTTGTTCCAAGAGAATATATCCCAGCAATCGACAATGGTATTCAAGAAGCTTCTAATAGCGGTGTAGTTGCGGGATACCCAGTTATCAACTTTAAGATTAGATTATTTGATGGATCATACCATGACGTTGACTCATCAGAAATGTCATTTAAGATTGCGGGTTCCATGGCGTTTAAAAATGCTATGTCTAAAGCAGACCCAGTATTACTTGAACCTATGATGAAGGTTGAAGTAACTGTACCAGAAGAGTACATGGGAGACGTAATGGGTGATGTTAACTCAAGAAGAGGTAGAATTGAAGGAATGGAAGCGCAAGCAGGAGCACAAGTTATAAGAGCATTTGTACCGCTTTCAGAAATGTTTGGTTATGCAACTGTATTAAGATCCAATACTCAAGGTAGAGGAACTTACTCAATGCAGTTCGACCACTATGAAGAAGTGCCAAAGAGCATTCAAGAAAAAGTAATTGGAAATAAATAAATTAAAATAATAAACTTAAAATAAAGGAGGAACAAAAAATGGCAAAATTAAAATTTGAAAGAAATAAACCACACGTAAATATAGGAACAATAGGACACGTAGACCACGGTAAGACAACATTAACAGCAGCAATCACAACAGTATTAGCAAGCAAGGGATTCGCAGATGCATTCGACTATGACCAAATAGATAAGGCACCAGAAGAAAAAGAAAGAGGAATCACAATCAGCACATCCCACGTAGAATACGAAACAGAAAACAGACACTATGCACACGTTGACTGCCCAGGACACGCAGACTATGTAAAGAACATGATCACAGGAGCAGCACAAATGGATGGAGCGATCTTAGTTGTAAGTGCAGCAGACGGTCCAATGCCACAAACAAGAGAACATATACTACTAGCATCAAGAGTTGGAGTTGAATATATAGTAGTATTCTTAAACAAAGCAGATATGGTAGACGATGCAGAATTAATCGAATTAGTTGAAATGGAAGTAAGAGAACTATTAAGTGAATATGGTTTCCCAGGAGATGACGCACCAGTTGTTGTAGGATCAGCATTAAAAGCATTAGAAAACCCAACAGATGATGCAGCAACAGAACCTATAATGAACTTAATGACAGCAATAGACAGCTATATCCCAACACCAGAAAGAGCAACTGACAAACCATTCTTAATGCCAGTAGAAGACGTATTTACAATCACAGGAAGAGGAACAGTTGCAACTGGAAGAGTTGAAAGAGGAGTTCTAAAAGTAGGAGACGAAGTAGAAATCGTTGGATTAAGTGAAGAAAAGAAGAAGATAGTAGTAACAGGAATAGAAATGTTCAGAAAGTTACTAGACCAAGCAATGGCTGGAGATAATATCGGAGCTCTATTAAGAGGAGTACAAAGAGATGACATCCAAAGAGGTCAAGTATTAGCAGCAGCAAACACAGTAAAACCACACAAAAAATTCGTAGGTCAAGTATACGTATTAAAGAAAGAAGAAGGTGGAAGACACACTCCATTCTTTAACGGATATAGACCACAGTTCTACTTCAGAACAACAGACGTAACTGGATCAATCAAATTACCAGAAGGAGTAGAAATGGTAATGCCAGGAGACCACATTGACATGGACGTAGAATTAATCACTCAGATAGCAATGGATGAAGGATTAAGATTCGCGATCAGAGAAGGTGGAAGAACAGTAGGTTCAGGAGTTGTTACTACTATAGTTGAATAATTTAATTATAGTTTTAACAGTGTTAATAATAAAAAAGAAGAGTGAAATCACTCTTCTTTTTTATAAAATAACATATCATAATGTATTATATTTATGAATTATAGTGAAATAAATCAACATAAAAGTAAAGAAAAAAAACACTTGTCAAATTTAAAGAAATATTGTATACTATAGAAGTTGTAATGTAATAACAGCGATGAGGCAAGAGGTTGCCGGGCTTCCGGGTAATTCTTAGCTGAGTTAGTGATGGTCTTGAACCAGGCGACGGTTATTCTGTGGGGTGTTATTATGAGAAAGAATATGCAACACCCGGAACAGTTTACAGAATACATCCGCTGTTGTACGTATGAAGTAAAGCGTGCAAGAAAAAGGAGGGAAATTAAAATGGCAAAACAAAAAATAAGAATAAGATTAAAAGCATTTGATCATACAATCCTTGATCAATCCGCTGAAAGAATCGTAGAAACTGCTAAAGCATCAGGAGCAAAGGTAGCGGGACCAGTTCCACTACCAACAGAAAAAGATGTTGTTACAGTATTAAGAGCTCCTCATAAATATAAAGATTCAAGAGAGCAGTTCGAAATTAGAACACATAAAAGACTAATTGATATAATTAGTCCATCACCAAAAACTGTTGATTCATTAATGAGATTAGATTTACCAGCAGGAGTGGACATTGAAATAAAATTATAATTATAATGTAATAGATTGCCTATTACAGACTATTATGACCGCAATTCTGTGGTCCGCTAATTAGTTGAGGAGGTGTAATATAATGAAAAAAGCAATAATAGGTAAAAAACTTGGTATGACTCAAATATTCGATGAGAATAATAGAGTAGTTCCAGTGACAGTAGTAGAGGCAGGTCCATGTGTAGTGGTTCAGAAGAAAACAACTGAAAAAGATGGTTATGAAGCAATACAGGTTGGATTTGGAGAAATAAGAGAAAAATTAGTTAATAAACCATTAAAAGGACATTTCGCAAAAGCAGGTGTTCAATTCAAAAGAGTTCTTAAGGAATTTAAGCTTGAAAATTCAAATGAATACGAAGTAGGTCAGGAAATAAAAGCTGACGCTTTCCAAGCTGGAGAAAAAATTGACGTATCAGGAGTTTCAAAAGGTAAGGGATTCCAAGGTACAATAAAAAGATGGAATGCACACAGAGGACCAATGTCCCACGGTTCCAAGTTCCACAGAGCAGTTGGTTCAATGGGGGGATCTTCAGATCCATCAAGAACATTTAAGAACAAAAGAATGCCAGGACATATGGGAAATGTAAATACAACAGTATTAAACTTAGAAGTTGTAAAAATCATTCCTGAAAAGAATTTAATTTTAATAAAAGGCGGAGTACCAGGACCAAACAAAGGATTCGTGGTAATCAGAAATACAGTAAAAGCTTAATTTGCTGAAGAAAGGAGGATACAGGATGCCTACAGTAGGATTATTTAATAAAGAAGGAAAAAAAGTTGGAGATGTTCAACTTGCAGATAGCGTATTTGGTGTTGAAGTTAATCAATATGCTTTACATCAAGTAGTTGTGGCTCAATTAGCTAACAAGAGACAAGGAACACAATCAAGTAAAACAAGAGCTGAAGTTTCTGGTGGTGGAATCAAGCCATGGAGACAGAAAGGAACTGGTAGAGCAAGACAGGGTTCAACAAGATCACCTCAATGGATACATGGTGGTGTTGTATTTGCACCAAAGCCAAGAGAATACAGAGTTTCAGTTCCAAAATCAATGAGAAGAGTTGCTATGAAATCAGCTCTTACTTCAAAAGTTCAAGAAAATCAAATGATAGTATTAGAGAATCTTGAATTAGAAGCTCCAAAAACTAAAGAAATAGTTAAAATGTTAGGAGCACTTAATGCTAACAAGACATTAATTGTTACAGCAGAATCAAATGAAAATGTATATAAATCAGCAAGAAATATTGAAGGAGTAGAAGTACTTCCTGTTAATAACTTGAATGTTTATGACATATTAAAATATGAAAATTTCATTATAACAAAGGATGCTGTATCAAAAATTGAGGAGGTGTATGCATAATGAAGCTAACTAGTTATGATATTATAAGAAGACCCGTTATAACAGAAAAAAGTATGGCTTTCATGGGAGACAAAAAATACACCTTTATAGTTGATAAGCATGCAAATAAATGCCAAATAAAAAGAGCTATAGAAGAAGTATTTGGTGTAGAGGTTGAAGAAGTTAAAACAGCTAACTATTTAGGAAAAGAAAAAAGAGTTGGTGTTCACATAGGAAGAAGACCAAATTATAAAAAGGCAGTTGTTAAATTAACTGAAAAGAGTAAAGGAATTGAATTCTTCGAAGGAATGTAATAATTGCTTTTGATTAAAGCGGGTTATTGGCTATAAGCCAGATAAGCTAAGTTGGGAGGTAAAAAAATGGCTGTAAAAGGATTTAGACCTACCACTCCAGCTAGAAGACAGATGACAGTATGTACTTTCAATGAAATTACAACTGATAGTCCAGAAAAATCACTTCTAGTTTCATTAAATAAGAGTGGTGGTAGAAATAATCACGGAAAAATTACAGTACGTCATAGAGGTGGCGGAGCTAAGAGAAAATATAGAATAATTGATTTTAAGAGAGATAAGGATGGTATTCCAGCAAAAGTATCTACAATCGAATATGATCCAAACAGAACAGCATTTATAGCTTTAGTTACATATGCTGATGGAGAAAAGAGATATATAATCGCTCCAGATGGATTAAAAGTTGGAGATACAATTGTATCAGGACCGGAATCAGATATTAAAGTTGGAAACTGCTTACCATTAAAGAATATGCCTGTTGGTACATTTGTACACAACGTTGAGCTATCAAGAGGAAAAGGAGCTCAGTTAGTAAGATCAGCAGGAAGTTCAGCTCAGTTAATGGCTAAGGAAGGAAATTATGCAACATTAAGACTTCCAAGCGGTGAAATGAGATATGTAAGAATTGAATGTAAAGCTACTATAGGAACAGTTTCAAACTTAACACATGAAATAATGAATATAGGTAAAGCTGGAAGAAAAAGACATATGGGATTCAGACCTACAGTTAGAGGTTCTGTAATGAACCCAGTTGATCACCCACACGGTGGTGGAGAAGGTAGAACGCCAATAGGACGTCCAGGTCCACTTACTCCATGGGGTAAACCAGCTCTTGGATTGAAGACAAGAAAAACTAAAAAATACTCAGATAGATTAATTGTTAAGAGAAGAGGCAAATAATTTGAAGAGAATATTAATATTCTCTTCAAAAGTTATTAATAAGGTTACGAAGGGAGGCCAATCAAGTGAGTAGATCCGTAAAGAAAGGACCTTTTGTTCATGAAGGACTTTTAAAGAAAATAAATGAAATGAATAAAAATGGTGAGAAAAAAGTTATAAAGACATGGTCAAGAAGTTCAACAATATTCCCACAAATGATAGGTCACACAATAGCAGTTCATGATGGAAGAAAACATGTTCCAGTATATGTTACTGAAGATATGGTTGGACATAAGTTTGGAGAGTTTGTTTTAACAAGAACATACAGAGGTCACGTAGATAAGACAGAAAAGTCATCTAAGGTAAGATAGTACAGGAAGGAGGTAAAAATCAATGCAGGCTAAAGCAATAGCTAAGTATGTGAGAATGTCCTCAACAAAGATAGGAATAGTTCTTGATTTAGTAAGAGGTAAAAATGTAAATGAGGCTTTTGCAATATTACAGTATACTCCAAAGGATGCTGCTGTAGTAGTAAATAAAGTTTTAAAATCAGCAGTAGCAAATGCTGAAAATAATTTAAATTTAGATATAAACAACTTATATGTTTCTGAAGCATATGTAGGCGAAGGTTCAATATTAAAGAGATATAGACCACACGCTCAAGGTAGAGCATTTAGAATAATGAAAAGAACTAGCCATATAACTCTAGTTGTTAAGGAAAGAGCTTAATAAAAGAAGGAGGGAAATAGATTGGGACAAAAAGTACATCCACACGGGTTAAGAGTTGGAGTTATTAAAGATTGGGATGCTAAATGGTATGCTGATAAGAGAAATTTTGCTGACTATTTAGTTGAAGATAATTTAATAAGAGAATACATTAAGAATAAGTCTTACTCAGCTGGAATTTCAAAAATTGAAATCGAAAGAGCAGCTAAAAGAGTAAAGTTAAATATATATACTGCTAAACCAGGAATGGTAATTGGTAAAGGCGGATCAGGAATTGAAGTATTAAAATCAGGAGTTAAAAAGTTAATTAAAGAAGATAAAAATATATTAATTAACATTATAGAAGTTAAATCAGCAGAAACTGATGCACAGTTAATGGCTGAAAGCATAGCTCAACAGTTAGAAAAGAGAATTTCTTTTAGAAGAGCTATGAAACAAACAATTCAAAGAGCAATGAAAGCTGGAGTTAAAGGAGTTAAAACTGCTTGTTCAGGAAGACTTGGTGGAGCAGATATTGCTAGAACAGAACAGTATCACGAAGGAACAATTCCTCTACAGACATTAAGAGCTGATATAGATTATGGATTTGCAGAAGCAGATACCACATACGGAAAAATAGGTGTAAAAGTATGGGTATATAGAGGTGAAGTTCTTCCAGCTAAGAAAGAAATAAAGGAAGTTAATGCATAAGGAAGGAGGAATATGACATGTTAATGCCTAAAAGAGTTAAACATCGTAAGGTACAGCGTGGCAGAATGAAAGGTAAAGCTACAAGAGGTAACTTTATTGCTTATGGAGATTTCGCATTACAAGCTACAGAATGTGGATGGATTACAAGCAATCAAATAGAGTCTGCCAGAATAGCTATCAATAGATACATTAAAAGAGGTGGAAAGCTTTGGATAAAGATTTTCCCAGATAAGCCTGTAACTGAAAAACCAGCTGAAACACGTATGGGTTCCGGTAAAGGATCACCAGAATACTGGGTAGCTGTAGTTAAGCCAGGCAGAATTTTATTCGAATTAACAGGTGTTGATGAAAAGGTTGCTAGAGAGGCAATGAGACTTGCTGCACATAAGCTTCCAGTTAGCACTAAGTTTGTTATGAGATCAGATTTTGAAGAAATGGGTGGTGAAATCAATGAAGGCTAAAGAATTAAAAGATTTAAGAAGCAACAGTCCTCAAGACCTACAAGTTAAGCTTAATGATCTTAAGGGCGAATTATTTAACCTTAGATTTCAGTTGGCTACTGGTCAATTAGAAAACCCAATGAGAATAAGGGAAGTAAAAAAATCTATAGCCCAGATTAAGACCATCCTTAGAGAAGAAGAACTAAGGAACTTTGAGCAGTAATTGTGAAAGGAGGCTTGTCCTGTGGAAAGAGCAAATAGAAAGACAAGAGTTGGTAGAGTTGTTTCAGATAAAATGGATAAAACTGTTGTTGTAGCAGTTGAAACGAAAGTGCGTCATCCATTATATGGTAAAACTATAAATAAGACTACTAAATTCAAAGCTCATGATGAAAATAATGAAGCTAAATTTAATGATAAAGTTTTAATTATGGAAACAAGACCATTATCTAAGGATAAGAGATGGAGAATAGTAGAAATAATTGAAAAAGCTAAATAGTGTAAAAAGCTGAAAGGAGGTATTTGAATGATTCAGCAGCAGTCTTTATTAAGAGTTGCAGATAACTCTGGTGCTAAGGAAATAATGTGTATAAGAGTACTAGGTGGTTCAAATAGAAGATATGGCAACATCGGAGATATAATCGTTGCTAGCGTCAAAAGTGCAACACCAGGCGGGGTTGTTAAAAAAGGTGAGGTCGTAAAAGCAGTTATCGTAAGATCAAGAAAAGGTGCTAGAAGAGTAGATGGTTCCTATATAAAATTTGATGAAAATGCAGCTGTTATTATAAAAGATGACAAACAGCCAAAAGGAACACGTATCTTCGGACCTGTTGCTAGGGAGCTAAGAGATAAAGAATTTACTAAAATACTATCATTAGCACCTGAAGTTCTATAGGATAGGGAGGTGGCTTAAATGACAAATAAAGTACATGTAAGAAAAAAAGACACAGTTATGGTTATATCCGGTAAGGATAAGGGAAAAATAGGTGAAGTTTTAAGCGTATTCCCTAAGAATGGTAAAGTGTTAGTAAAAGATGTTAACGTGGTTACAAAACACCAGAAGCCAAATAGAGAAAATATGCAAGGTGGGATTATTCACAAGGAAGCACCTATATTTAGTTCAAAAGTTATGTTATACTGCACAAAATGTAAATCAGTAACTAGAATAAGTCATAAGTTATTAGATGATGGCACAAAAGTAAGAGTTTGTAAAAAGTGCGGAGAAACATTCTAATCTTGAAAGGAGGTTCACTTAATGATTCCAAGATTACAGGAAAAGTATGAAAAAGAAGTTGTTCCAGCTTTAATGGAAAAGTTCGGATATAAAAATATAATGGAAGTTCCAAAGCTTGAAAAAATAGTTATCAACATGGGTGTTGGAGAAGCTAAGGAAAATCCAAAAACACTAGAAGCAGCAGTAAGTGATTTATCAATAATTACAGGTCAAAAGCCTATATTAACAAGAGCAAAGAAATCAATAGCTAACTTTAAATTAAGAGAAAATATGGCTATTGGATGTAAAGTTACATTAAGAAAAGTAAAAATGTATGAGTTCGCAGATAGATTAATGAATGTTGCATTGCCAAGAGTTAGAGACTTTAGAGGAATTTCTGACAAGTCTTTTGATGGTAGAGGAAACTACTCATTAGGAATTAAAGAGCAACTTATATTCCCTGAAATTGAATACGATAAGATAGATAAGTTAAGAGGTATGGATATAGTATTTGTTACAACTGCAAAGACTGACGAGGAAGCTAGAGAGCTATTAAGATTCCTTGGAATGCCATTTGCACAATAATAAGGAGGGAAGATTGTGGCACGTAAGGCTTTAATTGAAAAGTGGAAAAAAGAACCTAAATATAAAACTAGAGCTTATACTAGATGTAGAATATGTGGAAGACCACATTCTGTATTAAAGAAATTTGGTGTATGCCGTATTTGTTTTAGAGAACTTGCATACAAAGGTCAGATACCTGGTTGTAAGAAAGCAAGTTGGTAATTGTTATACGAAAGGAGGCACATTAATATGGGAATGACTGACCCAATCGCAGATCTACTAACACGTATCAGAAATGCTAATGTTGTTAGACACGAAGTGGTTGAGATACCTTCTTCAAATATAAAGAAGGCTATTGCTAATATAATGTTAAATGAAGGATATATAAAAGAAGTTGAGGAATATAATGACGGATCAGTTCCAATGCTTAAAATAACTATGAAATATGGTTATAACAAAGAAAGAGTTATCACTGGTTTAAAGAGAATATCAAAGCCAGGTTTAAGAGTATATTGTAGAAAAGAAGAAGTTCCTAAGGTTTTAAACGGATTAGGAGTTGCTGTTATATCAACATCTAAAGGAATAATAACAGATAAAGAAGCGACAAAGTTAGCAGTTGGTGGAGAAGTACTTTGCTACATCTGGTAATTAATGAACAGGAGGTGTAATTATGTCAAGAATAGGAAGACTTCCAATAGCTATATCAAATGGTGTAACTGTGACTG
Source organism: Clostridium mobile (assembly GCF_018918285.1). Classification (GTDB taxonomy): domain Bacteria; phylum Bacillota; class Clostridia; order Clostridiales; family Clostridiaceae; genus Clostridium_AW; species Clostridium_AW mobile. Next base: position 49,189 of record NZ_JAHLQF010000003.1, read on the forward strand.
TGACTCCGGAAAATGTTGTTACAGTTAAAGGACCAAAAGGTCAGCTTACAAAAGCTATGCATCCAGCTATAAATATAGCTGTTGAGGACAATTCTATAATTGTAACTAGAAGTAATGATGAAAAGCAAAACAGAGCTCTTCATGGATTAACAAGATCTTTAATAAATAACATGGTTGTAGGAGTAACTGAAGGATACAAGAAAACTTTAGAATTAGTTGGAGTTGGTTACAGAGCTCAGTTACAAGGAAAGAAATTAGTATTAAATCTTGGATTCTCACATCCAGTTGAAATAAATGCAGTTGAAGGAGTAGATTTCCAATTAGAAGGAGCTAATAAGATAATAGTTTCCGGTATCGATAAAGAATTAGTTGGAGACGTTGCTGCAGATATAAGAACGTGGAGAAAACCAGAGCCTTACAAGGGAAAAGGTATCAAGTATGATAACGAAGTTGTAAGACGTAAGGAAGGTAAAACTGGTAAGAAGTAAAATAAGAAAGGAGTGAGTCTCTATGTTTAATAAAGAAAATAGAAACGAATCTAGAGTTAGACGTCATTTAAGAGTTCGTAAGAAAGTATCCGGAACTCAAGAAATGCCAAGACTTTCAGTATATAGAAGTGAAAAAAATATTTACGCTCAAATAATAGATGACACTAAAGGAATAACTTTAGTTGCAGCTTCTAGCTTAGATAAAGAATTCGATGGTGCAGGAAGCAACAAAGAAGGAGCTAAGTTAGTTGGAGAAACTATTGCTAAAAAGGCAATGGAAAAGGGAATTAACAAAGTTGTTTTTGATAGAGGCGGATATATTTATCACGGAAGAGTAAAGGAACTTGCTGAAGGTGCAAGAGAAGCTGGCTTGCAGTTCTAAAAAGAGGGAGGGAAATAAATGAGAATAGATCCTGGCACTTTAGAGTTAAAGGAAAAGGTAGTTTATATAAATAGAGTTGCTAAGGTTGTTAAAGGTGGTAGAAACTTCAGATTCAGCGCACTTGTTGTTGTTGGCGATGAAAATGGCCACGTAGGAGTTGGAATTGGTAAGTCTATAGAAATACCAGAAGCAATCAGAAAAGGAATAGAAGATGCAAGAAAGAACTTAGTTGAAGTTCCAATCGTTGGTACAACAGTACCACACCAAATTCAAGGTGAATTTGGAACAGGTAAAGTTCTTATAATGCCTGCAGATGAAGGTACAGGAGTTATAGCTGGAGGTCCAGTTAGAGCGGTTCTTGAATTAGCAGGATTAAAAGACGTAAGAGCTAAATCATTAGGTTCTAACAATGCAAGAAACATGGTGAATGCTACAATTAACGGTTTATCAAGATTAAGAACAGTTGAGCAAATAGCTAAACTTAGAGGAAAAACCGTTGAAGAGATTTTAGGTTAGGAGGGATTGCCTTGGCTAAACTTAAAATAACTTTAAAAAAGAGTTTAATAGGTAGAAAAAAAGACCAAATTGCTACAGTTAACGCTCTTGGATTAAAGAAGATAGGTAAGTTTGTTGAACATAATGATACTCCTCAAATCAGAGGTATGATTAATAAAGTATGTTATCTTTTAGAAGTAGAAGAATTACAGTAAAAGAGGAGGTGCGAGTATGAAACTTCATGAATTAAAACCAGCAGAAGGAGCTAGAAAGTCTCCTAAAAGACTAGGTAGAGGAACAGGTTCAGGACTAGGTAAGACTTCAGGTAAAGGTGAAAAAGGTCAAAACGCTAGATCTGGCGGTGGAGTAAGACCAGGCTTTGAAGGCGGACAAATGCCATTATATAGAAGAGTTCCTAAAAGAGGATTCACTAATATATTTGCAAAAAGATATGAAGCTATAAATGTAAATAGATTAAATATATTTGAAAACGGAACAGTTGTAACTCCAGAATTATTAATAGAAAAAGGCGTAATAAGCAAAATTTATGATGGAGTTAAGATATTAGGAAACGGCGAACTAGAAAAAAACTTAACAGTTAAAGCTACAAAGTTTTCTAAAGCAGCAGCTGAAAAGATAGAAGCAGCTGGAGGAAAAGTTGAGGTGATATAGGATGATATCAACCCTACGTAATGCTTGGAAGGTTCCTGACTTAAAGAAAAGAATATTATTTACATTCTTTATGCTTATTCTTTATAGAATGGGAAATTTCATTTTAGTTCCAGGAATCAACCAAGAACAGCTTAAAAATCTTTCTCAAAGTGGAGGCTTATTTAGCCTTTACGATTTATTGTCCGGTGGTGCTTTTAGCAGTTTTAGTATATTTGCTATGGGGGTAGTCCCTTATATTAACTCATCGATAATATTTCAGCTTCTCACCATAGCAATTCCATCTTTAGAACAATTGTCTAAAGAAGGAGAAGAAGGAAGAAAGAAAATACAAGAATATACTAGATATGGTGCTATAGTTTTTGGGGTAATCCAAGGACTTAGTACATATGCTATTATATCTAGAGCTGGAGCTTTACAAGACGGCTCAAAATTCAATATGTTTTTGATTATACTTACACTATTAGCTGCATCAACATTTTTGATGTGGTTTGGTGATAAGATAACAGAAAAAGGTATAGGAAACGGAGTTTCGCTTATAATATTTGTAAATATTATATCTAGATTTCCGACTACTATATATCAAGTTGCAGCTCTTCAGAAAGCTGAAGAAGTTAACTTTGTTCAGGTAATTATGCTAGCTGCAATAATGGCTGGACTATTTTTAACAACTGTAATTGTGAGTTTAGCAGAAAGAAGAATTCCAGTTCAATATGCTGGTAAGACTATAAATGGAAGAGTATATAGAGGACAATCAACACATATTCCAATAAATATTGCTTCATCAGCAGTTATAGCTATAATATTTGCTATGTCTGTTATGGCGTTTCCAGCTACGTTAGGGCAATTTTGGCCTGAGTCAAAATTATTTATGTTCATAACGACTAACAAATATAGTCCTTTTACACAAGGAAGCTGGTTATACGCTATATTATTTTCTGTACTAATAATATTCTTCACATGGTTTTATACTGAAGTTACTATGAAGCCAGAGGAGATGGCAGAAAATATGAATAAGTCCTCAGGATTTATTCCAGGTATTAGGCCAGGTGAACCAACAGCAAATTTCATTCAAAAAGTATTAAACAGAACATCATTTATGGGTGGTATATTTGCAGCAATGATTGCGGTAATTCCAATTATTGTAGCTGCTAAAACTCCTTTTAGTGGTATTCATTTTGGTGGTACTAGTGTAATGATTATGGTTAGCACAGGCTTAGAAGCTGTAAGACAAATAGAATCTCAATTAGTTATGAGACACTATCAAGGCTTCTTGAAATAAATATATTGTTGGAGATGATTTAGTTGAGAATAATATTATTAGGTCCTCCCGGTGCGGGAAAAGGAACTCAAGCTAAGTTGATTAGCAATGAGTATTCTATACCACATATATCAACCGGAGATATATTTAGAAAAAACATTTCAGAACAAACTCCCCTAGGAGTAAAAGCAAAAAGCTATATGGATAAGGGGCAGTTAGTTCCAGATGAATTAACTATAGAGATTGTTAACGATAGGTTACAAGAAGATGATTGTAAAAAAGGATTTTTACTTGACGGTTTTCCTAGAACAGTATCACAAGCTGAGGCACTAGATAGCTTTTTACAACAGAAGGGTACAAAAATTGATAAAGCTTTATTGATTGAAGTTCCACATGAGTTTATTCTGGAAAGAATGACAGGAAGAAGAGTATGCAAAGATTGTGGTGCTAGCTATCATGTAAAGTTTAATCCTTCTAAGGTTGAAAGTGTATGTGATTTATGCGGTGGAGAGTTGATTCAAAGGAAAGACGATAGTGAAGAAACTGTAAAAGAAAGATTAGAAGTTTATTCTAATCAGACTGCGCCATTAGTAAAATATTATAATGAAAAGAGCAATCTATGCAAGGTAGATGGAACCCTTGAGATAGAAGAAGTGTTCCAGAACATTTGTGATATCCTAGGGAGCGATAAATAATGATAATATTGAAAAATAATATTGAAATTGAATACATGAGACAGGCGGGTAAAGTTGTAGCAGAAACCCTTGCAAAACTTGAAGAGGTAGTAAAACCGGGAATAAGTACTGCTGAACTGGATAGAATCGCAGAAGAACTTATTGTTAAAAGAGGCGCTAAGCCATCTTTTAAGGGTTACTATGGCTTTCCAGCTTCTATATGTGCATCAGTAAACAATGAAGTTGTTCATGGTATACCATCACAGGATAGGATTCTACAAGAAGGAGACATAATAAGTGTAGATTGTGGAGCTATTTTAAATGGATACCATGGCGATGCTGCTAGGACTTTTCCAGTTGGAAAGGTATCAGAAGAAGCTGAAAAGTTAATAAATGTTACTAAAGATAGCTTTTTCAAAGGTGTTGAAAAGGCTATAGTAGGAAACAGACTTACAGATATTTCTTTTGCAATACAGCAGTATGTTGAAAGTTTTGGATATTCTGTTGTTAGAGACTACGTTGGTCATGGTATCGGAAGAGATATGCATGAGGAACCTGAAATTCCTAACTTTGGAAGGGCAGGAAGAGGCCCAAAACTAATGAATGGAATTGTATTAGCCATTGAACCAATGGTTAATATTGGTGATTATCATGTAGATGTAAAACCGGATAACTGGACAGTTGTGACCAAAGATAATAGCTTATCAGCTCATTATGAGAATACTGTGGCAGTTTTAAATAATGGTCCTGAAATATTAACATTAATTCAGTAGAGGTGAAAAGTTTGGAAGATAACGACCAGATAGGTAAAGTAGTCTACTCTAAAGCAGGAAGGGATAAAGATAAGTTTTTCATAGTTACAGGTGTATTAGATGAACAATATGTTTATATTGCTGATGGCAGTTTAAGGCCTATAGAAAAGCCTAAGAAAAAGAAAATAAAGCATCTAGTTTTTACTAATACAACAGCTGATGAAGTAAAAAATTTATTATTATCAGGCGATAAGGTTAGTAATTCAATGATCAGAAAAATTTTGCAGTCTCACGACATGAATAAGGAGGTTTGAGACCTTATGTCAAAAGAGGATGTTATAGAAATGCAAGGTACTGTATTAGAAGCTTTACCTAATGCTATGTTTGAAGTGGAATTAGAAAGTGGGCATAAAATAATAGCACATATTTCTGGAAAACTTAGAATGAATTTTATTAGAATTTTACCAGGTGATAAAGTTACTGTGGAACTTTCTCCATATGACTTAACTCGTGGAAGAATAACTTGGAGAGCAAAGTAATAAGGAGGGTTAGCTATGAAAGTAAGACCATCAGTTAAACCTATATGCGAAAAATGCAAAATCATTAAAAGAAAAGGAAAAATAATGGTTATTTGCGAAAATCCAAAGCATAAACAAAAACAAGGTTAATAACGTTTTAGGAGCGGCTGACGTTAAGATATAGAATATCTAATGGCCTAGAACTTTATATATATTTTTGAATAATCTATGAAAGATTACCTTATTTATATTTACCAGGAGGTGTAATGATTAATGGCAAGAATATCTGGAGTTGACCTACCAAGAGAAAAAAGAGTTGAAATAGGTCTAACTTATATATTTGGTATAGGATTACCAAGTGCACAAAAAATTCTTAAAGAAACAGGAGTAAATCCTGATACAAGAGTTAAGGATTTATCAGAAGATGAAGTTAATGCTTTAAGAGATTATATAAATAAGTATCTTAAAGTTGAAGGTGACTTAAAAAGAGATATAGCTCTTGATATAAAGAGATTAGTTGAAATTGGATCTTATAGAGGAATAAGACATAGAAGAGGACTTCCAGTTAGAGGTCAGAAAACAAAAACTAATGCTAGAACTAGAAAAGGACCAAAGAAACTAGTTTCAGGTAAGAAGAAGAAATAAGCAATATTGAATTAAGGAGGGAAAGAGATGGCAGCAGCAGCAAAGGTTAAGAAAACAAGAAGAAGAAAAGAAAGAAAAAATGTTGAGCATGGCTGTGCACATATAAAGTCAACTTTTAACAATTCAATTGTTACATTAACTGATGCCGTTGGTAACGCACTTTCATGGGCAAGTGCCGGCGGATTAGGATTTAGAGGATCAAGAAAGAGTACTCCATTTGCAGCACAAATGGCAGCTGAAACAGCAGCGAAAACAGCAATGGAGCATGGATTGAAAAGCGTAGAAGTTTACGTAAAAGGTCCTGGAGCGGGTAGAGAAGCTGCAATAAGATCATTACAGGCAGCAGGATTAGAAGTTACTTTAATAAAAGATGTTACACCAATACCACACAACGGTTGTAGACCGCCAAAAAGAAGAAGAGTGTAATCTAAGCAATAGGAGGTGGAATAATAAATGGCAAGATACACTGGAGCAACTTGTAGATTATGTAGAAGAGAAGGATTAAAGCTATTCCTTAAGGGGGATAGATGTTATACAGATAAATGTGCTTTCGCAAGAAGAGGTTATGCACCAGGACAGCACGGACAAAGCAGAAAGAAGCTTTCAAACTATGGATTACAGTTGAGAGAAAAGCAGAAGGCTAAGAGAATATATGGAGTATTAGAAAATCAATTTAGAGCTTATTATGTTAAAGCTGATAGAAAAAGAGGAATAACAGGTGAAAACTTGTTAAGACTTCTTGAAATGAGACTTGATAACGTAGTATTCAGATTAGGATATGGTGATTCAAGAAAAGAAGCTAGACAGTTAGTAACTCACGGTCATTTTTTAGTAAATGGCAAAAAAGTTGATATTCCATCATATATAGTATCAGTTAATGATGTTATAACTGTTTCAGAAAAGAGCAGAGCTACTGAAAAGTTTAAAGTATTTGCTGAAAATCCAAAAACATTACCAAACTGGTTATCAGCTACTCCAGAAAACTTTGAAGGAAGAGTAGTAAGCGAACCTACTAGAGAAGATGTTGATGTTCCTGTAAATGAAACATTAATCGTTGAGTTATATAGCAAATAGTAGTATATAGTGAAAGAATCAGTTGCCCTCATATTAGATTGATATATTATATAAAAGGAGGGTTTGTAAATGTTAGAAATTGAAAAGCCAAAAATTGAATGTGTTGAAATGGCAGAAGATGGTTCTTATGGTAGATTTGTAGTAGAACCACTAGAGAGAGGATACGGAATAACTTTAGGAAATGCATTAAGAAGAATACTTCTTTCATCATTACCTGGAGTTGCCGTTAATTCTATCAGAGTTGAAAATGTATTACATGAATTTACAACTGTTAAGGGTGTAAAAGAAGATGTTACTGAATTAATATTAAATATTAAGCAGTTAGCGTTAAAAATGTCTGGGGAGGGCCCTAGGACTATATATATTGATGCTAAAGGTGCTGGAAAGGTAACAGCTGCTGATATACAGAGTGATGGAGACATAGAAATTATCAACAAGGATTTACATATAGCTACATTAGATGATGATGCAAAGCTTTATATGGAAATGATAGTTGATAGAGGAAGAGGTTATGTGTCCCAAAATAGAAATAAAGCAGAGGGTATGCCGATTGGTACTATCCCTGTAGATTCTATATACACTCCAGTTAAAAGAGTAAATTTCAATGTTGAAAATACAAGAGTGGGACAGATTACTGACTATGATAAGCTAACACTTGAAGTATGGACTAATGGAACTATTATGCCTGATGAAGCTATTAGCTTGTCAGCGAAGATATTAATTGAACACTTTAAATTATTCATGAGCTTAACTGATCATGTTAATAATGTAGAAATAATGGTAGAAAAAGAAGAAGACAAGAAGGAAAAAGTTCTAGAAATGACAATTGAAGAACTTGATCTTTCAGTTAGAAGCTACAATTGCTTAAAGAGAGCGGGAATAAACACTGTTCAAGAATTAACTGAAAGAACCATTGATGATATGATGAAAGTTAGAAATTTAGGTAAAAAGTCTCTAGAAGAAGTTGAGCAAAAGCTTGAAGCACTAGGATTAGGCCTAAAACAAGCTGATGAGTAATTATACAATGTAACGTAAGGAGGTATAGAGATGGCAGGATATCGTAAGTTAGGTCGTCCAACTGACCAAAGAAGAGCAATGCTTAGAAGTTTAGTTACTAGCTTCTTAAAGCACGGAAAAATCGAAACAACTGTTACAAGAGCAAAAGAAACTAGAAACTTAGCTGAAAAGATGATAACTCTTGGTAAAAGAGGAGATCTTCATGCAAGAAGACAAGTGCTTGCATTTGTAACTGAAGAAGAAGTAGTTAAAAACTTATTTGACAATATAGCTCCTAAATATGCTGAAAGAAATGGTGGATATACTAGAATGTATAAAGTAGGTCCTAGAAGAGGCGATGGAGCAGAAATGGTTATACTAGAATTAGTATAAGATTCCAGGGGATTAAGTATAAAATTAGCTTAGTCCCCATTTTAATATAGTGTTAGCCATTATGAGGTGTTTTTAAAATGAATAACAAGATGATAGAATGTAGAAACGTAGTATATAAGTATGAAGATACAGTTAACAATACATTTAGACTAGCGGTAGACAATGTTTCTATAGAGGTAGAAAAAGGTGAATTCGTTGTTATATTAGGAAGAAATGGTTCAGGCAAATCCACTATAGCTAAACACATGAATGCACTTTTATTGCCTTCAGAAGGAAAAATCCTTGTTGATGGAATAGATACATCTATTTCTGAAAATGTCTGGGAGGTAAGAAAAAGGGCAGGAATGGTATTTCAAAACCCAGATAATCAAATAGTAGCTACTATAGTAGAAGAAGATGTTGCTTTTGGACCTGAAAATATAGGAATAGAATCTAAGGAAATAAGAAAAAGAGTAGATGATTCTTTAAAAAGAGTGAATATGTATGATTACAGAAAACATGCTCCTCATTTGCTTTCAGGTGGACAAAAACAAAGAGTAGCTATAGCTGGGGTCTTATCAATGATGCCTGAGTGCATTATATTTGATGAACCTACAGCAATGTTAGATCCATCTGGTAGAAAAGAAGTAGTGAAAACAATAAAAGATTTAAATAAAAATTATGGTATTACAATACTCCTTATAACACATTATATGGAAGAAGCTGTTGAGGCTGACAGAATAATAGTTATGGATTCAGGTAAGATGATTTCACAAGGTTCTCCTAAGGAAATATTCAGCGATGTAAAGACAATGAAAAAAACAGGGTTAGATGTACCACAAGTAACGGAATTAGCCTATGAACTAAAAAAAGAAGGTATAAAATTAGATTCTGATATATTAACTATAGATGAGATGGTGAATGCATTATGTCAATTAAAATAGAGAACTTAACGCATGTCTACATGGAAGGTACACCTTTTGAGAAAAAGGCTTTAGACAATGTGTCCATAGAAATACAAGATGGAGAGTTTGTGGCTTTAATAGGGCATACAGGCTCTGGAAAATCTACACTTATTCAGCATATAAATGGATTATTAAAGCCCCATTCAGGTAAAATCTTGATTGATGGTTTAGATATAACCGCCAAAAGTGTAAAACTAAGTTCAATAAGAAAAAAGGTAGGATTAGTTTTTCAATATCCAGAATATCAACTTTTCGAAGAAACTATTGAAAAAGATATAGCTTTTGGTCCTAAAAATTTAGGATTGAACGATGAAGAGACTAATAAAAGGATAAAAAGAGCTATGAAAATAGTAGGGTTAGATTATAATGATTATAAAGACAAATCTCCTTTTGAACTTAGCGGAGGACAGAAGAGAAGAGTGGCAATTGCTGGAGTAGTGGCTATGGAACCACAGGTACTTATATTAGATGAACCTACTGCAGGGCTAGATCCTAAAGGTAGAGATGATATTTTATGCAATATAGCTAATTTACACAGAGAATATAATATGACTATTATTTTAGTTTCTCATAGTATGGAGGATGTTGCTAAGTTAGCGGATAGAATATTAGTAATGCATAAGGGGAGCTGTATATTAGATGGCAAACCATCATCTATATTTAAGGAGATAGATACACTGGAGAATGTGGGGTTAGCTGTTCCACAAGTAACCTATTTATCAAGGGAGCTTAGGAAAAAAGGCTTTGATATATCAGATGAAATATTTACTATTGACCAGGCTAAAGAAGAGTTACTTAAGATACTTAAATCCAAAATTAAAGGATAGTCGTTAGGAGAGCAAATACATGATTAAGGATATAACATTAGGACAATATATTCCTGGTGAATCTTTTGTTCATAAACTGGATCCTAGAACTAAAATTTTAATATCTTTAATATTTATAATAAATTTGTTTATTGTTAATAGCTTTAAAGGATATATATTTATTATACTTTTTACTGCATTATGCATAGCAATTTCAAAGGTACCATTTAAGTTCATATATAAAGGTTTAAAACCTATATTTGTCCTTATAATAATTACAGCTCTACTAAATGTCTTCATGACTAGTGGGGGGAAACCAATTTATGAGGGTAGATTCATAACAATATATGAAGAAGGGCTAAAATTAGCAGCTTTTATGGTATTAAGGCTAGTGTTGTTAATCATGGGAACATCTCTTTTAACATTAACAACATCTCCAATAGAATTAACAGATGGTATAGAAAAACTGTTAAATCCTTTAAGAAAAATTGGAGTTCCAGCTCATGAATTAGCTATGATGATGACCATAGCATTAAGATTTATTCCTACATTAATTGATGAAACAGATAAGATTATGAAAGCTCAAATGGCAAGAGGTGCTGATTTTGAATCAGGAAACATAATTCAAAGAGCTAAGAGCTTAATACCATTATTGGTACCATTGTTTATTAGCTCCTTTAGAAGAGCAGATGAATTATCTATGGCGATGGAAGCTAGATGTTATAAAGGCGGGGAAGGGAGAACTAGAATGAAACAATTAAAGTTTTCATACAGGGATTCTATTGCTTTTATAATAATAGTTTTACTAGTTGCCTTGTCTATATGGAGTAGATTTTAAATGAGTAGAAATATAAAATTGCTTATAGAATACGATGGAACAAACTATTCAGGATGGCAAAAGCAAAAAAATAATTCCAACACTATACAAGAAGTTATTGAAAAAAGTATCAAACAAATTACTAAAGAAGATGTAGAGATAATAGGATGTAGCAGAACGGATGCAGGGGTTCATGCTAAAGGTTTCGTGGGTAATTTTTTTACAGGCAGCAAGATTTCAGGAGATAAGTTTAAGTATGCAATAAATAGTAAATTACCAGAAGATATTATTATAATAGGTTCAGAAGAAGTTGATTTACAATTTCATTCTAGATATAGCTGTAAAAGCAAAAGATATATATATAAAATACTAAACAGGCAATGGCCTTCTCCTATAGAAAGAAACTATACATATCATGTGAGAAATGAACTAGATATAGTAAGCATGAATGAAGCTGCTAAATATTTTATAGGAACTCATGACTTTACTTCATTTAAGAACATAGGAAGTAGTGTTAAAACTTCTGTGAGAACTATTATGGATTGTCAAGTATTCAGACAAGAAGAAAACATTATATTTACTATTACGGGAGATGGGTTTTTATATAATATGATTAGAATTATAACTGGCACTTTAATACAAGTTGGAATGGGTAAAAAAAATCCTCAAGATATCATTGATATCTTAGCTGCAAAGGACAGGCAAAAGGCTGGGAGAGCAGCTCCAGCTAGGGGATTATACTTAGATAGAGTTTTTTACTAAAGAAGAGAATTTAATTGACACGCCAGGTTGATTGTATTATAATATAAATGTTTGTATTTAGATTATAAGAGATCCACTAGCCCCGGATCTTTATATAGAACGAATGTATTTATGTAATTAGTTCAAGGAGGGAAAAAGATGAAATCATACATTGCAAAACCACTAGAAGTTGAGAGAAAATGGTATGTTGTTGATGCTGCTGGAAAACCACTAGGAAGAGTAGCAAGCCAAGTTGCATCAATATTAAGAGGAAAAAACAAACCAACATTTACACCACATGTAGATACAGGAGATTATGTTATCATCATAAATGCTGAGAAGGTTGTTTTAACTGGAAAAAAATTAGACCAAAAAATGTTAAGACATCACTCATTATACCCAGGTGGATTGAAAGAAGTTCCATATAAGGAAGCAATAGCAAAGAAACCTGAATTTGTATTTGAAGAAGCTGTTAGAAGAATGCTTCCAAAAGGACCACTTGGAAGACAAATGGCTAAGAAATTAAAGGTATATAGAGGATCAGAACATAACCACGAAGCTCAAAAACCAGAAGTATTAGAATTACAATACTAATTAGGAAGAGCTGGAAGAAGGAGGAATGGAAATGGCAAAAGTTCAGTATTTAGGAACTGGAAGAAGAAAGAAAGCTATAGCTAGAGTAAGACTTGTACCTGGTGAAGGTAAAGTAACAATAAATAAAAGAGATATAGAAAATTATTTTGGGTTAGAAACTTTAAGAGTTATAGTAAATCAACCATTAGTTTTAACTGGAACTAAAGAAAAATTTGACGTTATAGTAAATGTTTATGGTGGTGGATTTACAGGCCAGGCTGGAGCAATAAGACATGGTATAACAAGAGCTTTAATTAAAGCTGATGAAACGTTAAAACCAGAATTAAAGAAAGCTGGATTTGTAACAAGAGACCCAAGAATGAAAGAAAGAAAGAAATACGGTCTTAAGGGAGCAAGAAGATCACCACAGTTTTCAAAGAGATAGTTTCGGAGAATGGAGAGGTTTATACCTCTCTTTTTTTTATGTCTTCAATAATAAATTTATATAATAAAAATTATATAAATGAGAACACTATTTAATATTATTGGAGGTGTTAAAAATGTTTATAAAAAATAAAAAAATAGCATTTGTAATGGTGATAATTGTATTTACAATAATGTTAGCTTATAATATGCAAGCTAAAACAAAGGTTATAAATCAAGAGGAACATATAATATTAATAGATCCAGGCCATGGAGGAATAGATGGAGGTGCAGTATCACCAAATGGTACTATAGAAAAAGATATAAATTTAAGTATAAGTTTAATGCTAAAAGAGGAACTTCAAAAGCGTGGCTATAAAGTTATTATGACAAGAGAAGAAGATAAGGGACTAAACGGTGAGAAAGGGACAGTAAGAGAAAGGAAAATTGAGGATTTAAATAATAGGTGTAAAATGAAAAAGGAAAGCAATTGCAGTATGTTTATTAGCATTCATCTAAATATGTTTCCTCAAAGCAAATATTATGGAGCCCAAGTTTGGTATTCCAGTAATGATAATAGTAAAAAATTGGCCTCATTGATTCAGTCCAATTTTAAGAAGCATCTAGATGAAACTAACAACAGAATGGAAAAACCTGCAAATAATGATTATAAGATATTACGTGGAGTAGATGAGGTTCCATCTGTAATAGTAGAGTGTGGTTTTTTATCTAATTATGAAGAGGAAAAGAAGCTAAAAGATAGTAACTATCAATTAAAAATAGCACAAATAATCGCAAATTCCGTCAATGAATATCATAATAATAACTAAATAAACAAAAACTTAAAAAAATTTCATCTTTTTTAAAAATATATTGATATTGGACGAAGGTTATGTTATCATTAATTTGGTTAATGGATTAGTCCATTAGGCAACTTTACTTATAAGCTTTTGGGAGTGATTTATATTCAGATTTCAATAGATAAAGGAAATAAAGTACCTTTATATTTACAGGTTAAAAAGCAAATAATGGATTTAATCAAAGATGGAGCCTTAAAAGTAGGGTTTAAGATGCCAACAGAGAGAGAGTTATCTGAAAATCTTCAAATAAGCAGAAATACAGTAAGTATGGCTTATAGAGAATTAGAAGGAGAAGGTGTTCTTAAATCATATCAAGGAAGAGGCACGTTTGTAGCTGAAGAAGTTAAGCTATGGAAAGATGAAGATATTAAAGAGAAAATTAATAAGTTTGTAGATTTAGCCTTTGAGGAAGCCATTGAATCTGGTATAGATGCAGAAGAATTTATAGAGATGGTAACAGAACGAATAGAGGAAAAAAGAAAATTAATTGATGAAATAAGCGGGTTATATGTGGAATGTAATATAGAACAATCTAGAATTTTTGCTAAGCAGTTAAAAGAAAGAACTAATATAGACTTTAAACCAGTTACAGTAAACGATTTAAGATCTATGGAAAAGGAAACTGAAGAATTACTAGAAAAGTGTCAGATTATTATTACAACATTTAACCATGTAAACGAAGTTAGAAGATTTACTAGGAATTATAATAAAAAGGTATTAGGTGTTGCTATTACTCCAAACTTAGAAACTATAGTCAGAATCGCAAGATTCCCAATTGGAACTAAGTTTGCTTTTGTCTGTATATCAGAAGAGTTTAAGTTTAAAGTTAGAGACGCATTAGAAAAGGCTGGATTATCAAATATAAATATTGAATACACTAATTCAGTTGATAAAGAAGAATTAGCCAGAATTATAAAAAATTCTAACGTAATTATAGCTTCACCAGGAAGATATAACGATGTTTACGAATTAGATTATGGGAAAAAAGAAATAATAGATTTTTTATATAATTTAGACGATGGATCTGTAAAAGCACTAAAATCAAAGTTGCTAGAAATTAAATACTCAAAATAAGCTTGTGATAAAATATATAATATATATTAATTTATCTAGGAGGTTTTAGAGATGGAAAAAAAGACAATTGTCCTTGGAGTAATTGGTTCAGACTGTCATGCAGTTGGTAACAAAATATTAGACCACTCATTTACAAATGCAGGCTTCAATGTTATTAACATAGGAGTTTTATCATCACAGGAAGACTTTATCAATGCTGCTATAGAAACTAAAGCAGAAGCTATTTTAGTATCATCCCTATATGGACAGGGAGAAATTGACTGTAAAGGTTTAAGACAGAAATGTGATGAAGCTGGATTAGAAGGAATAATCCTTTATGTAGGTGGAAACATAGTTGTTGGAAAACAAAACTGGCCAGACGTTGAACAAAGATTCTTAGACATGGGATACAACAGAGTATATGCACCAGGAACAGCGCCAGAAGTTGGAATTGAACATTTAAAAGAAGATTTTGGACTATAAAAAAATTAAGAGCTGTATTTTGCAGTTGTTTAGGAGTTGATTAAGGTGGATGCTTATTTGCTTTTAGACTTTGGTAGCACCTATACAAAACTTACTGCAGTTGATATGGAAAATGAAGAAATATTAGCTACAGCAAAAGACATCACTACTATCGAAAGCGACATAATGGTTGGATTTAATAATGCATATGAAAAGCTAATGGAGCAATTAAAAGACAAAGAAGTTAATTTTGTTAAAAAATTAGCATGTTCTTCAGCTGCTGGTGGATTAAAGATGATAGCTATAGGGCTAGTACCAGATTTGACTGCTGAAGCTGCAAAAAGGGCTGCCCTTGGAGCAGGAGCGAGAGTATTAAATGTTTATAGTTATGAATTAACTAATAAGGAAGTTGAGGAAATTAAAAACTCAAATCTTGATATAATACTTTTAGCTGGTGGTACAGATGGTGGAAACAAAGAATGTATAATTCACAATGCAAAAATGTTGGCTAAACATGGTGTTACTCTACCAATTGTAGTTGCTGGAAATAAAATAGCGAATGATGAAATAACTGAAATATTTAACCAAGCCGGTATGTTTTACAGGATTACTGATAACGTAATGCCAAAGCTAAACGTTTTAAATGTAGAACCTGCAAGGGAAGAAATTAGACAAATATTTATGAAAAGAATAGTAGAAGCAAAAGGTATGGGTAATGCTGAAAATTTTATCAGCGGAATTCTTATGCCAACTCCGGCGGCAGTGTTAAAAGCAGCTAGAGTGCTTTCAGAAGGTACTGATAAGGAAGACGGTGTAGGAGACTTAGTGGTAGTAGACATTGGAGGTGCTACTACAGATATACACTCAATTGCTGATGGTGAGCCATCGAAACCAGGTGTTACGCTAAGAGGACTTGAAGAACCTTTTGCAAAAAGAACTGTTGAAGGAGACCTTGGAATGAGATATTCTGCAGTTTCACTATGGGAAGCTGCGGGAACAAGAAAAGTTCAAAAATACTTATGTGACCCATCAATAGATGTGGAAGCAAGTTGTAAATTTAGAGCTGAGAATATAAGAATGGTTCCTCAATCAGGAGAAGAAATAAAATTTGATGAGGCGATGGCAAAGGTCGCTACCGATATAGCTATGGAAAGACATGTAGGATATATAGAAAGCATGTATACCCCAATGGGAGTTCTTTATAGTCAAATTGGTAAGGACTTATTGAATGTGAAGTGCTTAATTGGTACTGGTGGAGTGTTAATACACAGTGAAAAACCAGGAGATATATTGAAAGCTGGAACATTTGATATGACTGACCCTACTCATTTAAAACCACAGAATCCTGATTGTTTAATAGACAAAACTTATATTTTGTCTGCTATGGGGCTTTTAGCTGAGGACCATCCAGAAAAAGCTATTAGAATAATGAAAAAATACTTAATTAAGGTTTAAAGTTTGATAGGAGGGAATTTCAAGTGGAACTTAAGAATAAAAAATGGACAGATGAGCAGTTTTTTAAAGAAAGAGAAGAAGTATTAAAACAGTGGCCAACAGGTAAAGACGTAGACTTACAGGAAGCTGTGGATTACTTAAAGAAGGTACCAACAGAAAAGAACTTTGCTGATAAATTAGTTAGAGCAAAAGAAGCGGGGATAACTTTAGCTCAGCCAAGAGCAGGTGTTGCATTACTTGATGAACATATTACATTATTAAAACATTTACAAGATGAAGGTGGAGCAGATTTACTACCTTCAACAATCGATGCATACACAAGACAAAATAGATATGAAGAATGCGAAATTGGTATTCAAGAAAGTATAAAAGCTGGAAGATCCTTATTAAATGGTTTCCCAGGGGTTAACCACGGTGTTCAAGGTTGTAGAAAGGTTTTAGAAGCAGTTGACTTACCACTACAAATAAGACACGGCACACCAGATGCAAGATTACTTGCTGAAATAATGACTGCTGGTGGATACACTTCAAATGAAGGTGGCGGTATCTCCTACAATATTCCATACGCTAAGTCAGTTCCAATAGATAAATGTTTAAAAGATTGGCAGTATTGTGATAGACTTGTTGGTTTCTATGAAGAACAAGGAGTTCACATTAACAGAGAACCATTTGGACCATTAACTGGAACATTAGTACCACCATCAATGTCAAATGCAGTAGGAATTACAGAAGCATTACTTGCTGCTGAACAGGGAGTTAAAAACATCACTGTTGGATACGGTGAATGTGGAAATATGCTTCAAGATATAGCTGCATTAAGATGTTTAGAAGAGCAGACAAATGAATACTTAAAAGCTTACGGATATAACGATGTAATCGTAACTACAGTATTCCATCAATGGATGGGTGGATTCCCACAAGATGAAAGTAAAGCATTTGGAGTTATCGTAACAGCTACAACAATAGCTTCATTAGCAGGAGCAACTAAAGTTATAGTTAAGACTCCACACGAAGCTATTGGTATACCAACAAAAGAAGCTAACGCTGCTGGTATCAAAGCTACAAAGATGGCATTAAACATGTTAGAAGGACAAAGAATGCCAATGTCAAAAGAATTAGAAACTGAAATGGCTATAATCAAAGCTGAAACTAAATGCATACTTGATAAAGTATACGAATTAGGAAAAGGCGATTTAGCTGTTGGTGTTGTTAAGGCATTTGAAACTGGTGTTATGGATATACCATTCGGACCAAGCAAATATAATGCAGGTAAAATGTTACCAGTAAGAGATAACTTAGGATGCGTTAGATACTTAGAATTTGGTAACATTCCATTTACTGAAGAATTAAAGAACTATAACAGAGAAAGATTAGCTGAAAGATCTAAATTTGAAGGAAGAGAAGTAAGCTTCCAAATGGTTATAGATGATATCTTCGCTGTTGGTAAGGGAAGACTTATAGGAAGACCATAATATAAAATTCTCTGAATATAAATAGATTGCAATCACATTTATTGTTAAATTAATATTCAACAATAAATGTGATTCATATATGTATAATAAATACATTAAATTTTAAAAAAGGGACAGGTGAAAAATTATGAAAATTGTTGACGTTATTTGTAGCGCAGGCTATACTGGATTCTATTTTGACGACCAGAGAGCAATCAAAAAAGGAGCAGGACATGATGGTTTCGCTTACGTTGGAGAAGCTGTAACAGAAGGATTTACTCAAGTAAGACAAAAAGGTGAATCAATTTCTGTTCAATTCATTCTTGAAGATGGTCAAGTTGCTCACGGAGATTGTGCAGCTGTTCAATACTCAGGAGCAGGCGGAAGGGACCCATTATTCTTAGCTGCTGATTTTATACCTGTTATAGAAAAAGAAATAGCTCCAAAATTAATTGGAAGAGAATTAAATAGCTTTAAAGAATTAGCTGAAGAATTTGATAAAATGACTATTAATGGTAACAGATTACATACTGCTATCAGATATGGTATAACTCAAGCTATACTTGATGCAGTAGCTAAAGCTAAGAAAGTTACTATGGCTGAAGTTATAAGAGATGAATACAATGCAGGTGGAGAAATTTCATACATTCCAGTATTCACTCAATCAGGTGATGACAGATATATCAATGCTGACAAGATGATAATCAAAGAAGCAGAAGTATTACCACACGCATTAATCAACAACGTTGAAGAAAAGTTAGGATTAAAGGGAGAAAAACTTCTTGAATACGTTAAATGGTTAAGAGACAGAATATTAAAATTAAGAGTTAGAGAAGACTACAATCCAATATTCCACATAGACGTTTATGGAACAATTGGAGCAGCATTTAATGTTGATATAAAAGCTATGGCTGATTATCTTGCAACATTAGAAGAAGCAGCTAAACCATTTGCATTAAGAATCGAAGGACCAATGGACGTTGAAGAAAGACAAAAACAAATGGAAGCTATGAGAGACTTAAGAGCTGAATTAGACGGAAGAGGAATAAAAGTAGAACTAGTTGCTGACGAATGGTGTAACACTGTTGAAGATATTAAATTCTTCACAGATAATAAAGCTGGTCACATGGTTCAAATTAAGACTCCAGACCTTGGTGGAGTTAACAATATAGCAGACGCTATAATGTACTGTAAAGCTAACGGAATAGGAGCTTACTGTGGTGGAACTTGTAATGAAACTAATAGATCCGCTGAAGTTACAACTAACATAGCTATGGCTTGTGGAGCTAAACAAGTTCTTGCAAAACCAGGTATGGGTGTTGACGAAGGATACATGATTGTTAAGAATGAAATGAACAGAGTATTAGCTAGAGTAAACAGATCAAAAAAATCTAAATGCTGTTGCTGCTAATAATTAGTTTGGTATAAACTTTGAAAAGGCGGTTTAATTTATAAACTGCCTTTTCCACTATAATTACTTAATTATCAAAATTATGAAGGGAGGTATTTATCTCACAAGTCAGGAGTAAGGTGACTTGTAAGGTAAATAATGAGTCTATGAAAGAAGTACATGTTTCAGATATAACAAAGTCAATAAGAGAACTATGTATAGAAGCGAACTATAGACTACCAGCTGACGTTAAAACTAAATTAGAAGAATACACAAACAAAGAAAACTGGGGAATGGCTAAAGGCATAATGGAAAAAATATTAGTTAACGTTGATATATCCGATAAAGAAGATATGCCAGCATGTCAGGATACAGGAGTAGCATGTGTGTTTGTTGAAATGGGACAGGACGTTCATGTTGTTGGTGGAAACCTTGAAGATGCAATTAATGAAGGTGTAAGACAGGGTTACGCAGACGGATATTTAAGAAAGTCTGTTGTTGGAGATCCAATAGAAAGAGTAAATACTAAAGATAATACTCCAGCTATAATATACTATGACATAGTACCAGGAGATAAATTAAAAATAACTGTTGCTCCAAAAGGATTCGGTTCAGAAAATATGAGCCAGTTAAAAATGTTAAAACCAGCTGATGGATTACAAGGTGTTAAAGACTTCGTTTTAAAGGTTGTAAAAGATGCTGGTCCTAACCCATGTCCACCAATAGTCGTTGGAGTTGGTATAGGAGGAACTTTTGATAAGTCAGCTAATTTAGCAAAGAAAGCATTAATGAGATCATTAGATGAGAGAAATTCTAACCCATTCTATGCAGAACTAGAAGCAGAATTATTAGAAATGATAAACGCAACAGGAATAGGACCACAGGGATTCGGAGGTCTTACTACAGCATTAGCTGTAAATATTGAGACATATGCTACTCATATAGCAGGACTTCCAGTAGCTGTTAATATTAACTGTCACGTTACTAGACATAAGAGTGTAGAATTTTAGGGGGGTGCCATGTAATGGAAAAAAGAATTACTACTCCATTAACTGCTGAAAAAGTTAAAGATTTAAAAGCAGGAGATTCAGTATTACTATCAGGAGTTATATATACATCAAGAGATGCTGGTCATAAAAGATTAGTTGATTTATTGGATAAGGGAGAAGAACTTCCAGTAGATTTAAAAGATCAAATAATATATTATGTTGGACCATCACCAGCTAAGCCAGGCCAGCCAATAGGATCAGCAGGCCCAACTACAAGCTATAGAATGGATCCATATGCTCCAAGACTTCTTGATGTCGGATTAAAAGGAATGATAGGAAAAGGCTTAAGATCAAAAGAAGTTATAGATGCAATAAAGAGAAACACAGGTGTTTACTTTGCTGCAATCGGTGGAGCTGCTGCTTTAATGGGAAAATCCGTTAAGAAAGCTGAAATAGTTTGCTATGAAGATCTAGGAGCTGAAGCTTTAAGAAGATTAGAAGTTGAAGACCTACCAGTAGTTGTTGTTATAGATTCAGAAGGAAACAACTTATATGAAATTGGTCAAAAACAATATTTAGATAGTTTAAAGTAATAACTTATAGTAAATATTAATAATTGAAACTGAAGATACCTATCTTCAGTTTTCAGTTGTTGATTACGGAAAGGAAGGTTAAAGATGAAAGTTAATAAAATAGCTAAAGCTGGAACTCTAGAATCAAATGACATACTTATCATGGTAATGCCAAAAGATGAACCAGGAGTAGAGTTAGAACTTGAAAGTATCGTTATGAAACAATTTGGAGCTCAAATAAAGAAAGTATTATTAGAAAGTGCAAAAGAATTAGAACTTGATGGAGTAAAAATTCAAGCGCAGGATAAAGGAGCTCTTGACTATACTATAAAAGCAAGATTAGAAACAGCTGTTAAAAGAGCACAATAATAATGTAAGATTGAGGTGAGATTATCCATGAAAAAGTTAAGAAGAACTATGCTATTTATGCCTGGTAACAATCCAGGAATGCTTCAAAATGCACCAATACTTGGAGCAGACGCTGTAATACTAGACTTGGAGGATGCTGTTAGTTTAACAGAAAAAGATGCTGCAAGAACATTAGTTAGCGGCGCTATAAAAAATATAGACTATTCACAAGTAGAATTAGTTGTAAGAATTAATCCACTAGATACTGAATTTGGACCAACAGACTTAGAAACAATAGCTAGAGTTAAGCCTGATACAATATTAGTACCAAAAGCTACAAAAGAACAAATGCAAGAAGCAAATGAAATAATAACAAAAGTTGAAGAAGAAGAAGGATTTGAAAAAGGAAGTATAAAACTATTTGGACTTATTGAGACAGCTTATGGATTAGAAACTGTTTATGATGTTGCAACATCAACAGATAGATTAGTTGGATTACTTCTAGGTGCAGAAGATTTAACTTCTGATTTTGGAATAAAGAGAACTAAAGAGAGTGACGAAATTTACTATGCTAGATGCAGATTTGCGGCAGCTTGCAGAGCAGCTAGAATAGATGCTATAGATACACCATTTACTGATACAAATGATTATGAAGGATTAAGACTAGATACAATGAAAGCTAAGAAAATAGGATTTACAGGAAAAGCTTCCATAAATCCTAGACAGGTTGAAACTATTCACTCAGTATATAATCCAACTGAAAATGAGATTAAATATGCTATTAGAGTGCTTGAAGCGAGAGATGAAGCTTTTGCTAAAGGAATAGGAGTATTCTCTTTAGATGGAAAAATGATTGATGCTCCTGTAATCAACAGAGCTATAACAACTGTTGATTTAGCTAAAAACTTAGGACTTATTAAATAGTCAGTAATTGTAAATTAAATTTATAAAGCGAGGGATTAGGATGAAAAACATTCTTGGCAGAGAAATACCAGAAGTTATAGAAGGCTACGGTAAAGTAAAGCCATTTGAAGGCGCTTTTGCTAATTGTGGCATAGCAGAAAAAAAATCCGTTAAGGTTAAAAGTGTAATACCAGGAGATAACAAGGTATTAGCAAATATAGAAGAAGCTTTAGATAAAGTAGAATTAAAAGATGGAATGACAATTTCTTTCCATCACCATTTAAGAAATGGTGACTATGTATTAAACATGGTTATGGAAGCAATAGCTAAAAAGGGGATAAAAGATATTACAATTGCAGCAAGCTCTATATTCCCAATCCATGAACCACTTGTGGAATACATGAAAAAAGGAATAGTTACAGGTATATATGCAAACTATATGTCTGGTCCAGTAGCTGAAGCAATTTCAAAAGGAGCGTTAAAAAGACCAGCAGTTATGATGACTCATGGTGGAAGACCAAGAGCCATCGAAAGCGGAGATCTTCACATTGATGTTGCTTTTGTTGCAGCTCCAACAGCTGATACATACGGAAACTTAAATGGAACAGAAGGAAAATCCGCATGTGGTGCACTAGGATATGCAGAATCTGACGCTGAATATGCAGATAAGGTTGTAGCCATCACTGATAATTTAGTACCATATCCAGCTTCACCAATACAAATCACCCAAATTTTTGTTGACTATGTTGTAGAAGTTGATTCCATAGGGAATCCAGCTGGAATAGTTTCAGGAACAACAAGAATAACAAAAGATCCAGTAGGATTAAAGATAGCTAAAATGGCTACTGAAGTAATTGAAGCTTCAGGATTAATAAAAGACGGATTATCTTTCCAGACAGGAGCAGGTGGAACATCACTTGCTGTTGCAGCTGAATTAAAAGAAATAATGAAAGCAAAAGGTGTTGTAGGAAGCTTTGCTGCAGGTGGAGTAACTGGATACATCGTTGATATGTTTGAAGAAGGATTATTCAGAGCTATATTTGACGTACAGTGCTTTGACCTTCAGGCGGCAGAATCATTCAAAAAGAACCCTGCACATATGGCAATGTCATCTTCCATGTATGGTAACCCACACAATAAAGGAGCAGTTGTAAATAACCTTGATGTTATGATACTTGGTGCTACAGAAATAGATACCAACTTCAACGTTAACGTAACAACTGGTTCTGATGGTGTTATCATGGGTGGTTCCGGTGGACACAGTGATACAGCGGCAGGATCAAAACTTGCAATAATTGTTACTAACCTTGTGAAAGCAAGATTACCAATCATAAAGGATAGAGTAACTACAGTTACTACTCCAGGTGAAAGTATAGACGTATTAGTAACTGAAAGAGGTATAGCTGTTAACCCAAGAAGAACAGATTTAATTGAAAAATTAAAAGAAACAAATCTTCCTGTATACACAATAGAAGAATTAAAAGCTATAGCTGAAAAAATGACAGGAAAGCCAGAAGCGATAGAAGTATCAGATGAAATTGTTGCAGTAGTTGAATATAGAGATGGTACTGTAATTGACGTTGTAAAGAAAGCATTAGAATAATATAAATAAAAATATGGACTGTTTATTCATTACAGTCCATATTTTTTATTTAAATATAATGGGTTATAATAAAGTATAGTATAAAAAAGAAGGTGAATAGTATGTTTGGTGTACAAGTAAACAAAATAAATCTAAAAAATTCAGAAGAAAGATTAGAAGTTCATAACTTTTTAGAAGAGTTTGGGCTAAAGTTGGACGATGATGTAGATTACACAGTAGTAGTTAGACAAGAGGGGAAAATTAAAGCTACCTGCTCAAAGGCTAAAAATATATTTAAGTGTTTTGCAGTTTCTGACGATTTAAGAGGTGAAAATGTAACTTCTACATTGATATCTAATTTAATAGACAAACTTTTTGAAGAGGGTATTTATCATAGCTTTATATTTACAAAGCCAGATAAAGTCAAAATATTTACATCACTTAATTTTAAGGTTATATACGAAGCTGAAGATGCAATATTTTTAGAGTATGGCCTTTATGACATAAATAAAGCTTTAGATAAAATGATTAAGGAACATAATATAGATTTAAATACTTCTAAGGGAGCTTTGGTAATGAACTGTAACCCTTTCACATTAGGGCATAGATATTTAATTGAACAGGCATCTAATGCATGTGAAGAAGTACTAATATTTATAGTTGAGGAAGATAAATCATTATTCCCATTCAAAGAAAGATATAGTCTTGTAAAAGAAGGGACAAAGGATTTAAAAAATGTTAAAGTTATACCTGGCGGAGAATATATAATATCATCTGCAACCTTTCCAACATATTTTATAAGGCAAGAAGATGTAAGATTAAAAGCTTATGCAGAAATAGATGCAGGAATATTCGGAAAATACTTTGGTAGCAAACTTAATATTAAGAAAAGATTAGTTGGAGAAGAACCATATTGTAATGTGACTAATGCTTATAACCAAACATTAAAGGAAATATTACCTAAATGGGGTATGGATTTGGAAATAATAAAGCGAAAAGAATATGAAGGAAGCTTTATTAGTGCTTCAAAGGTAAGAAATTATATAAAAGAAGGTAAAATAGAAGAAGCAAAGAATATGATACCAGAAGTAACATGGAATTTTTTAAATACAGAAAGAGGAAAGGAGATTGTGGAGAAGATTAAAAAAAGTAATTCTCCCCATTGATATGAAGAAATATAAAGCTGAAGATGTGCTTATTGCCAGAGAAGAAAGAGTAGAGTTTCAACAAAAATTGATAGAAGAGTATAATTTACCTTTAATTTCATTAAGGGTAAACTATCCAGGCGCAGAAAAGGATAATTCTTTGACAAGAAATATTGCTGAGGTAATGAAAAAGGAAATAATTAATAAGTTTGTAGAACAAATTGTATATGAAAGCCATGAAATTACCGCAGAAGGTCCCGTAGTCACAATGATTATAGAAAATATTGCCGAGGAAATAAAAATCAAAACAATAGATGTAGAAGAAAATCATATACTTGGTAGATGTGTGGATATAGATGTATATGACAATCTTGGAAATGGTATAAGCAGAAAACAATTAGGATATAATGGCAGGAAATGTTTTTTATGCGGAGATAATGCTCAAAATTGTGTAAGATCAAGGAAACATAAACTTGAAGAGGTAATAAGCTTTATTAACGAGAAATATAATGAATATGTTAAAAAAATTATTTTATAGTTTGGAGAGATTATATGTTTAAATCCCACAATATACATGATATATCCTTTGATATAAGTAGCTTGGCAGCACAAGCAATGTTATATGAAGTAGCTTGCCATCCATCTCCAGGCTTAGTGTCTACTGTATCCACTGGTGCTCATAATGATATGGATCACTATACTTTTATAGAAAGTACTTGTGCATTAATAAAGTATTTAACTCTATGCACAGAAGTAGGATTTTCAAAAAGTTCCCCAGAAGAACTACTAAATGCTGCTAGAACAATTGGAATAGAAGGTGAAAAAGCTATGTTCCAAAAGACAGAAGGAGTAAACACTCATAAAGGAATGTTATTTTTAATGGGTATTTCCTGTGTAGCAGCTGGAAATGTAATTTATAATAAAAAGGATTTTAAGGAAATAAGAAATACAATAATTCATATGTGTCATGGATTAGTAGAAAAAGAACTTCTGCCGCTGAAAAGGAACTTTGAAGGAAGTATTCTAAATGAGGAAATGTTACAAGATAAAAAACTATCCTACGGTGAAAAATTATATCTTCTTCACGGAATAGAAGGGGTTAGAGGTGAAATCGAAAAAGGTGTACCTATAGTTTTCGAGTTCGCATTAGATTTTTATAAAGAAAGCATGGATTTAGATAAAAATGATAGATTAGTGAATACTTTATTAGGTATTATGCAATACTCAGAGGATTCAAACATTTTACATAGGCATTCCTTAGCTACTTTAAAAGAGATTAATGAAAAAGCTAAGAATATAATTAAAATAGGTGGAGTAAGAACAGATGAGGGAAGAGAAGCTAT
Source organism: Clostridium mobile (assembly GCF_018918285.1). GTDB lineage: Bacteria > Bacillota > Clostridia > Clostridiales > Clostridiaceae > Clostridium_AW > Clostridium_AW mobile. The sequence goes on from NZ_JAHLQF010000003.1 coordinate 75,393, forward strand.
ATACAATCTAGATAAAGATTTTATAAAAAGAAGAATAAGTCCAGGTGGAAGTGCAGACTTGTTAGCAATTACAGTGTTCTTTTATCTAGTGGAAAAATATATGAATAACTTATAAGAAATTGCGAAGTAAATTTTATTTAATTGAGATTTGAAATTAGAAATTTTCAATTATCAACTAAAAAATTGCTTGGCAATTTTTTATAGCGTGAACTAATTAATTTAATATACGTATTAAATATTAGAAAGGGAGGAGTTGCTTGTGGAAGATGATTTAAAGCTTGTGCAAGAAGTTTTAAATGGGAATACAGATAGCTTTAATATTATAGTAAACAAATATGAGTTACCTGTGTTAAAGTTTATATACAATATGGTTAAAAACAAGGAAACTGCAGAAGATATAACACAAGAAGTATTTATAACCTTATATAATAAACTTTATATGTATAAGGATGAGTATAAATTTTCTAACTGGGTTTTTCAAATAGCTAAAAATAAGTCCATTGATTACATGAGAAAATATAAAAGAGTCCATGAATCAAATATAGAAGAGGTTAAGGATATAGCTTCAAAAGAGGTAGGACCTGAAGAAACAGCTCAGTTTAAGGAAACAAAGAAAAACATAGAAGCTTTTATAAATAGCTTAGAAGAAATAGATAGACAGATAATATTATTGCGGTACTCTAGAGAAGAGATGACCTTTTTAGATATATCTCAAATACTAAATATAAGTGAATCCTCTGTAAAAAGAAGATACTATAAAGCAAGAGATAAATATAAACAACATAGTTTAAATAATGAAAAGAGGTGTAGGATATGAACTGCGAGGTAGTTAGAAAAAAGTTGTTTGATTTTCTTGAAGGCAGCGTATCCAATGACTTACATGAAGCAATAGAAAATCATTTAAATACATGTGATAGTTGCAGAAAGATATATGAAGAAGAGAAGGAACTAGATGAACTTATAAAAGCATCGTTAAATACTGAACATATAGAGTTTAAAAGTTCAAGATCAGAAATAATGAAAAGCATAGATAAAGATAGATATAGTAAAAGCCCGTGGAATAAATTACGATTTCATTTTAAAAAATATGGTAAACAGTATTTAGCATCTGCTGCCTGCTTGATATTTTTTCTAGCGATGTCCCCATTAATAAGAAATGAATTTAACAAGGCAGATAATTTAGAGAGAGCATCTGAAGATGCTAAAATAGAAAAAAGGACACTAGAGCCTGAAAATATTAGAAGTTTTGATGCTAATACAAAAAATTTATCAGAAGAAAAAGGGACTTTGCAGAAAGAAAAAAATGAATCAACAGTATTTTTTGATAAAAAAGTTCAGTTTATAAGAGAAGAAGTTAAAGATGAAAAACAAATAGAATTTAATACTCCTTGGGTGGAATCACCAAATAAAAAATTTAAAGCAACAATAGAAGGTAAGGGACCATATGCAGTAGAAGAGGGCATTGCTACAGTTGTTATTAAAGAAATGGACAGTAATAAAATTATGAGATATTCCATAATACCTGATCAAAAACAGCTTACACCAAAATATATACAATGGTTAGATGATGAAAATTTATTATTAATAATCGGATTCCCTTATGGAACTGTTACTAAGGGAGGGAATCTGTATATGCTAAATATGCAGTCTAATAACAATTATTTAGTATATGAAACAAAAGATGAAAAGAAAGAAGTAACAAGTTTAGAAAAAATAAATAGAGATGGAACATTAGATCTAAAATTAAATTTAAATGTATATGAGGATGAGGAATTTAATAAATTCCATAAGGAAACTGTAACTTTGGAAAATTTTAGAGTAATATTTGACAAATAAAGGGCTAAATGCCCTTTATTTTTTGTTATAATAAACTATATAATATCTATAATAATTTTAAGGGAGAAATATATGGATAAGAGTCAAAAAGCATATAATAAAGCACTAGAAAAATATAATAAAGGATATATTAATGATTCCATGGATCTATGTGAAAAAAGTATATCATTAAATTTAAACAATTCAGCAGCTATAAATTTAAAGGGATTGCTATACTATATAAGCGGAGATTTACAAGGGAGCAAAAGTCTTTGGAAAATGAATGTACATGTGAATAAAGATAGTGTAGCTAAAAAGTATTTGGAAGATAGCAAAAAAGATGACAAGCTGTTAAGTATATATAATACTGCAATAGTATTAATCAAAGAAATGAAAATTAATGAAGCACTTATAATGTTAAAAGAATGCAGCAACAGCCATTTTAATTACATAAATGTAAACAATTATTTAGCATTATGCTATATGAAAAAGGGAGATTATTTAAAGGCTTTAGAGCATATAAATAATGTATTAGGAACGGATAGAAATAATAAAATTGCTCTACAAAGCAAAAAGGAGATAACAAGAACTGGAGTAGTTAAAAAGGATAAAATAAAAATGATGCCATTAATTATTTTACTGGTGATTTTAGTATCCATAACATCAATAGTTTTAGTTATAAAAAATAATAGTAGTAAAATAGTTAACAATAATAAAAACAATTTAAATAAAAATAAAACAGAAGATATAGTAAAAAATAAAACAGAAGATAAAATAGAGGACAAAACAGAAACAGGAAAATCACCTAAAGAGGAAATAAAAGAAGAGATAATTAAAGAAAAACCTGTTGAAAAATTCCCATATGAAGAATTAAAAAGTTATATTGATAATAAAAATTACGATAAGGTATACGAAATAATAAAAAAATGGGACAAAAAGGAATTAGGTATAAATGAAAAATCAATCTTTGGAAAAGGAAAGGAGTTATTGCTTACAGAAGGAAGGGAAGCTTTTTATACAACGGGGTATAGCTATTACGAAAAGATGGAGTATGATAATGCTAAAGATTATCTAATGATGGCATATGAGTATGGAGCAGATACTTGGTACTATTCCCATTCCATATATATTCTAGCATTATGCTATGAACAGATTGGAAATATTAAGGAAGCAATTAAATATTATACAATATATGATGAAAGTTTTGATAAGGGTGAATATAAAGAAATCGTATTGTATAATTTATGTCTTTTGTATAAAAATATAGATATAGATAAGTCAAAGCATTATGCAAATAGAGTAATTGAAGAGTATCCTAACACAATTTATAACAATTCAAAAGTTCAAGATATAATAAATAATAATTATTAAAAAGTATTGACTTTATAATAATTATAATATAAAATTAAAATAACACATACCCATGAGGGGTATAAAATGGAGGTAAATAGAATGGCAAGAGAAATAAAAGATAATGTATTTAAACAGGAAGTGTTAAATTCTGATAAAACAGTTGTAGTTGATTTTTGGGCTGCTTGGTGTGGTCCATGTAGAATGCTAGCTCCAGTAATTGATGAGCTTTCAGAAGAATTAAAAGGAAAAGCTGAATTTGTAAAAGTTAATGTTGATGAAAATCCAGTTACATCTAATCAATTTAGAGTAGCAAGTATTCCAACTTTATTGGTATTCAAAAACGGAAAAGTAGTAGAAACATTAGTTGGGTTTAGACCAAAGCAAGCATTAAAAATGGCTATTGAAAAACACGTTTAAAATTATTAATTAAAATAAGTTAACACCCTTAGTGTTAACTTATTTCCTTATTGTAAAAGGAGTGAAATATATGAATGAAAGATATGATATTGCAATAGTTGGAACTGGTCCAGCGGGACTTTCAGCAGCTATAAACGGAAAGATAAGAAATAAGAATGTAATTTTGTTCGGAAATAAGCAATTAAGTAATAAATTAGTTAAGGCACCAAAGATAAATAATTATTTAGGATATCCAAATGTAACTGGGGAAGAACTAAAGGAAGCATTTGTCAATCACATTGAAGATATGGAAATAGATATAGTTCAGGAGAGAATAAATGCTATCTATGCTATGGGAGACTTTTTTTCTTTAATGGTAAATGATAAGGCCTATGAAGCAAAAACTGTAATAATAGCTACTGGAATGGAATTTACTAAACCGCTTAAAGGGGAAGAAGAATTTTTAGGAAGAGGAGTAGGCTATTGTGCAACCTGTGATGCGCCATTGTATAAAGGTAAAAAAGTGACTATAGTTGGATATAATAAAGAAGCGGAAGAAGAAGCAAATTTTGTAAGTGAGTTGGCTTCTAAACTATATTATATACCAATGTACAAAGGGAATTATAACTTGAATACAAATGTAGAAATTATAAAAGATAGACCATTAGAAATAATTGGTGGTTCAATGGTGAATAAGATACGTTTAAATAAAGTGGAATTAGATACAGATGGTGTATTTATATTGAAGGATAGCATATCTCCAGGTCAATTAGTTCCTGGATTAGAATTAGAAAATGAGCATATTAAAGTAGACAGAAATATGATTACAAACATAGAAGGATGCTTTGCAGCAGGAGATTGTACAGGTAAACCATATCAATATTTAAAAGCTGCTGGTGAAGGCCAAGTAGCAGCTTTAAATGCTGTAGCTTATATTGATTCCAAAAAATAAATGAAAAATTTTAAAATAAATAGGTCTCCTATATTATTAGGAGACCTATTTAGCAATAAAGAAAACATGATTACCAATGGATTTCACATTATCTTTTTCTACATTTTTCATCCATGTAGAAGTTGCAATTTTAGGATTATAGAAAAACAATGAATTATTCGTAGGGTCTTTTCCGCTTAGAGCGTCGATTACTGCTCTATAGCAATGCTCATTAGGTTCAGCCTTGATCTCTCCGTTTATAACACAGGAGAATGCCCTAGGTTGCTTTATTACTCCTTCAATGGATTTTGGGAAAGCTGGATTTTTAAGTCTATTTAAAATTACAGATGCTACAGCAACTTTACCTTCATAAGGTTCGCCAACGCTTTCTGCGTGAACTACTTTAGCCATTAAATGAATATCGTTATCTGTAACATGAAGTTGTTTATTATCATAACTTAACACTTGAACTGTTCTTCCTTGTTCTCTAAATAAATCTTTTTCTTCCTGGGCTAAATCATATGCGTTAACCTTAGAAGGAAATAGTAAGATTAATGCAATAAAGAAAACAATAAGGTTTTTTTTGTACATTAATTAAATCCTCTCCTTTTACCTACGGGGTTAGCTGACGGGTTCGGCAAAGGTTAGCCTACGTATTAAACGATTCACCCCAAAACTTGGTTCCCCCGCGTTTATAATAACTTAGGTTAACCATATTGTTCCCTGTAATAGTGAAAAAATACATATTTTTATTATTTCTCATTTTCTTTTTTAAAATCTAAATAAATTTTAATAAAATCATTATAATTTGAATTCATAAGCTTGTAATTCAGATTGGATTCCGTATATAGATAGTTCGAATTCGCCACCGTTATAGAGGAATCATTTTTTATGGCTTCTAATTCTTTATTTATAGCATACTCAAAGCTTTTTAAATATGAACTATAATAATCTAAAATTTTTGAGAATAATTTATAACATTCCACCCCTTGGTTAGGAACAGATATCTTAGAGAAATTACTTTTAACTTCCTCAAATTCACTTGTTACATAATCTAAAGTGTTTATAACTTCATCATAGGTAAGCTTGTTATCGTCAATATCATCTCTATAGGATAAAAAGTCTATTTTTATTTCTATAAAAGAGCTTAAAATACCATCAAGGTTATCAATAAAATCTTTATAGTGACTATGATGAATTTCCTTATCTTTATTTTCTCTAATTAATCCTTCTATATGATAAATTGAAAGGTCTATATATTTTAATGATTTTTCCTCTAAAGGATAATATTTTAGACATTCTTTTTTGTATTTCTTTACATTCTCAAAAGATTTATCTATATCCTTACCCTTTGGATTATTAAAAATTGATAGTAACTGTTCATATATATGTATATTATTATTAACTCCTTTAATAATATCATTCTTCAATTTTATTTCCTTATCTGAAGGAGTTAGAGAAGTTAAATTATTTTTTACTATAACTAATTCAGAAATTATTTTCGGTAATTCTTCTTTGGATTTATCGATATTAATGTTATCTTCTTTTATTAAAGAATTAGTACTACTATTTATTTCATTAATTTTTTTAGTGTGATATTTTAAAGATTGCTTATTATCTATGTAATTTTTGCGTATAAAAAAATATGTACATAATAATATGACTGTGACAATAGGAATTATAAAGAATATTTTCTTTTTCATAAAAAGATACCCCCTTTTAAATTGCTCTATTCTTTACTTATATATATTAATATTTTATAAAATTAGTCTAAAAATCTTATAAAAACTTTATAAGATAGTGTATAATTGTAAATATGAAATGACCATAATTTCTTTAGGGAGGTGAGTTTATGGACATTATTAAAATTGCCATTAACTCAGTAAAAAATATAAATATTTTCTCAGTATTAGATATACTAGCGGTTTCATATATTTTCTACAAGTGCTATAGCCTTATAAAAGAAACTAGGGCAATGCAACTTTTAAAAGGAATTATTTATATTGTTATTTTTATACCTATAAGTAAATTATTAAATTTAGATACCCTGTATTGGATTCTAAGCAATACATTAACTATAGGGGTTCTTTCCTTTATTATCATATTTCAGCCTGAGATACGAAGAGCACTTGAGCATATAGGAAGAAGCGCTTTTAATGATAGACATATATTAGAAGATGAAGAAACTATGGAAGAAGTTATTAATGAAATAATATATGCAGTTGATAATTTATCCAAATCTAAAACTGGAGCTCTCATAGTAATTGAAAGATTGACAGGTTTAGGTGAAACTATAAATACGGGAGTGAAAATAGACGGAATAGTTTCAGCCTCCCTATTGGAAAATATATTTGTAGTTAATACACCCCTTCATGATGGAGCAACTATAATAAGAAATGATAGAATAGTATCTGCTGGATGTTTTCTACCACTAACCAGCAATAATGAGTTAAATAAATCTATTGGTACGAGACATAGAGCTGCTATCGGACTATCTGAAAACTCAGATTCCATTGTAATAATAGTATCTGAAGAGACAGGAACTATATCTCTAGCCTTTAATGGAAAGCTTACGAGGAATTATGATAAAAGTAGATTGAAATTGGTTTTAACTAAAATAATTCAAAAGAATCAAGAAAAAAAGTTAAATTTTAGAGAGAAGGTGGTAGCATGGATGAAAAGAACAGAAAGCAACAGGCAATAGTAAAAATTTGTTGTGTAATTGCTGCCTTCGGATTGTGGTTATATATCACTAGTGTAATGAATCCGATAAAGACCTACAGAAAAAATATTCCTGTTACAATCGTAAATGAAGAGGCATTGGAACAGTCTAAATTATCTTTACTACCAGACCAAAAACCATATGTATCATTGACCTTAAAAGGAAGTATGAATGATATATACTCAGTTACTGAGGAGCAATTTAAAGTGGTGGTAGATTTAAATGCGTATGTTCTAAGAAAAGGAGAAAATAATATACCTGTTCAAATTCAAAGAAGTCCTGAGAATGTGAACATAATGAATAGTGATAATCTCTGGGTAACAATATCATTAGATGATTTAATTGAAAAAACAGTACCTTTAAAGGTTAATGCATTTGGAAATGTAAATGAAGGATATTATCCGCTTGAAGCAACATCAAGCACAAAAGAGGTAACGGTAAAGGGAGCGGCTAAATTTGTTAATTCTGTGGATAGAGGAGAAGTGAAATGTGATTTAAGCAATGCCTATAAAAATGTATCCATGGTAGTTCCTATAGAGGCATTAGATAAAAACGGCAATAAAATAGACTATATAAATATAAAGCCTGTAGCAGCAGAAGTTAAAGTTCCAATAAAAAAGGTTAAGAATGTAGCTGTAAATGTAAAAACCTCTGGACAGCTAGGGGAAGATAAATTATTAGATAAAATAACTGTAAAACCTGAGAGGGTTGATATAACTGGAGATGAAAATGTATTGAAAACCATTGATTCTTTAGATACAGAAAATATTGACTTAACAAGTATAACAGGAGATGAAGTGGTTACTAAACTAGTTCTGCCTAAGGGAGTAGAGTTAGTAAACAAAGATACAGTAATAAAAGTAAAGATATATTCAAACATTATAATAGATAAAGAAGTATCCTTGGCTATTAAAACCATGAACTTAGAAAGTAATCATACCATGGAAATGGATAAGGATAAGGTGACTATTGTAATATCAGGATTGCATGATGTTATAAGCAATGTGAAACCTGAAGACATTGAATGTTATGTAGATTTACAATCCTTAAAGGAAGGGCAACACAATCTACCAGTTAAAGTAAATTTGCCTACTGGTATAAATGTAGAGTCTATTAATCCAAATAGTATAAATGTTACTATAAAAAATACACAAGAACAACAAACTAATACTGAGGCGGAGGAACAAAATGCCAATTAGAATAAATAATATAATATTAGATATAGAAGAAGATATGCTTAATTTAAAAGAAAAGGTATGTAAAAAGCTTAAGATATCTTCAGAAAAAATAAAAGATATCAAGATACTTAAGGAATCAATAGATGCAAGAAGAAAAGACAATATTAAATTTAACTATGCTGTAGAAGTCTTCTGTGACAATGAAAAGAAAATAGTTTCTAAAGTAAGAGATAAGGATGTAAAGCTTGAAGAAATAAATTATAATGATGAGTTTAAGTTTGGTGATAGAAAATTTCAATATAGTCCAGTAATTGTAGGTATGGGGCCGGCAGGATTATTTGCAGGCCTCATATTAGCACAAAAAGGATATAAACCAATAATAATAGAAAGAGGAGAAAAGGTAGAGGATAGAAGCAAGAGTGTAGAGAGCTTTTGGCAGAATGGTAATTTTAATAAGGAATCTAATGTGCAGTTTGGAGAAGGTGGAGCAGGAACTTTTTCCGATGGCAAACTTACTACTAGAATAAAGGATACTAGGTGTGACTTTATTTTAGAAGAATTTATTAAGGGTGGAGCACCAAAAGAAATAATGTATATGGGTAAACCTCATATAGGCACAGACATACTTAAAGATGTGGTTAAAAATATTAGAAATGAGATTATATCTTTAGGTGGAGAAGTACATTTTAACAGCAGGCTTGAAGATATAAATATAAGAGATGGGAAATTACAATCTATAATTGTTAGTGGAAATGAAATACCTTGTGAAGCTTTAGTGTTAGCTATAGGTCATAGTTCAAGAGATACCTATGAAATGCTATATAAAAAGAACGTATTTATGGAGCCTAAACCATTTGCCATTGGAGTAAGAGCGGAACATTTACAAAGTTTAATTGATGAAAGTCAATATGGTAAGTATGCAGGGCATCCAAAACTAAGAGCAGCAGATTATAGATTAGCATGTAGTAGCAAGGATAATAGAGGAGTATATAGTTTTTGCATGTGTCCTGGAGGTTATGTAGTAGCTGCAGCATCTGAAGAAAATATGATAGTTACTAATGGTATGAGTTATCATAATAGGGATGGAAAAAATGCCAATGCAGCTATAGTAGTATCTGTAACTCCAGAGGATTTTGAAAGTAATAGCCCTCTTTCCGGAATGGAATTTCAAAGACATTATGAAAAGTTAGCCTTCCAACTAGGAGGGAAAAATTATTTTGCCCCAGTACAGCTTTTAGGTGATTTCTTTGAAAATAAAGCTAGCAATAAAATAGGTGATATAGAACCTACATATGCACCAGGCTATTCTTTAAAGGACTTAAATAATTGCTTACCTAAGTTTGTTTCAGATTCTTTAAAAGAAGGATTTTTGGAATTCGACAAAAAAATAAAGGGTTTTGGTGACAACAATGTAGTTTTAACTGGCATAGAGACAAGAACGTCAGCTCCTTTAAGAATTGTTAGAAACGAAAAACTTGAAAGCATATCTGTAAAGGGACTATTTCCAACAGGAGAAGGGGCAGGATATGCAGGTGGAATAATGTCAGCGGCAGTAGATGGGGTAAGAGTAGCTGAAGCTATAATGAAAGAATGGTGCCCGTTAATTTAATTTTCTGAAAAAATGTCTTTTCATAGAAATTTCTGTTAGAATATAATAGATAGGATATATTCATTTTTATTAGTTAAAAATTTGACAAATGCCTATATTAAATTTTTAAGAAGAGGTGTTTATAGTGTTAAAAAGTTTTGATGAAATACTAGAAAGAGTAAAAAGTCAAAAGACGAAAAAAGTAGCTGTAGCGGTGGCACAGGATAAGCCCGTGCTTGAAGCTATAAGAGATGCAAAGGATAAGGGCCTTGCTGATGCGGTACTTGTAGGAGATAAAGATGAAATAGAAGCCATAGGAAAAGAAATAGGCATGGATTTAACAAAGTTTGAGATAATCCATGAAAGCGATATGAAAAAAGCTGCATTAAAAGCAGTTGAACTTGTATCAACAGGAAAAGCTGATATGGTTATGAAGGGGTTAGTTGATACGGCTAACTTCTTAAGAGCTGTTTTAAATAAAGAAGTTGGGTTAAGAACAGGTAAATTAATGTCTCATGTTGCTGTATTCGAAACAGAAAAGTTTGATAGATTACTGTTCTTAACAGACGTTGCATTTAATATGTATCCTGAACTTAAAGAGAAGGTTGATATTATAGGTAATGCAGCATCAGTTGCTCATGCTATGGGAATAGAAAAACCAAAAGTTGCAGCAGTATGTGCTGTTGAAGTGGTTAATCCAAGCATGCCTGAAACAATAGACGCATCAATTTTAGCAAAGATGAGTGATAGAGGACAGATAAAAGGATGCGTTGTTGATGGACCATTTGCATTGGACAACGCATTATCAGAAGAAGCTGCTCAACATAAAAAAGTTGGTGGAGAAGTAGCGGGAAAAGCTGATATATTATTGCTTCCAAATATTCAAGCTGGTAACATAATGTATAAAACTTTAACTTATACAACAGATTCTAAAAATGGTTGTTTATTAGTAGGAACAGCAGCACCTGTTGTATTAACATCTAGAAACGATAGTCATGAAACAAAAATGTATTCAATCGCATTAGCAGCTTTAGTAGCTGAAAATATGCAAAAAAATAAATAGTACTAAGGTGGAGGAAGATTTATGTCTTATAAATTATTAATAATAAATCCAGGTTCAACTTCAACTAAAATAGGCGTTTTTGAGGATGAAAATTTACTTTTAGAAGAAACTTTGAGACATTCCTCAGAGGAAATAGGAAAATACGCTAATGTATATGACCAATTTCAATTTAGAAAAGAAGTAATATTAAATATATTAAAGGAAAAAAACTTTGATATAAATACACTAGATGCTATAGTAGGTAGAGGCGGTTTATTAAAACCACTTGAAGGTGGTACATATGATGTAAATGAAGCTATGCTTGAAGATTTAAAAACAAGTGTAAGAGGAGAACATGCTTCAAACCTTGGAGGAATAATAGCAAATGAAATAGGAAAATCATTAAATATACCAGCATTCATAGTAGATCCTATTGTTGTAGATGAGTTAGAAGAAGTGGCTAGAATTTCTGGTATGCCAGAAGTAGAAAGAAAAAGTATATTCCATGCATTAAATCAAAAAGCTGTAGCAAGAAGATATGCAAAAGAAAATGGAAAAGCCTATGAAGATGTAAGGTTGATAGTGACTCACATGGGTGGAGGAGCTTCAGTAGGGGCACATAAAGGTGGAAGAATAGTAGATGTTAACAATGCTTTAGACGGAGAAGGACCATTCTCACCAGAAAGATCTGGAGGAGTTCCAATTGGAGATTTAGTAAGACTTTGCTATTCAGGAAAATACACTCTTGAAGAAATAATGAAGAAGATCAATGGAAAAGGTGGAGTTGTTGCATATTTAGGAACTAACGACTTTAGAGATGTTGAAGAAAAAGCATTAGCAGGAGATGAAAAATACAAATTAATACTTGATGCTTTCATATATCAAATAGCTAAAGAAATAGGAAAATGTGCAGCAGTGTTAGAAGGAAAAATAGATGCAATAATATTAACAGGTGGAATAGCATATAGCAAATATGTAACATCTGAAATAGAAAGAAAAGTTTCCTTCGCAGGTCCTGTTGTTAAATATCCAGGAGAAGATGAACTATTAGCATTAGTTCAAGGTGGATTGAGAGTGTTAAAGGGAGAAGAAAAAGCTAAGGAATATAAATAAAATATAAGTGAAATATTGCGGAGTGATTTTTAAAGTTACTCCGCATTCTTTATTTTATTAACATTTTGAGAACACTAATATTTACATGTTTCCTTGAGGTTGTTAGTATTAAAGAATTATATTATAATATTTTTATGACTTGTTGAAAAAATAACATGACATAGAAAAGATATTAATTTGAAGGAAAAATTTAAATATGTAAAAAGAGAGGTATTTATCTATGGGTAGAATGTTTGGTACAGATGGAGTAAGAGGCATAGCTAATAAGGAATTGACAGCTAGTCTTGCATATAACCTTGGTAAAGCGGGTGCTTATGTACTAACTAATGGAACACATAAACCTAAAATATTAGTGGGAATGGACACGAGAGTTTCTGGTCATATGTTAGAAAGTGCATTAGTGGCAGGGATACTTTCTGTAGGTGCAGAAGCAGTATGCTTAGGGGTAGTTCCAACACCAGCAATAGCACATTTAACAAGAAAATATGGAGCAGATGCTGGAGTAGTTATATCAGCTTCTCATAATCCAGTAGAATATAATGGAATAAAGTTTTTTGATGGACAAGGCTATAAGCTTTCTGATGAATTAGAAGATAAAATACAAATGTTAATAGAAAGTAATTTTGAAGGAGTACCATGTCCGATAGGAGAAGGTATAGGAAGAAGAATAATTGAAGAAGGAACAGCTTTAAAAGATTATATAAACTACGCAGTATCAACTGTAGATACAGATTTAAAAGGTATGAAAATTGCCTTGGATTGTGCTAATGGAGCGGCATACAAAGCTGCAGTTGAAGGTTTTAAAGAATTAGGGGCAGAGATCTATCCTATAAACAATAAACCTAATGGAATAAATATAAATAAAAAGTGTGGATCCACCCATCCAGAGGATTTAATGAAATTCGTAGTAGATAATGGATGTGATTTAGGACTAGCTTTCGATGGAGATGCGGATAGATGTTTAGCTGTTGATGAAAAAGGTAATCTAGTAAACGGAGACTTCATAATGGCTATTTGTGGCAAACATATGAAAGAACAAGGTAAGCTAGATAGAAATACTGTAGTTGTTACTGTTATGAGCAATATGGGACTATTTATTGCTATGGATAAAGAAGAAATAGACCTTGTAAAGACAAAGGTTGGAGATAGATATGTTTTAGAAGAGATGTTAAAAGAAGGATATAAAATTGGAGGAGAGCAATCAGGACATATTATATTCTTAGAACACAACACTACAGGAGATGGATTGGTAACTGCTCTTCAACTTTCAGCAATAGTTAAGAAAAGTGGGGAAAAATTATCAGAATTAACCTCAATAATGAGAGAGCTACCACAAGTTTTAGTAAATGCTAAAATTCCAAATGACAAAAAGAAAATATATATAGAAGATAAAGAAATAGCAGAAGAAATAGAAAAAATAGAAGAAAAAATGAATGGCAAGGGAAGAGTATTAATAAGACCTTCAGGTACTGAACCTCTAGTTAGAGTTATGCTTGAGGGAGAAGACCAAGAAGAAATAGATGTAATAGCCCACAATTTGGCAAAATTAATAGAAGAAAAGGCAGCTATTCCATTAAAATAATGGAATAGCCTTTGGCTACTTCTAAAATTTGTTATTGACCAAATTGACTATATAAAAATATAATATATAAGTGACTTACTTTAAAAGTTTTTAGGAGGTGATATGGGAGAACAGTATTAATAATAAAGCGCCAGAACTTAAGTGATATAACTGGGAAATAGTAAGTTCGACTAGCTAAATCAAAGATTTAGAGTGTATAAAGGAAACTCAGCTTATAGCTGAGTAAGTTCGGCTAACTAAATCAAAGATTTAGAGTAGATAAAGGAAACTCAGCTTATGCTGAGTAAGTTCGACTGGCTAAATCAAAGATTTAGAGTCTCACTTAAGTTGACGAGGATGGGGAGTATCGAATCTTCGGCGGGTGCCCCACGGTATCGCACTACCGTTAAAGATTGACAAAACCAAAAAGTGATTTTTGGCACAAATCAATCAGGTGTTAAAACCTTAAAAATAGAAAGGAAGATTATTATGTGCGGAATAGTAGGTTATATTGGAAAAAGACAAGCATCTCCAATATTAGTAGAAGGACTATCAAAACTTGAATACAGAGGATATGACTCAGCAGGAGTTGCTATAATTGAAGAGGATGAAATTAAAACAACTAAATGCAAGGGAAGACTATTAAATCTAGAAGGAAAACTGTCTAATGATCCTATTAAAGGTAATATTGGAATAGGACATACAAGATGGGCTACTCATGGAGAGCCATCAGATAAGAATTCACATCCTCACAGCAATGAAAATGAAAGTATAAGCGTTGTTCACAACGGTATAATAGAAAACTATCTTCAATTAAGAGAATGGTTGACTTCAAAGGGATATAAATTTGTTTCAGAAACTGATACAGAAGTTATTCCTCATTTAGTAGACTATTATTATAAAGGTGATTTATTAAAAGCTGTTATGGCTGCAACTTCAAAAATGGAAGGAAGTTATGCTATAGGGGTAGTATGTAGTAAAGAACCTGATAAGGTAGTTGCAGTAAGAAAAGATAGCCCATTAATAGTGGGAATCGGTGAAGATGAATATTTTATTGCATCAGATATACCAGCAGTATTGAATCATACAAGAAATGTATACCTTTTAAACGATAAAGAATTTGTTCTTATGACTAAAGATGGAGTTAAATTATTTAATGAAGATGGAGAAGGAATAAATAAAGAAGTTTACCATGTAACTTGGAATGCAGATGCGGCAGAAAAAGGTGGATATGAGCACTTCATGTTAAAAGAAATACATGAACAGCCTAAGGTAATGAGAGATACAATGACTTCAAGAGTAATGTTAGGTAAAAATATAACTCTTGATGATATAAAAATGACTAAAGAAGAAATACACAATATAAATAAAGTATATATAGTTGCCTGCGGAACTGCATACCATGCCGGAATAGTTGGAAAATATGTAATAGAAAAATTAGCTAGAATACCTGTAGAGGTTGATATAGCTTCAGAATTTAGATATAGAAATCCAATAGTGGATAAAAACACTTTAATGATAGTAATAAGTCAAAGTGGAGAAACAGCAGATACACTAGCTGCTTTAAGAGAGGCAAAAAGCCAAGGGGCTAGGGTTATAGCAGTAACGAATGTAGTTGGAAGCTCAGTTTCTAGAGAAGCTGATGATATACTATACACCTGGGCAGGACCAGAAATAGCTGTTGCATCAACTAAAGCTTATGAAACACAACTTGTAGCTATGTATATAATAGGTTTATTCTTTGCAGAAAACAAAGGAACATTAAGCAAAGAAAAAATAGAAGAGCTAAAGGCAGAAATGTTAGCTCTACCAGAAAAAGCAGAAGAGTGTTTAAAACACAAAGAAGTAGTTCAGAAGTTTGCATCAAAGACATACATGCATAAAGATATGTTCTTTTTAGGAAGAGGGCTAGATTATGCAGTAGCTATGGAAGGATCATTAAAGCTTAAGGAAATATCTTATATTCACTCAGAAGCTTATGCTGGAGGGGAATTAAAACATGGTCCTATCGCTTTAATTGAAAAGGGAACTATTGTAATAGCTCTTGCAACACAGGAAGATTTATTTGAAAAAATGGTAAGCAATATAAAAGAAGTAAAAACAAGAGGAGCAAAGGTATTAGCTTTAGCTCTAGAAGGACATGAGGATATAGAAAAAACAGTAGATTCTACTATCTACTTGCCAAAGGTAAATTCATTGTTTACACCATTGCTATCAGTAATACCGCTACAGCTATATTCATACTACGCTGCAGTGCAAAAAGGCTGTGACGTTGATAAGCCAAGAAATTTAGCAAAATCAGTTACAGTAGAATAGTTGTCCATATTAATTTGAAAAATTTTGTGGATTTGTAAAAAAGTTTAATCGAAATCATCTCTTTATGGTAACATATACCATAGAGAGGTGATTTTTTTGTCTAAAAGAAAAAGAAATATAAATGAGGATAAAATAAAAAAATATATAATTGATAAAACGTTAGCTAAGAATATAAGCTATGTATAATTACTACGAGTTAAATGATATTATAGTTACGAGGGGGGATATTAATGAAAATGAATGAAAAAACATATCTAAGTATAGAAGAGGCTATTTCACTACCAACCTTATCAGGTACAAACATAAGTGATGATGGTAAAAACGTAGCATTTGTCAAGAAGACAGCTAACTGGAAAGAAAATAAATATGGGAATCATGTATGGATATATGAAAAAGATAAGGGGCAGTGTTACCCATTAACAACTAGGGATATAGAAAGTACGTGCCCATTATGGTCTCCAAATTCTAGAGATATCGCATATCTTAGCCCAGTTGGTGACGAGGATAATAAGAAAAATCAGATATTTATTAAGTCAATAGATGGTTCTAGTGAGGTTCAAATTACTGATGAAAAAGAAGGGGTAAGTAAATTCAAATGGGATCCTACTGGCAAGGGTTTTTATTATGTTGCACAGTGTAAAGAATCTGAGGTGATAAAGAAACGTAAGGAACTATATGGAGATTTCCATCATATAGGTAAGGAATACCAGAATAATTGTTTATATTACATTGAAATAGAAAAAGTGATACAAAATGATAAATATGAACACCCAGAAAGTTTTGATAGTGCTGGTAAGGATAAAGATGAACACGAAAATAGCGTTGTTTATCAACTAACTGATGGTAAGGATTTTCATATCCATGAATTTGATATTTCAAATGATGGGAAAAAGGTTGTATTTATGGCTACACCAAGCCCAAATATGGGAGATTATATTAATGGAGATTTATACATACTAGATATTAAAGCTGGAGAGCTACAAAAGATGAATATAGATAAGTTGTTGGGAGGGAGAGTTTGCTTTTCTCCTGAAGGCAGCAAAATATGTTACTCAGCAAGCATAAGGGAGAAGGATTACTATAAGACCCATATAGAAGACAGTGCATTAGAGATATATGATATTAATAATGGAGAGGTAATTCAACCTTTAACGGATTTTGATAGTACGGTTATTCCATTACGGTGGACAGCTAAAGGAATTTTAATTAAATGGCAGAATAAAACTAATTATCTTATTGGGTTGCTATCTGAGGATGGCACTGTGGAAATGTTAAGCGAAAAAGTAAATAGCTTTATAATGGATGCTTCTATAACAAAGGATGGAAATCATATATCCTATAATAAGGCTATAATAAATGAAACCTTTGAAATCTATTTAGACGATAAAAAGATAACGAATGAAAATAGCTTTTTCAAAGGAAAGCTTAAAAGTAAAAAGGAAATAATTTCATGGCAAAGTAGTGATGGCATTGAAATAGAGGGAGTTTTATCAACCCCAGTAGAGTTTGACGCAAATAAAAAATATCCCTTATTAGTGGTAATCCATGGTGGCCCGGCTTGGGCATCCTTTCCAATATTTTTAGACTATTTTAATGAGAAATATCCTATTGAACAGTTTATCGAAAAAGGATTTATAGTTTTAGAACCAAACTACAGGGGAAGTTCTGGTTATGGTAATGAATTCTTAAAAGCAAACTATAGAAAACTGGGAATTGGTGACTACAATGATGTTATATCTGGAGTGGATAAACTAGTTGACAAGGGGATTGCAGATAAGGATAGAGTAGGGGTTATGGGATGGAGCCAAGGAGGATATATATCAGCTTTCTGTTCTACATATAGTGATAGATTTAAGGCTATTTCAGTGGGAGGTGGAATTAGTGATTGGATTACCTATTATGTGAATACAGATATACCTCAATCTATTAGGATTTATTTAGGAGATAATCCATGGAATGATCCAGAGATATATACCAAAACTTCACCAATGACATACATTAAATCAGCCTGCACTCCCACCTTGATCCAACATGGTGAAAAGGATGAAGGGGTTCCAGCTCCAAATGCATATGAGCTATATCAAGGATTAAGGGATATGGAAGTTGATACAGAATTAATTATATTTAAAGGAATGGCATATAGTTCTGACCAGCCAGGAATTAATGTGGCTATTATGAAGCAGAATTTGATGTGGTTTTCACACTATATTCTTGGAGAAAGTATGAAAGATTTTAGGGTTTTATGATTAATAAATGACTTACAATTTTATAGCAACGTTATGGCATTAAGCTCCCTGTAACTTTGTAGGGGTACGGAAACGATTCGTGAAAAAACTGCAATAGGATAAAAAAAGATATATTAAATAAAATGATCAAACTTTTTTTAACACCTACATTATCCACATTGTTGATAAAAAACAATCAGCAATGTGGATTGTTTTTTATTTTCTAGAAATGGATAATATTAAGATATGGAATGAGTTATTAAAAATAATAAAAGCATTTAATAGGTTAGAAAAAATATTATTAGGTAAAATAGAAGATATATAATAACATAAGCCACGTAGTTGATTTGATATGCAAAACAAACAATATTTATAATATTACAAAAAAACATCTATTTTTGTAGCGTAGAATACAAAAATAAATTTTATATTTTGGTATTATATAATATAAAAATACAAAGGGGAGATTTGATAAAGTGATAAAGTTAATTGGTATTTTAATTATATTAGTAGGTTTTATTATGAAACTAGATACTATTGCAGTTGTTGTTTTTGCAGGAATTGCTACGGGGCTTGCATCTGGAATGTCATTTAACGATGTTATGGCCACACTTGGAAGGGCATTTGTAGAAAATAGATATATGTCAATATTTATTATTTCCCTACCTGTTATAGGACTTTTAGAGAGATATGGTCTTCGTGAAAGAGCAGCTTATTTAATTAGTAAACTTAAGTCTGCAACTGTAGGAAGATTAACATCATTGTATTTAGTAATAAGAACAGTTGCAGCAATGTTTGGTATAAGAATAGGAGGTCATGTTCAATTTATAAGACCACTTGTATTACCAATGGCAATGGGAGCTGGAGAAAATAGATATGGAAAAATGAACAAAGAAGATATTGAAACCATAAAAGGTCTTGAAGGTGCTGTTGAAAATTATGGTAATTTCTTTGGCCAGAATTTCTTTGTTGCATCTAGTGGAGTTCTTTTAATTGTTGGTGTTATGAAGGAACAAGGATATATAGTTGAAGCGGTGGATGTTGCTAAAGCTTCATTGCCTATTGCATTAGCTATAATGATTATAGGTACTATACAATTTCTATACTATGATAAAAAATTTGATAAAAAATATAAATCACAACTAAAATCTCAAAATGATAAACAATAAGTTAGGAGGGTGAAGTTATGTTAAAAGATTCGTTAACAGAAATAATGTATATTTTAATTGGTATGGTCTGCTTTTTTTCAGTATATGTAACTATAAAAGATAAAAACCATTCTTCAAGGCTTCCTACTGCACTTTTCTGGGGCATTTTGGGATTCATCTTCACATTTAGTAGGATTGGACTCCTATGGGGCAATAAAGATATATTTATAAATGATATAATCATAGGGTATCTTGTTTTATTAATGTCTATAATTTCAGCACTTAAACTTGTAAAATATAATAAGTTTAGTGAATCATCTAAAGAATTTAAAGAAAAAAAGGCTAACTTAATAGGAAATAAGATATTTATACCTGCATTAGCCCTTGCAATAGTTGCTTTTATTGTGGCACAATTTTGGACAAAACAGATTGGGTCATTTGTAGCTTTAGGAGTTTCAGTTGTAGTTGCCTCAATACTTGGACTTGTAATTACTAAAGGAAAGAGTAGTGAAATGGCTGAAGATGGTAGGAGACTCCTTGAAATTGTAGGGCCTGTAAGTATTCTTCCACAACTTCTTGCAGCACTTGGTTCTGTTTTCACAGTGGCTGGAGTTGGAGATGTAATTGCTAATGGAATAAAGACAGTTATTCCACAGGGAAATATACTTCTTGGAGTTATTGCATATTGTGTGGGAATGGTAGTATTCACTATGATTATGGGTAATGGGTTTGCAGCATTTGCGGTTATAACTGCAGGTATTGGAGTACCATTTGTATTTGCGCAAGGTGCAAACCCGGCTATAGCTTCAACTCTTGCACTTAGCGCAGGATTTTGTGGAACACTATTAACTCCTATGGCTGCAAATTTTAATATAGTTCCAACAGCTATACTTGAAATAGAAGATGAAAAATATGGACTTATTAAGTATCAAGCTCCAGTAGCAATAGTATTACTTATTATTCATATTATTTTAATGTATTTTTGGGCATTTTAAAACTATAGGAATTTAATTTTCTTTGGTTATATTTTGGAGGTGAGTGGAATGAAAGTATTAATAACAGGATTTGATCCATTTGGAGGAGAGAAAATAAATCCTTCCTTTGAAGCGGTTAAAAAAATTGATGATAAAGTATCAGATGCTGAAGTTATAAAAGCGGAAATACCAACAGTATTTAAAAAGTCCATTGAAGAAGTTGAAAGATTAATTATTAACCATGAACCTGATATAGTTATCTGTGTTGGTCAGGCAGGTGGAAGATTTGATATATCAGTTGAAAGAGTAGCAATAAATATTGATGATGCACGTATTGAAGATAATGAAGGAAACCAACCTGTTGATAAAAAAGTTTTTGAAGATGGAGAGAATGCTTATTTTTCAAACCTACCTATAAAGGCAATGGTATCAGAGATGAGGAGTAATAGCATTCCGGCATCTTTGTCTAATACAGCAGGAACTTTTGTTTGTAATCATATAATGTATGGATTACTTTATTTAATCAATAAAAAGCATCCAAATATAAAAGGCGGGTTTATTCATGTTCCTTATATTGCAGAACAGGTTATAACAAAACCAAATACACCATTTATGGACCTTGATAAAATTGCTGAAGGATTGACATTCGCAGTAAAAGCAGCAGTAGAAAATGACAAAGATCTAAATATTACACTAGGAAAAATATGTTAGGTGGTGATTGTGTGACAAAAAAAGTTTTTGTTTATGGAAGCTTAATGGAGAATTTTTTTAACTATGATAAATATCTTGTAGGAAAGGTATTAAAGAGGCAACCTGCAAAGGTAAGAGGTAAGCTTTATCACTTAGTTAATAAAGGGTACCCAGCAATGATAAAAGGAAACGATATTGTATATGGTGAATTAATTGAAGTTGCAGATTGGGAAAATAATGTTAAGGATTTAGATGACTTAGAGAATTACTATGGAGAAGGAAATCCTAATAATGAGTATAATAGAGTATCAATTGAAGTGGAAATTTTAGAGGATAATTCTAAGGAAGTCGCTTTCACATATATGTATAATTGTAAAGAAGAGCAAGAGTTAAAAAATGAATTGTATCTTCCTAACGGAAGTTGGAGAACATATAAAGAAACGTCAGGTAATTAATTTATACTGAGCCTAAAGTATTTTAGGTTCAGTTTTTTTGTATAAACTAGAATTTAATAATTTTAGCTGGAAATATTATTAATACATATGGTAAAATATTAAACTATTATTTAAAATTATTAGTGAGGCGATATTATGTACGAGAGTTTTTTTGATAACGACAGACAATCATTTATGAGAAATTATTTTTTAAACGAACTTAGTAAAATGGGCAAAATTGAAAAGTATAAGAAAAATGAAATAATAGATATAGAAGGTAATGTAGGAATAATTGTAAAAGGGGTAGTAAAGCAAAGTATAATTAGCGTAAAAGGTGATGAAAAACTATTGTACCTAATAAGACCAGGTGAAGTTTTAGGTGAAATGACATATTTTTGTGGAGGAAAAGATTATATAGTTACAATAGCTAAGGAAAATTCCCAGATAGCTATAATTAATAGAGATATTTTGGAAATGGAATTAAGTAAGAATCCAGAAGTTTATAGACACTTTATTCATAGTATGACAAGAAAGTTTAGAATAGTAATGCTTCAGCTTACAAACAACATGTTTAATGATTCAATAGGAAAAATCGCAGATGCCCTACTTAGATTGTCGGCTTGTGCAGAGATTGATTCAAAGGAAAGAATAAGTGTAAATATGATATATACTCATCAAGAGCTAGCTAATAATATCGGATGTTCTAGAATAACAGTCACTAGATGTCTAAAAAAATTTCAAGACGAAGGAATTATAAGTTATGAAAATAAAAATATTATAATTAATAAACCAAATGGTTTAAAGGAATATATTAATACAGTTGTAGAAGAATAAAGTTATGTAGAATAGTTATCCACATTGATTTAAAAGATTTATCCCCATTGTTGATAAAAAACAATCATCAATGGGGATAATTAAGGATTAAAAGATGCTAAACAGGTTATTTTGCTATAATAATAAAGGATGTAAAATACATATGAGGTATAATATTGTTATAAATGATTTGTCATAAGAAAGGCCAGTTAAAAGCAAATAGAAAAGAGGTGTATAAAAAGTGGGACATGATCATAGTCATAATCATAATCATGGAGGACAAAAAAATATAAAAGTCGCATTCCTGTTAAATTTAACATTTACACTTTTGGAGATAGTGGGGGGATTATGGACAAATAGTATGGCTATTTTATCAGATGCTTTACATGATCTTGGAGATTCGTTATCATTGGGCCTTGCATGGTACTTGGAGAGGTATTCAGAAAAAGGGCCAGATGAAAAGTTTTCTTTTGGATATGCCAGATTCTCATTATTGGCAGCATTAATAAACAGTTTAATATTAGTAGGTGGTTCTGTTCTTATTTTAGCAAAATCAATACCTAGAATATTTCAACCTGAGGACGTAAGTCCGAAGGGGATGTTGGTATTTGCAATAATAGGAATAATAATAAACGGAATAGCTGTTATAAGATTAAAAAAAGGTACTTCATTAAATGAGAAAGTAGTTTCTTGGCATTTAATGGAGGATGTGCTAGGTTGGGTAGTTATATTCATCGCTAGTATTGTACTTATGATTGTAAATATTCCTGTACTTGATCCACTCCTATCAGTTTTGATTACCATATATGTATTATATAATGTAGTGAAAAATTTAAAGGATATATTAAATGTATTTTTACAAGGAGTACCAAAAAATTTATCAATTAATGAGATT
This sequence comes from Clostridium mobile, assembly GCF_018918285.1. Lineage (GTDB taxonomy): Bacteria > Bacillota > Clostridia > Clostridiales > Clostridiaceae > Clostridium_AW > Clostridium_AW mobile. The sequence goes on from NZ_JAHLQF010000003.1 coordinate 98,587, forward strand.
GAAAAAGAAATTTTAGAAAAAACCAAGGTGTTATCTGTGCATCATACACATATTTGGTCTTTGGAAGGGGAAAAAAATTTGCTAAGTACTCACATAATTGTAGGTGATGAAATAGAACGGGAAGAGATTATTTCAATAAAGAATAATGTTAGAGAATTAATGAAGAAAAAAGGAATAGAACATGTTACTATTGAAATTGATTTTGAAAGCCAAGATTGTGAAGATCAGTTTTGTAATTAGTTCTACAATTATAGAAATATAAAAATAGTAATGGATGATAGAAAAAACGTGAGCAAAATTTGCTCGCGTTTTATTTATACAGGAAAAAATTAAGAGAAATTTGCTCATGAAATTGTTTCCATGTGTTAGATATCAAGGTCCCTAATTTATGCAAAAGATAGTATCTAAATTTTTTTGTCCTTCACTGGTTATGGTTAATGATCTTGAATTAAAATTTCGAGAAATCCATTCTTTTTCTAGAAAAAGTAGGTATAAAGCATTTCCTAAACTTCCAGACAAGTGATACTGTCTTTCACTCCAATCTATACAAGAAGTACAAAAGTTTCTTTTTTTACATTTTAAACTATTGATATCAATCCCTAAGTTATTAAAAAAACTTTCTCCTTCTAATGTTAAAGTTAACTCTGAATCTTTATCTAGTATATATTTTTTCTGTATTAAGAAGTTAAAAATTTGCACACCTAGTTCACCAGCAATATGGTCGTAACAGGTTCTAGATTGTTTTAATTTTTTCATTTCACTATTTTGATTAAAAGATTTAATTTCTTTTCGAGGAGCAATAGACATAAAGTTTTCTATAATGGTGGCTATTTCTTTTTTCTTTAATCGATAATATTTAAATCGGCCAGCTCTATTTGATTCTACCCAATCTAACTCTAAAAATTTGGTTAAATGATATGACGTAGTATTAGGCTTTACTTTAGCATATTTAGAAATTTCATTTACTGTATGAAACTTACCGTCCATTAGAACCGTTAATATATCCACCCTAGATTGATCTGCTAAAATTCTTGTTACTTTCACAATATCCGGTACCCCTGATGACATAAGTATCCCTCCTTGTGAGTTTATTATAATATGTCCATATCTCAATGACCATAGATATATCTAGAATATATAATAGCTTTTATAGAGATAGTAGAGGAGGAGTAAGGATGAAAAAACAGAGTACAATAGTTTTACCATATGCTTGGGATGTAATGAGTGCTAGAATTTTTCAGCGAAAAGGATTTGCACATATTGCTACAACTAGTGCAGGTATTGCATTATCTCATGGCTATGAAGATGGGGAGAAAATTCCTGTAGATGATATGTTAGAGATAGTGAGAAATATTATAAATGCGGTAGAAATCCCTGTTATTGTTGATATTGAATCAGGGTATGGTGATTCTGTTGAGAAAGTATTAGAAATAGTGAAAGCACTTATTTCATTTGGAGCAGCAGGGATTAATATTGAAGATGGTACTAATAAATTAGAACAACCACTACATAGTATTGAATTTCAAGTAGAAAAAATTAAAGCAATAAGAAAGTATGTTAATGAGAAAAATGTGTCATTTATCATAAATGGTAGAACAGATGTTTATTGGTTAGGGATAAATGATTATAAAGAAGCACTAAATCGATGTATTTTATATTATGAAGCAGGGGCAGATAACATATTTATCCCAGGTGTTTCAAGTTATGAATTGATTTTAAAATTAAAGGAAGATTTGCCTTGTCCATTAAATATTTTAGTGGTAAAAGAAACACCTTCATTAGATGAGCTATCCAATATAGGAGTTGAAGTATTAAGCTTAGGTTCAGCACAATACAGAGGAACTGTTTCTAATTTAGAAAATACTTGTGACCATATAGTAAATCATCAAAATTTAAAAACAATTACAGAGGAAATTATTTCTTATAATGATATTTCCAACTATGTAAAGGTAGGTAAATAAAGAATAATATCAAAGAACTAATGAAGAGAAGAGAGAAAATCAGGAGAAAAAGTCCTGACTTTCTCTTTTATTTTTAAGATAATAACTATATATTATCTATCCGAAAAGAGCTAAGAGTACTCCAGCAGCAACTGCGGAACCTATAACTCCTGCCACATTAGGACCCATTGCATGCATAAGAAGATAATTTGAAGTGTTCGCCTTTTGACCTTCAATCTGAGAAACTCTTGCAGCCATTGGAACCGCTGAAACTCCGGCAGAACCTATAAGAGGATTGATCTTTCCACCAGATAAAAAGCACATGAGTTTCCCTAAAAGCAAACCACCTATTGTACTAAATGCAAATGCAAGAAGTCCAAGAGCTATAATTTTTAAGGTTTCTGGTGTTAAGAATGTCTCTGCTTTAGCAGTGGCTCCTACTGTAGTGCCAAGAAAAATTGTAACTATATTAATCAATTCATTTTGCGCTGTAGTAGAAAGTCTTTCAACAACGCCAGACTCTCTAAATAGATTTCCCATCATTAACATTCCTATAAGAGGCGCTACAGAAGGAAGCAATAAAATTGTAAGTACCGTTACAACTATAGGAAACACTATCTTTTCAACCTTAGACACTTCTCTAAGTTGTTCCATTTTTACCTTCCTCTCCTTTTGTGTAGTGAGTAACTTCATTAAAGGAGGTTGTATAAGAGGAATTAGAGCCATATAAGAATAGGCGGCAATTGCTATTGCTGGCAGTAATTCTGGAGCCAGTCTTGTTGTTAAATATATTGCTGTAGGGCCATCTGCACCTCCAATAATACCTATTGAAGATGCAGCTTGAGGGGAAAAACCTAGTGCAATTGCGATAATAAAAGCTATAACAACACCGAATTGAGCAGCCGCGCCTAAAAACAAACTTGAGGGTCTAGCAATAAGAGGGCCAAAGTCTGTCATTGCACCAATCCCTAGAAATATTAAAGAAGGATAAATTCCTAGTTTAACACCTAAATATAAATAATAAAGTAATCCTCCTGGCTCCGAAGAATTTGCCAATGGACCAGACATTATACCTGTAGATGGTAAATTAGCTAGGAGAACCCCAAAGGATATAGGTAAAAGTAAAAGAGGTTCAAATTCCTTTTTGATTGCTAGATATATCAACACCAAAGCGATAAGAATCATTACTAACTGTTGCCATGTTAGTGCTGCGAAACCGGATTCATTTAGCAATTTTACAATTGTATCTTTAAATGAAAAAGACATATATATCCCCCTCCCTACTATTCAATCACGGCAAGAACATCATTTGTATTCACAGAAGCCCCCTTTATAACTTGAATTTCTTTAATAATTCCATCCCTAGGGGCTGTAATTTCATTTTCCATTTTCATAGCTTCAAGTATAAATAAAGTATCACCTTTTTTAGCACTATACCCTGGATTTACTTTTATATCTATAATTGTGCCAGGCATTGGACATTTTAATAATTCACTAGGTATGTGTGTCTCTTTAGTTCGCTGTTGTTTATTATTATCAGTGACTTCTTTGCCAGTACTGTCTATTACCTCAACTTCATATTTTTTGTTATTAACAGTAACGATATATTTCATTTCAGTGTTACCCCCCTATAAGATAATAATGTAATTTATAAATCAAGTGGTTTTATGGATTTTATTTTAAGTGACTTTAAAGGAATGTTAGAGATATGGCTTATTGAGGCCATAATAATCGCAACAGTTTTTTCATCAACATTTGAAAAATCAGTTCCAGTAGTTGATAAGTCTAGAGTATTTTTATCTGGAGTAATGATATTTGAGGCTTTTTTATCTTTAAGAGAATTGAAGAAACTGGATTGTAAACTTAAAAAAAGACTTAATGCTATAAGAACAATAAAAACTATGGCTATAACAAATAAAGCCACTAATATGCTCTCATATACTGACATAAGAATCCCCCTTTCCACATGTAAACTTTTAATTGATTTACTTTACAATTAAGTATGAAGCAGTAAAAGCTTATTATATTTTTTAAAAATATTGATGTGATTCAGATAATGAACCATCGGTTTAATATATTTATATGCTCACATATGGAAAATATATTTTTTATATAAAAATAAAATAATCAAATGTATTTACACAATTTAGTGTTGATATATTAAGATCAGAGCTTTAAATCCTTATATAGATAGTAATTGTAAATTATTCCATATTGGAGTAAACTATCATATATCAAGGTTTTTAGGGATAATATATGTGTAGATTAAAGGGGGGAGCAAAGAAAGCAATGTCAAAAGAACAAAATAACATAAATAATAGTTTAGATAAGGCATTGGAGCTTTTAAAGTATTTCACTATGGAATGTCCTGTTAGAGGATTAAGTGAAATTAGCAGGGATTCATCCATTCCTAAAGCTACAGTTTATAGATTATTTAATACTTTCGAAAAAAACGGATTTTTGCAAAAGGTTGATATACAGGGAAAGCAAAATCAATATAGATTAGGTATGAGATTTTTTGAGTTAGGGATGATTGTTTCTGAATCCATGGAGGTGAAAGAAATAGCTATTCCATTTATGGAGAAATTAAGGGATTTGCTTAATGAAGATGTTCAATTAGCTGTACGAGAAGATAACCATGCCATTTATATTGAAAAATTAACTTGTGCTCATCCTGTAAGATTGTTTACAAGGATAGGAAGGGCAGCACCTTTAAGTGCTGGAGCTTGTGCAAGAGCCATATTATCTTTCTTAGATAATGAGGATATAAACGAAATTTTAAATAAAGAGCCTTTAAAAAAGCATACAGAAATTACTATTGTTGATAAAGAAGAATTATGGCAGAAGATAGATGAAAGTAGAAGTCAAGGCTATACTATTAGCTTTGGAGAATTAGAACCCCAGACTGTTTCAGTAGGGGTACCTATATTTGATTATTATGGAAAAGTTGTAGCCTCTATCAGTGTTGCAGGACCGGAGCAAAGATTTAATAATAACTCATTGCCTCTGATTATAAAAGAAACAAAGAAAACTGCTAAAGAGATATCTAAGATTTTAGGGTATAATCCCAAATCAAGTGATTCTTAGCTTCAGATGGAGTTTGCTTAAAAGGAATACTTACTCCAACTGAAGGTTAGAAGAACTTATCCAGGGACGTAGCATCCGTTATACGTAGAAGATGGGAGTATTACGGATGGTAGTCATCGGATAAAAGTTTAATAAATAATTTGTAACTTTAGAATATCTAAAGAGCTAAAAATACTTTAGCTCTTTTTTTATGTAAATTATTTAAATTTAGTGAATATTTTCCTATTGTAATATCATAAGCATAAATAAACCATCGGTTTAATATTTAAAGAGGTAATTATTAAGGGGGGGTTAAAATGCTTAAGGTTGACTTGAACAGCGACTTGGGAGAAAGCTTTGGAAATTATAAAATAGGATTAGATGAAGAAGTGATAAAATATGTTACTTCAGTGAATATTGCTTGTGGATGGCATGCTGGAGATCCAGAGGTTATGGAAAAGACTGTTGGAATAGCAAAAGAAAATGGAGTGGCAGTAGGGGCTCATCCTGGTTTCCTAGATTTAATGGGGTTTGGAAGGAGAAATCTTTCAATAAATCCAAGTGAAATGAAAGCTTATATAAAATATCAATTAGGAGCACTTATGGCATTTGCAAAGGCTAAAGAGGAGAGAATACAACATGTAAAACCTCATGGCGCTATGTATAATATGGCTGCAAAGGATTCAGCGCTTGCAATAGCAATAGCTGAAGCTATATATGAAGTGGACAAGGATATTATTTTATTAGGGCTTGCTAATAGTGAGTTAATTAAAGCAGGAGAACATGTAGGTTTAAAAGTTGCCAATGAGGTATTTGCTGATAGGGCATATAATTCTGATGGAACCTTAGTAGCAAGATCAAAAGAAGGCGCTGTCATTCATGACGTTGATATTGCCTTATCTAGAATTATAAGAATGGTAAGAGAAGGAAAGGTTACAGCTATAACTGGTGAGGATGTTGATATAAATGCTCAGTCAATCTGCGTTCATGGGGATAATCCAGAAGCTGTGGCATTTGTTAAAAAAATTAAAACAAAGCTTCAAGAGGAGGGCATCGAGGTAACTGCAATTTCGAATTTTATTAAATAGGGGGAAGTGTTCATGAAGCCAGAAGAAGATAAGGTAATGAAGGGTTCGAAGCCGAAATTTAACAATACAAGTGTTCTTATAGGTGCAGCATTTATTATGGCAACCTCGGCTATAGGACCAGGATTTTTAACTCAAACAGCTCAATTTACTGAACAATTTGCTGCGAACTTTGCTTTTGTAATATTAATCTCAATTATATTCAATGTAGGGGCTCAAGTAAATGTATGGAGGGTTATTGGTGTATCAGGTATGAGGGGGCAGGACATTGCCAATAAAGTTCTACCTGGACTTGGGTATTTTATTGCCATAATTGTTGCGCTAGGAGGACTAGCCTTTAATATTGGAAACGTTGGTGGTGCAGCGTTGGGATTAAATGTTATTTTTGGACTTGATGTAAAGTATGGAATTATTATTTGTGGAATTATAGCAAGCATGATTTTTTTGTCCAAGGAAGCAGGTTCATTAGTAGATAAATTTACACAGATTTTAGGAGTATTGATGATTGTAATTGTAACTTATGTGGCGATTAAAACGCAACCTCCTGTAGGAGAAGCATTGATTAGAAGTGTTGCTCCAGAGAACCCTAAGTTGCTACTATTTCCTATCATCACGCTTCTTGGCGGAACAGTAGGTGGATATATCACATTTTCAGGTGGACACAGATTAATTGATGGGGGGATTACAGGCATAAAGAATCTAAAAGAAATTACAAAATCGGCAGTGCTAGGTATTGTAATTGCATCTATTATGAGAATTTTAGTATTCTTAGCAGTGTTAGGTGTTGTAAGTAAAGGAATTGCCTTAGATCCTTCAAATCCAGCAGCTTCTGCTTTTAAAAGTGGAGCAGGAATGATCGGATATAAATTCTTTGGTGTTGTATTATTAGCAGCAAGTATTACATCAGTAGTTGGAGCAGCTTATACATCAGTTTCTTTTCTAAAGACACTCCACCCATTTATAGAAAAGTATGAAAAGCATTTTATTATGGGATTTATTATTTTTTCTACTATTACTATGGCCATTATAGGGCAACCAGTAAAATTACTTGTTTTAGCAGGCTCTCTTAATGGATTAATTTTACCCATTACTGTAGGTGCGATATTAATAGCTTCTAAAAGAAAAGATATTGTGGGAGAGTATGAACATCCTACTTGGCTATTATTGTTTGGTATATTGATAGTTATCATTGCCGGATATGCGGGAGTAATGTCTTTATCAAATATATTTTAGAAAATAAATAGTTAGGAGGGAATAAAATGTATAAGGAAACAAAGTATTTAATATCTGGAGATAAAGCTTTAACCATTGAATATGGTAATGAAATATCAGAGGATATAAGCAATAAGGTAAGATATATGATGGTTGTCTTAGAATCAAATAAAATCCAAGGAATTGTAGAAATTGTCCCTACCTATCGCTCTTTAATGATTCATTATGATGCTTTAACCATAGGATATGATGATTTAGTAAAGGAATTAAAGTTATTGGAAGATAAACTTGAGGATATTTCTTTGCCAGAACCTGAAGTTATTGAAATACCTACAGTATATGGTGGGGAATATGGACCGGATATTGAAAATGTTGCTCACCATAATGGAATAACTTTAGAGGAAGTAATAAAAATACACAGTTCTAAGGAGTATCTTATTTATATGTTAGGTTTTACACCAGGTTTTCCATATCTAGGAGGTATGGATGAAAAAATTTCTACACCAAGATTAAAAGAACCAAGAACAAAAATCAATAGAGGATCTGTAGGAATTGCAGGAAGTCAAACGGGAATATATCCTATTGATAGTCCAGGGGGATGGCAATTGATCGGTAGAACACCCTTAAAACTTTATGAACCCAACAGAGAAGTACCAATACTTTTAAAAGCAGGTAACTATATTAAATTTGTACCTATTTCTAAGAATCAGTATAAAATCATAGAGAAAGCTATAAATAATGGAACTTATAAATATAAGACTTATATCAAAGAAGGGGGGAAGAGGGCATAATGGGAGAAATAAGAATTAAAAATCATGGGCTTTTGACATTGATACAAGACAATGGAAGATATGGTTATCAGCAATTTGGTGTTCCTGTTTCAGGTGTTATGGATAGTTTCTCCCATAGAGTAGCTAATATTTTATTAGGAAATGATGAAGGTGAAGCCCTCTTAGAAGCGACTATATTAGGACCTGAAATAGAATTTATGGACGACTCTTTAATTGTTATTACAGGGGGAGATTTAGATCCAGTTTTAAATGGTGAACCTATATCTATGTGGGAAAGTGTATATGTAAAAAAAGGAGACATATTAGCATTTGGTGGTGTCAAAAATGGATGTAGAGCCTATATAGCATTTGCAGGCGGTATACAAGTGGAAAAGGTTATGGGAAGTAGGTCTACTTATGTTAAAGCTAAAATTGGAGGACTTAATGGAGGGAGTTTAAAATCAGGAGATATTTTAAAAATAGGTGACCTAGAGAAGGGGACAACTTCTACTAAATATAGAAAATTGCCTAATGAATATATTCCTACTTACTCACAAGATTTAGATGTAAGGGTTATTTTAGGACCTCAAGATGATTATTTTACCCAAAAGGGATTGGAAAAGTTTTTATCTACTTCATATAAGGTTACTAATGAATGTGATCGTATGGGGTATAGGCTAGAAGGAGAAGTAGTTGAGCATATCAATGGAGGAGATATTATATCGGATGGCATTAATTTTGGTGCTATTCAAATTCCAAGCCATGGACAGCCAATTATTATGATGTCAGACAGACAAACCATCGGAGGATATACAAAAATTGCAAATGTTATTTCTATAGATCTTCCTAAAATAGCACAAGCCAAACCTGGTGATTCTATTAGATTTAAAAAGGTAAGTATTTATGAAGCACAAGAATTACTTAAAAAGGTGGAAGAAAGTATTACTACTATTAAAAAAACCTGCATTAATAAAAATATTGTTAAAACTAATGAAATTCTATTAAGAATAAGTGGTGAAGAATATAATGTAAAAGTAGAAGAATTAGGATAAATATTAATAAAGGTAGAGTTTAGATAAACAAAATCCAAACTCTACCCTTTTTATTATTTTTATTGAAGGGTTTTATTTGAAATATAAAAGCATTTTATATATTATTTATTTCAAGTATTGAAAACGACAATGGTGTCGTTTATAATGATATATAATGTGGCTAAAAAATTATATTGTACTTATTTTAAGATTAAATAAAATAATTTAGTATTTCCAGCTTTAGGCTTTAGTAAAAGCATATAGAAAGGAGGTGTAAGTAATTATGTCACCAAAAGTAAGCGATGAGTATAAAAAGGAGAAGAAAGTTCAATTACTACAGGCGGCGAGAGAAGTATTTATTAAAAAAGGATATATACATGCTACAATGCAAGATATTATGGATGAAGCGGGAGTGTCAAGAGGAGCACTTTATGCCTATTTTAATAATATCGATCATGTTTTTATGGAAGTTCTTAGATTTGATGATGAGGAAATGTTATATTTTTTTGAACCAAATAGTGAATCTTTACTGTGGAGTCAATTAACTAAATGGTTAAAGAAACAACAAAAAGCCATAGAGGCAATTAACAACTCTCTTGTACTTGCTAGGGCAGAGTTTTTTCTATCATCAAATTATATGAAAGATAAGGATAATTTTCCCTATATAAAAGAGCGTTATGATATGACTGTGAAAGCTATAAGTACTGTTATTCAAAAGGGAATAGACAAAGGGGAGTTTCATCCTCGCATATCTCCAGAGTCTATAGCACGTTATTTTATATCCTATTTAAATGGCTTAATGTTAGATACGTTTCAATTAGGGCCAGAGGTAACAAATGTTCAGAAACAACTTACAACTTTGATTTTTTCATTGGAAGAAATGCTTTGTCCTATAAAAGAAGAATAATTATAAAAAGGAGTGATAGCTATGCTATTCGAATCTTCAAAAATAAAGCTTAGAAAAATGATTTCAGATGATGCAGAACTTTATCATAAATGGAGAAATGATATGGAAGTCATGGCGTCTACTAATCCTTTTTTAGATATGTACCATATGGAAGAGACAAGAGGATTTGTAAATCAAGTTATATTAGGATCTAACTCTTCTAAAAGTTACATAATTCTTGAAAGGAAAACAGAAACACCAATGGGGATTATCTCATTAATAAACATCGATTATAAAAATCGCAATGCTGAATGTATAATTGATATTGGAGAGAAGAATTACTGGGGAAAGGGATATGCTACGGAGTCAATGAAATTGTTACTTGATTATGGATTTCTTGAAATGAACCTACACAGGGTATACCTAAGGGTGTTTTCTTTCAATGAAAAAGCCATGAAATTGTATGAAAAAATGGGATTTAAATACGAGGGAAAATCTCGACAAAGTTTATTCAGAGAAGGCATTTGGCATGACATTATCCATATGGGTATTCTAAAGGAGGAATATATAGATGAATCTATCAGATATTCAAAACAAGATAAATAAATTTACTGAGGATAAACTTATAAATTCAAGAGTTGATGTTAGAATAATTGATCTAACTTCAGAAGTAGGTGAGTTATCAAAAGAAGTATTAAAAGGTACTGATTATGGCAATAAACAATTTAGTATAACAAAAAATTGGAAAAGTGAACTTGGAGACGTTCTATTCTCCCTTATTTGCATTGCAAATGAAACTAATACTAACTTAGAAGATTGTTTAAATTATGCACTTTATAAATATGAAAAAAGATTCGAAAGTAAAGGTGATTTGAGCTCTGGAAACTGACGAATATCTATCAATATTGAATGGAGATTATAAAAGGCATCTTGAATATATGGGATAATATTCAAGATGCCTCAATTACTTTTTAAATGTATAGGTATAAATTATTTGATATTCAGATGTATTTGAATATACTATAAAAGCTAACTTACTATCCTTGCTCCAAGCAATTGAATTAATAGTGCCCTTTATTTCAAATATTTTATTTAATTTTAGTTCTTTTTTATTGATAGGAATTAAAGAAATATTTGATGTAATAAAATTAGAGGTAACAAGGGCTAGTATGGTTTCATCATGATTAACTTGAAAGTCAATATTTTTTGCTTCTATTATAGGAAGCATTTTTTTATCTTTTAAAGTATATTTAAATAGAGCCATATTACCATTAGAGGCGGCAGCTGAAAAAATAATTGTATCATTATTAATAATATTAAAATCATATATATAGTCAAAAGTAAAAAGCTTTTGCAATGATAGGTCTTTAGAATTTATAACATAAACAGAAATATTATTTTCATAAGAATCCTTAGTCAAAAAATAATATCTGCTTCCGTCTTTTGATACTTTAAATTTATACATATTATTTAATACTTTGTAGCTATCTTCCCTTATTAAGCTTTTTTTTGCTTTATTATTAAGGGAATATACAAACAACTGATTTTTACTACTGTATAAAAAACCACTCCCGTCTGGCAGCCAATCTATAAACTCTGTGCTTGAATCTATAGGTATATAGGTTTTGTTTTTTATAGAATATAAATAAATACTTGTAGAAGAGGCTTGGTTATTATAGTTATTATGAAATACCACATTATTTCCGAAGGGAGCCATGCTAAAATCTAACGAGTCATCATTAGAACAAAGCTTTTGTATTTCTTCATTTTCAATGGAAAGAGTGTTTAATTCTATACCTTTTGTATTTGCGTAATCTAGTGAAAATACTAGTTTGTTATTGCTCATCCAACTTAATTTATCTATTTTAGCATCTTTAATGGGGGTAATAGTTTTGTTTTCAATAGATATATTGGAAGTTTGTAAATTTATATCATTTGCATTAAAAGGAGGTTCATTTAAAATTATAGTTTTATAGGAATATAAATAACTTTTATAAAAAACTATACAAGTATATAATATAATCAATATAGTAATTAAAATTACAATATATTTACCTTTAATATTAATCTTCTTCATAATAAACCTCTCTTTATATTTTTCCTTCTGGAATTAAAATAGTTACCTTAGTACCAACCTTCAATTCGCTTTGAATTAAAATATCTCCATTATGTTTTTCTAATATAGCCTTAACTATGCTCAGCCCTAGGCCATTACTACCTTGTTCCCTAGATTCATTTTTTGAAACTCTATAGAAGGGATTAAATATGTTTTCTAAATCCTCATGACTTATACCACGCCCTTTATCTTCTACTACTACACTTATCATGTTATCAATAATAGAAGTGGATATTTTAATTTGAGAGTTTACATCTCCATATTTGATAGAATTATCGATTATATTAATAAATACTTCTTTAATTTTATCCTCATTACCATGAATCATAAGATTAGGTTCCAAAGATAAATTAATATTCATATTATATCTTTTAGCTTTTATTAGCATTTCTTCGCAGGTTTGCCTTAGGATTGGAGATGTATTTATTAAATCAAAATGATAAGAAAAATCCATTGAATTAGTTTTAGACAGCTCTAAAAGTTCTATTACCATTCTATTAAGCCTGTTACCTTCAGATATAATTCGAGAGGTAGCCCTATCAAAGAAATCTTTATCACTAAATCCATTATCCTTTAGTATTTCGCTATATCCAACAATTGTAGTTAATGGAGTTTTTAACTCGTGGGTTACATTATCGAAAAAATTTTTTTGTTGAGAAGAGAGTTCCTTAAGGGTATCTCTATCCCTACTTATAATATTAATTTGTTCCTTTATTTTATTTATCATTGCATTAAAACTATAACCGAGCTTTCCTATTTCATCTTGAGATTTTATGTTTATATAGGTATCCCAGTTACCTCTAGAGATTTCTTGAGATTTTAGAGTTAATTCTGTTATGGGCTTTGTTATTTCTTTAGAAATTAAATGTGATATAAGAACGGCTATAATAAAAATTAGTATAGAAAACATTAAAATTCTACTAATAAAATCTTTACTTCCTTTAAATAAAGTTGAATAATCCCTTGTATATTGAATAATCCCTATTATTTTATTGTTATCCATTATTGGATAAGATAAGGACACCATGTATTTATTTTTATTATTAATAATACTATAAGCCACAGAGCCATCTTTAGCTTTAAGTAAATTTTCTGATTCTAGTATTTCATTTTTAGGTAAAGATGAAATTATATTTCCGTCACTGTCATATAATACAGTTTGTGTACCTAATCTATAGCCAAGTTCTTTAGATAGATTAAGTCCTTCAACTTTAAAGGATATTTTGTTTAATTCCATGTTGTTTAATTCAAAATATTGCTTAATATATAAGTCTAGATTTTTTTTTGTTTCAGTGATTTCTTTGTTTATAACGTAGTAATTATTTTTCTTTAATATTTGATAAGAATAACTAACTAGAGCTATAAGAGTAAAAAAAATTAACAGTACAAAAGATAGAGAAATTTTATGTTTTATAGAAAATTTCATTTTATCACCTTAATCCACTAATTTATAACCTATACCAAATACGGTTTCGATTATTGAATCACTTTTATTCTCGTCTAGTTTTTTTCTTATCCTTTGAATATGAATGTCTACAGTTCTTGTATCACAAATAAAATCAATTCCCCATATATTATCCAAAAGTTGACTTCTAGAAAGAACTTTACCCTTATTGTGGGCTAAAAATAAAAGCAAATCATATTCTTTATTGGTTAAATCAATTTTTTTATTGATCTTCATAATTAATCTTTCATCTTCAAAAATTTCTATTTCATTATTTAAGTGTATAACTTTTTTAGTTTCCTTATTAAAACTTTTAGATGCTAGTTCAATTCGTCTAAAAAGTGCATTAATTCTAGCTAAAACCTCTCTTATATTAAAAGGTTTAGTTATGTAGTCATCTGCACCTATTTCTATACCTAAAATTTTATCAATAGGATCAGATTTAGCTGTTATTATAACTATTGGTATATTATGAGTTGAGGTTACTCTTTTACATATTTCTATACCATTCATATCCGGAAGCATTAAATCAAGAAGAATTAAATGAGGGTTAAATTCGTCAACAAGACTCAAACCCATGCTTCCATTACATGCAGTTTTAGTAATAAATCCTTCTTTAGTAAGAGCATAGGACAGCATGTCTGAGATATACTCTTCATCCTCTATAATTAAAACTTTTCTATTCATGGGAAATCTCCTTTAAAAACTTTTGCGGTTCAATCTAGTTTAAATTAAGCTATACAAAATATTATAACAAAATTATTTAATAATGTAGGATTTAAATAAAAGATGTTACAACATAGATACAAGTTGAAAGTAAGCTTTGAAACAATTGACATGTATACTGAGAATAAATTAAAGTTAAAATCAAATTTTAGGAGGAGTTAAGAGTGAATATATCAAAAAAGACGAGAGTTAAAGGACTATTATTTTGCGTAGCATTGTCTATATTAGTTACAGGATGTTCAGAGTATAATGATCCTAAAAACAATGTACCCACAAAAGGAGAAGAAATAACCTATGAAAATACTGATACATATAAAAAGGAATTAGCTTCAAATATTTCAGTAGATGCCAAGGTAAGTATACCTAAAGAAAAGGCAATACCTATATTATCTGTTAGTGGTATGAAGTTTGATGTAGAAAAGGCTCGTCAGTTATTTATGGGAGATATCAATGTGAAGGCAGAAAAGAGTACAGATACAGTAGGCTCTGAAAAAGTTGAAGAAACCATATATAACACTGAAGATGGCAGAAATCTTAAGGTTTCTAAAGGCCGCATGCACTATGAAACACCAGTTAGTAGTGATATTGCAAATATAATCAATTTTGTAGATAAAGATTCTTGGGGTGCAGAGAAGGTTGGCTTTATGACACCAGAAGAGGCAATAAAAAAGGCAATATATTATTTAAAGGAACTAAATATAAACTACGATTCATCTCCAGAGATATATGCTTTAGATTATAAAACTCTTCAAGAAGAACAGGATAGGCTTTTAGAAGAAGATGATTTTTTTCAGTTCTTAGTTGATGAAGGAAAGATAAAGTTGAAAAATTGGAGTAAGGAAGATGAAGTTTATTATATGATATTTAAATCTAATATTGACGGGGTTCCTATCACCTCAGAATCATATACATTGCAAAGTGTAGATTGGCATATGGAAGGCAGCTCAATAAAAGTTATAGTATCTAAAAATGGTATTGAAGATTTCACTATAGAAAGTTATATGTATGAGAAAATGTCTGTAAAGGATGAGAAACCAAGTTTAATATCTATTGATGAAGCTTTAGATAAGTTAAAGAGCAAATACGATAATGTGATATCAAATGATGATTTTAAGATTATAGATATTAAGTTGCAGTATGTTCCAACAATTATAAAAGATAAGCGTACAGAATTTGAGTTATATCCTACCTGGTGTTTTAAGGTTGAGCAGAGCGGAATTGATGAAAAGATTAATGAAGAATTTACACATACATTTACAGTATTAATAAATGGGGTTACCGGTGAAGAAATCATTTAAGGAGAAATTTATAATGAATACTTTAGTGATGGATATAAGGCGTAGTTTTTTATCTATAGGATTTATAACATCAGTTATTGGAACTTGTTTTATATACTTTCTAGGAGATTGGATAGATATCTTATGGGGACGAAGCGATGTTTTAACATATTTTTTTATCTCTATTAGCATTGGTAGAGTTATTCAATTTACTATTTTACTCTCTGCATTGCCATATACAATTAGCTTTTGTACTGACTGGAATAGTAAATATATTAGACCTTGTATTATGCGTACTGGCGTAAATAAATATGGATGGTCTAAGGTAGTATCTTGCTACTTATCAGGAACAATGTCTATAGCTTTAGGGTCATGGCTATTTATAATTTTACTTATGTTTAAATTTCCATTAGTATCTACTTCAAGTCAATACTATGAAGCTTGTAAGAATACTATGTTTGGACAATTTTTGATCGATGGAAGACATATACTTTATTTTGCTTTTAGAATACATCTTATAGTTATGGCATGCGGCTTTTTCTCTGTGGTTGGTCTTTATATATCTACTTATTTGCCAAATAAATTTGTAGCATTAACGTCACCTTTTATAGTATATTATTTTTTATCTCAATTAGGCCATGAACTGGATTTGCCTTGGTACTTATGTGTAGATCTTATTATTAAAGGAAACTTTCAGTTGGGTGGAGATTTCATAAATATTATTTATTCCACATTATTATTTGCAATTTTGACTATATTTACAGGATTTTTATTTGTAAAAGGAGTAAGAAGGAGAGTATCAAATGGATAGAATTAGAAAAATTTTTCTTGTTTCTATAAATAATATAAGAAAGTGGGCTACTAATCCTCGCATATATGTTCTGTTCATTTTAATTACTATGTTTTTATGGTCATCTATAAGGCCCATATTAAGCTTTTCAAAGGAGATGGGAATTCGTGTAACACCATGGGTATTTCCTCATTTAGCTAGCAGTTTTGTAGGGCAGCTTATATTGATGCTAGGAGTTGTTTTGTTGTTTTGCGATGCACCTTTCATTGATGAAGGTCAACCTTACTTTTTAATACGTAGTGGTAGATATACCTGGGGAATGGGACAAGTTTTTTATATCATGATGGGGATGACAATATATCTTTTAATAGTAAATTTTATAAGTATATTAATTCTAATGCCCAATATATTTCTTTCTACTGGTTGGGGAAAGATATTAGGAACATTGGCAGAGAACCATGGTGAAAGTGTAAATGAAATTGAATATATTTCTAAAAAAATATTACTTTCATATACGCCGTTAAAGGCATTTGTATTAAGTTTTATATTGGAGTGGTGTGCAGGCACAGCCTTAGCATTATTAATGTTTGTGATTAATATATGTTTAAATCGTGCGGCGGGGGCTACTATAGCATCATTAATAATATTACTTGATTATGCCATATACAGTAATTTCCCATCAGTTAAGTTTTTTTATTTTTCACCTGTGTCCTTATCAAAACTTATATTGATTGATTCGAAAGGGATATCAAACTATCCAAGCAATGAATATGCGTATATTTTCTTTATTATAACTATTATAGTGTTAAGTATTATAAGCGTTTTATCTGTACGTAGGAAAGATATACAAGTACAGCCAGCAGTTTAGCAAAAAGTCCTATAACATTTAATATTGTTCTATCAATGGTGCATAAAGTTAAATAAATTTTAAAAAACGCTAGAAATATATTTTACATGAAGGGAGGAGGTTACTATGGGAAAAGAAATTATAAGTATAAAAAATGTTTGTAAATCTTTTAAAGAAGGAGATATTTTAAAGGATATATCTGTAGAGTTTGAGAAGGGAAAGATTCATGGATTAATAGGGCGTAATGGTTCTGGGAAAACGATATTGCTTAAATGTATTTGTGGTTTTGTTCCAGTTACTTCAGGAGAAATATTTGTAAATGGCAAAAGTATTGGCAAAGATAAGGATGTGCCAGATGATGTAGGTATTATAATAGAATCTCCTGGATTTTTACCTAATTATAGTGGATACAATAATCTAAAATTTTTGGCTATGATTAATAAAAAGATTGAAAAAGAAAACATAGAAGAGTCCATAAGGAAAGTAGGATTAGATCCACGTGGTAAAAAATGGGTGAGTAAATATTCACTTGGAATGCGACAAAGACTTGGAATAGCTCAAGCTATAATGGAAAGTCCATCTATATTAATTCTAGACGAGCCTATGAATGGCTTAGATTCATCTGGAGTAAATGATATAAGAAGATTGCTGCAGGAACTAAGAGATGAAGGAAGAACTATTTTATTAGCTAGTCATATGAAGGAAGACATAGAAATGTTATGTGATAGGGTATGTAAAATGGAAGCAGGAAGATTAACTCGTATTATGTAATAAATAAAGAATACAGATGTACTAACTAATAATAATTAGCGATTGACAATTAATCTTGACTATTTTGGATTTTTTTGTTAGTGTATAGTTAGTAAGATATATTGAATAATTATAAAAATATATCTGTAACTAAAATCTGGAGGATGAGTATTATGGGGATTCTAGCTAATGAAATAAATTTTGATAGTCTAATAACAAACTTAGGAAATTGTTGTTTAACAGAAGAAAAATGTAAGAGCTGCAGTAAAGATAAATGTTTAATAGCCTATTCAAAAGAAGGTGTGAAGAGCTGCTTAAAGAATAGTGTTGGCTATATAGAAAATGGACATGAAAACATTCCTTTAACTGATACTAAAGTATATGACGAAAATAATTTAGTCATTGCCATAGCAGATATTCTTAATCAATGTAGAAGTTGCAGAGAAAATCACTTTGATAATTGTGTGATAAATGTTTTAAGAAGCTGTTATGAGGTAGCTTTGGTTGGAGAAGTTCAAAGGTATAAGGGAAGTACATTAATATATTTAAGTGATATAAAGAATCTTAACCCAGAGATAGGAGCTAAGATAATGGATAAATATAACATGCTTAAATAAGCCACTTAAAACAATCCACATTGTTGATAAAAATATATCGACAATGTGGATTGTTTTATTTAAAATATAACATAAAATATAAACTAATGGCTAATGACTAATGATTGAAGGTGAAATATATGAAAATAACTAAAATCGCCATTATTTCAGATACTCATGGACTTTTAAGAGAGGAATTTATTGATGAACTTAAAAATGTTCAATTAATAATCCATGCTGGAGATATTGACAAAGAAGAGGTGCTATTAGAGTTAAATAAGATTTGCCCTGTGGTGGCTGTAAGAGGAAATTGTGATAAGGGTAAGTTAAGAGAAGAGTTACCTTTTTCGGATATAGTAGAGGTGGAAGGTAAATATATATACGTTGTTCATGATATTAATACCATGGAGATCGACCCTAAAACTACAGGTATTGATATAGTCATATTTGGACATTCTCATAAAGCCTATGAAGGAGAAAAAGATAATATACTATATATAAATCCAGGGGGAGCGGGACCTAGAAGATTTAAATTACCTGTTAGTATGGCAACTTTAACTTTTGAGAATGATAAATATACAGTTAAATTTAAATATTTATAAAACATATGTATTATTTTAATATCTACTATGCCTATACATTTCACTACAGTAAAACTATAATAGATATACAGGAGGAATAATATTTCTCATATAGATATGTTGTATAAAAAATTAATGTAATATTTAAAATACTAATTAACTTATTGAAGAGGAGTTGTCTAGAGTATGATAAAGAATATAAAAAAAGGGAACTTGGTAAGTGGTAAAATAAAAAAAGTAAATAGTGAGCCAAAACAACATATTCATGGTGGAGAATATGTGGGAGAGAAGAAAGACGGTAAAATGCATGGAGAGGGTACATATTTCTATAATGATGGAAGTAAATATGTAGGACAGTGGAAAGATGATGCCATGCACGGACAAGGCACACATACTTGGGTATCTGGAGAAAAATATATTGGTGAATGGGCAAATGACATAAAACATGGCAATGGCATATACACTTGGGATGACGGAGAAAGTTATGTAGGTCATTGGGAAAATGATATGAAATGTGGATATGGCATATACACTTGGGCAAATGGTGAAACTTATATAGGTGAGTGGAAAAACGACCAAAGACATGGAGAGGGTACTTTTATCTGGAATGATGGCGGAAAGTATATAGGCCAATGGGAGAATGATGAAAGACAAGGAAAAGGTATGCTTATAGAACCCAATGGAGAAGTTTTCATGGGAGAATTTAAGAATGGACGTTTGATATAAGCTGATCACTTGCGGCTTTTGCATATACGGTATGAAAAAGGAGTAAAGTTTATATGGAAAAAAGAATTGTGGTAGTTGTAAAAGGGATAATTAAATTTAAAAATAAATTGTTAATCGTAAAGCGTTCAGACCATGATGATGTATGTCCTGGAGAATGGGAATTCCCAGGTGGTAAAATAGATTTTGGTGAAAGGCCAGAAGAGGCACTTATAAGAGAGATAAGGGAAGAAGTAGGATTAGCTATAAAAATTCAAAGCATATTATATACTTGGACTACCATACTTAATGAATATAAACAATATATAGGACTAAACTATTTTTGTGTTAGTGAGAGCGATCATGTTACGATTTCCTTTGAGCATTCCAATTACAAATGGGTAGATAAAAAGGAAATTAAGGAATATATACAGGATGAAGAAATATTAAATAAGCTAAGAAAAATAGATTTAGCTAGCAATGAAATTTAGTATTAATGAAAAAGTGTTGACATTTATAGATTATAAGCATAAAATATTAATGTAATTTAATAGAGCCTCGGTAGGTGAGGTTACTACAAGGATATGGGTTGCTGCCGTAAAAGGATGGAAACATTCTGAACTGGTTAGCAGGTTTGGCCGAATAAAGAAGGCTTAATCTAATGCAACTACACCGCCTTGCAGAGCCAAAGCTTGAACGGGAAAGTGTGTTTTTAATGCCTTCGTCATGTTCGAGCTTGACGGAGGCTTTTTATATTTTAAAGATAATCGGAGGTGAAAAGAATGGAGCCTGACGCCAGTAATATTGGCAGTGGAGGGAAATGTATGCGTTATAAAAAAATGAAATATATAATATTAGGTTCTGTTCTTTTTTCTAAGAGTCTAATTAAAGTAATCATATATACTTTAGTTTCATTTTATATATAACATTTCTTAATTTTCAAGCCAACATTACCTTCACTGTTTCTTTGGTAAATTAATTCGCAAATTACTTAAAATTAAATTAATTATTTATTTTAAAAGGTTAAAAAAATATGTGGAATAACCTTTAGTTTTCTATTGCCATTTTTAAATATATGCATTTTTAGAAGGGCTAACAGGAAGAAAATAGTTTGAGTAATATCATAATGAAATTATTTGCGTATTAATGCGTTTAGTTTAAAAGAAAATGGAGGTGTAGTTATGGTATTAAAAAAATTAGCTAATTCAATTGATAATAGAATTATTGACCCTATATTGAGGGAATTAAATACTTCTCTTAATGGTTTATCTGAAGAAGAAGTAAAAAATAGAATAGATAAATATGGATATAATGAGGTAGGTAGTGAAACAAAGGAGTCAACACTTATTAAATTACTTGAAAATTTAAAGAATCCTCTAGTTATATTATTGGCTGTACTTGCCTTAGTATCATATATAACAGGAGATTCAATAGCTGCAGCAGTAATGGCTTTTATGGTTGCCTTAGGGGTAGTATTAAAATTTATTCAAGAAGTAAGAGCAGATAATTCGGTAGAAAAATTAAAATCTATGGTCAGCACAACAGCTACTGTTATAAGAGATGGAATTCAAAAGGAAATTCCTCTTAAAATGATTGTCCGTGGTGATATTATTCATTTAGCATCGGGAGATATGATACCTGCTGATGTACAGCTTATAACATCAAAAGATTTGTTTGTTAACCAATCAGCACTTACAGGAGAATCTCTTCCTGTAGAAAAAAATATTGTAGATGGCGAATGGAATAATCCACTGGAAAATCCTAATTTATGCTTCATGGGTACTAATGTAGAAAGTGGAACAGCTATTGCAGTAGTGTTAACTACAGGAGAACAAACACATTTTGGTCAACTAAGTAGTAAGATGACCAATGAAAGAACTATGACAAGCTTTGATAAAGGAATAAATGAATATACATGGCTCATGATAAGATTTATATTCATCATGGCACCAGTAGTATTTATTATTAATGGTGTTACAAAAGGAAATTGGTTTGAAGCATTCTTATTTGGTATTGCAGTAGCCGTAGGACTTACACCAGAAATGCTTCCTATGATTGTTACAGTTAACTTATCTAAAGGTGCTTTAACTATGGCTAAAAAGAAAGTGGTAGTAAAAAAATTAAATGCAATACAAAACTTTGGAGCTATGGATATTCTTTGTACAGATAAGACAGGAACAATAACTTGTGGAAAAGTCGTACTCCAAAAACATGTAAATATTTATGGTAGTGACTCAGAAAGAGTTTTAAAATACGGTTATATTAATAGTTTTTATCAAACAGGTTTAAGGAATGTTATGGATACAGCTATTCTTCAACATAAGGACAGAGGAGAAGATTATTTTAATATTGAAGAAAAATATGAAAAATTAGATGAGATTCCATTTGATTTCATAAGAAAGAGAATGTCAGTTGTAGTAAGAAATAAAAGAATGGAAGATGTATTAATTTGCAAGGGTGCCGTAGAAGAAGTATTGAGTTTGTGTAATAAGTATGAAACTAAAGAAGGCACTGAACCTTTTATGGGTAAAATGACAGGTAAAATTGAGAATATGATAAAAGAACTAAATGAAGAAGGTTTTAGAGTTATTGCGGTAGCCTATAGATTATTTGATGATATAAAAAGGGAATATTCTGTAGCTGACGAAAGCAAACTAACATTACTTGGATTTATGGCTTTTTTAGATCCACCAAAGGAAACATCAGCAGAAGCTATTGATAAATTTCATCAATATAACGTAGAAGTGAAAGTGCTTACTGGGGATAATGAAATAGTAACTAAAAAGATTTGTCAAGAAGTTAATCTACCTGTAGATAAAATACTCCTTGGAAATGAAATAGATGCAATGTCTGATGAGGAACTAAGTGAAGCGGCAGAAAGAACTTCTGTATTTGCCAAGCTTTCTCCTATGCACAAAGAAAGAATAATAAAAGCATTGCAGAGCAGAGAACATGTAGTTGGATTTATGGGTGATGGTATAAATGATGCACCAGCACTTAAAGTAGCGGATGTAGGGATTTCTGTAGATACAGCGGTTGATATTGCTAAAGAATCTTCAGATATCATACTTCTAGAAAATAACCTACTTGTTCTTGAAGAAGGTGTATTAGAAGGAAGAAAGGTATTTGGCAATATAGTAAAATATATAAAGATGACTGCAAGTTCAAATTTTGGAAATATGTTTAGTGTTCTTGGAGCAAGTATATTCGTTCCGTTTTTACCTATGATGCCAATTCAAGTTTTAACTAATAATTTATTATATGATATTTCACAAGTTGCAATACCTACAGATTCAGTAGATGAGGAATGGATAGCTAAGCCAAGAAAATGGGCAGTGGATGAAATAAAAAGATATATTGTTCATATAGGTCCAATTAGCTCTATATTTGATTACACCACATATTTTATAATGCTATATGTGTTTAATGCTTGGAATAATCCAGCTTTATTCCAAACAGGGTGGTTTTTAGAATCCTTATTTACTCAAACATTGATAATTCATGTAATAAGGACAAACAAAATACCATTTATTCAAAGCAAGGCTAGCAAACCTCTTATGATAACATCTTTATTAATAGTTTTAGTAGGTATGTTCTTAGTTAACTCTCCAATTGCAGGTGCTTTTGGGTTTACTAAATTACCGATATTATATTATGTATTATTAGCACTCACATTGTTGTGTTATGTACTTTTAACACAGATTGTAAAGATGTGGTATATAAAAAAATATAACATTGAATAAATTAAAAGAGAATTTAAATAGTTTAAGAGAAGTTTTAATAAAATATTTTATTAAAACTTCTCTTTTTTATTGTAATCTCCATATAATCTTCATAAAGAAATTATAAAATCTAAGCATGGGAGGTGTTAATATGGGATGTTGCGGAGGAGGACACGGCTCTAATAATCACAATAATGGATGCGGAGATGGAAGAAGAAATATATCCTCATGGATAATTATTATAACGATACTTATGGCAATATATTATTTAGTTAGGTAAAAATAACTTAGAGGAGCATTTACATGGTAGAACTATTTAGAATAGGGCATTTTAGCATATACCTTTTTGGGGTTGCTGTTGCATTAGGAATTATAGTAGGTATGTTTATAATGTCCATTGAAAGCAAAAGAAAAGGATTAGACAGTGACAAGATTTTTGATCTTGCATTGTATACTATACTAGCAAGTATTATAGGAGCTAGAATTTACTATGTAGTAGCTTTTGACTTAAGTTACTATATTCAAAATCCAAGTGAAATATTTTTAATTAGCTCAGGGGGAATGTCAATACAAGGTGGGTTAATAGGAGGAACGCTTTTTGCACTATGGTATACAAAGAAAAAGAATATTTCATTCTTTGAAGCAGCGGATGTGGCAGCACCGGCCATTGCAATAGGGCAAGCTATTGGAAGGATAGGGTGTGATGTATTTGGGATACCTATGAAAAATGTATATCCATGGGGTATCAATGTTGCAGGTCAGATACTTCATCCAGCCCAAATGTATGAGATGTATTTAAATTTAATTCTTTTTATTTTTCTATGGAGTAGAAGAGGTAAAATTAGATATAATGGTGAGTTGTTTATAAAATATATTATTGGATTTTCTATAAATAGAGCATTAGTTGAAATATTTAGGACAAATCCATTGGTTGTAGGTCCTTTAAGCATAGCACATGTTACAAGTATCATAATTATAATATTAGCACTTATTGTTAATAAGAAAATAAAGAATAATAATATGATAGTAGAAAGCAATGTAGAATGTAGCAGGGTAAAAGTACCTATGTATCAATATATATTAGTAGCTCTTATAGCAATTTTAGGCACATGGTTTTATTACTATATACACTAAAGATAGCCATGAATATAAGTACCATAAGACCTTCTTTTAAATAAAGAGAAGGTTTTTTTGCTTTAATTTAATAATTATGCAAATTATTATTAATATATAAATTATGATATAATTTATATATTAAGTAAGTAGTGGCTAACCTTTAAAATTGTATATATTTCTACAAAGGGGTAAAAACTTATATATTAAGCTGCGTAATAGTAATGGATAGCTTAATGTATAATCTTCACATTAAATCATATTGGAGGGATACTATGGATAAAAAGATTAAAATAGGAATTGTCGGATATGGAAATATTGGAAAAGGTGTGGAAAAAGCTATAGCACAAAATCCAGATATGGAACTAGAAGCTATTTTTACAAGAAGAGAAGTGAGTGCTGTTGATAGCAATAATGCAAAACTAGTTCATATATCAAAGCTTGAAGTTTATAAAGAAGTAATAGACGTAATGATATTGTGTGGGGGTTCTGCTACGGACTTAGGAGAGCAAGGACCAATGTTAGCATCTCAATTTAATACTGTGGATAGTTTTGATACTCATGCAAAAATTCCTGAATATTTTTCTATGATGGATAACATAGCAAAGAAAGCTGGCACAGTAGCTCTTATATCAACAGGATGGGATCCTGGATTGTTTTCATTAAATCGTCTTTTAGGAGAAGCTGTACTACCTGATGGAAAAGATTATACTTTCTGGGGTAAAGGTGTGAGCCAAGGGCATTCGGACGCTATTAGAAGACTTGAAGGAGTAAAAAATGGAGTGCAGTATACTATTCCCATAGAAGAAACATTAGAGAAAGTTAGATGCGGTGAATGTTGTGAATTTACCACAAGAGAAAAGCACCAACGTGTATGTTATGTAGTTCCTGAAGAAAGTGCAGATCTACATAAGATAGAAGAAGATATAAAAAATATGCCGAACTATTTTGCAGACTATGATACAACAGTACACTTTATATCAGAGGAGGAACTAAAAACTAATCACTCAGGTATGCCACACGGTGGATTTGTTATACGTACAGGGAATACTGGAAATGGAACAAAGCAAATTATGGAATTTAGCTTAAAATTAGATAGCAATGCAGAATTTACATCTAGTGTAATAGTTGCTTATGCTAGAGCTGTTTATAAAATGGCTAATGAAGGGAAAAAGGGAGCTGTTACTGTTCTAGATATTCCGTTTTCATATTTATCACCAAAATCTCCTGAGCAGTTAAGAAAAGAGTTGTTATAATAAGAAATTACAAAGGTCATATTATATGACCTTTGTAATTTTTTAAACTTTAAATTTTGATACGATGTCTTTTAGCATTTTTGCATACTCTATATTTGTAGCAATATTTTTATCTACTTCCAGCACTTTGTCTACTATATCTTCATTTTTTTCAACTATATCGGAAACCCCTTTGGCACCTTCATTAACTGTTGATGCTACTCCGTTAATAGCAGTAATAATATTATGCATTGAACTGTTTAGATCCTGCACAGAGGAATTTATTTTTTCCATTAACTCATTTATTGTACTTGCATCAATACTATATTGCTCGCTGACATTCAAGAAATTTTTATAATCACTATTGGCGCTGGTTTCAATAAAGTTTAAAACTTTTCTTGCGTTAACGGTCATATTTTTAAAAGCCATATGAACCATGTTTACAACTTCCTGTATTTTGCCTGCGGTACTGGAAGATTGTTCGGCAAGCTTCTTTATTTCATCGGCCACTACAGCAAATCCACGGCCAGCTTCCCCAGCTCTAGCAGCCTCTATAGAAGCATTGAGTGCTAATAGATTGGTTTGCTCTGTTATTTCTAGTATTGTAGATGTTAACAAGTTTATTTGGTCTACTGTTTTAGCTTGCTCAATGGATTTTTCAAAGTCAACTTTTATTTCATCATATATGACGTTAGCACTATCTATAGATTTTATGGTTTCTTGTTTTAGTGAAGTTGCCCTGTCTATTATGTCATTAGATAAATTAGATCCTTCCATGGATTTTATTGAAATTTCTTCAATATTACTAGCTATTTCATCCATAGAAGCGTTTATCTCTTCGGTGGAAGCAGCTGTTTCTTCCATACCAGCGGATAATTGCTGAGTAGTAGCTGAATTCTCTCCAGTAGCATCTTGTACGGAACTAGTAAGAACTTTTATAAATTCAGCACTTTCATTTATATCTTTAGATGATTTTAACAGCAATAAAGTCATATCTTTTAATGATTCACGCATTTTATTCATGGATTTTGCCATTACACCAGTTTCGTCTTTACTTAAAGATAATTTTACATATTCATTTTTTTCAGTGAAATCAAAATTAGCTGTAGCTTCAACTAACGTCGTAATATTTTCTATGGGTTTAGATATTCTTAAAGAAAGTAAATATGAACCAATGGCCGATATTACAGCTAATATAATACTAGATATAACTAAAAGAGTAATCATTCTATCAATAGGAGCTTTTATTTCAGATAAATCTGCAGACATTACTACTAGCCATCTTGTTTTGGGTACAAGAGAATATGAAGCTATTTTTTCTTTTCCCCCAAATTCATAACTTAGAGTCTTAAACTCTAAACTTTCACCCTTTGATAATTTTTCTAAAACTGAGTTTATAGCAATATTCTCAACAGGCTTTCCTATCTTTGTATCCTCAGGATGAGAAATCATAGTACCTTTTGAGTCTGTTAAATATGCATAGCTAGATGGGGAACCTGCTAATCTAGAGTCAGATAGATGCTTGGTTAACTCATCACAAAATACAGGTGATGCGATAAGACCTACAACTTCTCCATTATTTACTATGGGATAAGTAAATACAAGAATATTTTTGTTTGTAACTTTTGAAGTTAATATCTCACTTATGTAGCTAGTATTTTGTTCGAGAGTAATCTTTATATATTCTCTATCTTTCAAATCTGTGCCTATAGTTTTAGGATCGCTATCTGAAACTATAAGGCCATTTTTATCAGCAACAAATACATGCTCTAACTCGTTCATGCCATCAGCATATTTTTTTAGCGCTTCATTAGATTTATGTGAAGTTTTTTCTTTCCCTATAAGGAAGTTTATAATATCTGAATTAGTAGAAAGAGCTTTTAGTCCCAATTCATATTGTTTTATCATATCAGAGATATTATTTGCCTGATAATGCGCAGTATGGATTATAGAAGCATTAGATTGCTTTTGTATAATATCATTAGAAACGTAATAGCTTATGGAGCTAGTAACAGATATTATGATTAATATAATAAATATAAAGTAAGTTGTAATTTTTTTTTTGATATTCAACTCTACTCCCCCCCAGATAAAATAATTAGTTACTTAATTTTATCATTTCCAACAATTGGTGTCCATGGAAAGGCTTATAAATTATAATAACTTCTAAATTTATGTTAATTATTGATTTAAAATTGACAATATGAAATATATTCTTTAAAATGAAATTACAATATAGAAAAAATAGGAAATTATTATATTAAAAGGGGCGATTTCTTTGATTTGGGTTTTGGGGGATAATGTACAGACAGATGCTGTAACTGATTTACCGAATTTTTTTCAATTTATTTTATCAGATACAAAGAAATTATTTGGGGATAATGGGTCAATAATTATATTAGAAATTGAAAATTTTACTATAATAAATAAAAAGTTTGGAAGAGAAATAGGGGATTATTGCTTAAAAGAGTTGTCTAATATAATAAAAGCAACTTTAAGTAATAATCATTTTGTATATAGAACAGATGGGGATGAATTTACAATTGTACTGCCTAATACATCTAATAACGAGGCAGCAAAAATATCTCATTTAATAAAATCTACTTTTATTGATTATATGAGTGCATATAGCATTTCTGACGTTGATTTAAGTATATTATTATTAGATTATACAGAGAGTATTTGTTCTATTAATGAAATTTATCATATGATATTAAATAAGTACATAGGTATTGTTAAAGGCAATAAAAATAGAGATTTCGCCCAGATAAAATGGATGAAACATTTAATTGATAGCTTTAGTAGACGTATAATTGAGAGTCTAAGTTTAGCTTTCACGGACGATATAAGTAGATTAGGTAATCATAGAGCGGCTAAATCATATTTGGCAAATTTAATAAAAGAAAGCGAATGTACTGGAGAAATTTTTAGTATACTTTTTATTGATGGAGATAACTTAAAGCGCTACAATAAAATAAGTTATCAGCATGGAAATGAAATGATATATAATTTATCCAGGATTATTGTAGATACTTTAGGGAGTCAGCATAAAGTGTTTAGATGGCTTACAGGAGATGAGTTTTTAGTAATTTTAAGAGAAGTAGATAGAATAAATAGTACTAAATATGCAGAGAAGATTAGATTTGAAGTGGAACGTCAGACCAGGGGATGGATTTACCCTATAACTGTATCTATAGGTATTTCTTCATATCCAGATCATGGTAGTAATATTGGGGATATAGTTGGAAAGGCTGAAAAAGCAAATCTTACTGCAAAAAATTTAGGGAAAAATACTGTAGTTGAATGGAGAATTGAAAATATTAATTTAAATTTATGAAGATTTTTAAAATGATTATTAGCTTCAGATGGAGTTTGCTTTATAAGTAATACTTGCTCCAACTGAAGCTTAAAATAATTTATTCAGGAATTTAGTAAAACTTATGAGGATATGAATTAGAACTGTTTAGCTACGGGATAAAAATAACTCTGTTTGGAACACTAATACAATTAAGTATTATCAGAGGAGGCAATATTATGGCTAAAGTAGATTCTATGTTTTGCTATCAATGCGAGCAGACAATAGGAGGAAAAGGTTGCACTAAATTTGGAAATTGCGGCAAAGATGCAAAGGTAGCAGCTCTTCAGGATTTGCTTATTTATCAATTAAAAGGAATAGGATTTTATGGACAGAAGTTAATAGAGAAGGGAGAAAAAATAGATCCAGAAATACAGAAGTTTATGATGGATGCTTCTTTTTCTACACTAACTAATGTAAATTTTGATCCGGAAAGATTCATTGAATACTTAAAAGAAGCCCAAAAAATAAAAGAGATTCTTAAATTTAAAACAAAAGGTATTGAGGATAATATTCCATGTGCAGCAGAGTACATATTGCCAGATAATGAAGATGAGATGCTGGAGGACGCTAGAAAAGCAGGAATAATGTATGATGATTCATTAGATGCTGACATACGTTCCTTAAGACAAACATTAATCTATGGAATGAAGGGTATGGGAGCCTATGCTCACCATGCACATGTATTAGGAAAAATGGATGAAACAGTTGGTGAGTTCTTTTTTAAGGGTTTTTCAGCTGTTACCAATGATAATCTAACTGTTGATGAACTATTTAATTTAATAATGAAATTTGGAAAAGTAAACTTAAAATGCATGGAATTATTGGATAGAGCTAACACGGAGATCAATGGAAATCCTGAACCTACAGAAGTTGTTATCACTAAAAAGAAAGGACCATTTATCGTAGTTTCAGGTCATGATTTAAGGGATTTAAAAGAATTATTAGAACAAACTGAATGTAAGGGAGTAAATATATATACCCATAGTGAAATGCTTCCTAGTCATGGTTATCCAGAATTAAAAAAATATAAGCATCTTATAGGAAACTTTGGCGGAGCTTGGCAAGAACAACAGCAGGAATTTGATGACATACCTGGATGTATTTTAATGACTACAAACTGTTTGCAAAAGCCTAGAGAGTCATATAAAGATAGAATATTTACAACAAGTATAGTTGGGTGGCCAGATATAGCTCATATTGAAGAAGTAAATGGAAAGAAGGATTTTACAACTATTATAAATAAGGCAATAGAATTAGGAGGATGGACAGAGGATGAACCAGAAAAGAAGATTATAGTTGGCTTTGGTCACAATGCAGTAATTTCTATTGCAGACCAAATTATTGAAGCGATAAAAGCTGAAAAGATTAAACACTTCTTCTTAATAGGAGGATGTGACGGGTCTAGACCGGGCAGAAATTATTATACCGAATTTGCAGAAAAGACTCCTAAAAACACAATTATACTAACTCTTGCTTGTGGTAAATACAGATTCAATAAATTGGATTTTGGTAAAATAGGAGACTTCCCAAGATTATTAGATTTGGGACAATGCAATGATGCCTACTCAGCAATTAAAATAGTATTAGCCTTAGCAGATGCATTTAAATGTGATATAAATGAATTGCCTCTTTCCATGATATTATCTTGGTATGAGCAAAAGGCAGTGTGTATATTATTAACCTTGCTATCTTTAGGGATTAGAGATATTTATTTAGGGCCTACTTTGCCAGCCTTTATTTCACCTACTGTTCTACAAGTGTTAATAGATAAGTTTAATATTAAACCTATATCCACGCCAGAAGAAGATTTAAAGACGATATTAGGAAGTTAAATTATTAAAAAGCTACTCTTTTAAAGGGTAGCTTTTCCTTTTTACAAGTTATTATATTTTATGTTAGAATAAATTTAAAATACTTTAAAAGGAGGAAAGATTGTGAGTATAAAGAGCAAAATATTAGATATAGTTGCTAGTTCATATGGAATAAAATTTATAGAAATATTAATAGTATTATTTTTAGGACGCTGGATAATTAGAGTATTTTTAAATGTTATGGATAAATCATTAAAAAAGAGTAAGATAGACGTATCGCTGCATTCCTTTATAAAGTCCATTTTAACGATGATTTTAAGGATTGTATTATTCTTAACGATTGCTTCTATGTTAGGAATACCAATAACTACTTTTTTAGCTGTATTGAGTGCCGCAGGAGTAGCAGTTGGTCTTGCCTTAAAAGACAGTTTATCTAATTTTGCAGGGGGAATATTAGTATTGATATTTAGACCCTTTAATGTTGGAGATTATATTGAAACTCAAGGATATTCTGGAACTGTTAAGGAGATACAACTTCTATATACATATATGAATACAGCCGACAATAAAAAGATCATAATACCTAATGGGGAACTAGCAAACGGAAAAATAATTAACTACTCTGCTGAGGAGCATAGGAGAGTGGATTTAAAATTTAGCATAGGCTATCATGATGACATTGTAAAAGCTAAAAATATAATTAAGGAAACTATAAATAGTAACTCTCTTATATTTAAAGATCCAGAACCTTTTGTAGCAGTAGGTGAATATGGAAATAATTCTATTAATTTAATAATTAGAGTTTGGTGTAATAATAGTGATTATTGGACTATATATCACCATCTTCAAGAAGAAGTCAAGTTAGGCTTTGATAGAGAAGGAATTACTATTCCATTCCCTCAAATGGATGTTCATATGTATAATAAATAAGTATTTTAAAATAAGTCTTTTATAATGATAACCTTACTATGAGGTTGAATTTTAACTAAGGAAGTTTCTTAAAACTCCTACTTATGTAAAATTAAGTAGGAGTTTTTTATGTGCAAGCAACTTATTACGATTTAATAAAAATATAGTATTTAAAAGCTACTAATTGTGATAAAATATTCCATAAATATTTATTTTACAAGAAAAAATGTTTTGAATAATAAATTTAATTAAATTATATTAAAAACTATATTTGTAATATAAGTAATAATATATTATAAAAAGAAAAATTATGTAAATAAAATGGATAATTTAGGGTAACTATGTTAAAATGTTTAGTGAAATTGTTAAAAGGTGGTTTTAGCATGAACTATAGTATGGAAAGTAGTAAAAAAGCAGAAATAAATATGAAATTTTCTGAGTTTGAAATGCCTCCAATGCAAGATGCCTTGCTTGTAGGTAAAAAATCGCCTCTTGGACCAGAATCAGCAAGGAGAATGGTAAACATTTTATCTCCTGATCAGTATGAAATAATTAAAATAGAACATAAATGCATAGAAGCAATTGTTATAAAAAAATCATTACTTAATATATTGCCAAAAGAAACACTTGTAAATTTAATTATGGAGGAAGGGGGAAAGATTG
This sequence comes from Clostridium mobile, assembly GCF_018918285.1. GTDB lineage: Bacteria > Bacillota > Clostridia > Clostridiales > Clostridiaceae > Clostridium_AW > Clostridium_AW mobile. Next base: position 131,217 of record NZ_JAHLQF010000003.1, read on the forward strand.
CTAACGAATATATGATAGTAAAAGCTTTAATAAATATTACTTTGCAAGTTAGCAAATCAATAGAGCTATGATAAGAAAAGTTTCTGATATAATGCTAACAGAGTTTATTATAATAGATGCTTTATTATGTGTGAGTAATATAGGCGAGAGCATATTAAATAAAGGAATAGGTTGTTTTTTAGTTGAAGAAAAGGGGAGTATAATTGGAGTAATAACTCAAAAGGATTTAATTAACTGCCATCCTAATAGATTAGCTGTTGATGCAATGACAGATAGATATCAATATATAGACGAAAATATGTTTTTGTGGGAAGCAAAATGTATGCTCGACAAAGGTACGGATTTACTCTTAGTACTAAAAGCCAATAAAGTTGTAGGGGTAATTAATAAATCTATTATAGATGCTGAACTTGGAAGATACTTTGATTTATTGACTGGACTTTATAAGAATGACTATATATACTATAATGCTTTAAAGCTAATTTATAAAAACAATTATATTTCTTTTGCATTTATAGATATAAATAATTTTGGATATATAGATAAAAAATATGGACATATTGTTGGAGATGTTATATTACAGCAATTATCAAAATTACTTAGAGATAACATACCAAATGATGAAGTTTTTCTTTCAAGATTTGGGGGAGATGAATTTCTTATATTAACTTCATATACTGTAGAAAAATGTGAATCTTTAGCTAAGAATTTGATAAATATAATATCTAATTATACTTTTGTTAATGATATAAATGTGAGTATATCAATAGGTATATCTCATAATGAAGCGCGTAAAGATAAAAATGAATTATTTAAATATATTTTACAACTTATAAATTTTGCTAGCATGGCTTCTACAAAAGCTAAGAAAGAAAAATGTGGTGTAATTGTTTATTCAGGTGAAATCGCGGAAGTGATATAATAAGGTTAAGGTTTAACATGGATGTTTAAAATTAAAAGCATCCATGTTTTATGTTTTTATTTAAATAAATATTTATAGATACTATAGATACTAATTGAATAGAGGAGTATGAATATGTTAGATTTTAGAATAATTAGTTTTATTGTTGTTGGAAAGGTTGGAAATATTACTAAGGCTGCCAACATATTAAACATTACTCAACCAGCAGTATCACAACATTTAAAATGGCTAGAAGAATATTATAATGTTAAATTATTTATTAAAAAGAATAAAAAAATGATGTTAACTGAAGAGGGAAAATATCTTTTTGATAATGCAATTAAAATGGAATCCATGAGTAAAAATATAAAGTATGAATTAAAAAATAGAAGATCTATTATTAAAAAATATAGAATAGGAGCAACTCTCACTATTGGAGGATATGTTCTTCCAAATATAATTGGAGAGTACAAGAAAATTTATAATAATATAGATATTATAATGAAGGTGGAAAACACGGAAACTGTAGTTAAATTACTACATGGAGGGGAAATAGATTTAGGTATAGTAGAAGGAGCCTTTAATAAGTCCAATTTAAAATATAAAAAATTTAGAGAAGATGAATTAGCATTAATAGTATCTCCTGAACATGAATTTGCAGATATGAAAGAAGTATCTATAGAACAGGTATTAAATAATAAGCTGATATTAAGAGAAAAGGGCTCTGGTACTAGGCAAGCATTTCAAGATTATGTGATAGAAGCAGGATTAGAAGAGCATGATATAAACCCATATATGGAAATAGGAAATATAACTGCTATATTATCATTAGTAAAATCTAATCTCGGATGTACAATTTTATCTAGAGAGTCAGTAAAAGATGATGAAAAAAGAGGGTTATTAAAGATTGTTCCTATTAAAAAATTTCATATGACTAGGGAATTTAACTTTATTTATATTGACAATTTCAATGAAGAATTTGTGGATCATTTTCTAAAATTTTGTGTTGAAAATGATTTGGAATGATGAATTTATTATAATTAGAATTTATAATATCATAATGAATTCTAATTGGACTTAATATTGCCTCCGTAGTAACATAAAAATAGTGAATTTAATAATCCGTGTTAATATAGGAGGCTGAAATGATAAATATAAGTGAGGAAAAGATAAAAGAGCTAAAAGGAGAAGGGTTTATATTACAAAACAATAAAGAAGATTTTATTTGTAGAGTAATAACTGTAGATGGTACATTAAAAGAGAAAGAGATATCTAAAATAGGGGAAATTGCGGACAAATATGGTTATGGACATGTTAGTTTCACAGTAAGGCTAACTATTGAAATACCAGGAATTAAGTATGAAAATATTGAAAAAGTGAAAAAAGAATTAAAAGAAGTGGGTTTGTACTCAGGAGGGACAGGTAATAGAGTAAGACCTATTGTACCTTGTAAAGGAACGGTTTGTACCCATGGATTAATAGACACGCAAAAGATTGGAAGAGAGGTTCATGAAAGATTTTATTTAGGATTTTATGACATGAAGCTTCCACATAAATTTAAAATAGGCGTGGGGGGATGTCCTAATAATTGTATAAAACCAGAATTAAATGATTTTGGAATTGTAGGTCAAAGAAAGCCTAAGATTGAAAATGGGAAATGTATTGCTTGTAACAATTGTATTGTTGAAACTAAATGTAAAATGGGAGCAGCAAAGGTTATAGAAGAAAAAATTTATATAGATTTTGATAAATGTAATAATTGTGGGAAATGTATAGATAGTTGCCATTTTGGATCAATATCCCTTGATAAAGAGGGAGTTAAAATATTTCTAGGTGGCAAATGGGGAAAGCAACCTAAAATTGGAGACGACTTAGGAGAGATATATACAGTAGAAGAGGCCTTAGATATTATTGAGAAGGCAGTTTATATTTATAAGGATCAGGGGAAAGCGGGAGAAAGGTTCGGCAGTTTAATAGATAGAATAGGTATTGAAAGCTTTAAACAGAATCTTAGCAATATTTGATAAATTGTATAAATATGTTATAATAAAAAAGAGATTACGAAAATCTCTTTTGATTTTATAGTTATATTTTGCAGTTATTAAGAAATACTAAATTACTTATTCTGTACCACGAAGGTAGGGGAAAATTCTCCCTACCTTTTTTATTTTTAAAGGAGGGTTTTATTATGAATACTAAATCGTTAGTAAAGGGAAGTGTGTTTTTAGCCATAGGTATAATTATACCTTACATATTCCATACAACTGGTCTTCCAGGAACAATATTTTTACCTATGCACATACCAGTGTTACTATGTGGATTTATTTTAGGAAAAAAATATGGACTAGTTATTGGGTTCATTACACCTTATTTAAATTTCTTAGTATCAGGAATGCCACCTCTATACCCTGTGGCCATAGCCATGGCCTTTGAGCTAGCTACTTATGGATTTCTATCCGGGTATCTTTTTAAGGACAAAAATTATAACATGTATGTATCATTAATATCTGCTATGCTTATAGGGAGGGCTGTTTCAGGCACTTTAAATTATTTCTTATTAACTTTAGGGGGAAAACCTTATGCGCTAGCAATATTTTTAGGTAATGCTTTTATCAAACCTGTTTGGGGAATACTAATCCAATTAGTTTTAATTCCTGTTATAGTAAAGGGATTAGATAAAAATACTAGGATGGTGAACATAAGTGAATGATAGAGAGTTTTTTAATAATTTAGCAAGTAAGTGGGATGAAATATGTAACCATGACGATAAAAAGCTTAGAGAAATAATAAATTTATCTAATATTAGAGAAAATTCTAAGATTCTAGATGTTGGGACAGGTACTGGCGTATTAGTGAAATACTTATTAGAGTGTTCACCTATAGTTATAAAGGCAGTAGATTTGTCTGAGAACATGATAGAAGTGGCAAAAAGTAAGTACAATAATGATAATGTAGAATTTATAGTTAGTGATATTATGGATTTCCATGAAGGAGAATTTGAGTATATATTTCTATATTCCGTGTATCCTCATTTTATAGATAAAGATAAGTTATTTTTACATCTTCATAAATTATTGAACATTAATGGCAAGATTGTAATAGCTCACTCAGAAAGCAAAGAGAGAATAAACAACATACATAAAAAAAATGATAGTGTAAAAGATCATATGCTTCCATCAGTAGAGGTTACATCTAATATTATGAGTAAATATTTTGAAGTTGAAAAATCTATAGATAATGAGGATATGTACTATATTTCTGCTGTGAAAAGATAAAATAAATTATAAAACCCCATGAAGATCATGGGGTTTTTAAATAATTCAATTTTTCTAAATCAATCATAAGATTTTATATCTAGAATTATCTCTTCAATTATTTCTTTAATTTGCAAATTTCTTGTACCAGGTATGTATATCCCATGTTTTTGCAATGGAAAGAGATATTTTGTGCATTCTATTTGAAAAATTATATTAGATATTTCAGAGGTGACTTCTCCATTTATTCCACCGTTACAAATAATTCCGATTGGACCTACTAAGCAATCAATTTCTTCATTTCTTAGATAGTTGCATATATTATCTTCTCCGCAGAGTCCTATATCAGCCCCGCTTTTAACCATATTGCTCATGGCTAAACTGTTTGTACCAAGGGCAATGACACATACATCTAAATCTGTATCTTTTTTTAGTTTTTTTATTATAGTTTTTCCTAATCCAGCTCCTTGCCCATCAATTACAGCAACTTTCATTAATACTACCTCCGAATATCTAAAATACTATCTTTAAATAATTATATAGGATTTTTGTACCATATGCATAATAATTTATGTAAATTTTCAAATTATAACTATATGTTTTCTCTTATTCTTTTCTATATAGTATAATAATTATAAATAAATACCTTGGAGAGTGAATGTTATTGTTTAAGAAGATAGTGATTAATATAGCATCATTAATAAAAAGAATATTTGATGACGAGGTGCCTGCGCTAGCTTCTCAGCTATCCTACAGCCTTTTGCTATCTTTTTTTCCATTTTTAATATTTGTAACAACACTAATAGGATATAGCCCTATAGATAGTGAATTTATTTTGAGAGAAATGAGTAATATACTTCCGGATACTGCCTATCAATTAGTTCATTCAACTATAAAGGAGATATTTACTATTAGAAATACAAATTTAATGTCCTTCAGTATTATTTTTACTATATGGACTGCATCAAGTGGATTTAGAAGCGTTATAAAGGGTATTAATAAAGCCTACGATGAAAAAGAAAAAAGATCCCTATTAAGAGTTACAATTATATCTATTATAAGTACTTTAGGATTAGGATTTTTAATAATTTTGACAATAGCACTATTAGTGTTTGGTAATATTTTAGGGTCATTTTTGATATATAAACTTGGATTGAGTAAATTTTATAATTTTATATGGAACATAATTAGATATTCTATAATTTTGGTTTCTATGATATTTGTATTTGCTTTAATTTATAGATATATACCTAGCAGAAAATTAAGTTGGAAAGAGGTATTCCCTGGGGCTATATTTGCTACTTTAGGATGGATAATAGCTTCTATTGGGTTTGCTTTTTATGTAAATAATTTTGCGAATTATTCCAGATTATATGGTAGCATTGGAGCGGTGATAGTATTATTAACCTGGCTATATATAACTTCAATGGTAATAATAATTGGCGGAGAGATTAATGCTTTTATTGCTTTTGATAGAAGAAAAAGACATTTAATCTAAGTAGACTATAATGACTAAATGATAAGATTTGCATAAAATGAATATTAAAGGTTGGAGCATTATTTATAAAAATTTTCAACAAAGAAGAAGGATAGTATCTTGTATAAATCTAAGTACTATCCTTTACCATTTCCTGAGGGAGAAGATATTTATATAAATTTCTCAGATAAAACCTGTTTTTTTGAATATTCTTTTTTAATCCAACTAGTTATTTTAGATGAAAGGGCTATATTTCCTAAAAGCATTGCTCCACATAATTTATCGTCTTTAAAAAAGTATTTATAATAAAGTCCTTTTTCAGGATTTTCATATGAAAATTGTTCGAAATCATCATGGCAGTTACCACAGGAAAATACTCTAGTATTCATTGAAGTAAACACAAGGGTTGGAACAAAGTCTTCAAATGTTTGATTTTCTCCAGTGGCATTATCACCTGCCGTTTTACCCATTTTTACAGCAGCAGGCCAGTTACCATAAATTCGACTATTGAGTTCTGCTACATCTCCACAAGCGTAAATATCTTTTATATTAGTTTCCATTCTATTATTAACGATTATACCATTATTTGTTGAAATACCTGATTTTGATGCTAGATCCTTATTAGCCCTAATACCCACGGAGAATAATAGAAGATCTGCATCTAAAGAATTACCGCTTTTAAGTTTAACTCCTGTAATCTTTTCATCTCCCATAATTTCTTGGAGAGAGTCACCTAAAATAAATTCTATATCACTTTTTTCAGCAGAACTTTTAAACAATCTAGAACCCTTCTCGTCCAGCTGTCTTGGTAATAGCCTTTCAAAGAATTCTACTACTGTAACTTCTAGTCCACGTTGCTTTAGTTCCCAGGCGGCTTCAAGCCCTAAAAGCCCTCCTCCTATAACAATTGCTTTTTTGCAGTCTTTAGCATAAGATTTTATTTCTTCTGCATCACAAAGAGATTTTAATGAAAAAACGCCTTTTTTATCATTTCCAGGTATTGGAGGAATAAAATTATGGCTTCCATTTGCAAGTATTAGTTTACTATAAAAAATAAATTCTCCATCTTCAAAAAATATTTTTTTGCTTTCTGTATCAATCAGTTCTACAGATTTTCCTAGCATAAGTTTAATATTATTTTTTTTGTACCAATCTTCTTTAGCTAGATAAAATGTATCTTCTAATTTATCTTTAGATAAGTATGATGAAAGTGATGGTCTGTAATAGCTTATTTCATTTTCTGTAGATATTATAGTTATGTCAGAATGTTTACTTTTCTCTCTTACCCTATCTGCAGCATAAAATCCTGCAGCTCCGTTTCCGATTATAATATAGTTTTCTTTATTCATAACTCAGCACCTCTTTATATTAATTGGAATCTATATATAATTTTAATATATCCTATGAAATTACACAATTGCTTAATTATGGATTAACACCATATTGTATTAATATGTTGACATAATATTATTTATTGTGCTAAAATAACAAAGTGCTTCTTGTATTTTGTGCAAGGAGCTTTTTTATTATATAGAAAAATATGGGAGTATTAACTGCTTATGGGGGGAGATAAATGAAGCAAAGTAAAGGGAATGCAATAGCATTATTACCATTGATATTATTTATAGTATTATATTTATCCATTTCACTGATATCTAAGGATTTTTATGCTATGCCTGTTAGTGTTCCATTTTTAATTTCAGGCATTACGGCATTAATGATTAATAGAAAAGAGAATATGTCGAAGAAACTAGAAGTGTTTTGTAAAGGTGCAGGAGATGAAAATATTATACTCATGTGTATAATATTTATTTTAGCAGGTGCTTTCGCACAAGTAGCAAAAGATATTGGTGCAGTAGAATCCACTGTAAACTTAGGCCTTTCGATTTTACCTAGCAATTTATTAGTATCAGGAATATTTATAATTGCTTGCTTTATATCATTATCCATAGGTACATCAGTAGGTACAATTGTAGCTTTATCGCCAATGGCTATTGGAATGAGTGATAAAACTGGAATTTCTTTAGCTTTGATTTTAGGTGCTGTAGTTGGGGGAGCTATGTTTGGAGATAATTTATCCATGATCTCCGATACTACAATAGCTGCAACAAAAACACAGGGATGTAATTTAAAGGACAAGTTTAAAACTAATTTTTTTATAGTACTTCCAGCAGCAATAATTACAGCTATTATATTTGCAATAATTACAGCAGGGAATAATTCCGTTGTAACTTCAAGTGAAAGTTTTAGCATTATTAAGGTTTTACCCTATTTATCTGTATTGATAGCGGCGTTAATGGGTATTAATGTAATTATGATTCTTGTGGGAGGAATAACTTTTTCAGGAATTATCGGATTAGCAACTGGAGAGATGACTTTCATTGAAATACTTCAATCTGTAGCTAAGGGAATTGATGGAATGTCAGAGCTTGTAATTATATCTCTTATAATTGGTGGTACCATTGAAGTAATTAAGTATAATGGGGGAATAGATTATCTATTAAGCTTTATTAATAGAAAAGTTAAGTCAAAACGAGGGGCTGAATTTGGAATAGCATTACTTGTATCAATTGTAGATATATGTACAGCAAATAATACTATAGCAATAGTAATGGTAGGACCTTTAGCCAAGAATATATCCACTGAATATGGAATAGAGCCACAAAGATCAGCTAGTATATTAGATACATTCTCTTGTCTTTGTCAAGGAGTAATACCATATGGAGCTCAATTGTTAGCGGCAGCAAGTTTAGCAAAAATATCTCCTATTTTAATAATGAAATATTTATATTATCCATATTTAATGGGAATATCTGCGGTGATTACCATACTCATAGGACATTCTAAAGTAACTAGAATCAAGGATTAATAAATTTACCATATATTCATAAGAGAAGTTATATATCATTTCCTATATGCAAATTTGTGTTGAAAATACTTTAAAAGTGTTATTATAATGTATTAAAGGAGAAACCTTTAATGCTTATTGATTATAAGGAGAAGGAAATGGAAAGTCTTATAGTGTTTTTTATGTCGGCAGTGCCAATTATAGAGCAAAGAGGGGCTATACCATATGGAATATTTATAGCTAATATGGATCCGTCTTTAGTATTTTTAATTAGCTTTTTAGGAAGCTTACTTCCAGTTCCATTTATATTACTTTTATTTAATTATATTTTTAAATGGATGAAGAAATATAAATTTTTTGATCCTTTAAATAATATAATAGAAAATAAAATAAGAAAGAATACTGGTAAGATGGAAAAATACAAAGAGCTAGGACTCATCACATTTATTGCAATACCATTGCCTACTACAGGTTTATGGACAGGAAGTGCAATAGCAGCCTTTTTAGGATTAGACTTCAAAAAGTCTTTTTTATGCGCAGCTTTAGGTGGAATAATATCTGCGGCACTAATAACTTTAGGATGTATAATCTTTCCAAGTATGTTCTAATTAATAGGAAAAAAGATGTAGACAAAATATTCTGAATTCGACAGGAAATATTAGATTCATTTCCACATACTAGAAAATAATTTGCACAATATTATTTTTTAAAATATTTGAAAGGTAATAATGTCATATTGTTGACATAACTTATTTTACTTGCTTTTCAAGATGTGACAACTTTTTTTATTTTATAGTGTTAGTATTATGTAAAAGAGGTTGTACACATTTTGGGGGGTTGGTTATGGTAATAGTGGAAAACATAATGAGAAGTGTTAAGACTGATGAAATGGAGCATAGTTATTATTATAGAATGCTAAAGAGTAATATAAGTCTAAATTATTCTAATCAATCGGTTGAAGTTCAGGCTTATGGAATAGAAGTTGAAAGACAGGATATTAAAGATGGAAAAGTAATAAATATTGAAAGAAATTATGTTAGGGGTATTAGCCCTCAAAGATATAAAGTACATAAGCTTTTAAAACTTCTTTATGACAACAGTGTATCGCCGATTCATTTAATAGATATTTTGGGAGATTATATAGATGAATATATAGTAGACTTTGATAAAGAACTAATGGATATAGCAATGAATTAAAATTATGTAATAGAGGTGAGAACCTCTATTTTCTTTATATAATAAATGTATAGATACGGAGATATAGAGAGGTGAATGTTTTGATTATAGGAATTGGTAGTGATATTATCGAAATAGAAAGAATAAGAATAGCTATTGAAAGAAATCCTAAATTTTTAGAAAAGATATTTACGCAAGGGGAAAGAGAATATTTCAAATCAGTAGGGTTCAGAGTAAATAGTATAGCAGGTAACTTTGCTGCAAAGGAAGCAGCATCAAAAGCATTAGGTACTGGATTCAGAAATTTCTCTATGAAAGACATTGAAATATTAAGAGATGAATTAGGAAAACCAATAATTAATTTGTATGGCAATGCAAGAGAAGGTGTAGCTAAGGATAAAGATTATAATTTTCATATAACTATATCTCATAATAGAGAAAATGCTATAGCTTATGCTGTACTGGAGGTGTATTAATTGAAAGTAGGCACTTCTCAAATCATAAAAAATATAGACAAATACTGCATAGATAATATAGGAATTCCTGGCATTGTCCTTATGGAAAATGCTGCTATTAAGGTTATAAAAAATATTCCACTAGAGAAATTCAATAATTTTGTAGTAGTTTGCGGCAAAGGTAATAATGGTGGGGATGGTTTTGCGGTATGCAGACATTTATATAGCTTAGGAAAAAAAGTAGATGTATTTTTAATAGGTGAAGAAAAAAATATGAGTAAGGATTGTTATGTAAACTACTCCATTCTTAAGAATATGGGACTAAGAATACATACTATTAACAATATAGAAGATATAAATAATTTAAGGGAAACATTAGAAAGAAGTGATATAACTATTGATAGTATATTTGGAACTGGACTAAATAGTAAAGTAAAAGATATATACTCTACTGTGATATCAGTAATAAATGAAAATAGCTCCTATATATTAGCTGTTGATATACCATCAGGATTGGATAGCAATAACGGTAAGGTGTTAGGCAATTGTATAAGGGCTAATAAAACTGTGACTTTTCAATTATATAAAAGAGGATTCTTAAATTATGAAATTCATAATTTGCTTGGTGAGTTAATAGTTGAAGATATAGGTATTCCTGAATTCATCGAAGATAAATTTCACCAAAAAGAATTTATATTGGATGAAGATATGGTAAGGAGTAAGATAGGGGTAAGGGATAAATACTCTCACAAAGGTGATTATGGGAGGGTTGCAGTCATTGCGGGATCCAAGGGGTATACGGGAGCAGCTTATATATGCACAGAGGGAGCAGTAAAAAGTGGAGCGGGTTTAGTTACGTTGTGTACTAGAGAGGATATCTTAGAAAGTTTGGCATGTAAGGTTTCTGAAGCTATGCTAATCTCTATTGAAGATGAAAAAAAATTCAATGAAATGATTAAGAAGAGTAATAGTATAGCCATAGGACCAGGTATGGGTAATAGTGAAGATACCTTTAAAATATTAGTAAATGTTATACAAAATTCAGATTGTCCTTTAGTAATAGATGCAGATGGGTTAAATGTGATAAAGAATGATATAAATATACTTAAAGAGAAAAAAAATAATTTGATATTGACTCCTCATTTAGGTGAAATGGCTAGACTTATAGATAAACCTATAGATTATATAAAGGAAAATAGAATAGAAATAGCTAAGGATTTTGCTGAAAAATATGGAGTAGTATTGCTATTAAAAGGATATTACACGATTATTACAGATGGTGAAAGCCTTATAGTAAACTCGACAGGCAATAGTGCAATGGCTTCAGGGGGAATGGGAGATTGCCTTACGGGAATTATAGCTTCTTTGTTAGCACAAGGATATAGCCCACTTAAAGCAGCGGCATTAGGTGCATATATTCATGGTTATTGTGGAGATAAGCTTTCAAAGGAAATGTTTTGTGTGAATGCTAGCCATATACTCCGATATCTGCCTTATGGAATGAAAAAAATTCAAAATTTATAGAATAAATGAATAACAGGGATAGTATTAATAATATAAACCAAATTATATGGGGAGGAAAATAATGAAGAAGTGGTTGTGGGCAATTCCTGTTGTTTTTTTTGTGATTTCTATCCCTTTGCTCTTTTATAGCAAAGCTTCACATAAAGATGAAAAAGCTGTGGATTACATTAAAAATTTAAAAAGTTATAGCGCTGAGAGTAATATAATATTAGTAAATGATAAACAAGCATTAGAATATAATTGTAAACAATATTATGATAGGAAAATCGGAGGAAGAGTAGAAGTAGGGGATAGTAGGGTCTTTATATATAAAAATAATAAGACATATGTTAATGATTTAAAGTCAAATATGAAGTATACTGTAGATAGAGATTTTGATATAATATTTAATATCAGTATGGTTAGCGAATATATAAAATTGATGTATACTGATGAAGAAATTAAGATATCTTCTAAGAGTATAGAAGGTATTGAATATGTTATGGTTGAACTCCATATGCCATATATGAATAGAAATTTAGTTAAAGGCATAATTTATTTAAATAAAGATAATTATTTACCAGAGAGATTAGAAATACTAGATGATAATAATAGGATTAAGGTAAGGGTTAATTACAAAAACTTTATTCCTAATGAAGAAATAGATGAAAACTTATTTAATTTATAGTTGAAGAAGGTGAAAAATTTGTTTAGGCACTTAAGACCTGTATGGGTAGAAGTAAATTTAGATAATTTGTCTCACAATATGAAGGAAATTAGGAGAATTTCAAAGAGTAAAGAAATAATAGCGGTAGTAAAGGCTGATGCCTACGGTCATGGTGCATTAGACATTGTATCTACATTATTGGAAAATGGAGCTACAAGACTTGCTGTAGCTGTTGCTAATGAAGCTGTGGAATTAAGAAGAGGAGGAGTAACCTGTCCTATAATGATACTGGGCTTTACTCCTGATAGGTTAATAGAAAGCCTTTTAAAATATGATATTGAACAGACAGTGTACAACTATGACTTAGCTGAAAAAATAAGTAGTATGGCAGTTAAAAATAATAAGGTTGCAAAGATTCATATAGCACTGGATACGGGTATGGGTAGAATAGGGTTCAAACCTGATTTACATGGAATAGAACAGGTATATAAAATAAGCAAATTGCCAAATATAATACTTGAAAGTGTATTTTCACACTTCTCCTCAGCAGACGAGGAGGATAAGGGTTATACAAATATGCAGTTTGAAAAATTCAAATGGTTTTGTAATAAACTAAAAGAAGAAGGTATTAATGTAAATATAAGGCATGTTGCTAACAGTGCAGCAATTATAGATTTGCCAGAAACCCATTTAGAAGCTGTAAGGCCAGGAATAATAATGTTTGGGTATTATCCTTCAGAAGAGATAAATAAAGAAAAAATTAAATTAAAGCCTGTTATGTCACTGAAAACTAATATAGTGCATATAAAGGAAATGGGCGCAGGAGAATATATAAGTTATGGGAGAGCTTTTAGAACTGAAAGAGAGAGTGTTATAGCGACATTACCTGTGGGTTATGCAGATGGATACACTAGATTCTTATTCGGGAAAGCTAAAGTTATAATAAATGGCGAATATGCCCCTGTAATTGGGAAAATATGCATGGATCAGTGTATGATAGATATAACAGATGTTCCTAATGTTAAGATAGGTGATGAGGTTATACTAATGGGAGAAGGGGAAAGGCTAAGCATTAATGCAGAAGAAATAGCAGAAAAGATAGGAACTATAAATTATGAAGTAATATGTATGATTAGTAAAAGAGTTCCTAGGGTATACTTAAAAGGTAATGAGATAGTAAAAATAAGGAACTATGTCTAGGCTGGATAAAAATTGAAGAACTAAAATTGTTTTGACATTGTATTAAATAAAGGATTATAATTGTCTTGTACATATCTATGCATAGGTTAATAGGAGGTATTGAAATTCAATGTCAAGCTCAAAGAGATTAGTTGTAAACCTCTCAGAAACACTAAATAATGAATTTAATAATGCACTAAAAGAGGATTCTAAAAAAAGAAGTGAATTTATAAGGGAAGCTATAATATTATATATAGAAGAGAAAAAATTATATAGAGAAATAGAACAAATGAAAAAAGGTTATATAGAGATGGCTAATATAAATTTGGAAATTGCAGAGATGGGCTTTGCAAGTGACGCTAATGAATTAAAAGAATATGAAGCGAAGCTTTCGGGGTGTGATTTGTCCGATGACGACGATAGTGAAAAGAGGAGATATATTTTATGCTGATTTGAGCCCCGTGGTTGGATCAGAGCAAGGGGGCGTACGACCTGTTATAATTATACAAAATGATGTTGGAAATAAATATAGTCCAACTGTTATTGTAGCAGCCATTACTTCACAGATAAATAAAGCAAAACTACCTACACATGTGGAAATATCTTCCGAGGAATATGGATTAAACAAAGATTCAGTTGTTTTGCTTGAACAGATACGAACCTTAGACAAAAGAAGGTTGAAAGAAAAAATTGGGCACATGACTGATGAAGATATGGTAAAAGTTGATGGTTCACTTTTGATAAGTATTGGATTAAAACAATGAGGGCTTTTTAAGCCCTTACTTTTATGTAATAATATAATATAGATATATTTTTTAACAGGAGGGTAAAAAGATGAGTAGAAGTTTAGAAGAACTTAAAGGCGTAGCTAAGAAAATTAGAAAAGATATCGTAACTATGCTTACAGAGTCACGTTCAGGACACCCAGGAGGTTCCTTATCAGCAGTTGAAATCTTAACTACTTTATATTTCAAAGAAATGAATATTAACCCAGAAAATCCAAGGGATTTAGATAGGGATAGATTTGTTCTTTCTAAAGGACACGCGGCTCCAGTTTTATATAGTACTTTAGCTAGAAGAGGTTTTTTTAATATAGATGAATTAAGTACTTTGAGAAAAATTGGATCAATTTTACAAGGACATCCTAATATGAAAGAAACTCCAGGAGTGGATATGTCTACTGGATCTTTAGGACAGGGAATTTCTGCTGCTGTAGGAATGGCTTTAGCGGGAAAGTTAGATAAAAAAAGTTATAGAGTGTATACATTACTTGGGGATGGAGAATTAGAAGAAGGCCAAGTGTGGGAAGCATCTATGTCTGCTGCTCATTATAAGTTAGGCAATTTGACTGCATTTATTGATTATAATGGTCTACAGATAGATGGTCCGTGCAAAGAAGTAATGTCACCAGAGCCAATTGCGGATAAGTTTGTGGCTTTTGGATGGAATGTAATAAGCATTGATGGACATAGCTTTGAAGAAATTATAAATGCTATTGAGGAAGCAAGAAAAGTAGAAGATAAGCCAACAGCTATTGTATGTAGAACAATTAAAGGTAAAGGAGTTTCCTTTATGGAAAACGAAGCTGGTTGGCATGGAACAGCTCCTAATTTAGAACAATGTGAAAAGGCATTAAAAGAAATAGGAGGGGAAGAATAATGGCAGTTAAAATAGCTACAAGAGAAGCTTATGGTAAGGCTCTAGCAGAGCTTGGAAGAGAAAATGAAAAGGTAGTAGTTTTAGATGCAGATTTATCTAAGTCTACTAAAACAGCAGATTTCAAAAAAGTATGCCCAGAAAGATTTTTTAATATGGGAATAGCTGAGGGAAACATGATGACCGTAGCAGCGGGGATGTCATCTTGTGACAAAATACCTTTTGTAAGTACCTTTGCTATATTTGCTACTGGAAGGGCTTTTGAGCAAATTAGAAATTCAATATGCTATCCAAAGCTTAATGTAAAAGTATGTGCCACTCACGCTGGATTAACAGTAGGAGAGGATGGAGCTTCCCACCAATCAGTGGAAGACATCTCTTTAATGAGAAGCATACCAAATATGGTAGTAATTTCACCTTCAGATGGAATAGAAACTGAAGCTGCTATAAAGGCTGTAGCAGAATATAACGGTCCTTGCTATGTAAGACTTGGTAGATCAGCTGTACCTGTTATAAATGATTTTGAAGGATATGAATTTCAAATAGGTAAGGCTGTAAAATGTAGAGAAGGAAAAGAGGCTACTATAATTGCTACAGGAATAATGGTAGATGCTGCTTTGGAAGCTTATAATATATTAGCTGAAGAAGGTATAAAAGTTAGGGTTTTAAATATACATACTATAAAACCTATAGATAAGGATGCTATAATCAATGCGGTGAGAGAAACAGGAGTAATTATAACCGCTGAAGAACATAGCATAATCGGAGGATTAGGTTCTGCAGTATGTGAAGTTGTAAGTGAATATAGCCCTGCTCCAGTAGTAAGAGTAGGAGTAAAAGACACTTTTGGAGAAAGTGGAAAACCTGAAGAATTGTTAAAAGTTTATGGATTAACAGCTGAAGAAATCGTTAAAGCAGTTAAAAAAGGATTGAGTTTGAAATAATTAATATAACAAATTGCTTTAGAAGTTTTACTTCTAAAGCAATTTGTTATATTAAGATCATGAGAGTGAGGAATACTATGAAAGATTATATAAAGGATATACTATATAGTATTAAGATAGCTTTATTTATATTTTTAGGTGGATTTATATTAGGTGGAGTTATAACTTTAATGGTGACCAAAGGAAATATTATGAGCTCTATTGTCTGGGGAGCTAGAGTGTCACAATATGTATCTTTTATTGGATTACTTATATCAGCTATATCCTTTACTAATGAGAACTCCATGAGACCTTTAAACTATGATAGAGAATGGAAGACCTATTTTGGCAAATTTAATTTATCTTTTGCTATATTTTTCATTTCATTATTTATTCTAATACTTTCAATAATAGTTCAAGATTCTATATGGTATTTAACTAATTAAATCTAAGCAAAAAAGAAGGGGTTATTATGAAAAAATTTAAAGAATATTTTTTTATCACTTTAGGTGTATTTATGGTTGCTTTATCAACAAACCTATTATTAGCTCCAAATAAGATAGCAGCAGGTGGAGTAATAGGTATAGCTATAATCGTTAATAATATTGTTCCATTCCTAAGTATTGGACTTATAACATTAATTATGAATGTAATACTTTTTATAATTGCTTTTATTTTCATAGGTAGCAAGTTTGGTGGAAAAACTATTTATGCTAGTTTAAGTTTATCAGGCTTTATATGGTTGTTAGAAGATGTATTTAAAATCACAGAGCCATTAACTAATAATTTATTTTTAGCTTTTGCCTTTGGTACTATAATAGCTGGTATTGGTATGGGGATTACATTTAATCAAAATGCTTCTACAGGTGGTACCGATATAATTGCTAAAATTGCTAGCAAATTTTTTAATATACCTATTGGGAAATCACTTCTTGCTATAGATTTCATAATAACAATTTTTTCAGCAATTTCCTTTGGTATAGAAATAGGTATGTATTCATTGTTAAGTGTTTTGTTCAATGGATTTGTAATTGATTTTATGATTGAAGGGCTAAACATATGTAAGCAAGTTATGGTAGTCAGCGATAAATGTGAAGAAATAAGTAAATTTATAATAGATGAGCTAGAAAGAGGATGTACGTTTATCAATGGAATAGGAGCGTATACCCGTAAAGAAACTTATATTTTATATACTGTGCTTAGTAGAAGGGAATTTATTAGATTAAAAGAATACATAAAAGAAATAGATAAAAAAGCATTTATAACTGTTGGAGATGTGCACGAAGTATTAGGTGAAGGATTCAAGGATATAGCCGGAGAAGAATAGATAATAGTTTAATATTTGATCATATATTTACGAAATATAAAAGAGCTTGGCGGCTCTTTTTTTGTACAATAAATTATTTTATTGAAAAATTATAATATAAGAACAAATTGAAAAAAATTTGTAGCAATTATAAATTTTTTATTAAATGTCGTCTTTAATTTTTGCATTTATTACATTTTATTTCTATAATTTATTTATACAAAAATAGACGATTATTGTGTTATAATAACAATAATGAAATTTGTCTCACTAATTTTGTAAAAAAAGAGGAGCGGTTAACAAATGATTGAATTTAAAAATGTAAATAAAGTTTATAATAATAATATATTTGCCTTATCTAATATGAGTTTAACTATTAACAAAGGAGAATTTGTGTTTTTAGTTGGTCCTAGTGGAGCAGGTAAATCAACTTTTATAAAGTCATTGCTTAAAGAAATAGAACCTACTAGTGGAAGCATTTTTATAAATAATGTTAATATTGGTGAACTTAAGAGAAAAGATATACCTCACTACAGAAGGAAAATAGGTATGGTATTCCAAGATTTTAGGCTTATACCGACACTAAATGTTTATGAAAATGTTGCTTTTGCTATGAGAGTTATAGAGATGCCTTTAAAAGAAATAAGAAAAAAAGTGCCTGCGGTTCTTTCTATGGTTGGACTATCTTCAAAACATAAAGCTTTTCCACATCAACTATCAGGAGGGGAACAACAAAGGGTTGCACTAGCAAGAGCTATTGTTAATAATCCCTCTCTATTAATTGCGGACGAGCCTACAGGAAACCTTGACCCAGAGACTGCCATGGAGATAATGGACATACTTAACGACATTAATCATGCAGGTACTACTGTACTTATGGCTACCCATGCTAAAGATATAGTTAACTCCATGAGGAAGAGAGTAATTGCCATAGAAAAAGGCGTTATAGTAAGAGATGAACAGAGAGGTGCATACGAATATGAAGATTAGTACATTTAAGCATTTTATTGTAGATGCTTGCAAAAGCTTGAAAAGAAACAGGACAATAAGTTTAGCATCTGCTGCTACAGTAGCAGCAACCTTATTTATATTAGGGGTTTTTCTACTAGCAGCTTTAGATGTTAAACAAGTTATAAAAGATGTAGAGTCTAAGGTAGAAATAAAGGTGTTTTTAAATAATGATATAACCATAGGAGAAGAAAAGGAACTAAAGGCAAAAATTGATAGCCTAGAGGAAATTACACACGTAGAATACGAAACCAAAGCACAAGCTATGGAAAAATTTAAAGAGCAATTAGGTGAAGATAATGCTTCATTAGTAGAAGGATTAGAAAAAGAAAATCCCCTTCCAAATTCCTATATTATTAAAGTAAAAGAACCAGGAATGGTTACAAAGGTTGTAGATGAAATAAAGGACATGGAGGGTATACAAGAAATTAAAGAGGGAAGAAAAGTAGTAGACACCATTATAAAAGTTACTAATACTATAAAATGGATAGGTATAGCTTTGTTTATAGTGTTAATTGGAGTTTCTTTATTTTTAATTGGTAACACAATAAAGATAACTGTTTACTCACGAAGAAAAGAAATAGGGATAATGAAGTTTATAGGTGCTACGGATTGGTTTATAAGATGGCCTTTTATTATTGAAGGAATGATTATAGGTCTAGTTGGTTCAATCGTCGGATGCGTATTACTATACTATGTTTATGCATTAATTTTTAACAAGGTAAATTCAATTGCGTTTATGGTAAAACTTATAGAGCCATCCTTTGTTTTACAAACTATATCTTGGCAGTTTGTAATTATAGGAATGATTATAGGAACTTTGGGAAGTATATTATCCATAAGGAAATTCCTTGCAGTTTAAAAATAGAATTTTAGAAAATAATATATTTAACACCCTACTTTGTAAGGTAGGGTGTTAAATGTTATAATTATTTATTATGTGCATATATTTTAAGTAATTTTTATTGTTAGGAGTGTAATAAATGAATAAGAAAAAGTGGATAGGATGGACTGTTGCGGCAGTAATATTTACCAACGCTTTAACCTTTATAGGACTCACTACATATCCGGTACTTTTGCCTAGTGGAAAAGTAATAATAAACAGAGAAGATTTTAGTAGATTAGAGCAATTTTATGATTTATTGGTTGTAAATGAAATTATACATGAGAGATATGTTGGCGAAATAGATAACGCTAAACTACAAGAGGGTGCTATTAAGGGAATGACATCAGCATTAGAAGATCCCTATACAGTTTATATGAATAAAGATGAATACAGAGAGTGGAACGAACATTCAGAAGGTAACTATAGTGGAGTTGGGTTATCGGTTCAATCTAAAGAAAATAAAATTAAAATTATAGATGTATTTGAAGGCTCTCCGGCTGAAAAGGGTGGAATAATGCCGGGAGATGAAATTCAAAAAGTAAACGGAACGGATGTAGATGGTAGTACCCTTGATAAGGCTGTTACAATGATGAAAGGGGAACAAGGAACCGAAGTAACTATAACCTTTTATAGGGAAGAAAAAGGAAGTTTTGATGTGAAACTAAAGAGAGCAAAAGTAAACATACCTATGGCAAAAAGTGAGATGCTATCTAATGGTATAGGATATTTACAGCTTTATAGTTTTGATGAAGATTCAGCAAAAACCTTCAAGAAAGAATTAAATAACCTAAAAGCACAAGGCATGAAAGGATTAGTAGTAGATTTAAGAGATAATCTAGGAGGGTACTTAGATCAATGTGTAGATATTGCCTCAAATTTTCTTCCTAAGGGAGAAGTTATAGTTTCTACTATGGATAAGTATGAGAATAAAAAAGAGTACAAATCTAAAGGTGGAGACTACATAGGATTACCTCTTGTAGTGCTTACAAATGAAAATTCTGCTAGTGCATCAGAAATTTTTGCAGGAGCTATAAGAGACTATAATGTAGGTACTCTTATTGGAGAAAAAACCTATGGAAAGGGATTAGTGCAAACTATATTTGAAACAGGTGAAGGAACTGCACTAAAGGTTACTATATCCAAATACTATACACCAAAAGGTGAAGACATAAATAAAAAGGGAATAGTGCCTAATGTTGAAGTTAAATATCCAGAGGAATTAAAAAAGAAACCTTATAATAGAGAGAATGATCCTCAATTTAAAAAAGCTTTAGAAGTAGTTGAAGAAAAAATTAGAGAGGGGAAATAAGTGATGAATATTGCACTTTATACCCTGAGAACTATTTCTTATGCTTTAGTAAATCCCTATTCTATGTTGTTTTTATTTGTACTAGGAATTTATTTATACAGACAGAATAGGAAAACATCATTGATGCAGAAAATGGTTATAGGGGAGCAAATAAACTCCCCTTTTGAATTGACTATTTCTCAAATTGTAATGGGGATATTTGCAGGGGTATTAGGAAGTCTACTTATGTCCTATTTAGGAGTAATGTTTTTTCAAAATTCTATTATAGAGATTTTGTTTTTAACTTCTATATTCTTAATGATGATTAATCCAAGATTTATCTGTTTTTCTTATTCTGGAGCTATTTTAGGAGGAATAAGCATTCTTAATTCTCTTGTAATCGCAAATGGTGGTAAAGGAATAGAGGTTTTTAAATTTGATATAACTTCTCTAATGTCTATGATAGCAATACTTCATTTTGTTGAAGGGCTTTTAATTATATTAGATGGAAGTAGAGGAGCTATTCCTGTCTTTGCAAAAATGAAAGATAAAATAGCGGGTGGATTTGCACTAAAAAGGTATTGGCCATTGCCAATTGCTATATTTATCATACTGAATAGTTCTACCATAGCTATTGCAGGTAAAGGTGTACCAATGCCAGAGTGGTGGCCAATCATAAAAACCACTATATCAAAGGATCTTCTAAAAAATGCTATGATATCATTAGCGCCTTTTTATGCTGTTTTAGGATATAATAGCGTAACTTTTTCAAAGAGTAAGGAAAAGAAGGCACTAACTTCTGGCTTATATGTGATGTTGTATAGCATAATATTATTCGCTTTAGCTCAATTGTCTCCTATAAATATAATTTTTCAAGTATTCATAGTAATATTTGCCCCATTAGCTCATGAAGCTTTAATAAAGCTTCAAAGACTTTCTGAAGAGAATGGAAAACCGAAATATGTAAGTGAAGATGGGATGAAAATATTATATGTATCCTCTTATTCACCAGCAGCTTCTATGAACATAAAAAGTGGCGATAGTTTAATGGAGATAAATGGGGAACCTATAGAAAGCGAAGATGATATTTTAAATATATTGAAAGAAACCACAGGAGATTTATTTTTTAAGATAAAAAAAGAAAGTGGGAAAATAAAGGAAATATTATATGGAAGAGAGTATAGAAAAAACATGTTGGGAATTGTATTTGTTCCTAAATATATACAGAAAGATAGGGTTGTATTAAAATTCAACAACGAGGATTTTTCGGATGTTCTCAACAATATTAAAAATAAAGATAAAGATAAAGATGGTGATGAATAGTATATGGGAGAACTTAGGATTCACTCTAAATTTAAACCCACAGGGGATCAACCTAAGGCTATTGACAGTTTAGTTCAGGGGATAAATAGAGGAGAAAAATTTCAAACTCTTTTAGGGGTTACTGGATCTGGTAAGACTTTTACAATGGCAAATATAATAGAGAAGGTACAAAAACCTACTCTCATTTTAGCTCATAATAAAACGTTAGCAGCACAGTTATGTTCAGAATTTAGAGAATTCTTCCCAGAAAATTGTGTTGAGTACTTTGTTTCGTATTACGATTATTATCAGCCCGAAGCATATGTACCCCAAACGGATACTTATATTGAAAAGGATGCATCAATAAATGATGAAATAGACAAACTTAGACACTCAGCAACATCGGCACTGCTTGAAAGAAGAGATGTAATTATTGTAGCTTCTGTTTCTTGTATTTATGGGTTAGGTAATCCTGATGAATATAAAAATCTTACTATATCTCTTAGGGAAGGTATGGTAAAAGATAGAGATGAGATATTAAAGAAGCTTGTAGAGATACAATATGAAAGAAATGAGATTAATTTTGTTAGAGGCACATTCAGAGTGAGAGGGGATGTACTAGATATATTCCCTGCTGCTTCTACCAACAAAGGTATAAGAGTTCAGTTTTTTGGAGATGAAATTGAAAAAATAAAGGAATTTGATGTATTAACAGGTGATACCATCGGAGTGAGAAAACATGTATCTATTTTTCCAGCGTCTCACTTTGCTACTTCAATTGACAGACTTCAATTAGCAATTAAAAAGATAGAAGAGGAATTAGAAGAAAGAGTAAAGGAATTGGTTGCCGCTGATAAACTACTAGAAGCTCAAAGACTTAAGCAGAGAACTAATTTTGACATAGAAATGATGAGGGAAATGGGATATTGCAGCGGAATAGAAAACTATTCTAGAATACTAGATGGTAGAGCAGCTGGATCCTGTCCACAGACTTTAATAGATTATTTTCCAAATGATTTCTTATTTTTCATAGATGAAAGCCACGTTACTCTTCCTCAGGTAAGAGGAATGTATGCTGGAGATAGATCTAGGAAAGATACTTTAGTGGATTACGGATTTAGATTACCTTCTGCATATGATAATAGACCATTAAAGTTTGATGAATTTGAGAATAAATTAAATCAAGTTGTTTTTGTTAGTGCTACCCCTGGAAACTATGAATTAGAGAATTCCTCAAATATAGCAGAGCAAATTATAAGACCAACAGGTCTATTAGATCCAGAGATTATATTAAAACCTGTAGAAGGTCAAATTGATGATTTATACGCAAGAATTATAGAAACTGTAGACAAAGGATATAGAGTTCTGGTAACAACTTTAACTAAGAAGATGGCAGAGGATTTAACTCAATATTTTAAAGAAATGAATATAAAGACAAACTACCTGCATTCCGATATAGACACCATTGAAAGAATGAAAATAATAAGAGATCTAAGAAAGGGAGAATTCGATGTACTAGTGGGAATTAACCTATTAAGAGAAGGATTAGACATACCAGAAGTAGCTTTAGTAGCGATACTAGATGCGGATAAAGAAGGGTTTTTAAGGTCTGATAGATCACTTATTCAGATAATAGGAAGGGCAGCTAGAAATTCAGAAAGTAAAGTAGTAATGTATGGAGATAAGATAACTCCTTCTATGGACAGAGCAATTAAAGAAACAAATAGAAGAAGAGGTATACAAACAGAATATAATGAAGAGCATAACATCATCCCTAGAACAATAATTAAAGACATTAGAGAAATTATCGAAGCTACAAAAGTTGGAGAAGAAAGCGTTGAATATGATAGTTTAGAAGAAGCAATAAAGGCTAATAATGATAATATAGAAAAGCTTATTCAGCAATATGAGATTGATATGAAGACGGCTGCTAAGGATTTACAATTTGAAAGGGCGGCAGAATTAAGAGATTTAGTACTTGAATTAAAAAAGAAATTAAAAAAATCTAAAGGCAAATAGAGGAGTGTGTAAATTTTACATTTATGATAAATAAAATTGTTATAAAAGGAGCAAAGGTAAATAATTTAAAAAATGTAGATTTGGAAGTACCTAGAGATAAGTTTGTAGTGTTTACAGGTCTATCTGGTTCAGGAAAATCATCACTAGCATTTGATACCTTGTATGCAGAAGGACAAAGAAGATATGTAGAATCCTTATCTGCTTATGCTAGGCAGTTTTTAGGACAAATGGATAAGCCAGACGTAGAATATATAGAGGGGTTGTCTCCTGCCATATCAATAGACCAAAAGACTACAGGAAGGAACCCTCGTTCTACAGTAGGAACTGTTACTGAAATATATGACTATTTAAGATTGCTTTATGCTAGAATAGGAGTTCCACATTGTCCTAAATGCGGTAAGGAAATAAAGCAACAGACAGTAGATCAGATGGTAGATAAAATAGTAGAGTTACCAGAGAGGACAAGAATACAGATACTATCTCCAATAATAAATGGGAGAAAAGGAGAACACGCAAAGGTACTAGAAAACATTAAAAAAAGTGGATATATAAGAGCCAGAATAGATGGAAGCACAGTGGATTTAGAAGAGGAAGAAATAAAATTAGAAAAGAATAAAAAACATACCATCGAAGCTGTTATAGATAGACTGATAATTAAAGATGACATAAAAAGTAGATTAGCGGACTCCATAGAAACGGCGTTGAAATTATCAGAAGGTATCGTGGTTATTAACGTATTAGATGGAGAGGATATGCTATTTAGTGAAAATTTTGCTTGTGTAGAATGTGGTATAAGCATAGGAGAGATAGCACCAAGGTTGTTTTCATTTAACTCTCCCTTTGGTAAATGTGATCATTGTGATGGATTAGGAACTCTTTTAGAAATAGATGAAGACTTAGTCATTCCTGACAGAAGTAAAAGTATAATGGAAGGCGCCGTATTACCATGGGGAAATGGATCTCTAAAAGAAGATTCATGGACATATAGTATATTAACTGCATTATCAAATCAATACAATTTTACTTTAGATACCCCTATAGAGGATTTAGAACCTAAGGTAGTAGACATTTTACTTTATGGATTAAAAGGCGATAGAATTAAAGTAAAATATGAAAAAGAAAATAGGATTTCAGAATTCAATCATGCATATGAAGGGGTTATAAATAATTTAAAGAGAAGATATTTTGAAACAAATTCAGATTATATAAAAGAAGAAGTAGAATCCTACATGAGCAATAATCCGTGCCCAAAGTGTGGTGGAGCTAGATTAAGACCTGAAGCTTTAGCCGTAACAGTAGGACACAAGAATATATATGAATTTTGTATTTTATCTATTAAAGAGGAATTAAAATTCATTGAGAGTGTTAAACTTTCAGAAAAAGAACAAATAATAAGTAATCAAATATTGAAGGAAATAAAGAGTAGGCTAAACTTTTTAATAGATGTAGGATTGGACTATTTAAACTTATCTAGAACAGCAGGTACTCTTTCGGGAGGAGAAGCTCAAAGAATTAGATTAGCTACTCAAATAGGCTCAAGCTTAGTAGGAGTTTTATATATACTAGATGAGCCAAGTATAGGACTTCATCAAAGGGATAATGATAGATTAATTGCTACTTTAAAGCATCTCAAAAATTTAGGGAATACTTTAATAGTAGTAGAGCATGATGAGGATACCATAAGAGAAGCAGATTTTATAGTAGATATTGGTCCAGGAGCTGGAGAACATGGTGGAGAAGTAATAGCAGCGGGTCCTTTAGAAGAGATTATTAGTAATGAAAGATCTATTACAGGGCAATATCTAAGTGGAAGAAAAAGGATTGAAATTCCAAAGGAAAGAAGAAAGTGCAATGGGAATTGGATCACTATAAAAGGAGCCAGAGAAAACAATTTAAAGAAAGTAGATGCTAGCTTTCCTTTAGGGGTATTTACTTCTGTTACAGGAGTATCTGGTTCTGGCAAAAGTACTTTAGTTAACGAAATATTATATAAGGGATTAAATAAAAAATTAAATGGATCAAAAGATAATCCGGGATTGCATAAGGATATTTTAGGTGTAGAAAATATAGATAAGATAATTAACATTGATCAGAGCCCTATAGGTAGAACACCAAGATCAAACCCAGCTACCTATACAGGAGTATTTGATATAATAAGAGAGGTATTTTCAAACATTTCAGAATCTAAAATGAGGGGATATAAACCAGGAAGATTTAGCTTCAATGTGAAGGGTGGAAGATGTGAAGCTTGTAAGGGCGACGGTATAATAAAAATAGAAATGCAATTCTTGTCAGATGTGTATGTTCCTTGTGAAGTATGTAAAGGTAAAAGGTATAATAGAGAAACACTAGAGGTAAAATATAAAGGAAAAAATATTGATAACATATTAAATATGACTGTGGAAGAAGCTTTAGAGTTTTTTGAAAATATACCTAGAATTAAAAATAAACTTCAAACTCTAATGGATGTAGGTCTTGGATATATAAGATTAGGTCAGCCTTCAACTCAGCTATCTGGAGGGGAAGCTCAAAGAATTAAGCTAGCTTATGAATTATCTAAGAGGAGCACAGGTAAAACTCTTTATATTCTAGATGAACCAACTACTGGTCTTCATATAGACGATGTAAATAGACTTATTTCTATATTACATAGGCTAGTAGAGAGTGGAAATTCTGTAGTAGTTATAGAACATAACCTAGATGTGATAAAGTGTGCTGATTATATAATTGACTTAGGACCTGAAGGTGGAGATAAGGGCGGTACTATAGTAGCTTATGGAACTCCAGAAGAGGTAAGGGATAATGTAAATTCTTACACAGGACATTACCTAAAAAAGATGTTATAATTTAAGGTAGACTAGCATACAAACTATGCTAGTCTTTTCAATACATATCAATCCTAAAGTAAAGAAGGTGTTTCTATGTTAATAGATAAAATAAGTTATGTATTTACCATATTCATTATAGCGATAATATATTTAATAATATGGACCTCTTTAAAAATAATGAATAAGGATATGAAATCAAATGGAAAAAAGAGCTCAGTTAATAAGAGTGCGGGCTTTGAGATAATTGAACCAGGAAATAGTTCTAACTTAAAAAAAGGTGGAGTTATTCCAATAAAAGGTGAAATAACTATAGGAAGAAAGGAAGGAAATACTTTCATATTAGATGATCCTTATATATCTTCATTTCATGCTAGAGTATACTTTAAAAATGATGATTATATAATTGAGGATTTAGATAGTACAAATGGAATTCTTGTAAATGAAGTTAGAATTGAAGATAGAACTCGCTTAAAAATTGGTGATATAATTAAAATTGGTAATACAATACTAAAATTCATATGATAAAGGTGGGAGGGTTAGATATTTTGCGTAGATTTAAAGATGAAACTAAACTGCTCCTTTACACATTTTTATTATGTATTGCTGGATTTTTAAATTTAGCAATATTAAAAGACCCCTTTGACAAGGGTGCCATAACTATGGCTACAATAATATGTGTTTTAATAGGATATTCCTACTTTGTGATAAGAAAATTTTTCCCAAAGGGAGATAAATATATATTTGTATATTCCAGTATATTGGCTGTTATAGGCTTAATTATGTTGTACAGAATAAATACTTCTGATGCTATAAAACAAATAATATGGTTTGCACTAGGGGTAATTTCATTTATATTTATTGTAGTTCTATTACCTAATTTAAGAAGATTTAGTGATTATAAGTATATCTATATGGGAGCTACTATTTTTCTTATGTCATTAGGTACACTTTTTGGAAAGGAAGTATTTGGAGCGAAAAACTGGATATCCATAGGAGGTATTTCTTTTCAACCTTCGGAGTTTGGTAAATTATTTTTAGTGGCATATCTGGCTTCAGCTCTTAAGGACTATAAAAACTTTAAAGATTTAATTCAACCAGCGATTGTAGTTGCAATATCTTTAGGCTTTATGGTGCTTCAAAGAGATTTGGGAAGTGCCCTTATATTTTTTGGTATATCCGTTACTATGCTTTATATAGCTACTTCTAAAATAAAATATGTAATCACATGTTTAGGGCTTTTTTTAGGAGGAGGGTATATAAGCTATTTATTATTTTCTCACGTAAGATTAAGATTTTTAATATGGCAAAATCCTTGGCCTTATGCTACAGACAAGAGTTATCAAGTAGTTCAATCCATGCTAGCTATAGCAACAGGAGGCTTAACAGGAGTAGGTTTAGGAAATGGTCATCCGGAATATATTCCAGTAAATACTACAGATTTTATCTTTTCAGTGATATGTGAAGAATTAGGAATACTTACTGGATTTGCCATAATACTTTTAAACTTTTTATTGTTCTATAGATGTATGAGAGCTGCTCTTTATGCAGAAGATAAGTTTTCTCAGCTTCTCACGGTAGGTTTAAGTTCCATGATAGCTTGCCAAGCACTGGTTATTGTAGGCGGAGTAATAAATGCCATACCACTAACAGGAATTACGTTACCATTAGTAAGCTATGGTGGTAGTTCAATGCTTAGCACTTTCTTTGCACTTGGGATGATTCAAAAAGTATCAGAAGAGGGTAGATATTAATGAAAGATATTTCGAATAATATAAAAAAAGTTACAATGGTTTTTCTAATATGCTTTATAGCTCTTATATCTTATATAACATACTTTGAAATAATCGTTACCCCTAAAATCGTAGGGAGCCAATATAATCAAAGAAGAATATGGGCTAAAAAAAATGAAGTTTTAAGAGGAAGCATATTTGATAGAAATATGAAAGTTTTAGCTAAGAGCACTAGAGTAGATAAGGGCCATCAAAAAAGAGAGTATACTGAAGGTGAAGTATTTGCTCATCCTTTAGGATATATAGATGTCAGTTACGGACTTTCAGGAATAGAAAAAACATATGATAAAAAGTTATCTAGTGTTAGCATAAAAGACACCATATTTAAATTAATGAATATAAATAAAAATGATAAGGAAAAATACGGTAGTAGTATTAAGACCACTTTAAATTATGATCTTCAAAAGTTAGGATGGGACTTGTTAGGACATAGAAAAGGATCTGTAGTAGCAATTGATCCTAAAAGTGGAGAAATATTGGCACTTGTTTCTAAGCCTTCATTTAACCCTAATGACTTAGAAGGCACATGGAAGAATATTATAAATGATAAAAATAACCCATTATTAAATCGAGCTACTTCGGGACTATATCCTCCAGGATCTATATTTAAAGTAGTAACTGCAGTGAGTGCACTTGAGAACATTGAAGGTGTGGAGAATAGAGTTTTTGAAGATAGAGGTGTTTTGGCATTTAATTCAAAAGAGTCATTAAGAAATTATAATGGCGCAGTGCTAGGAAATATAAATTTGAAAGAAGCTACGGTTAATTCAAGTAATGTAGTTTATGGTACATTAGGAATGGAGCTTGGCAATGACAAGCTAAAAAGTACAGCTGAAAAATTTTATTTTAATAAAAATATTCCTAGCGATGGGATATTAATAGAAAATAGTAAATTTCCATCTATAAAGGATTACGAGGTGGGAAATCTAGCTCAAAGTGCTATAGGGCAGTCATCTATACTTGCAACACCAATTCAAATGGCATTAGTTGCTAGTACTATAGCCAATGATGGTGTCATGATGAAACCACATGTAGTCAAGGAAGTTTTAAATAACAAAGGAGAGGTATTAGAAAAAATTAAGATAGACTCTATTGGAAAAGTTACTTCAAAGGAAAATGCATCAATAATTAAAGATTATATGAAGGCAGTAGTGGAAAGAGGTACAGGAAGAGCAGCAGGAGTATATGGGTTAGATGTATGTGGTAAAACTGGTACGGCAGAACATTCAACAGCAGGAAGCAATAAAGAGCCTCATTCTTGGTTTATAGGTTTTGCTCCTTACGATGATCCGCAGATAGCTATAGCTGTTATAGTAGAAGAAGGTGGAGTAGGTGGTGGAATTGCATCAAGCATTGCTTCATCTATGTTCAAAGAGGCATTAGTTAAATAATTTCTAGAAGGTAGGGATTGTGTTGAAAATTAAAGATATAGAAGAGTTAAAGAATGGAGAGAAGGTTCAATTTTACGCTCTTTTAAGTGATAAAAGGACTGGATGGAAAAAGGATGGAACTCCTTATTTGCTGATAATAATTCAAGATAGTACAGGAACCTTAGCTTTCCCAATATGGGATAATTATGAAAAATACAACTCGCTACTAGAGGTGAATTCCATAATAGAAATAAAAGGTATTGTAACTAGATACAATGGAAGCATACAAATTAGAAATCCTATAATAGAAGCTGGTGATGAAAAAATAGACTATTCAGAGTTTGTGCCTGTGTATGCTATTCCAGAGGAACTAATAAAATATTTCAACAATGTAATAAATAATTTGGAAGAGAAATATAAAAAAATAGCAATAGGTGCTACAGGAGCATTTGGGTACAATAAAGAGAGATGGGACGCCTTTTTAAGCTGTGTGGCAGCAGAAAAATTTCATGGAAATAAAAGAGGGGGACTGTTTCTTCATACTGTAGGAGTAATGAAAGCAATAGAAGATATAACAACAAACTATATAACAAATCCATTTTATATGAGTGCTAAAGATGTAATAAGTAAAGATAGATTAATGCTTAAAGCTATAGTGCATGATATCATGAAAACAAAAGAATATGATTATAATGGCATAATCAGAAGAAAAGAAATGAAATTAGATCATATAGTACTAGGTGCTTCTTATGTTAGGGAAATTAATAGAGAGATGGGTAATCCCTTAAATGAAGAAGAGTTAGATGATATATGTTATTCAATATTAGCTCACCATGGAGAATTTGGAAATTTTGAACCAAAGGGTATAGAAGATATTTTATTAAACGTAGCGGATATTATAGACAGTCAAGTAGTAAATGCTATAGAAAACAAAATATAGTGGAGAGCTTATATGAAAGGAAAAACCCACGTGGGAGTTGGACTATTAGCTGTAGTAGCTTTATATAATAGGCCCATAGTAGAATCAGATTTATGGGGTTTAGGTATAGTAACATTAGCCTCTCTATTGCCAGATATAGATCATCCTAAAAGTGTAATAAACAAATATATACTTCCATTTAAGAATAAAATGGCTAAAGTCACTTTATATATATGCTTAGGTATAGTCATAATTTGGTACAGCTATTTATATCAAGGAGGCGAATTTTTAACCTCTCTTGGAATAATATCCATATTAATCGGAATTTCCTCTCATAGAAATGGATTAACACATAGTTTAACAGGGATGATTATGTTTTCATTTGTTGCAGCTCATCTAGGGAATATTTATAATATTGATAATGTAATTTATTATTTTATGATTGGATATGGACTACATTTACTTTGTGATATGGGGACAAACAGAGGAGTACCTCTTTTCTATCCCTTTAAGACAAAAAATATGAAGTTCCCATTTACTTTTAAAACTAATTCTAAAGTAGGGAATACAATAGAAGAGCTTATATTAATAATGGGATTAATATATACAGTATTTAAATTACCTAAATTGTTTTAGGCATCTTCAAAAAAATAACTTGCTAGTATGTTGGGCTATTTTGTTGCATCATTGACTAATTATTTTATTTCAGATGCCTTAAATAGTAGATGTTAGAATGAGGAGAAGCTATGTTTGATTTTGAATACCAATTAAAAGTACTTCCAGATAAACCTGGAGTCTATATAATGAAGAATGCCTTAGGAGAAGTGATATATGTAGGTAAGGCAAAAGTTTTGAAGAATAGAGTTAGACAGTATTTTCAAAA
The DNA here is from genome assembly GCF_018918285.1 of Clostridium mobile. Taxonomy (GTDB): domain Bacteria; phylum Bacillota; class Clostridia; order Clostridiales; family Clostridiaceae; genus Clostridium_AW; species Clostridium_AW mobile. The sequence continues at coordinate 162,855 of NZ_JAHLQF010000003.1, forward strand.
TTCAAGAAACCATTCTGAAAAAGTAAAAGCTATGGTAAAAAATATAAGTGAGTTTGAGTATATTATAACTGACTCTGAAATAGAAGCATTAATATTAGAGTGTAATCTTATTAAAAAATATAGACCTAGATATAATATACTTCTAAAAGATGATAAGGGATATCCACATATAAAAATAACAATAAATGAAGATTTCCCGAGGGTTTTTGTTACTAGAGTTATAGCAAAGGATGGAGGAAAGTATTTTGGACCTTATACTGATGCTACAGCTGTATATGAAACCATAGAGCTTATAAAAAAAATATTTCCTGTTAGAACGTGTAAAAAAAGCATAAAAGAAGATGGGGTTAAAACAAGACCTTGTTTAAATTATCATATAGGACTCTGTAAGGCTCCTTGTGGTAGAAATATATCAAAGGAAGATTATAATAAAATAATAGAAGATATAATAGATTTGTTATCAGGAAAAGATAAAAACATAACTCAAAATATGAAGAAAGAAATGGAGGAAGCGGCTGAAAATTTAGAGTTTGAAAAAGCTGCTGCTCTAAGAGATAAAATATCTTCTATAGAAAAAATAAGAGAAAAACAAAAGATAATTACTGGAAATTATGAGAATGAAGATTTTATAAATATTTTTAGTGATGAAAAGGATAGTTGTGTTCAAATATTCTTTTTAAGAGAAGGTAAAATAGTAGGCAGGGAGCATTTCATGCTTGAAAATACTTCTGGTATGGAAGATGGGGAAATTCTCCTAAACTTTGTAAAGAATTTCTATGGAGGAACTGCTTTTGTGCCGAAGAGTATATATATTACAAGTCTAGAAGACAAAGATTTAATTGAAGAATGGCTCACTATTAAAAGAGGTTCCAAAGTATGGATTAAAATTCCTCAAAAGGGAGAGAAGAAAAACATACTAGAATTAGTAGGGAAAAATGCTAAATTCACATTAGAACAATTTAAGTTAAAAATATTACAAGATAAAGAAATACACCAAAGTGCATTAAAAGAGTTAAAGGCTTTATTAGAATTAGAGGAAATGCCTATGAGGATAGAAGCCTATGATATATCAAACATACAAGGAGTAGATTCCGTAGGCAGCATGGTAGTATTCGAAAATGGGAAAAGCAAAAATAGTGACTATAGAAGATTTAAAATAAACACAGTTATAGGACCAAATGACTACGATAGCATGAGAGAAGTGTTAACTCGTAGATTTGAGCATGGTTTAAAGGAGATAAAAGAGATTCAACAAAGAAATATCCAATTAAGTTCTGGTAAATTTTGTGTATTTCCAGATTTGATATTGATGGATGGAGGAAAAGGTCAAGTAAACATCGCATTAGAGGTTTTGGAAAAACTAAATATACAAATACCTGTATGTGGAATGGTAAAAGATGATAATCACAATACTAGAGGTCTAATATATAATAATAATGAGTTGATTTTAAAAGAGGGGTCTAATTTAAAAAGACTAATAGCTAGAATACAGGATGAAGTTCATAGATTCGCCATAACTTATCATAGAACTTTAAGAGATAAGAGAGTTTTAAAATCCATATTAGACGAAGTGCCTAATATAGGGGAGAAGAGAAAAAAAGAATTGCTTAAGAAATTTGGCGGAGTAGAGAATATAAAAACAGCTAGTTATGATGAATTAATAAGCACTCCTTCTATAGATAAAAAAGCAGCTCAAAGCATATTGGATTTTTTTAGGAAAGATCAATAACTCTGAATATATGAAGTAGAAAGTGACTAGAATATAAATATTGATAAAGAAATCTTTATACATTATACTTATTAATGATACATAATAATCGTTTCAAGGAGATAAAAATATGAATCAGTACAAAGATTTTATAATTATGCTAGAAAAAATCTTAGGAAAAGATAATGTTAAAATAGATGAACCCATGAAAAAACACACATCTTTTAGAGTAGGGGGACCGGTAGATATATTAGTCACTCCTGAATCCTATGATCAGGTTAGAGAAGTGGTTGAAGTTTCTAAGAAGAATAATGTACCTCTTTTAATTCTTGGAAATGGATCTAATCTTTTAGTAAGAGACGGAGGAGTAAGAGGTATAATAATGAAACTCTGTAAGTTAGATGATATTAAAGTTGAAGGAAATAAAATAATTGCTCAAAGTGGAGCATTACTTTCAAAGGTTTCTAATATAGCTGCCCAAAATTGTTTAGCAGGATTTGAGTTTGCTAGCGGGATACCTGGAAGTGTTGGAGGGGCTCTTACTATGAATGCAGGTGCTTATAATGGAGAAATTTCTCAAGTAATAGAAAGTGCCTATGTACTTAATAATAATGGAGAATTTAAAAAATTAACTAAAGAGGAACTAGAACTGGGCTATAGAATGAGCTCTATAATAAAGTATGGTTATACTGTAGTGGAAGCTGTATTTAACTTAAATAATGGAGAACAAGAAAAGATATATGGAAGAATACAAGACTTATCACAGAGAAGAAGAGATAAGCAACCTTTAGAATATCCATCAGCAGGAAGTACTTTTAAAAGACCAGAAGGACATTTTGCTGCAAAATTAATAGAAGACAGTGGACTAAAGGGTGCAAATGTAGGAGATGCTGAAGTATCAAAAAAACACTCAGGTTTCATAATTAATAAAGGAAACGCAACGGCAAAAGATATAATTAAGTTAATAGAAATGGTTCAAAAGACAGTAAGAGAAAAATATGATATTGACCTTCATACAGAGGTTATGATAGTAGGGGAAGATAACTAAAGGTAGTAAAGGTTAAGGATAAAAATAAATAGTTTGTCCTTAACTTTTATTTTTAAGTTTGTTTTATTATTAAATATTATGGTATTCTATAATTAAAAGTAAGTGTTATAGAAATTTGGTGAGCTATACAAGGAGGAAGAATATGAGATTTGTCATAGTTACTGGTTTATCTGGCGCAGGAAAAACTCAAGCAATAAGAAGTTTAGAGGACTTAGGCTACTTTTGTGTTGATAATTTGCCCCCAACCCTAATTCCTAAATTTGCTGAAGCTTGTTGCCAAACAGATGGAAGGATAAATAAAATTGCTGTAGTTATAGATATCAGAGGGGGAGAATTCTTTGATGATTTATTTGAAAGTTTAAAATATATAAAGAACCAAGGCTATAAATATGAAATATTATTCTTAAATGCTTCCGATGAAGTGCTGGTTAAAAGATTTAAAGAATCTAGAAGGAAGCATCCTCTAGCACCAGATGGTAGAATACTAAATGGTATTCTAATGGAAAGAAATAGATTAAGAGAAGTAAAAGATAGAGCAAGCAATATAATTGACACTTCGAATTTTTCAACCATGAAATTAAGAGAAGAAATTACAAAAATATATGGAGAAGAAGGCCAAATAGAAACTCAACTTATAATTACAGTAGTTTCTTTTGGATTTAAATATGGCATACCATTAGATTCTGATTTAGTATTCGATGTAAGATTCCTGCCTAATCCATATTATATTCCTGAGCTAAAGGAATATTCGGGAAATGATGATCAAGTGGTAAATTATGTAATGGGTTATGATGTAACTACAAAATTTATAGAGAAATTACAAGATATGATGGAATTTTTAATTCCTAATTATATAAAAGAAGGTAAAAAACAATTGATAATATCTATTGGATGTACGGGAGGAAGACATCGTTCAGTAGCTATAGCTAATGCTATTTATGAAATATTAAAAAATAAGAATTATAAAGTTAATAGAGACCATAGAGATATTCAGCAAGATGTTAGTAGGGATGGTAAAAAGTCATGAAAATAAGTGATTGGCTAAGACCAGGTATTAAGGTTAAGAGGTGGATATTATTTTTATTTACAGGAATACTCTTTATAGCTTTTGCACTTATCGAATTTGTTAGAAATCGTCTGTATAGTTACTACTATATAGCTTTTTATATATTTTTATTAGCAACGGGTATATTTATGATATATATATCTGTTACCCAGGGAATGAGATCTATAATTGCACTTATAAATAAAGGATATTTAAATGTTTCCATAGACTCTAAAAAATTAGAAACATTGATATATGAAAAAAGGCTCCTAGTTAAAGGCCCTAAAATAGTAGCTATAGGTGGTGGAACAGGTTTGTCTACCATGCTTAGAGGATTAAAGCATTATACTTCAAATATAACGGCAATAGTTACGGTAGCAGACGATGGAGGAGGTTCTGGAGATTTAAGAGAAGATTTAGGAATACTTCCACCGGGAGATATTAGAAACTGTATATTGGCCTTATCTGATACAGAACCGTTAATGGAAGAGCTTCTTCAATATAGATTTAAGGATGGTAGATTAAAGAACCAAAGTTTTGGTAATTTGTTTTTAGCTGCTATGGATGGTATTTCAAATAACTTTGAAGAAGCTGTGCAAAAGATGAGTTCAGTATTGGCGGTGACAGGAAAAGTTATTCCTGTTACTTTGGATGATATGGTATTAATGGCGAAACTTAAAAATGGTTCAATTGTAAAGGGAGAGTCAAGCATACCAGAGGAAGCTATGAAGCAAAATAGTAAAATAGATAGAATTTTTATTGAACCTCAGGATGCTAGGGCGCTAAGCGAAGCTGTTAACTCTATTTTAGAAGCAGATGCTATAATATTGGGACCAGGTAGTCTATATACTAGTGTCATTCCAAATTTATTAGTAAAAGAAATAGGTCTTGCACTACATAAGACTGAGGCTTTAAAGATCTATGTATCAAATATTATGACTCAGCCAGGTGAGACAGGTGGATATACAGTTTCTGACCATATTAAAGCCTTATATAAACATAGCGGTAATGGAATAGTGAATTATGTAGTGGTTAATAAAGGAAAAATTGAAAAAGATATGGAAGGCAAGTATAAGGAAGAAGCTTCTCATATTGTAGAGATAGACGAAGAGAATATAAAAAATCTTAATGTAAAAATAATAGAAGGAGATTTTGTAACTGTTAGAAATGGGCTAATAAGACATAATTCCGAAAAATTAGCTTCCATATTAATAGAAACAATAATGGAAAAGAAATTACTTTATGATAGAAAAAAGATAATTGAGTACTTCTATTTATCAGAAAGATTAAAGGATAGGAATAAAAAAAATAAATAGGGAGAAAAAAATATGTCATTTTCAGCTAAAGTTAAGAATGAAGTTTGCAGATATACTAATCTCACAAGAGAAGAAGCATTGGCACAACTATCAGCAATCATGAGAGTAAGCGGTACTTTAATCTTTAGTGGTAATAAGCAGTTAGGTTTAAAAATAACCACAGAAAACCCCGCTATTGCTAGGTTGGTATTTAAAATATTAAAAGAATATTTTAATATTCACACTAAGATAATGGTGAAGAAAAGCAACTCCTTTAAGAAAAATAATGTATATATTATTGTTATTGGAGAGGACATAGATGTAAAAGAATTTCTAAAAGAAACAGAGGTATTAAAAGGAGAAGAAGGAATATTAGTACTAAATTATGATATTTCAAGTAACATGATAAAAGATGATAAAACTCGTAGAGCCTATATAAGAGGTGCTTTTTTAGGGGGGGGAAGCATAAGTAACCCTGAAAAGACATATCATTTAGAATTTGTTACCAATAATAGTAATTATGCTGATAATTTAAGTAAAGTTATAAATACCTATGGATTAAATGCTAAAGTTATACAAAGAAAGAATAGCTATATAGTGTATTTAAAAGAGGGGGAGCAGATTATAGACTTACTGAATATAATAGGTGCCCATTCTTCTCTTTTAGAATTAGAAAATGTAAGAATCATGAAAGAAATGAGAAATAACGTAAATAGGTTAGTGAATTGCGAAACAGCAAACTTAAGTAAAACTGTAAATGCTGCAGTAAGGCAGGCGGAGAGTATAAAACTTATACAACAAGAAATAGGACTTAAGCGTCTCCCTCAAAATTTAAGAGAGATTGCGGAATTGAGATTAAAATTTCCTGATGAATCATTAAAAGAATTAGGGGAAATGCTTAATCCTCCTGTTGGAAAATCAGGCGTAAATCATAGACTTAGAAAAATTGAAAAGATCGCAGAAGAACTGAGAAGGGAAGGAAGGTAAAAATGGACTATGTCTAAGCATGAAGAAGTTATAAGATATATTAGCAATTTGTCTGTTGGAGCGAAAATATCTGTAAGAACCATAGCTAGCCTGTTAAACATCAGCGAAGGAACTGCATATAGGGCAATAAAAGAGTGTGAGGAAAGAGGCATAGTAACTACAATCCCAAGGATAGGCACTATAAGGATAGAGAAAGTAGAGAAAAAGAATAAAGAGGTCTTAACTTTTGGTGAAATAGTTGGAATTGTAGATGGAAATATTGCTGCAGGTAAGAATGGAATACATAAAAAGTTAGAGCATTTTATAATAGGGGCAATGACTCCCGAAGCCATTGAAGAGTATATTACTCCAGGCTCTCTTTTTATAGCTGGTAACAGAGAAGAGGTCCAAGAATTAGCATTGGTAAATGATTGTGGCATAATAATAACTGGTGGATTTAAATGTAGTGATAAAATAAAGAGATTAGCAGATTATAATGAAATGCCTGTAATCTGTACTTTATATGATACATTCACCGTAGCTAGCATGATAAATAAAGCTATATGGGAAAATACAGTGAAGAAGGAGATAATACTCATAGAGGATATAATGGATTATGAATATCCATATTTAAAAACCGATGATACTGTATCTTCTTGGAGAAAGCTGATTGAAAGTACTTCACAAGTTGAATTTCCAGTAGTTAATGATCAGATGAAATTCATGGGATTAATCACCTTGAAAGAATTAAAATCTAATTTAAGTGAAGATATGCAGATTGAAAAATTAATGAGAAAAAACGTAACTACCTTAGAGCCTACAACCACTGTAGCCTATGCTGCTCACGTGATTGAAGGAGAAGGAGTACAGTTTTGTCCCGTTGTAGATAACAAAAGGTTTGTTGGTAGTGTTAAAAGAGGAGACATAATTAAGGCATTAAAACATGCAGCAAGGCAACCAAAGATAGAGGAAAATATAGAAAATATAGTATTAAAGAAATTTAAGTATGCATGGGAAGGGGAACAAATGCATTTCTATGGAAGAGTTACTTCCGAAATGATAGATCCTATAGGTACTGCTTCATGGAGTGCTTTAAATATGCTAATTTCTACTATGGCATTGATTTGCCTCAATGAAGAAGATAGTATCAGCTTATTTGTAGATAATATATCTACATACTTTATGAAGCCTGTTCAGATAGATACGGATATAGATGCATATGTAAATATAATTGATAGAGGAAAAACCTTCTGTAAGGTCATGGGAAGAAGCTTTTGTAAAGTAGAGATAGTTATGTATGATGGTAAAAAAGATTTGATAGCTAAATCCTTTGTTTCTGCAAAGGTTACAAGAAAATGATAGTGGGAGGAAGAGGCGTATGAATAGTGATTCTACTATAAAGTGGGTTAGTTTACATCAGCATACGGAATATTCCCTACTTGACTCTTCGGCTAAAATCAAGGAATTAGTAAAAAGAGCTAAAGAATTAGGAATGGATAGCTTAGCTATAACAGACCATGGAGTTTTATATGGATGTGTAGAATTCTATAAAGCTGCAATGAAAGAGGGAATTAAACCGATAATCGGTTGTGAGATATATGTGGTACCTAAGTCAATGGATATAAAAGTAAATGATAGAGATAATGGAATATATCATTTACTTTTACTTGTTAAAAATGAAACAGGGTATGAAAATTTAATGAAAATAGTGAGCAAAGCATCTATTGATGGTTTTTACTACAAACCTAGGGTAGATCATCATTATTTAAAAGAACATAGTGAGGGATTAATAGCTTTAAGTGCATGTCTTGGTGGAGAAATACAAAGCTATATACTAGAAGGTAGAATAAATAAAGCTGAGGAAACAGCATTACTGTATAAAGATATATTTAAAGAGGGGTTTTATTTAGAACTTCAGTATCATGGACAAAAAGATCAACTAAAAGTTAACAACGAACTCATCGACATGTCTAAGAGATTAAACATTCCTTTAGTTGCAACTAACGATGTTCATTATATCTATAAAGAAGATTATAAACCACATGATGTACTATTATGTATACAGACAAATAAAACTGTGGATGAAGAGGAGAGGATGAGATATCCTTCTGATCAATTTTATCTAAAATCCCCAGAAGAGATGTACAAACTATTTTCCCATGTGCCAGAGGCACTTGAAAACACGGTAAAAATAGCAGAACAGTGCAATTTTAATTATGAATTTGGTGAATCTAAATTACCCGTATTCCCCCTTCCTGCTGGAGTTAAGCATAGTGAGTATTTAAAGGAAATATGCTACAAGGGATTAAGGGAAAGATATGAAGAAATAACAAAAGATATAGAAGAAAGATTACTTTATGAATTGAAGATTATAGAAGACATGGGATACATAGATTATTTCCTTATAGTTTGGGACTTTATAAGATTTGCTAGAGAAAAAGGGATAATGACTGGTCCAGGTAGAGGAAGTGGTGCTGGATCAATAGTAGCCTATACACTAGGTATTACTAAAATAGACCCTATAAAATATGGCCTTTTATTCGAGCGATTCTTAAATCCTGAAAGAGTATCTATGCCTGATATTGATAGCGATTTTTGCTATGAAAGGCGTGGAGAGGTTATAGACTACGTAGTTAGTAAGTATGGTGCTGACAATGTATCACAGATAATAACCTTTGGTACAATGGCAGCTAGGGCATGTATTAGGGACGTAGGAAGGGCTATGAATTATTCTTATGCTGAAGTAGATAAGATAGCTAAAATGATACCTACTGTTCCTGGAACAACTATGACTATAGATAAGGCTCTTGAATTAAATCCAGAATTAAAAGAAATATATGAAGATGATGGGCGAATTGAGGAATTAATTGATATAGCTAAAAAGTTAGAAGGATTGCCTAGGCATACCTCAACTCATGCAGCAGGGGTTGTTATAGCATCAAAACCTTTAGTTCAATATGTACCATTACAAAAGAATGAGGGTTCTATAGTGGCTCAATTTACCATGGGCACCTTAGAAGAACTAGGATTACTTAAAATGGACTTCTTAGGATTAAGAACACTTACAGTAATAAGAGATGCAGTTGAGATGATAAAGGAAAACAGAGGTATTTCCATAGATTTAGATAAATTAGGATTCGAAGATAAAGAAGTTTATAAAATGATAAGTGAAGGTAAAACTGTAGGCGTATTTCAATTAGAGTCACCAGGTATGACAAGTTTCATGAAGGACTTAAAACCAGATTCTCTTGAGGATATTATTGCAGGAATAAGCCTTTATAGACCAGGACCTATGGCAGAAATACCAAAATATATTTCAAATAAAAAGAATCCAGATGAAATAGAATATCTAACAGAGGAGTTACATGACATACTTTCAGTTACTTATGGATGTATGGTTTACCAAGAACAGGTAATGGAGATTGTTAGAAAATTAGCTGGTTACTCCATGGGAAGAAGTGACCTTGTAAGAAGAGCTATGTCAAAAAAGAAGCATGACGTAATGGAGGAAGAGAGAAAAAATTTCGTCTATGGAGTTGTAGATAAAGATGGCAATGTAGAGGTTCCTGGATGTATAGGTAATGGTATAGATGAGAAAATAGGAAATAAGATATTTGACTCTATGATGGATTTTGCCTCCTATGCATTTAACAAATCCCACGCCGCTGCCTATGCAGTAGTTGCTTATCATACAGGATATTTAATGAGATATTATCCTGTTGAATTTATTGCAGCCATGCTAAACAGTGTAATGGGAAACAATGAAAAAGTATCTTATTATGTAAGATTTGCTAAGGAAAGAAATATCGAGGTGTTAGCACCAGATATTAATGAAAGTTATAGTAAATTTACAGTTAGTGGGAACAACATACGATTTGGATTAGCTGCTGTAAAAAATTCTGGAGTTAATGTAATTGAGAGCATAGTAAAGTCTAGAGAGGATAAGGGAAAGTTTAAAGATCTTTTAGATTTTTGCAACAAGGCAGATTTAAATTTTGTAAATAAAAGAGGTCTGGAGAGTTTAATTAAAGCTGGAGCTTTTGATAATTTCGGAGTATATAGATCTCAAATGATAGCAGTGTATGAAAAAATATTAGAGGGCACTAACAATGATAGGAAGAAAAATATAAATGGTCAAATAGATTTATTTTCACAATTTGAGGATACGCCTGTGGAAATACAATACCCTGATATCAATGAATTTCCTAAAAAATATCTCTTAGCTATGGAGAAAGAAATGACTGGTTTATATATATCTGGCCATCCTTTAGAGGAATTTAGTGAAATACTCAATGAAAGATATATGACAAAGATATCTGATATTGTAAGTTCAGAGGGTTTAGAAGAAGAACTAATTGAAATTGAAAAAAAAGTCTTCGATAATCAGGCAGTAAAGATCGGTGGAATAGTTACTTATATAAGTAAAAAAGTAACTAGAAGTAATGAAATGATGGCATTTTTAGAGGTGGAAGATCTTTATGGAGCTATTGAGGTAATAGTATTTCCTAAAATATTGGAAAAAAATAAAGATATAATTAAAGAGGATTCTACAATACTAATCAAAGGCAGAATAAGCATGAGAGAAAGTGAACAGCCTAAAATCATATGTGAGGAAGTGAACCTCTTATCTAAGGAAAATATAGATGATAAGATATATGAAAAAGTATATATAAGACTAGCTAAAGAAGAGAAATTAGGAGAATCTTTAGAACTGTTAAAATCTATGTGTACCCAATATAAAGGTAATACACCTATTTATATTTATATAGAAGAAAGTAAAAAGAAATATCAACTAAACAAAGATTTATGGGTAAATTGTAATAAAGATATAATTAGGTTAATAAAATTTAATTTCGGTGAAGAAAATGTAAAATTTATTTAGTTGAATATTAAATAAAAAAATAAACAAAATATTATGGGGAATATAAATATTTCTTATATATTTTGTTTATTTTTTCTTTTATTACTATATATTATTGCATATTTTACATACTTTTATTAAAATTAATAATATACAGATATTTATATCTTTGTAAAAGGTGTGGGACAAAAAATGTCCATGTGGTCAAAATTAGGAGGAGGTATAATATGAAGAAAATTGGAGTTTTAACCAGTGGTGGCGATGCCCCAGGCATGAATGCTGCAATAAGGGCAGTGGTTAGGACAGGTTTAGATAAAGGTTTAGATGTAATGGGAATACAAAGGGGATTTAGTGGACTCATAAATGGTGAATTATTTCAAATGGAAAGAAAAAGTGTAGCGGATATTATTCAAAGAGGCGGTACAATTTTAAGAACTGCTAGAAGTGAAGAATTCAAAACAGAAGCAGGTCAAAAGAAGGCTGCAAATATTTTGTCCGCCTTTGGTATAGATGGATTGGTTGTAATAGGAGGAGATGGTTCCTTTCATGGAGCTCAGGCACTAGCTAAACATGGAATAAAAACAGTTGGAATACCAGGGACAATAGATAATGACTTAGCATATACAGAGTACACTATAGGCTTTGATACTGCAGTAAATACTGTATTGGACGCTATAAATAAATTAAGAGATACATCAACTTCTCATGAAAGAGTTAGTATTGTGGAAGTTATGGGAAGAAATTGTGGTGACATAGCTGTGTATGCTGGATTAGCTGGTGGAGCCGAAAGTATAATAGTACCAGAAAAAGGGTATGATGTAAATGTGCTCTGCAGAACAATTTTAGAAGGAAAATTAAGAGGAAAAATGCACAACTTAATTATAATAGCTGAAGGTGTTGGTGGAGCTAATGAAATAGCTAAAAAGGTGGAAGAAGTTACAGGGATTGGTGCTAGAGCAACAATACTTGGACATATTCAAAGAGGAGGAAGTCCTACGGCAAATGACAGAATTTTAGCCTCTAGATTAGGATATAGGGCTGTAGAATTATTGTTAGAAGGCAAAACTTCTACAGTAGTAGGGGTGCAAGGCGGAAAAGTAATAGATATGGGTATAGATGAAGCTTTAACTATAAAAGCGAAGTTTAATGAAGACTTATATTTAATTGGAGAATCATTATCTTATTAATAAGTATAGAATTTTGGAGGTTTTATTATGCAAAAAACAAAAATGGTTTTTACCATAGGTCCTGCAAGTGATAAAGAAGATGTGTTAGGTGAATTAATTAAAGCTGGAATGAATGCGGCTAGATTAAATTTTTCTCATGGATCTCATGAGGAACATAAAAAGAGAATAGATTTAGTAAAAGAATTAAATCGCAAATATAATAAACATATTGCAATTATACTAGATACTAAAGGACCAGAAATAAGGACTGGAAACTTTAAAGATGAAAAAGTTGAACTAATTGAAGGAAATAAGTTCACTATTTACTGTGGAGAAGAGATTTTAGGTGATGAAAGTAAATGTTCTATAACCTATAATAGGCTACACGAAGATGTACAACCAGGAAATATGATATTAATAGATGATGGGTTGGTAGCACTTGAAGTAGAAAATGTAGAAGATAATAAAATTCACTGTGTAGTAAAGAATAGTGGATTTATATCCAATCATAAAGGAGTAAATGTTCCTGGAGTGGCTACTTCACTACCATCTTTAACAGAAAAGGATAAAGAAGATTTAAAATTTGGATGTGAAAATGAAGTAGATATAATTGCAGCTTCATTTATAAGAAGAGCTTCAGACGTTTTAGCTATAAGAAAAGTTATTGAACAAAATAATGGAAAAGACATTCAAATATGCTCAAAGATAGAGAACCATCAAGGTGTTGAAAACATAGATGAGATAATACAATTTTCTGATGCAATAATGGTAGCTAGAGGAGATATGGGAGTAGAAATTCCAATTGAACAAGTTCCAATTATTCAAAAAATGATAATTGAAAAATGTAATAAAGCAGGAAAAGCTGTAATTACTGCAACACAAATGCTTGATTCTATGATAAGAAACCCAAGACCAACCAGGGCAGAAGCTTCAGACATAGCTAATGCTATATTTGATGGTACAGATGCCATAATGCTTAGCGGAGAAACCGCTGGAGGAAAATATCCAATAGAAGCGGCTAATACAATGGCAAGAATAGCTAAAACTGCAGAAGAAAAAATAGATTATGATTCCTTATTATCTAAAAGAAGAGAGGTGCATGTGCTAAATGTAGCAAATGCTATAAGTATAGCTACATGTACTACTGCAGCTGAATTAAATGCATCAGCTATAATAACAGCTACTCAAAGTGGATATACAGCTAGAATGGTATCCAAATATAGACCAGCATGTCCTATAATTGCAGTTACTCCAAATGCTAGTGTAGCTAAAAAGCTGGCATTGAATTGGGGGGTATTCCCAATTCTTACTGAACAGTATAGTTCTACTGACGAACTTATAGAGAAATCTGTAGAAATATCATTAAAATCAGAGTATGTAAATAAAGGGGATTTAGTTGTAATAGCGGCAGGTATTCCAGCAAGCTACTCAGGAACTACAAACATGTTAAAAGTTCATGTAGTAGGAGATATTTTAGTTCAAGGAAGAGGCGCTGGAGTTAAACATGGAGTAGGTACAATAAAATTAGTCAATAACCATGCTGAAGCTAAAGATTTAGTAGAAAAAGGAGATATATTGGTAATTAAGGATTCAGATATAGAGTATATATCCGTATTAGATAGGGTTGGAGGAGTTATAGCTGAGACAGGAGGACTTACATCCCACTTAGCTATTGAATGCATCACCCGTGAAATACCTTTTATATGTAGTGCAGGAGGAGCAATGAAGACATTAAAGACTGGCTCATATGTAACTATGGACGTAAGGAGAGGAATTGTTTATAACGGTAAGGTATCCATATCATAAAGATGAGCACCTAGTGGGTGCTCTTTTTATATAGTAACCTAAAAACTAATTGATTCCTATAATTTTTCTAATAAAGAAAATGAGGAGTTGCTTGAGAATGTATAATTGTAATAAAAAAAGTATTTTGAGTATCCCATTGTTTGAAAATTTACATGAGAAACATATTGATAAATTAGTTAGTTCATCTAATCTAATACAATTAAAAAAAGGACAAATATTATTTAGTGAAAGGGATGTGATCAATAACATCTATATAGCAGTAAACGGTAAAGTAACCCTTTATAGATTGACAGAAACAGGACAAAAAAGAATAATATATATTTTAGATAAGGGTGAAATAATAAATGAGGTTATATTTGATGATTTACCTGCATCTATAAATTGTGAGGCTTTTGAAGATAGTAGTGTATTGGCTCTTAATAAAAATGATTTGCTTGAAGTTATGGAAGAAGATTTCCAGGTTACTAAAAAAATAATGTACTCTATGGGTAAAAAGATAAGAAGATTATATAGGCAACTGAAAAATGCGGTACCTATAAAAATAGATAAAAAACTAGCTGCTAAGCTCTGGAAATTAAGTAGGGACTATGGAGTAGAAGTAGATGGAGGAACTTTAATTAATTTAGATATTAGCATAACCTATCTTGCAGATATGTTAGGAAACACAAGGGAAGCTGTATCTAGATGTATAAACAACTTTGAGAAGAATGGTCTTATAGAATTTAAAGGCAGAAAAATTATTATAAAAGATAGAGAAAGTCTTTCGATATATTTTAGAGGAATGTGATATAGGTCACATTCCTTTTTTATTATTTATGATACTTTGGTATTATAGACTTTTATCTATAATACTGAGGATTATTATAGAAGATTTAGTGAAGAAATTAACAAACTATCATTTGTTCAGAAAAGATGCAGTATGGTGTTTTTTAAATTAAAAGGAAAAGTAAAGGGGGAATAGAATTGGGATTTTCATTATCAATGGAAAAGTTCAACAATGTAATGAAGGAATTAAGAAGGAATAATAAAGTATATGGTCCCAAACTCTTGAAGAATAAGGGGACTTTTTCAGATACAGACATGGTAAGGTATGGAGAAGTAAATGAAATACAGGATATAGAATTTAATAAAAAATCTTTCTTTTCTCCAAAGGAAGTAATACTTCCAATAACTCAAACCTTATTTTACTTTACAGAAGATCAAGTTATGGAACCTAAAGAAGAAGAAAAAAATATACTTATATTTTTAAGAAGTTGTGATATACATGCTACAAAAAGATTAGATCAAGTCTATTTAAAGAATGGTTTTGAAGACCCCTATTATAAAAAATTGAGAGAGAAAGTAAAATTTATTTTGATGGAATGTGAAAATAGCTTTGAAAATTGTTTTTGTGTAAGTATGGGCTCAAACAAAACTGAAGATTATTCAATGTTTGTAAGGAGACAAGGGGATAAAGTTTTTGTAGAGTGCAAGGATGAAGAACTGTCTCACATGTTTGAAGGATTAGAGGAAAAAGTAGTAACACCTAAATTTATAGAGAAAAATGAATTAGAAGTGAAAATACCTGAAGGATTGAATATAGAAATATTTAAGGCAGATATCTGGAAGGAATACTCTTCAAGATGTATTGCCTGTGGAAGATGTAATACTGTATGTGGCACATGTGCATGTTTTACAATGCAAGATATATTCTATAAGGATAACGATAATGTAGGAGAAAGAAGAAGGGTATGGGCATCTTGTCAAATAGATGGATTTACTAGTATGGCAGGAGGGCATGAATTTAGAAAAAACAAAGGGGATAGAATGAGGTTTAAGGTTATGCATAAAGTATATGATTTTAATAAAAGGTTTGGATATCATATGTGTGTAGGATGTGGTAGGTGTGACGATGCATGTCCAGAATATATCTCATTTTCACATTGTGTAAATAAATTAAATTCTGCAGTTAAGGAGGGGAAATAATTGGAGAAAAATGTGTATTTACCATTTAAGTCAAAAATATTGAGTATAAAACCTCATACTGATATAGATTATACTTTTAGAATGGAATACAAGGGAGAGGTAAAACCGGGACAGTTTTTCGAAGTATCTATTCCAAAGTATGGTGAAGCTCCTATTTCTGTTTGTGAGATTGGGGAAGACTATGTGGATTTAACCATAAGAAGAGTAGGAAAAGTAACAGATATTATACACACTTTTTTCCCAGGACATCATCTTTTTATGAGAGGACCCTATGGTAATGGTTTTGATATAGAGCGATACAAGGGAAAAGAAGTGATCGTGGCAGCGGGAGGAACAGGTCTTGCACCTGTAAAAGGTGTAGTAGATTATTTTGCGAAACATGTGGATGAAGTGGAAGATTTTACTCTAATTTGTGGATTTAAATCTCCAGAAGATATATTGTTTAAAGATGATTTTAAGAAATGGAATGAAAGTATAAAGACAATAATGACGGTAGACAAGGCTCATGAAGAATATGTAGGCAATGTAGGACTTATAACAAATTATGTGGGAAACATAGCTATAAAAAATATTGAGGAAGCCAATGTAATAATTGTAGGGCCTCCTATTATGATGAAGTTTACAGTAGGAGAATTTATAAAAAGTGGGATAAAAGAAGAAAATATATGGGTTTCTTATGAGAGAAAGATGTGTTGTGGTGTAGGAAAATGTGGACATTGTAAGATAGACGATACCTATATTTGTCTTGATGGACCTGTGTTTAATTATACTAAAGCTAAAGAGCTTATAGATTAGGGGGTGAGATTATGGATATAAATACTAAAGCTTTAAAGAAAAATGCTTTTAGGGTGACAAAAGAGAGAGGAAAGACAGCAGCAAGGGTAAGAGTTCCAGGAGGACACTTAAAGGCAAAATACTTAATTATTTTACAAGAAGTGGCAGAGAAATATGGTAACGGAACTCTCCATATAACAGCAAGACAAGGATTTGAGATTCCAGGAATTCCAATGAAATATATACCAGATGTAAACAAAGCTCTTCAACCTGTTATAGAAGGACTAGAAATAAATCAAGAAAACCCTAACGGCGGCTACTCAGCTTCAGGAACTAGAAATGTGTCTGCATGTATAGGAAATTCAGTATGCCCTTTTGGGAACTATAATACAAGTAAATTTGCTAAAAAAATAGAAAAGGCAATTTTCCCAAACGATTATCATGTTAAAGTAGCATTAACAGGATGCTCTAATGATTGTATTAAGGCAAGGATGCATGACTTTGGTATAATTGGCATGACTGAGCCGCAATATGACAACTATAGATGTATAGGATGTGAAGCTTGTGTAAATAACTGCAAGAAAAGAGTTACAGGGGCTTTAACCTTTGAAAACTATAAAGTTGTAAGAGATCATAGCAAATGTCTAGGATGCGGTGAATGTATAGGAAAGTGTCCAACTTCCGCTTGGTCTAGAAGCGAGGAAAAATATTTTAAACTAGTCATCATGGGAAGGACAGGAAAGAAGAATCCAAGACTAGCTAGAGAATTTATAACCTGGATTGATGAAGAGAGCATTATTAAGATAATATTAAACACTTATGACTATATACATGAATATATAGATAAAGAGGCTCCAGGAGGAAAAGAGCATATAGGGTATATAGTTGATAGGACAGGTTATAATGAATTTAAAAAATGGGCGTTAAAAGATGTACAATTAAGTAAAAAGGCTAAAGTAGAAGATAATATTAATTGGTATTAAAATAGTTTTGAGCATCTTTGAAATGCACCCCAAATGTTAGCACCTATAACATTTGGAGGTGTTCTTTTTTTATGTAGTCAAGGATTAAGGTATCCTAACATTTGACAATGAAAATTTAAGAAGTTAGAATTAATTTGGGAATATATTTTAAGGGGATGTTATATATGGAATATAAAGTACTTGGGAAGTCAAATTTAAGTGTATCCTCCATAGGTTTTGGTGGAATTCCAATACAAAAGACTAATGCAGAAGAAGTAAAAAAGTTGCTTATAAGATGTGAAGAGTTAGGGATAAATTTTATAGATACAGCTAGAGGATATACTGTTTCAGAAGAGTATTTAGGATATGCCATGGAAGGAAGAAGAGATAAGTGGATAATTGCTACTAAATCTATGGCAAGAGATAAGGCATCTATGTTAAAGGATGTAGAAATAAGTCTAAATAACTTAAGAACTGATTATATTGACTTATATCAATTACATAATGTAAAGACAGAAGAGGAATATAGTCAGGTTTTAAGTGAAGAGGGGGCTTATAATGCTCTTATTCAAATGAAAGAAGAAGGTAAAATAGGACATATAGGTATTACGTCTCATAGTTTAGATATTTTAAAAATTGCAATAGAAAGTGGAAGGTTTGAAACCATAATGTATCCATATAATATAGTAGAAAAACAGGGTGAAGAGCTATTCAAAAGATCAAAGGAATTAAATATAGGAGTTATAGCAATGAAACCAATGGCAGGAGGGGCCCTACGGGATGGAAGTTTAGCATTGAGATTCATACTAAACAATGAGAATATTACAACAGCCATACCAGGAATGGCTACCTTTGAAGAAATTGAAGAGAATTCCTTCGTTGGGAACAATATAACTCCATTAACTAGCGAGGAAGAGGAAAAAATACTAGAAATTTCAAAAGAGCTAGGAACTGAATTCTGTAGGAGATGTGGCTATTGTGGACCATGTCCGCAGAATATAGATATTCCAAGTATATTTGTTTTAAAAGCATATAAAGAGAGATATGGTCTTCCAGAGTGGGCAGAAACCAGATATGCTTCAATGAAGTATACAGCGAAGGATTGTGTGGCTTGTCAAAGCTGTGAAAGGAAGTGTCCATACGATTTACCTATAGTAAAAATGCTAAAAGAAGTAAGAAATTGCTTTAATGAATAATTAATCTTTTATAAATGTAAATTATACTGTATAATATAAAGATATTTGGATAGAAATAAAATAACATTTAAAATTAGGACAACTGATTCTCTCGCACCTATAAGGTGCAATTTTTTTAATTTAAATACCTTATTTAGAGGGAAATATAGTTTTGG
This sequence comes from Clostridium mobile, assembly GCF_018918285.1. GTDB lineage: Bacteria > Bacillota > Clostridia > Clostridiales > Clostridiaceae > Clostridium_AW > Clostridium_AW mobile. Next base: position 181,802 of record NZ_JAHLQF010000003.1, read on the forward strand.
GGGGATGTTCTTGTTAGGTGTATTAGTAAATGGGGCAGCGGTAGCTATAGGAAGTCTTATAGGGTTGCTCTTTAGTAAAGGCATAAAAGAGAAAGTAAGAATAACCGTAATGAATGGACTAGCTTTGTGCGTAGTACTAATTGGATTATCCGGTTCTCAGAAGGGGAAGGATATATCTTTTATAATAATAAGCATGGTAATTGGAGCTATAATTGGAGAAATAATAGATATTGATGATAGGCTCAGAAAATTAGGAGACAAGCTTCAAAATAAATTTAAAGATAAAGGTGGAAAATTCTCAGAAGGATTTGTAGCCGCTACTTTACTTATGTGTGTAGGAGCAATGAGTATAGTAGGTTCCTTGGAAAGTGGACTTACAGGAAATCATTCCACTTTATATGCGAAGGCTATTTTAGATGGATTTGCAGCAATAATATTTGCATCAGCCTATGGAGTTGGAGTATTGTTTGCATCCATATCCATAATATTATATCAAGGGTTAATTGTACTATCTGCTTCCTTGTTAAAGGGAATACTTATAGCTAGTGTAGTAGATAATATAACAGCAGTAGGAAGTCTATTAATTTTAGGATTAGGGTTTAATATGTTAGGAATGACAAAAATTAAAGTAGCTAATTTAATCCCTTCAATGTTAATTCCTTTTCTATATCAATTAATAATAAATTTAATTAGATGATAGATTTATTAGATTATTAGGCTATTAGATTATTAGATTTCTAGATAATAGATAGTGAATTTTAAATAATAGATGATTTAGATTTTTAGATAAATAGATAATGGGTAATTAAATTTTTAGAAAAAGATTATAGTAGTGGATAGCAGAAAGGTGGTTTATATGACGAAAATAGTACCTGTAGAAAAAAATAAAGATTATATAGTAGATATAACGGGATTTGCCAGTGAAGGACAGGGAGTGGCAAAAGTTCAGGATTTTACAATTTTTATTTCCGGGGCAATAAAGGGGGAAAAGTGTAAAATCAAAGTAGTGAAGGTAAATAAAAACTATGCTTTTGGAAAAATTGTTGAAATTATAGAATATTCACCTTATAGAGAGGAACCTATTTGTCATATATATAATCAGTGCGGAGGGTGCCAAATGCAGCATCTATCTTATGAAGGACAGCTAGAATTCAAGAAACAAAAGGTGCAAGATGTAATGAAAAGAATAGGTAAGATAGATGTAGAAGTAGAACCAGTAATGGGAATGAAGGAACCTTATAGATATAGAAATAAGGTACAATTGCCCGTTGGTAGGGAAAATGAAGAAATACATATTGGATTTTATGCTGAAAGAAGTCACAAAATAATAAATATGGATAATTGTCATATACAAGATGAAATTGGTGACAAAGCAGTGAAGCTTATGAGAGAATGGATTACAAAGTATAATATCGAAACCTATAATGAAGAAAAGCACAAGGGAATCATAAGGCATATTATGATAAGAAAAGCATTTAGAACAGGGGAAGTAATGGTGGTTGTTGTTACAAGAGGAGAAGAACTTCCATACAAGAATGAATTTGTCGATATTATGATTAAAAACATACCTGGATTAGTCAGCATAATTCAAAATGTAAATAAAGATAAAACCAATGTAGTATTGGGGCTAAAAAATAAAACCTTATGGGGAAAGGACAGCATTGTAGATTATATAGGAAAGTATAAGTTCAATATATCTCCGCTATCATTCTTTCAAGTTAATCCTGCACAAACAGAAATATTATATGAAAAAGCATTAGAATATGCTGAACTTAAAGGAGAAGAAGTAGTATTTGATGCTTACTGTGGTACAGGAACCATATCTCTTTTCTTGTCTGAAAAAGCTAAAAAGGTATATGGAGTTGAAATAATACCAGAGGCTATAGAAAATGCAAAGATAAATACAAGAGAAAATGGTGTAAATAATGCGGAATTTATTGTAGGAAAATCTGAAGAGGTAATACCTGAGCTTATACAAAGAGGAATTAAAGCAGACGTAGTGGTGGTGGATCCGCCGAGAAAGGGATGTGAAAGGTCTCTTTTAGAAGCTATGGCAAAAATGTCACCACAAAAAATAGTTTACGTTTCTTGTGATCCAGCTACACTTGCAAGAGATTTAGGAATTTTAGAAGAATTAGGATATAAAACTGAAAAGGTGCAGCCGGTGGATATGTTTCCGCAGACAGCCCATGTGGAGACTATTGTGTTGATACAACGAGCCCATACGTAGAAATCCTTTGTTTTAGGCACTTTTTCAAACATATCGTCTTCACATTCTCGTATTTAGACGTTTAGAAATGAGCGTCTTTTTTCTTACCCCAAAATCAGAAAGGAAGTGATATTCATGCATAAATTAAAAGAACAGGAGCGTCCACATCCCAAATTGCCATTTTGAAAGCCAGCCCTTGATTAATCACGGGCAGACGGGTATTCTCCGTAAAGCAGAATGAAGATATAGAAATTCATTAACCGTAAATTATCAAGAAAACCTGTGCGGGAGCGTGAACTCCTTTCCACGCTCCCGTATTTTTTGTCTTATACTTCAGTTTGTATATTTCCGTCAAAAGAAATATAATAAAATTATGGAGGTGTCATGCGTGGATTATATAACGACAAAAGAAGCAGCGAAAAAGTGGGGAATCACAGACAGAATGGTAGTGTACCATTGCTCTGCTGGACGGATTAAGGGAGCTAAAAAAATGGGAAATACATGGCTTGTTCCGGTTGACGCTGAAAAACCGGCTGACGGACGATACAGGAGCAGTAAAGTAAAGGATGGTGAAAATAAATGAAACGGATATTTTTGGTTGAGGACGATAAGACAATCGCTAAAAACCTTATGCTTTTGCTCCGCTCGGAGGGATTTACAGTCACTCACGCCCCTACGCGGAGTGAAGCCCTTGCCGCGCTTGCCGGGAATAAATTTGACTTGGCGTTGATTGATATTTCTTTGCCTGACGGAAATGGCTTTACGGTTTGCACGGAAATCAAAGAAACGCAAGATATTCCCGTCATCTTTTTGACAGCTTCCGGCGATGAATCAAGTGTTGTTACCGGGCTGAACATGGGTGCGGACGACTATATTACCAAGCCTTTTCGTCCGCGTGAATTGATTGCGCGAATTGGAACCGCCTTGCGGAAAAGCGGGCGTTTCGGGTCGGATTTTGAAATTGGCGGGCTTCATGTCGATACGGCAAGCGGCATTGTGAAAAAAAACGGCAACGAGGTTTTTCTTTCAGCATTAGAATACCGCTTGTTGCTGGTGTTTATTAGCAACCCCAAAAGTATTATCACAAGGATCAGGCTGCTTGACGAATTGTGGGACGCAGCGGGCGAGTTTGTCAATGACAATACATTGACCGTATACATCAAACGCTTGCGGGAGAAGATAGAGAACGACCCAGCAAGCCCGCAAATCATTCTGACCGTTCGCGGGACGGGATATAGATTGGGGGACGGGTATGCTTCGGAATAGAGAGTTTCGGCGGCTTGCAATTTTGTTCTCCTTAATAGCTGCCACCACTGTAACGCTGGGATTTGCAATCAATACGGCGGCTGGAATCCTTGCCATTGCTTCTGCCGCCGCCTTTGGAATAGCGTTTTTTGCGTTTATCAAAGCCCGATATAAAAGCATTGCGCGGATTTCAGATCAAATCGATCTTGTGCTTCATAACGCTGACCATCTGTATATTGGTGAATCGGACGAGGGCGAACTTTCCATTCTGCAAAGCGAGATAACAAAAATGACGCTGCGTATTCGGGAGCAAAACGACGCACTGAAGAAAGAAAAAGAACATCTTGCCGATTCGCTGGCTGACATAGCCCACCAACTCCGCACCCCTCTCACATCCGCGAACCTCATTCTGTCATTGTTAGAGAATAACCCTAATGAAAACGAGCGGAAAGCATTGATGCGGGAAACAGAGGAATTGTTTGTACAGATGGATTGGCTGCTTACTTCCCTGTTGAAATTATCCCGCCTGGACGCGGGCATTGTGGTTTTCCAAGGCGAGCAGATAGATGTGAATACTTTGATAAGCGCTGCGCTTCACCCGTTTTTGATCCCAATGGAGCTGCGCGATATTGCTTTGCAAATAGACGTGCCGAAAGGGATGATTATTCAGGGAGATTCAGGTTGGCTTTCGGAAGCAATACAAAACATCCTCAAAAATTGCATGGAAAGCGCAGGCGAGAACGGGAAGATTGAGATTGTCTGCACGGACAACCCACTGTTTACCGAGATTGCCATCCACGACAGCGGCGCGGGCTTTGAAAAAGAAGATTTACCCTGCCTGTTTGACAGGTTCTATCGTGGGAAAAACGAAGGCGCTACAGGATACGGGATTGGATTGGCTCTCTGCAAGATGATTATAACACGGCAGGGAGGGATGATTACCGCAAAAAATCACCCGCAGGGTGGCGCGATATTTGTCATTCGTTTCCCAAAGTGACGAATCTCTCACCTGAAAGTCACAGAGATGTAAGTTGAAGGTTCTATTATATAGGTAAACCATGAGAAAGGAGACTCACATAATGGAATTTTTAAAAATTGAAAATTTATGCAAGGTCTACGGGGAGGGCGAAAACCAAGTTACCGCGCTTGACCATGTTTCGCTTACAATCGAAAAGGGGGAGTTTACCGCAATCATCGGCTCCTCCGGCTCTGGCAAATCCACATTGCTTCACATTATCGGCGGTGTGGACGTGCCGACAAGCGGAAAGGTGTATTTGGATGGGCAGGATGTATATGCCCAAAGCAATGAAAAACTCGCCATTTTCCGCAGGCGGCAGGTCGGGCTGATTTACCAGTTTCACAACCTCATTCCCACTCTGAATGTGGTGGAAAACATCACCTTGCCTATACTGATGGACAAGCGAAAGGTCAATGAGGAACGGCTGAATGACTTGTTGGAACTGCTTGGGCTAAAAGCCCGAAAAACGCATTTACCCAATCAGCTTTCGGGCGGCCAGCAACAGCGCGTTTCCATAGGACGCGCTTTGATAAACGCCCCAGCGGTCATGCTTGCCGACGAACCCACAGGCAGTTTGGACAGCCGGAATGGACATGAAATCATCAAGCTGCTGAAAGCAAGCAATAAAAAATACAGTCAGACCCTTATCATTGTCACGCATGATGAAAATATCGCCCTGCAAGCAGACCGCATTATCGGCATATCAGACGGCAAAGTAGTGCGAGACGAGAGGGTGAGGGTGAGGCCATGAACATTTTCAATAAAGTTACCCTGCAAGGCATGAAAAAAAGCCGCACACGAACGATTGTAACGGTTATCGGAGTTATCCTGTCCGCCGCCATGATTACGGCAGTCGCTACCTTTGGCACTTCCCTGTTAAATTTTCTGGTAAACGGTTCTATTATGAAATACGGCGGTTGGCACGTCGAGTTTTTGGATGTTGATTCCTCTTTCGTGCAGGAGCGAACCCACGACGATGGAGTTGCAAACACCGCAGCGTTTGAAAATATCGGCTACGCAACACTTGACGGCGGAAAAAGCCCCGAAAAGCCCTATCTTTTTATCGCCGGATTCAGCGAGGAAGCCTTTGATACCTTGCCCATAAGCCTGATTTCTGGCAGGCTGCCTGAAAATAGCGGGGAGATTCTTGTCCCGGCCCACGTCGCGGCAAAGGGCGGCGTTAAATTCGCGGTGGGCGACAAGCTTTCACTTGCTGTCGGAAGCCGCATGGACGGAAACAAAAATCTAGGTCAACACGACCCTTACATTTCCGGGAGCAAGCCGGGGAAGGTCAAAGAAACTCTTGTGCCAAAAGCAGAGAGAACCTACACGGTTGTGGGTATCTGCGAAAGACCCGGTTTTGAGGAACATTCCGCACCGGGATACACCTTGATAACGAAAGCAGATGCACAAGACCAAGCGGACAGCTTCAGCATATTTGTCACGCTTAAAAACCCGCGCCAAGTAAAGGCTTACGAAAGCAGCACAGCCGGAGCAGGGGCTTATGTCTTTAATGATTATGTACTGCGTTTTATGGGCGTTTCGGACAATAAATTGTTCAACACGCTTCTGTACACGGTTGGCGGCATTTTGGTTGCCATAATAATGGTAGGCTCGATTTTTCTGATTTATAACTCCTTCAACATCTCACTGAACGAACGCACACGCCAGTTCGGGATTCTCTCGTCGGTGGGCGCCACGGCAAGGCAACTGCGAAATTCGGTGCTGTTTGAGGGACTTTGCATTGGCGCGATCGGCATACCGATTGGCGTTATGGTCGGCATAGGCAGTATCGGGCTTGTAATTCCTATTGTTGCCGGGAATTTCGGGAACATTCTCCACAGCACCGTGCCTTTAACCTTGTCGGTGTCTGTCCCCGCGATTGTCGCGGCGGCGGCGGTCAGTTTGGTTACCATTTTGATTTCAGCTTATATCCCGGCCAGGAAAGCCGCAAACACTCCCGTGATGGAGAGTATTCGCCAGACCAACGAGGTCAAAACCGAGTCGAAAGCCGTGAAAACGTCAAAACTCGCGCAGCGTATTTACGGTTTGGAGGGTACTCTTGCGCTGAAGAATTTTAAGAGAAATAAAAAACGCTATCGTAGCATCGTGTTATCGCTTACTTTAAGCGTCGTGCTGTTTGTATCGGGAAGTGCTTTTGGAACAACTCTGAAACGGCTTTCGGAACAGTATGTAGTGGACATGGACTATGACATCATTTTTGCCACTCAGGACATGGATGACAGCGAAATGCTCCCGCTTTACGACAAACTAAAAACCGCAGACGGGGTTTATGAAAGCTCGTACCAAGCGATTTTCGCGTATTCATGCACCGTTAAGGCAAGCGATTTTTCAGACCGTTACCGGGAATACGCGGGTTATACTGCGCCGGACGAAACGGTTCATCTGCCAATGGACATCCAGTTTATTGAGGACAGCGAATATCTGCGTTTTATCAAAGAATTGGGCTTGTCAGCAGAAGAATATACCGGGCAGGACGCGAAGATGATTGCCTGTGCCAAACAGCGGGTTGACAAGAAAGACGGGCCGAGCGAAGTGCTTGATATGTTTGCGAGTCCTTCCATGACTTTCAGTGTCGCTCCCAAAACAAATGACAAGCCATTGATGGAACAGGGGCAAAGCATAAACATTACGTTTGTCGATACGTACCCGGTGGATCCGCCCCTAAAGCAATCTTCCGAACCCGAGCAGAATCCATGCGTTTTTATGGTGGTGGCCCCCTATTCGCTCAAAGAGAAGTTTGAAACTTCTGATACCTATGCGGATATAGGCCTGGGCTTTCTGTCAAAGAATCCTTCACAATCGGTGGCTGAAATGGAAGCGATGATTCAGGGCGCGGGGATTACGTCTGCGTATACCCTGTACAATGTGTACGAGATACTTGAACAATACCACAGTATGACATTTGTTATTGATGTGTTCACCTATGTTTTTGTCATCATGATTTCGTTGATTGCGGTTGCCAATGTGTTCAACACCATTTCCACGAATATCAGGCTGCGCAGGCGGGAACTTGCCATGCTGCGCTCGGTGGGGATGTCGGACCGCGATTTCAATAAGATGATGAATTTCGAGTGTATCTTTTATGGCATGAGGACGTTGCTATTCGGGCTTCCAATAGCGGGAATCATCTCGTGGCTGATTTACGAAGGGTTGGTGACCGCAGAAGGGATGGACAACTTCGATTTTGTATTCCCGTGGGGCAGTATGGCAATCAGCGTGTTTAGTGTGCTCTTTATCGTGTTCATTACAATGCTGTATGCCATTAGCAAGATAAAAAAAGAAAATATTATTGACGCGCTTCGGGATGATATGACTTGATTCAAAACCGATATTAACTTGATAGAAAATCAAAAAATATCTGCGTGATTAGGTTCAAGTGATTCGCAATTGCCTGGAAAGGCGATTTAGACATTGAAAATACGGAATCCATCCTACAGAAGTAATGTAAATTACAAAGGAATGCTACCCTGCGGTAATAAAAAAACCGCAATTGTGGCAGATGATGTTTTGTGGCCAAAATGTGACCATGCGGCTTAAAGATACCATTGATAAGACTTGAGAATGATCATCTCAAGTCTTTTTTATACTTAAAAATAAATGTGTCTGGATTAGATAACAGCTGTTTTTTATAATAAATCATATGATGATAGATTATTTGAAAATGACTTACCATGTGTTATAATTTTGAATATAGATAAAGCGTTAAGGGGGTGGCGACTTGGCACAGCAATATACCAGAAAAATAATTCGTGAGGTATTCATAAACATGCTGAATGAGCGTCCACTTAACAAAATCACAGTTAAGGATATTGCTACAGCATGTGAGATCAACAGAAATACTTTTTATTATTACTACACAGATATATATGCACTTTTGTCAGAGATCTTCCAAAGAGAACTTCAGACAGTCATTGATGAATATAATGATACACTTTCCTGGGAGGAGAGTTTTATTGTGGCTGCTAAATTTGCTTTAGAAAACAAAAAAGCCATTTATCATGTATATAATTCCATGCAGAGGGAAGAATTAGTGAACTATATATACAATGTATCAGGAAATGTCATGATTCGGTATGTTGAAAAAGTAAGAGATGGTATCTCAGCCTCTTCAGGTGATAAAAAACTCATTGCCTCCTTTTATCAGTGTGCCCTCACTGAAATGGTACTACGCTGGATTGCTTCTGGAATGAAGGGGGACCCTGATACTATCATTAGACGAATCGGATACCTCTTCGATGGAAACATTGAGTTATCACTTAAGCGAAGTGCTGGTTTAAATGATGTCTAGTAAAAAGTAATAGGAGATTCCTTAATTATTAGGCATTTTAACCTAAATGCCTAATAATTAAGCAAATAAACTGCGGTGTTCGAATTTCGAACACCGCAGTTTATTTATCTAATGAAAAAGACACAAAAAAACTATATCATAGATTTATAGAAATCTTACAGATAATAAGTATCCACAAAATTAAGGGAAGACTTATTATTTATTACAGCATATGGGCATACTAGTAGAGTGAATATAGAAGAACTCTAAATATAATAGTAGGATTTAGAAAACTATTAAAAAATTAAGAAAGAGGGAGATAATAATGAAAATAAAGACACATGATGATAGACTTACCCTTACAAATGGAAGTTATCATGCTTTAGTAAATGCAAGAAAGCCTAAGGGAATTGAAGATAAAAAAGCTTATTTAATCGGTACTGGAATTGGAGCTTTGGCTGCTGGTTGTTTTTTAATTCGTGATGCTCACATGGATGGCAGCAAGATTACATTCTTAGAACAATTAGACATTCCTGGTGGATCTTTGGACGGAAATGTTCGTCAAAACATGGATTATGTAGCACGTGGCGGACGTGAAATGGGCCATCATTTTGAGGTTTTATGGAGCTTGTTTAGTTCATTACCATCTACAGAAGACCCTAATATGACTGTTTTAGATCATTTTTATTATACAAACTACGATGATCCAAACTTTAGCAATTGTCGTATTACTAAAAATCAAGGTGAGCGCTATGACAATGGAAAATTTAATTTGGGTCAAGACTTGGCAAAAGAATTAGCTGCTTTTGTAAATATAACAGATGAAGAACTTGAAGATAAATCTATCGAAGATATTTTTTCTGAAGAACTTTTAAACACTGATTTCTGGACATATTGGAGAACAATGTTTGCTTTTGAGAACTGGCATAGTGCTTTAGAGATGAAATTATATATGAATCGTTTCATCCACCATGTTGGAGGCTTACCAACTCTTTCTGCATTACAATTTTCACGACATGATCAATACACTTCATTTGTAAAACCTATGGTTAAATATTTAGAAGACCATGGTGCTAAATTTGAATATGGAGTTACTGTTGATAATGTTGAGTTCTCAATTTCAGCCGATAAAAAGGTTGCAAAGAAAATAGTTGCAAGAGATAAAACTGGAAAAGATATCTCTATTGATTTAACAGAAAATGACTTAGTATTTATCACTAATGGTTCTATGACTGAAGGTTCAGGATATGGTGATGACAATACTCCTGCACCATTTAATAGGGAACCAGAAGGATGCTGGAAGTTGTGGAGAAATATAGCGGCTCAATCCGATGAATTTGGAAGACCAGATAAATTCTGTACAGATACAGAAAAATCTAATTGGGAATCTTGTACAGTAACTTGCCATGATGAACGTGTTCCTGAGTACATTGAAAAAATTACAAAACGTTCACCATACGGCGGACGCACTGTAACAGGGGGAATAGTTACAGCTCTTGACTCTTCATGGTTGATGAGTTGGACAATAAACCGTCAAGAACAATACTATGGACAACCTGAAAAAGACGTTGTTGTTTGGGTATATGGTTTATTCTCTGATGTTCCTGGAGATTATATTAAAAAACCTATGAGAGATTGTACTGGTAAGGAAATCACAAAAGAATGGTTATATCATATAGGCGTTCCTACAGATAAAATTGAAGAACTAGCAGGATCCTGTAGTGCAGTTCCTGTTATGATGCCATATATTACATCTCAATTTATGCCTCGTGCAGCTGGAGACCGTCCATATGTTGTACCAAAGAATGGAGTAAACTTTGCTTTCCTTGGACAATTTGCTGAGACATTGGATGATCCAGGTCGTGATACTGTATTTACTATAGAATACTCAGGACGTACAGCTATGGAAGCAGTATATGTTTTAACTGGAGTTGAAAAAGGAGTTCCAGAGGTATTTTCTTCAAGATATGATATCCGTTATTTATTAAATGCAGGTGTATGCTTATTAGATGGAGAAAAACCAAAACTTGATTTACCACCAATGGCTAAACGTAAAATTTTAAAACAAGTAGCAGGAACAGATATTGAAAAGTTATTAAAAGAATATGGAATTATTTAATGACAATTGCAGTTAGATAATTTGATTAGAATCCCGAATTTTTAAAAATCGGGATTCTAATTTATATGTAGCTATTATTCATATTGCTACTTGGTATATTAATAATATAATAGAATGTCATACGAAGGAGGGCACCTCTGTGAAAGAAAAAATAGATCTTAAGCAACTTTATATTCCTACTATAGAGGAAATGCAAAGTTGGTATGAAGATGATTTACGCAAAGAAGCCATAAAATCATCTGAATACGAGAATAATAAAAAAATAGAAGAACAGAGAACGTTCTTTAAAGCTTTTCGAAGATTTGAAGAAAGGGATGAAAAAACCCCTTTTGATCCTGAAAAAAATAATGTTTATTACGAAAAATATAAAGCTTATGTGGTAGAAGAGATGATAGATCAAGGTAAAAAGATACAAGAAATTGAGAATTTAATTGAATATGAAAAGTTTTTTCTTCGTTGGGAGAGAAGAGTTAATAGCGAGAGTAATAATTATAGCCATTATGGCAGTAATTCAGCTACAAGATATCGGGTTGATCGCATAAAAAATTTGGAAAAAGAGTTAGAGACAATCTTAGAAAATTCTCCGGAAGCATGGGAATTTTATTATAAACGCCAATTGATAAGCGATATAGAAACCCAACATCAGCAGCGTTTGGTAACTGTACCTTATGTAGTTAAAGCAAAACAAAAAGTAATAGATTCCTTGAATTTAGGTGTTCCTGTATATATTGTAGGACATTTGGGAAGCGGGAAAACACAATTAGCAACTGAAGCAGCTCTAGATTTTACTATCCAAAATAGAATACAAAGAGAATTAGAAGATAAAATGGAGGATTGGTTTTCTAAAAATCCAAATTCCACAGAAAAAGAAGCCATTAAAAAATTTGGAGAATTTAATGAAGAAAGAGAACTTTACTATAAAAATATTTTAACTAATGGAAGTAAAGAAGAAATAGAATCTTTACAGCCGCTGTTTATATCTGGATCCCATAATTTAACTTATGAAGATATGTTTGTAGAGAAAACTTTGACTCTCAAACACAGTTTTTCTAAAGGATCTTATTCGGATTATCTGAATATGATTATAGGAGATTTTTATGAGTGGATGGATGAGCACAGAACTAGACTAGAGAAGATGACTGATGAAGAACAGTTACAGCTTAAGATTCAAATATGGAAAAGTTTTTCTGATTTATTGGTAGCAAGTAATAGTGCCTTTGGTACTGAAATTAAAAAAATAGAAAGAGAAATTTTGATTGCAGTAAAAGAAGGTCGTCCTGTAATCGTAGATGAATTAAATACAATTGCCATGCAAAACTTAATTGCTTTAAATGATATTTTACAACGGCATGCGGGAAATACAGCTTATATTACAGGAGTTGGTCCTGTTTTGATTAAACCTGGATTTGGGTTTATTGGTACAGGGAACTTGTCAAGTCAAATGGTCAATTATGAAGGAACAAATGAACTAAATCCAGCCTTTAAATCACGTTTCGTAACTATTGAATATAATTATGTACCTCAAAAAACGATTGGTTCCTTAGAAGATCAAGAGTTTCCAGAAGGAAATGAACTTTTTAGAATAATAATAGCACAATTGGCTGATAAAAATGGAAATATCCATATTCCTGATTCTAAAAGAACATTAGAAGAATTGTTTAGATTTTCCCAATTGTGCAAGGTTACTCAGAATGTTTTTATGGGAAAATGGAAAGATGATGAGGCTCAAAAAGATTCTGAAATAGGTGAATTAGAGCTGAGGGAGTCTGTATTATCAATTCGTAATATTTTACACGTTTTAAATAATTGGAATAGAGGCGAAGAAAAAGACTTGAGCAAAGCTTTATGGGATGGTTTTATTAGTTCAATTACTTATCCTGATGACCAAAACTATATTCTCTCGCAAGCGGTACGTTTTGGATTTTTCCCTGTAGGAGAAGGATGGAAGGTTGAGGCAAAAGGTATAGGAGAAGCAACCACAACATATGACGAAATTCGTACCCGTCCATATCAATATGTTCGCCCATTAACAGAAACTTTAAGCTATTTAGATGTAGTTCATATGATATTTGGGAAAGGAACTCCTAGAAAAAACTTGCCAAAAGGACTAACAGAAACTTTTGAAGCAGCTATTGATGATTTGGCGCAAGTTGATGCGAAAAAATATCAAAAATTAGATCAACAATTATCTCATTTAGAGCATTCAAAGGATCTACTTGAATACTTAGAAGATAATGGGGGAGAGAAATGAAAATAAATTTATCAGTAGATGCGAAGGATTTTAAGAGTCAAGTTAAAGATCTAAGAGAAAAGCTGAATAAATGCCGAGCAAATGGAATTTTAGACGATGGTTTCGAAGAACAGTTAGATAAACTTTTACAAATGGAAGAAGAATTATTGACTGATTTAATTCCTTATTACCGAGTTTATGCCAATAATATAAAAAAGACTTCAATAGGGATAAATCATATAAAACAATTGGGAGCTTTTAGTTTTGATAGTTTTTTACAAACTGTATTGAGAATTAATAAAAATCTTTTTATTACAAGTAGTATAGATAGAAAAGTTCAATTTTTTTATATAGATATTGGGGAGGATTTTCCTGATCATAATCAAATTGAAGTAGAGTGGACCCCTCCTATTAAAGAAATAAAAGAAACAATTTCCTTTATATATAAATTGAATGACAAAGAAATTTTGCTTTTGGGAGTCAGAGGGGGATGCTATCTACTTTCAAGCGATAATTTTGATGAAATGCCTAATGTTAATGGACATATTCAAGTTAAAAATATTCAAATAGATCATGATTTTAATGAATTTGGAAGATGTTTAGTGATTAGAGATAACTTATTTGTAGTGGAAAATGGGGATGAAAACTTAAATTTATTTGAAATAATAAAAACAAATGAAGAATATAGTTTGGTTTTTCATAAAGATATATATTGTACTATTCCAAATTGGACGGTGTTAGAAAAAATAAATGAGGACTATTTTGCAGTTGGAACAAGGATGGGGAAATTATATTTTATCAAATATGAAAACGGACAGTTTACTATTACAGAAAAAATTGATTTTTCACATGATGAAATAAGGAAAATTAGATGCTTAGAGGATGAAAGTGGTAATAAAAATTCTCTTATAGTGACAGGTGATAAAGGGCAGTTTAAAATATTTTCTTTATGCGAAGATTCAAAAACTATAAAAATAGAATTAAATGATTTAAAAGGTAATTTGTTTGACGTTCAATCTAAGAGTGGCACAGCAATAGTTTTAAGTGAAGATGGAATCATATACTTACTTGAAGAAAACTTTGGAAATTGGTATCTAAATGAAGATGCGACGATTAAAGACGCTTTTTTTACCAATGTCTTTAAATTAGATACTTCAAAATATTTATTAATGGATATAGAAGGTAAGTTAAATCTGCTGCATGTTGATAGAATTGACACACCAAAAGACTTGTGGAATCTGCCACTGTATCAATAGGAAGGAATGAGTATGCTTGACTTTGATGAAGAAACTTTAATTGAAGAAGCTAAAAGACATTGCGAAGAATTTTTACAAAAAGAACAACGCTCATTAGCCACATTTACAGGAGATTCTAGTTTAATGTATATTCCTGATTCAAAATTGCAAAGATTTTTATTGGACTCTTCCAAAGGAGTTCTATACTTACCGCTGGAGAGTTTCTTGGATAGAAAGTTAGATGACAATCAAATTATGTGGCATATCTACTATGAGCTGGCCTTATATTCTGATTGGAAAAAGCAAACTAAAAAATATTTGAATAGAAAAAAAGACTGGCAAAAAGAAATTGATCACATGACAAGCTATATTTTAGCTAGGATAAAAAAAGAAGGTCTGGAGAAAGATCCTGCATATCAGCCTAAAATAATTTCTAATTATGTAAGAAAAGAAATTTTTGATTTGTTACATCTATTGGATAAACAGACATCATTTCTAAGAGTTTTGCAAATGTGTCCTATATATAGAGATGAAGAAAATTTTTCGAAAATTGTTTCATATATGAGAAAAATAGGTAAGACTATTGAGTCAATTTCTCAAATGCCTAGACATAGAGCTTTTGCAAATAGCTTTTTTATTATTGAATTATATAAAATAGAACCCAAAATCGAAGAATATGTTGAAAACCCCTTTCATAAGAAAATTTTCAATCAGCCTTTTTTTGAATTTATTCATTATCAATTAATTAGACAGATAAATAATAACCAAGGAATTGTAGAAAGAGATCCACTCATTAGCTCTTTCATCTTTCCAACTTTTCAGCAATTATGGAAACAAGAAATTGATGAAATGATGTTTTATAAATCAAAAGGACAGACAGAAGAGCAAGTTAAAGGAAGTGAAAATCCTTTTGAACAGTCAGAAGCAGACGAGATGTCAGATTCACTAGAATCTAATCAAGAAGAAGTGGAAAAAATTTTAGAAGAAATGATGGATCAACAAGACCAAATAAGTACGAGTATGCAAAATGTCATGCAAGGTAAGGTAGATTTAGAGGCCTATGGGATTAGTCAATCAGACCAAGAATTGTTTCAATTCTATTCAAATAAAATGAAATCAGAAAGAGAACAAATGCGCCAATTTTGGAAAAATTTGATAGGTGATGCGAAAAAAGAAGTAAGTGTAAAAAAAGATGGTCAAATAAAAGGAAAGCTAGATGTGGATAGTTTTGTTAACTTTTATCCTGATTTTGTAGAAGCTGAGAAAAAGAGGAATTACAAAAATCTTACGATCTTTAACAGATACTTACTAGAGAGTAGAGCAGACATATTGCCTGAAAGAATAGAGATTTCTTTTGTAATAGATAATTCTGGATCAATGAATGCATCAAAAATTGAGGCAGCAAGAAAAGCTTTGGCAGTGACTTTGCTGTCCATAGATGATTTTAATAAATATTTGAAAAGTAATGCAGAGCAATTGAATCAAAAATTAGAAGTTTTAAGCGAAACTTGGTTTTTTGGCAGTAAGTATTACAATGTTAAAGAATTTAACGATAAAAATGCTAAGGAAAAAGAAAAAAGTGATATAATTCGATCAATCGTAAAGCTAGATGCAACAGATGGAGCAACTGACGATGCAGGCTGCCTTAGAGAAATATCCAATAGAATTACGTCCATACAGGAAAGGGAACTTAAAAAAGGAAAACAAATAAAGATAATCTTTGAAATTACAGATGGTGCATCAAGTTTTCCAGGATCGGCGAAAGAAGCTGTACAAGAATTATTATCTAAAAATGTTGAAGTCTATGCATTTCAAATAGGAAAGAATAGCGAAATAAATAAAAAAATATTTAACTTCATATGGAATGAAGGATACAAACAACCACATGGAGTAATAATTGGCGAAGGAGTAGAAGAGCTACCAAAAGAATTGCTAAAAGCAGTAAGAAAAAATATGAAGTCTATTTTTAATAATTAGTTGCATTTTTTTCTATTCTCAAGGCATGTTGAAATAGCTTGTAGTATAATTTAAATTTTTATAAGCATTTATCTAATGTTTGAGGTAAAAAATTAGCAAAAATCGAGGCAGAAAAGTGCATTTTTGGCCTCGATTTTTAATGGCATTTTATAGATGACACCGAGTATTTTTGATGATAAGAAATCCATATTTGAGTCAACTAATTAATTTTATTTTTATAAGATAACTCATGAGTTTTCTAAGGCAAATATTCCAGATGCTCGCGTAAACAAGTGAAAATGAGAAAAAAATTAAAAAGGTTAAAGGAGTTGATAACGGACTTGTTAAATCCACAAACGCCGAAATACCTACTATGTAAGTTAAAAATATCATCCCAAGAGATAATGCTATACTTGAAAATAATATAGAAATTATTATTCCCTTCCTATAAAGTAATATTCCGATAACGATACCTAGTAGCCCGGTGGTAAAAAGCAGGATTATTGTCTCCTGTGCACTAACTATAACAAGAATCAATGCGGAAGAAAAAAATACAGTAAAACCAAGAGAAATATTAGAAACAGCAGCTATCGCAATAGGTAGAGTACTTAATGGACTTAAGGCCAACCCAATCGCGGGTAAAAATACAGGTGCTGATTGGAATAGTACAGCTATTGTTGTTAATATTCCTCCAATACAAATAAACCTACCTATATTCATTTTTTTCAATTGAAATGCCTCCTATTAGGTGATGCTAGTAATTTAGAATTCAGTTTCAAAATTTATGAGGGAAATGGAACAATTTCAAAAACAGTACCTTGGTTAAAATCAGTCACATTCATAGAGCCATAAACCCCTAAATATAGTCTGGCTTGATTCAGATTCGTTCCCAAACTAGCATAATAAGCTGATTGAGACCCAAAATTATAATCGGTTTCAATGACACTAAAATCACTTAGTTTACAATCTGTTCTTACCCTGGTATAAGCTAAAGCACCTCTAATCGGAGGTTGAGATCCTTCATTCCTGGCAAAATCAGTAAACACAACGCTTCCAGTTAAACCGGGAATTCTATTTCCCATATATGACTGGACTCCCGTAAGTGCAGTTCCTCCAAACTTATCCGGTCGGGGATCTTTATGAAAGTAACTAGTTAGAGGCTGAATACGCTGCACTGAAGTTTTTACTGTATCATTGTAATAAGCAATTATTTCCTCATCCAAAGTTGGATTTGTAGAGCAGCCCCTTATAATCGAAGTAGGAAGAGCACCTTCCCATCCTCGCCAGCCAAAGTTAATAAATCCTTCTTGGTCAGGTTCAGATTTCATTAAATAAGCTTGGACAAGCTGAGTAACCGGTATTGGTTTATAATTAACGAATGAAAAAATTGACTCTACCAGATCCTGCCCGACAATTCCTACATATTTGATATACTGATTATAAAACCTTTGAAATGAAATGCCAGGTATATTGCGAACCCCTTTGGCAATTACCGTAAGCGTTTCTTGAATAGGTACGGGAAGTTCATCAAAACGTGTGACCACCGGTGGATTATTGATAAATGTATTCTTAGCTACATCAATTTCAATTATTTTACCGGCAATTTCCATATCATTCTGGCTTGAATTAAATGGATCATAGCCTGATCCACCATCACCGGTTGTTAAAACAAGTTTTCCTGTTTCAGGTGAAAAGTTTAAGCTATTGATACCATTATGATTAAAAAATGGTCTTCTTAAATTAAGTAATGTCCGCCGTTTTTGAGGTTGACCATTGGATTGTAAAATCCATTCTTCAACTGTATCAATATGATCATAGTTAACTTCTCTATTTATCCACTTTTGGTTTAAGGTTCTGGGGTCACATGGGTCAGGCTTAAAAAACTCAGGAAGACCTTGTCTTGAAACTTCTAAGCTTGGAAGAGCACCTGGACCTTGTGTTCCAGCTACTGAATAATGAAGATAAAACAGACCATTGTAAGAAAATTGGGGATGAAATGCTAACCCTATCAATCCACGTTCGTCATATTTACCACCGGAAAAACCTAGTTTTATGATTCGGGGGCGAATATCTAAAAAGGTTTTTATAACTCCATTTCCAATGTAAAGGATCTCTCCTACCTGGGTTGCAATAAATAATCTTTCCATTGAGTCACCCGGAAGTATAGCTGTTTTCAAAACAGTAGGCATATTTATCTTACCAGCGATGGGCCGTAAACTTACTTTAACTTTTTTTAACAACTAATTTTACACTCCTTTATATTCTTTTCTTTTATAAGAATATGATTAGAAATGTTCTGTTAGTACTAAATAAAGGGTTAGCCTCATAAAATGAGTACACCCTTTATTTGAAAATTTAAAGCAAGAAAATTTTTATTTATCAATATTTAGCAAAATAGGAACAGTTTCTTTTCAAAGTTGTTGTTATAATAAAATTATCAAGGCTTTTCGCAAAGTTTTTGGTTATAATGCTACAAAGTATGTGATACGAATGGATGGATATGCCGATACAAAAACAATATTAGAATAAATCAAGAAAGAAAGGTGATAAAAGATGTTGAGCTATTATGGTAGATTGTCTTCAGAAGTATATGATATGGATAAGCCTATAGGTCATTCTTTTGGAGATGTGGAATTTTACATGAATAGATTAGAATCGTGCAAAGGACCTATTCTTGAACCTGCAACAGGAACTGGACGTATATTAATACCTCTTTTAGAAAAAGGATTAAATGTTGATGGATTTGACAGTTCAAAAGATATGTTAAATATATGTGAGAATAATTGTAAAAAAAGAGGTCTAAATCCTAAACTTTTTGAGGCAAAGATGGAATCTTTTTCACACGATACAAAATATGATGCTATTATAGTGCCAACGGGAACGTTCCTTCTACTACATAAGAGGGAAGATTCAATAAAAGCATTACAAAATTTTTATAAGCATTTATCTAATGGCGGTAGATTAATTCTTGATATATTTTTGCAAACTGATATTTCAATAGGTACAGTTTCCACAAAAACTTGGGAATGTTCTAATGAAGATATAATTACATTAGAAAATAAAATTGTAGAGGTCGACTATATAAATCAATATACTATTTCTCATGGGCGATATGAGAAGTGGCGTGAAGGGGTACTTTTGCAAACCGAATTAGAGTACTTCCCATTACGATGGTATGGAGTAGAAGAGTTTAGATTAATACTTGAAAGTATAGGATTTAAAAATATTATGATTTCTTCAGAGTATAAATTTGGTCAGTATCCATCAAATTGTGAAGAGGTAATTACTTTTGAGGCTGTTGCTATTAAATAGAGGTTAAATCCTTATGAATTCCCATTCATGGGCTTTCGTGGAGCTACAAATTTACTAAACTTATGGATCAATGGGCTTTTAGAGCAAATAGATAATTAGATATAATATTTAGAAAGCTTAGGCATTTGTCTGTGACAATTGTTTGAGCTTTTTCTTAGCATTTAGATCTTATAGAAATATGAGTAAAAATACTTAATTGATTGAAAAGTATATATAAATATTATATGATGGTAAATACAAATATTGGCTTGTTGAAAAATATGTTCACTAGCAGCATAAGATTATATTTCATGTTATGGAGGGTAATTATGTACGAATCAGGGGAAAATTATTTAGAAACAATTTTAATATTAGAGAATGAAAATGGCAGTGTAAGGTCTATTGATATTGCAAAGACACTTAAATTTAGTAAGCCAAGTGTGAGCCATGCAGTAGGATTATTAAAAGAATCAGGATACATTAATGTAGATGGTAAAGGATATATAAATCTGACTGATATGAGACGTGAAAAAGCAGAAAGTATATATGAACGTCATCAGCTATTAACTATATTTTTGATTGAAACAGCAAAGGTATGTGAAGATATAGCTGAAAAGGATGCCTGTAGAATTGAACATATCATCAGTGATGAAACTTTTCAGGGAATTAAGAAGTTTTTAAAAAAGTAGTATGTCAGTAGAAATAGTAAAACTTAAGTTAAATACTAGAGCATTTTCTTGTTTCTAAAGGAGATTACAGTAGGAAAAGGAGATGAATGGAATTGGATGAGCTTTTGGAACAAAAGGCATTTTACGGTAATAATATTACTGTGATAAAGAAAGATGAAGATTGTACTGTATATGAAATGAAAGATATCACTGGTGAAGGTACTATGACTTGTTACAAGGTCTTTCCTGGCATTGATTTGATGTACAATGATTTTCACATGCAGAATTGTTTTTCAGAATTTATTCCCAAGGTGGAGATGATGGGAATAGACCATTGTCGAGAGGGACGTATTGAATGGGAACTTCAGAGCGGTTCATATATGTATTTGCAAGAGGGAGATTTACAGATCAATGCAAGAAATCATCATGCTATTGGATTTGGATTTCCTCTAAAGCATTATCATGGAATTACGGTTGCAATATATATTGATGAAGCATTAAAAACCTTATCCGCTATTTTTGACGGATTTTCTATTGATCTGCAAGCATTGTATAATAAGTTTTGTTCTGAAAAATCACCCTTCATCATGCGAGCAAAGGACTCTATTCAGCATATTTTTTCTGAGCTATATACTGTACCTGATGAAATACGTATAAATTATTTCAAGATTAAAATTTTAGAATTGCTATTGTTTTTGAGCATAGTAGATGTAAGAATAAACGGGGAAGAAAGGCCATATTTCACTAAAAAACAGGTTGAAACAGTAAAAGCCATTATGAAATATATGACTGATCATATAGATAAGAATATCACCCTAGAAAAATTGTCTAGCCAATTTGAGATACCGCTTACTTCTATGAAGAATTGCTTTAAGGGCGTTTATGGAACGTCAATATATGCGTATATGCGATCTTATCGCATGCAGGTGGCTGCTTTAATGCTACGTGAAACCAATGAAAGCATTACCACTATTGCAGGTAAGGTAGGTTACGAGAACGCAAGTAAATTTGCCTCTGCATTTAAAAAAATCATGAACAGTTCACCTTCTGAATATCGAAGAACATTTGTCTGAATGAAGTATTATTACGATATATTATATATGTGTTCATAAGTGCCAAAAGGCATTTTTATTAGGTGTTAGAGTTAGAAGAGACTAACTCCAATGTCTAATCGGAGCAGGTTTAACCTTTGTGGAGTGGCGGCTATATTTTTCAAGGATTAAAATAGGGATTAGTTGATTTTAACTAATCCCTATAATTGTTTTAAAAGACTGACAATAGATAGTCTTTTAAACTTAAAAATCCGTGAGAGGTGAAAGTATAAAATGAAAA
Source organism: Clostridium mobile (assembly GCF_018918285.1). Lineage (GTDB taxonomy): Bacteria > Bacillota > Clostridia > Clostridiales > Clostridiaceae > Clostridium_AW > Clostridium_AW mobile. The sequence goes on from NZ_JAHLQF010000003.1 coordinate 203,396, forward strand.
AAGAAAATTGGTTAAGAACGGTTTTGTCCTTTGCCAAGGAGTGCAGACTGAAAATGATTATTTCAGTAATATGCGCAATAATAAGTGTTGCAGGGGGAATCGTGCCCTATATAGGAGTTTATCAAATCATCATTTCATTTTTCGAAGGAAGGCAGACGATAAAGAACGTATTATTTTGGTCAGCAATATGTCTTGCTGGGTATGTGGTGAAACTTCTTTTTTATGCTATATCTACTATGTTAGCGCATTTTTCTGCATACACCATACTAGAGAATATGCGCCTTAAGATTGCTGACAGATTAATGAAAGCTCCACTTGGCACTGTGCTGAATCAACCGGTAGGAAAGCTAAAAAATGTGATTGTAGACCGAGTGGAAACTATTGAACTTCCTTTGGCTCATCTGATTCCAGAAGGAATCTCTAATCTGCTTTTGCCTATAGGTGTGTTTGTCTATATTATTATGATAGATTGGCGCATGGCATTTGCAGCAATGGTTACGGTACCTATCGCAGTTGTAGCATATGCAATTATGATGAGGACATTTAATAAGCAATATGCAGATTACATGGAGTCTAGCAACTATGTAAATAGCGTTATTGTAGAATATGTAGAGGGAATTGAAGTCATTAAGGCATTTGGTCGGTCTTCATCCTCTTATGAAAAGTTTGAAAAAGCAGTCGAGTCTTTTAAAGCATATACACTAAACTGGTTTGAAAGCACTTGGAAACTCATGAACTTTGGTGGAGCGGTTTTACCATCAACTATACTTGGCACCATGCCTATCGGAATGTATCTGTATATGAATGGGTCTTTAAGTCCGGCAGATCTTACAATGTGTTTGATATTGTCTTTAGGAATTGTAGCACCATTAACTAGCTTTACGGTATTTGTGAATGAGGCCAAAGCTATAGAATATGCTGTCAATGATGCATATGAATTTTTAAATTTAAAGGAACTTGAAAATCCATTAGAGTTGGTAAATATTCATAGATATGATATTGAACTTAAAAATGTATGCTTTTCCTATGATACCGATAAAGCTGATAATTTAAATAGTACAGAAAAAGATGTACTTAATAACATTAATCTAAAACTTCCTGAAGGAAATTTTGCGGCTTTGGTTGGTCCTTCGGGAGGAGGAAAGTCTACGGTTGCAAGGTTGATTACACGATTTTGGGATGTGGACAACGGAGAAGTGAAAATTGGTGGTATTAATATCAAAAGTCTTCCTTTGTCACAGCTTGCTGACACGGTGAGTTTCGTAACTCAGGATAATTTCTTGTTTAATTGTTCAATTATGGAGAATATACGACTTGGTAATCCTAGTGCGTCTGATAAAGAAGTAATTAATGCAGCAAAGGCAGCTTGTTGTCATGAGTTTATCCAAAATCTTGATAAGGGATATGATACCAATGCTGGAGAAGCCGGAGGAAAATTGTCAGGGGGAGAAAAGCAAAGGATTGCTATAGCAAGAGCTATCTTAAAAAATGCACCTATTGTTATCATGGATGAAGCAACAGCTTTTACAGATCCTGAAAATGAAGATAAAATTCAAAAATCCATTGCCGCCCTTACTAAAGGAAAAACCTTATTGGTCATTGCTCATAGGCTGTCAACCATAAAAAATGCAGACCAGATTATCGTTATGGAAAAAGGGTGCATCATAAATACAGGTACACATGAAGAGTTGCTCAAGGGATGCGAACTTTATAAAGGTATGTGGGAGGCTCATATTGGTGCAAAGAAATGGGCAGCTAATAATGAGAAAGGAGGAGTAAAGTAAGATGTTTAAATCAATAAAAAGAATCATTCAGTGGTCTGGTGACAGAAAGAAACGCTTATATATAGGGTTTATATATTCCTTCTTTAATACTATGTTTACAGCCATGCCAATTATGGGAGCTTCATATGGACTGAATCTCATCATAGAGGACATGAAGGGGACTAGCAAGTTGACAATAGATTGGGTATTTTATATGTTAGGATTTATGATTTTTACTGTGGCAGGCAGGTTTTTGTTTGCTTATCTTCGAGCATCCACCCAAGAAAGTATTGGCCATGAAGTAACGGCAGAACAAAGAATTGGGATTGGTGACATATTAAAAAGGGTATCTTTGGGGTTTTTTAGCGAAAAGAACGCTGGAGAAATTTCCTCGGCTGTAACAACAGATTTGTCCTTTATTGAAATGCACGGGATGAAGATGATTGATGTGGTGGTAAACGGATATATCAGTGCATTTACAATGGTGATTTGTCTGGCCTTTTATAATTTGTGGATTGCTCTCATTGCAGTAGCAGGTATCTTGTTATCTGCTTTATTCTTAAAATTGCTCGATGACAAGAGCAATGAAAATGCACCGGTGCATCAGAAGGCACAGGATAGCATGATAGCAGCTACTATTGAATATATCAGAGGAATGCCTGTGGTTAAGGCGTTTAAACAAGATGGAGTCTCTATAGAAGGTATTCGTAACGCCTATAAGATGAGCAAGGATATAAATATTAAAATTGAAAAGAATTATGTTCCTTATAATTGCTTCCATTTATTTGTACTTAAGGCAGCATCTGTGAGCATTGTTCTTGCATCAGCGATAATGGCTGTAAATAGATTTATGGATATCCCCACTATGCTTATGATGGCTATATTCTCTTTTGTGATCTTTGGACATATTGAAACCATAAATAATGCAGCTCATGTATTGAAAATTATTGATGCTACATTGGATAAATTAGATAGCATAGAAAATGCAGAATTTATTGATAAAAACAGCAAGGAGATAGAATTATTCAAATATGATATTGAGTTTGAAGATGTTACCTTTGCCTATGAAAAGCGAGATGTATTAAAGAATGTATCATTCACTATACCAGAGAATACCACTACAGCAATAGTTGGTCCTTCGGGAAGCGGAAAATCCACAATATGCAGTTTGATTGCTAGATTTTATGACGTTGATAAAGGAAGTGTGTCCGTGGGAGGCGTCAATGTAAAAGAGATGACTTGTGACAGCCTTCTCAAAAACATCAGCATGGTGTTTCAAAAGGTATATTTATTCCATGATACAGTGCTTAATAATATTCGATTTGGAAAACCAGAGGCAAGCTTTGAAGAGGTGGTGGAGGTAGCTAAAAAAGCCTGCTGTCATGACTTCATTATGAACCTCCCTGCTGGATATGAAACAGTGATTGGCGACGGTGGCTCCACTCTTTCTGGAGGTGAAAAACAACGAATATCTATAGCTAGAGCAATGCTGAAAAATGCTCCAATTGTTATTTTAGATGAGGCAACTGCCAGTGTAGATCCGGAAAACGAACATGCAATACAGAAGGCTATCAGTGCATTGGTACATGGGAAAACCATCATAATCATTGCACACCGCCTTGCTACCATTGAAAATGCAGATCAGATACTTGTGGTGGACGAGGGACGTATTGTGCAAAGAGGAACTCATGAAGAGTTGATAGATCACAAGGGTGTTTATAAGAAGTTTTTAGATATACGAAAGACAGCGGAAGGATGGAGCATTTAAGAATATTTATCTAAACATGTCAGTACAATCATTTTCGTTAAGGTATTTATTTATTGGCCCAATCGGTTTATGGATGTATAATTGAATTAATCGATTCGGTCGAGAATATAAATAAAAGGTTATGATGTTTGAAAAACTACCACCATTCGCGCATTACTCGGATTTATACAGCCAAATAGTGGCACATGTACTATTAGAGGACTCGATTGCTCAAACAACGCGCCGGAAATTCAGAAAACTCTTGGCTATATACCCGGTGAAATGGCATTTCTCGATGACATGATTAGAAATAATTGATTATTTTGAAGATATTAGCTGTTTGCCTTAGCAAGCAGCTTTTTTAATAAGTACTATTAAGAAAAAAGTTTGTAACAAACATAAAACTTGTGAGTCATATATACGAAAGGGGTGAGAACTTGCTCAATACTAAAGAATTTAAAGAATTATATAGCAAATATTTTAATGATGTATATAAATTCTTACTTTCCATAAGCAGAGATGAACAGATTGCAGAAGAAATAGCACAGGAGACTTTTTTTAAGGCTTTGAAAAGTATAGAACAGTTTAATGGACAATGTAAACCTCTTGTATGGTTGTGCCAGATTGCTAAGAATACATATTTCTCATATTATCGCAAGAATAAAAAAAATAAGGAACTGATTCAAGAGGAAGAAACATATGAATTTGAGAATTTAATTGAGAATAAAGAAACTGCCAGAGAAATTCATCGATGCCTGCATAATTTAAAAGAACCATACAAAGAAGTATTTACGCTACGTATATTTGGAGAATTACCGTTCTCTCAAATAGCAGAATTATTTGGAAAAACCGAAAGTTGGGCGAGAGTTACATTTTATCGAGCAAAAACAAAATTGAAGGAGGAATTGAAATGAAAATATCCTGCGATGTTATTAGAGATTTATTACCTTTATATTATGACAACATATGTAGTGAAGAAAGCAGAAAACTTGTAAATGAACATATTGAGACATGTGAGAAGTGTAAAATGGAATTAGAAAGTATGTCTATGGTAATTGATGTAACAAAAAAGAATTTAGATGAAATGGAAATGATGAAGAATGTTTCTAGAAGATGGCGTCGAGATAAGCTTAAATCATTAGGCGAAGGCATTTTAATCACCATTATTGTAGTACTGATTCTAAGTTGCTTTATCAGGATTAAATCATTTTAGATGATGGGGAGGAATTATAATCAATGATGGTGGCATTTTTACCACAATTCCACAGCTTTCAAGCTATATAAATGGTGATTTTTTTAAGAAGCAATTCAACATGGTGAATTATAGTACTACAGATAAAGAATTTTACTTTTCTACTCTAAAGCAAGCTAACAAAAACATCCCGCAATCAGAAAAAGTGGGATGTTTTTATTGGAAAATAATATTTAGTCTTTATGACAATGGGATAAAACAGGATTACCTCTTACTCTGTTTATAATATTTTCCTGTGCACTCTACAATATCAATCTCAATCACAGCGGTACCCTTAATCATGTTATCAGGAAGTTCTTTCCCCGCAAATTGCGGTGTGTATTTTTCAACTATCTTATTTAGTACCTCACGCTTGCAATTAAGATCCTCAACCAGCGAAGCATCCCCAATAATCACAACACTATTGTACTCTGCGTTAGTATCACAAGGATTATCATCGCTTTCGATTAAAAGGCCAATCAATTCATTAACCTCAAAACATACCTTGGAGTTTCGCTTGATATTATCGATTTTTTGTCCTTTTGGAAGGCCGTGTAAATAAATTTTGTTATTAGAGTAAATGAAGTGCATACCAACGGAATAGGGATACCCATCCTCATTAATGGTAGCGAAGCTCCCGGTTTCCGTACGATGAAGTAGCGCGTCAATCTGCTCCGACGTTAATTGAAATTTCTTCATTCTGTATTGCATAATTTCATTATCCTCCTTGTAGTTTGAACTTGATCCTCATTCAAGATAAATATGTACTTGATATACAATCAAACATACTATATCATATAAGTGTACCTATAACAAGGCACACTTATATGATATAACATAGGGTACACTTTGGTAAAAGGATGGTTATAATTCTATGATTTACATACAAAAAAATTCAAATTATCCAATATATCTTCAAATCTACTGTAAGATCAAGGAAGATATTGAACAAGGAAATATTGTACATGGAGAACGGCTTCCAGGTATTCGCACACTAGCCCAAACATTGGGTATTGCGCGAAATACTGTCAATCGGGCTTATGCTCAGTTGGCTGTGGAAGGATATATTCAATCAAAACATGGCTCAGGATTTTTGGTTCTGGATACCGCAAATAAAGTTACGAAGATGAATTATGTACAACAGGATACAACCTCTTCATCTATGGAAATATCGGAACTGAATCAACCTGTAAGTCCATATGATTTTCAGTACGGCGAGCTTTCTTATGAGCAATTCCCATTTAAGTTATGGCGAAAATATATCTCTCAAATTCTTCTTTCACCACAAAAAGAGGTAGTTAATCAGTATCCAGATAAGCAGGGTGATTTATTATTAAGACAAGAGATCAAAAAACACCTGCATAGATCAAGAGGTATGATTTGTTGTGAAGAACAAATTATCGTTGGCTGTGGACTACACTATTCGTTAGATATTTTGTGCAAGCTTCTGGCTAAAGAAAACAACACGATTGCTATGGAGGAGCCTGGCTATAATGGGGCAAGGGATGTATTTATCAACAATAATTATAATCTACATTTGCTACCAGCCAGTAGAGAGGGGCTTATCATCTCATCCATTTACCATTCTGGCGCATGTGCTGCCTATGTAACACCTTCACATCAATTTCCTTACGGAACCGTGATGCCGATTTCTCAGCGCAAGGAGCTACTTAATTGGGCAAATGCTAACGATGCATATATCATTGAGGACGATTATGACAGTGAGCTTAGATATGATGCCAATCCCGTGCCGGCGCTCCATTCCCTAGACGCCCATGACCGTACTATCTACATCGGAACTTTTTCAAAGTCTCTTTCTCCTTCTCTGCGGGTAAACTATATGGTGCTGCCAGTACAGATGCTCACTATGTATTGTAGTCTGTTCCGTTCCTATAATTCCCCCGTATCATGGCTGACACAACGTGCCCTAGCCGCATATATGAGGGATGAAAACTATGAGAGCCATATTCGTAAGATGTGCCTCACCTACAAAAGGCGGCATGATGTGTTTATACAGGAAGCAACAAAAATGTTTGGCAACAAAGTAATCCTACATGGTCGTGGGGCAGGGTTACATTTCGTTTTGGAGTTCCCAGATGGTGAAGAACAGGATTGGCTTATTAAACAGGCAGAAAAAGTCGGCGTCAAAGCATATCCTATGATTCCATTCTGGAATGACCAAAATGCTTGTCCTCAAAATATGTTATTTACAGGATATAGCTTGCTGAGTGAACAACAAATACGAGAAGGTATTGCATTGCTGCAATCCGCATGGTTCGGTACAGTATCAAAATGAAAATTGAATGGTGAAATTTAGGAAGAAAAACTGTTAGAAATGGAGAAGACTAATGCAAACGGTTAAAACAAAGCATTTTGAATATGGCAGTACAGAATTAAATTACCTTACATCTGCCGACCCCGTTCTTGGTGCTGCAATGAAGAGCTAGATAAGATATTGTCTTCTTCAATAATATAATTAAGATAGAAAAGATCATGAAATTCTTAGTTAATGAATTTCATGATCTTTTCTGTTTATTTTATTCTGATCTTAATGCTTCAACAGGATCTTTTTTAGCTGCCATTTTCGCGGGAATGGTACCACCGAGTACAGTAAGTACAAGGCTGATTAGAATTAAAGCTATAGCATGAAGCGGGTTGAGTTGTGCTACATTTTCTAACTCCGTTACGTTTTTAATAATTGAGTTTATAGGGAATATTAGCAGTCGTGCAATGACGATACCAAGAATACCGGAACATGCACCTATAATAAGAGTCTCTGCATTAAACACTCGAGTAATGTCTTTTTTTCTAGCTCCTAAAGCTCTCAACACACCAATTTCCTTAGTTCTTTCCAAAACGGAAATGTATGTGATAATACCTACCATGATGAAGGATACAATTAGAGAGATTGCGGAGAATGCAATAAGCACCATGGTAATGGCATTCATTATACCTCCGGACATTTCAGTAATCGTACCGGATAAATCTGTATATACAACTTTGTCAGTTTCAGATTTGTCCTGATTGTATTCATCCAAATGAGCAACAATGGCTTCTTTTGCATCAAAATCTGTTGGATAAATTGAAATCATATAAGGGGTTGTGGTAGCGCCTAATGCGGACATAATTGTTTCTTTTGAAGACATACCAGTAGGATTTGATATATCAACTGCTGTATCAAGAGGTTCGCCAGTTAATACGTTGAAATCGCTATTTTTTTGTTTTAATACGATATCTGAATTAACGGCATCATTAAGAACAAACTCTGCCAGTTCATCTGAATATGAAAAACCTGACGGAAGGAGAGATATTTTCACATCCTCTTTTGCTCTTAAAATACCTACAACGTTTAGTGTGATGGCTCTCGGGTTATTATACATATCAATCAAATTAGCTGGGTTTCCATTAATGGTAAAGAAATTGCCGTTTGCTTTGTAAAAATCATTATTGAGAATGACCTTTAATTCCTTTCCAATAATATCATCAAAAGCAATGCTATCTGCTTTAGAATCCAATCCAAAGGTTTGTAAAATCGTTTTTTCTACACCGTTTTTCTTGTCTACAATTAGAACGATATCGTTCTTGTTTGTAGGATAGGAGCCAGCTATCACATCGTAGTTTTGTTCCAAATAGCTAGGGCCATTATTGTCTAAGGACTTTGGATAGGAGGTAAAGTTCATAGAATTGGTCTTTACAATAGTTGCAACGTCATCTTGCTTTTTTAATAAGTTTATATTGAGCATTCTTGTATAGGATATTCCTGATACCAGTTTAGGATCAATATTCTCTATATACTTAATATATTCTTCGGTAAAGATATTTGTATGCATCACTTTTTCTGCTACAGGTTCAATTGGATATATCACCTTATCTTCAGGATAGGCATTCTCATCAGTAGAGGTACCTAGTATTGAACCTTGCTGAGCTTTGAGAGTTTCTTGATCTATCTCTGCAGAAGTCTGAGAAATCATGATAGGAAAAGTAGAAAGTGTATCAGATTCAAAGTTTTTAATTTGTTTATCAAAACCATTGGACAGGGATAAAATTAAAGCAATTCCTATGATGCCAATACTAGATGCAAAGGCTGTAAGAAAAGTTCTGCCTTTTTTGGTCTTGATATTAGTTCCGGACAATTTCAAAGCCGTCAGAAAGCTCATCTTAGTTTTTTTAAGTTTGTACTGTGAATTCACCTCTTTATCCGGTAAAGGATTAGAGTCAGATACCACTTCACCATCTTTAAACTCAACAATTCTATCGGCGTAGTCGTGAGCAAGTTCAGGATTATGAGTAACCATGATAACCAGTTTATCTTTGGCGATTTCCTTAATCAAATCCATAATCTGTACACTGGTTACGGTGTCCAAAGCACCAGTAGGTTCATCTGCTAAAATAATATCAGGATCGTTTGCTAAGGCTCTAGCAATGGCAACACGCTGCATTTGACCACCAGAAAGCTGATTAGGCTTTTTATGTATATGGTCTTTTAGTCCAACTCTTTCAAGCACTTCGAGAGCTTTTTTTCTTTTATCTCCAGCAGAAACACCACTTAAGGTCATTCCCATTTCTACGTTATCCATGATACTCAAATGGGTTATCAGGTTATAGCTTTGGAAAATGAAGCCCACGCTGTTGTTACGGTAAGCATCCCAATCCACATCCTTAAATTCTTTGGTGGATTTTCCGTTTATAATCAAATCACCGCTGTCATAATTATCGAGTCCACCAATAACATTTAGACAAGTGGTTTTACCGGAACCACTAGCTCCGAGAATGGCGACAAATTCATTTTCACGGAAGTTTAAATCGATTCCGTTTAAGGCAACCTGTGTAAAATCACCGGTTGTGTAGCTTTTTTTAATATTTTTTAACGCTAGCATTATGAATTCTCCTTTAACATTCCACGTTTTAAAATGGTTATTTTATTAGTATATGCTTCTAAAATTTCGTCTTTTTCCCCAATGCAAAGGAAAATATCCATGGTAGCTTTTTGAGTCACCGATATCAATATATCTATTATGTCGTCTACATCATTTGGACTTTGTAGATTCAAGCTTTTTGTATCAGTGTACTCCTTAAATAAATTAAAGAAATCATTCTTTCTACCGCGATTTGCAAATTGCAATATAATATCATTTTGAAGGGTTTGATTAGAAAAGATATTCATACAAAAAGCAATGTTTTCCTTTGCTGTTCCAAAGTTAGCTGTGAATTTTAAAATATCGGCAAAGACTTCAAATACATCTCCGCTATTTCGTTTAAAGCTTTCTTTAATGATGGACATAACCTCTTCATGGTAGTTGGATAAAAGATAGATCAACATGTCCTTTTTATCTTCAAAATACATGTAGAAGCTGCCTCTTGAGATGTTGGCATCTTGCACAATCTTATTAATGGATACTTTATCAAAGGGCACTCTGGCAAATTCTTTTTTAATGGCCTCAATTATCTTATTCTTTTTTTCCAGGGGTAAATTGAAGAAGGTATCTGTCGGCAATCTAATCACTCCTTTCTAATCTAATATGACAACCTGTCATAATTATATATAACAGGTTGTCATGCGTCAATATTATATTTAAAAAAATTATCGTTTTATTTTAAATATATACTATTTTATTTTAAATATATATTGTTTTATTTTAATATATGGTATATTATGGTCATGGAGGGATTGGTATGAAAATTATAATAAGATTGGATAGAGTAATGGCTGATAGAAAAATGTCATTAAATGAACTTGCACAAAGGGTAGGGTTGACTACAGTGAATTTATCATTGTTGAAAACAGGAAAAGCCAAGGGGGTACGATTTAATACATTAGCCTCAATCTGTAAGGAATTAGGATGTCAGCCGGGAGATATTTTAGAATACTATGAGGATGGATTTTAGACACTTTTTAAGTATGTGATGCTCATAGACAGCAGTGAGAGCTATTGCAGTAAAGAGATTAGAGAGTATATCAATGTTTTAGTATTGGTTGATATAGAGTGTAATAACACAAAAGAATAGGATGGATGACTAAGGGAGATGCTATAAAAGACGTTCAGAAATGAGCGTCTATTTTTCACCTTAAAACTGAAATGAACTGATACTACATGACACTTTTTCGAACAAAGGGTAGACTTAATAATAATCCTTATTATAGATATTAAAAATGAACTAAATTTAATAGAAATTTTTTATAAAAAAAGACTTGACAGTTTAAATGAATAGTATTACTATAAAGATACACCCCCTACAGGGGGGGGTAGGGAGGTGAAGAGGTGAATGGGGAGCAAAAACAAGCTTTACAAGCTTTAAAAATATCAAAGGGTCAAATTAAAGCTATTATTAGAATGATAGAAGAGGAGAGATATTGTGTAGATGTATCAAATCAAATTATTGCTGCACAATCGCTTTTAAAGAAGGCTAATCTGTTGGTTCTAAAACAGCATATGAACCACTGTGTTATAGAGGCTTTTCAGCATGATAATGGAAGTCAGAAAACAGATGAAATTATAGAGCTTTTATCAAAAGTAATCGATAAATAAAATATTAAATTAATAAATTAAGGAGGGAAATTTATGGCAAACCAGGTATTAAAAATAGAAGGAATGACCTGTGCATCTTGTGCAAAGGCAGTAGAAAGAGCCACTAGAAAGCTTGGTGGAGTTACAGAAGCAAATGTTAATTATGCTACAGAAAAGCTAAATATAAGCTTTGATGAAACAAAAGTTTCTGTAAAAGATATTCAAGAAACTGTTAATAAAGCAGGATATAAAGCTATTACTGATACTACAAACAAAATATTGAAAATAGAGGGAATGACTTGTGCATCTTGTGCAAAAGCAGTAGAAAGAGCCACTAGAAAGGTTAGTGGGGTTACAGAAGCAAATGTTAATTATGCCACTGAGAAATTAAATATAAGCTATGAGCCTTCAAAGACAAAGGTTTCAGATATAAAGAAAGCAATAGAAAAAGCAGGTTATAAAGCAATAGAAGAAGAAACTACAGTAGATACAGATAAAGAGAGAAAAGAAAAGGAAATACAACTTTTATGGAAGAAGTTTATTATATCTGCAATATTTACAGTGCCTCTGCTTTATGTATCTATGGGACATATGGTAGGGCTTCCTCTTCCAGACTTTATTAACCCAACTATCAACCCAATGGCATTCGCTGTAACACAATTATTACTTACAATACCTGTAATAATTTGTGGAAGTAGATTTTATACAGTTGGATTTAAGGCATTGTTTAAGAGAAATCCAAATATGGATTCACTTATTGCAATAGGTACATCCGCAGCATTCCTTTATGGTATATTTGCTACAGTTAAAATTTTTGGTGGTCACCATGAGTATACTCATGACTTATACTTTGAGTCAGCAGCTGTAATTATTGCATTAATAACTCTTGGTAAATATTTAGAGGCAGTTTCTAGAGGTAAGACTTCTGAAGCTATAAAGAAACTTATGGGACTTGCTCCTAAAACAGCTATGGTTATAAGAAATGGAAAAGAAGTAGAAATTACTATTGAAGAAGTAGAAGTTGGCGATGTAATAATAGTTAAGCCAGGAGAAAAGATGCCAGTAGATGGAGAAGTGGTAGAGGGTACTACTTCTGTAGATGAATCAATGTTAACAGGTGAAAGTATTCCAGTAGAAAAAAATATTGGTGATAAAATTATTGGTGCAAGTATAAATAAAAACGGTACTATAAAATACAAAGCTACTAAAGTTGGTAAAGATACAGCTTTAGCACAAATTATAAAACTTGTAGAGGATGCTCAGGGATCTAAAGCACCAATTGCAAAACTTGCAGATGTTATTTCAGGTTACTTTGTTCCAATAGTTATTGTTTTAGCAGTTGTTTCAGGTTTAGCGTGGTACTTTATTGGTGGAGAATCAGAAATATTCGCACTTACAATATTTATCTCCGTACTAGTTATTGCTTGTCCTTGTGCCCTAGGTTTAGCAACACCAACAGCTATAATGGTTGGTACAGGTAAAGGGGCAGAAAATGGTGTCTTAATTAAAAGTGGTGTGGCACTAGAAACAGCCCACAAAATAAAGACTATAGTATTTGATAAAACAGGTACTATTACAGAAGGTAAACCAAAGGTTACAGATGTAGTTTTTGCAGATGGTATAACCAAAAATGATTTACTACAATTAGCTGCATCAGCTGAAAAAGGATCAGAGCATCCACTTGGTGAAGCAATTGTAAAAGGCGCTGAGGAAGAAGGTTTAGAATTTAAGAAACTTGATTTCTTTAAGGCTATTCCAGGTCATGGAATCGAAGTTAAAATAGATGGAAAAGATATTCTACTTGGAAACAGAAAACTTATGGTAGAAAGCAATATCTCTTTAGAGAATTTAGAGAAAACTTCTGATAAGTTAGCTGGAGAAGGAAAAACTCCAATGTATATAGCAATAGATAACAAGATGGCTGGTATTATAGCTGTTGCTGATACTGTTAAAGAAAATAGTAAGAGAGCAATAGAAAAGCTTCATGAGATGGGAATCGAAGTAGCAATGATCACTGGTGATAACAAGAGAACTGCTGAAGCTATAGCTAAGCAGGTTGGAATCGATAGAATACTAGCGGAAGTATTACCACAGGATAAAGCAAATGAAGTTAAAAAACTTCAAGCTGAAGGAAAGAAGGTCGCTATGGTTGGTGATGGAATAAATGATGCTCCAGCTCTAGCACAGGCAGATATCGGTATAGCTATAGGTTCAGGAACAGATGTTGCTATGGAATCAGCGGACATAGTTCTTATGAGAAGTGACTTAATGGATGTTCCTACAGCTATACAGTTAAGTAAAAAGACTATAAAAAATATTAAAGAAAATCTATTCTGGGCATTTGGATACAATACACTAGGAATACCAGTAGCTATGGGAGTTCTTCATATCTTTGGAGGACCACTATTAAATCCTATGATAGCAGGAGCAGCAATGAGCCTTAGTTCAGTATCAGTATTAATGAATGCTTTAAGATTAAAGAAATTTAAGCCAGTTAGATAATGGGCTAAAAATAGTTAATAAATAATTTGTAGGTAGCATGAGATTAAAAAAATTATATTTGAAAGGAGAAAATACAATGAGAAAGAAAATATTGGTTGAAGGTATGAAGTGTGAAAATTGTGCTAAGCATGTAAAGGAAGCACTAACTAGTGTAGATGGTATAACTAGTGTTGATGTAAACTTAGTTGATAAATATGTTATAGTTGAGACAAGCGCTGAGGTAAGCGAAGAGGCTATAAAATTAGCTTTTGACACTGAAAAGTATAATGTAGTTGGAATAGAGATATTATAAGTAAATAGAGGAGCTTTGGTAATTAAGTTTGCCAAAGCTCTTTTTTTACGCTTTAAGCACAGTATACATCAGTTATGATTAAAATAAATTATAACTGATAATCATTTGCATTTATAAAATAATTTGTTAAAGTTATAATTAAGATGTAGATTATATACATTATATGTTCTAAGTGTAGGAGGTGGTAGTTTTGAGAGGTAAAAAAGATGCGATAGATATATACTATAGACATATTGAAGATAAATATTGTTGTAAAATTTCAGATGAATTATTAGGGAAAAAATATATTATAGGAAAACAATTTGGTGTAGGAAATTTTTCGAGAATGAGAATAGAAGACGGATTAGAAATATCGAAAGCTAACATTGCTTATAAAATGGAGATGGAATTTGATAATAGGGAATTTGATGATGATATTTTAGAACTAGGATATTGCTATAATGGAGATATAGAAATTTTTTCAATGCCTGATAATAAGAAATATATATTAGAAGCAGGAAATATGTTTATTTATAAATCATTAAATGATGTGGAGCATTTTAATTTAAAATACAATAAGTGCAAAACTATATCTATTCAAATGAATTTTAATACTATTAAAGATACTATAAATCCAATATGGGAGGATAGAGCAATAATAGATTGGCAAAAGAATATGAACAATATATTTAAAGAAAATATATTAATAATTGAAAAAGCTAGCTATGATATAAAGAAAATAGCAGAGCAGATAGATTCTATTTCAACCCATAATGTAGTGGATTATATGAATTTTAAGTTAAAAACAATAGAGTTCTTAACTACTGTTCTTAAAGAAAAATATAATGAGAGGTCTTTAAGAACTCATAAGGAACAAGAATCAGAGATCATAATTATGGCTAAGGACATAATTAGTAAAAATCTTCAAAACTCACCCTCCGTTAAAGAATTGGCTAGTAGATTAAACATAAGCGTATATAAATTGCAAGAAGGATTTAAAAATGATACAGGATATACTGTTTATGAATATATACAAAAATCAAAAATGGAAAAAGCAAAATATTTATTGAAAAATACAGAGCTGTCAATCATAGAAATTGCAAATGAAATAGGATATGAAAATCCAAGTAAATTTGCAAATCTATTTAAACGCTATAATAATATAACCCCATTGAAGTACAGAAAATTATGAATAAAAAAGTTAGATACTTAGTCCAAGCATTCCTTTAGGTAATATATTAAAAATGTTTCAAGTTTAATAAAAATCATATGTTTGATTTTTGTTTTTGGAGCATTTTTTATTTTTTTTGGAGTGGATATTGAGAATGATTATCAATTATACTTTTGTTAAAGAGATATTTAATAAATTTTAATATGTTATAGAGAGGGGAAACATTATGAAAGAAAAATCAAATTTAAAGTTTCTTTTAGAGGCATCTGGTAAAGAAAAGTTTAAATTATATGTGTCTGCTTTATTTAGTATAATAAGCTCATTGCTTGGTATAGTACCATATATACTTATGTACAATATAGTACTAGAGCTTTTTAATGATGCAGTAAATTATCAAAGAATTAAATCTATGGCTATAATTGTAGGAATCATTGTAGTTCTTAGAATGGTTATATTTTTATTGTCAGGAGTGTTCTCACACATAGCGGCCTATACAATACTTTATGAACTTAGAATGAAGGCAATAAACCACATATCAAAGCTTAACATGGGATTTTTTACAGGAAGTACCATAGGAGATATTAAAAAAACAATAAATGAAGATATAGAAAAACTAGAAAATTTTATAGCACATCAAATTCCAGATTTATCTGCAGCTGTTGTAACACCTATTGTAATTATATTTTATCTTTTATATTTAAATTGGAAATTGGCTTTAGTTTTATTTATTCCTATTATTTTAGGTTTTTTAACTCAAATAGGCATGTTTAAAGGTATGAAAGAGATGACGGTTCATTATCATGAATTAGTTCAAAGACTTAATTCCACTATTATTCAATATATAAATGGAATGAATGTAATGAAAGCCTTTAATTTATCTGCAAAATCCTTTAAGAACTATAAGGATATCACAGAAGAATATGCAGATTATTGGATTGATCTAACTATGAAAACTGCCCCTCTTTACGGTGTATTTTTAGTTCTTATAGATTCAGGACTTTTATTTATAATTCCTATTGGAGGAATAATGTTTTTAAATGGAAGTATAAATGCTTCTACTTATATAATATTTTTAATTTTAAGTGCAAATTTCCTTACTTCTTTTAAGCAACTATTAGAATTTGGAGGAACTTTTTCAATGCTATTAGAAGGAGCTGGAAAAGTAAGAGAAATTCTTGAAAAAGAGCCACAAGTAGAAGGAAAGAGGAGCTTAAAGAAAGATACTAAGGGAAAAATAGAGTTTAATAAGGTTACATTTAAATATGATAAAGAGGAAGTTATAAAGAATCTATCCTTAACTATAGAACCTAAAAGTATAGTTGCTTTAGTAGGACCTTCAGGTTCAGGAAAAACTACATTAGGCCAATTAGTAGGAAGGTTCTGGGATGTGCAAGAAGGTAGTATTACTATTGATGATATAGATGTAAGAGATATTAAAATGGAAGAACTTATGGATAAAGTATCTTTTGTATTTCAAAATGTATTTATGCTTCAAGACAGCATATTAGAAAATATTAAAATGGGTTTTAATAAAACCATGGATCAGGTTATGGAAGCTAGTAAAAAAGCACAAATTCATGATTTTATAATGAGTCTACCAGACGGTTATGAAACATCTCTTGGAGAAAATGGAATTAAACTTAGTGGAGGGGAAAAGCAAAGAATTTCTATTGCAAGAGCTATATTAAAGGACAGCCCTATTGTAGTTTTAGATGAAGTTACGTCTTATTCAGATATAGAAAATGAAAGTAAGATACAGGAAGCACTTAGAAATCTGTTAAAGGGAAAAACTGCTATAATCATAGCCCATAGACTGTATACAATAAAAAATGCAGATAAAATTGTAGTTTTAGAGGAAGGAAAAATTATAGAACAAGGAACTCATAATTACCTTATGAAGAAAAAAGGATTATACAGGCATCTTTGGGATATGTATGATTATGAAATTACAGAAATCAAAGAAGCAGCAGGGGGGATGTAATATGCTAGGGGATATAAGGATATTATTAGGTGATCACAGCAAAAAACTTAAAAAACCTATAATTTTGTTAACTATAGATAGTTTATTTAATATGTTTATTTATTCAATGTTGTATTTTGTATTGATAGATTTAATTAATTCCCAATTGAGTTTTGCTAAAGTTAAGAATTATACTATAGCAATGATAATAGCTTTTATATTTAGAGCTATAGTTAATGCCATAGGATATACAGGAATACAGGCCCAAGGGGCAAGGGGTATTGAAAGTATGCGTATATCCTTAGGAGATCATATTAAAAATATAAATTTAGGATTTTTTAATAAAAATAGCATAGGAAGCTTGACTAATATAATGACTAATGACTTACAAGAGTTTGAAAAAATCATAACTCATAGCACTAGTGACTTGATAAAAACATTAGTTCTTAGTATTTATTTTCTTATAATAACATTTTTTATTGATGCTCAATTAGCTATTATTCAACTTATCTTTGTACTTATAGCTATGCCTATTATTTTAATGGGAGGAAAAAGGGTTACTAAAATAGGTAAACAAAAGAAGGAAGTTATGAATGAAGTTATATCAAGAATGGTTGAATATCTTAGCGGTATACAGCTGTTTAGAGCCCATAATTTAGTTGGAGATAAGTTTGAAAGATTGGAAAAATCATTTAGAGATTTAAGAAGGGAAAGTATAAGAACAGAAATATCTATCGTACCTTATGTACTTATATTTAAGATAATAGTTGATATAAGCTTTCCTGTATTATTACTTATAGCTACAACTAAATTTGGATTAGGGGACATTGACAAAAAAGCCTTTTTAACATTTATTATAATAAATCTAGCCCTTACAAATATTTTAAGAGCTTTTGGTGTTCAATATGGAGTATTCAGATATTTAAAACTTGCATCACAAAAATTAATAAAAACTTACAATCATCCAGAAATGAGTTATAAATATGAAGAAGCAAACTTTAAAAATTATGATATTGAGTTTAAAAATGTGAGTTTTAAATATGAAGAAGGAGAAAATACTATAAATGATTTAAGCTTTAAGGCAAGAGAAGGAACCATGACAGCCTTAGTTGGGCCTTCTGGATCAGGGAAAACTACAGTTACAAGTCTTATAGCTAGGTTTTGGGATATAAATTCTGGAGCAATAACAATTGGAGGACAAGATATAAAAGATATAAAACCAGATTCTTTATTAAAGCATATAAGTATGGTATTCCAAGATGTATATCTTTTAAATAATAGTATATGTAACAATATAAAGTTAGGAAATCCAAAAGCTACAAAAGAAGAGGTAATAAAGGCAGCAAAGATTGCAAATTGTCATGAGTTTATAGAAAATCTAGAAAATAAATATGACACTATAGTAGGGGAAGGTGGATCAACTCTATCAGGAGGAGAAAAACAAAGAATATCCATAGCAAGAGCAATACTAAAAGATGCTCCTATAATACTGTTAGATGAAGCTACTGCTTCTCTTGATGCAGATAATGAGTTGGAAATTAGAAAAGCCATAAAGAAACTAACAGCTAATAAAACTGTAATAGTAATAGCTCATAGACTAAATACCATAAAAGATGCAGATCAAATAATAGTATTGAATGAAGGAACTATAGAGGAAAAAGGCGATCATGGAAAATTGATGGAAAATAAAAAGAGATATTACAATATGTATAATGAGATGGAAAAAGCTAAAAGCTGGGCAATATAATTTATATTTTAAATAATAGGTCTTAAGTAGATTACTTTTGAAAAGCGAATGTTGTCTGCACATATAGTAAAAGTTTGTTTCAAAAAATTGTTGTGTAGATTGGATAATTTAAATAAAACAATATTTTTAATGATTTTAGGAGCTTTTTTATAATAAAACATTATAGAAGAAGGGCTTTTAAAGTGAAACTTCATTGAAAACAGTGGATAAGCTTGAATTTATCAAGGCTCTTTATGTTAAATAAATGAAATTTTAGAACTCTTTCTCTGACATTTTATGACACGCTTTTCCATTAACAAAAGCATATAGTATGATAGGTGAGATAAATCGCTGTAAAGTGAGATAAATCACTATATTTGTAATTTCAAGGAGGAGATTGTTAGATATGTTAAAATATTCTTCTGATGGAGACAATCGTGATTTAAAAGAGAATAATTATATTACTTTGGATGATAATTCAGGTGTGATTTGGGATAAACCAAGAGGAGTAACCGGCCCAACGGGTCCAACAGGTCCAACCGGTCCGACAGGAGCAACAGGTGCAACAGGTGCAACAGGTGCAAGAGGAGCAACAGGCCCAACAGGCCCAACAGGCCCAACAGGTCCAACAGGCCCGACAGGCCCAACAGGTCCAACAGGCCCGACAGGCCCAACAGGTCCAACCGGAGCAACAGGGGCAACAGGCCCGACAGGCCCAACAGGTCCAACAGGTCCAACAGGCCCAACAGGTCCAACAGGCCCGACAGGCCCGACAGGCCCAACAGGTCCAACCGGAGCAACAGGGGCAACAGGCCCGACAGGCCCAACAGGCCCAACAGGCCCAACAGGCCCAACAGGTCCAACAGGCCCGACAGGCCCAACAGGTCCAACAGGCCCGACAGGCCCGACAGGCCCAACAGGTCCAACCGGAGCAACAGGGGCAACAGGCCCGACAGGCCCAACAGGCCCAACAGGCCCAACAGGTCCAACAGGCCCGACAGGCCCAACAGGTCCAACAGGCCCGACAGGCCCAACAGGTCCAACAGGCCCGACAGGCCCAACAGGAGCAACAGGGGCAACCGGTTCAACAGGAGCTACAGGAGCAACAGGAGCAACAGGAGCAACAGGAGCAACAGGAGCAACAGGTGCAACAGGAGCTACAGGAGCTACAGGGGCAACAGGAGCAACAGGAGCAACAGGAGCAACAGGAGCTACAGGAGCAACAGGGGCAACCGGTGCAACAGGAGCAACAGGAGCTACAGGAGCAACAGGAGCAACAGGGGCAACAGGGGCTACAGGAGCAACAGGAGCAACAGGAGCTACAGGTGCTACAGGGGCAACAGGGGCAACAGGAGCTACAGGTGCAACAGGAGCTACAGGAGCAACAGGAGCTACAGGAGCAACAGGAGCTACAGGAGCAACAGGAGCTACAGGAGCAACAGGAGCAACAGGAGCTACAGGGGCAACAGGAGTAACAGGGGCAACCGGTGCAACAGGGTCAACCGGTGCAACAGGCGTAGGAGTGACAGGCCCAACAGGTCCAACCGGTCCAACAGGCGCGACAGGCGTAGGAGCAACCGGCCCAACAGGTGCAACAGGAGCAACAGGAGCAACAGGTGCAACAGGAGCTACAGGAGCTACAGGAGCTACAGGTGCTACAGGTGCTACAGGAGCTACAGGAGCTACAGGTGCTACAGGTGCTACAGGGGCTACAGGGGCAACAGGAGCAACAGGAGCAACAGGAGCAACAGGGGCAACAGGAGCAACAGGAGCAACAGGTGCTACAGGAGCAACAGGAGCTACAGGTGCCACTGGTGCAGGAAGTTCACTATCTTCAACACAATTAAGTAGTTCAATAAATCTTCCTCTTGCGACTCAAGTATCTGTACTATCTCTTCCAGTGACTACTGTTGCCGCACAGAGGTTAAAAATTGATTCAATGGCAGAAGTAGAAATAACAACAGGCACCCTTACTCCTTATCAATATACAATCACGTATAATCTATATCAAGATGGAGTTTCTATTGCTGAAGTAACCGTTGAGAAGGCTCAAGACAATGTTCCATTAACTACGCGTGTTTTAGGAGAAGTTCCTAATCTAACCTGGATAAGTACTCCTTCACCAGGTTCACACGTTTTCGAGGTTCGTATTAGAGTTACAGGAATTAATATTGCGAGTGCTGTTGCACTTACTAGAGCATTAAATATAATAAGCTTTTAATAATAGAATATTTATAACATTGTAACTTCAAAAATAGATAAATATCCAAATATTAAGATAATATTATTTAAATCAATTAATTTGAAACCAGTGACAGAGGTCTAGTTACCTCTGTCAATTATATTTTTAATCAATTGGTTTTACCTTCTGTTTCATTTAGATATAAATCACAAAATCAAATTTTGCATCATAGTATGTACTAGAAAATTATTTTCGAGGTGATTAAATGATAACTATCAGTTTATGTATGATTGTTAAAGATGAACAGGATGTCATATCTAGATGTTTAGATTCTATAAAAGATATTGTTGACGAAATAATAATAGTAGATACTGGATCAACGGATAATACAAAAGAAATTATTAAAGGATATACAGATAAGGTATTTGATTTTGAATGGGTTGATGATTTTTCTGCAGCAAGAAATTACGCCTTTTCTAAAGCTACAAAGGATTTCATTCTTTGGCTAGATGCTGATGATGTTATTCTTGAAGAAGATAGGGAAAAATTTAAAGAGCTGAAACAAAATTTAAATAATAGAATTGATGCAGTAATGATGAAATATAATGCAGGTTTTGATGAAAACGGTAATGTTACTTTATCATATTTTAGAGAACGTTTGTTAAACAGAAGAAGCAATTACCAATGGATGGAACCTGTACATGAATATTTAAAAGTAAGTGGAAAAATAATAAATTCTGATATTTGCATAACTCATAAAAAAGAATATGAATCCGCTAAAGGTAGAAATTTATCTATCTATCAAAAAGCTATATGCCAAGGTGTAAGTTTAACGCCTAGAGCACTTTATTATTACGCCAGAGAGCTATATTATAACGAAGAATATTATAACGCGATAAGATATTTTAAGAGATTTTTAGATACCGAAGAAGGATGGGTAGAAGATAATATAAATGCTTGTTATATTCTTTCAATTTGTTATAACGAATTGAATGATAAAAAAAATATGTTAGATGTTTTATTAAAAAGTTTTAAATATGATACTCCAAGAGCTGAGATATGCTGCCAACTTGGATATTACTATTTTGATAATAAAGATTATGAGAGAGCTATATTCTGGTATAAGCTAGCTCTAGAACTAGAAAAACCAGTTGATAGCTGGGGTTTCATATCCCACGATCATTGGGACTATATTCCATGCATGCAATTATGCGTATGTTATGATAAACTTGGAAATATAGAGGAAGCTATAAAATATAATAATAAAGCCGAAGAATATAAGCCAAACGATTCCGCTGTAGCATATAACAAAGAATACTTTGAAAGTATTAATAAATGATAAATCTGATGCAAGATCTACTAAACATTATAGATATAGATAAGCTATTCTATATAGAATTCATGTTTGATGAAGTTTATGAGAATTTAAGTAAAAAAAGTTTGATAATTTAGAAAAGCCTAGGATGTTTACGTCGTAGGTTTTTAGTTTATAAAAAATATATTAAAATATTGGCTGAAAAATCAATAAACAAAGGGATTTAATCACTAATATCTTTAAAACAATGGCTACTAAAGCAAAAAAGCTTTTATTTAACAATTGTTGACTTATTTTTAAATATGATTTATTATTTGTATATACAAGTAATAAATATGGTTTTAATCAAATGAAATAGAAGGGTTGATATAATGGATTTTAAAAAGCTTACATTGGAGGATAAAAGTATACTTGAAAGGTATACAAATCCGTATAGATTTTTAAGCTGTGAATACTCATTTACTACTTTATATATATGGAAAGATGCCTGTAATACTCAGTATACAATCTATAAGGATGCATTAATTATAAAGAAACAAGATTTTGAAGGAAATTATTATTTTATGCAACCATTAGGATATAAAGAAGAGAATTTACAAGATATATTAGAGTGTTTAGCACAATATAAAAAAGAGAATAGTATGGAGTATTTATTTAAAGATTTAGAGGAAGATTTTATAGAGAAATTAAAATCTTTGAGCATGGAAATACGAGAGGCTTGTATTGAAGAAGATAGAGATAATTTTGATTATTTATATGAAGCAGAAAAATTAATAAAGCTATCAGGAAAAAAATTTCACAGAAAGAAAAATCACTATAATTCTTTCGTTAAGAACTATGATTATGAAGTAAAAGAAATACTAAATGAAGAAGTTATTAAGGATGTAATAAAGGCTTCAGAAAAATGGTATGATGAAAATAATAACAATGATAAAATGCTTTATTATGAAAATTTAGCTATAAAAGATATGATTAGAAATATGGATTTATTTAACTTGAAAGGAATAGCGGTTTATGTAGATAATGAAGTTGCAGCTTTTAGCTTAGGGGAAAAACTTAATGATAAATTAGCAGTTATTCATATAGAGAAAGGTGACATAAACTACAATGGAATTTATAGCTTTATTAATAAAACATTCATAGACAAATGTTTCAGTGATGTGGAAATAATAAATAGGGAACAGGACTTAGGTATAGAGGGACTTAGGAAGGCTAAACTTTCTTATTACCCAGTTAAACTAGAAAAAAAGTTTATTCTTAATTGTTATTAGAAAATTAGAAGATTAGAAGAAATAATAACCTTCAAATTAAATATTTAATTTATTTGAAGGCTAGTTTATTGAAAAGGTGATTTTATGAAAAAATTATTAGAAGGAAAAAAAGTGAAACTTACAGCTATAGAGAAAGAAGACGTAACTCAATTTACACAATGGTACAATGATACCCATTTTATGAGAAACTATGATGTGATAAGTGCGGTACCTAAAAATAGTGAAGAAGTTTTAGAAATGTTAAATGAAATAAAGGGAGCCAGCGACAAATATATATTCGCTATAAGGCATATTGAAAATGGCGAATTTATTGGAGTTACGGGTTTTGAAAATGTTCTATGGAACAATGGGACAGCTCTAATATATATAGGCTTAGGTAATGAAAAATACAGAGGGCAAGGCATAGGGGAAGAGGCTATGTATTTAACCATGGAGTTTGGATTTGAAGAGTTAAATTTTCATAAAATATACTTGTACGTATTAGAATACAATAAGCCTGCCATAAACCTATATGAAAAGTTAGGGTTTGTAAAAGAAGGTATATTTAGAGAGTTTATTAATAGAGATAGTAAAAGATATGATATGTACTTATATGGAATACTTAAAACAGAATGGGAAGAAAATATAAAAAGAAAACTAATATAAATTAGAAAGGGATAATTTTAATGGCAGATACAGAACCATCATTATCCAATTGCTTGTATTTTACAGTAAATAAATTATCTAGAGTAATTGGTAAAATGGCTGAGGAAGAATTTGAAATAACAGGTTTGTCACCTACTTATGCTTTGCTAATTAATATAGTTAATGTTAATAAAGGTGTAGGACAAAAGGAAATTGGAGAAGCACTTCACATGACTCCATCAACTATAACTAGATTTATAGATAAATTAGAAGTTAAGGGGTTAGTAATAAGAAAATGTGAAGGTAAAAATTGTCGTATATATCCTACAGAAAAAGGGCAAAAGTTGCAACCTGATATTGATAAAGCATGGAGCAATTTACATGAAAGATACTCAAAAATACTTAGCTATGAAAAAGAAAAACAGCTTATAGAGACAATAGATAAAATAGGTATAAAGCTTGAAGAAAATTTTTAAAGCTTATCTATATTAAAACCTATAAATTGACAGTAACATAAGTTATATATATAATTATATTAAAATTAATAAATTTTATTTTAAGAAAGGGCAAGGTATTGGTAGAAATGAGAATGTAATTCACTTTAATTTATGTAAAATGAAAAATTAAATAAAGTCTTAAATAAAGGCTTTATTGTCATGCATTTTATTTAATTTTGTGAGTGGATAGTGTTCTTATAACTGTTGATAGTTTGTTCATATAGTGTGTTTTTTACCTTAATTTGTTATTTGAATATTAGTGTGTATTAATGCGTATTAATAACATTTTATTCAAAATATATTAGGGTTGTTATATAGTTATGACGCTATCCTCTCCAGATTACAAGGAGGGGATTTTTTATGTTATTAATGGAATGCAGCAATGTTAAAAAATATTTTGGCAATAGATTAATACTAGATATAGAAAATTTAAAAGTTTATTCTGAGGACAGAATAGGGATTGTAGGTGTAAATGGAGTGGGTAAAACCACATTAATCAATATACTTAGTAAAAGATTGGAACCTGATGAAGGATGGGTTAAGTTATATGAAAAATACTCATATATATCTCAGTTAGAAAAACCAGAAAATAAAAGCATTAGTAATGAAATGGCTTCAAAATTTGGTGTTGCAAATATTTGGAATGAAAATATGAGTGGAGGAGAAAAGACTAGGTTTAAGCTTGCCGATGGTTTAAGCCGCAATAGTTTGTTGATATTTGCAGATGAGCCTACTAGTAATGTAGATATAGAGGGCATTGAGCTTATGGAAAAAAAGTTTGGAGAATATAAAGGTGCATTGGTTCTTATATCTCATGATAGAAATTTTTTAGATAAATTGTGTAACAAAATATTGGAGATAGAGTATGGCAAAATAAAAATATATAAAGGAAATTATAGCGATTATGTTATTCAAAAAAGACAGGAGATGGATAGAGCTCAATTTGAATATGAGGAGTATATGAAAGAAAAAAGACGACTTCAAGCAGTAATTACTGATACTAAGGAAAAGGTAAAGAGTGTGAAAAGTGCTCCTAAAAGAATGGGAAATTCAGAAGCTAGACTTCATAAGATGGGAGACCAAAGATCGAAAGCAAATCTTGAGAGGGCAATGAAAAATGTTGAGAAAAGAATAGAACATCTTGAAATTAAGGAAAAGCCTAAGAAACAAGAGCATATTAAGCTAGATATTGCAGATTCAAATAAACTTTATAGTAAAATAATTATAGAAGGGCGAAATATAAACAAGATATTCGATAAAAAAATTATATTTAATAATGCTGAGTTTAATGTATATAATAACTCAAAAATAGCATTGATTGGATCTAATGGATGTGGGAAGAGCACTTTGATTAAAATGATAATGAATAATGATGACTCCATAAGAATTGCACAAGGAGCTAAGATAGGATACTTTAGCCAAGATATGAGTATTTTACAAGAAAACTTGACTATAATAGAAAATGTAATGGAAAGTAGTATATATAATGAAACTTTTGTCAGGATATTACTAGCAAGATTATTATTTAAAGAAGAGGATATTTATAAAAAAATTAGTGTGCTAAGCGGAGGAGAGCGAGTTAAGGTGTCCTTTGCAAAGATGTTATTACAGGATATAAATTTGCTTATATTAGATGAACCTACTAATTATATGGATATAAACTCTCTCGAAGTGGTAGAGAAACTTCTTAGAGAATATGATAGAACCTTATTGTTTGTTTCTCATGATAGAAGATTTGTAGAGTCTGTTGCGGATAATATAATGACCATAGAGAACCATAAAATAAAAATATTTAAAGGAAACTACCAGGAATACTTATCTAGCAAAAGTATGTGTTTAGATAAGGATAAAGATGATATTGAAAAACAAATTTTTATACTACAGAATCGACTTTCAGAAATCATAGGAAGATTATCTATGCCATCAAAGAAGGATGATATAGTAGCGCTAGATAAAGAGTATTATGAAGTATTAGATAAATTAAAAAAGTTAAAGCTAAAAATATAAATAAAAACATGAAATTGGATGAGAAACTATTATATAAAAACCCTTGACATTAACGCAGCGTAAAGGTGTAGAGTAATATTGGAAGGGGGTAAGCGTATGGAATATACAGTGCAAAAGCTAAGTAGATTAGCAGGTATTAGCACTAGAACACTTAGGTATTATGATGAAATAGGAATTCTTAAGCCGGCAAGAATTAATTCATCAGGATATCGAATTTATGGTCAAAGAGAAGTTGATAGATTACAACAAATACTTTTTTACAGAGAATTAGGCGTAAGTTTAGATAATATAAAAAATATAATAATGTCACCTTCCTTTGATGAAATAGTTGCACTTAAAGAACATCGTGAAAAGCTCCTGGAGAAGAGAGAACAATTAGATTTGTTAATAGCTAATGTAAATAAAACTATAGCTTTAACAGAAGGGAGAGTTGAGATGAGTGATAAAGAAAAGTTTGAGGGTTTTAAACAAAAGATGATCCGTGATAATGAGGAGAAATATGGTGAGGAAATTCGAGAAAAATACGGCAAGAACGTAGTTGAGAAATCAAATGCAAAATTAATGAACATGACTCAAGAAGAATATGATAAAGTAACAAGTTTAGCGGAAGAGGTAATATCAACATTAGAAGAAGCTTTTAAAACCGGTGATCCAGCTAGTGATATAGCTCAAAGAGCGGCTGATTTGCACAAGCAATGGTTAACATTTTATTGGAGTGAATACAGTAAAGAGGCACACGCTGGTCTTGCTCAAATGTATGTTGATGATGAAAGATTCACAGCATATTATGATAAAAAACAGCCTGGAACAGCAGTGTTTTTAAGAGATGCAATTTTAATTTATACAGGGATGAAAGAATAATATTTCATAACAGATTAGATAAAAGGGACTGGTTTTTAATCAGTCTCTTTTTATATGTATATTGTTAATATGTGTATAGACACTCAAACTTGAATTATGGTATAAATTAACTTATAATATATTCTATAAAAGAATTTTTAAAAATAAAGTAAGTATGTAATAATGGAAGTATAAGTTTAAATATAATGATTTATTAAGGAAGTTGAATTTATGGAACATATTTTTGAAAAGATTGATGATAACGATTCAAGATCTGCAAGAGAAATTATTCTTGAAGAACTTAGAGCTGCTATTTTCGATAAAAAATTAAAACCAGGAGATAGGTTGGTTGAGAATAATATAGCTAAAAGTATGGGAGTTAGTAGAACACCAGTTAGAGAAGCTTTGCGACAGTTAGAAATAGAAGGATTAGCTATAAATATTGCTAGAAAGGGAACCTTAGTAAAGGGCATTAGCAAAGAAGATGCTATGGAAATTTATGATATAAGAGAAGTGCTAGAAGGATTAGCAGTAAGAAAGGCATGTTTAAATATCTCAAGAATAGAAATATTAAGGTTAAAAGAAATAATTGAGACAATGAGAAGATGTATTGATGAAAATGACAATGATAACTATATTAAGTCTCACAATGAATATAATAAAATAATACTAAAGTCCTCAAAAAACAAAAGACTTATAGAAAAGTTAGAGCATATATATGAATATCTAAAAAGCATGAGAAAAATAAGTCTGGCTAACAATGTTAGAAAAGAAAAAGCTCTTTTAGAACATAAAGGAATAGTAGAGGCGATAGAAAAAGGCGATGAATCATTAGCGGAAAGATTAGCTAGAGAACATGTTATAAATGCGAAAAATGCATTTATAGGGAAAATATAAAATATAAAAGACATGGATGATGGAATACATTATCCATGTTTTTTATTTTAACTTAATTAAAAATTTAATTGAGTTAAAATTCATAATATTACTAAATTTTCTAAAAACACTATTGAAATTACTGGAATAATAGTATACAATAACTAATAACGGTATACAATTCAATAATATTGCATACAATGTCATTAAATGTATATCCATAAGGAATGAGATGCATAAAGAGCTAGGGGAAAGGGAGGATTTTACATGGAACTCAAGGTAGTAGCTAAAGCGGGGACTTTAGAGTCAAGTGATATTCAAATAATAATAGAGCCAGATAATGATGGTATAGATATTGAATTGAGTAGCACTGTTATGGCTCAATTTGGAGAGCAAATAGAATCTGTTATTAGAGAAACTTTAAATTCATTAGGGATTAAAAATGCAAAAATACTTGCTAATGATAAAGGTGCAATAGATCCAGTAATTATAAGTAGAGTTCATACTGCAGTATACAGATCAGCACAATCAACAGATTTTAAATGGGTATAAAGGGGGAAGGAGAAATGAAGCTTAGACGTTCGATGTTGTTTGTTCCTGGTAATAACCCGGGTCTAATTAGAGACGTACACGTATATAGACCTGATTCAGTAATGTTTGACTTAGAAGATTCCATTTCAATTACTGAGAAGGATTCAGCTCGTTTCTTAGTTCATAACATGTTAAAAAAGCTAAGAGATTATTATAAAGAACTAAATATAGAAACTGTAGTTAGGATAAATGGATTAGATACTGACTTTGGATTGAAGGACTTAGAAGCAGTAGTTTTAGCTCAACCAGATATAATTAGAATACCAAAAACAGAAACTCCACAGGATGTACTTGAAGTTGAAAAACATGTAGAAAAAATAGAAAAAGAAGCGGGAATAGAAATTGGTTCAACTAAAATAATGGTTGCTATAGAATCACCTCTAGGAGTTTTAAACGCATATGAAATTGCGACTTCTTCAAAAAGACTTGTGGCCATGGCAATAGGAGGAGAAGACTTTGTAACCAGTATGAAGACAAACCGTTCACAGGAAGGATTTGAGATGTTTACAGCAAGAGGGATGATAGCTATGGCTGCTAGAGCCGCTGGTATCTCAGCATTAGATTCAGTATATTCAGATGTGAATAATGATGAAGGTTTCTTAAGAGAAGCGAAACTTATAAAACAATTAGGTTTTGATGGCAAATCATTAATACACCCAAGACAAATAGAACTTATTCATTCAGTGTATACTCCATCAGAAAAGGAAATACAAAAAGCTTATAAAATAGTAGTGGCGACAGAAGAAGCTATAAGAGAAAACAAAGGAGTGTTCACTGTAGACGGAAAAATGGTAGACAAACCTATAATAGATAGGGCAAATCATGTTTTAGCATTAGCAAAAGCCGCTGGTGTTAAAGTAGGGGGTGACTGCGATGAAATCTAAAAGAGTAAATGAGATTTTATTAAAAAGTATAGAGGGTTATGAGGATAGAAGGCCTTATGTTGAGCCATTCACTTACCATCCAGAAGGGACTATGGGTCATAGTGAAAGTGAAAATATAAAAGAAAAAGTAAAGAGAGACAAGCTAGCAGAATCCTTAAAGGAAGCAATAGAAAATGCAGGTATA
Organism: Clostridium mobile; assembly: GCF_018918285.1. Classification (GTDB taxonomy): domain Bacteria; phylum Bacillota; class Clostridia; order Clostridiales; family Clostridiaceae; genus Clostridium_AW; species Clostridium_AW mobile. The sequence goes on from NZ_JAHLQF010000003.1 coordinate 233,544, forward strand.
AAGGATGGAATGACAATTTCTTTCCACCATCATTTTAGAGCTGGGGATAAACTAGTTATGATGGTTGTAGAAATCCTAGCAGAAATGGGAGTTAAAGATTTAAGAATAGCTGCAAGCTCACTAACAAGTGCTCATGAAGAACTTGTTGAATATATAAAGAGCGGTGTAGTTACAAGAATAGAAACTAGTGGTATAAGAGGAAGATTGGCATCGGAAATATCAGAAGGAATATTAGGAAAACATCCAGCAGTAATACGTTCTCATGGTGGAAGAGCTAGAGCTATATGTGAAGGTGAAATAAAAATAGATATTGCATTCATTGCTGCGCCATCATCGGACTGTATGGGGAATGCCAATGGTGTTAAAGGAAAATCTATATGTGGATCCATGGGATATGCTAAAGTAGATGCAGAGTATGCAGATAAGGTTATAGTTGTTACAGATACATTAGTTGATTATCCTAACTTTCCACAAAGCATTCCACAGACATTAGTTGATTATGTAGTTGTAGTTGATGAGATTGGAGATTCTAAAGGGATAATGTCAGGTGCAACTAGACTTACATCTAATCCAAAGGAATTATTAATGGCTAAGAGAGTTTCAGATGTTATGTTAGCTACGGGACTATTTGTTGATGGTTTTTCAATGCAAACTGGTTCAGGGGGGGCAGCTCTTGCAGTTACTAGATTTGTAAAAGATGAAGCCAAAAAGAGAAACATAAAGCTTAGTTATGCCTTAGGTGGAATAACTAAACCAATGGTTGATTTATTAGAAGAAGGCTTAGTTGATACATTATTTGATGTACAATGCTTTGATTTATCTGCGGCAGAATCTATAGGTAAAAATGAAAAACATGTTGAAATAAGTGCAGACTTTTATGCCAATCCATTTAATAAATCAGCAGCAGTGAACAAGTTAGATTTCGTTATATTAAGCGCATTGGAAATAGATGTGGATTTTAATGTAAATGTTATATCAGGATCTGATGGAGTTATAAGAGCTGCTTCAGGAGGACATAGTGATACTGCAGCAATGGCTAAGGTTTCTATAGTAGTTGCTCCACTTACTCGTGGAAGGATATCAACAGTAATTGATAAGGTTACTACTGTTGTTACTCCAGGAAGCACTGTAGATATACTTGTAACTGATTATGGAGTAACTGTTAATCCAAGACGTAAAGATTTAATTGAGAAATTTACAAAAGCGGGTCTTCCACTTATAACAATGGAAGAGTTAAGAAAAATTTCTACAAGATTATTAGGAACTCCAAAGGAAATAGAGTTCAGTGATGAAGTTGTAGCGGTAGTAGAGTATAGAGATGGAAGTATAATAGACGTAATCAGAAAGAGGAAGCAATAATCAGTTGTTCATTAAATTGTAAGAGGTGCTATAAAACATCTCTTACAATTTAAAAATAAATTTGGGGGAGGAAAATTAAAATGTCTACAACAACGGTTACAAAAACGACTAAAGAAATGAAAGAAACCTTTAAAGTATTTGGAATGCCATGGTATATTTTGGCTGGAGTTTCATTAACAGTTATATTTGCAGCCGCAAAGGGATTTTTGCCTAACAACATAGTAGGAGGTTTTGCATTACTTTATACAGTGGGTATATTATTTGGATTTATAGGTGACAGAATTCCTATATGGAATGAATATGTTGGTGGAGGACCTATATTAGCATTCTTAGGCGCAGCGGCATTAGTTTATTGGGGTGTAATACCGGAGAAGAGTGTTGAAACTGTAAAATTATTTATGGATACAACTGACTTTTTGGATTTATTCATTTCAGTACTTATAACAGGTTCGATATTATCAGTTAATCGTAAATTATTAATGAAGGCATTCTTAGGATACATTCCAGCAATAATTGGAGGAATTATCGCTGCCTTTGTATTTGGAATCTTAGGAGGGGTAGTATTTGGTATACCTGCTAGCGAAGTTGCTACAAAGTATGTTTTACCTATAATGGGTGGAGGAACTGGAGCGGGAGCTATACCAATGAGTGAAATATATGCTAGTGTTACAGGAGGGGACCCAGCGGCATGGTTATCCTTTGCATTATCAATATTAACTATAGCCAACATAATAGCTATATTTTCAGCTTCCGTATTAAGCAAACTTGGAGAAACAAAAGCAGGGGAAAAATTTAATGGACATGGTGAATTAATTAGAACAGCAGACGATATTTCGAAGTTAGAAGAAAAAGTAGAGATTAAGGTTACTGCTAGAGAAGTTGCAGTTGGGTTAATATTATCTTGTGCATTTTATGTATTAGGAAACATATTTTCAAAGATTATAATAATACCTGAGTTCACTGTATTTGGAACTAATGTAAAAATAGATATACACAGATTTGCATGGATGGTTATCTTAGTAGCAGTTGCTAATGTAGCTAATGTTATACCTCTAGAATTGAAAGAAGGTGCTAAAAAACTGCAGGGATTCTTCTCAAAGCAATTTACAATAGTAGTAATGGTTGGAGTTGGAATAGCATTAACAGATCTTGGAGAGTTGATAGCAGCATTTACCTTTGGAAATGTTGTTATAGCAGCACTTATAGTTTTTGGAGCTATAGTGGGTTCAGGTTTAATTGGATGGCTAGTAGGATTCTATCCAATTGAAACAGCAATAACTGCAGGGCTTTGTATGGCAAACCGTGGAGGATCTGGAGACGTAGCTGTTTTAACAGCGGCAAAACGTATGGACTTAATGTCATTTGCACAAATATCATCTCGTCTCGGCGGTGGACTAATGCTTGTCATCGCAAGCATACTATTTGGTATATTCTTTTAGGAGATAAAAAGTAAAAGAGTGTTGATTTTCAACACTCTTTTTAAACAAACTATTGAATTAGATTTATTTATAGAATTAGGAAACTATCTAATATGAGAGGTGTTAAAATGGGGAAAAAGACTATAAAGAAATTAGCAGAAGAAGCAAGGCGAGAGGGTTTGTTCAGTGAAGCTTTTGAAATATCCAAAAGAAAAAAGGTATACAGGGTTAAGAGTTTAAAGGATGGTATGCTGATAGTACTTTATTTCATTTTAGCTCTTATATTTGTTGCTCTTATTAGAAACATTTAATAGATTAAGAGTTGGATTATGATAAAAGATGATCATATGAATTATGTTGATGTAGAGAGGAATTTAGGATAACTTATAGAAACGTAGAAGGAGGTGTAGTTGAACTAGGGTGTTTTTACCCAGTTTGACAAAAAAATATGAGTTTAGATGTAAGAGGGCAAGCTTTAAAAATCCATGAAGAGAAAAGGGGAAAGTTAGAGGTAGTAGGAACTATACCAATTGAAAATGGACAAGACTTGGCTTTGGCTTATACTCCAGGAGTAGCTGCACCTTGTTTAGAGATAGCTAAGGATAAGAATAATGCATATAAATATACCATAAAAGGAAAGACTGTAGCAGTTGTTTCCAATGGAACAGCAGTGCTTGGATTAGGAGATATAGGGCCAGAAGCATCTCTTCCAGTAATTGAAGGTAAAGCATTGCTGCTAAAAAGGTTTGGAGAAGTGGATGCAATACCCATTAGTATAGATTCTACAGATTCTAATGATATAGTAAATACCATAAAAAATATAGCCCCAGGCTTTGGAGGTATTCATCTTGAGGACATAAAAGCTCCTGAATGTTTTTATATTGAAGATAAACTAAAAGAACAATTAGATATTCCAGTATACCATGATGATCAACACGGCACCTCCATTGCTGTATTAGCCGGCTTATATAATGGATTGAAGATATTAAATAAAAAAATAGAGGAAATAAAAATAGTTATAAATGGAGCCGGTGCATCTGGTATTGCAGTAGCCAAGCTTTTAAGGGTAGCAGGTGTTAAAGATATAATTCTATGTGACTTACAGGGGGCCGTAATTGAAGGCGATACTTCATTAAATGGAGCTCAACAAGAAATTGCAAAAGTAACTAATAGAAATTTTGAAAAGGGTAAATTAGAAGATGTAATTAAGAACAAGGATGTATTTATAGGAGTTTCCGATGGAAATGTACTAACTAAAGAAATGGTTAAAACAATGAATAAAGATAGTGTAGTTTTTGCTCTAGCTAATCCTACTCCAGAAATAATGCCAGATGAAGCGAAAGCAGGAGGAGCAAGAATAATAGCTACGGGTAGGTCTGACTTCCCAAATCAAATTAATAACGTATTAGTATTCCCAGGAATATTTAAAGGAGCTTTGAAGGTTAGGGCAACGGATATATCTGATGAAATGAAAATTGCAGCAGCAAAGGGACTTGCTGATTTAATAAAAGAAGAAAGATTAAATGAAGAATATATAGTTCCTAGTGTATTTGAAGATGGAGTTTGTAATGCTGTGGCAAATGCAGTAATAAAAGTAGCAAAGGAACTTGGGTTAACTAAGTAAAATATAAAAATTTATATTTTTAGAAAGCCTTCTATTATATTTTTTATATTACTATTTATACTATGATATAATAAAATTAACATAGTAGTATAAATTTATTATACGAGGAGGATTATAATATGAACAACTTTACATTTTACAGCCCAACATATTTTGTTTTTGGGAAAGAAACAGAAAATCAAGTAGGTAAATATGTGAAGCGCTTTGGTGGGACTAAGGTTTTAATTCATTACGGTGGTGGTTCAATCGTTAAAAGCGGTTTATTGGATAGAGTTGTAAAATCACTTTCAGAAATTGGTATAGAATACACAACTTTAGGTGGTGTAAAACCAAATCCAAGAAGTGGACTTGTTTATGAGGGAATAAAGCTTTGTAAAGATGAAAATATAGATTTTATTCTAGCTGTTGGTGGAGGAAGTACCATTGATTCTGCAAAAGCAATAGCAGCAGGAGCAAAATATGATGGGGATTTTTGGGACTTCTATGAGGGCAAAGAGATAACAGATGCAATTCCAGTGGGAACTATTTTGACAATTTCAGCGGCAGGTAGCGAGGGTTCAAGCGGATCTGTTATAACCCATGAAAAGGGTATGTTAAAGCGTAGTGCAGGTGGAGATGTACTTAGACCAGTATTCTCAATATTAAATCCAGAACTAACGGTTACTTTGTCTAAATATCAAACAGCTTGTGGTGCTACAGATATTATGGCACATGTATTTGAAAGATACTTTACCAATACTAAAGATGTTGAGATAACGGATAGACTTTGTGAGGCAGTGCTATTGACAATGATCAAAGAAGTGCCTACAGTTATCGAAGACCCAGAAAATTATAGTGCCAGAGCAAATATAATGTGGGCAGGAATGGTTGCTCATAATAATATTTGTGGAGTAGGACGTGTTCAAGATTGGAGCAGTCATCGTATAGAACATGAATTATCAGCTATGTATGATGTTGCACATGGAGCAGGGCTTGCAGTTATTTTCCCAGCATGGATGAAATACGTGATGAAAAATGCTGTAGGCAAATTTGCTCAAATGGCAGTTCGTGTATGGGGATGCGAAATGGACTTTGAAAACCCTGAAAAGACTGCACTAGAAGGAATTCATAGATTTGAAAGCTTCTTAAAGTCAATTGGTATGCCATTAACCTTTGATGAAATTGGAGCAAAGGAAAGTGACATTCCCGAAATGGTAAATAAATTAATGAGGGATAATGATTCTCTAGGTAGTTTGGTATCACTAACTGCTGATGATGTGGAAAAAATATATCGTTTAGCGTTATAATAACAGAAATTTTCACCCCTTGAGTTTTTACGCTCAAGGGGATTTTTATTTTGTAAATTTATGCAACGTTTCTTATGCCTCATACGTCTAATAAATGAAGCAGCTTCGAAAGGGAAAATGAAAGGAGTGGAGAAGTTGGTTGATGAAATAAGCTTTTACAAAGCTAAAGATGGAGATGGGGAGAGTTTTTATAGGATGCTAGAACCTATAAAAAACAAGCTATACAGAGTGGCTCTTATTTATATGAAAAATGAAGATGATGCATTAGATTGTATTCATGATTCTATTGTAAAAGCTATTCAATCCATTGATAAATTAAAAGAGCCACAGCATTTCAATACCTGGATTACTCGTATTATGATAAATACTTGCAAGGATCATATACGTAAAAATAAAAATATAGAGATAAATGATACTACTACTTTTGAAGAAAAATTGATCTATAATAATAGCAATATAGAAGAAAATATGGATTTGTATAAGGCTTTAGATAGCTTGAAGGAAAATGAAAAAGAGCTAATTGCAATGAGATATATGGATGATATGAGCATAAAGGATATATCACAGGTAACTAATGTTCCAATGGGAACTATTAAAAGTAGTATTAGTAGAACCATAAAGAAGTTGAGAGTCTATATGAAGGAGGTATAGAAATGAAGTATGAGAATATAGATAAAATTAAAGTTTCATCAAAGCTAGATGAGAGAATTAGAGATGCAATTGAAGAGGGGTATAAAGGTAAGGGAGAATCAAAAATGAAAAATAAATGGAAGAAAAAAGTAGCGGCAGCGGCGGCAACTATGGTAATTGGAACAACAGCATTTAGCGTGGCATTTCCGGCCTATGCTAAAGAAATTCCTGTTATAGGAAATATATTTTCTTATTTAAGTGAAAACAGAAATGGAAGCTATATGGACTACAAGGAGTATTCTAAATCACTAGATATGACTCAGGAAGATAAGGGAATTAAAATTACTTTAAATGATGCAATATATGATGGAAGGACAGTCATGATCACATATACTATAGAAAGTGAAAAAGATTTGGGGGATAGCATATATACTAAAGATGATCTTAGCATTGAGGGATATAAAGGTGGAATGACAGGTAGCAGTGGAGTTCATAAGGTAAGTGAGAACACCTACGTGGGCTTTACTAGAATGTCTATAGATGAGCCTAAAGATGATCTTAATGTAAAACTAAAATTTGAAGGTATAAATGATTATAATGATCACAATGGCTTAGATATAAATGGTAATTGGGGTTTTAAATTTAATCTTAAAAAGAGCGATGCTGATATTATGATGATTAATAAAAGCACAACTAAAGAAGGAGTAAATTTAAATATAGAAAAAATAACTTTTACACCTATGTCCACTATTTTATATTATAGTCAACAGGTTTCTGACGAAGAATTAAATGGATATCATAGTGTAGACACTGAAATTGTTGAAGTGAAAGATGATTTAGGTAATGTATATTCAGGTGAGGGAGACGGAGGACATGGTACTAAAAACATTATGAATTGGACGTCTACTTACGAAAAAATAGATGAAAATGCTACTAAGCTTATAATAACTCCTAAAGCTGAGTTTAATGTATTAGCTAAAGATGGGCAGCGAATAATTGGATCATCAGCCCTTAAAGATAAATATATGGATAAAGAAGTGTTAGAGTACTTAAAAGAGAAAGGAACAATGCCTAAAGAGGTAATTTTAGATGACATAGTTATTGATTTAAAATAGATGTTTAGATTTAATCATAAATTTTACCCCTTGAATTTTATATTCAAGGGTATTTTTATTTTTTAAGTTTAAAAGAGAACTAGTGACAATAAAAATGCAACTTTCTATTAGTTTATATGAGGATATAAATGATAAAAATGAAATATAATTTTCGTATAGGTTTCTTTTTATGCAATTCTTGATAAAAAATATTTTATTATGAAAAAAAGAAATCATCTTGAATTTTCTTGATTTAAATCTTATAATATTGATGTTATAAGGATTTTATTAGGAAATTAAATATTAAATATATATATAATTTGAATAAGAAATATAATAAATAATTCAAAATTAAATATTATTGAATTATTTTAAGTCATATGTTAGAATGTTAATAAATTGTAAATGAATATTAAAAATAATATGCTAAATTTAAATAAATAATAATGTGTATTATTAAAAAAATTAATATTATGATGGGGGAGTGAATTATGGCTAGACCTATTACGGAAACTAAAAAAGACAAGAAAAAAGGTACCGGAGGCTTTTTAAACTGGGTTGAAAGGGTTGGAAATAAAATGCCACACCCTATGGCGATTTTCATTATATTAAGTATTATAGTAATAATAGTATCCGACCTTTGTGCAAGAGCAGGCGTAAATGTTCAATATGATATGTTGGACAAGGTCAATGGAGGAACAAAATTAACAACTGTAGAGGCAGTAAGTTTACTTACACCGGATGGCATAAGATATATGTTTACAACTGCAGTTACGAATTTTACTTCCTTTGCACCATTAGGAACAGTTTTAGTTGCTATGCTGGGAGTAGGTATGGCAGAGGAAACTGGATTTATACAAGCTCTACTTAGAAAAACAGTAATGAGCACACCTAAACAATTAATAACAGCAATAGTTGTATTCCTTGGTATTATGTCTAACATAGCATCAGATGCGGGATATATAGTTTTAATACCTTTAGGAGCATTGGTGTTTTTAAGCTTTGGTAGACATCCACTTGCAGGTATTGCTGCAGCGTTCGCAGGTGTATCTGGTGGTTTTAGTGCGAATTTACTTATAGGTACTACAGATCCATTACTTGGTGGTATTAGTACTGAAGCTGCTAGACTTATGAATCCAGGTTACGATGTAGCAGCTACAGCAAACTGGTATTTTATGATTGTTTCAACTTTTTTAATAACTATTATAGGAACTTTTGTAACGGATAGAATAGTAGAACCAAGGCTTGGAGTATACAAGGATGCTCCAGCAGAAGACATACTTGGATTAACTAAAGAAGAGAAGAAAGGTTTAAAGTATGCAGTTATAGGATTCTTAATATTTTTAATAGTTATATTAGCAATGGTTGTACCATACAATGGTATACTTAGACATCCAGAAACACATAAAATTATAGGAAAAACTCCATTTATGGACTCAATTGTTCCAATCATAGCATTATTTTTCTTTGTGCCAGGGGCTTGTTATGGAATCGCTGCTGGTAACATAAAAAGCAATAAGGATATTGCAAATGCTTTAGGTAAATCCATGGGTAAAATGGGAGGTTATCTTGTTTTAGTTTTCTTTGCAGCTCAATTCGTTGCATATTTTGGTCATACTAATTTAGGAACTATATTAGCAGTAAAAGGTGCACAATTCTTAGAAACTACAGGACTGACTGGTATACCGCTTATAATATTATTTATTTTACTTTGTGCATTCATAAATTTATTTATGGGATCAGCTTCAGCAAAATGGGCGATCATGGCACCAGTATTTGTCCCAATGTTTATGGGAATAGGCTTTACGCCAGAATTTACTCAGGCAGCCTTTAGAGTAGGAGATTCATGTACAAATATTATAACTCCGCTTATGTCATATTTTGCGTTGATAGTTTCTTTTGCTGAAAAATATGATGAGGATACAGGAATAGGTACATTAATATCAATGATGTTGCCATACTCCGCATTATTCTTAATAGGATGGAGCGCTTTATTGATGTTATGGTATGGTCTAAACTTACCACTAGGACCTGGAATAGGAATATTTATGTAGTAAAATATAATATTAGAATCATATAGTTATATATTTATATAGTTAATAATCCCCTTAGGTTTTAATCCTCAAGGGGATTTATTTTATTGTAATTATTTAGCTTATTTTTATTATTAATACGAATAAAATAACATGAAACACATAAACTATTCACTGAATAAAAATAGCTATTTAAGGAGTGATTTATATGACAACAAAAATTGTTGCATCACCAAGTAAATATATTCAAGGAAATGAGGAGTTGGCTAAAGTTGGGAATCATACAAGAGATTTTGGCAAGCTCCCATTTGTTATTGCAGATGATTTTGTTATGAGTTTGACTAAGGATATTATAGAAAAAAGTTATAAAGATAATGGCTCAAATTTTGTAATGGAAAAATTCAATGGAGAATGTTCAAAAGTAGAAATAAATAGATTAAAAGAAATATGTAGAGGTAAATCTTGCGATATAGTTGTTGGTATAGGTGGTGGAAAAACTTTAGATACAGCAAAAGCTATAGCTCATTATTTAAATTTGCCTGTTATTATAGCACCTACTATAGCATCTACAGATGCCCCTTGTAGTGCTTTATCTGTAATTTATACTGAAGAGGGAGAATTTGATGAATATCTATTATTGCCTAAAAATCCAACAATGGTGCTTATGGATACAAAAATAATAGCAGCTGCACCAGTAAGGTTACTAGTAGCAGGTATGGGAGATGCTTTAGCTACATATTTTGAAGCTAGAGCTTGCAAACAGTCAAATGCAATTACAATGGCTGGAGCACATTCCACTGAAGCTTCCTATGCCCTTGCTGAGCTTTGTTATAATACGCTGATGACAGATGGATTAAAGGCGAAATTAGCAGCTGAAAGCAAAGTGTCAAACCTATCTTTAGAAAAAATAATTGAAGCTAATACATATTTAAGCGGTATAGGTTTTGAAAGTGGAGGATTAGCAGGAGCCCATGCTATCCACAATGGTTTTACGGTATTAGAAGAGTGCCACCATTTATATCATGGTGAAAAGGTTGCCTTTGGTACAATAGCACAACTGGCGCTTGAAAATGCTCCTATGGAAGAGATTGATGAAGTAATTGAATTTTGTATTGACGTAGGACTTCCTATAACTCTTGAGGATATGGGAATAAAGGAAGTTAAAGAGGATGATATAAGAAAAGTTGCTAAAGCCTCTACCGCTGAAGGAGAAACCATATACAACATGCCTTTCCCAGTAACTGAGGATGATGTATATGCAGCAATATTAACTGCTGATAAAATAGGAAGGTTATATAAATAAAAATAATATTTCCTTGACAAAATAATTATTAAATCATATTATAGATAGTAAAATATATTATATTGAATTCCATTGAAGGGAAGAGTAAATATTATCTTAGTATCCAAAGCGAGTGGAGGCAGGTGGAAGCTCCATGAGAAAAGTGGTATTGAAAGACATCCTAGAGGAGTTTATCTGAAATTAAAAGTAGGATAAAACGGATTCCACCGTTAAAGGGATTAAAGATAACTTAGTTATTAATTAACTTTGTTGAAGCAGGATGGCACCGTGAATTTATAGCTTTCACTCCTATAAGGAGTGAAAGCTTTTTGTTTTATCCGATGATTAGAATAGGGCCCATTCTAATTATATGGTGTTATTCTATGGTTTCATAAGTTAATAATATAAGATTAATTAGGGTGGTACCGCGAATTTTCGCCCCTTGAGCTTTAATGCTCAAGGGGATTTTTGATTATTAAAATTAGTTTTTATTAAATTTAAAAGGAGAGATTGTAATGAGAAGAGTTATGGTAAAGGAATTAAATAATTATATAAATGAAGAAGTTAAAATTCAAGGATGGATTTATCGTATTAGAAAACTTAAAGAGATTACTTTTATGATTTTAAGAGATAGAACTGGCTTAGTGCAATGTGTTATAGATAATAAAACAATAGATATGGGAAATATAAAATTAGAATCTGTAGTATCAATTATAGGAGAAGTAAAGGAAAATAATAATATATTGAATCCTTTTGAGATCTCTACTAAGAACTTTGAAATATTAAATGAAGTAAAAGAAGAACTACCTATTGAGATTAATAAAAAACAGTTAGAAATTAATTTAGATACTATGTTAAATAATAGAATTTTAAGCTTGCGTCATGAAAAGATAAATTCTATATTCAAAATACAAAATCTTATAATACAAGGATTTAGAGAGTTTTTGACTAAAGAAGGATTTACCGAAATTTTTACACCTAAGATTGTAGCTGAAGGTGCTGAGGGAGGTACAGAAATATTTGAAGTAAAATATTTTGAAAATAAAGCATATCTTGCACAAAGCCCTCAATTTTATAAGCAGATGATGGTTGGAGCTGGCTATGAAAGGGTTTTTGAAATAGCCCACGTATACAGGGCGGAACAGCATAATACTAATAGACATCTCAATGAATATATAAGCATGGATTTTGAGATGGGGTTCATTGAAAATGAAGAAGATGTAATGAACATGGAAGAAAATCTTTTGAAGCATGTACTAAATAAGATAGAAAAAGAGGGGAAGGAATATTTAGAGATATTGAATATAGTTATACCTAAGATAGAAAATACCATTCCAAGAATTAAATTTAGTGAAGCTATAGAGATACTGAGAAAGGAATATAATAAAACTGACATAGATGGAGACTTAGACCCTGAAGGAGAAAAATTAATTTGTAAGTATGCAAAAGAAAAATTGGGATGCGAGTTTATATTTTTAACTCATTATCCAAGAAAGAAAAGACCTATGTATACAATGCCTTGTGGGGAAAATGAAACTCATAGTTTTGATTTATTATTTAGAGGCATTGAAATAACAACTGGAGGACAAAGAATTCATGAATACGATATGTTAATAGATAATATAAAGTACAAGGGTTTAAATCCAGAAAAATATCATAACTATACCTCAGTATTTAAATATGGAATGCCTAGGCATGGAGGTCTTGCTATTGGACTTGAAAGAATAACAATGCAAATTCTTAAATTAGAAAATGTGAGAGAGGCTTCATTAATTCCTAGGGATAGAACAAGATTGACTCCATAGAAGTATTTGAGATGATGTTGTAAACTTAATGTTGTAAGTTTAATAAGGAGGAAATAAAATATGCTAAAAGTATATGAATTTAAAGAAACTATAGAAGCTCGTGAGGGCATTGATGGGGCATATATACAGTTTCCATACAATGTGAAAGAGGAGTTTGGGACCAATGGAATAGTTAAAGTAATCGCCACTTTTGATGGCGTAGAATATCGTGGTGCACTGATTAAAATGGGTACATCATGCCATATTATCGGTATAACAAAGGCTATAAGAGAAAAGATTGGCAAACAACCAGGTGATGAAATAGTAGTTACCATTAAAAAAGATACTGAAAACAAAGTCAATGATATACCAGAAGATTTTAGTATAGCATTAAAAGAAAACCAGCAGGCCTCAGAATTCTTTAATAATCTTACTGTTAGTCAAAAAAATAAATTTATTAATTTTATTGCTTCAGCTAAGAAAAAAGAAACATCAGATGCAAGGGTGCTAAAAGTTATCACTATGCTTGAAAATAAGGAGAAAATGAAGTGAAATATAAAATCAATTAACAAAGGGACTTTGCTTAAGCAAAGTCCCTTAAATTTATTTATAAGAAAACTTCGTAGTGAAACATAGTCTAATTTTCCTAAGTGGACTTATATATTATAAGTATATAGAAATCAAGAAGGTGAGTACTCATTATGAAAAATCCATTTTTAAATGAAATAAAAGCATTAAATAATTTTAGATATGGGTTAAAGAATTTTATAAAATACCAAATTGTAACAAAACTTTTATTATCTATAATTATACTTCCTATATCTTCATTTATAATAAATATATTAATGAGTAGAAGAGGATTTTACATTATCACCAATGATGAAATTTTAAAATATGGTTTTTCCATGGAAGGAATATTAACTCTGCTCACACTATATATAATGTCAACCTTAATAATACTTTTAGAAATAGGGGGACTAATAGTAATTAGTAATGAAACTTTGTCAAATAGAAAAGAATCTGATTTTTACTCTATATTAAAGTTTTGTTTAAAGAAAACTCCTAAGTTCATAGGGGTAGGTGGTATTTTTGCTATTTTATTTTTCTTCATTTTTACAAGGTTTATAGGAATAGAGTCATATACAAGTTTAGGATTTTCATTTAAAATTCCATATTTTATACAAAGTTTTATAGATGAATATATATTTTTAAGCGCTATGGAAGCATTGATTTTAATTATACTTTTCATTAAATCTATAGAATTAATTTTTTCATTTCATTTTATAATATTAGATAATAAAAAACCTATGAAAGCCTTAAGAGCTAGCAGGAAATTAATTAAAGACAATAGAAAAAAATTTCTAACTTATTTTTTAGCTATAACTATACTTCATATAATATTATTTCTATTAATTTATATGTCATGGATTTCAATTATGGCTGCTTTAGTAAGAAAAGTTAATTATAATTCTTATTTAGGAAGAATTATAATATCAAGTATATTTGTATTTCATCAAATGGGAACTATGATATCTTCTTTTGTAGTTGCTCCATTAGGAGTTTATTATATAACAAGGCTTTTTTATATATTAAAACAAAGAAATAATGAAATACAGGTTGCACCTTTAAATATAAAAATTAAAGAAAGACCAGGTTTATTAGATAAAATATTTTCTAACAAAAGAAGAATTCTTGTGGCATTTATTTCTGTATTCCTAGGCTTTACTATAATAACAAGTTTTATAGTAAGTGAAATAATAAACATTAAGTATGATGTAAAGATAACTGCTCATAGAGGAGCTGTTAAAGAAGCACCAGAAAATACTTTGTCATCTATAGAAGCAGCAATAAAACACAATGCAGATTTTGCTGAAATTGATGCACAAGAAAGTAAAGATGGGGAGGTAGTTCTTTTACATGATTCTAATTTAAGGAGGACAACAGGTCTTAACAAAAATATATGGGAGATTACTTATAATGAAATAAAAGAATTGGATGCAGGAAGCTATTTCGATAAAAGGTTTTCTAATGAGAGGATACCTTTACTTGATGAAGCTATTAAATTATCAAAAGACAAGATTAAACTTAATATTGAAATTAAGACAAATGGTCATGAAAAGAATTTGGTTAAAAATGTAGTGAAAATAATAGAAGAAAATGATTTTATTGATTCTTGCGTTATAACATCCCTTGATTATAAAGTACTTGAAGAGGTAAAAGAAATAAATCCTAAAATTAAAAGAGGATATATTATATTTTTGATAAAGGGAGATTTGAAAAAACTAGATGTAGATTTTTATAGTATTGAACAATCAATTGTTAACGATGATATTATATATACAGCTCATTCCATGGGAAGAGAAGTTCATGTTTGGACTGTAAATAATTCTATCAATGTGAAAAGATTAGTTAATTTAGGCGTAGATAATATAATAACAGATGATGTGGTTATGGTTAAATATATTTTAAATGAAATGAAGAAAATATCTCCTTATGAAAAGTTCTTTAACAATATTATAAATATTCAGGGAAAATTAAAATAAAGAATAGGCAGAAGCTACCGATATATATTGTAATAGATTAAACGTTTTATTAAATTTAATTTATAAAATAATAATAATTATTTATAAAATATGGAATATTTATGGTGGCTACTATATAACAGCATTTATTTAATATATATAATTGATGAGATGGATTATACGGGTATGGTGGTTGTATTAGTAATTTGACACTAATATTATGTAAGTGGAAGAGAGGTTGATTTGGTTTGGGAGATAAAAAGGTTGTTGCAAGTGTAGAAGATTTAAAAGAGGGTATGATTGCAGCAGAAGAGATTATAGTTAATAATAATGTACTAATAACAAAAGGAACAAGGTTAACAGAGAGTATAATAAAGAAATTAAAAAATGTTTATTTAGAGAATGACTTGCAAGTATATGAAAGAGATCCAGAGCAAGAAAATATATTAAAAGAAGGTAAAAAAGAACTAGAACAAGCTCAGATAACTGTTAAAAAATTATGTAACCATTTGGAGAACATATTTTTTAAAATAAAGCTTGAGGGAAAAACAGATATGAATGAAGTGAGAAATTTCTCTAAAAAAGTAATGGAAGAGTTAATTTCTCCAAGAACTATGATTAAGAATATAGTAATAGAGGGAAATGGACAAGACTCCATATATAAGCATTCAGTTAACGTCATTGTATTAAGTTCTCTACTAGGAAAATGGTTAGGATTTGCAGAAGATAGGTTGAACTTATTAGCTTATTCAGCTATTTTACATGATTTCGGTAAAACAAAAATAGATAAAAAAATAATTTCTAAATCTTCTAGGCTTACTACAGAAGAAAGAGAAGAATTAAGAAAACATCCAGTAATAGCTTATAATTTAATTAAGGATATATCTTACTTAAGCAATTCTGTAAAATATGGTGTATTGATGCACCATGAAAGAATTGACGGATCAGGATATCCTCTAGGATTAAAAGATAATAAAATACATGAATTTGCAAAAATTATAGCTATTGCAGATACTTTCGATTATATTAATTCAAATAAAAATTCTGATGATCCTTTTAAAGCGTTAGAATATATTAGGAAGGATTGTTTAGGAAAGCTTGACTATAACTATAGCAAGCTATTTGTAGAACATGTAGCAAACTATTTCTTTGGAGAAAATGTGTTATTGAATAATGGTAAAGTAGGTAAGATAGTACATATAGATATAAATAATTTATCCAGACCTCTCATTTTATGTGATGAAAATTTTATAGATTTAAAAAAGGAAAATGAATTAAAAATAGAAGGTTTTCTAGCAGATTAGCCCTATAAGTCCACTGAAATTGTTATATTATGATATTATTACATATGGATAAATTATTGAATTATAAAACCCCTAGAAGCAGCTAAAATGCTTCTAGGGGTAAACTTTTTTAATAAATTCAGATTTTTATATAATAATAAATTATTTTTTTAAAACTGAATATATTAGGTTTGTAAAGTATTCTAAATTAAAACCTTCATTTTTACAATAAAGTCTAATATCACTATTACACTTATTGTTATCACGAGAATTAACATAATAATCTAAATAAGTTACTCCGATCATGAACATATATATCACCTCCTAATAAATTATTTGCAGTTGTCATGTTAAAATTTTTCATCATTTTGCATACGCTCCTTTCTTATTTTTTTATATTAAAAAAAGCCATGGAAATACCAAGGCTTTTTAATAGCATAAATATAATATTAAAAATTTAAAAAGCCATGGGCTATGATAACCCATGGACACAAACACTAAAAATATTAATAAATAAAAATTTATATAATACTTGTGGCAGAGCTATCAGTACTTATCAAGATGTATTTAGTTGAATTTTTTAATGAAAATATTGATGTTAACATAACTCTACCTCCTTATAGTAAATTTTAACAAATTAATAAAATAATTATAGCATGTGTAGAAAAAATTGTAAATAGTTTATTTGATAAATTTATTATATATTTTGATTTTTGCTATCTAAAAGTAATTTTAAACATTTAACGGGCAAATTAAAGCTATTAGCTATTTGCTCTATAGTAAAACCTTCAAAAGCGATTTCATCCATATTAAGATCCATTAATTTTAAAGCAAAATAATTGGCTTGCTTTTCAAGTTTATTTAAATTTAAAAGATTTCTACTAAAAGCACTAGTTATTATATTCGTATGTATAATAGCGTGTCCCAATTCGTGGCATAATATAAATTTTTCATATTCCATATTTAAATCATCACGTATAAATACAACTTCTTTATTTAAAAAATTTCTATTATAAAAAGCTTCATTACCTTGAAGTAAAATATTACACTTAGGTAACTTTCTTATGGAAATTTCTAAAGAGTCGTATAGTTCATAAATATCCTTAGTACCGTAAACATCAATCAACCCATCTATGAAATTATCAATCCATTTATATTCCATAGAACCCCTCCATTTGTATAGATTAAGCTATAAATTCAAGTCATTTTTTATATTTATAGCTTATTAACTTAAGTTGTCTTAACAATTCATTAGCAAACTCTATAATTTCATCATCGCTCATCTTACTTATGTCAAATCCCCCAAAACCCATAATAGCTGGTTGTTCAATAATAAATTTCATAGCTTCTTCTGGAGTATTAAAATTTATGCCAGTATCTTTATTATCCTCATCTAGCAGATCGCTGGTTTTTACCTCTAAAGAATTAGCGATAGAATTTAGTACATCTAAACTAGGGTTATATCTACTATTTTCCACGTCAGCAAGATAAGAACGTGATATATTAGCTTTTTCTGCCAGCTCTTTTTGCGTCATTATTTTTTCTTTTCTATATTTTTTTATATTTTTTCCGATAGACATACAAACCTCTCCTGTATACTGTTAAATTTATCATGTGGGTTTAACCGACATTCTTAATGCTATTATATAATATAAAATACGTAAATACAATACATTACTAGTCGGATATACCAGTTAATAGGAGTTAAAAGACGTATAAACAAGTAAAATAAATATATTTAATTAAAATAATCCAAAAACAGGAATATAATGCTTTTACATTTTGACGGAAATACAATACAATATTTTTAAAGGATATTGAAGTTTTAAATAATGAAATTTAGGGGGTATATATAATGGATAAAAATTTAAATAGAAAGACGGATGGACTATTAAATAGTTACAACTTAATATTAGCGGAGATAAAAAATTTAGAAATAGAAATTGAAGAATTAAGGCTTGAGTACAATGGGTATAAATCAATTAATTATAATGAAAAAACAAGCAAAACCTTTAAAATTAACAATGTAGTAGAAGAGGAATACATAAGAAAAGAAACTTTAATAGATAAATTGATGAAAGAAAAAGAAAATAAAGAGAGATTAATTAATAAAGTAGATAATGCTTTAAGCACGCTAGATGATAAAGAAAGAAGCATTGTAAAATTAAGATGTATAGATAATAAACCTTGGAAAGAAGTAGGGGAATTATTAGGCTTAGATTATGATTATGCAGGGAGAATAAAGAGAACTGCCATAAAGAAGATATCTGATTTAATATGGATTAAAGAAAAATACAGTAAATAAGTCGTAAAAATTACTTTTATGTTACGTTTCATTCGTGGTTTAATAGTAAATGAGAAAGTGAACTGATTCGAAAAAACATTCAGCAGTTCATTATTTTAATGAGACTCTTGAATTTCAAGGGTCTTTTTATTTTATCCGATGACTACCATCTGTAATACTCCCATCTTCTACAAGTGGGAGATAACGGATGGTACGTCCCTGGATAAGTTCTTCTAAGCTTCAGTTGGAGTAAGTATTTCTTTTAAGCAAACTCCATCTGAAGCTAAGAATCACTTGATAGATATTTTTTAAAAAGGGAGGTGATGCATATGGAAACAGCTACTTTAATACATGAGAAAATAAAAAAAGACTTGTACAAAAAGTATCCTTATGATAGAGATGGCACTAGTTTTAAAGAGCGACTAAGCATTAGAGACTTAGAAGAGCTAATGGGAGTTAACAGGCCTACTTATAAAAGGCACAAAGGTGCTTATAGGCAGAATTATTAAGCCCAATATTAATGGTAGGTGATTTAAATGGCAAATATAAATGATTTAATAATAGGAATTAGCCAAGCACTAGAGAAAGAATTTCCCAACATAAATATATATAAAGAAGAAGCAAAAGAGGACTTTAAAAGGCCTTATTTTTTTATTAAGGTTTTAAGCTCCATGCAGAAGAAAGAGTTTAATACTAGATATAAAAGAAATGTTTCTTTTGATATCAGCTACTTTAGTGACAAAGAAGATATTAATTGGGATTGTTTAAACATAGCTGATAAACTCTATGAAATTCTTGAATATGTAGCTGTAGATAAAAATCTATACAGAGCTACCAATATGACACACGAAATTACAGAGGGAGCTTTACACTTCTTTTTACAGTTTAGTTACAGAATAGTTAAACAAGTAGAGGAAGAACCTAAAATGCAAACATTACATGGGGAGGTATTAACTAAGAATGACTAAGAAGGAAATTAATAAAGAAATCAAATTTACAAAGGAACAAATTATTAACTGTAACAAGTTTAATACAATCGAGAAAGATATTTTAGAAGCTTTGCTAGAAGATAAAGAATATAGCTTAGATGAGGCTAAAAAGATCATAGAAGACTTTAATAAGAAAGAGGTGAAATAAATGGCAGGAGGAACATGGAATAAACAAAACAAAATTAGACCAGGAGCATATATAAATTTTAAATCTAAAAGGAAGGATTCTCATATCCTTGGAGAAAGAGGAATAGTTACAATGCCTTTAAATCTTTCATGGGGACCAGAAAAACAGGTTATTGAAATAGGGGCTAACGATGATTTATTTGATTTAATAGGTATAGATACAACTGAAGAAAGTGCATTATTAATCAAGGAATCACTTAAAAGAGCAAATAAACTTCTATTATATAGAGTTAATGCAGGTACTAAGGCTACAGCTACAATTGAGGGATTAACTATAACAGCTAAACATAGTGGTATAAAGGGAAATGACATTAAAGTTATTATACAAAATAATATTGATGATGAAACTTCCTTTGATGTAATTACTATGTTAGGAAATAGACAAGTAGATAAACAAATGAGAGTTAAATCTATAGAGAATTTAAAACCTAATTCTTTTTTAGAGTTTAAAGGTACTGGAGAGTTAAAAGCTACTGCAGGTATTAACCTTAGTGGAGCTAGCGATGGTGTAGTGACTAATGGAGATTATACGGATTATTTAGCTGCAATTGAATTGTACAATTTTAACACTATGGCAATTCCTACTAAGGATGCTAGTATTAAGGCTATAGCTACAAGCTTTATTAAAAGACTTAGAGAAGAAGAAGGAAAGAAGGTACAATGTGTACTTGAGAATTATCCAGAAGCTGATTATGAAGGAATAATTTCTGTTAAAAATGGTGTAATTTTAAATGACATGACTGTCATTCCTTCTGAAAAGGCAGTGGCATTTGTTGCAGGAGCAACTGCTGGTGCAAATGTTAATCAGTCTCTAACTTATAGTAGCTATGATGGAGCTGTAGATGTAGATACTAGATATACAAATAAAGATATAGAAAATGCTTTAAACAATGGGGAACTAGTATTTATAACAAGTAATAGCAAGGTAATCATGGAGCAGGATATAAACACCTTAAAAACTTTTACAGAAGATAAAAATGATGATTTTAGAAAAAATAGAATTATAAGAGTTATAGATGGAATAGGTAGTGACATTAAGTCTTTATATGAAAATAACTATATAGGTAAAGCTTCTAATAATGAAGATAGCAGAAATTTATTTAAGAAAGATATAATAAAATACTTAGAAACTTTACAAGGCATAGGAGCAATAAGAAATGTTGTTACAGAAGATGTAACAGTATCATATGGAAATAATAAGGACTCCGTATTTACTACAGTAGGAATACAACCTATAGACAGTATGGAAAAACTTTATATGAACGTGGAGGTGCAATAACATATGGGATTTTTTAAAGCAGAAGATACTATTGGTGGACAAGAAGCAAGAGGATATATTACTATAGAAGGCCGTAACGAAGAGCTTTTTTATGCGAAGAAAATAGAGGCTAAGGTGGAAAAACAAAAGGCAGAAGTAAAAACACTTGGTAAAAGGGGAACACAAAATAGAGCCATAGGGTGGAAAGGAACAGGAACACTTACGGTTTATTATGCTACATCTTTGTTTAGAGAGCTTATGCTTAAATATATGAAAGAAGGTAAGGACGTTTACTTTGATATTACTGTAATCAATGAAGACCCAACAAGTAGTTTAGGTACTCAAACAGTTGTGTTAAAAAATTGTAATCTAGATGAAGTAAACATGACTACCTTTGATGTAGATAGTGAAGTTTTAGAGGAAGAGATGGCCTTCACTTTTGAAGATGTGGATTTATTAAATAAATTTAATAAACCAATATTAGGATAAGACAGGATAATAATAGGAGGAGTATGGAATGGATTTTAAAGACTTTTTAATGGATGAGTTTGAAGATATAGAACCTATAGAGAAAATTGTAAAAATGGGTGGCAAAGAAAAGAAAATGAAATTTAAGCCTATATCAGCAACACTAGGTGATGAACTTAGAAAAAAGTGTAGGAAAGTAGATTTTTATAAAGGGCAAAAGGTTATAGAAACTAACCAAGATAAGTATGTTGCTAACTTAATAATAGAGACCACCATGCATCCTGATTTAAAAAATGCAGAGCTTCAAAATGCGTGGGGAGTTAAAGGGGCAGAGGAATTATTAACTTCTATGAAAGCTAAAATGAATGATGGGGAATATGCAGAATGGTCAAGCATAGTTAGCCAGATAAATGGATATGACAAAAGTATGCAGGAGCTAGTTGAAGAAGGAAAAAACTAATAAAGGAGGGCGACAGTGAGGCAAGCTATGCGCACTATGCCCTCCATAAACTTAAAATTAGACCAGGAGTATTAATGGGTAAATCTCCTCTAGATACAATAGATAGAAAAGAAAGAGCTTTTATATATGCTTCTATAGATATACACGTTGAGAATGAAAAGAAAGCTATGAATAAGTCTAGAAAGAAAAGATAGGTATAAAAATATATACTGTCAAATATTGTATTGGTATAATAGACTATAAAAGGGGAGGGGATTTATAATGAAAGTAAAAATGAGAAAAATATTAGTTTTTTTACTTATCACCATTATTACTATTGCACCAACTTCTGTATTTGCTAGTACCAATAAAAAGAATATAAAAGTAGCCTTTAATAAAGCTAACATTAAAGTTGATGGAGTTAGTTTTAATGGCAATAGAATGGTGTACAACAATAAAATATATCTACCAGTTGAAAATATTGCTAAACTATTTGATATGAATATTTATAACTATAAAGAAAAAAATACAATATATATAGGTCAAGTACCGGCAGGAGAGGTTTCTAAGAAGGTTATTGAGTCTTGGAAAAATGTGAAGCAGCCAGATAAAAATAAAAAAGAAACACTAATTTCAAAAGAATTGACCACTATTAATGGAGTATTTAATAGTGTTAGTATTAAAGTTCATGGGGAAAAAATGAATACGGAAAATATTCTGTATAATAATATTATTTTTATATCATTGGAAGAAGTTTGTAAAATACTCGAAACTAATTACAATTATTACAAACCAACTTCAACAACATATGTAGGAATGATTCCTCAAAATGAAGTTCCATACGATGTATATAAAAAATGGGTTTCTCATAAAACAAAAGAATTACAATCAAAACCAGCATCAGGGGAAATGGCAGGATGGCAAAAACTTATAGGTCATGAATATGAGAGTATCGCTGAGATTTACTATAAGTTAGATGGAGATATTTTATACGTAGAATTAAACGATATAAGAAAAGTTGATTTAAATAGAGTCATAGAATGGACAAATGATGATGGTATAAAAATACGTAGCACATTAGGAGATATATATTCACTATTTTGTGATTTAAGTCCATATTTAACAGAGTGGCTTAATAATAAATTCGGTAAGATCTATCAAGATTGGATACTTGTAAGCACCATAGAAGCTGAAAATATAGTATCCGATTACCTACAAGAAACAGGACAAATGCCAAAACAAAACAATATATTGTTAACTCCAGACGCTGAATTTAAAGTTATAGAACCTGAAAAAAATACTCCTAGTGCTGAAGAAATAATAAGAAATATAGAAAACTATATGAAAACTATTGAAAATAAATAAGAATATAAACTTAGAATTGAACTAAAAAAGTATTTTAATAATAAAAACACTTACCAACGTAAGTGTTTTTATTATGTGTAAAAGTGAGGTGATAATTATAGATACAGTATCAAATAGTCTGATGGTGATTGAAGGAATGTCAAGATCTTTAGAACAAGTACCTCCAGCATTACAATTTCTGAGATTAGTAATGGATAGTATTAACAATAGTGCAAATATAGATATGGAAATGTCAAATAGAAGAATAATTGACGTAGAGATAATTGAAGAAACCTCAGCAGAATTAGAAGAATTAACAAGAGCTCAAGACGCTGCAGCTAATTCTTCTAATGGACTATCAAGTAAAATTAAAGGTTTGATAGATGATTTTCTAAAATTTGAAAATATAAAAAAAGGATTAGATGCAACCATAGGGGGAGCAGCTAGATTAGAGAGAGAAATTATCGATATGGGCAATGCATTAGGAAATAAAGATGTTGGAGAAGCTTTCTTTTTAAATTTAAATAAGTATGCTAACGAAAGTGCATATAGTATAGAAGAACTTAATGGAATAACAAGGCAATTTATTAATTCCACAAAAGATCCAAATAAATTGATGAATTTAAATAAAACTGCTGAAAAGCTTACATTATTAAATCCAAATGAAGGACTAACAGGTGCAGGTGGGACGCTAAAAGAAGCTCTCGGAGGGGACTATGCCTCTTTACAAAGTAATTTTCAATTCAATGATGGTGACATCCAAATGTTGCAAAGTGCTAAAGGTATGGATGATTTCATAAATAAGTTTAATATTTTATTAGATAAAAAAGGAGCTACAGAGCAGTCATTACAAGAATTGAATATGTCAGCTTCAGCCCAGTTTAGTAATCTTAAATCTAATATGCAAACTTCTTTTGCACAAGCTGGTAGCAATGCTTTACAAGCCTTAAAGCCTATTTTTAGTACTATTAATGAAGGTTTTAGAGATGGGAGATTTCAACCATTTTTTAATGGAATAGCTGGCGGACTAAGTTTTATAGCTAATATAGGAGCAAAGCTAATAGATGTATTTAGCTGGATAGGTGAAACAGTGCAGAGTAATTGGGGAATAATAGGTCCTATATTGTCATTTGCTGCAGGTACTTTACTAGTAGCGTTGACTCAAAAATTGCAGGCTTCAGCGTTAGCGTTATGGGCACAAGTAGCACCATTAATATCTCAAGCTTCCGCATGGTTTCTTCTCAATTGGCCTATTATAACTATAGTTGGGTTTATAGCTGTTATTATTTATATGCTGAATAAATGTGGAGTTACAGCAGAGCAAATAGTTGGATCTATTGGAGGAGCTTTTGGTATTTTATTTGGATTTTTATACAATATGGTGGGTACAATATGGAACATATTTGCAAGCTTCGCAGAGCTTTTAGTCAATGTATTTAACCATCCACTTTATTCAATTAAAAAGTTATTTGTTAACATATGGAACAGTATAGTTGAATTTGTTGGTGGAGCTTTAGATTCTATAGTCGGACTTATTAAGAAAGTTCCATTTTTAAAAGATTTAGTAGGAGATTTCTCTTTTGTAAATACTTTTACAGCTGATGCAGGACCTCCACCAGAAGATTATTGGGAAACACCTAAAATAAAAATGAAGGATTATGCTAATGAATTGAATTTTGGATATAATAAAGGCGCAGATATAGCAAATGGTGTAGGGAATTTATTTGGTGATTTCAAAACACCAAAAGACCAAAATGCATTGTTAAACAATGGCCTAGATACAGGTCTAGATAAATTCGCAGCTGCTCCAGAGATAGGAACCAAAGATGGTTTGGCATTGGCTAACGATAATCTTGGTCAAATTAAAGATAGCATAGATGTAAGCAATGAGAATTTGGAACTTATGAGAGATTTAGCTGAGCAGGAAAGTATACAAAACTTCGTTACTCTAACTCCTACGGTACAAGTGACTACAGGGGATATAAAAGAGGAAGCAGATATTAATAAGATAATATCTAAGATAGAGACTTATATGCAAACTGAATTGGTTAATAGTGCAGAGGGGGTATATGCTTAATGTATAAGATGTATTTAGGAATAAATGAAGGGGAAGAAGGATTCGTTCTTCCTGTACTCCCTGAGAAAATAGAGTTTAATGAAAGTGGAGATAACAAAACCTTTGATATTGTAAATTTAGGAGAGGTTAGTACAATAAATAAACCTAAGTTAACTCAAATATCTTTTGAAAGTTATTTCCCTAAGAATATAGGACCATATGTAAGTGCAGAGCAGCTATTCTCTCCTAATGTTTATATTTCTAAAATAAGAGAGTGGAGAGAAAAAGAGCAAAGGATAAGGTTTATATTTACAGGAAGTCCTTTAGATATTAATGACCTGTTTACTATAGAAAGTTTTAAGCTAACGGAAAAAGGTGGAGAAGTAGGAGATATACATTATTCCATAGAACTTAAAGCCTACAGACCTTATGCAGCAAGGAAGATAGTTATGGATACTAAGGGGAATAATACTAGCAAAGCTAAAGTAGAAGCTAAACCTCCAAGACCAGCGGAAAAACCAAAGCAAAAAACACATACCGTTGTTAGCGGAGATACATTATGGCATATTGCTAAGAGGTATCTTGGTGATGGTGCTAGATATAAAGAAATAGCAAAAATAAATAATATTAAAAACCCTAATTTAATATATCCAGGACAGGTTTTTAAAATTCCATAGGGGTGATTTTATGCAAATACAATTATTGCTAGATGACAAAAGAGGAAATATATTTGATATAAGTGAACTTGTTACACAGATTACATGGAAAACTAAAAGGAAAGGTAAACCTTCTAGTTTAGAATTTAGCTTCTTAAAAGATAAGTCCATAGCTATAAATAATGGATATGTAGTTAGCTTTAAAGCAGATAACTATAAGGTCTTTTATGGATATGTATTTGATATAAGCGGCAGTAAAGACCAAGAAATAAAAGTAACAGCCTACGACCAAATAAGATATCTACTAAGTAATGATACTCATGCATTTACTAATAAAAAAGCTAGTCAAATAATAATGCAAATTCTTAAAAACATAGGATTAACAATGGGAACCATAGAAGATACAGGCTATGTTATACCAAGTCTTCTCGAGGAGAACAAGAAGCTTTTGGATATAATGTATAGTTCACTAGAAAAGACATTAATGAGTACAAAACAAACTTATATTTTATATGATGATTTTGGTTCTATTTGTTTAAAAAATATAAATAATATGAAGCAACAAGTTGTAATTTCTGACTATAGTAATTTGGGTGACTTTGACTGGAAAAATAGTATAGATAATGACACATATAATAGAATTAAAATAGTTAGAGACAATAAAGAGATCAAAGGTAGAGATGTATATATAGGACAGGATAGTGAAAATATTGCTAAGTGGGGAAGGTTACAGCATTTTCAAAAGGTAGATGAAAATCTAAATAAGGCCCAAATACAAGAAATGATTAACAACTTATTGAAGCTTAAAAATAGAGAAAGTAAAACATTAAAACTTAAAGATGTATTAAGCACAGACATTAAAGAGGATTTAAAGCTAAGAGCCGGATCAGGTGTGTATGTAGAAATAAAAGAAAAAGATATAGGTCAATATTATTTAATAGAAGATGCTACACATAAATTTGAAAAGGGAAGTTTAGTTATGGATTTTGATTTAAAGGTGGTGTAGATATGGGAATGATAGATATTATAAAGAAGGCTGGAGTGGATGCAGTAGGAGCAAACAATCCAGTTAATATTTTGTTTGGCGAAGTATTAAATGTAGAGGATTTAAAAATAAAAATAGATCAAAAGCTTATATTATCTAAAGAATTTTTTATTATTCCTCAGAGTTTAACTAAATATGAAATAGATTTAGGCCATAGTCATAGTTATTCCAATGGTTCAACTTCTAAAGAACTAAACAAGATAGTTATTAGAGAAGGACTTAAACAAGGGGATAGGGTGTTACTTTTAAGAGTACAAGGTGGGCAACAATATGTCGTCCTAGATAAGGTGGTGTGATAATTGAGCGTATTACCACAAGGAGCAACAATAGAAAATGATTTAGAAATAGAAAAAGTAATTGAATCTAGCAAAACTTATAAAATTGACTTTGAAAAAGGAAAAATAATAGGGTATTGTAATGAGGTTGAAGCACTTAGGCAGGCTGTACAATTAATATTAAACACCGAAAGATATGAGCATCTTATTTATAGTTGGGACTATGGCAGTGAATTAAGGGATTTAATTGGTAAGGATAAAGATATAACAGAGAGCGAAATTAAAAGAAGGATAAGAGAGGCTCTTATGCAGGATGATAGAGTTAATAATGTGGATAATTTTATATTTAATTATGATAAAGATGGTGTAACGGTAGATTTCACTGTCTTTTCTATTTACGGAGAATTTACTGAAAGTGTGGTGAGATAGTTGTTTGAGGAAGTAAATACAGATGAAGCTATACTTAAAAGAATGATGGATAAGGTTCCAAGTGATTTAGATAAAAGAGAAGGTAGTATAATTCACAATTCCCTAGCTCCTATAGCTTTAGAGTTAGCTGTAGCTTATTCTAATTTAGATAGATTCTTAGAGTATACTTTTGCACAAGCAGATACTCCAGAAGAATTCTTAGAAAAAAGGGTAAGCGAAATAGGAATGTATAGAAAGCAACCGACTAAAGCTATTAAAAAAGGACAGTTTTATAATGGTGAAAATAAATTAATAGATATACCTATGGGTAGTAGATTTTCTATAGATGATTTAAATTATAAAGCAGTAGAAAAGATAGACACAGGTATATATAAAATGGAGTGCGAAGAATTAGGAACTGTAGGAAGCAAGTCAACAGGAGTTTTAATTCCCATAGATTATATAGAAGATTTAGCAATTGCCAAGTTAGAAGAAACAATACAAGAAGGACAAGATATTGAAGAAGGTGAGGATTTATATAATAGGTTCACAGAAAAGATTCAAAATCCTACTACCTCTGGTAATTATAATCATTATAAACAATGGGCTTTAGAGGTTACAGGAGTTGGTAAAGTAAAGATATTCCCACTTTGGAACGGTAATGGAACTGTTAAGGTAGTAATAGTAGATAGTAATAAGAAATCTCCTTCACAGGATTTAATAGATAAAGTCTACCACCATATAGAAGAAGTTAGGCCTATAGGAACTAAAGTTACTGTGAAAGGGGCTATGGAAAAACCAATTGATATAAGTGCAAAAATAGTACTATCTAGTGGCTTTAATATTGGGAAGGTTCAAGGAGAATTCATTAAATTATTAGATGCTTATTTAAAGGATATAGCTTTTGAATTATCTTATATTAGTATAGCAAGGATAGGAAATCTACTTCTTAGTACTCCAGGAGTTTTAGACTATGCAGATTTAAAGATCAATAATTCAACGGTAAATATGGGACTAGAAGATGAAGAAATACCAGTTTTAGGAACTGTGGAATTGGGGGTGTAGAAATATGTATCCTAATGATATAGATAAGTTTACAGAAAAGCTAAATAAGATTGATGGCAACACCTATGTAATTGAAGAGGAAGTTAGTTTAAAAGATGGAGTCTATGAAGGAGAGCTAGGACATGATAATGCAAGCAGTTCTAGTGTAAGGGTTTATGCTGGATCAAAATTAACGGGAGAAAAATTAGAAAACTTTATATTGTCTACTCCAAGTACTACCCCATGGAAAACTATAATTCGTCTTTATGGAAATGTAGATAAAGCCTATATTACCTATGAAACTCCTGGTGATACCATAGAAGCGGAAGATATAAATAAAGTTCAGGAAAGTATTGTTAATACTCAGAAAGCATTAAATAGTGAAGTTGAAAGAGCGACTAAATCTGAAGAAAATATAAATAAAAATTTAAATGAAGAGATAGGAAGAGCTAAAAATGCAGAGAAGGTTTTAACGGATAATCTAAATAGTGAAATTAATAGGGCTAAATCAGCGGAAGAAAAGTTAGCTAGTAATATTAGTGAAACAAATAAGAATCTAAATAATGAGATTATTAGAGCGAAAGCTTCTGAACAAAATTTATTAGATAATCTTAACGCAGAAGTTAATAGAGCTGTAACTAGCGAAAAGTTATTGTCTGATAATCTTAATATAACTAATGATAATTTAAATTCTTATAAAACTACTAATGATGCTGAAATACAAGGATTAAGGACTAAAGATACTGATTTAGAAAATAAAAAAGCTAATAAAACTTATGTAGATACTGAATTAAATAAAAGATATTTAAAAGAACAGGTATTTACTAAAGAAGAAGTTCTACAAAAGATAAAGGATGTTATAGGAACCGCTCCTGAAGCCTTGGATACCTTACAAGAGATAGCAAAGGCGTTGAATAATGATGCAGACTTTGCTGTAACAATGACTAATGAATTAAGTAGAAAGGTTGATAAAGTAGCAGGAAAACAATTAAGTACAGAAGATTATACCACTGCAGATAAAAATAAACTTGCGGGAGTAGAGCAGGGAGCAAATAAGTATATTCATCCTTCAACACACAGCGCTGATATTATAGTTGAAAATGCAAATAAAAGATTTGTGAGTGATACAGAAAAAGCTAATTGGAATTCTAAAGAAACACCTACAGGTGCCCAGACTAAAGCAGATAATGCTCTTAAGACAGCTAAAGAATACACAGATACCCATGACAGCAATGAAATAAAGCATATATTAGCAGCTGAAAGAACTAACTGGAATGAAGCCTATGGTAAAAGACATGAACACAGCAATAAATCCGTATTAGATAAAATTACACAAGCATTGTTAGATGCATGGGATACTTCTGTAACTCACATTTCAGATTCTATAAAGCATATAACATCCAATGAGAGAACACTATGGAATACTGTAAGCAATAAAGTTGACAAAGCGACAGGCAAAGGGCTATCAACTAATGATTTTGATAATAACTATAAAGGTAAATTAGATGGAATAGCTACAGGAGCCACTAAAGTAGAAAATAGCAGCACCAACGGGAATATTAAAATAAATGGAACAGAGGCGACTGTATATACTCATCCCTTAGGAACTAATCCTCATGGAACCACTAAAGGTGATGTGGAATTAAGTAATGTGGATAATGTTAAACAAGCTACCAAGACAGAATTTGATACACACGCAGCCGATAACGTAAAACATATAACTGCTGCTGAAAGAACAACGTGGAATAATAAGTGGGATTACAATGTAGCAACTATAAAAGCAGTAAAAGTAAATAGTGCGGTTAATTCTGATACAGTTGGCGGAAAAAATATTAGTGATTTTGTACAAAGAAATTCTTTAGAGAGAATAGAGGGTACAACTAAAGACTTAAATAACTACACATTAGGTGGTTTTTATAACGTAAAAGCAGGTGTTCAAAATTATCCGCTAAACCATGATGGGTATTTAATTGTTATGCCTTGGGATATATCTAACGGAAAGTTTTCAGGACAAATAGTATTCGCAGGTGCAGTGAACCCAAATCCAGATATGTATTATAGATATTCAAAAAGTAATGATGCTAGTATTTGGAGTACTTGGACCAAGATAGCTAAGTTTAGTGATTTGCCAACAAAACTAAGTCAACTTACTAAAGATATTAACTTTGATGACAGATACTACACTGAAATTGAAGCAAATTCTAAATTTGCAACAAAACAGGAGTTAGAAAGTGCTGGGTATGGAGATATGCTTAAATCTATCTACGATAAAAACAGTAATGGTAAGATTGATGTGGCAGAGGTTGCCGATAGTGTAACTTGGGCAGGTGTAACAGGAAAGCCAAGTAGCTTTAACCCATCCACGCATACGCACACTAAAGCTCAAGTAACAGACTTTCCATCTAGCCTGCCAGCTAATGGAGGAAACGCTGACACAGTAGATGGGAAACATGCTAGTGATTTTCTATTAAAAGCAACAAAGTTAGCTGCAAACACAGATTTTAATAATATAACAGCCGAAGGGATTTATTATAATCCTGCCAATGCAGAGGTAGTTACTATGAAGAATGTTCCCATTCAGCAAGCCTTAACGCTAGTTGTATTGCCTAATGCAGGTTGTACACAAATTGTTGTAAATTATTTAAATAATGATGAGAGAATATATATAAGAAATATGTATTCGAATAATTGGGGCAGTTGGAAACAAATAGCTAAACAAGGGGATAGTTATTTAAAATCTGAAAGTGATAGCAAATATATGAAAAAAGGTTCTGTAATTTGGAATGATTTAAAGGGGGTGTAGGCTATGTATGGATCTATAAAGTATGGTACTACTAAATACGGAGAAAAACCATCATTATCAGAAGAGGAAATAGATTTATATAGACCTAATCTTTTAGCTTATCTACCTCCAATTTTAAGAGAAATTAAAGAGTTTAAGATAATAGATGATGTGGTGGGATATGAGTTAGGACTTTTGAGTTGGAATATACAAGATTTGCTTAAACAATGCTTTATTGATAATGCTACATGGGGACTAACCTTATGGGAAAAAGAATATGGAATTAACATAGATATAAGTAAGAGTTACGAAGAAAGAAGAGAAGTAATAAAAGCTCAAAAGCGAGGGCATGGTACAGTAAGCAAAAAACTTATAAAAGAAACAGCAGAAGCTTTCAGCGGTGGAGAAGTGAAAATAATAGAACACCATGAAATCTATTCTTTTACAGCACAATTTATAGGGATTAGAGGTATACCAAAGAATCTAGCAGGTTTTAAAGATATATTAGACAATATAAAGCCAGCTCATTTATCCTATGATTTTAAATACACTTATACGATTTGGGATTATTTGAATAAAAAGAAATTAACATGGACCAATGCTAAAGCTAAATCATGGAATGATTTGAAAGTATATGAATAGAGGTGATTATAATGAAAACTACAATTAACTATGGACTCAAAAAGCCAGAAGGGACAGATGTAGTTAATATTGAAGACTTAAATTACAATGCAGATGTAATTGACAAGAAAATAAAAGAAGTAGATACAAAGGCATCAAATATAAAAGTTCCAGTGACTTCTGTAAATGGGAAGACTGGAGCAGTTACTTTAGCAGTTAGTGATTTAGGCGCAGTTCCTACGAGCAGGAAAGTTAATAATAAGCCTTTATCCGCAGATATTGCATTAAGTGCAAATGATATTAAGACAAGTTCAGGATCTACAGTTGAGTCACAATTGGCTCAAAAAGCGACGAAAACAGAAGTTGGAAATATAAATGATACTACTTTGCCGGCTGAATTGAGAGGGAAGTCTTTAACGGAGATGGCAAAAATAAATTTTACCTCTGGAGTTAATGCAAAAGATGATATAAGGAACGCCGTTAACTCCAAAGGTGGAAGCGTTCCTATTAACCCAACAGTAATCAATTTAGTAGATTCCATAAATAAATTAGCAGTTATAGACTTAATTAAATTACGAAGTAGAATATTAGACATAACGAGAAAAGGAGACAACCTTTTTAAATGGTATATAACACAAAATGGTGAGTTTGTAACTATAAAAATTGTAGATAGCAAAGATGTGTATATAGAAAAATATAACCTTGATAATGTTTTAGTAAATAGTACTAAAATTTACACATCAGCATCAAGCATACATTATGCTATATTTAGTATGTATAGAGGTCATGTAGTTTTATTTGGTAGTAATCCAGACATGTTAGGAATTACTAAAGATGGCGTGCTTAAATATTCAAATTTGGGGTATTTTTCTTCTAATAGAGAAAGTAAGAGCCATAAATGTTTGGTAGATAATGGGAGGAATGAATTTGTTGTTGAGGCTACTGGTGATGGCTATGTAAGAACATATACCACGGGTGGTACTGTAATAGATGCCACAGCTCATACTGCTAAATACCGTACTGCGGACACTTATGGATATGACAATAATTATTTATATTTAAGGATACCTGGATATGACCATACATTTTATGTAGAATTATATTCAGGACGTGTAAGTTATGCTAATCAGTATAATATGATAGATGAGTATTTAAAACCTTCTATATACTTTAGTACACTTAGTAGGACAATATATTAAAAAAGGAGTGTTTTTATGTTCTTAAAAGTAAAGAATTTTATGGATAAAAATGTTGATTATAAAGGTTTAATTATAGATTCTATTAAACCATTTTCACAGTCTGTAGATTATGATAAAAATGAATCTGTATTTATATATAATGATACTTATGAAGAAAACGAGGATATTATAGAAATAACAGAAGAAGAATATTTAATGTTTAAAGAAGAAATAGAAAATAAACTCAAACAGCCAACCGAAGTTGATTTGTTAAAACAACAAATTGAATCTTTAAGTATAGCAATGGCTAAAATAATAGGAATGTAGGAGAAATAATATATGCCAATATGGAAGAAAACTATTTTTGTTAATGCAATAAAGTCAAGAATGGATCAAGAAAATAGGAATGCAGAAGATATACTACAAGAGTATATTAAATTAACGGGGGAAGAGAAAGCAGAGATTTTAAGTGCTATAAATTCATAATTGAGTATTATTGCAACATAAGCTAAATAAGGACTGGAACACAGTCTTTTTATTTTGCATAATTTTTTAATGAAGAGCTTATTGATGAGAAAGAAGTGCATTCATAGTAACTAAAAAATTTATAAAAGAAACAGCAGAGGCTTTCAGCGGTGGAGAAGTGGAAATAAAAGAACACCCTGAAAGCTATTCTTTTACAGTGCAATTTATAGGAGTTAGAGGTATACCAAAAAACTTATCAGGTTTTAAGGGTATATTAGACAATATAAAACCAGCTCATTTATCCTATGATTTTAAATACATTTATACAGTTTGGGATCACTTAAGTGAAAAGAAATTAAGTTGGAATGATGATAAAAACAAATCATGGAATGGCTTAAAGGCATATGAATAGAGGTGATTATAATGAAAACTACAATTAACTATGGACTTAAAAAACCAGAGGGTACAGATGTAGTTAATATTGAAGACTTAAATTACAATGCAGATATAATTGATCAAAAAATAAAAGAAGTAGATACAAAGGCATCAAATATAAAAGTACCAGTGACTTCTGTAAATGGGAAGACTGGAGCGGTTACTTTAGCTGCTATTGATATAGGGGCAGTACCTACAGGTAGAAAAATTAACAGCAAGCCTTTGTCCGTAGATATTGCACTAAGTGCAAGTGATATTAAGACCAGTTCAGGAGCTACAGTTGAGTCGCAATTGGCTCAAATTAAGACAGATATAGGGAGTGAAACATTACAAACCACTAAGAAAAATCTTAAAGGTGCTATTAATGAGGTTTTTCAATTTGCCAATGAGGGAAAAAAGTCTATCTCAACTGCTGTAACAGCTAAAGGTGTTCCTGCGAGTCCTTCTGATACTTTCCCTACATTGGCTAACAAGATAGGTCAGATTGAAACGGGATATGGTGTAGGTAAAAAAATACCTGCTTCTAGTTTACAATTTAATTTTGGTGTTTTATGGGACTTTACTGTCACCAATAATATTTTATCCCCTGTTGGTAAAGTTATTAGTGACAGTGAAAACAACACTTACACATATGACGCTCGTGAATCAAAGGTTGTAAAAATATCTCCAAGTGGCACTTTGTTATGGGAATATTATGGGTTTGTTGGTGCTATACATGATATAGCTATAGATAAATATAATAATGTTTATGCTTGTGGTAATGATAGAACAATTAGAAAAATATCTTCACTTGGTGAGGAAATTTGGAAATTAAGTATTACTGGTATGCCTAGTGTATTGACTGTAGCCCCTAATGGAAGGGTTTATGTTGATGAAGCTTATGGTGATGTTGTAAGGATAAACTCGGATGGTAGTGGAAAGGTTACTATGACAATTCATAGTAATAAAGCTATAGCAAGTATTGATGTAGATAGTGATAATAATATTTATACATGTGCTAATTACTCTGTTAAAAAGAATAAAGACTCGATTTTAATATGGGAATATACTAATAAAACATATGCTTATTATTTAGCTGTTGACTCTAATAATTGTTGTTACATTATGGGTGATATCCTTACAAAGTTAAAAGTAGATGGTGTTAAGGATTGGGATTATTCTGGTTTTAAAGAAAGACCAAACTGTTTGACTTTAGACAAAGAATCTAATGTATACACAAATAATGGATACTATAACATAAAAAAACTAACCTCTAATGGTGTTGCTTTGATGGATTTTGAAATACCTTACGACCGACCTATTAGGGCTATTGACGTTGACACACTTGGTAATTTAGCTATTAGTGCTAGAAATACTATTTTTAAATTAGAACAAAGCTATACTGTATTAAACTAAAAAAGGAGTGCTATTTATATGAAATATTATTTTTATGACAATCAAGGAAATGTGTATTTAATTTATGGTGTTGAACCACCTATTGAATTAGGTGCTCAATATATTAAAACAGATGAAATATTTGCAGAAAAAGAAGGTTATAGATTAGAATTTAAAGTTATTGATGGTATTTTATATTCTGAATATATAGAACTTCCAAAAGATAAATATGAATTGTTGTTAGCAGAAAATGAAGCTACAAAACAGGCTCTAGCAGAGCTTACATTATTTATATCAACAATGAATGGAGGAATATAGTATGTTTAATAAAAATAGTGGATTAGTTAAGGTATGGGTTAGCTTGATAATGGTAGGTACTTATAAGCTTGAACAGGTGCCAGCATTAAGTAACCTAAAGGAAGTAGTAACAGAAGTGATAAATGCTACAGCATCGAGTTAAATTCTTTAATATATTTAATACCAAACTCTTTATTTCATATTAGTATAATATTTGGTATAATGTTCTCTAACAAGGATTGAGACAGTTCTGTAAGAAATTGCGAAACATGTATAAATAAATTATACGCAATGAATGGAGTGAAAAAGGAAATGGATGCTAATATTCTTATTATTTTATTAAAGTATATGGCAATAAGTGTTTTTATTTTTATTATTATAATCCTTGTATTAATCAACTTATATCCTCTTTTGTTTTATAAGTCTCCTGCAACAAAATTGAAAAGGGATGGATTTGATGTGATAATTATTTTAGGCTTTCCTGCATTACAGGACGGGAGGCCTTCTCCGATAATGAGAGAAAGAGTTATAAAAGCAGTTGAATTATTTAATAAGGGATACACTAATAACATTATATGTTCGGGTGGAGGAGTCTATAATAAATATATTGAAGCAGATATTATGGCTAATTTCGCAGAATCATTAGGTATTCCAAATAGTTGTTTGATTAAAGAGGATAAATCAAGAAATACATATCAAAATATACAAAATTCAATAAAGATAATGGTAGATAAAAATTGGTCATCAGCAATGGTAGTAACTTCTCCTTGGCATTTAAGACGTTCTAACTATTTTTTATCAAAATTCAATATTACATATCAAATGGAGAAATCTAACTATCCAAGAGAATTCTCTTATCTTTATATTATTACTATATATATGTGGGAGAATTATGTAATGACCAAAACTAAAATAAAAAGACACTAATACTATACTGTTTCGCAACTTTCTTTTTTTCGTTGCAGTATTTATAGTGCAAGATTGTAAAAAGCAAGAACGTAAGAAACAGTGAAATAACATATCTTTAAAGAACATATTAATGCATTTGGAAATGGGGACAATAAATGATTGAGAAAGCAAATAACAATATTCCAAAACACGTTGCTATTATGATGGATGGTAATGGGAGATGGGCGAAAAAAAGACTGATGCCACGTAAAATGGGACATATAGAAGGCAGTAAAAGGCTTGAAGATATTTGCGAAAGTTCTTATAAATTCGGAATAAAATATCTTACAGTATACGCTTTTTCAACCGAAAACTGGAACCGCCCAAAAGATGAGGTTCAAGGAATTATGAATCTATTCCGAAAATATTTAGTAAATAAAATAAACGAATGCATTCAAAATAATATGTGTGTTCAAGTTATAGGAAACAGAAATGGTTTAGATACTGATATTCTTCAAATGATTGAGAATATTGAAGAAGCAACAAAAAAATGTAGTGGCTTAAATTTGCAAATAGCTGTGAATTATGGTGGAAAAGATGAAATAATAAGGGCAGTTAATAAAATTCTTTTGTTTAAAGAACACTTGAGTAGTATTACTGAAGATGAGTTTTCTTCTTATCTGGATACATGGGACATTCCTGAACCTGATTTATTTATTAGAACTGGTGGAGATAAGAGATTATCTAATTTCTTATTATGGGAGATGGCATATACTGAGTTCTATTTTACTGATGTATTATGGCCAGATTTTAATGAAGAAGAATTGAAAAATGCACTAAATGCATTTACTAAAAGAGAACGTAGATTTGGTCAAATAAAAGAATAATTATTGGTAATAAAAGGCATAACCAAACTTAAAGAATTGATTCACGATTTTCTTATTAAGCGATGTAAAACTAAATTTACGTCGCTTTAGAGTTATATTACGATACAAACTAAATAACTAAAAAGCAAAATAAAGACTGAAACGCAGTCTTTTTATTTTGCCTATTTTTTCAAAACAAGGAGGGATGATATGGATAAAAAAGAAGTATTTAATGGGGTGATTGCAGGAGCTGGAACATTTTTTACTTATCTTTGTGGATTTTGGGATACTGCTCTTATAGTGTTAATATCTTTTATGATATTGGATTATATTACTGGAATACTTGGAGGAATGGTATATAAGGATTTAAGCAGTGAAGTTGGCTTTAAGGGTCTTTTAAGAAAGTTCACTATAATGGTAGTACTCATTGTTGCAGTTTTACTTGATAGATTATTAAATGATGGAACTTGGGTATTTAGGACATTGGTATGTTATTTTTATATAGCAAATGAGGGGATTAGCATATTAGAAAATGCAGGTAGGTTAGGGCTCCCCCTTCCAGAAAAACTACTAGAGGCATTATCTCAGTTAAAGGAAGGTAATAAAAAAGCTAATAAAGAAATAAGGAATTGATTAAGTTGAAGATAATTAAAACTAATTTAAATAGGATTGGTTCTTTAAAATGGGGTAATAAACCTAATAAGATAATAATTCATCATCCTCAGTTCTATGGGGGCGTTGAAGAGTTAAATAATTTAATGATAAACATGGGATACTCCATGATAGGATATAATTATTATATAAGAAAAGACGGTAGTTTATGGGAAGGAAGGCTAGTTGAAGCTATAGGAGCTAACTGTTATGGACAAAATTCTCGTAGCATAGGAGTGTGCTTTGAAGGAGATTATGATAATGATAGAACTATGCCAAAAGCTCAACTCAATTCAGGTATAGAACTAATAAAATATTTGATGAAGAAATATAGTATAGAGGAAGTAGAGGGACATAGGGCTTATTACAACACCTCATGTCCAGGTAGGTATTTCCCATTAGAGGAACTGTTGAATGGAGTAAAAGAACATTCCTATATAAGTATAGATGGAGGAGCATACTCAAATTACAAAGGTATGCCTGCATTAAATTTAATTATCAGAGATTATTCAAAGGATATTTTAAGAGTTTTTGCTTGGGTGGATAGCGATAAGAAAGCAAGCTGGGCCTTTGATATTAAACCTCCTAATAGTAATTATACAAGGTTATTTAAAAATATTAACAAAGTTATAAATACAAGAAATGGTGGGTTCACTTTTTCTAAAGGAGCCTACTATAAAATTAAAGCTAAAGGCTACAATGACATGGGAAGAGTTGTAGCAGAAAATCAAATAGTTTTAAAAGTTCTAGATTAGAATTAAAGCTAAAGTTAAAGCCATGGGTAAGAGAAAACTTATCCATGGCTTTTTGTTTTTATATTATTAAAATTTGTGCAATTAAAACTGAGAAAATTAAAATAATCATAGATTAAAAATTTAGGTTTATTCCTTTATATTCTTTTAGATTTTTTACATTATCTTTATTAAATATAATAGCAAAAGATGGGTTGGATAGAAAGCGTAAAACAGATATTTTATATTAAAGCCTTTTTCTCCATTGTATAATTTTATTGGTATTAATGCTAATATGGCTAAAAGTTGCATAAGCATATCTAAGGATAATAGATATTGAACTGGTACTCCTAATAGCAACATATATGCACTATAGGCTAATTGGGCCACGAGTATGAGAAATATTTGATTCTTAGCCATATCTTTAAAGCTGTCATGGTATTTAAAGAAGAAGTAAATGCTAAATACTCCAGTAAAGTCTCCGTCTATACGCAAGAAGAAAGCTGCAATGGCAATAACCCAAACAAAAGCAATTCTATATTTACTTTTAGAATTATCATAAAGATAT
The DNA here is from genome assembly GCF_018918285.1 of Clostridium mobile. Classification (GTDB taxonomy): domain Bacteria; phylum Bacillota; class Clostridia; order Clostridiales; family Clostridiaceae; genus Clostridium_AW; species Clostridium_AW mobile. The sequence continues at coordinate 273,167 of NZ_JAHLQF010000003.1, forward strand.
ATAGCTACAAGTCCTAAAAATAAATCAAAGATAGTATTCAGTGCAAGAAAATTTTCCCCAAAAGCTTGTCTAAACGCAAGGGTAAAGGGTATTTGAGATATTAAAGCACAAATAAACAATCTTAACATATACTTCTTTTTATTTCTTGTTTTTAAATATCCTTCTGCAATAAAAAAGCAGAATATAGGAAAGGCAAGTCTTCCTATTAGCTTAAAAATTATAACTTGTGGATAAAGAACAGTTCCAATATGATCTAAAAGCATTGCTATAATAGCAAAAATTTTAAGAGTAGTTGAATTCATATAAATTCCTCCTGTATTTTTATTAATAATATAAAGATACAGGGTAATTTTAAGGATTCTATAAAGTTTATATAAAAACTTTACTCATATATATCCCCAGCTAATTTTTCTAAAGCTTCCCCATCCAATATAATTATAGAATTTTTATCTTTTTTAATTATTCCATCGCTGCATAATTTATTTATGGTTCTATGAAGATGTCTATAGCTGCTGCCAAGTAGGTCAGCCATTTCAGTTAGCTTATCTGTTGAAATTCCGTTAATAGTATCACTCCATTCCTCCTTTGAAGAAGAAACCGCTAAAAGATAACTGGCTAATCTATTTTCTAGAGGGTAGAGAAGATTAATAGAGCTGACTTTTGAATTTTTATCTAATTTATCTCCCAGACTATTTATTATGTATCTTAAAAACAAGGTATCATCAAGGGCAAATTGGCGCAATATCTTCATGGGTATGCATATACATAAAGCTTTTTCTACTACCTGAACATTTGAGTGAGTATAATTATCATTTACAATTTCCACATCTCCTATTATACTTAAAGGCTTATAAAATCTTAATAAGAGGGATTTGCCATTCTTAAGCAACAAATAAACCTTAGTTTTACCTTTTACTAAAAAATAAAAATACTCTAGTCTTTCTTTTGATTTGCATATATACTCATTTTTATCGAACATATATAGCTCCATATATTCGGTCATATCCTTTAAAAACATATCTTTAATATTATACTTATCAATATAATATTTAAGTTTATTTTTATCTGTAATTTTTTGCAAAACTATCACCTCAAGACTAAAATTTATACTTATATCAAGTGATTCTTAGCTTCAGATGGAGTTTGCTTAAAAAGAATACTTACTCCAACTGAAGCTTAGAAGAACTTATCCAGGGACGTCATCCGTTATGCACAGCATAAGAACTCTAAATCACTGAAGCTCAAGAGCTCTAATATCTCCCACTTGTAGAAGATGGGAGTATTACGGATGGTAGTCATCGAATAAACTAAATAAATTAATAAAATTATGACATATGTCCTATTATATAATTTTATTTATATTATAACATTAAGTAAGAACAAATAATTGAAATGGAGAGTAAATGTATGTATAAACTAGGTTCAGTAATTATAGGATTTTTAATTACAATCATGGTCACCATCAATGGTGTTTTAGCCAAAGGAGTAGGAGATTATAAATCAGTATTAATAATACATGTGGTAGGTCTTATAGCTATAAGTTTATTACTATTATTAAGAAAAGAAAAAATTAACTTGAAAAAAGAAATTCCTAAATATCTTTTCAGTGGAGGAGCTATTGGAATTTTTGTTGTACTATTTAATAACATATCATTTAATAAATTGGGAGCGGCTCTTACATTGTCATTAGGTCTATTTGGACAACTAATAATGTCAGGAATAATAGATCATTTTGGATTGTTTAATATGGATATAAGTAAGTTTAATGTAAAAAAGATATTTGGTTTTTTGCTAATTTTTGCAGGATTAGTTGTTATGATCATATATTAGGAGGGTGAGATATGATAAATATTATGATTGCCTTTATAACTGGAGCTTTAGTTATTTTATCTATGGTAATAAACTCTAGTTTAGGAAAAAAGATTGGAGTGCTCCAGGGAACTTTTATAAATTATATTGTAGGATTGATAGGCATTGCTGTGGTACTTTTAATTAAATATGGTGGAATAGATATACCTTTTGGAGATCTACAAAAGGTACCCTTATGGGCATATTTAGGAGGAGCAATAGGGGTTATAGTGGTAGCAACTTCTAATATTATAATACCTAAGATTCCAACTATATATTCAACTTTATTAATTTTTATAGGACAACTTGGAACAGGTATAGTAATAGACTATTTAACAATGAATGTAGTATCAAAAGGAAAGATTATAGGAAGTATTCTTATATTATTAGGACTTGTATATAATTTTTATATAGATAAGAAAGAATTAGTAAAAGAACAAGCTGGTTGTTAAAAACCAGCTTGTTAATTTTAAAAATATAAAATAATATTAACTTTACATAACTCTTCCAGGTAATAAAGCATCTATTACTCCAATAACTAAAGCAGCTAATATGGCACCTATTATAGATACTCTCATATTAGGTACAAAAAGTTGAGTTAAGTATATTATTATAGCTGCTATAATAAATCCTTTAAAGCCTTTTCCAAAAGGTGAGGCATCTGCGCCCATGAAGCTTTCTACTAAAGCATCTATTATTGTAATTACAACTGCGGCTAATATCATTGGCCAAAATCCTACTATAGTAAAGCCAGGTGTTAAAAAGGATGTTATTGCTAGCACAATAGTAGTTAATACAAGTCTTATTATATAACCCATAAAAGTAGAGTTAGTACCTTCTGCATTTTTGTTGCCCATAATCATTTCCTCCTTTAAAATAAAAAATTAATTCATATATATTGTGTGTATAAAATATAAAAATATTTAAATAATAAGAGAATATTTTTGATATTAATTTATCATTACCTTAAAAATATAAAAAAATGCATTTATAAATGCATTTTTTTAAAATTACTTAAATTTTTTTGAATTATTATCTCGTTTTTTATTAGTTGCTTTATTAGATTCATTGCTATCTATTAAATTTCCTTTATATATAGATTTACCTATAATTTTTATATTTAAGTCTTTCTCATATCTTTTGAGCAAGGAAACTTCCTTTTCTGTAGCTATAGAAATAGTAGTTCCTAAACTACCTGCTCTTCCAGTTCTACCTGCCCTATGTATATATTCTTTTGAGTCCTGTGGTAAGTCTAGGTTAAATATATGAGTCACTTCTTTTACATCTAACCCTCTAGCTGCTAAATCAGAAGCTACTAATAATTGAAATTTACCACTTCTAAAACCATCTAAAGCTTTTTTTCTTTCTTCCTTTGAAGCATTTCCATATATTCCATAAGCATTAATATGATGATATTGAAGTTTTGATGTAGCTATTTCCACCTCATCTGGTTTATTTATAAAAATTATACCTCTCTTAGGTTTTGTTGCGGCTATTAATTTTCTTAAAACTTCAATTTTATCTCTTTGTTCACAAGTCAAATATAAATGATTAATATTTTCGTTAACCTGAACTTTATCTTCTATGGTTATAATTTCAGGATCCTTCATTAGTCCTTTTGCTATATCTAAAGTTCTATTGTTTATTGTAGCTGAGAAGGTCATCAGTTGCCTATCTCTCATTGTTGTTTTTATCACATCTTTTACACGAGTTAAATTATTTTGATCAAGCAATCTATCGCCTTCATCTATGACTATAGTTTTTATAGTGTGGGCACTGATTTTTTTCATTTTTATAAGCTCAAATATTCTACCTGTAGATCCCACAATTATATGAGGTTTTTCTTTTAGCTTTTCTATTTGTCTTTTTACATTTACTTCTCCTATTATAGGAGTTGAAGTTACAGGAATTTCAGAATTTGTAGCTAAAAGTTTTATTTCTCTGTCTATCTGCATAGCTAGCTCATGAGTTGGAGCTAATATAATAGCTTGCATTTCTCTTTTTTCAGAATTTATTTTTTGAAATATAGGAAGTAAATAGGCTAAAGTTTTACCGCTTCCAGTCTGTGACTGTCCTATAATATCTTTATTTTCTAAAGCTAGAGGAATAGCTTTTGCTTGAATATCTGTAGGGACTTTTATACCACCTTTATTCAATCCATCCACTAATTGAGGATTTAAATTTAGTTTATCAAATGATATCGTCATATTTATCTCCTTTTGTTTATCTATTTAAGAATTATTATTTACTGGATTAATTTTTATATAGCATTTTTATAGAAAGATTTACTTATAAACTTTTTTCATAAAGAAATGTTAGTTTGAAAGAAATAATCTTTATCTGTGACTTCTCTTGAAAGAGCTGTAATAATTCTGCATTTAATATTATAATCTGACAAATTAATAAAATCTACTATATTATTCTTTTTACTGAGTTCTTTCTACTTTTTTTATAAGATCAAATGTATAATTTTTTCTAGTTTCAAAAAATATATTAATATTATAACATATCTTCTATTATAAAAATGCAATACAAGTGTAAGAATATGTAGTAGATAGTTTACATATATTATTTTAAGAAATACTATTAGCAATGTAATAGTTATGCTCTTTAAGAGGCAAGGATTGTGTAAATATTTAAAATTTAGTATAATTTTACTTAAGCATAATCCTTTGTAATGAAATTCATTAACTTAAAGGAGGAAAAATTGATGATTAAAAGAATAGTAATAGCCGAAGATGAGCCTATTACTAGAATGGATATTTCAGAGACTTTAATGGAGGCGGGCTACGAAGTTGTAGGCATAGCCTCTAATGGATTAAGTGCAGTGGAGATTGCTAGAAAAACTAATCCAGATTTAATTGTTATGGATATAAACATGCCTGTACTTAATGGATTAGAAGCCTCAAAAATGATTATTGAAGAGGCAATAACAAATTGCATTATAATTATAACAGAACAAAATATAGAAGAATTTATAGATGTTGCAGATGAAATTGGAATTATGGGATATGTGGAAAAACCCATAAATGAAAAAAAGCTTTTATCTACTATAGAGACAGCAATATTTGAAAGTAAAAAAATGAAAAGTAATAGAAAGTACATAAATAACATCAATACAAAAATAGCTATGGATTTTTAATTTAGCTTTGTGTATTATATATTTAATTTTAAAAAACTAATAGGCATAAAAAATATAATTAATTTATAGAATTATTATGTTATAATTATATTAATAATTAAATATAGAAATTAAACATAAAATTGATAAAGTAGTTATTTTAGTTTACTATTAGAATATAAGTAATGTATTAAATAAAATCATGTAATTATAAAGGGTATCTTTAAAACTAAGGTACTCTTTTTTTTATATAGTTATTATAAAAGTTAATATGGAGGAAAAATTATGGGAAAGATTTTAGTTTTGGCGGAGAAGCCAAGTGTAGGTAGAGATTTAGCAAGGGTTTTAAAGTGTAATATAAAAGGAAATGGATATCTAGAAGGAAATAAATATATTGTAACTTGGGCATTAGGGCATTTGGTTACCCTAGCAGATCCCGAGGCTTATGATGACAAATATAAAAAGTGGAGTATGGATACTCTTCCAATGCTGCCTAAAAGGATGAAGCTTAATGTTATAGGAAAGACTGGGAAGCAATTTAGTCAGGTAAAAAAAGTAATGACTAGAAATGACATAGATGAGCTTGTTATAGCAACAGACGCTGGAAGGGAAGGAGAGCTAGTTGCTAGATGGATTATTGAAAAAGTAGGTTTTAGAAAGCCTATAAAACGTCTTTGGATTTCATCTCAAACGGATAAAGCTATAATTGATGGTTTTAACAACTTAAAGCCTGGAAAAAACTATGAAAATTTATACAGATCTGCAGTATGTAGAGCAGAGGCAGATTGGCTTGTAGGGCTTAATGTGACAAGGGCATTAACATGCAAATATAATGCTCAGCTTTCTGCGGGAAGAGTTCAGACACCAACTCTTGCATTAATAGTAGAGAGGGAAGAGGAAATTAAAAACTTCAGACCTAGGGATCAATATAGTATAGGGGCTAGCGGTAAGGGTTTTACCCTTCGTTGGCAAAATAAAGGAGGGCAGTTCTATACTTTTGATGAAAATATTGCAAAAGAGGTTGTAGCTAAGGTTAGTGGTCAGAGTGGTAGAATAGTTGAAGTACTAGAAAAGGATAAGAAGCAATATGCTCCAGCTCTTTATGACTTAACGGAGCTTCAGAGGGATGCAAATAGAATATTTGGATATTCTGCAAAAGAAACACTTTCTATAATGCAAAGATTATATGAAAATCACAAGGTGTTGACTTATCCAAGAACGGATTCTAGATATATTTCTAGTGATATTGTATCTACGCTTCCACTTAGATTGAAATCCATAGCCATAGGTCAGTATAGCAAATTTGCAAATGATATATTAAAAGATAGGATTAAAGCTCATAAAGGTTTTGTAGATGATAGCAAGGTATCAGATCACCATGCCATAATTCCAACAGAGCAAAAGATTAATTTAGCATATTTGAGTAGTGAAGAAAGAAAGATATATGATTTAGTTATTAAACGTTTTTTAAGCGTTATGCTTCCACCTTTTGAATATGTGCAAACCACTATTAAAGCAGAAGTTAATGGAGAAACATTTATAGCTAATGGTAAAAATATTAAAGCAAAGGGTTGGAAGGCTATTTATGATAAAGAGGAAGAGCTAGATGAAAGCATGGATGGAGAAGATGAAATCAAAGATCAGAACCTTCCAAAGGTTAATAAGGGAGATGCTATAAGCTTTATTTCCGTTAACATAAATAAAGGGCAAACAAAACCACCTGCAAGATTTAATGAGGGAACACTTTTATCAGCTATGGAAAATCCTCAAAAATACATTAATTTGAACAAAGAACATGCAAAGACATTAGGAGAAACTGGTGGACTAGGAACCGTTGCTACAAGAGCGGATATAATAGAGAAACTTTATAACTCCTTTTATATAGAGAAAAAAGGAAAAGAAATAACTCCAACATCAAAAGGAAAGCAAATTGTAGATTTAGTACCTGAAGATTTAAAATCCCCTGTATTAACTGCGAAATGGGAAAAGGAACTAGATTTGATAAGCAAAGGGAAGATTAGTGATAGAGAGTTTATAGATAAAATGAGAACATATTCTTCAAAACTTGTAGAAGATGTAAAAGGAAGTAAAGATAAGTATGTACACAACAATTTAACGGGAACTAAATGCCCTGATTGTGGTAAGTATATGCTTGAGGTTAATGGAAAACACGGAAAGATACTTGTATGTCAAGATAGAGAATGTGGTAAAAGGCAGAATATCAGTAGATTTACTAATGTAAGATGTCCTGAATGTCATAAAAGATTAGAACTTAAAGGGCAAGGTGAAGGGCAGATTTATGTTTGTGGAAATTGTACCTTTAGGGAGAAACTTTCTTCATTTAATAAGAGATTTAAGGAAAACGAAGGTAAGTTAAATAAAAAAGAAGTTTCAAGATATATGAAAAAAATGAAAGAGGAAAGTGAAGCACCTATAAATTCAGCTCTTGCAGAAGCTTTAGCAAAATTAAATTTAAAATAATTAGTGAACAAAATATAATTTTAAGACACATAGCTTTTCAGAACTAGAGGATGACAAATTGTTTTTACAAGTATAAGTTTTACAAAGACAACTTGTTATGGAAAATAGAAAGCTAAATATGTAGTGAAGCCACTTCATCAAAAGTCGCTATTTCACTACATATTTAGCTCTTTTATAGTTTACAAATCTTTTTTCAATTATAGTAAATACTCATTTACTGTCTAAAACTTAAAAATGCTATGTAATGCATACTTAGAAATCTAAATATCTAAATAAAGTTGCATCGCAATTTTTAATATTATTAACATTGAAAAGCATAGATGATATAAAGTATAATATAAATATGTAAGTACCGTATAGGGGTATTAATAACAAATATGTATAAAATAAAAACTCTATTTAAAACTATTGTAAACAATATTTTTAAATGTATAATTATTTATTATAATCAATATATACAGTTATTAAAAACAATGTATGTAGTTTTTTAAAACTAGCATACATAATTAAATTTAAATATGGAGGAAGATAATGCTCAATAATAAGAACGACAAAGACAAGAACAATAAGTTTGATGACAATAAATTTAAATACATCATTTATTATGCTATCGCTGTTACTTTAGTTGTATTTCTAATTAATGACTATGTAGTAAACAATCAAGTTAAGCATATAAAATACACAGAATTTAATACTATGGTTCAAGAGAATCAAATAAAAGAAGTACAAATTGCTTCAGATAAAATTATAATATATCCTAAAGAAGGTACAAAAGATGAAGGAAAGGTGCTTTATACAGGTAAGATAGCAGAGGATGAAGAGCTGATAGAAAGATTAAAAAAAGCTAATGTTCCTTATGATGGAGTTGTAGTTAAGCAAGATAGCCCTATTAAGAGCTTTATAGTAAACTGGGTTTTACCATTTTTAATTTTCATGGCTCTAGGAAGATTCATGTTTAGTAAAATAGATAAGAAAATGGGTAGCGGTGTTATGTCCTTTGGGAAAAATACTGCAAAAATTTATGCAGAAAGTGAAACAGGTGTAACTTTTAAAGATATGGCAGGACAAGAAGAAGCTAAGGAATCTCTTGTGGAGATAGTTGATTTCTTGCACAATCCTAAAAAGTATTCAGAAATTGGTGCAAAGCTACCTAAAGGAGCATTGTTAGTGGGTCCTCCAGGAACAGGTAAGACGCTTTTAGCTAAAGCTGTTGCAGGGGAAGCAAAGGTTCCTTTCTTCTCTATATCTGGTTCAGGTTTTGTTGAAATGTTTGTAGGTATGGGTGCTGCCAGAGTAAGGGATTTATTTAATCAGGCTCAAGAAAAGGCCCCATGTATAATTTTTATAGATGAAATAGATGCCATAGGTAAAAGCAGAGATGGAAACTTAGGTGGAAATGATGAAAGAGAGCAGACTTTAAATCAGTTGTTAGCTGAAATGGACGGTTTTGATTCCTCTAAAGGGGTAGTAATTTTAGCTGCAACAAATAGACCAGAAGTTTTAGATAAGGCTCTTTTAAGACCAGGTAGATTTGATAGAAGAGTTATTGTAGATAGACCTGATCTAAATGGTAGAGAAGAGATACTAAAGGTTCATATAAAGGGAGTTAAAATGTCAGAGGATGTAGACTTAAATGCTGTAGCAAGATCAACTCCAGGTGCTGTAGGAGCGGATTTAGCAAATATTATAAATGAAGCAGCATTAAGAGCAGTAAAGAATAATAGAAAAGAAGTTATACAAGAGGATTTAAATGAAGCTGTAGAAGTTATAATTGCAGGAAAAGAAAAGAGAGATAGAATATTATCTCCTAAAGAAAAAAGAGCTGTTGCGTTCCATGAAGTTGGCCACGCATTAGTAGCTGCATTGCTTACTAATACTGATCCGGTTCATAAAATTACAATTGTACCAAGAACAATGGGAGCGTTAGGATACACCATGCAGCTTCCAACAGAGGAAAAATATTTAATAACTAAAGAAGAAATGTTTGATCAAATTTGTGTAATGCTAGGAGGAAGAGCAGCAGAAGAAGTAGTGCTTAATAGCATATCTACTGGTGCATCAAATGATATCGAAAAAGCTACAGCTACTGCAAGGAGCATGGTAACTATTTATGGAATGACCGAAAAATTTGATATGATGGGATTAGAATCCACATCAAATAGGTATTTAGATGGAAGGCCTGTTAAAAATTGTAGCGCTGAAACAGAAGCTATTATTGATGAAGAAACCTTAAAGATAATAAAAGAAGCTCATAAAAAGGCAATAGATGTATTAACAGAAAATAGAGAGTTATTAGATAAGATTACGGAAAGACTATTAGAAAAAGAAACTATTATGGGCGATGAATTTATGGCCATAATAAAAGGTGAGGAAGAATCTGCCCAGGAAGAAGAATAATTAGGGTGGTGGTAAAATAATGATTAATTCTGAAATAGAAAAGGAACTTCAAAAAGAGATACAATTCAACATTGAAAAAGAAAAGTTAGAAGATACTATTATTATAATAAATAATGAAATAAATAAATTGATAAACAGTAGAAAAAATATAATAGATCATATAACAACTCATAGAAAAGATGATGTTGAAGAATATAGAAAAGATGAAGACCAGGTAGCGGAATACTTCGATCATGAAAGATATATACTAGAAGAACAATTTAGGTTTATAGATAGGAGATTAAAGGAGCTAACTATATTAGCTTCTTCTCCTTACTTTGGAAAGGTAGGCTTTATAGAGGACAATTCTATAGATGAGGAATATATCTATATAGGTAGATTTGGTTTAACGCCAAAGGATACTTACGAACCTATAGTTATAGACTGGAGATCCCCTGTGGCAGCTTTATTTTATACTGGTAAACCAGGTGAAGCTTCTTATAATGCACCTGCAGGAGAGATTAAAGTAAATATACTCGGGAAAAGACAACTAATAGTAAAAAGAGGAAAGCTTTTAGGGCTATTTGACTCTGCTCTTGATATAAAAGATGAAATACTTCAAATGGTATTGAGTAGCAATTCAAGTGATAAATTAAAAGATATAGTAATGACTATACAAGAAGAACAAGATAATTTAATAAGGCAACCTCATAATAAAACTATAGTAGTAGATGGAGTAGCGGGTAGCGGTAAAACTACAATAGCTCTTCATAGAATTGCATACTTATTGTATAATTACAGAAATATTCTTCAAGATAGAGTACTTATACTTGGTCCTAATAATATATTTATGGAATATATTTCAATGGTTTTACCGAGTTTAGGTGAAGTCGGGGTTAAGCAGAGTACTTTTGTAGATTTTGCTATGTCATTGATAGACATAGACGAGATAATGGGCTTAAAAGAGTACATGGAAAAAGTAATTCAAGAAGATGAAGAATTTATAGAAAAAATTAAATATAAAGGCTCATACAGATATCTTAAAGAATTAGATCTCTTTTTAGAGCATACTAACAATAATTATTTTAAAGTTGAAGATGTAATATTCTTCAATAATGTAATATTAACTAAAGAAGAAATAGAAGAGATGTTTGATAAACATTTTAAAACAATGCCTCTATTTAAGAGGAGCAAAAGAATAAAGAGAGTTATATATACTAAAATCAGAGATGCTAGAGATGAAAGAGTAAGAGAAATAGAAAAAAACTACAAAGAAACTTTGGCGAAAATGACGCAAGAAGAATTAAATGCTCATGGAAGTCAATTGGAATTCCAGAGAAGGATTAATATTAGAAATGTAATTTCTGAGGTTATGGAAACTAAGAAAAGACTGGATTGGTTAAAGAATGATGATGTAGTAGACATGTATATAGAATTTAATAAGGATAAATATTTAACAGTTGATGACTTAGCGCCTATACTATATTTAAAGATTAATTTAGAAGGATTAACATATAAAGATGATATAAGACATGTAGTCATAGATGAAGCACAAGATTATAATCTACTACAGTTAATTGTGATCAAGGAATTAACAAAATGTAAGCATTTCACTATAGTTGGAGATAGAAATCAAAGGCTAATTCCCTATGAGGATAAAATAGCTATGGAGTACTTAGAAGAGTATATGGAACTTGAAAATGTAGAGAGATATCCTTTAAATAAAAGCTATAGATCTACTCAGGAGATAATGAAATATGCTAATACTTATTTAGGTGAAAATGAAATAATCCCATTAGTTAGAAAGGGAGAAGAAGTAATAGTAGAAGATATATATGAGGAAGAAAAACTCCAAGAGAGGCTTTTAAGTAGTATAAAAGAATTTAAAGATAAGGGATTAGAGACTATTGCTGTAATATGCAAAAATAATGATACCACTCAATATATAAGCAAGCTTATAAAAGGCAAGATGTATATAAAGACTATAGATAGAGAAGATGCTATATATACCTCAGGAGAGATAGTGATATCATCATACCTTGCTAAGGGCTTAGAATTTGATGGAGTAATAATAATTGATGATAACTTCACTAACTATTCAAAAATGATGTACGTTATGGCGACAAGGGCTTTGCATAATTTGAGGGTTCTTAAGTTGAAATATTAAAATTTAAAGATATAAAGGAAGCTAATTTAGCTTCCTTTATATCTTTAATATTCTAGAAGTCTATGGATTATTTTTTCCGAAATTTCATCTCTACATTGAAAATCTATGTTATCAACATAATATTTCTCAAGATCGTCATGAAGTTTTTTACAATTTGATAAATTTTTAAGACCTATATCTAATAATTTATAAAAATTATAACTATCTTCTAATATTAAATCTTTAACAGAATCTATATAATCGTTGTTTAATAAAGAATCCATATCTATTACTTCATCAGATAGAGATAGTTTACTTATTTCGCTGGAGGTTAGAAGGGCTGTATCTAGTTCAGGTAAAATCAAATGTTCAATTCTTTCCGGATTTAAAGGATCATGGAATACCTCAACATCATATCCGTTTACCAAAGCTTCCTCCTTAATGTAGTTTAATAATTCAGTTTTTCCAGTTCCAGGTCCACCTTTTAGAAGGTATGTTTTACTACAATGTTTATATATAGTATCTATATAAGTTATTATCCCATTAGGAGTAAAAGCTGTAGCAAATAAGTGTCTCTCACTTCCGTTCTTATCTACATTGTTTTTAATTATTTTATTTTTAAAATCTATTTTTAATTTCCTTAACTTATCTTTATCTAATGCTTTACTATTATGATGTCTCCAGTCATCGTGAACCTTTTTTGCAGCGCCTATATAAGCGTATGCTCTTTTGAAACTATCCTTAATTTTGTTATCTACATTCATTATTTCTTCTTTTACTTTAGAAAGATTAGATTCATTTAAACAAACTCCAAAATTAATGATTTCATCTACGGCACCAGGTACTTTTGGATCATTAATGTGAGGAGCAGTACCATCTAATAGTGCAATTCCTAGTTCCTTAATTACTACTGCATCTAGGGATTCATTGTCGGAAGAACAATGAAAATATTCAATTGAATAACCCTTTTCACTAAATACTTTTCCTATTTTTTTCATAAGGAAGGATTTGCCCGTTCCAGGTCCGCCTTTTATATAAAATATTCTTTTAGCTTCATTTAAAGGTATAATATATTGAAAAAATGAATGAAACCCCATGGAAGTATTGCTTCCAGGGAATAAATGTCTCTCTTTATTCATAACATACTCACTCTCCATAATATAAGAATCAATATATACTATGCTGACGCTGGGATTATGTTGAAAAAATTTTATTTTTTAAAGAAAATCTCTATCTATGGTAATTACTGCATTATACTGAGGATGAATATTTTTAATATCTCTATTTATACTTTCTATTATATTATTTTGAAATTCCTCAGTAAGAGGTTGCTTATAATCGATAACTATATCAAATATTAAATTCTTTTTTTCACCTTCTCCCACGATTCTAAAATCGTGAAGGGAGGTTATTGTAGGATAATTTTTTATTATTTTTTCTAGCTCTTCTCGGGCGTAATTAACTTCTTCATCGTCTGTGTTTATAGGATCCATATGAATTACCAGTATTATATTGAGCTTTTCAGATAATTCCTTTTCTGCTCTATCAATTATTTCATGGATTTTCACTAGAGATATATCTTGAGGTACCTCAGCGTGAATTGATGCCATGAATTTACCGGGTCCATAATTATGTATAACTAAATCATGTATTCCGGAGATATATCTATAACTTAATACTCCGTTGATTATTTTATTGGCTAAATCTTTATCAGGGGCTTCACCTAGTAGAGGGCTTAAAGTGTCTTTTATTAAACTGTACCCTGAGTACATAATAAAAAGAGAAACAAGTATTCCGATATAACCATCTATAGGAAAAGTGGTCCATTTTGATATTGCCAAAGATAAAGCAACGCAACTTGAAGTAAATACATCTCCTAAAGCATCAAGTGAGGAAGCTTGTAGAGCAGTAGAATTAATTTTTTTACCTATAAAGCTGTTAAACCTACTCAACCAAACTTTTGTACCGATAGACAAAAGTAATAATACAAAGGATAAGGTCTTAAATTGAACGGGTATAGGGTTGATTATTCTACTATATGAGGATTTAATAAATTCAAAGCCCACTAAAATTACCATAAATGAAACAACTAAACCAGATAGGTATTCTATTCTTCCATGGCCAAAAGGATGTTCCTTATCAGCAGGTTTTGAAGCTAGTTTAAAACCTATCATAGTTATAAGTGAAGAAGTTGCATCAGAAAGGTTATTAAAAGCATCAGCAGTAACAGATATACTCTTTGTTATTATACCCACAAATAATTTAACTATGAATAAAATGGTATTGACTATTATCCCTACTGTACTCCCTAAAAATCCATAGGAATTTCTTACGTTTTCTTTATCCACATTTTCAGGTTCTTTAATAAAAGTTTTAACTAAAATTTGAGATAGCACTTTTAACACCTCTTAAAAAATTTAATAAACATATTTTAATACTATAGCATATTATAGCAAATATTAATAAAATAATACAATTCATAAGTAAACTATGATATTCTAATGTTAATAGCATTATATGGAGGTATTAAAAATGAACGAAAAATTAAAGTTAGCAGAAGAACTTATAGATTTTTCATACAGCAGCCCAACAGCCTTTCATGCTGTGGAAACTGTGGAGAACATATTGCAGGGTTGTGGATTTAAAGAATTAAAAGAAAGAGATAAATGGGATTTAATAAGTGGAGAGAAATATTATGTTAAGAAGAATGGATCCGCTATAGCAGTATTCATAATGGGAAGTGAAAGTGTAGTAGAAAATGGATTTAAGATCATCGGTGCTCACACAGATTCTCCAACCTTTAGAATAAAACCAAATCCATATATGGTTAGCGAAGGAGCGTATTTAAGATTAAATACAGAAGTATATGGAGGACCAATATTAAATACTTGGTTAGATAGACCTCTATCTATTGCTGGAAGGGTAATACTAAGAGGAAAAAAGGTAATGGAGCCTATTGAAAAACTAGTGAATATAAAAAGACCTTTGTTAGTAATACCAAACTTAGCAATACATATGAATAGAGAAGTTAATAGAGGTATTGAACTTAATCCTCAGGTACATACTCTTCCACTTATGAGCATTATAAATGATTCACTAGAAAAAGAAGACTATTTAGTTAACTTAATATGCAAGGAATTAAATTTAAACAAAGAAGATATTTTAGATTTTGACTTATTCTTATATGAATATGAAAAAGGTTGTATAATGGGAATGAATAATGAATTTATTTCTTGTTCAAGACTAGATGATTTATCCATGGTGCATGCAGCTCTTAAGGCTTTAGTAGAGAGTGAAGCAGGAAAGACCACTAATATGGTAGTTTTCTTTGACAATGAAGAAGTAGGAAGTTCAACAAAGCAAGGGGCGGATTCAATTTTTCTATCTAGTATATTAGAAAGAATAGTAGAAAAGGAAGAAGTGGGAAAAGAACCTTATTTTAGGGCCTTAGCTAAATCCTTTATCATATCATCAGATTTAGCTCATGCAGTTCATCCAAATTCCCCAGAGAAGGCTGATCCAATAAACAGACCGATGATTAATAGGGGACCAGTAATTAAAATAAATGCTAATCAAAATTATACAACGGATAGCTACTCTTCATCTATATATGAAGCTATATGTAAAAGAGTAGAAGTTCCTGTTCAGAAGTTTGTAAATCGTTCTGATGCTAGAGGAGGTTCAACTATAGGACCAATATCATCAACTCACATAAATATACCATCTGTAGATATTGGAAGCCCGATTCTTGGAATGCACTCAATAAGAGAATTAGGTGGAGTTGAAGACCATTACTTTATTACAAAATCTTTTAAAGAGTTTTATAGATTATAATTACTATTGAAAGATAGTATGCATTATGATAAACTATTTTTAATAATTTAATATATTAAAGTTACCTATGGGTAGAGGTGCTGTAGTTAATAGTACTTATTTGGAGAAGCCACACTGTGAAGAATAAGGAAAGGAGCTATAGCCGAAGAAAGCAACATTGGCAATTTGTTTTCTGGCTTTGCATAGAATATATGTAAAGTTGTCACTATTATGGTGGAGAGCTACAGGGGTCACAAGGTTGTTAAAATTGCAGCTAGAGGTGTACCTTAGCTGCTTTAATTTTTTTATAAAGAAGATTTTATAGGGAGATGAGAAGAATGAGGTTATTTGGAAATATGGAAGTAAAAAACAATACTTTATATATAGGTGGAATAAGTGCTATAGATTTAGTGAAAGAACATGGTTCACCTCTATATGTAATGGATGAAGGTTTAATAAGAAAAAATTGTAGGGAATATTATAAAGACTTCAAAGTTGAAGAGATGGGCAACAAGGTAGCTTATGCAGGAAAGGCTTTTTTAACTAAGGCTATGTGTAGATTAGTAAAAGAAGAAGGATTATACTTAGATGTAGTATCCGGTGGAGAGCTGTATACCGCTTATAAATCAGAATTCCCAATGGATAAGGTGTATTTTCATGGAAATAACAAAACCATAGATGAAATTCAAATGGGTATAGACTTAGGTGTTGGGAGATTTGTAGTAGATAATTTTGGTGAAATAGATATAATCAATGAAATAGCTAGAGAAAAAGGTATAGTTCAAAAAATAATTTTAAGAATTAGCCCAGGTATTGAAGCTCACACTCATGATTATATAAAGACAGGTCAAGTTGACTCAAAGTTTGGATTTACATTAATTGAAGATGAGGCTTTTAAAGCAGTAGAAAAATCCATTAAATGTTCAAATATTAATTTGGCTGGTTTACACTGCCATATAGGGTCACAAATTTTTGAAACCACACCTTTTGAAGATGAAGTAGATATAATGCTGGAATTAGTTAATGATATATATGAAAAATTTGACTATAAGCTAGAAGAATTAGACTTAGGTGGTGGTTTTGGAATATATTATAAAACAGGAGATAAGGCTAAAACTGCTGAAGAATATTGTAATGCTATAATAAATAGGGCTATAAAAAAAGCTAAAGAACTTAAAATGGAGCTTCCTATACTGACAATTGAGCCTGGAAGATCAATAGTAGGTAACGCAGGAATAACTTTATATACCGTTGGAGCAATTAAAGATATACCTAATATTAGAAAATATGTATCCGTTGATGGAGGCATGACAGATAATATAAGACCAGCTTTATATAATGCAGAGTATGAATGCTTAGTAGCAAATAATGTATATGGAGAAATTTCAGAAAAAATTACTATAGCGGGAAAATGCTGTGAATCGGGAGATATACTATTAACTGATATAGTTATGCCTCAAGTTAACAGAGGAGACATTTTAGCTGTTTTATCTACAGGGGCTTATGGATACGCTATGTGTAATAACTATAATAAAACACCAAAACCACCTGTAGTATTTGTAAGCAATGGAAGTTGCAGATTAGTTTGCAAGAGGCAAAGCTATGAAGACTTATTAAGCAATGAAATATAAACTGAAAGTTAGTAGAGTATCTATAAAAATTTAATATTAATATATTTTAAAAGAATATTTAAAAATATTATGGAGAGTATCTCCATAATATTTTTTATTTTTTTGGAAATAATAACTTAAGCAATTTATATTTTGAAAGGGATGGATAGTTATGTTATATTACGAAGTTTCTCTTATCATTCTTTTAATATTGTTGATATCTTCTATTTTATATATTTTTTTGAAAAACAAAGAAGAAAGTGAAGACTATAGAGAGATGTATGGGGAGGAATTTGAGGAATGTCCCTATAATAGAAAAGATAAAAGCATTAAAAGCAGAATAAAAGTAATAAAGAATTTAGATAAATGTTATCAAGATATTTTGAATGGATATGACTATATAAATAGTGAAGCAAATAGAAAAAAAGACATACCTCCTGCAGGAGAATGGTTGTTAGATAATCTATATCTAATACAAAAAGAATATAAAAGCATAAAGAGCAGCATGCCTAATGATTATTATGAAAATCTACCTTTAATTAATAAGGGTGCTATAAAAGGGTATCCAAGAATTTATCATATAGCAAGGAAAATAGTTTATAAAACAGAAGGAAAGGTTAATGGAGAATACATAGAAAAATTTATTGATGAATATCAAAAGCATACAATACTTACCAGTGGCGAATTATGGGCTTTACCTGTAATGATAAGGGTAGCTTTAATACAAAATATATGCGAAGTTACAAAAGATATAGTATATGCTCAAAGTGAAAAAAATAAAGGAGAAACGGTTGCGGAAAGGTTAATAGAAAACTCTAATAATGAGGAAGCCTTAGAGAATTTATTTAAAGAAAATATAAATTTCACCCCTTATTTTACAGAGAAATTATTAAAAGTATTAAGGGATAGCGGTTTTGAAAATGAAGATGTATACAGTTGGATAGATGAGAAGTTAGTGATGCAGGACATTAACGGTGAAAAAATAGTGTTATTAGAGCATAAACGCCAAGCCCTTTTTAGAATGATAATTGGAAATAGTATAACAGGCATCAGAGAAATATCTTCGTTAAATTGGAGGGAATACTTCGAGAAGTTAAGTTATCTAGAAAAAACCTTAAAGGAAGATCCAGCAGATATATATGAAAATATGGATTTTGCTACTAGGGATTTTTACAGACATAAGATAGAAAAATTAGCAAGGCACATGAAGTTAGGAGAGTCTTTTGTTGCCAAAAAGGCGATAGAATGTGCAAAAGAAGCTACGGAACATGAAGGGAATCCATATTTAAAACATGTAGGTTACTATATTATTGATGAGGGAATTCAATGTTTGAAAGATAAAATTGGATTTAAAGACCATGGATTTAGAAAATTAAAATATATAAATAAAAGTAAAAGGGCGAACTACTATATTAGCTTCATAACTTTTTTAACTCTGACTTTAGCTTTTATATTGATGTACTTTAATTTTAATCCATATAGTACGCCCTTATGGCAGTATATTTTAACCTTTATAGTTATATTAATACCTTGTAGTGAAATAATAATTTCCGTAACTAATTGGAGCATAACTCATTTAAGTAGACCTGAGATCATACCTAAGCTTGAATTTAAAGAAGAGATACCAGAAGAATATAGTAGTATTGTAGTTATATCTACTTTGATAAATAGTGAAAAAAGAGCTAAAGAATTAGCTAAAGATTTAGAAGTTTATTACCTAGGTAATAGATGTAAAAATATATACTATGCAATATTAGGAGATTTTAAAGACAACAAAGAAAAAGATCATATAGATGATGAAAAAATAATAAACTCTGCCTTAAAAGAAATTAAAAGATTAAATGATAAATACGCAAAAGAAGGAGAGGAGATTTTTTATTTTTTCAATAGATATAGACAATATAATGAAAAAGAAAATGTATGGCTAGGTTGGGAGAGAAAAAGAGGGAAGTTGGTGGAATTTAATCGACTGATAAGGGGAGATGAAAATACAAGTTATAATGTTATAAGTGGAGATATAGAGAAGTTATATAAAGTTAAATATGTAATAACCCTTGATGCAGATACAAAACTACCTAGAGATTCCTCTAAAAAGCTTATAGCTTCCATGGCCCATCCTCTTAATCATCCATATGTTGATAAAGATAATAAGAGAGTACTAAGAGGATATGGGTTAATGCAACCTAGGATTAATATTTCAAACATTAGCGCCAATAAAACTTTATTCTCTAAAATTTTTTCAGGAGAAACGGGAATAGACCATTATACAACTGCCATATCAGATGTATATCAAGATATGTTTGGAGAAGGAATATTTACTGGGAAAGGCATTTATGATGTTGATATATTTAATTTTATGCTAGGAGATGAAATACCGGAAAATTCAGTATTGAGCCATGATTTATTAGAAGGGTCCTATGTTAGAACTGCACTTTTAACAGATATAGAATTAATTGATGGGTATCCCGCTTATTACAACTCTAGTTGCAAGAGGTTACATAGGTGGGTTAGAGGAGATTGGCAACTACTTCCTTGGATTTACAAGAGAAGCTCATTAAATAAATTATCTAAGTGGAAAATGTTAGATAATTTGAGGAGAAGCCTTTTAAGCCCATCCATAATATTATTGATAATATTATCTTTAAGTGTACTAGAAGCTTCAGAAGGATGGATAATACTTTCATTTATAGCTTTAATTTCTCCTCTATTATTTGATATCTCTGAAGCAGTTATTGCACCGATAAAAGGTATAAGTCTTTCAGGAAAAATAAAGAATTGGAAGGTTGGTATTGAACAGTTCTTTTTAATTTTCTCTTTTGTACCTCACCAAGCTTATTTGATGACGGATGCGATAATAAGAACTTTATACAGACTTAAAATAAGTAAGAAAAATTTATTGGAATGGCAAACTGCAGCGGATGCAGAAGTTTCCTCTGGGAAAAGGCTAATAGATTATATTCGGTATATGTGGGTAGGAAGTTTTATTTCGTTGATTATAGCTTTTCTAGCATTATATAAATCTGCTTCTTTAGGATTTATACTATTGCCATCCTGCATTATATGGTTCTTCAGTCCTTATACGGCCTACTATATAAGTAAGGATATAAAGAGGGAAACATATAAAATAGGAATAGAAGAAAAAATAATCTTAAGAGGGATCGGTAGAAGGATATGGGCTTATTTTGAAGATTTCAATAATGAGGAGAACAATTGGCTAGCTCCAGATAATTTTCAAGAATACCCAGAAAACGGAGTGGCCCCTAGAACATCACCCACTAACATGGCTATGGGGCTTATATCTAATATTATAGCTTATGATTTAGGATATATAGGATTAACTCAGTGCATTCATAAAATTGAAAAAACTGTTGAGAGTATGAAAACCCTTGAGATGTATGAGGGACATTTTTATAACTGGTATAACACTAAAACTAAAGAGCCTTTATATCCAAAGTATATTTCTACTGTAGACAGTGGTAATCTTTTGGGATATATATGGTTGACAAATAGAACTTTAGAAGAATATATAGAAAATCCTATTTTTAATATTGATATGGCTAAAGGGTTAGGAGATTTATTGATATTAAGCAATGAAGAATTAAAGGATATGCATAGCGATTTCTATAAAGATTCCTTAGAATGGGTAAGTAAGTGGGATGGAGATTTAGTAGAGTATATAAAAGGGCTAAATAAAATATCTGATAGCATAAATGTAATTGAAAAGGGAGATAAGTGGAAAGAGCTATATTGGAATAAAAAATTAAAGGATACAGTAAGGGATAATGTTATTAACATATTTAATTTATTCCCTTGGCTAGAAATAGAGTATTTTACTAATGAAGAAGAGATGTATTTAGAAGAGCTAAAGTCCATAGCTAACAAAAGTGGTATTAATGATATACTGATTGCATTGCAAGAATTAAAGGATAGATTACATGACAAAAGTGAAGTTTTATATAAAGCAGTTTTAAAAGGAGAAAGTAATTTAAAAGATTTACTTAGCTTAATAATTAAAATTAAAGAGTATTTGGAAGAAATAGAGGAAGAAATGGACTTTAAAATGTTATTTGAAGAGTCCAGACAATTGTTTTCCATAGGATATAATGTGGAAAGAGGTAAGATCGATAACTGTTATTATGATTTACTAGCCTCAGAAGCAAGGCAAGCAAGTTTTTTAGCTATATCTAAAGGAGATGTGGAGCAGGATCACTGGTTTAAATTAGGAAGAACTTTAACATCTGTTAAGAATAACAAGGGCTTAGTTTCTTGGAGTGGAACTATGTTTGAATATCTAATGCCCTTGCTAATAATGAAAAGCTATCCAGATACATTATTGAATAGTACCTATAATTTTGTTGTGGAATCTCAAAGAGCCTACGGAAATAAAAACAATGTCCCTTGGGGAATATCTGAGTCTGGATTTTATGCTTTTGATATAAATTTAAATTATCAATATAAGGCTTTTGGAGTGCCCGGAGTGGGATTGAAAAGAGGACTGTCTAAAGACTTAGTAATATCACCATACTCTACTATAATGGCATTACAGGTGAATATTAAAGATTCAATTTTGAATATAAAAAGATTCATTAAAGAAGGATTTTTAGGAAGATATGGGCTTTATGAAGCTATAGATTTTACAAAAGAAAGGCTACCAAAAGATGAAAAATATAAAATAGTAAAATCTTATATGGTCCATCACCAAGGAATGAGCTTAATGGCTTTAGACAATTTAATAAATAATAATGTACTTCAAGAAAGATTTCATAGAGATCCAAGAGTTAAAGCTTCAGAATTATTATTGCAAGAAAAAGTGCCTAACATGGTTATATATGATAGAGAAGAAAAATATGAGGAGAACCTATTTATAAAAGATAAAAATGTAGGCATGATTAGAAGGTATACTACCGCCAAAACTTCTTATCCAGAAGCAAATATACTCTCCAATGGTAATTATTCTGTTATGGTTACAAATAGGGGAAGTGGATACAGTAAAAAAGAAGATATGAATGTATATAGATGGAGAGAAGATATAACTAATGATAATACAGGTATGTTTTTCTATATAAAAAACCTTAATTCTAATGAATATTGGAGCAATTATTATCAACCTTGCAAGCATGAAGGGGAGGAATATGAAGTTATATTTGCTCAAGATAAAGCTGAATTTAGAAGGAAGGATGGAAATTTATATACAGTTACAGAAATAGGTGTTTGTAGTGAAGATAATGGGGAAGTTAGAAAGATAAGCATAACTAACAATAGTAATAGCAATAGAACTATAGAAGTTACTAGTTATTTTGAGGTGACTTTAACTAATTACAATTCAGATTTAGTTCATCCGACATTTAGCAATCTTTTTGTAAGGACTGACTTCCAAGAGGATCCTATGTGTTTATTAGCTAACAGAAGAAAAAGAGAGAAAGAAGGAAAAGAGCCTTGGGTAATGCATACTGTTATAGGAGATGAAAAAATAGTAGGAAAAATACAGTACGAAACCAGCAGGGCAAGTTTCATAGGAAGAAATAGAGATTTACATAAACCAGAAGTAATGGAAAATGATGCTCCACTTACAAATACTAAAGGAGCCGTATTAGATCCTATCTTAAGCCTTAGAGTAAGAGTGGAAATACCTTCAGGGGAAACTTGCAAACTAGCTTTTATTACCGCATTAGGAGACAGCAGAGAAGAGGTTATAAAGTTAGCTGAAAAATATAGAGACTGGAATAATGTAAATAGAGTATTTGAACTTACTTGGACACAAGCACAAGTAGAGAATAGATATCTAGGTATAAATTCTTCTATGGCAAACTTATATCAGTCTATAGCTTCTAAGATTATATTTATGAACAATAGTTTTAAAGAAAGAGAGAAGTATATAAAAGCTATAAATAGGGGTCAATCAGAACTTTGGAAATACGGCATATCCGGTGATTTGCCTATAGTTTTGTTAATAATTAGAAAAGAAGAAGATTTAGAGTTATTGAGGCAACTATTAAAAGCCCATGAGTATTGGAATATTAAAGGCTTAAAGACTGATCTAATTATATTGAATTTAGAAGATACAGCTTATATACAGCCATTAGAAGATGGTATTAAAGAGCTGGTATTTTCAAGCTATGCTAGGGATAAAGTAAATAAGTCTGGTGGAACATTTTTGTACAATAAAGTCACTATGAGTTATGAAGATATTAACCTTATTATGTCTATAGCTAGATTAGTGATTGACGGTGATAAAGGTAGCTTAAGTAGTCAGGTAAAAGTTAATTTAGGGCTACAGTATAATTATGAGCTATTAGAGCCTAAGGAAATAAACTATAAGGAAGGTAATTTTACATTTGCGGTTCCTGAGCTTCAATATTTTAATAGTTTAGGAGGATTTAGCACTGAAGGAGATAAATATTTTATAATACTAGATAATTATAAGAACACACCAGCTCCTTGGATAAATGTTATTTCAAATAGAGATTTTGGATTTCATATTTCCGAAAGCGGAATTTCCTATACTTGGAATAAAAATAGTAGGGAAAACAAAATAACTACCTGGTCTAACGATCCTGTAAAGGATAGTGAAGCGGAAGGTTTATATATAAGAGACGAATATACAGGAGATGTTTGGAGCATTTCACCAAAACCCGTGAGAAACAATGGAAAATATATAGTAGAGCATGGATTTGGATACTCTTCTTTTAGACATAAAGCATATGGAATAGCCGGAGAGTTTACCACTTTTGCTTCTTTAAATAAAAGCGTAAAACTATGTATTGTAAAACTTAAAAATGATACAGATATTGAGAGACAATTATCTTTAACTTACTATGCTCAATTAGCTTTAGGAGTTGTACCTCAAGGAACAGCCCAGTATATATCCACTTATATAAATGAAGAAGGTGAATATATACATGCTAAAAATCCTTATAGTAGCAACTTTGGCAATCTAATTGCTTTTCTTAAAGTGGTAGGAGGAGAGGAAACTACATTTACTGGAGACAGAAGGGAATTTATAGGTAAAGAGGGCTCTTTTGAAAGTCCTGAAATACTAAATAGAAAATTCTTTTCTAATGCTGTAGGAGCGGGATTAGATCCTTGTATGGCTGTAAATACTAAGATATCTGTAAATCCAGAAGAAGAAAAGACATTATTAGTTATATTAGGTCAAGAAGAGAATATTAATAATGTAGATGAGATAATTAAAGAATATAGTAGTACAGAAATTGCTTTAAGAGAACTGGATAAAGTTAGAGATTACTGGAAAGAGATACTAGGTGTAATTCAAATAGAAACACCAGATAAAACAATGGATATAATGGTAAATGGATGGCTTATGTATCAAGTAATAGCTTGTAGATATTGGGCTAGGACAGCTTTTTATCAATCAGGTGGAGCTTATGGATTCCGAGATCAATTACAAGATACTTTAGCAATATCCTATTTAAAGCCAGAGATAACAAAAGAGCAAATACTGTACTCATCTTCAAGGCAATTTATTGAAGGAGACGTTCAGCACTGGTGGCATCCAGTTGTAGATAGTGGTATAAGAACTAGATTCTCTGATGATTTGCTGTGGTTACCTTATGTAACATTACAATATATAAAAAATACAGGAGATTATTCAATCTTAGACCATGAAGTTCCATACTTAGAGGATGAACCATTAAGAGAAGGAGAAGACGAAAGATACAATATTGCAAGAAAGTCTGAAATAAAGGAAAGCGTGTATAAACACTGTGTAAAAACTATAGATAGGGCATTAAAGTTTGGTGAACACAATATACCTTTAATGGGGTCAGGAGACTGGAACGATGGAATGAGTACTGTTGGAAATAAAGGTAAGGGTGAAAGCGTATGGCTGGGATGGTTTTTATACACTATCCTTAAAGACTTCATAAGAATATGCGACATAAAAGGAGATAGCGAAAGAGAAAAAAGATATAAAGAAATGTTGCAATTTATCATAGACAATATAGAAAAAAATGCTTGGGATGGCAATTGGTATAGGAGAGCTTATTTTGATGATGGAACTCCTTTAGGTTCTTCTGAAAATGATGAATGTCAAATTGATTCATTATCACAATCTTGGGCTGTTATATCTGGAGGAGCCAAGGAGAGTAGAAAAAAAGAGGCAATCTTATCTGTAGAGAGGTATCTTGTTAAATATGATAAAGGTTTAGTAATGCTTTTAACACCACCTTTCCATAACTCATCTTTAGAACCAGGATATATAAAGGGTTATGTACCAGGAGTAAGAGAGAATGGTGGCCAATATACACATGCTGCTATATGGTATATATTAGCGTTGACTATGGTAGGATTTAATGATAAGGCTTGCAATATATTTAATATGATCAATCCAATTAACCATGCACGTTCATACTTAGATTGCCAAAGATATAAAGTAGAGCCTTATGTGGTTACAGCTGATGTTTATGCAGTAGAACCACATGTGGGCAGAGGTGGATGGAGCTGGTATACAGGTGCTGCAGGATGGATGTATACTACAGCTATAAATGGTATATTAGGTTTTAAACTTAAAGAAAATGAAGGCTTTACTGTAGAGCCTAGAATACCTGAGAATTGGAATGGATACAAGATGACTTATAAAAGAGGAGAATGTATATATCATATATATGTTGAAAGAGGAAAAGAATTTAGTATATTGCTTAATGATAAGCCATTAGAAAAAAATATTATTCCATTTATGGAAAATGGAGAACATAGAGTAGAAGTGATAATTAAAGATTAATAAATAAAAAGGAACTGTCTTCTAAGATGTGAATCATGGAAGACAGTTCTATAAAAACTTATTTAAATAAATCTTTTAATTCCCACATTTCTTTAGAGGTGTAATCAAATTCTACATTAGATATATTGTTAGAAACTATAGGATCTCGTACATTATCAGGCAACTTAGTATAGTCTTTTTTACCTGGTGAGTAAGATTTAATTATCTTTTGATTTACCTCTAAATGGTCTCTATCGTTTGGTAGGTAAGTTTCTCCTCTATCCATATTTTCTCCTCCTTTTTATTTAATAATATTTTTAGTATTTGACACATGAAAAATACTATTCACATACTTATATAATGGTAAAAGTTAATATAAGCTATTAAAAATGGTAGAAACTAATATAAAAATATTAAAAAAAGAAGGGGAATAAATATTTTTATAGAATAATTAATATATATTAGTAGTTTTGATTAAATAAAAATTATTAA
This sequence comes from Clostridium mobile, assembly GCF_018918285.1. GTDB lineage: Bacteria > Bacillota > Clostridia > Clostridiales > Clostridiaceae > Clostridium_AW > Clostridium_AW mobile. The sequence continues at coordinate 299,773 of NZ_JAHLQF010000003.1, forward strand.
GGAGGTACTTATTATGACAGAATTAAGACAAATTTATAAATGTGAAATATGTGGAAATATAGTTGAGGTAGTTCACCCAGCAGGTGGAACTTTATCATGTTGTGGTAGACCAATGACATTAAAAAAAGAGAATACTACTGATGGAGCAAAAGAAAAGCATGTTCCAGTTGTAGAAAAGGTTGAAGGTGGAGTATTAGTTAAAGTTGGAGAAGTTGAACACCCAATGATAGAAGAACATTACATTGAATGGATAGAAGTTTTAACTGAAAGAAAAACTTATAGAAAATTCTTAAAGCCAGGCGAAAAACCAGAAGCATTATTTAATATCGATGAAGAAATTATAGCTGTAAGAGAATACTGTAATCTTCATGGTCTTTGGAAAAAATAATGTTATTGACAAAAAAAATTATTTATAATATTATAAATTAAAAATATTAACTCAGTGAAGGAAAGTAGTAGGCTTGAAAACAGATTTATAGAGAGTTGTAGCTGGTGAAATTACAATATTTATGATTAAGCTGAATGGGTTCTGGAGAGTCGGGATGAAATTAAAGTAGTTCTAGACGTAGGTCTCACGATATAGAGGCAGGATATTGTTGTATCCTTATAAGGAGGAAGATTAGATCTTTCTTAAAGTTAGGTGGTACCGCGTTACTACGCCCTATAGTTTTGCTATAGGGCTTTTGTTTATTTAATTATATATTTAAAAATTTGATACAGATTAGGAGGAACAATAATGGAGGAAAGCAAAAAGGTTATATTTAGTGGAATTCAACCTTCTGGAAATTTAACTATAGGAAACTACTATGGTGCATTAAAAAATTGGGTTAAGCTACAGGATGAATATGATACTTATTATTGTATAGTAGATTTACACGCTATAACTGTAAAGCAGGAGCCAAAAGAACTCAGGAGAAGAACTTTAGAGGTATTAGCTATATATTTAGCTTGTGGGTTAGATCCAGAAAAGAATACTATATTTATTCAGTCCCATATACCAGCTCACAGCGAAGCTGCTTGGTTATTGAATTGTTTTACTTATACAGGAGAACTGAGCAGAATGACTCAATTTAAAGATAAATCTGCAAGATATGGAGAATCTTCTATAAGTGCAGGGCTACTTACTTATCCAGTGCTTATGGCAGCGGATATATTGCTTTACAATGCAGATTTGGTGCCAGTAGGAAGTGACCAAAAACAACATTTAGAAATAACTAGAGATATTGCTTCAAGATTTAATAATTTATATAGTCCTACATTTAAAATTCCTGAACCTTATATAGGAAAGTCTGGAGCTAGAATAATGGATTTACAACATCCAGAAAAGAAGATGTCAAAGTCTGCGGATAATCCAAATAGCTATATACTTATAATGGATCCACCAGAAGTAATTAGAAACAAGATAAATAGAGCTGTTACAGATACAATAGGGGTTGTAAAATATAGTGATGATCAACCTGGAATTAAAAATTTAATGGATATATTAAGTGTGGCTACAGGAAAAGGTATAGATGAAATAGAGAGAGAATATGAAGGACAGGGATATGCTAAATTTAAAAAGGATGTTGGAGAGGCCATAATAGAAGAATTATTACCAGTTCAAAATAAAGTAAAAGAATATTTGAATAACAAGGACTTATTAGAAGCAATATATACAAAAGGTTCTGAAAAAGCAAACTATGTAGCTAGAAAAACTTTATCAAAAATGCAAAGGAAGATTGGTTTCGTGGCTAAATCAAGGTAGTTAAGTCAAGATAGCAAATTTAATTGACAGTAAAATTACTTAAAGTTAAAATCTATTTAGTACACATTTTAAAAAGAGGAGAGAATATAGTGGAAGATATAGTTAGAGCGATAGAGAAAAGAAGAACCTTTGCAATAATATCTCACCCAGACGCAGGTAAAACTACACTAACAGAAAAACTATTGCTATATGGAGGCGCAATAAGACTTGCAGGGTCAGTAAAGGCTAGAAAGGCTTCAAAGCATGCAGTTTCAGACTGGATGGAAATAGAAAAGCAAAGAGGTATCTCCGTAACCTCATCAGTTATGCAGTTTAACTATAATGGTTATTGTATAAACATATTAGATACACCTGGACACCAGGACTTTAGTGAAGATACCTATAGAACATTAATGGCAGCGGATAGTGCAGTAATGGTTATAGATGGAGCTAGGGGTGTTGAAGAACAAACCAAAAAGTTGTTCCATGTATGTAGCCTAAGAGGAATTCCTGTATTTACTTTTGTAAATAAAATGGATAGAGAAACAAGGGATCCTTTTGAACTTATGGAGGAACTTGAAACAGTCCTTGGGATAAGATCCTATCCAATGAACTGGCCTATAGGTTCAGGTATTGATTTTAAAGGTGTTTATGATAGAAATAAAAAGGTAATTGAAGTGTTTAACGATGGTAAACATGGTCAAACGAGAGTTGAAGCTCTTGAAGGAACTGTTGATGATCCTGTATTTAAAGATTTATTAGGGCAACCTCTTCATGATAAATTGATTGAGGACATAGAACTTTTAGATATAGCTGGAGATGATTTTGATTTAAACAAGGTTAGAAGTGGTGAGTTAACTCCTGTATTTTTTGGTAGTGCATTAACTAATTTTGGAGTAGAACCATTTTTAGAAGAATTTTTAAATCTAACACCACCACCTTTAGGTAGAGATTCTAACGTAGGGGAAATAGATGCATTTTCAAATGATTTTTCTGCCTTTGTTTTTAAAATACAGGCTAATATGAATCCAGCTCATAGAGATAGAATAGCTTTTATGAGAATATGCTCAGGTAAGTTCAAAAAAGGTATGGAAGTATTCCATATGCAAGGTGGAAATAAAGTAAAATTAGCTCAACCTCAACAGTTTCTAGCTCAAGATAGAGAAATAGTTGAGGAAGCTTATGCTGGTGATATTATAGGTGTATTTGATCCAGGAATATTTAGAATAGGAGATACATTATGTACACCAAGCAATAAATTTTCTTTTGAAGGAATACCTTCCTTTGCACCTGAGCATTTTGCCAGGGTTAGAACTGTAGATACTATGAAGAGAAAACAATTCGTAAAGGGTATTACTGAAATATCCCAAGAAGGTGCCATTCAGGTGTTTAAAGAAATTAACATGGGATTTGAAGAAATAATAGTAGGAGTAGTAGGGGTTCTACAATTTGAAGTATTAGAATACAGAATGAAAAATGAATATAATGTAGATATTAAAATGGATAGACTACCATATAGATATGTAAGATGGGTTGAGAGTTCCAATTTAGATGCAGATAAGTTAACTATAACTAGTGATACTAAGGTAGTAAGAGATTTTAAAGATAGAGTACTTCTGTTATTCCAAAGTGATTGGGCAATAAGCTGGGCTTTAGACCATAATAAAGATATAGTATTATCCGATGTAGGTAAAAGCGAAGATTAATAAAAATTGCGATACAATTTTTTCAGTAGAAAGTTAAAAAATTGTATCGCAATTTTTTATACTTCCTTTTTTCTACCAAATAACACATCTACAATAAATATTAAAGCAGCTATTAACAATAGAAGGTTTATTAAATTGCCACCTATTCTAAATATCAATCCTATTAACCAAAATAAAACTACAAATCCACCTAGCCATTTAAGAAATATCATATAAAAAACCTCCATTTTAAATTAGGTATCGCAAAAATTAGTATTTGCAAATATGGAGGTAATTATATAAAAAAAATAAAAAGAGAGGTAAAACCTCTCTTATCTTCTTTCTCTTGGTCCATTATTTCTTTCAGCTTTTCTAGCTCTTCTACATTCTGGACATCTTACTGGATCATTTTCAAATCCTTTTTCTTTATAGAATTCTTGTTCTCCTTCTGTGAAGATGAATTCTTTTCCGCAATCTTTGCATTCAATTGTTTTATCAGCCAAAGCAAAAACCTCCTTTTAATCATAGGGTAATTTTTCATGGATAGCTCTCCTATGATAAAGGAGTTAAGTACCTGAGAAATTACCTATATATTTAATAATAAATACAGTTGTAATTATATCATAAAAGCCATTATATATACAATATGGAAAATCAATTTATGATTGATTATTTACTGAATTTTGAGAACTATTGCTTTTAGCCTTTTTTTTCTTATTTTCTCTGTTATTTTTGAAATTAAATATTATTATAGCTAGTAAAGGTATTATAAAAAAGTTTATTAAGGATACATAAGTATATAGATTTAAATACTTAAAAAATAACAGTAAATCATCTGCGATATAATTGGTGAATGCAAAAATGAATAAAGTTATTATATAAATAGTATATTTTCCATCAATTTTTATCTTCTTTAGTGCTTTTAATGTTAATGCTAATACAAGTACATACTTAACATACCATCCTCCTATTGTTTGAAGCATAACGAAAAGCTCTCCACTCTCTAAGAATCTCAAAAAGCTTACTAATTGAGTTTGAGTAAGTTTAGGATAAGATAGATTGTTTAATCTATCAACTCGAAAGGTCATGAGAACTCCTAAAGTAGATACAATTTGCATTTGAATTAAAAAAAGCATTGTTAAAACACCGTGTTTTAATAATTTATCTTTTTTAGCTACATACTCTAAATAGGGATAAGCTAAAGTCACATGGGCATATAAGCCTAATATTTGCAATGTGCAAAGCCAAAATCCCAAAGTAAAAACATTTTGGAACATAGGTAATATAAAAGTTATATGTTTATATGTACTAGTAAGAATAGCTAAATTTATTCCAGCTAATATCATTAATATTATACCTATTATGGTAGTTGATAAAATACTCTTGGTACCTTTTTTTACTATATATATGGCTGGAACTGTCATAAATATTAGAATATACCATATGGGAGTTTCTAGTAATAAATTAGTATGTATTGCACTGGACTCTACTCCTGCACATTCTACTAAAGTTAATATAAGAGATATTATATAAAATATATGAAAAGTGTTTCCTAATATTTTACCAAAAGAAGAACAATATATATCATATAAGTCGTAACAATTTGACTTTTTAAATACCTTAATTGAAAGAATAAAATACAATAATATTATTATAGATGCAATAATTGTGGCAATCCAAGAATCTTTACCTCCATTTCTGATGTAAATGGTAGGATAGGTTTTTTGAGACACTATTACTAATCCCAAAATTATAAAAAACATTTGTTTTGAAGTCATTTTATACATTTACTCACCTTTGAAAAAAAATTTTTATTTATATTATTTACCAATTGCCGAATAATATTCTTAATAACTACAAATAATAATCAAGGGTGAAATTTATGAGTAGATATTTTGAATTAATAAAAGAAAAGTTAAAGGATAATTTTGATCTAAAATATAGAGAAATTGAAACGGTTATAGGGCCAATATACATAATGTATATTGATGATCTATGTAACTCTAGTTTTATAAGCCAGTATATTGTTACTCCAATAATTCAAAACCAAGATAATATAAAAGATATAGATAATTTAAAAAAAGGGATACTCAATGCAAATTCTGTAGATGATATTAATAATTTTGATGAAGCAATGATACATATATTATCTGGAGATGTGCTGATAATATTTGAAAATAGTGAAAACATATTATACTGTGAAGCTAAGGGTTACAGTAAGAGAGCCATATCAACCACTGAAACAGAAAATGTTATAAAGGGACCTAGAGAGGCATTTAATGAATCTTTTGTAGATAATGTAGCATTGATAAGAAGAAGGATAAAAAATGCTGATTTAAAATTTGAGAGTTTTCATATAGGAAAAAAATCAAATACAGTAGTAGTTATGGTCTATATAAAAGGTGTAACGGAAGAGGATTTAATTAATAAAGTAAGAGATAAAATAAATGGAATAGATCAGGATTTTATTTTGGGGTCTAACTATATATCGGAAAAATTCTCTAATAATAAAAGTTTTTTTGATACTACTGGATATAGTGAAAAGGCGGATGTAATATCCTCAATGTTATATGAGGGTAGAATAGGAATTATTGTGGATGGTTCTCCATTTATAATGACTATACCACACTTTTTAATAGAACATTTTCAAGCGCCAGATGATTACTATATTAATAAATATTATTCTAATGTAGCAAGAATATTAAGAGAGTTTGCTTTTTTGATAGCTACATTTTTGCCAGGATTATATCTAGCTATTACAACTTATCATTTTTCTCTAATACCCTCTGTTTTTGTTTTTAGACTTGCAGTATCAAGGGCAGGGGTTCCATTTCCAGCAGTAGTGGAGTTGTTTTTAATGATGTTTTTCTTTGCAATATTAAGAGAGTCTGGAATAAGGCTACCTCAACCTGTAGGTCAAGCGGCTAGTATAGTAGGAGCTCTCATTCTTGGTCAGGCAGCCATAGGTGCTGGTTTAGCATCACAAATAGGATTAATAGTTATAGCAGTATCTTCTATATGTTCTTTTTTAGTTCCTAAACTATATGGACCTATTGCCGCTTGGTCTATAATTATAGTTTTATTCTCTTCCCTTTTAGGATTACCTGGATTTTATATAGTAATGCTTACATTTGTGGCTCATATATCTAGTTTAGAGTCAGTAGGATATCCTTATTTATATCCATTAGGAACATCTAAAGAATTTAAATTTAAAGATATTTTATTTAGAGGAGATTTGGAAAATATATCTAAAAATATAGGTAAGGATGATTTAAATGAAGAAAATATTAGTTAGTTTAATATTATGTATGTGTTTCTTGCTAAATGGCTGTTTTAACTATACAGATATAAATAGAGTATTATTTTCTACTAGTATTATAATTGACATTGACGAAGATAATAACCCTATAGTATATGTGGAGACATTTAAACCCTATAGAAGTGCTAGAAGTGGATCAGAAAAAGGAGAGAGGATTGTATATAAAGGAAAAGGAAAAACTATTTTTGAAGCTATAAGAACTATAGGATTATCCACTAGCTATAAAATAAATGCTACACAAAATAAGGCTTTAATATTTACAGAGAAAGCAGCAGCTTATGGAATACATGATTTTATAGATCTCATAGGCAGGGATCAAGAATTTATACTAAGACAATACGTAGCAGTATATAGAGGTGATGTGGAAAGATTGCTGAGTGCTCATATAAAATCAGAAGAATATATAGGGATATTTATAACGGATTTAATAGATAATATAGGAACATCTTCAAGGGCCATAAAACTTACTATAAATGACTATTTTAATGAAAGATTAAAGCCTGGCCGCACTACTGTAATAACTTTATTAGAAATGAGCAAAGATCAACTAGAAGAGTTGCTAATTATCAATGGCGGAGCAATAATGAAATATGATAAATTAGTGGCTGATATACCACTACATGAAAGTCAAGGATATAATTTTCTTATTAATAGAGTTAAGACTGGAACTTTAGAAATTCCTTATTCAGATGAGGAAAATAAGTATGTAACTTTAGAAATAAAAAATAGCAATACTAAAACTAATATGGAATACGATGGAGAAAACTTAAAGTTGATTAAAACGATTAATGTAAGAACTACTGTTGGCGAAACTCAATCTAAGTTAAATTTTACTCCTGAAAATTTAGAAAATATCTCTAGAGGAGCTGAAGATAATATTATAAGAGCTACTAAAGATGTATTTGAAACATATAAAAATAATAATTTAGATATATTTAATTTAGAGAGGGATTTTAAAATTAGGTATCCTCATGCAAATTCAGAAAATATATTAGAAAAGACTACACTGGATGTAAATGTAAAAGTTGTAATAGAAGGTTCATCTACTAGGCAGGGATTTCATTAATATATGATATAATATAATTAAAGTAACTAGTAATTATTGTATGAGGGTAAATTAATATGGATAGTAAAAAACTTTTGAATTTAATTAAAAGAGGAGAAGGAATAAAATTAGATTTTAAACAAATGTTGGAGTTGGATATAGAAAGCGGTAGAAAAGAATTATCGAAGGATATATGTGCAATAGCCAACTCACGAGGTGGCAGAGGATATTTAATTATAGGAATTGAAGATAAAACAAAAAAGATTATAGGCGTAGATGAAGAAAACTATAGTGAGGAGAAAATACAGCAAATAGTAAGCTCTAGATGCGAACCTCCTATACCTGTTTCATTAGAATTTGTAGATTTAGGTGATAAAAAAATAGCTGTAATAAATATATATGATGGGGCACAGAAACCATATCAATTAAGAGAAAATGGAGCTTTTTATATTAGAAGGGGCTCAACAACGGATACTATGAGAAAAGAAGAAATTATATCTGCTTTAAATGAAAGCTTAAGTTTAAATGTGGAATTATGCCCTGTAGTAAAAAGTGATGTGAGCTTTATAGACAGAAGCTTAGTTCAAAAATACTTCAATTTAAAGAGTATTGAAGTGAATGACAATAATATAATTAATCTTATGGAAAATGCCTCAATAATTACTTTTGATAAAGATTCTAATAAATATCTAGCAACATTAGGGGGCATGTTGGTCTTTTCAAAATATAATAGCATTTTCCTTCCCCATAATATGATTAAGATAATAAACAATGTAAATAAAAATTTTCCTAACAATATAATAATAACTGGTGATTTATTATCTATGTTAGATAAAAGTGAAGAGTGTTTAAGAGAGGTTTTACCTAAAAATTATCCTATTAAAGGTGTTTATGAAGGTTTAACCAATTCAATACTTTATAGAGATTATACTTTATGTTGTAACGAAATAGAAATCATTATAAATCCCAATAGCATTGTTTTAGTGAGTCCAGGTGTAATTATAAACGGTAAAGATATAGAAACTAGTAAATATTTAAAGAGAAATATGTGGATATATGAAAAGCTTATAACTATAGATAACAAAAATAGATTTTTTAATACAGGTAGGGGATTTTTAAGAATGAAGAAATATTTCAAAGGAAAAGGTAAAGTAGTGTTTGTAAACTCAATAAAAGAAAACTCCTTTAAAATTATTTATCCAGGGGTCAGGAGTATTAAGCAAATGTAGAAATATGTAATATAAAAATAGATTTTTGGGCAAAAATGCCCATTTTTTTCATTGCAAAAAAATTCAGAATATTATATAATTTATATAAGAAAACCTTAAAAAATATAGTTAGGGGTGGTAATATGATTCAAGTACTTTGCGCCCAAAGAGGAGCAGGAAAAACAAAGACATTGATAGAGATGGCAAACAATAGGGTAGAAGACAATAAAGGACATATAGTATTTATTGACGATGACAAAAGAATCATGTTTGAACTTCAGAGGGATATCAGATTTGTTTCAACTTGCGACTATAACTTAAGAAATCACCATAGTTTTTACGGATTTTTGTGCGGCATACTTTCAAGTAATTATGATATTGATACCATTTTTGTTGATGGTTTATTTAATATTATAAACCTTGATATAGAGGATGCTGCTTATTTATTTTATGAGTTAGAAATGTTAGAAAAACAATATGACGTTGATTTTCTGATCAGCGTAAATGAGGAAGAAATGCTTGATTGCATGAAGAAATATGTTGTTGATTTGGTTTGTGCTTGATGTAAACATTTTAGTTAGTGAGAAAATAATGTGGATTGATATAGATAATTTTATATGTTTTTACAAAAAGCTGGTGGCAAATATCCAGCTTTTTTTATTTGTAAAAGTTGATAAAAAGAACGTTTATATATATACTATAAAGAAGAAATAAATACATAAAATATACCAGGGGAGGTAGTACAAATGAGTAATGTATATGACATATTATTAGAACGAGGATATATAAAACAAACTACTCATGAAGATGAAATAAAAGAATTGTTATCTAAAGAAAAGATAACTTTTTATATAGGTTTTGATCCTACAGCTGAGAGTCTTCATATAGGACACTTTTTACCACTTATGATGATGTCCCATATGCAAAAGGCTGGACATAGACCTATAGCTTTAGTAGGCGGAGGAACTGTCATGGTAGGGGATCCTTCAGGAAAGACTGATATGAGAAAGATGCTTTCAAAGGAATCCATAGATAACAATGTAGCTTGTATAAAAAGTCAATTATCAAGATTTATAGAATTTGATAATGGCAAAGCTATAATGGCTAATAATGCAGATTGGTTATTAAATTTAAACTATGTAGAATTTATAAGAGAAATAGGAGTTCACTTTTCAGTAAATAGAATGTTAACTGCAGAATGTTTTAAACAGAGATTAGAAAAGGGTCTTTCGTTCTTAGAATTTAACTATATGTTAATGCAGGGATACGACTTTTTAGAACTATTTAGAAGACATGATTGTGTTATGCAATTAGGTGGAGATGATCAATGGAGTAACATGTTGGCAGGAGCAGATTTGATCAGAAGAAAAGAAGGAAAACCTGCTTTTGCAATGACTTGTACTTTACTAACTAATAGTGAAGGAAACAAAATGGGTAAAACTGTTAATGGTGCATTATGGTTAGATAAAGAAAAGACTACTCCTTATGAATTCTATCAATATTGGAGAAATGTTGATGATGCAGATGTAGAAAAGTGTCTGGCTCTATTAACATTCTTACCAATGGATGAAGTAAGAAGATTAGGTGCACTAGAAGGCTCAGAAATAAATGAAGCTAAAAAAGTACTTGCATACGAAGTTACTAAGTTAATTCATGGAGAAGAAGAAGCCCAAAGATCCAAAGAAGCTTCAGAGGCTCTATTTGGTGCTGGAAAGGATATGAGCAATGTTCCAACATCATATATTACAAAAGACAAATTAAATTCCTCATTGCTTGATATTCTTGTTGAAACAAAAATAATTCCATCAAAAGGAGAAGGAAGAAGATTAATACAACAGGGTGGATTAAATATAAATGATAACAAAGTTACAGATGTAAACTTAATAATTACAGAGAATGATTTCGCAGATGGTAGTGTTATAATTAGAAGAGGAAAGAAAAATTATAATAGAATAGTGCTTGAATAAATATAATGAGTTTATCATTATGATAAAAAATATTGATGAAAAATTCAATGAAAAGTTGGAAAACTAATGTCTCATAAGCTTATTATCGATTTGATAATTTTTTTCAAATTGATAATAAGCTTTTTTCTATTATATATTAAAATTCTATAATTTATTATTCTATCCGATGACTACCATCCGTAATACTCCCATCTTCTACGCATAACTGATGCTACGTCCCTGGATAAGTTCTTCTAAGCTTCAGTTGGAGTAAGTATTCCTTTTAAGCAAACTCCATCTGAAGCTAAGAATCACTTGATAGTAATGAAATATAAGTAAATCCAAGATATAACATAAATAAATATAATATTATAAGGAATTGGTATGAAGTTTGCTCTTATATATCAGAAAATATTTAATCTTCAAAATATTATTTTGTAAATTAAGGAGGATATTGATATGTATGACTTAACAATCAAAAATGGGTATGTAGTATCTCCCTCTTCTACAATTAAGGCTCATATAGGTATTAAGAATGGAGAAATAAAATCAATAGGACTAGGAGAAGAATTTGACAATAGTAAAAGAGTAATTGATGCAGAGGGAAAATATATATTACCAGGAGTTATAGATGCTCATATGCATGTAGAAGCACCTTTTCAAGGATGTTTTGGGGCAAATGATTTTTATACTCAAAGTATATCCGCAGCTTTTGGTGGAGTTACCATGATGATGGACTTTACTAATACATTTAAAGGTAACTCTGTATTGGAAGCTGTTAAAGAAAGGCATAAAGAAATGAGCAAATCAGCCATTGACTACAGTATACATGGTAAATTCGTTGAAGCACCACAAAATATAATAGATGAAATAGAAAAAATCGTAGAGTACGGATGCCCTTCATTTAAAATGTTTATGACATATAAAAAAGAAGGGGTTATGTCTGAAGATGAGACATTAATAAAAGTATTTAATAAATCAAAGGAATTAAGCGCACTTCCCATGGTTCATGCTGAGAACAATGCTATAGCGGAATTAAATATTGAAAAATTTAGAGAAGAAGGAAACTTGAGTTGGTCTAAATTTGCAGAAGCTAAACCTATATTATGTGAAGCTGAAGCAGTGAGTAGGTCTATATATTTTTCTAAATATGTAGGAAATGCTTTGTGTATAGTTCACACAACCAATGGGGAAGCTTTGGAGGTTGCAAAAAAGGCTCAAAATAATGGATATCCAATATATATAGAGACATGTCCTCATTATTTAACTATTTTCAAAGATATATATGAAAATTTGGAAAGTGGTCATTTGGCCATTTGTTCCCCTCCATTAAGAACAAAAGAGGAAGCAGAAAATCTGTGGAAGGGTATACAAGAGGGCGTAATATCTATTACTGGATCAGATGATTGTACATATTCAAGAGAAGAGAAATCCATGTTTTTAGAGAAAGATGATAGGGGAAATATAATACATGATTTTACTAAAGTAGTAAATGGACTTTCAGGAACTGAGATAAGATTACCTATATTATTATCAGAAGGAGTATCAAAAGGAAGAATATCAATAAATAAATTGTGTGAGATTACAAGTACTAACATTGCAAGGCTTTATGGATGTTACCCTCAAAAGGGCATATTAGCTCCAGGAAGTGATGCAGACATTGTCATAGTGGATATGGATAAAGAAGTGACTTTATCTCATAACATTCTTCACAATAATATAGATTATTGTTTACATGAGGGAATGAAGGTGAAGGGATATCCTGTAATGACAATAGCTAGAGGTAAGGTTATAGTGGAAAATGGTGAGTTTCATGGTAACAAAGGAGAAGGAAGATTTATAAAGAGAAAAATTGATAAAAGAATATTAGAAAAATTTAGCTTATAGTTTAGTTTAAACTATGTGATATATGAAAAATAGCACACAAAAAATAAAAGATAAAGAAATTTAGGATTATGACTTATTTAATTTTAAATAGGAGGAATAAATATGGAAATTAAAAATTCTCTTACAAGTCCAGAACTTCTACCAACGAAAGATTCGGAAAGAGATATATCTTTATTAGATTTTACACTACTTTGGTCTGGAATGACTATTAATATTGCTGGTTTTGCTATAGGCGCACAACTTTATCCAGGATTGTCACCTATGAAAATTATATATGCTATACTTGTTGCATATTTAATGGTTACTGGTCTATTAGTGTTAACAGGAGATATTGGAATTAAATATGGAATACCTTTTGCAGTATATACTCGAGCTTGTTTTGGATATAAGGGTTCATATATAGCTGGGTTTATAAGGGCTATACCTTGCTTTTTCTGGTTTGGATTTCAAACCTGGGTTGGTGCAATAGCGCTAAATGAAGTTATGAAAATGTTAGTTGGATATTCAAATGTTACATTACTAATTATACTATTTGGGGCAATTCAAATAATTAATGCAATCTATGGATTGAAGGCTATGGCTAAATTTGATTGGATTGCCATACCTACTTTAGCAATAGTATTAGGGGCTATGATGTTTTGGTTACTTAAAACCCATAATGTTACTATTGTTGATATATTAGCTACTCCAGGAGATAATACAGCACCTTTTTCATTTGCGGTGATGGGTATTGCAGGTGGATGGATTACAATGGCTTTGAATAGCCCTGATTTAACTAGGAGCCTAAAGAGAAGTGAAAACTATGAAAATCAGACTTTCTTCCAAAGAAATAAAAATTCCATAATAGCTCAAATACTAGGCCTTGTTTTAGTAGGTACTGCAATATTGTTAGTTGGTATGACCGCAGGAATATTAACTGGGACATGGAATCCTATAGATGTAGTTATAGAAAGCTTTGGTAGTTCTAAACCTGTAGTTTTAGCATTTTGTTTTTTAACAATAGTTTTTGCACAATGGTCCACTAATACGGCAGCTAACCTATTACCACCAGCATACATAATGCTTAATATATTTCCTAAACTAAATTTTGTAACTTCTACAATAATTTCAGGTATTATAGGAATTGTTATTTTACCTTGGAAGTTTGGAAATTATCTTGTTCAATTTCAGGCTATAACATCTGGTTTATTAGGGCCAATAGTAGGTATAATGATAACAGATTATTATATCATAAGGAAACAAAAATTAAATGTTAAAGACTTATATGAGGAAGGTGGACAATATACCTATAAAAATAATTTTAATCCAGCAGGGATGATATCTCTTTTCATATCTTTTGGTATTGCTATGATATTTAGTGATTATGCTTTCTTTATAGGATTTGGACTAAGCGTTGTTCTTTATATAGTTTTAATGAGAACTATGGTTTTAAATAAATATGATCAAAAAATAGGCCAACATATACCATTTGATTAATAATATACTTTATTATTTGGTAGCGTTGCTGCATTTATATGTCAGCATCTAGGAGAGCCGTACGGTATAATGTCCGTTGTATTTGGATTAGTGGTAAGTACAATAGTCTGTGTAAATTAATAAATATATACACAGACTTTGTCTTTGAGTACGCTAATTTTATATGGTTTTATTATGTGATTGTTAAATAGATAAATATGAAATTAAAATCATAGTTTTTATCAATATGATAATTTGTACTGATTAAAATCTACTTATCACAGAGAAGTAATTGAAAAGCAACATTTATCAATATGATAAAAATTATCATATTGATAAGTCAAAAAACATGAGAATTTCATTAAACATATAGGAAGTATAGCTTTTTCTGCATTGGCACGATTATTGCTGTATTTATAAACAATTTAGAATATAACCAAGATAGTTACCTATTAATAAATAGGGATATTAGAACTGATTAGCTATCGGATAAAAGATCTTAAAGGAGGAATTAAAATTGAACAAAAGAATTATATGTAGTAAAAATGCGCCGGCTGCTATAGGGCCATATTCACAAGGGATTGGATTTTCTAACTTAGTTTTTCTTTCAGGACAACTTCCTGTTAATCCAAGTACTGGAGAAATGCCAAAAGGCGTAGAAGAGCAAGCGAAGCAATCCATTGAAAATATTATATCAATATTAAAAGAAGAAGGATTAACTCTTAGAGATGTAGTTAAGACTACAGTATTTTTAAAGAACTTAGAAAATTTTTCAAAGGTAAATGAAATATATGGTGAGTATTTCGAAGGATTCTATCCTGCAAGAAGCTGTGTTGAAGTAGCAGCACTTCCTAAGGATGCAGAAATTGAAATAGAAGTTATTGCAGTGAAAAATGATTAAATAACTGGAGGTAGATAATGATGAAAAAGGAACTAATAAAGTCTGTATTAAATGAGAGAGCGAGAGATAAAGGATATAAAAAAGTTAACACAGACTTTATATCAGATAAGGTTATAGGCAATGTGAGGGATTTTCATAAAAGTTTCTCAGAATACTCAGTTACTCCATTACACAAATTGGATAATTTAGCTAAGTACTTAGGAGTAAATAATATATTTTTAAAGGATGAATCTTATAGATTTGGCCTTAATGCATTTAAAGTATTAGGAGGTTCCTACTCAATAGGAAAATATCTAAGCAAAAAACTTGGAATGGATATATCAGAAGTATCTTTTGACCTATTAAGATCAAAGGAAATTAAAGAAAAGCTAGGAGAAATAACTTTTGTAACAGCAACAGATGGAAATCACGGAAGAGGAGTAGCGTGGGCAGCTAATCAGTTAGGACAAAAATCAGTTGTATACATGCCAAAGGGCTCATCTCTAACTAGATTAGAAAACATAAGAAAAGAAGGGGCTGAAGCAAGTATCATAGATGGAAACTATGATGATGCTGTAAGACTTTCAGATGAAATGGCTAAGAAGCATGGATGGGTAGTAGTTCAAGATACAGCTTGGGAAGGATACGAGGATATTCCAACATGGATAATGCAAGGATATGGAACATTAATCCATGAAGCTATGGAGCAGTTAAATGAAAATGGAGTAGATAATCCAACCCACGTGTTTGTGCAAGCAGGGGTAGGTTCTTTTGCAGGAGCAGTACAAGGATATTTAGCATCAAAATTTGGAGAAGATAGACCGATAACTATTGTATTAGAACCAGATTATGCACCATGCATATACAAATCAGCTAAAATAAATGATGGTAAACCGCACATAGTAACAGGCGATATGCAAACTATAATGGCAGGACTAGCTTGTGGAGAACCAAATACAATAAGCTGGGAAGTATTAAGGGACTATTCAGATGCATACTTCTCTTGTCCAGACTATGTGGCAGCGAGAGGAATGAGAATATTAGCTAGTCCACTTAAGGGAGATCCACAGATAATATCTGGAGAATCAGGAGCCGTTGGAACAGGAGTACTAAGCTTGCTTATGGAAAAGGACTGCTACAAAGAGCTAAGAGAAAAACTAGGATTTAATGAAGATTCAAAGATATTAATAATTAGTACAGAAGGGAATACAGACCCTTATAAATATAGAGATATAGTATGGGATGGAGACAATGCTTCCATTTAGCAATTAATAAAGATGAGGGTTAATGGGAAAAAAATAAATTTTGAAAGGGGACTTTAAAATGTTAACAGTTGAGAAACAAGAAAAGGTAATTAAAATATGTCAAGAGCTTATACAATCTAAAAGTTACTCTGGTGGAGAAGGAGAAGTTGTAGAAAAACTAAAGAAAATATTCAATGAATTAGGTTTTGATAGCTTTTATGTAGATGAATATGGAAACATAGTTGGATGCATAAAAGGAAATAAGCCAGGTAAAAAAGTATTATTTGATGCTCATATAGATACAGTAGAAGTTTCAGATCCATCGAAGTGGACAGTGGAACCATTTGCTGGAGAAGTGAAAGATGGAAAGGTATACGGAAGAGGGGCTTCTGACATGAAAGGTGCCCTAGCAGCTATGATTTGTGGTGCGGCAAACTTTGCAGAAGCTACAGGAAGAAATTTTGCAGGAGAAGTATACGTAGCTGGAGTTGTTCACGAAGAATGCTTCGAAGGAGTTGCAGCAAGAAAAATCAGTGAGAGAGTAAAACCTGATTATGTTGTAATTGGAGAGGCTTCAGAATGTAACTTAAAAATAGGACAAAGAGGTAGAGCAGAAATAGTCGTTGAAACTTATGGAAAACCAGCTCACTCAGCAAACCCGCAAAAAGGAATTAACGCAGTATACAAAGCATCAAAATTAATTAACAGAGTAAGAGAAATGGAAATGACCTATGATGAAGAATTAGGACATGGAATATTAGAATTAGTTGATATAAAATCCTCACCATATCCAGGAGCTTCAGTAGTACCAGATTACTGTAAGATAACTTATGACAGAAGACTTTTGGTTGGAGAAAGTAAAGAAGGAGTATTAAAGCCAGTATTAGATTTAATTGAAGAAATGAAAAAAGAAGATGCAGAATTCGATGCTAAGGCTTTCTACGCTAAGGGAACAGAGAAATGCTATACAGGAGAAATAATTTCTGATGAAAGATTTTTCCCGGCATGGAGATACTCAAAAGAAGATGATTTTGTTAAAAATTCCTATGATTCATTAATAGAATCAGGATTAAATCCTATAGTAACTTACTACTCCTTCTGTACAAATGGAAGCCACTACGCAGGAGAAGCAGGGATAAAGACAATAGGATTTGGACCATCTAAAGAAAATTTAGCTCATACAATAGATGAGCATATTGAAATAGAACAGTTAGTAAAAGCTACTAAAGGATACGAGGCTATAAGCAAAGCTTTATTAAAGTAAAATTTACAGTATAAATTGATTATATATAAATAAGGACACGTTCAATAAGGTACTAAGGATTTAAAACCTCAGTACCTTATTTTTTATATACTTATATATTATATTTCCACATGATTATGGCATCTTCTCTATTATCGCTATAGTAATTTTTTCTAACACCTTCATTGACAAAATCAAATTTTTCATAAAGCTTTTGAGCAATTATATTAGATTTTCTAACTTCTAAGGTCATGCTATGTACTGCATGACTTTTACATTGTTCTATTAATTCTTCTAATAATGCAGAAGCTATACCTATACTCCTATAATTAGGATGAACGGCAATATTGGTTATATGACCCTCATCTAGAATAACCCATATCCCGGCATAACCTATAACTTTATCATCTTTTAATACTACTAAATATAAAGAATTTTCATTAACGATTTCATTTTCTACAGACATTCTGCTCCAAGGTACTGAAAAGGATAAATCATTAATTTCGCATATATCATCTATATGGCCCATATTAGCAATAGAAAATTTAAAGTCCATTTTTATTTTCATACTCTCTTTCTGCTTGAGATTTTCTCAAGTATATAGGAGCAAAGGTATGTATATCTTCACTTATATCAGATTTAATAAGATTTAATCCGATATCTCCTAAAGAGGAGGCCTTTACTACATTTAAGGAAGAAGGGGCAAAATAGATGTTTTTAAGAGAAGTATTTAACTTATCTTTAAACTTTTCAGTGCAATCTCCAATGAAGGTAATTTTTTCATCATAAGTGTTTAAAATAGAGATTAATTCTTCTATAGATATTGCAGAATAATCTATAAGGCATTCTAAAACACCATCGTTAAATCTGTATAAACATGTATAAACATTATCTCTTAATGCATCTAAAATAGGGCATATGATACCATCGGTATAAGCTAAGTTAAATGCAAGCCCATCTAAAGAAGAAACTGAAACAAAGGGCTTTCCTGTACCTTCACTTAATCCTTTTATAGTAGCTGCACCTATCCTAAGACCTGTAAAAGATCCAGGACCTTTAGATACTACAAAACCATCTATATCTTGAATGGTAAGATTTAAGTTTTTTAAAAGATAATCTATCATAGGCATTAAAATAATAGAATGTTGTTTTTTATAATTAAAAACAACCTCTCCTAATAGCTTATTTTCGTCTAATATAGCACATGTAGCGCATTCTGTTGCAGAATCTAAACTTAATATTTTCATAGTTTTATCTCCTTTATGTATTTATATCTATCTCCATAGTAATCTATTGTTATCTTACGGTATTCGCTTTGTTCAGGGATTTTTTCAATTAGTATAGATATATGTTCTCTTGGTATAAGCTCATCTATATAATTTGCCCACTCAATAATACTTACTCCATCAGAAAATATATATTCATCAAATCCAATGGCAGCAATTTCATCCGGATCATTTACCCTATATACATCGAAATGAAATAATTTTATTCTTCCAGAAGTATATTCATTTACTATATTGAAGGTAGGGCTTGTTATATAATCCTCTATATTCAAGCCTTTAGCAATACCTTTTGTCATATGGGTTTTACCCGTCCCTAAATCTCCTATAAGGCATATAATGTCGCCTGGGCTGCAAAGTCTTCCTATTTGCTCACCTATATACAAAGTCTTATCAAGATCATCAACAAAAAATTCCATATATTAACCTGCTTTCTAGTATAGTTTTATTTCAAATATAATAGATACCCATAAAGGCATTTATATTAAATTTCGCTTTATAAACATATTTTAACCAATAAAACGAAAAAAGAAAAGGTAGCATTAAAGTTACCTTTCTCTATTATAAATCATTATATCCAATTGTTTCTTTTAAATAGCCTAAAGCTTTATAACATATTAAATATTTATCAGCCATATCATTCATTATTCTAAAGGTTTTTTCATGAGTGAAGCCTTTTTTATAAGGCCTGTCCTCTGTTAAAGCTTGATATATATCGCAAATTGCCATAATTCTAGATTCCTCACTTAATTCATGGGACTTTAAACCTCTAGGATATCCAGTACCATCTAACTTTTCGTGATGATTGCTTGCCCAATCGCTTATATCGGGAATATCTTCAATTCTATCTAAAATAATTTTAGAATAATAAACATGAGATTTAATAATATTGAATTCATCATTTGTTAATCCAGAATTTTTATTTAATATTTTTATAGGGATGGCAAGTTTTCCTATATCGTGGAGCAAACCTGCAATTTTCATTTTTATGCATTTTTCCTCGTCGTATTTAAGATGTTTAGATACATTATAAGCTAATTCACCTATGTTAAGAGAATGAGAGGCTGTATGGTCATCTTTTTTATCTATTATATCAGAAAAAATATAAGCTACTTTTTCAAATTCGTATAGAGTTAAATTATGATTTATCTTTGGAGCTACATTATCTAAAATAAAATTCATAGAATTTAAATTCTCTAAG
Source organism: Clostridium mobile (assembly GCF_018918285.1). Taxonomy (GTDB): domain Bacteria; phylum Bacillota; class Clostridia; order Clostridiales; family Clostridiaceae; genus Clostridium_AW; species Clostridium_AW mobile. The sequence continues at coordinate 319,892 of NZ_JAHLQF010000003.1, forward strand.
TTAAACCAAAATATATCCTTTCTAGAACATCTTAAAAAAGCTTCTGTAATGTTAGAAGGATATACTCTATTGTTATTTTCCTTAATCCACTGTACTATTCTGTCCTTTTGAACTAAGGAGGGTTGAGTTTCATTGAAAAGAAGTTCAATTAAATCTGATATTCTAATTATTTGGCTTTCAAAGGGGATATTTTCTCCACTTAGCTTTAATGGCCCAGATCCATCGTAATTTTCGTGATGATAAAGTATAATATCAGATAAATTATTAAACAAAGGAAATTCCTTTGTTAAACTACTACCTATTATAGAATGTTCATAAATAAAATCATTTGAATAGTGGCTAACGTTGAAGAAGTTAGTGGCACCTATATCGTGTAAAAGTGAAGAGATATAAACAGCTTGGAGTTTATCCTGTGGTATATTTAATTCTTTTCCAATTTCTATAGCTATATAGCATGTTCTAAGTGAATGATTCATAAATTTATGTTTAGAATAATTTATATTAGTTACTTCTTCTATTATATTTGTACCATCAACTGAACTCATTTGAGATAAATCTAAGGCAATGGATATGGCACGAATTACTTTATTTAAGCTAATTTCCATAGGGTACCTCACAAAACTATATTCAAGATAATTTTACCATATAAAATGGTAAGAATAAACATTAATTTGCATTGGACATATTACTTATGTAAAATATATGTAGATTCAATTTGTGAGGTGGAAAAAATTGAAAAAAATTAAATATATAATTATTATGTTAATTTTTATCCTTTTATTATCTGGCTGTGAGAAAATAAATGAAGATATTGAAATAAATTTAAAAGTAAGTAAAGGTAGCGATGTTGTATTAAATATAATGACTACAGATAAATTATTATATTTCATGACTAAAGATATAGTTGGAGATAAACATTTTGTTGATTTTATGTTTAAAAATAGAGAAGAAGAATTAAATTATGTTTTTTCACAAGATGCAATAAATAATATAAGTAAATATGATTTGTTTATATACAATGGTGGAGGATTAGAACCTTGGGCCAGTGATTTTGTAAATAAATTAAGTAAAGGTAAATTAGGAATAATAAATCTTTCAAGAGGAATAAATATACTTTCATATAGTGATAATGTTAAATATAAAAAATATATTTTTAAAGAGAATCCTTACTATTGGATGAATATTGATAATTATAAAATAGCTCTTTTAAATATAAAAAACTCAATACAAGATAAAGATCCTAAAAATAGAGAATTTTATGAGAAAAACTTCGATAATATGGTAAAGGAATTGGAAGAATACGAGAAAAAAATAAAAGAACTATCTGCAAATTTAAAAGAAGCTGAGGTATATTACTCAGAAGAAGATTTAGAATATTTTTTGAAGTATTGCAATATAAAAGGAATTAAGATACCTAAAGGTAAGGGGTTAACGGAAGAAATTAAAGATGACAATACTAATAAAAATAGATTGTTTTTTTACTACAACGAAAGTGAACTAAAAAAGGCAGAGGAAAATATAAAAAAATATAATATGGTACCTATAAAGATTTTAATACACAAAGAAGATGCTCGTTACATTGATATAGTAAAATATAATGTTAATAGCTTAAATAAAGCAGTTTTATCAAATGGGGGTAACCAATAATGTTCTTTTTTGGAATAATGGGTATTGAGGAAAAGAAAAAAAGTATCAAACACATTCAAAATATAATATGTAAGAGCTGTGAGCGTATGTCTACATATGAATTGATTAAAGTATACACTGTTTTTCATTTCTTTTTTATACCTTTAGCTAAGTTTAATAAAAAATATTATGTAATTTCACGATGCTGCAATTCTATATTTGAAGTCCCACAGGACATGGGGGAGCTTATAGAGAGTGGCAAAGAAGTAACCATTGATGATTTTAATTTAAAAGAGTTATATGTTAATAGTAGAAGTGGTAACGTATGTAATTATTGCGGTGGAGTTATAGACAGATCCTTTCAGTTTTGTCCCCATTGCGGTAGAAAAGTTGACTAAGTATAATGTTTGTTAGTGATTAATGATGAAAGAGATATAACTATTATTATTTACTTGTTGCATAGTAGTAAACAGTAGCAAAAAATCCCTTGACAGCATGGCTTTTTTATAATATAATAACCCTTGTCAGTAGTCGTTACAGCAGAAATTCTAAAAAGTTGTAAAGTGCTGATGAATATAGGGGTATAGCTCAATTGGTAGAGTAGCGGTCTCCAAAACCGTTGGTTCCGGGTTCAAGTCCTCGTGCCCCTGCCAAAACGAAAATCCAGTAGAATTAATAGTTCTGCTGGATTTTTTATTTTTAAACATTTTTATTAAGTAGCTTTGCCAATTGCGGCACTGGCTACTTTTTTATTTCTTTTATTAGTATGATTATCATTTTTAAAATGGTGAAAACAGGTGCAACTTTTAAGCAATGTTGCCCGTCTAATGTGTGAATTCAAAGACAATCCAGGTTGTTTGTATGAAAGGAGATAAAGAATGGAGAACGCTGACATCAGTGAAATAAGAGATATGGAAATTAATAGCAAAAAAACCTCAGAAGAGAATATAGTGAAAAGTGCTATAAAAGGCAATAAGGAAGATTTTGTATCTCTCATAGAAATATATAAAGAGTACCTTTATAAAACAGCTTACTTATACGTGAAAAATCAACATGACGCGTCAGATATATATCAGGAAACAATTTATAAAGCATTTATAAGCATTCATAAGCTAAAAAAGCCTGAATATTTTAAGACTTGGATAACGAAAATTTTAATCAATAACATTAATGACAAGTTTCGAAAAAGTAGTAAAGTGGTTCTTATGGATGATAATGAATATCTAACAAATTGCCATGACACTATAGATACAATATCCAGCATTGACCTATATAACGCCATAGATAATTTGGGTGGCAAACATAAAACTTCCAGATAACATAGATTTATTAACTGCAAATGCCATCAAAAAAGGCGAAGAATACAAGAATAATAAAGCTGTGCATAGAAGGATACTTGCTACAGCGGCATCAATTTGTTTAGTTTTTACTATTGGGATTACTTCATTATGCGTAGCTGCTGAAGCTTTTGAATTTGGGGGCAATGTATTTAAAGAAATAAAGGAACTTGTTGGATTACGAGGAGGTAGTCAAGGAACTGAACTTATAAACAAAACAACCACTAAAAACGGAGTTAGTTTAACATTACAAGATGTCATTTGTGATGAGTATGGGGTCTATGTATCTTTTATCGTAAAAAGCAAGAAACCATTTATCAATACTAATGACTCTCAATTATTATTAAATGATAACTATGCAAGAACCAGTTTCCACAAAGGTAATTTAGATACAGGAGGCATAGCAGGACTTGAAGGAAAATTTATAGATGAGAATACTTTTATAGGAGTAGAAACATATTTATTTACAGACCTAAAAACAAAAGTACCTGAAAATTTTACATTAAATATAAAGATTGGCGCAATCCCATTAAATAGCGTAGAAGACAACAGTATTATTCGTGGAAATTGGAAATTCTCTGTCCCTGTTGAATTAAACGGTGATGGAGTAAAGGTAATAACTCCTTCTATAAGAAACAATAATATTTCTATAAAAAAGGTAACATTAAGCAAGCTTAATACATTCATAGAAGTAGAACTGCCAATAAGTTTGAGAGAGGAAAGAGTTACGCTTATAACAGATAAGGGAGTTCTTATAGATACTATATCAACTACGACTGAGGAAAATAATGGTAAGATAATGGTAGGTCAAAGGTTCAAGGGAATTCCTGATGATACTGATAGTTTGATACTTAGCTTTGGAGATACGGAAAGTATAACAATAAATATTAGATAATAATATAAGTAATGTTATTAATGAGGCCAATATATTTAAGTTCTAACACAATTTAGCAAATATACTATAGAGAGTTTGAAGATTTATATATACATGATGTAAAAGAAATACTTAAAAGTGAATTTTGACAAACAAAAATCTCCTGGTATTAGAAAGAAGTACCAGGAGATTTTTTATTTGGATAAAAGAAGGCTATACTCAGTTAGTTGGAATATTTTTATATTACATATATATACAATAAAACATAAACGTGGTAAAATATATTTATAAATATTTTGTTGAAATTTGTAGAAAAATATTTAATTATATTAAATTAATGAAAGTAAGTTATGGAAAAAATTTAAAAAAGGAGCTGAAAATATGAATGTATTAAAAAAATTAAAAATCCGGACCAAATTATTGTTATCCTATTTTATTTTAGTAGTTACCATTATCTTTATAGGTGGTGTAGGAATTTCCAGTATAAGAAAAGTCAATAATAACTCCTATGACATGTATAATATTAATTTAAAGAGTGTAGATTATTTATATTCTCTTAATACTAACTTATTAAATTTACGTGGAGAACTTCAAGATTTAATATTTATGAATGATGGGGATAGTAAAAGTAAGGAAGAAAAAATAAGCAATATCGAAAAGTTAAAAGAAGAAAATACTAGACTAATAAACCAGTATGAAAAAGGCAATTTAATGGATTGGGAAAAAGAGAATTGGGGAAATTTTAAAGAAAAGTTAGAGCGATATAGAGATATAAGAGAGAATGCTATAGAGTTAGTAAAGAAAAATAAATACAGTGATGCTCAAAAAGGTTGGTCAGATATAATGGCACTTAGAGCTGATATGGCAAACGAATTAAATAAAATTATCCAGATGAACTTGGATCAGGCCCAAAAATCTGATGAAAATAATTCCTTAATATATAAAAATGTTACCATTATAATGTATTCATCAATTATATTTACTATTTTAGTAGCGATTATATTAGCGCTATTTATATCAAAATATATAGCTAATTCAATTAATAAAGGGCTAAATTTTGCAGAAGCTATTAGTAATGGAGATTTAACTTATGAAATTAATATTAGCTCTAAAGATGAATTTGGACAACTTTCTAATGCTTTAAATAATGCAAGAAATAGTATAAAGACATTAATCATGGAGATTACAGGTGAATCTCATAATATGTCCATGGCCAGTGAAGAATTGTATAATACAACTAAAAATATTAGTTTGAAAATGAACAGCATTAATGATTTTACCAAAGAAATTGTAAAGGATACACAAGAAGCTAGTGCTGTAACTGAAGAAATTTCTGCATCAGTAGAAGAGATAAATGCAGGAATAAATGATTTATCTAATAAAGCCGTAAATGGAAGTAACCAATCTTTAAATATTAAGAATAGAGCAGAAAGTATAAGGATAAAGGGGATATCATCGAAAGAATTAACGGATAAAATATATGATGTCAAATATGAAGACATAACAAAAGCTATAGAAGAAGGAAAAGTAGTAGAAGATATAAAAGTTATGGCAGATTCTATAGCGCAGATAGCAGAACAGACAAATTTATTAGCACTTAATGCAGCTATAGAAGCAGCAAGAGCTGGTGAAAAGGGAAAAGGGTTTGCAGTAGTAGCAGATGAAATTAGAAAGCTTGCAGAACAGTCCTCAAGTAATGTAAAAAGCATAAAAGATGTAATAGAAAAAGTACAAAATGCATTTAAGAATATATCAATAAATTCTCAAGACTTATTAGAATTTGTTGATAATAATGTTAAAGAAGGGTACCAGCTATTAGTTGATACTGGTAATAGTTATGAGCAGGATGCTAGATTTGTTAATGACATGTCAGAGGACATAGCGGCGATGACAGAAGAAATAAATTCAACAGTGGATGAAATAACGAAAGTAATACAAAATATAGCTTCCTCTGCACAATCTACATCTTCAAACTCTAGTGAAATAATGAATAATGTATCATCAACCACTCAGTCCATAGAACAAGTAGTTGAATCTGCTGAAAATCAAGCAGAATTATCTCAACGTTTAAATCAATTAGTAAATAAATTTAAATTATAATTAACAGGCGTTTCTTTAAGAAACGCCTTTATATATTTTGATACTTAATGTATAAAAACTAGTTATAGTAAAAAACTACTAATGGGTGAATTGATATGTTTTCTAAGTTAATGACTGTGTATAAATATATTAAGCTTAAAAAAATAAATAGTGAAACATGTAATAAATCTAATTATAGTTGTGAATCTATACCTAAATCTATAGCAGAAGTGAAGAAAAAATTAGTTGAAGATTTTAAAAATTGTAGTGATGTTATTTATAAAGAAGTAATATTGGGATCAGAAAAGAGAAGGGGATTAGTTTGTTATATAGCATTACTTGCTGATAGAAAAGTTATAGACAATGAACTAGTAAACTCTATTATGAGTAATGAAATTATACTTCCAAATAAAAGAGCCATTGAATATGTTATGAATTCTATTATTACGGAATGTGAAGTAGAAAAACTTTCTTCCTATGAAGATGCTATAGAAAAGATATTATCCGGCAATGGAGTTCTATTCATAGAAGGGGAAAAATCCGCTTTAAGTATAAATGCGCAATATAATTTTGGTAGAAGTGTAGAAGAACCGGATAATGAAACTGTAGTAAGAGGTCCTAAAGAGGGATTTATAGAAAGTATTGATGTAAATATAGCCCTTATAAGAAAGAAGATTAAAGATATAAACCTTAAAGTTGAAAAAATTAAACTTGGACAAAAAACAAAAACTGAAGTAGCTATATGCTATCTCAACGGGACTGTAAAAAAAGAAATAGTAGAAGAAGTAAAAAAAAGAGTTAATAAAATTAAGATAGATGCAATATTAGAATCGGGATATATAGAGCAATTCATAGAAGATAAGCCTTATTCAACTTTTTCTACAGTGGGAAACACTGAAAAACCAGATGTAGTCAGTGCAAAAATACTAGAAGGTAGGGTTGCTATACTTTGCGATGGAAGTCCTCACGTACTTACAGTACCCCATCTCTTTGTAGAAAACATACAAATAAGTGAAGATTATTACGGTAACACCATAATATCATCCTATTTAAGGATGATAAGAGTTATTTCTGTTTTCATTAGTATTCTTTTACCAGGAATTTATGTAGCTTTACAGACATTTCATCAAGAAATGATACCTACTGTTTTGTTAATTAGTATGACTTCAGCAAGAGAAGGAGTGCCTTTTCCAGCAGCAATAGAAGCTTTACTTATGAATTTTTTCTTTGAACTTTTAAGAGAGTCAGGGGTTAGGTTGCCTAGAGCGATAGGACCTGCAATTAGCATAGTTGGAGCGTTAATATTAGGAGAAGCTGGCGTTAATGCAGGTTTAATATCAGCACCTATGGTCATGGTTATAGCACTTACAGGATTAGCAGCATTTATAACTCCCAGTCTTACAGGACCTATTACTACAAATAGAGTTATATTTATTATTTTAGGAGGGACTTTAGGGATATATGGTATAAGTGCTGGGGTTTATATTATGCTTACCAATATGCTTTCTATAAAATCTTTTGGAGTGCCATATATGTATAGTTTTTCACCTTTTATAAACTTTAAAGATTCCATCCTTAGATTTCCTATGTTTAAAATGAAGAAAAGCTCTGAACATCTAGACAAATATAATTTAACTGCAGAAAAAGAAGAGGAGACAAAAAAGAATGAATAGGAAAAAGATAATTATAGTAGTATTAATTATTTCTACTATATTTTTAGCCTATGGATGTATAGGAAAGATGGAATTAAGTGAATATGGAATAGTCACTATGATTGGGCATGATATAAAAGATGAAAAAGTTAAACTTAACTTTGAAGTGATAGAACCATCTAATAAAAAAGATAAAAGCAACGGTAAGCCCTCAATATTTACACAGGTAGAGGGTAGAACAGTTTTTGAAGCCATAAGAAATACAACATTAATATTTGATAGAAAGTTATACTTCTCTCATTCAAAAATACTTATGTTTAGCGAGGAAATGGCCAGGGATGGGATATTAAAATATTTAGACTTTTGGAATAGAGACTATGAAGTAAACTTAGGGGGTTACATATTAGTAGTAAAAGCTGATAAATCTGAAAATCTATTCGTAGAACCTAAGGGAGTAGAAAGACTACTATCAAATCACATTGAATATTTAATAAAGAATTCTAAATACAATGGGAAATCAACAGTTGTAAAGCTTAGGGACTTAGTTAAACAATATTATAGCGAAGGATCACAAGTTTATGTTACAGGAGTGATAAGTGCAGGAAGTAATAATGTGAAAAATAGCAGTAAGAATTATAATAGTTTAAATATAGAGGGATTAGCAATTTTTATAAAAGATAAATTAGCTGGATATTTAGACGGAATTGAAACTATGGGATATAACTTTATAAAAAACAATATAAAAAGTGGTGCAATAGTTTCCCCTTCAGAGGAAGAGTATAAATTCTATACGGTGAAAATTATAGATTCCAACGCTAAGAATTCTGTGTTCATTGAAGATGATAGCTTAAGAATTAATGTGGATGTAGAAGTATCAGGTATGATGAATGAAATTATGACCGGTGAGAATTTAAGAGAAGTCAACACTATGGAAAAGATTGAAAAATTAACTGAAGATAGTATAAAGAAGATTATTGAAAAGACTATTAAAAGGTCTCAAGAAGATTTCAAAACAGATATATTTGACTTTTATAAATATGCATATAGATATAATTATTCTGATTGGGTGAAAGTAAAAGATAGATGGAATGAATTGTATGCTAATGGGGATGTTAAGGTAAACGTTAAAGTTAAATTAGAAAAGGAAGCTTTGCTAGACGATAGTTTTATGAGAAGGGAGACAAGATAATGTTAGATTCCTATGATAAACTATCCTCCTATCAGATGATAATGATTTTAGTATTATCTAAATTAGTTGATGCATACACTTATTTATTTATAATATTAAGCTATCCAGGGAATCAAGATATATGGATAATGGTAATATTATCTTTTATTTACATATTAATTATTTATATTCCTATTATGTTTCTTTCCAATAGATATAAGGGATTATCTCTTATCGATATTGGAGAAGTGCTTACCGGAAAAATAGGAGGAAAAATATTATCTTTAATGCTAAGCTTACTTTTTCTTTATAATTCTATTATTAGTTTAGCTTTAATAGGATATTTTTTGGGTAATTCAACCTTGCCAGATACCCCTTTTTTTATTGTCACTGGAGTTGCTATAATTTGCTGTAGTTACTCAGCATATAAGGGTTTATCAATTCACGGTAGATTATCTGAAATAATTGCACCAATAACTTTGTTGTCGGTAATAGTTTTTACATTATTAAACTTAGGAAATATGGATTTTAAAGAATTGTTACCTATACTAAAAACCTCAACCTTTAAGGGTATGAATTATGGTGCTTTAAGTACAGCTTCTATTTTTTATCAAGGAATTTTATTGAGTCTATGTGTACCACAACTAAAAAAGGTTGAGGATATAAATAAGATATTTATATATTCAATTGCTATAATTACAGTGTTTTATGTAATTATAATAACTACAACCTTTGCTGTATTTGGCGTTAGGCAAGCACAGCATCAATCTCTTCCATATTTAGCTACAGTACAGCAAATATCCTTGTTGAATTTTATAGAGAGAATAGAAGTTATAGCAGTGTTTAATTGGCTTATGGGAGTGTTCATTAATTTTTCTTTAAATGTATATTTTCTTTCTAAAAGTATATGTTATGGTCTGAATTTTAAAAATGAAAAAGTACTTATAATTCCTTCTTTAGTATTAATATTTATTATAAATAATTTTACACCTTTAAAAAAATCTTTATATGTTATAAAAATATTGTCCTATGAGATAAGATTTCCCATATACATTATTTTCATATTGGTAATTCCTTTAATGCTATTAATAATGTATTTTATAAGAGGAAAAAACAAAGAAGTTAAGAGTGAATGAACACTTCTGTTTAATTGAATTTTTCTTGAAATATAACTGTATAAGTGATAAAATAAAACTAAGTAAATATGTATAGGCGGAGTTTAAGAGAGCCAAATTTAAGGTTTAATACCTTATATTTGTGCTCTTTTTTATTTTTTAGGAGGTAAGAATATGTATGATGTGGTAATTATTGGAGCTGGAATAACAGGATGTTCAATAGCAAGAGAATTATCTAAATATAAACTAAAGATTTGTGTTCTAGAAAAGTGTAATGATGTATGTATGGGTACTACTAAAGCAAATAGTGCTATAATTCATGCTGGTGAAGATCCTATACCTGGAACACTAAAAGCAAAACTTAATGTCAAAGGAAACTCCATGTACACAAAACTTTCAGAGGAGCTTGATTTTAGTTTTAAAAGAAATGGTTCCTTAGTACTTTGTTTTAACGAGAAAGATATGGATAAGCTAATAGAGTTAAGAGACAGAGGAATTGAAAATGGTGTTCCAAATATGAGTATATTAAACAGAGAAGAGGCTTTAGAGATAGAACCTAATTTATCGGAATCAGTGGTAGCGGCACTATATCTACCTACTGGAGGTATAGTTTGCCCTTTTGAAGCTACAATAGCTTTTGCAGAAAATGCCTATATAAATGGAGTAGAATTCAAACTTAATACAAAGGTTAATAATATAATAGAAATAGAGAATGGTTATAAATTAATAACCGATAATGGGGATATAAGTGGAGCAATTGTAGTAAATGCAGCAGGAGTTTTTGCTGACGATTTAAATAATATGGTAAGTGAAAAGAAAATTAAAATTACTCCAAGAAAGGGAGAATACTGTTTATTTGACAAAGCTACAGGAGATTTAATATCTAAAACCTTATTTCAGTTACCAACAGAACTAGGAAAAGGTGTATTAGTTACACCAACAGTACATGGAAATCTATTAATAGGACCTGATGCTGAAAATATAGAGGATAAAGAAGATTTAAATACAAAAAAAGAAGCATTAGACTATGTTTTAGATAAAGGCAAACTAAGTATAAAGGAAATACCTTTAAGTGGAATAATAACTTCATTCACAGGACTAAGAGCAAAGGGAGATACAGGAGATTTTATAATAGGTGAGGTAGAAGACGCTCCTAATTTTATTAATGTAGCCTCTATAGAATCACCAGGATTGTCTAGTGCTCCGGCTATAGCTGAAATGGTAGGAGAAATAATTAAGGATAAGTTGTCGCCAGAAAAAAATGAAAATTTTAATCCTATAAGAAAGGGAATAATAAAATTTGAAGGTTTAAGTAATAAAGAAAGAAATAATCTTATTAAAAATAATCCTTCCTATGGTAAAATTATATGTAGATGTGAAACAGTAACAGAAGCTGAAATAATTGATGCCATAAGAAGACCACTAGGTGCAAGAGATTTAGATGGCGTTAAGAGAAGAACGAGAGCAGGTATGGGTAGATGCCAAGCTGGTTTTTGTACTTCTAGAATAGTAGATATACTATGTAAAGAATTAGGTGAAGATAAAGGTAAAATAACAAAGTTTGGAAATAAGTCTAATCTATTAATCGGTGGAAAAAATAAGGATGATATTTATTAGTGGAGGGATTAATTATGATTGAATATGATATAGTTATCATTGGCGGGGGACCAGCAGGACTTGCTGCAGCGATTTCAGCAAAACAAGAAGGTGTTGATAATATCATTATATTGGAGAGAGAAAACACATTAGGGGGAATATTAAATCAATGTATTCACAATGGATTTGGACTTCATAAATTTAAAGAAGAGTTAACTGGACCTGAATATGCTCAAAGATATGTTGATGAAATCATGGATATGGGAATTTCTTATAAATTAAATACTATGGTTATTGACTTATCAAAAGATAAAATCGTAACTGCGGTAAATGGTGAAGATGGCGTCATTGAAATAAAAGCAAAATCTATAATTCTTGCTATGGGATGTAGAGAAAGACCAAGAGGAGCACTGAATATTCCAGGTAGTAGGTGTGCTGGTATATTTACGGCAGGAACCGCTCAAAAGTTTGTAAATATTGAAGGATATATGCCTGGTAAAGAAGTAGTAATATTAGGCTCAGGTGATATTGGACTTATAATGGCAAGAAGAATGACTTTAGAAGGAGCAGAAGTTAAAGCGGTTATAGAATTAATGCCATACTCAGGAGGATTAAAAAGAAATATTGTTCAATGTTTAGATGATTTTGATATACCTTTAAAATTAAGTCATACAGTTATTGATATAAAAGGTAGAGATAGATTAGAAGGGGTAACTATAGCCAAAGTAGACGATAACAGAAAACCTATAATTGGAACAGAGGAATATATACCTTGTGATACTTTGCTTCTATCTGTTGGGCTTATACCGGAAAATGAGCTTTCAAGAAAAGGGGAAGTGAAGTTATGCAAGGTAACAAACGGTCCGTCAGTAAATGAAAGTTTAGAAACTAATATAGAAGGAATATTTGCCTGTGGTAATGTACTGCATGTTCATGACTTAGTAGATAATGTTAGTATGGAAAGTCATATGGCAGGAAAGAATGCTGCGAAATACATCAAGGGAGAAAAATTTAAGAATAAAGAGAATGCTATAAAACTTATAGCTACAGAAGGGGTAAGATATACTGTCCCAAATTATATAAATAAAAATAATATAGATAAATTTATTCAAGTAAGATTTAGAGTGGATAATGTGTATAAAGGAAAATATATATCTGTATATTTTGATGAAGAAAAAGAAATAAAGATTAAAAAAAGAATTTTAACTCCAGGAGAAATGGAGGAGTTTAGAATCACAAAAGCTATGCTCCAAAAATATCCTGAATGTAAACAGATCACTTTTAAAGTGGAGGAGGAATAATTATATGGAAGTTAGAAATATAACCTGCATAGGATGTCCTATAGGCTGCCCTTTAAAAGTAGAAATAGAAAATAGTGAAGTGATAAAAGTTACAGGGAATAGCTGTAATATAGGCATTGAATATGCAAAAAAAGAGTGTACTAATCCTACAAGAATAGTTACTAGTTCTGTATTTATAGAGAATGGAGAAATAGATGTGCTACCGGTGAAAACTGAAAGTGACATCCCTAAAAGTAAAATAGAAGAATGTATAAAAGCTCTTAAAGGTATTAAAGTTAAAGCGCCTATAAAAATAGGTGATATTATAGTACAAAATGCTGCATCTACAGGTGTAAATATTGTGGCTACAAGAAATGTTAAAGAAAAGATTGCTTAAATGAGTAGGGAGTGTTTAGAAAAGTTTTTTCAAACACTCCCTGCATATTTTCATTTTTCCGCCATTAGCAGATAAGAGCTGATCATTATTTACTTCCTTTCCGCATATGTTGCAACTACATTCACTCTTATTAACACTTGTCTTTACCTTAGCAGTCATTCCTTTTTTATTGCTAGGAGGAGAGTATTCAATGGGCTTATCTTCAATTTCCTTATTAAGTATTTCATAATTAATATAATAAGTACTTTCGCCAAAAAGTTCTAATTCGAACCTAGGATTCTCTTTATCATAATACTCCTCTATTATTATCCTTCTAATTTGAGCATCATTTACAATAAGGCCACTTTTTTCTATGCCATCAAATATACTTTTAGTAATATTATTAGTGTCAGGATGTCTCTTTTGACTTTTATAATATACTTTAAGTATTGCAATTAAAGATTCGCTTAGTACGGTATTAGGGTTTTGAAGTCTTGTTTGGTATGCAATTTCTTCTTCGTATAGTGCGTATCTATCATGATATTTTCCAGAATTATAGGGAAGTATGGCTCTTCCATTTAAGTTGAATAGTTTAAAGTTTGATTTAGATATTGGAGAACCCATTACAATTACCTTTGCGTAATTTTTCATTATTTATCACCCTATTATATGTTATCATCTATTGGGGAATGCTTTCAATAGAACGTTGATAATAAAAAACTATTAAAGTATAATTGGTTATATTAAATTAACAATATAAGTAGTTAATAAAAGGAGTTAATAATATGAATAAGGATATAAAAATACTTGCTATAGAGAGCAGTTGCGATGAAACTTCAGCTGCTGTAGTGGTTAATGGAAGAGAAGTGCTTTCCAATATAATTTCTTCTCAAATAGATATACATAAAAAGTTTGGTGGGGTAGTACCTGAAGTAGCTTCAAGAAAGCATATAGAGGTAATTGGAGCTGTAGTTAAAGAGGCTCTAGATGAAGCATCAACATCTTTACAGGATATTGATGCTATTGGAGTAACTTATGGACCAGGATTAGTGGGGGCTTTATTGGTAGGTCTTCAATATGCTAAGGGACTTTCTTACGCCTTAAATAAGCCTCTAGTTGGAGTAAACCACATAGAAGGGCATGTAAGCGCAAATTTTATACAGCATAAAGACCTAGAACCTCCTTTTGTATGTCTTATAGTATCAGGAGGGCATACAAATATTGTTTACATGAAGGATTATGGTGAATTTGAAGTCTTAGGTCAAACTAGAGATGATGCAGCAGGAGAAGCCTATGATAAGATAGCTAGAGCCTTAGGACTTGGATATCCTGGAGGACCTAAGATAGATAAGTTAGCTAAGGAAGGTAATCCAGAGGCTATAAAATTCCCAAGAGCAAATTTTCATGATAATTCATCTTTAGATTTTTCATTTAGCGGGTTAAAGTCTGCAGTATTAAACTATTTAAACGGTAAGGCTATGAAAAATGAAGAAATAAATAAAGCAGATGTGGCTGCATCTTTCCAAAAGGCAGTTGTAGATTTCCTCGTAGATAATTCAATAAGAGCTTGTAAAACGAAGAAGGTAGATAAAATCGCTATAGCTGGAGGAGTTGCAGCAAATTCATGCCTTAGAGATACTTTAGTTAAAGAAGGAGATAAAAATGGAATAAAAGTTTTATTTCCAGAATTGATACTTTGTACAGATAATGCAGCTATGATAGGAAGTGCAGCATATTTTGAACTAATTAAAGGCAGAACTGCTTCTTTAGATTTAAATGCTATTCCGAATTTAAAGCTTGGACAAAGATAAAAATATGAACGTAAATAAAATAGCTGAATATAATAATTATGGTAGTATTTTAAAAGAAGGTAAATTTATTGAGTATTTATGTAGTAAAACCTGGAGACAGTGTTTGGTCTATTTCTAGGAGATTTGGGGTAACCCCTGAAAGTATTTTAGATGCTAATGGAATTGGAGAAGATACTGTTTTGGTTGTAGGTCAATCCTTGGTTATACCCTCAACGGAAACGGCATATAGGGTTAATCCCGGGGATACTCTATGGAGCATTGCTAGAAAATTTGGCGTATCCGTAGAGAGTATAGTTCAGCTAAATAATATTTCAGATCCATCATCAATTTACCCAGGACAAATAATAAGAATTCCTGATAAATCAAAAAATTATGGTCACATTGAAGTCAATGCGTTTATTCAACCAAGTACACCAGAAAGAGAAAGAGGTATTTTAACTCCATTGTTACCTTACTTAACTTATGTAAGCCCTTTTAGTTACAATGTAAATGCTGATGGTACATTGAATCCGATAAGAGATGAAACAATAATAGAAGTTGCTAGAGGAGGAGACGTTGCTCCACTATTATCTGTGACTAATATAGCGGGAGCAAATTTTGATACTGAATTAATAAGAAATATATTAAATAGCGATCAATTACAGCAGACTTTGATAAACAATATATTAAGTACCATACAAAGCAAAGGCTATTATGGTGTAATAGTAGATTTTGAAAGAATTCCTCCAGAAGATAGGGAAAAGTATAATAACTTTTTGAGAAAGCTTGTAGCTGCACTGCATCCAAATTATATTGTTGCAACAGCATTAGCACCGAAGACTTATGATGCCTTAACTGGATCATGGCATGGAGCTCATGACTATAGAGCTCATGGTGAAATTGTGGATTTTGTAATTATTATGACCTATGAATGGGGTTGGTCCGGTGGTCCTCCTTTAGCTGTAGCGCCAATAAACGAAGTAAGAAAGGTAATTAATTATGCAGTATCAGTAATTCCTCCTAATAAGATAATGATGGGAATGCCTTTATATGGGTACGATTGGACATTACCTTATACTCCAGGAGGAGAATTTGCTGAAAGTATAGGCAATCAAGAAGCTATTGAAAGAGCGGCTAGATATGGAGCTACAATCCAATATGATGAAGAAGCCCAATCACCTCATTACACCTATATAGATGCACAAGGCAGAGAACATGTAGTATGGTTTGAAGATGCTAGAAGTGTAGAGGCGAAATATAAACTAGTTAGTGAATATGGACTAAGGGGAGTAAGTTATTGGGTACTAGCAAGACCTTTTCCACAGAATTGGCAAGTGTTAGATGATATGTTTTTTATTGATAAAGTAGTTTGATGACATTGTAAAATATAAAAGAGCTAAGTATGTGGTGAAATAGCGACTTTTTTGGAGTGGCGTCACTGCGTACTTAGCTCTCTGTTTGGTACAATAAATCATATCTGTAGAAACTTAGAACTGTGAAAATAATTTGGTCTATTCTAAGACTTTGAAAAATATTTATCTTAAATTATAGTTTTTAATGCGTGACAATTTTTTTATGTGGTATAGTAATAATATATTAACTTCCTTTATGGAATTGGAGGGATACATATGAGTAAATTTATTGGAATTATAGGTTGTGGCAATATGGCACAGGCTATAGCG
Organism: Clostridium mobile; assembly: GCF_018918285.1. Lineage (GTDB taxonomy): Bacteria > Bacillota > Clostridia > Clostridiales > Clostridiaceae > Clostridium_AW > Clostridium_AW mobile. Next base: position 336,467 of record NZ_JAHLQF010000003.1, read on the forward strand.
GAAGGAATAGTGAAGTCAAATATTGTTGAATCTAAAAATATTATAGTAAGCGATATGGACGAAGAAAAGCTAAATTACATGAAGAAAAAACATGGAATAAATGTTACTAAGGATAACGGAGAAGTTGCTTTAAATTCAGATATAATTATATTAGCTGTGAAGCCTAATGTTTATGGAGTAGTTATAGAAGGAATAAAAGATAAGGTTAAGGATAATGTGGTAGTTGTATCTATAGCAGCGGGGATAACAATAGAGTTTATTGAGAAAAAGTTTGGAAAAAATATAAAGATAGTAAGAACTATGCCAAATACTCCTGCACTAGTTGGAGAGGGAATGACAGCATTATGTCACAACGATTTTTGTAGTGAAGAAGATACAACATATGTAATTAATATATTTAAAAGCTTTGGAAAGGTTGAAGTTATAAGTGAAAAACTTATGGATGTAGTTCCAGCTATAAGTGGGTCATCTCCAGCTTATGTATATATGTTTATAGAAGCTTTAGCTGATGGAGGAGTGCTAGGCGGCCTTCCTAGAGATAAGGCTTATAAAATGGCAGCACAAGCTGTTTTAGGAGCAGCGAAAATGGTATTAGAAACAGGAGAGCATCCAGGAGCATTAAAAGATAAAGTATGCTCACCAGGGGGAACTACAATAGAAGCAGTATATTCTTTAGAGAAAAATAACTTTAGAGGTTCAGTAATCAAAGCAATGAAAAAGTGTACGGAAAAGACTATTAAAATGTCTGAAAATAGCTAAGAATATTTTAGTAGATATACTTTTATGGATTAATATTGAAAATAGTCCAGTTATAAGATAGAATGATACTAACAATAATTACTTATTGTGAGGTAAGCAATGAAAAAGATATTGGTTGTAAACGACTCTAAATTCGAAAGTTACATATTAAAGGATTTACTAATCCAATTAGGATACGACGTGGAGATTACTAATGAGTATTCTGCTATTTATGAAATTAATAAGTATTCTCCTGATATTGTTATAGCTAATTTAATTATGAAAGAGACCTCAGGAGATCTATTAATAAAGAAAATTAAGGACATGAAAAAAGATACCAAATGTCTTTTATCTTCATGTAACAATTTAAATATTGAGGATTTTAGATATAATAAAGTAGATGGCATCATTAAAACTCCTGTGAAACTAGATGATTTAAATATAATATTAAAGAGCTTTTTTACAGTAAATGATAGAGTGGATTTTTTATTTTGCCCTTTCTGCGGAGGTAAGATAGGGGAGCAATTATATGCATTTTGCCCTTACTGTGGAAATAAGCTGAAAAATGAAAAAGTAGGAATTAATATTTAAAATTTTTAAATAAAAGTTTTTTAGAATTAAAAAAGGCTTTGGGTGTACTTCCAAAGCCTTTTATTATTAGAATTTTAATTATGAAAAGCTATTACTTAACTATCTGTTATTAATTATTCACTATCAATTTATTACTTTACTCTATAAAGTTCTCCCATTGGCTATACAAGTTTTCTAGTTCTTTTTCTATTTTTAGAATTTCTTTATTCACTTCTTCACTTTTAATTGGATCAGAATATATTTCTTCTAGGCATAGATCATTTTGAAGTTCTACTAAATAACTTTCTTTATTAGATATTTCTTCTTCTATATTCTTTAATTTTTGTTTAATTTCTTTTTCGGCTTTTTCGGCCTCTCTCTTTTTACGTTTCTCCTGTTGTATTTGAGTTTTTGTTTTTCCCTCACTCTCTTCTTCGTAATTATATCTTAAGGGATTTTTCTTCTTCTCAACATAGTAACTATAGTTACCTAGGTATTCTTTGGCTTCATTTTCTTTAAGTTCATATATTCTATTGATTACTTTATTTAAAAAATATCTATCATGAGAGATTACCATGACAGTACCATTATATTCTATTATGGCATCTTCTAAAGCTTCACGAGACATAATATCTAAGTGATTTGTAGGCTCGTCTAGTAGCAATAGATTTGATTCTGAAAGCATAAGTTTTAAAAGATTAATTCTACACTTTTCACCGCCGCTTAATGTAGAGATTTTTTTAAAAACTTCTTCTCCTCTGAATAAAAAAGCTGCTAGGGCAGATCTTATCTCTGTAGTAGTCATATTAGGGAACACATCCCAAACCTCATCTAATATTGTTTTTTCTGGGTTTAAATCTGATTGTTCTTGGTCGTAATACCCTATAAAAACATTTCGGCCTAAAACAATCGTCCCACTATCTTTAGATTCTTTTTCCATTATGATTTTTAATAGAGTAGTTTTACCTCTTCCGTTTTCTCCTATAAGTGCTACTTTTTCGCCTCTCTTAACATCCATATGAATATTATTAAATAAATTATTTTCTCCAAAACTTTTGCTAAGGTTCTCCATATATAAAACATCATTTCCACTAGTGATCTGAGCGGTAAAATTTATTTTGGCACTAGTTGGATCTTTATCAGGAGCATCTATTCTTACTACTTTATCTAGAGATTTTTGGCGGCTTTCCGCGGCTCTAATACTTTTTTCTCTATTAAAGGATCTATATCTTTCAATTATCTCTTCTTGTCTTTTAATTTCAGCTTGTTGTAGATTATAAGCTTTTAGTTTATCTTCAAAATCCTTTTTCTTAAATTCTATAAATTTTGTATAATTGCCATCATAAGAAATTATTTTTCCATTTAATAATTCCATAGTTCTGTTAGTTACTGAATCTAAGAAGTATCTATCGTGAGATATAATGATTATGGAACCCTTATAGGATTTAAGATATTCTTCTAACCATTCTATAGCATCTAAATCCAGATGATTTGTAGGCTCATCTAACAATAATATTTCTGGATTGAGTAGTAGTAATTTACATAATGCTACTCTAGTTTTTTGTCCACCACTAAGTATTTTTATTTCCTTATCATAATCATCCTCACTAAAACCAAGTCCTTTTAGCACACGAGAAATTTCCCCTTTGTATGCATATCCGTTTTTATTACTATATAATTCTGTTGTAGCAGTATATTCATTAATAATTTTATTATGATAATCAGCCTTTTTAGCATCATAAGGTTCATTCATTTTTATTTCTAACTCTCTTAATTTTTCCTCCAATGAAATTAATTCACTAAATACAGAAAGCATTTCAGAATAAATAGTGCTATTTGAATCTAAGGTAAGGTGTTGAGATAAATAACCTACTTTTTTAGACTTATCTATAAAAAGCTCTCCGCCATCATAGTCAATAATTCCAGATATAATTTTTAGTAGTGTTGATTTTCCAGCACCATTAGGACCTATAAGACCTATTTTGTCTCCTTCGTTCACTCCTAAGGTAACCTTTTCTAGTATTGTATCTATACCATAACTCTTGTTTAAATCTTTACAACTCAAAATAATCATTTTATTCACCTCTTATCCTTACTATTGTACTATGTTATATATAAAATTTGTAGTTTTAATGTATTTATTATATAATAATAATGCATTTATTGTATAATAATATTGAATAAACATATATAACTGTTATGACAGATTAAAAGAAATGTTGTAGTAGAATTGTCAATATTGTGATAAAATAAACTTGATATTAAAATTAATTCGTAAGAGGTGTGATAATGGACAAAAATAAGAACATATCAATGGCTGTTATAAAGAGATTACCCAAATATCATAGATATTTGTCTGATCTACTAAAGAATGATGTAGACAGAATTTCCTCTAAAGAATTAAGCAGAAAAATTGGATTTACAGCTTCTCAAATAAGACAGGATTTAAATTGCTTTGGCGATTTTGGGCAACAGGGATACGGGTATAACGTAAGAGAGCTATATAATCAAATTAGTGGAATATTAGGACTTGACAGAGAATATAGTATGGTAGTGCTAGGAGCAGGGAACATAGGGCAGGCTGTTGCTAACTACACTTACTTTGAGAAACTAGGATTTGAACTAAAAGCCATTTTTGATATAAATCCAAAGCTTGTAGGTATCAAAATCAGAGACATTGAGATAAAGGATATTGATACACTAGAGGAATATTTAAAAAATAATGAAATTGATCTTGGAGTAATTTGTGTACCAAGTAGAAGTGCTCAAAGAGTATGTGATATTTTAACAAAGAATGATGTTAAAAGCATATGGAATTTTGCACCAGTAGATTTACAGGTTCCAGAGGGAACACATACAGAAAATGTACACTTAAGTGATAGTTTATTGACATTAAGTTATTTAATGAATCATGAAGAATAGCCTGATAAGAAGAATTCAATTGTCAAAAACATATCAATAAAAGCTCTCATGATATAAAGCTTTATATCATGAGAGCTTTTATATTTAAACTTTAACTAAGTATTAACAATCTATGAAATTATTACATTTATGTTAAATATAAATCTAAATTAAACTTTTATATTGAAAAAAAAACTATTAAAGTATATAATATATACGAGCGAGATTATTATATTTTTTTAAAATAATTTGTTATATAATTAACAAATTGGTCGAAGAAAATAAGGGGGGACAAACCTACTATGGAATTTAATAATGTTTTATTAGAAAAAGACGGTAATATAGCGGTTGTTACCATTAATAGACCTAATGCATTAAATGCTTTGAATTCAGAAACTTTAAAAGAGTTAGATATTATAATTGATAACTTAGCAGATGATGAAGAAGTATTAGCAGTAATACTTACAGGAGCTGGTAAGGCTTTTGTTGCTGGAGCAGATATAACTGAAATGAAAGACTTAAATACTGTTCAAGGAAGAAGATTTGGATTACTTGGAAATAAAGTGTTTAGAAAACTTGAAACTTTAGAAAAACCTGTTATTGCAGCAGTAAATGGTTTTGCTTTAGGTGGAGGATGTGAAATATCAATGGCATGTGATATAAGAATAGCATCTCAAAAAGCAAAATTTGGACAACCAGAAGTAGGACTTGGAATTACTCCAGGCTTTGGAGGAACTCAAAGATTACCAAGATTAGTAGGAGCATCAATGGCTAAACAATTGATTTTTACAGGGGAAATTATTGGTGCTGAAGAAGCTTTAAGAGTTGGATTAGTAAATAAAATTGTTGAACCAGAAAAACTTATGGATGAAGCAAAAGAAATGGCAAAGAAAATTGCTGGAAACGCGCCTATTGCTGTGAGACTTTGTAAAGCAGCTATAAATAGAGGAATACAGTGTGATATAGATACAGGTATAGCTTATGAGGCAGAAGTATTTGGTGAATGCTTCTCAACTGAAGACCAAAAAGAAGGTATGACAGCATTTGTTGAAAAAAGAGATAAGTGCTTTAAAAATAGATAGGAGGTAAAAGTAATGAATTTTGCATTAACTAGAGAACAAGAATTTGTAAAACAAATGGTTAGAGAATTTGCTGAAAATGAAGTAAAACCAATTGCAGCAGAAGTAGATGAAACAGAAAGATTCCCTATTGAAAATGTTGAAAAGATGGGTAAGTTAGGAATAATGGGAATTCCATTCCCTAAAGAATATGGCGGAGCAGGTGGAGACGTATTAGCATACGCATTGACAGTAGAAGAATTATCAAAAGTATGCGGTACTACAGGAGTTATAGTTTCAGCTCATACTTCCTTATGTGCTTCAGTAATATACGAAAATGGAACAGAAGCTCAGAAACAAAAATACTTACCAGATCTTTGTGCAGGTAAGAAAATTGGAGCATTTGGTTTAACTGAGCCAAACGCTGGTACTGATGCTGCAGGGCAACAAAGTGTTGCAGTTGATATGGGAGATCACTATTTATTAAATGGAACTAAAATATTCATAACAAATGGTGGATATGCAGATGTATTCATAGTATTTGCTATGACAGATAGATCTAAAGGAGTAAAAGGAATCACTGGATTCATACTTGAAAAAGGAATGCCTGGATTCTCCATAGGTAAAGTTGAAGAAAAATTAGGTATTAGAGGATCTTCAACAACTGAACTTATATTTGAAGATGTAAAAGTTCCAAAGGAAAACCTAATTGGAAAAGAAGGAAGAGGATTTGGAATAGCAATGAAAACTCTTGACGGAGGAAGAATTGGAATAGCAGCTCAGGCATTAGGAATAGCTGAAGGTGCTTTTGAAGAAGCTGTAAACTACATGAAAGAAAGAAAACAATTCGGAAAAGAATTATATAAATTCCAAGGATTATCATGGATGATGGCAGATATGGAAGTAGCTATAGAATCCGCAAGACTTTTAGTTTACAAAGCTGCTTGGAAAAAACAAAATGGAATTCCATATTCAGTAGATGCTGCTAGAGCAAAATTACATGCAGCTAATGTTGCTATGGATGTAACAACTAAGGCTGTTCAGATGTTTGGTGGATATGGATATACTAAGGATTATCCAGTAGAAAGAATGATGAGAGATGCTAAGATAACTGAAATATACGAAGGAACTTCACAGGTTCAAAAATTAGTTATATCAGGAAATATCTTTAAATAATAGGAGGGTTCGAGTAAATGAATATAATTGTTTGTTTAAAACAAGTTCCAGACACAACTGAAGTTAAAATAGATCCAGTTACAGGAACTCTTATAAGAGAAGGTGTTCCATCAATAATAAACCCAGATGATAAAAACGCTTTAGAAGAAGCTTTAAGATTAAAAGAAGAAAATGGTGCAAAAGTAACTATAGTATCAATGGGACCAGCACAAGCTGAAGTTGCATTAAGAGAAGCTTTAGCAATGGGTGCTGATGAAGCTATATTAATATCAGACAGAGCATTTGCAGGTGCGGATACACTAGCTACATCAAGAGTTCTTGCAGCAGCAGTTAATAAATTGGAATACGATATAGTATTTGCTGGAAGACAAGCTATCGATGGAGATACAGCACAAGTTGGACCAGAAATAGCTGAGCATTTAAATTTACCACAGATAACTTATGTAGAAAAAGTTGAAGTGGATGGAAAAGAATTAAAAGTTAGAAAAGCTTGGGAAGATGGATATGAAAATATCAGAGTTGAAATGCCAGTACTTCTAACAGCTATAAAAGAATTAAATGAGCCAAGATATATGAGCGTAGGTAATATATTTGGAGCTTTCGATAAAGAAATAAAAGTTTGGAATGCAGATTTCCTAGGAGTAGATAAATCCCTTCTTGGACTTGCTGGTTCACCAACAAAAGTTAAGAAATCAACTACTAAGGAAGCAAAAGGTAAGGGAGAAATTGTTAACTTACCTGCTAAAGAAGCGGCAGCACTTGCAGTTGCAAAATTAAAAGAAAAACACTATATCTAGTAGGAGGGATTTGAAGATGAATATAGCAGATTACAAAGGTGTTTGGGTATTTGCTGAACAAAGAGATGGACACTTACAAAAAGTTTCTTTGGAATTAGTTGGAAAAGGAAGAGAAATTGCAGATAAATTAGGAGTAGAATTAACAGCTCTACTTCTTGGAAATGATATGGATGAAGCTTGTAAAGAATTAGTAGCATATGGTGCTGATAGAGTTATATATGCTAAACATCCACTATTAAAACATTATACAACAGATGCGTATACTAAGGTAATTTGTGAAATAGTAAATGAGAGAAAACCTGAAATAATACTAGTTGGAGCTAGCTACATTGGAAGAGATTTAGGGCCAAGAGTTGCTGGAAGATTAGAAACAGGACTTACAGCTGACTGTACAGGACTTGACGTTGAAGAAGGAGCAAACCATTTATTAATGACAAGACCTGCATTTGGTGGAAACTTAATGGCTACAATTATATGTACTGAACATAGACCACAGATGTCAACAGTAAGACCAGGAGTTTTTGAAAGATTACCTAAGGATGCTGGAAGAAAAGGCGAAATTGAAACAGTATCAGTTAACTTAGAGCAATCAGATATAAGAACAAAGGTAGAAGACGTTGTAAAAATAGCTAAAAATGTTATGGATATCGGAGAAGCTGAAATCCTAATATCTGGTGGTAGAGGAGTAGGCTCAAAAGAAGGATTCGATACATTAAAAGAACTAGCTGACCTTATGGGTGGAAGTATTGCAGGATCAAGAGCAGCTATAGATAATGCTTGGATAGATAAAGCATATCAAGTAGGTCAAACTGGAAAAACTGTTAGACCTAGAGTATACATAGCTGTTGGAATTTCAGGTGCAATTCAGCACTTAGCTGGTATGCAAGATTCAGATTTCATAATAGCTATAAATAAAGATGATTCAGCTCCATTAATGAAGGTTGCAGACCTTGCACTAGTTGGAGACTATAAGAAAATAGTTCCTGAATTAATAGCTGAATTAAAGGCTAAAATAAATAATTAGTAAAAGATGATACATGTTTGTATTTAAATACAAACATGTATCCTTTATAATAATATTATTACATAAATCAGGAGGGATAGTTTATGAAAAAAGTATGTGTTTTAGGTGCGGGAACTATGGGAGCAGGAATTGCTCAGGCTTTTGCAGTAAAAGGATACGAAGTAATATTAAGAGACATAAAAGATGAGTTTGTTGAAAAAGGTTTAAACGGAATTAATAAAAGCTTATCTAGATTAGTAGCTAAAGAAAAAATGACTCAAGAAGATATGGATGCCATTTTATCAAGAATAACAGGAACAGTTGATTTAAATATGGCAGAAGATTGCGATTTAGTAATTGAAGCTGCTATAGAGAATATGGCAATAAAAAGAGAAATATTTGGTGACCTAGATAGAATATGTAAACCAGAAACTATATTAGCATCAAACACTTCTTCACTTTCAATAACTGAAATAGCTACAGCGACTAAAAGACCAGATAAAGTTATAGGAATGCACTTCTTTAACCCAGCTCCAGTGATGAAACTGGTAGAAATCATAAGAGGTATGGCTACATCACAAGAAACTTATGATGCAGTTAAAGAAGTTTCAGTAGCAATTGGAAAGGATCCAGTTGAAGTTGCAGAAGCTCCAGGATTTGTTGTAAATAGAATATTAATTCCAATGATAAATGAAGCTGTTGGAATTTATGCAGAAGGAATAGCTTCACCAGAAGACATTGATAAAGCTATGATGCTTGGTGCTAACCACCCAATGGGACCTTTAGCATTAGGTGATCTTATAGGATTAGATGTATGTCTTGCTATAATGGATGTATTATATAGCGAAACTGGTGATTCAAAATATAGAGCTCACTCATTATTAAGAAAATATGTAAGAGCTGGTTGGTTAGGAAGAAAAACTGGAAGAGGATTCCATAACTACGCTAAATAGTTATGATAAAAAGCCATTGGATATCCAATGGCTTTTTAGGTATATAATTATTTATAATACCTTTTATAGGTGGTGATTGACTTGTCTTGTACTGGGGATTTATTAGAAAAAAATTTATTTGATATAGATATGAGCAATTCCATTTATACTGCCAGGTATACTTTTAAAGATATAATTGGGAAAAGTAATGCTATAAAAAAACTTATTAAACGAGGTAAAGAAATTGCAAATAGTCCATCAACTATATTAATACAAGGGGAGAGCGGCACTGGAAAAGAAGTATTAGCGCAAGCTATTCATAATTATAGTCATAGAAAGAATTATCCATTTATCGCCGTAAATTGTGGTGCTATTCCTAGTAATTTAATAGAGAGTGAGTTGTTTGGATATGAAGAAGGCGCTTTCACAGGAGGCAAAAGGGGTGGGCATGTAGGAAAATTTCAAGTGGCTAATGGCGGTACTATATTCTTAGATGAAATAGGTGATATGCCTTTAGATATGCAAGTTGGGCTACTTAGAGTATTACAAGAAGGTTATATAACTAGAATAGGAAGCAATGTGCCTACAGCTATAAGCGTTAGAGTAATAGCAGCTACAAATAAGGATTTAAAAGAAGAGGTATCTAAAAATAGATTTAGAGAAGATTTATACTATAGATTAAATGTTATACCTATGCGTATACCAACTCTTAGAGAAAGAAGAGAGGATATAAAAATTCTTATAAAACATTTTATCAAGATTAAAGCTAATAAATTAGATAAACCTATTCCTAAGATAGAAGAAAAAATGTATTACGATATTATTAATTATGAGTGGCCGGGGAATATAAGAGAGCTAGAGAATTATATAGAGAACATAGTTAATTTTAATGGAGAAAGCACTATAGAACTTAAAGTAGAAAATAATCAATATCATTATGATATTGAAAAAAATATAGTTAAAGAAGATGAAATGTATGTATGCTCCTTAGAGCAATTGGAGATAAAAGCAATATTGGCATGCAAGCATAAATATGGAAAAAATGTATCAAAAATATCAAGAAAATTAGGGATAAGTAGAAATACACTATATAATAAAATGAAAAAGTATAGTATAAGCTTAGAATGATGTATGTGAAAAAAATTTAACAAAGTTTATTAAAGAAATAGGACTTTTCAACAAATTTGAAGTGCTGAAAAATTTAACAGTGTTAAATTTTTTCACATATTAATATAAATAACTGCTCAAAAAGACAACAGTAAATTTAGGTATAAATCGAAAAAATCTGAAAGTATTGAATATAAGTCCTTTCAGTTGTGGCATGGAATTTGCTATATATAATAATGTTAAAAAAATATCAAAGTAGATACTTTAATATATAGGAGGAAGAAAAATGTATAGATTTACAATTCCAAGAGATATTTATTATGGAAGGGACTCATTGGAAGTATTAAAGAGTATTAAAGGTAAAAAGGCTGTCATAGTAGTAGGTGGCGGTTCAATGAAAAGATTTGGATTTTTAGATAAAGTAGAAGCTTACTTAAAAGAAGCTAAAATAGAAACCAAATTAATAGAGGGGGTTGAACCAGATCCATCCGTTGAAACAGTTATGAAGGGCGCACAAATCATGACAGAATTTCAGCCTGATTGGATCGTATCAATAGGTGGAGGATCTCCCATTGATGCAGCTAAAGCTATGTGGTTGTTTTATGAACATCCAGAATTAACTTTCAAAGAAGCTGCTGAAAAAGTATTAAGTTTACCAGAGCTTAGAAATAAAGCTAAATTTATAGCTATTCCATCAACTAGTGGTACAGCAACAGAAGTTACAGCATTTTCTGTAATAACAGATTATAAAGCAGAAATAAAGTATCCTTTAGCAGACTTTAATTTAACTCCTGATATTGCAATTGTTGATCCTGAGCTAGCAGAGACTATGCCTCCTAAACTTACTGCTCATACAGGAATGGATGCATTGACTCATGCAGTAGAAGCTTATGTAGCAGGATTAAGATCAAACTTTACAGATCCTCTTGCAATACACGCAATTGCAATGGTAAAAGATTATATTCTAAAATCATATGAAGGCGATAAGGAAGCAAGAGAAAGAATGCATGAGGCGCAGTGTCTAGCGGGAATGGCTTTCTCAAATGCTCTACTTGGAATTACTCATAGTATGGCTCATAAAATAGGAGCGGTTTTCCACATACCTCATGGATGTGCAAATGCTATTTTCTCTCCATATGTTATAGATTTTAATAAGAAAGTATGTAAAGATAGATATGCAACTATTGCTAGATACTTAGGATTAAGTGGAAATAATGATGATGAATTGGTGGATTCATTAACTGATATGATAAGGGAATTAAATAAGGCTATGGATATTCCTTTAACTTTAAAGGAATACGGTATAAAGGAAGAAGAGTTTAAACAGAAAGTTAAATTTATGTCTCATAATGCGGTATTAGATGCTTGTACTTCTTCTAACCCAAGAAAAATCTCAGAAGAAGAGATGGAAAACATGTATACTTATGCCTACAATGGCAAAAAAATAGACTTTTAAAACTAATGTGAACCTAAATAAAAACTCTCTTAATTAAATTTATTAAGAGAGTTTTTATTTAGATTTTAAATTCATGCATATTAGATATGTTAAAATAAATAAATAAAGTTGATAAAGGATATAAAAGTCTTATATAATCAATATTATAATTATCAAAATAATTTTAAAGAATTTGGAGGAGAAATTATGTACGAAATTTTAAAAAAGGAACTATTAGCTCCAAATATTTATAAGATGGTTGTTAAAGTACCTAGAGTGGCAAAGGCAGCTAAGCCGGGCCAATTTGTTATAGTAAGAGTTGATGAAAAAAGTGAAAGAATTCCACTTACAATTTGTGATTATGATAAAGATGAAGAAACGGTTACAATAGTATTTCAAACCTTAGGTGCTTCAACTATTAAGATGAGCAAGCTTGAAGTAGGAGATTATTTTAGAGATTTTGCAGGGCCATTAGGAAATCCATCTGAATTTATATATGAATCTATAGAAGAGCTAAAGAATAAAAATATAATTTTTATAGCAGGAGGGGTTGGTACTGCGCCAATTTATCCTCAAATAAAATGGTTAAACTCTAGAGGAATAAATGTGGATGTGATTATTGGTAGCAAAAATAAAGAGCTATTAATTATGGAAGAGGAAATTAAAAAAGAAGCATCTAATTTATATGTAGCAACAGATGACGGATCATATGGTTACAAAGGGTTAGTTACTGATCTTTTAAAAGATTTAATAGATAAAGAAAATAAAAAGTATGACTTAGTTATAGCTATAGGCCCTATGATAATGATGAAGTTTATAACTAAGCTTACTAAAGAATATGATATAAAAACAGTGGTTAGTTTAAACACTCTTATGGTAGATGGTACAGGTATGTGTGGAGCATGCAGAGTAACTGTAGGAGGAGAAACTAAATTTGCTTGTGTAGATGGTCCTGAATTTGATGGGCATCTTGTGGAATTTGATGAAGCTTTAAGAAGGCAGAGTATGTATAAAGGTGAAGAAAAGAAAAAGCTTTTAGTAGAAAAGCAAAAAGAAGAAGGGCACGTTTGTCGTATAGGATTAGGAGGGGAGGAAAAGTAATGGCTAACTTAAAGAGAACAGCAGTAGGAGAACAAAAGGCTGATGAGAGAGTAAAGAATTTCACTGAAGTATGTTTAGGATATAGTGAAGAAGAGGCAGTTAAAGAAGCGGAGAGATGTCTTAATTGTAAAAATCCATTATGTGTTCCTAAGTGCCCTGTAGCTATTAATATCCCGGAATTTATCCAATGCATTAAGAAAAAAGATTTTAAAAGAGCTGCAGAAATAATAAATGAATCTAGTTCCCTTCCAGCGGTTTGTGGAAGAGTTTGTCCTCAAGAAACTCAATGCGAAGGAAAATGTATTTTAGGTATAAAAGGTGAACCAGTAGCTATTGGTAAGCTAGAAAGATTCATTGGAGATTGGTCAAGAATTAATAACATAGATTTATCTGTTAAAAGAGATAAAAAACATGAAAAAGTGGCTGTAATAGGAAGTGGTCCTGCAGGACTTGCCTGTGCTGGTGATTTAGCTAAGATGGGATATGCTGTAACTATATTTGAAGCCTTACATGAACCAGGAGGAGTTTTAGTATATGGTATACCAGAATTTAGACTTCCAAAGGACACTGTGGTTAAACATGAAATAGATAATGTAAAAAAACTTGGAGTAGAAATAGAAACAGACGTTGTAATAGGAAAAACATTAACTATAGATGAACTTTTAGAGGAAGAAGGTTATAGTGCAGTATTTATTGGCTCAGGAGCAGGTCTTCCTAAGTTTATGGGCATACCAGGGGAAAATTTAAATGGTGTGTTTTCTGCAAATGAATTCTTGACTAGAAGCAATTTAATGAAGGCATTTAGAGAGGATTATGATACTCCAATTAGAACAGGCAATAAGGTTGCTGTAGTAGGTGGAGGAAATGTTGCTATGGATGCGGCTAGAACTGCAAGAAGACTAGGTGCAGAAGTACACATAGTATATAGAAGATCAGAAGATGAGTTGCCAGCGAGAGTAGAAGAAGTTCACCATGCTAAAGAAGAAGGAATAATTTTTGATATCCTCACCAATCCATTGGAGATAATTGGAGATGAATCCGGATGGGTAAAAGCAATAAAGTGTGTGAAAATGGAATTAGGTGAGCCAGATAGTTCAGGAAGAAGAAGACCAGTAGAAATTAAAGGATCAGAATTTGTAATGGAAATGGATACTGTTATAATGGCTCTAGGTACTTCTCCTAATCCATTAATAGCATCTACTACTGAAGGATTAAATATAAACAAATGGGGATGTTTAGAGGTAGATGAAAGCACTTGTCAAACTCCAAGAAAAGAGATATTTGCCGGGGGAGATGCGGTTACAGGAGCAGCTACTGTAATACTTGCCATGGAAGCAGGAAAAAAAGCGGCTAAGGGAATAGATGAATATTTAAAAGGAAAGAATAAATAGTAAAGTTGCGAGGCAATTTAATAAAAATTGCTTCGCAATTTTTTAAAAAGGAGGAATTTAAAATGGATTTTGAATACGTAGAAGAAACTGAAATAGAAAGTATACCCACAGTTGTGGTGAAAAATGTAGATAATTTTGAATTAGCTCATATTTTTGAATGTGGACAGTGCTTTAGATGGAATAAGACTGAAAGAGGTAGTTATATTGGAGTAGCCTTCGGTAAAGTTATTGAAGTAGAAAAAAATGGCGATGATGTATTGATATATAATACAAATGAAAAAGAGTTCAAGGACATCTGGGTAGAGTATTTTGATTTATATAGAGATTATTCAGAAATAAAGACTATTCTTAAAAAAGATAGTTTGTTAGAGAAATCTGTTATATTCGGAAATGGAATAAGACTATTACAGCAAGAACCTTTCGAAATAATAATTTCTTTTATTATTTCAGCAAACAACAGAATACCTATGATAAAAAGAGCGATAGATAATATAAGTAGAGAATGGGGAGAAACAGTAGAATACAAGGGCAAGACCTATTATACCTTTCCTACTATAGAAAAATTAAAGGATGCCACTGAAAAGGAATTGGAGCTTTGTGGAACAGGATTCAGAGCTAAGTACATAGCAGATACGGTAAATAGATTATACAATAAGGAATTTGATATAGATTATATTAAAGAAAAAAATGATGATGATTGCCACAAAGAGTTACAGAATTTTATGGGAGTAGGCCCTAAAGTAGCGGACTGTATAATGTTATTTTCTATGGGAAAATATTCAGCATTTCCAGTAGATGTTTGGGTTAAGAGAGCTATGCAGCACTTTTATTTGGCACCAGATTTATCATTGAAAAAGATTAGAGATTTTGGAAGAGATAAATTTGGAGAGTTATCAGGTTTTGCTCAACAATATCTTTTTTATTACGCAAGAGAAAATAATATATTAGTTTAAGAATGGGACTAATTTTATGCAAATGGAAGATAATTTGAGTTCTTTAAAGCTGACGTATAAATTTATGAGTATATAACTAAAAATGTGTATTAATTTTTTATGAGTTTCTGTTATAATGTATATGATAAGTTTTTAACAAATGCGATTAGTAATTTGTTTATATATTAGGAGGAGTTATAAAATGATAACTTTTGAAACTCAGTTAAAAAAATTAAAATATTTAGTATTAAAAGAAGTAGCCAAAATGACATTAGAACACAGATTAAATAAAGAAGAACTAGAGAGAATGCCTTTTGAAATAATAAATAAAGACAAAGCTGAATATAGATGTTGTGTATATAAAGAAAGAGCAATAGTTTACGAGAGAGCAAAACTTGCAATGGGTTGTTTACCTAATGGACAAATTGCCGAAGAACTTGTGAATGTTGAAGATGAGGATCAAATTGTATATATAATTGACCCCGCTTGTGATAAATGTCCTATAAATAGGTTTGTAGTGACAGAAGCATGTAGAGGATGTATACAACATAGGTGTGTTGAGGTTTGTCCAGCAGGAGCTATAACTAGAGCGGCAGGAAGAGCATATATCAATCATGAAACTTGTAAAGAATGCGGCTTGTGTAAAGAAGTTTGTCCATATAACGCAGTAGCTGAAGTAATGAGACCTTGCAGAAGGGTATGCCCTACAGGAGCTTTAAAAAGGAATGTAGATGACAATAAGGCAGAAATAAACAAGGAAGAATGTATTAATTGTGGTGCTTGTATGTCTGCATGTCCATTTGGAGCTATATCAGACAAAAGCTTCATTGTAGATGTTACTCGCGCTCTTATGGATAATAAAAAAATATATGCAATTGTTGCTCCAGCCATTGCAGGACAGTTTGGGCCAGAAGTAAAAGTAGAACAGATAAAAGAAGCTTTCAAGAAAATAGGATTTAAAGATATGATAGAGGTTGCTTGTGGAGCAGATGCAGTATCTGTTCATGAAGGCAATGAATTAATTGAAAGACTTAAAAATGGAGACAAATTTATGACTAATTCCTGTTGCCCTGGTTTCTTTAACTATATAGAAAAAAAATTCCCGGATTTAGTAGATAAAATATCAGGAACAGTATCCCCTATGGTAGCTACAGGAAGAATGATTAAGAAAATGGACGAAGATGCTGTAGTTGTTTTTATAGGACCTTGTACAGCTAAGAAAAATGAGGTTAAGAGAGCTAGTATAAAAGATGCTGTAGATTATGTTATGACTTTTGAAGAGATTGTAGCCCTTATGGGAGCTTATGACACATGGCCATCAGAGTGTGAAGGAATAGAAGTAAATGACGGATCAGTTTTTGGAAGAGGATTTGCACAAGGTGGAGGAGTGACTTCAGCTATACAAAATTATGTAAAAGGCTTAGGAACTGATTTAGAACTAAAACCAGTTAGAGCCAGTGGAGCAGATGAAGTAAAGAGAACTATGATTATGGCTAAGGTTGGAAGACTATCTGGTAACTTTATCGAAGGAATGATGTGTGAAGGTGGATGTATAGGTGGTCCAGCAACTATGGCACCAATGGTGAAAGTTAAATCTCAATTAGCTAAGTTCAGTAAGGAATCTGATAAAAAGGATGTAGTTGCAAACAATATGTTAGAAAAATTTGAAGGTGTAAATTTAGAAAGATAATTAAATTATAAAAAGCAAAGCTTTCAGCCCTATGAGTTGAAGACTTTGCTTTTTATATTATAGATTTCATCATTTTTATAATGTACAACGGTAGAAATATAATATTAATGTAGAATTAAGGAATTTTTATGTTCTTTTGAGTTACAATATTTAATATATAGTAAAATAACAGTTGGAAAAATAAATTTGTGATTAAGGATGTATAAAAATGGGGAAATTTGATATAAGAGATTATAAATCAGAAATAGTATTGGGAATTTTATTATTATTATTTGCTTGGATTGGGTATGAATATTATTACCAATATCGCTATTTGGTTAAAAATCCAAGGGAATTAAAAGAAATTATAATGTCTTATGGCAAGTATGGAATTTTAGTATTTATTTTGATGCAAATCATTCAGGTAATAGTTTTTTTTATACCAGGGGAAATAGTTCAAATTGCAGGAGGATACATTTATGGTACAATTTACGGAAGCTTAATATCTTTAGTAGGAATATGTTTGGGAGGATTAATTTCTTATAGTATAGCAAGGGTATATGGCAAACCTTTTGTTTATAAGATAATATCAAAAAAACAGGTTAAACATTTCCACAAGATATTGAGTTTAGGTAGCATAAACTATATAGTATTTCTGCTTTATTTAATACCAGGCATACCTAAAGATGCCTTAGGGTACATATGTGGTATTTCTAGTATTAGCTTTAAAAATTTTGCATTATATTCTACATTAGCAAGGATACCAGGCATTATTGTATCAGCTTATTTTGGGGCTAATATTGGGGAGAGAAATACTACTATATTAATTTTAATAGCTATATCTATGAGCGCATTATTTATAATAGGGGTTTTAAAAGGTGAGAAGATAATAAAAGATATATTAAAAAAAGATGAGAACCAGATAATTTAAATCTGGTTCTTTCTGTATAGTAAATGGCTAATAAAACTAAATATTATTATAAAGATATTTATTAAAATGCCACAATGCATGAAGAAATCTTGAGGGAGCATATTTATAACAGGATCTTTAACGGGATCAAATATCCAATAATCATTGCTAAAAAATAGTTTATGAAATATAACAAAAACCTTATCAAAATTTATTAAAAATGTAATAAGTAAAATTATAGGTATGCTTATTAGAACTATGCTTGTATATTTAAAAGCCGTATAAACTTTGTTCTTTTTACAATAATATAAAGCTATAATTGAGATTATGCTGCTAATAAAAAATAAGTAATCTAATTTTACGAATATATTTTTAACCTCTTCAAAATGTACGGCACCTTCTTGAGATGAAGGGAGGTTTGGTATTTTAAAATCTTCTTTATTGTGAGAGTTAATATATTTTATTAAATAATTATAATCTTCCTTAATATTTTCTATGGAAAAGCCAGAATTCTCTACTATATTTAAATGTTTAATATCAAAATAATAAAGGGATTTAAAATTAACAGTAAGTTTTATAGAGGAAGTTATAAAGAATAATGAAATAAATATGGTAAAAAACACATCTATAAATTTTTTCTTCATGATAATCTCCTTTGTTTTCGCTGGGTATTTATTATCTTAAGTTATAAAAATATATCTATTTTTAATTATAATGCTTTATAATATATTGTAAATATGAAGTTTTAAGATACTTTAAAGGGAAGATGAGAAAAAAATAGGAATAGGGTAAAAAACAAAGATATGTATGAATATTTTGCCATAATCGTGATATAATACAAAATAGCTTCGATTATTAAAGTTGATATTATAAATGGTATTATTTATTATTATAATTGTATTAGCACTCATAGTTGGTGAGTGCTAACAAAGAAAGTTTTAAATTTCATTATTATATATAAAAACATTAAGGAGGGGTTTAAATGAGAGTTAGACCACTTGGTGACAGAGTTGTTATTAAAAGAATTGAAGTTGAGGAAACTACTAAAAGTGGAATAGTTCTTCCAGGAAGTGCAAAGGAAAAACCACAAGAAGCTGAGGTTGTTGCAGTTGGACCAGGAGGAATGATCAACGGAAAAGAAGTTGTAATGGAAGTAAAAGTAGGAGACAGAGTACTGTTTTCCAAATATGCAGGAAATGAAGTAAAGATTGACGGAATTGAATATACAATATTAAAACAGGATGAAATTCTAGCTGTTCTAGAATAATTCCTAATTAATAGTATTAAGGAGGTTGTGTAAATGGCAAAGAACATATTATTTGGCGAAGAAGCAAGAAGATCTATGCAAAGAGGTGTAGATAAACTTGCTGATACAGTTAAGGTTACACTTGGACCAAAAGGAAGAAACGTTGTTTTAGATAAAAAGTTTGGATCACCATTAATAACAAATGATGGTGTTACTATAGCAAGAGAAATTGAGCTTGAAGATGCTTATGAAAATATGGGAGCTCAATTAGTAAAAGAAGTTGCTACAAAAACTAATGATGTAGCAGGAGATGGAACAACTACAGCTACATTACTTGCACAGGCTATAATAAGAGAAGGATTAAAGAATGTAACAGCAGGAGCTAATCCAATGCTTGTTAGACGTGGAATACAGATGGCTGTAAATAAAGCTGTAGAAGAAATCCAAAAGATTTCAAGACAGGTAGAAGGAAAAGAAGATATAGCAAGAGTTGCAGCTATTTCAGCTGGTGACGAAGAAATAGGTCAGTTAATAGCTGGTGCTATGGAAAAAGTGGGTAACGAAGGTGTTATCACAATCGAAGAATCAAAGAGTATGAAAACTGAATTAGATGTTGTTGAAGGAATGCAGTTCGACAGAGGATATGTAAGTGCATATATGTCCACTGATGGAGAAAAAATGGAAGCTAATTTAGATGAACCATATATATTAATTACAGATAAGAAGATAACAAATATACAAGAAATTCTTCCAGTTCTTGAGCAAATAGTTCAACAAGGAAGAAAGTTATTAATCATATGTGAGGATGTTGAAGGAGAAGCATTAGCTACTTTAGTTGTTAACAAATTAAGAGGAACATTTACTTGCGTAGCAGTTAAAGCTCCAGGATTTGGAGACAGAAGAAAAGAAATGCTTCAAGATATAGCTATTTTAACTGGTGGAGAAGTAGTATCTGAAGAATTAGGAAGAGAATTAAAAGATGTTACAATTGAAATGTTAGGTTCAGCTGAATCAGTTAAGGTAACTAAAGAAACTACTACTGTAGTTAATGGAAGAGGAAATAAAGAAGATATAAAAAATAGAGTAGATCAGATAAAAGCTCAAATAGAAGAAACAACTTCTGAATTTGATAAAGAAAAATTACAGGAAAGACTTGCAAAACTTGCTGGTGGAGTAGCTGTAGTTAAGGTTGGAGCTGCTACTGAAACTGAATTAAAAGAAAATAAATTAAGAATAGAAGACGCATTAGCAGCTACAAAAGCAGCTGTTGAAGAAGGAATAGTTCCAGGTGGTGGAACAGCTTTTGTTGATGTAATCAGCAAAGTTGAAGAACTAGATTCAGAAGTACATGACATAAAAGTTGGAATAGATATAATAAGAAAAGCTCTAGAAGAGCCAGTAAGACAGATAGCTTACAATGCAGGAGCAGAAGGTTCAGTTATAATTGAAAAAGTAAGAGAAAGCGAAGTAGGAACAGGATACGATGCATTAAATGAAAAGTATGTTAACATGATAAAAGCTGGTATAGTTGACCCAACTAAGGTTACAAGATCAGCATTACAAAATGCCGCATCCATTGCTGCAACATTCTTAACAACAGAAGCAGCAGTAGTAGATATTCCAGAAAAGAACAGTAATCCAATGCCAGCACCAGGAATGGGAATGGGAATGGACGGAATGTACTAAAAAATGCCTTGCATTTTTAGTTAAAAGTTAAGAGTTAAAAAATTAAGAATAAAGGAAGGAATTTCAGATTCACTGAAATTCCTTTCATTTTTCACTCTTTACTAAAAAATGCAGAGCATTTTATTTTTGTTTCCATATATTTTTAAAATCTACATTTGTTAATGATGTTAATAACTTTTTTTGGGCATCTGGATAACTTTCTTCTAATTTTATAAGAAGATTTTTCATTTCTTCCCTAGTAGTCTTTTTATCCACAGGGCATAAGCTTTTAATTACAGGAAGATTATTTTCCCTTACAAATTTTTCTATAAAATCTTCTCTTATATAGATTAAAGGTCTAATTATATTTATTTCTCTATCTTCAAAATGTATATTTGGGTGAAAAGTTCCTAATTTACCTACCTTTAAAACATTCATAAATAGGGTTTCTATAACATCGTCACTATTATGACCTAGTGCTAATTTATTTATTTTATTAGCTCCAGCAACTCTAATCAAAGCACCTTTCCTTAAAGTTGAACATAAGGAACAGGGATTTTTTTCTTTTCTATCATTAAAAACTACTTCTGCAATATTGGTTTTTTCTATAATCAATGGTATATGATTTTCCTCGCAAAAGGACTGCAATGGAGAAAAATCCATGCCTAAGTCCATGTCTATATTTATTCCTATTATGGAGAAGTCTTTAATGGCAGTAAGCTGAATAAGTTTTAGTACGAAAAGTAAAAATATACTATCTTTACCTCCAGAGAGACCTACACCAACCCTATCACCAGATTCTATCATATTATAAGTAGCTATGGCTTCTCTTACATTTCTAAGAAACATCCTATTAAATTTTCTTTCGAAATTTATCATATTTAATGCCCCCTAATTGTATTATTAGTTATGTAGAATATTATTAAATATATTACAAATTTATTAGTTTGTCTATATGTCTATATTTCTATATTGTACAAGTTGGAAAAAACTGATAGAATTGTAATTGAATAATATTAATTATTTAGGGGAACTTTGAAGTACACATCTAAATTGGGCATCTATGGTGTGTATGGAGTTAGTGATGCAACCCACCCTATATTCATACTTGTATGAATATAGGGTGTTTTATTTTACTCATTAAATATGTAAAAAAATGAAGGGATGGGATGAAGATGAAAAAAGTAAAGAAAGCTTTTACTCTAGTAGAACTTTTAGTAGTAATTGCAATTATAGCCATTCTAGCAGCAATTATTGCACCAAATGCATTCAAAGCAATTGAAAAAAGTAAAGTGGCAACAGCAGAGTCAGACTATAGAGCAATAAAAACGGCTACATTGAATTTTTATAGTGATACAGGAAGGTGGGTTCCTACAACCGATGGAACAAATAAGGACTCGGGACTTGTTACAGATATAACGACTACTTATCCAGGATGGAATGGACCTTACTTAGAAAAGTGGCCAACTAAAAATCCATGGGGTGGAACTTATACAATAGTAAATTCACCATCAGATACAGTCTCTTTATCAATAAGTAATGTTCCTAAAAATGCAGCAGAGAGAATAGATTTAGACTTAGACGGAGTAAAGAATCCAGGTGAGGGAACTGTAGAATATTCAACAAGCGGTGGAACCTATACTGTAACAATAAAAATTTCACAATAAGGGACGAACTTAATTATGAAAAAGATTAAAAGAGGCTTTACATTAGTAGAGTTGTTGGTGGTAATTGCTATAATAGCTATACTTGCAGCTATTATAGCTCCCAATGCATTTAAAGCTATAGAAAAAAGTAAAGTGGCTACAGTAGAGTCTGATTATAGAGCTATAAAAACGGCCACTTTCAACTATTATACGGATACAGGTAAGTGGCCATCTATGTATGATGCAACCCTAGAGGGATTGTTTATTACAGGAAAAGATAAGAATAATAACGAATTAGATAATTGGGATGGGCCATATTTAGAAAAATTGCCAAGCAAAAATCCATGGGGTGGAGATTATAAAATAAATGCAGTTGAAGATATTGTAGAACTAGAATTTAATAAAGTTCCATTAAAGGTAGCAGAGAAAATAGATTTAGATTTAGATGGAGTAGGGGAGAATCATAGAGGGGCTGTTATTTATGGACTGGATGGCGATACTTGTACAGTAAGAATTAGAATTACTCACAGGGTTACCTAATAAAAGGATGGGATGAAGATGAAAAAAGTAAAGAAAGCTTTTACTTTAGTAGAACTTTTGGTAGTAATTGCAATCATAGCAATTTTAGCAGCTATAGTTGTTCCAAAGGCATTCACTGCTATAGAGAAGTCGAAGGTAAGTAGAACATTAAGTGATATGAAAGCTTTTAAAACTGCAGTTCTTCAGTTTTATGCAGATGTAGGCTTTTTCCCAGGAGATGTAGGGGAAGGGACAGACCCTGGACTGGGATGTGGAAAGGACGATCTATCTAACATTCAGTATAAAGTAGAGTCTTTAAGAGCTATGGGATTTGCAAATCAAGCTGAGTTTTTAAAGAAAGTAGATGATGAATGGCAAGGACCTTATTTGGATGTTCCATTAAGTAAAAAAACTGCATGGGGTGGGGTTTACGATTATGAATGCTGGCCTCCAACATCTGATAATACAAATAATAATTCTAATGGAATTGAGGCAGGAATATATATAACCATCCATGGGGTTACTGAAAAAGGTGCAGAACAATTAGTAAAGCAAAGTCCTTTTGAAGTTGGTAAGGGCAAGGGCAAATATAGTGATGGTATACAAGATGACGATGTATCACCAGATAAAAAGAAGGTTACATTAAAAATAGCAGACTGGCCTTATTAATTAAAGAATTTAATACATGTGGGTTTTATATGATTCATAATAATTATATGGGATAAGAGATAGAAGATAGTGAATCTATCATTACAAAATGAAATAAAGGGCTGGTAAAATGATTAAAATAGAAAAATATAAGAGTGGATTTACTTTAGTGGAGGTCATTATAGCCATGGTATTAATAATTGGTACTGTGGCTATTTTTTCAACTGTAGCATATTCTTCTTTAAAGGCAGGTAATAGTAATAAACAAGGATTAGAGGGGACTATTATAGCACAAAATTACTTAGAACTTATTAAAGCTAAAAAGGAGAATGGAGAAATTAAAAATTTAGAAACATTAGAAGAATATATTAGGAGTTTAAGTTTTAATATGGGAGAATGTGGATATTACAAAGAAGATATTAAAGACGGTATAAAGTATGGTGTACACATAAAATTCACTTTAAAAGAAGATAGTGAAGTAGGTAAATTAGTAGATATATTAGTGGAAGTTAAACCTCAAGATAGTAATAGCATAAAATTGGGGACGAAGATATACATCCCTAATATAGAGAATAAGGAACTATAAGGAGGGGAGAGGAAAGTGAAGCATACTAGAAAATATAAAAAAGCATATGCTCTCCCCATTGCAATAATTACAGGGATAGTACTTGTAAGCTTAAGTGCAGCCCTTTTAATGTCTATCAATAACGAAATTATTATAAATAAGAGAAGCAAGGAAAAAATTATAGTAAAAAAACTAGCTGAAGCAGGAATAGAGGAGGGGTTATACACCTATAATAGTAAATTATTTAGGGAGGAAGAGATACAAAATTTTAATGGAGAAGGATCCATAGAAGGGATAGGAAAGTATATATATTCTTATCAAACAATAGATGAAGAAAATAAAATAGGGAATATTATTTCCCAGGCTATTATTAATGGACAAAGCAAATACACCATATTACTAGACTTTAATCTAGAAAATGGGGAAATAATCAACTGGCAAGAAAAAAATTAAAGGTGTTTTTGGAGGAATGCTATGGAAGATAGTAAGAAGCTTAAAAAAGGCTTTACTTTAGTGGAGCTCATAATAGCTATAGGCATATTTTCTTTTATTGTAGTCACAGCTTACTCAATTATGAATTCCTCTTCTATCTTTATTAATAAGCAAATTAACAATGTAAACAAACAAAATGATATAAGGGTTGCAATAGAATGGATTACTAAGGATTTACAGAGCAGTGATAGTCTTACATGTAATGAAACAGGAGAGGTTTTGTATTCTGTAAAAAATAATGGAAAAGAAGTTAAGTATATTAAAGAATATCAAGGAGTAATTAGAGAAGAAAATGTATATAAGATTATTAGAGAGGATAATAAGGATAAATTTATTTTAATTGAGAATATTCCTGTTGAAGGGTTTTTAATAGATAAATTAGATAACTTTTTTAGTGTAAAAATATGTATAAAAGATAAATTTAACAAAGATAGAGAAGAACAGTTTCATATTAGTACTAAGAAGAATGTGTTTGTAGTGAATAAGCCTGAAGATGGAAATGGTGGAGATTGGGGAAATTGCGTCATAGTGTCTAAATACTTAGATGTTTCAGGTGGTGCTATAATAGAGGCTCCTGATTCTACTATAATTGTTAGGGATGATAAAGATAGCATTATGAAATTAAATGGTGGTATAAATATTTTTGCGGCAAAAATATATATAAGCCATAGTTTGGATTTGGATGGTAGTGCAAAAATAGGAAATGCTGATAACTCTAGTTCTATTTATATTGATGGGGATATTAATTTAAATGGAAATGCCTATATCTATAAAAGTTTATATTACACAGGAAAATTGGATGTTAAACATTGGATCGATGTAGAGGGAAAAAAGGTTGATAAAATTAATTTTCCTAATGTATCAGTACCTTCATTAGAGTTAGATAAATGGTATATAGAGAGGGGATTTAAATATATAAAAAAAGGTTCTAGTATCCATGACTTAGCTAGTGATGGAATGAAAATTTTGTTTGAAGATAGCTATAGATTCCCCTCATGGAGTACCTATTCCAATGTGAATGTTGTAAGTAAAGAGGATATAACATTGAGTGGTAATGTTAATATAGATGGAATATTATTCGCCCCTAATGGTAGGGTTAATATTGCTGCGGGCTCATCTTTTACTGGTATTATAATTGCAAAGGACGTAGAAATATCTGGAGGTGCCCAAGTTAAATTTCAGCAGTTTAATATAAAGGATTTACCCTTTAAATTAAAAACATAAAATATAAGGAGAAAATCAATGGCGAAAATAAGAAAAAGACTAGGAGAAATACTTATTGACTCTGGACTTATTACAGATGAAATTTTAAATAGAGCACTAATTCTTCAAAAAGAAACAGGAGAGAAATTAGGAAATTTGCTTATTACAAAGGGATTTGCTACAGAAGAGCAGATTGTAGATGCTGTTAAAAGGCAACTAGGCATAGACTACATAAACCTATATGAAATAAATATAAGGCCTGAAATAATTGAAATAATACCAGAAGCTATGGCAAGAAAGTATGAGCTTTTGCCTGTGGATATAATAAATGGAAGATTGCTTGTGGTAATGGCTGACCCCTTAAATTATTTTGCTATAGAAGACATAAAAGCTGTAACAGGTTATGTAGTAAAAACATCCATATCCCTAAGAGATATTATACTAGAGAATATTGAAAGATATTATGGAAAGAGTAAGGCTGAAAAGGCAGCGGAGAACTATGGAAAAGTATATGGATACAAAAAAAATATTAATGAATTAGAAGAAGAGGTTTATGATGAAGAAGCTGCTCCAATAATTAAATTTATAAATACAGTAATAGATAATGCTATACTAAACAACGCTTCAGATATTCATATAGAAGCTGAAGAGGATGAGATGAGGGTTAGATACAGAATAGACGGAGTCTTAAGGGAGATGATTAGAGTAGACATTGGTATGATTGATGCTGTAATAAGTAGAATTAAAATAATGGGAGATTTGAACATTGCAGAGAAAAGAATACCACAGGATGGAAGAATCAACTATAAATCTAAAGGAAAAAATATAGATTTAAGAGTATCTATAATTCCTACAATATTGGGAGAAAAGGTTGTAATGAGAATATTGGATAAGAATAACTTTTCCTTAGGATTAAATAAGATAGGATTAAATTCTAAGGAAGAAAAAAAGCTGAAAGAAATAATTGCAAAACCTTATGGCATCATACTGGTTTGTGGTCCTACAGGTAGTGGCAAGACTACCACATTGTACTCTTTATTAAACATACTAAATGATCAATCAAAGAATATAGTGACCATAGAAGACCCAGTTGAATATAACCTTAGAGGAACAAACCAAATGCAGGTAAATAACAAGATAGGTTTTACTTTTGCATCTGGACTTAGAAGCATTTTAAGACAAGATCCTGATATTATATTGGTAGGTGAGATAAGAGACAACGAAACAGCAGAAATATCTGTAAGATCAGCATTAACTGGACACTTAGTACTATCCACCATTCACACAAATAATGCTGCAGGATCTATAACTAGACTAGAAGATATGGGAGTTGAGTCATTTTTAATATCATCAACGGTAATTGGGATAGTAGCTCAAAGGCTTGTTAGAAAAATATGTCCAAGCTGTGTTGAGGAATATATGTCGGAAGAGAATGAAATGAGAATATTAGGAGTAAAGGAAAAAGTAAAATTAAAAAGAGGAAAAGGTTGCAATATATGCAATGGAACAGGATATAAAGGGAGAACTGCAATTTTTGAAATTATAGAAATAAATAGAGCTATAAAAGATATAATTGATCTTAAAAAAGGGGAAAGAGCTATAGAAAAAGAGGCTATAGATAGTGGCACAATATTATTAAGAGAAGCTTGTATGGAGAAAGTTTTAAAAGGAATAACTACAGTAGAAGAAATGTTAAGGGTAACCTATGGTTATTAGAAGGTTGATGAATTATGAATAGATTTGTTTATAAGGCAAGTGATGAAAATCTAAACATTATAAAGGGTTATATAGAAGAACAATCCTTAGAATCTGCAATGGAACAGTTGCGCAGTAGGGGATTAAAAATAATATATGTTAAAAAGAGTGTATCAATTTATAATTTGAAGATTGGTAGGCAAACTTTAAAATATGAAGAAATAGCTGGCTTTTGTGGACAAGTAGCGGTAATAATAAACACTGGAGTAAGCATAATAAAGGGCTTAGAGATAATTGCAAACCAGGATAAGAAATTAAAAAAGCCCTGTGAAGAAGTTTTAATTGGATTAAGAAAAGGTGAAACTTTTGCTAATTCCATGAAGGCATCCGGAATATTTCCTCAATTATTGATTGACATGGTATATTCAGGAGAAATAAGTGGTAACTTGGATGAAGTATTATTTAACATGGAAGGTTTTTATAGAAGAGAAGGAGAAGTTAAAAGCAAGATAAAAGGGGCGGCTATATATCCTGCTGTTTTATTTGTTCTTACTATAAGTATGATGTTTTTCTTTAATTTCTTTATCTTATCTAAACTAAAACAGATATTTGAAGACGTTGACAACTTACCATTTATAACAAGATTCGTATTGGGAGCTATGAATTTTATAAATAATAATTCATTATTTTTAGCAGTAACTCTATTATTATTTATCATAATAATTAAATATATCTTAGATATACCTAAGGTAACAATGTATATAGATAGAATCTCTTTGTCAATTCCAATTTTGGGAGAATTAAAGAGGAATGTGGTAATTAATAGATTCTCAAGAAGTATGGGGATTTTTATAAAATCTGCTGTACCTATAATAAATGCATTAGAAAATATAGAGGATGTTATAGAAAATAAGTATATAGGATTTAAAATAGGCAATGCGAAAAGAGAAATAATAAATGGAATAAGCATAGGTGAGGCTTTGGAGGAACAGGGACTTTTTGATACCCTTACTATACAGATGATTAAAATTGGAGAAGAAACTGGTAAATTAGAAGAGATGTTCTTTAAATTGACTGATATATATGATAAAAAAGTTGAAACAAATATAAATAGAATGATGACCTTGGTAGAACCTGTATTTACCTTGATTATAGGATTATTTGTAGGAATAATCATAATAGCAATAGCAATGCCTATACTACAAATGTCAAATGGTATAAATTGATAAAAAGGTGGGAGAATTAACTTTGCCAAATAAAAAACTTGTATTCAGGTTTAATGAAGATTCTGTAGATATAGTACTAATGGAATATAAATTTAATAAAGCTATAATGGATAAATATAAAACCTTAATTATTAAAAATGGAGATAATTCTTCATATAAGGATGAAGTTACTATTAAGGATTCTAAGGATTTTATTGAAAAAGCTGAAATGAGCAGAAAAAAGGCTATAGCTATTTTGGCCTTAGATGGAGTTATTACTAGATTAGTAGAAGCTCCTTATATGAAGAAAAAAGAATTACAGTCCTTTATAAAAAACAATATAAATGAGTATTTTACAGTAAATATGCAAGATTACTATTATGATTATAGAGTGGTAGAAATATCTAAAGATAAGGTGAAAAAATTTAGTGTTTTACTAGCAGTAATACCTAAAAATATATTAGATGATATAAATGAATATCTTAGCAGTTTAGGAGTGAATGTAGAAAAGATTACTATATATCCAGAATGCTTAGCTAACTTAGCAAATAAAAAGGAAGAAAGTAGTATAGCAATAGTGGATCTTGTCAAGGATGTTAATAATATTACTATTCTAGAGGGAAATAAACTATTTTTACATTCTAATTCTCATTTTGATAGTAATGTTGAAGAAAACTACGATGAGATTTTAGATAATATAGGTTATTTTTTAAACTTTTATTCCACTAGACACTTTGGTAATAGGGTGGATAAAATATATGTACTGGGAAGTTTATTTGAAAATAAGGGCTTTATAGAAGAGTTAAAAAATCAAATCGATATTCCCATGGAATTCGGTATTAGATCACTTTGTGAAAAAGCATTTGCTAAAGAAGAAGTTAATCTAGAGCTTTTTTCAGATGTTTTTGGATGTAACTTTAATGGAATAGATTTTAGAAAGGCTCTTAAACTAAATAAGAATAAAGAAGAAGCTGACAATAATAAAATATACATAGCTCTATCTTCTATATTGCTGGCTATCACTATAGGGTGGGTTGTTTCATTTAATTACTTATTAAGCATGAAAATAGCTAGCTATAATACGGAAGGTCTAGAAGGCAGGATTAAATCTTTAGAAGATGTGAAAAAGGAGCATATTTCACTTAAGGATCAAAAGGCCTTATATGAAAAAAATAAAGAAGCTATTGAAAAAATAAATTCAGATGGAGTAGACCATATATACTATTTAAATGAATTAACAAAAGGACTGCCTTCTAATATTGTAGTGAATGATATTTATATTGATAAAGAAAATGTTAGATTAAAGGTAGATATTAAAGACAGTACCTTGGACAAGATTAACTTATATGTAGCAATAAATAACATGGATATATTTGAGCATGTAGAGATAGATAGTATGAAATTAGATGATACAGAGAATGAAGCTAGTTTAGAGCTGAAGATAAAGGAAAAAACTAAAAATCCTTAATAAGGGTGTGTAACATATTATGAAAAATAATAATAAAGGTATAATAATATTTTTGATAATTATAATTGCCCTATTCGTAAATTACAGCATATATCAGTATGTATTTGTGACCAAATTTAGTAATTTAAAAAGTGCAGAAAAAGAATATAATGATAAACAAAAAGAACTAGAAGAATTAATAAAAATTAAAGGAAATATTCATAGTGTAAGAAAAGAAAATGAAGCTTTAAAAGGGCAGGTTAAAGAGTTAGATAAACTGATTTTAGAAAAAATAGATACCGCAAAACTTGCCTATGATTTTTATAAATCTTGTAAAGATTTTAAAATAACAGGGGAAGAGATAAAGTTTTCTATAGAGGGATCTGATAAAAAAGAGGAAGAGGGCAGTGGAGAAGATGGCAAAACTAATGACAGCACCAATAATGATGAAAAAGAGAATTCAGATGATATAACTAGATTAGAGATTTACCTAAAAATTAGCGGGAAAAAGATAGATATAGAAAAATATATAAATAATCTAGATAAGATAACAGAGGGGAAACTTAATGTTAAAAGTATAAATCTTTCTACAAATAAAGCTGATGATGCTAAAGAGGAAGTAACTGTTGCAAATGAGGACTATTTACAAGGACAAATAGAGTTTTATCAATACTTAAAGTTAAATGATGAAGAAAAAGAAAATATAAAGAAGTATGATTTTTATCATAATAAGGTAGGTTTTGATTCTATTTCAAATATGTTTGGAAACTAAAGGAGCAGGTTGTTTTGGTGTATATAATATTATTTTATTTATTGATTTTTACAATAGGTCTATGCGTTGGTAGCTTTTTAAATGTATGCATATACAGGATACCAAGGGAGGAGAGTGTGATATTTCCTTCTTCCCATTGTACCAATTGTAATAATAGATTAGTTTGGAAGGATTTAATACCTATAGCTAGCTATCTATTGCTAAAAGGAGAATGTAGATACTGCAAAGAAAAGATATCTCCAAGATATGCTATAATAGAGCTTATTACTGCTATTTCATATGTATTAGTATTGATTAAATATGGCTTTTCTTTATATTCTCTTAAGTATTTAATTTTGATTTCACTATTAATTGTAATATCTTTAATAGATATAGATACCATGAACATTTACTTTAAAACCACTGTTTTTGGAGTTGTTTGTGGGATAGTAATTTTAGCTATTGAAGGAATAAGTAGCGGTTATGGAGTTCATAATTACTTATATTATTTCTTAGGAGGCATAATTCCTACCATTATAATAACATTAATAATACTAATGACAAGAGGTATGGGATGGGGAGATGTGGAGATATTCTTTATATGTGGTCTATTTCTAGGAGTTAAGCTTTCGATGGTTATGACATTTTTATCTTTTATTATAGGAGCAATTATATCCCTATTTCTTCTATATAGTAAGAAAAAAACTAGGAAAGATCCAATACCATTTGGCCCATTTATTGCATTGGGTGCTTTTTTTGCAATTTTAATGGGAGATATGATTGTAAACCTTTATATGAGCCTTTATATAAATTTGATATGAAATCTTTCAAAAAGCTTTCATAAAATAATTGACAAAATGCAAAATTATAAATAAAATAGTGTAAACAGTTCGTTTTAGTCGAATAATATATTACTCATATATCCCCTGAATATGGCAGGGAGTATCTACCGGGAGCCTTAAATTCCCGACTATGGGTGGAATTGTTGCATGCAAATAGGACATGCTAATTTCACTTATAGGAATTAGCATGTTTTTTTGTGTTTAGGCAAAAATAAAATATACTAATTTATAATATATAAAGGAGTGGAAAGTTTTTATGGCAATAATTTTAAAGAAGGGTTACACCTTTGATGATGTTCTATTAGTTCCTAATAAATCAGAAATATTACCTAAAGATGCAAGTCTAGCTACTAACCTAACTAAAAAAATAAAATTGAATATTCCATTAATGAGTGCTGGAATGGATACAATAACTGAATCGAGGATGGCAATTGCTATAGCAAGAGAAGGTGGAATAGGCATTATACATAAAAATATGTCAATTGAACAACAGGCATTCGAAGTAGATAGAGTTAAAAGACAAGAAAATGGTGTTATAACAGATCCTTTCTTCTTAGCCCCAGATAATTCTGTACAAGAAGCATTAGATTTAATGAGCAGATATAGAATCTCAGGCGTTCCTGTAACAGTTAACGGAAAGCTGGTAGGAATTATTACGAATAGAGATATAGTATTTGAAAATAACTATTCTAAAAAGATTTCAGAAGTAATGACAAAAGAAAATCTAATAACAGCTCCAGAAGACACTACAATAGAAGAAGCAAAAGAAATATTGATGAAACATAAGATAGAAAAGCTACCATTAGTAGATGCAAATTTCAACCTAAGAGGACTTATAACTATAAAGGATATAGAAAAAGTAAAGCAGTTCCCTAATAGTGCTAAAGACTCAAAGGGAAGATTATTATGCGGTGCTGCAGTAGGAGTTACTGCAGACATGTTAGATAGAGTTAAAGCTCTAGTAGAGGCTAATGTAGATGTAATAACAATAGATACTGCTCATGGGCATTCTAAGGGAGTTTTAGAAGGAGTTAAAAAAATAAAAGAAAACTATCCAGAACTTCAAATAATTGCAGGAAATGTTGCAACGGCAGAAGCTACAAGGGATTTAATTCTTGCAGGAGCTGATTGTGTAAAAGTAGGTATAGGACCGGGATCAATTTGTACAACTAGAGTAGTTGCAGGAGTAGGAGTTCCTCAACTTACAGCAGTTATGGATTGTGTAGAAGAAGCTGAAAAACATGGAGTACCTATAATAGCTGATGGTGGACTTAAATACTCAGGAGACTTAGTAAAGGCACTTGCAGCAGGAGCTAAGGTATGTATGATGGGCTCAATGTTTGCAGGATGTGAAGAAGCTCCAGGAGAAACAGAAATATACCAAGGAAGAAGTTATAAAGTATATAGAGGAATGGGATCACTTGCTGCAATGGCTTGTGGAAGTAAGGATAGATATTTCCAAGAAGATAATAAAAAACTTGTTCCAGAAGGAGTAGAAGGAAGAGTTCCATATAAAGGAGCGGTTGCTGATACAATATATCAACTTCTAGGTGGAATACGTTCAGGGATGGGATATTTAGGAGCTAGAACTCTTGAAGATCTTTATAAAACTGCTATTTTCGTAGAGCAGACATCTTCAGGATTAAGAGAGAGTCACCCTCATGATATATCAATTACTAAAGAAGCACCAAATTATAGTGTAAATCAATAAGATTTGGAGGATATTATGGAAAGAGAATTAGTTCTTGTCGTTGATTTTGGAGGCCAATATAATCAGCTCATCGCTAGACGTGTAAGAGAAAATCATGTTTATTGTGAAATAGTACCTTATAGTTATTCAGTAGAGCAGATTAAAGAAAAAAACCCTAAAGGAATAATATTTACAGGTGGACCTAACAGTGTTTATGGAGAAGATTCTCCAAAGATAGATAAAGAAATTTTCAACTTAGGAGTTCCAGTACTTGGAATATGTTATGGACACCAACTTATATCTCATACTTTAGGCGGAGTCGTGGAAAGTGCTAAAATAAGAGAGTATGGAAAAACTGAAGTAAAGATAAATAGTAGCTGTTCTCTATTTGAAGGAGTAGATATGGAAGAAAGCTGTTGGATGAGCCATACAGACTTTGTATCAAAAACTCCAGAAGGATTTACAATAGTTGCAGATACTAGTGTGTGCCCTGTGGGAGCAATGGCTAATGAAGAAAAGAAAATATACGGTGTTCAGTTCCATCCAGAAGTAGAACACACACCTTTTGGCAAAAAAATGTTATCAAACTTCCTTTTTAACATCTGCGGATTAAAGGGAGATTGGTCAATGGCTTCTTTTGCTGAAGAAAAAATCAGAGAAGTTAAGGAGTTAGTTGGAGATAAAAAGGTAATATGTGCGCTATCTGGTGGTGTTGATTCATCAGTAGCTGCTCTTATAGTACACAAAGCTATAGGAAAGCAACTAACTTGTATATTTGTTGACCATGGTTTACTAAGAAAAGATGAGGGAGACCAGGTTGAAGAAGTATTTAAACAACAGTTTGATATGAACTTAATAAGAGTAAATGCTCAGGAAAGATTCCTAGGAAAATTAAAGGGAGTATCAGACCCAGAGAGAAAAAGAAAAATTATAGGTGAAGAATTTATAAGAGTATTTGAAGAAGAAGCAAATAAACTAGGAAAAATTGATTTCTTAGTACAAGGAACTATATATGCTGACGTAGTAGAAAGCGGAACTAATACTTCTGCAACTATAAAAAGTCATCACAATGTAGGAGGACTTCCAGAAGACATTGAATTTAAACTTATAGAACCATTAAGAGAATTATTTAAAGACGAAGTTAGAGCAGTAGGAGAAGAATTAGGAATACCTCACAAATTAGTGTGGAGACAGCCTTTCCCAGGACCAGGATTGGCTATAAGAGTATTAGGTGAAATTACTGAAGATAAGTTAGAAATAGTAAGAGAAGCAGATGCTATATTCAGAGAAGAAATAGCTAATGCTGAATTAGATGAAGTGATTTGGCAGTACTTTGCTTGTCTTCCAAACATCAGATCTGTAGGAGTTATGGGAGATGAAAGAACTTATTCTCATACAGTAGCTCTAAGAGCAGTAAATTCAACTGACGGAATGACTTCAGATTGGTCAAGAATACCTTATGAAGTTTTAGATAAGGTTTCTAGAAGAATAGTTAACGAAGTTAAAAACGTAAACAGAATAGTTTATGATATAACTTCAAAACCACCATCAACTATAGAATGGGAATAAAAAACAGAAACCTGATAATGGCTAAAGATAGCTGTTATCAGGTTTTTGTTTTTTATTAACCTCTCTTATGTTCAGATAGTCTACGAAATCGTTCTGTAACATTGGTTATGAATTCCTGTGTCCTGTCATTTAATTGCGCATTGTTTCTTGTTATCACTTCAAAAAGGACACTATTTTCACAGCCTTCAATGGGAACTGATATAACATCGAACATTGCTTCCTGATTTTCGAATTCTCTAATTCCTATGGTATAGAAATTGCTTGTGGAAATGAGATTCATTAAGGTTGCTCGTCCATATACATAGATTATCTTACTTGAGTTGTTGAGATCCTTATGAGATCCTTTTTTCATGATATTGTATATGAAATCCTCATATTGTCCAAGGTATCGAACAAAACCATACTTTTTAAGGGAATCTAGTGATATTATATTTCCTTGCTGAATTAACTCATGCTGCTTTGAAATGCAGATTTCTGGTGCAAACTCTGCGATTTTTTTCCAAGTTAATCCGTTTTTTTCGATGAAAGAATGAATGTTTTTAGTTTGATGGATATCGTAATGGATGACTCCCACATCGGTGTATCCGTTGGCCACATCTATAATTACATCCCTAGTGGTTCCTTCATTTAGAAGATAGGTAAATTTATCGATATTTTCTGTTCTGCTGCAAACTTCATTGAAACTTTCCATAATGTGGGTAAACTTAGTCATGGAAACACGTAACTTATCTGAAATTTTAATATTTGCAGGTGTGAATTTTTTTAAAGCTTCTATTTCGTTTAGTATGGATTTGGAGTGTTTAAGAAAATACTCCCCGGCAGAGTTCAGATTTACTCCTCTGTTAGTTCGATTAAATAGTTCAAATCCGATAGCCTTTTCCAAGTCTTTGATTATATTGCTTAAATGAGGCTGTGATATGTATAATTTCTGTGCGGCTTTGTTAATGGATCCACATTCCGCAACTGTTACAAAACCTTCAAGTTGATTAACATTCAAATTATTACAACCCCTTTCTGATCTTGGTAATGGTAAAAATATGTAAATTATAAAGAATTATATTAGAGTTTATCATATTATAAAAAATATAGCTATAACTTTTTCAAATAATAGCTATATCTTTTAGATATTACCAGATATTAACCAAGTGGGTTAATATAATATATAATAAGGAAATTAAATATATTAGGAAGTAGGTTCATAAAATGGAAATCAAAAATATTGCCGAAGTATTAAATTATGCATTGGAATATGGTCGTAAGCATATAAATAAAGGAAATGTTGCAACGTATATTCCTGAATTAGCGAAAGTGGACAAGAATTTGCTTGGAGTTAGCATAGTGACGATAGATGGCAGGAGATACCATGCAGGAGATTGGCAGCAGGAATTCTCTATTCAAAGCATCTCGAAAACGATTTCTCTAATCTTTGCTCTAGAGCATTTTGGATCAGAATATGTGTTTAGTAAAGTAGGTATGGAATCTTCAGGGGATCCATTTAACTCCCTGGATAAACTTGAAACAAAGAATAAATATCCATCAAATCCTTTTATTAATGCTGGTGCCATCGCTGTAGCTGGATTGATTGCTGATAAATATGAATTTGAGGATTATCTGGCATTGGTACGTAGTCTTTGTGGAAGAGATTCAATTGAAATAGATGAAAACATATACATGTCAGAAAATGAGACAGGCATGTTGAATCGCTCTATGGCATATCTGATGAAGAATAGCGGGGTTCTTGACACGGATGTGGAAGAGACGTTGAAATTTTATTTCAGAATGTGTTCAGTCAAGATAAATACTAATGACTTGGCCAACTATGCATCAATCCTAGCAAACGATGGAGTGGAAGTTAAATCTGGAATTCGATTGATCGATAAATATACTATAAAAATAGTCAAGTCTCTTATGGTGACCTGTGGAATGTATGATGGGTCAGGAGAATTCGCCATTAGGGCAGGGATGCCTGCAAAGAGTGGCGTAGGCGGAGGTATCGTAGCTTCTGCTGAAAATAAAATGGGAATCGGAATTTTCGGACCTGCGATTGACGCTCAGGGAAACAGTATAGGAGGTTATCATATCCTTGAATACCTATCAAATGAGTTAGGGTTACATTGTTTTAGTAGAGAATTAAGCAATGTCGTGTATTAACTAAATAATTTTTGTTTCAATGTTATGGAAAGAAGGTGATCTATGTAGAACTAATTAAACAGCGGTTACAAAATAAGTAACGAAGATGTTACGAAATTTTAAGGAGGGGTCTTATGTACGCAAAATTTATTGGCAGTTTAAGTGGTTTTCTTTATACGTATATTTTACCAATACTATTAATTGGCGGTGGACTGTATTTTTCATTTAAAACTAAATTTGTTCAACTTCGTTTGTTAAAGGAATCTATAAAAATTGTAAATGAACCTGCAGAAAATGAAAAAGCCATGTCCTCATTCCAGGCTTTGATGGTTTCTACAGCTTCCAGAGTTGGAACTGGAAATATTATTGGTGTATCTACAGCAATTTGTATAGGTGGAGCTGGATCAGTATTTTGGATGTGGATTGTAGCTTTTCTAGGTGCATCATCTGCTTTCGTTGAAAGTACTCTTGCACAAATTTACAAGAAACGTGACAAGGACGGTGGTTCCTATGGTGGACCAGCACATTATATTGAAAATGGATTGAAGAATAAGACTTTAGGTATGATTTTTGCAATAATTTTAATTCTAACATATATGGTTGGCTTCAACATGCTAGCAGCATATAATATTAATTCTGCATTTGCAACATATAGTTTTTATAATCCAAAATCAACTCCAATGATTGTAGGAGTAGTTTTAGCAGCGTTGACTGGAGTTAGTATTTTTGGTGGTGGAAAGAAATTAAGTGAGATTGCTTCACTACTTGTTCCAATAATGTCAGTAATGTATATTATCATAGCATTTATCATAATATTTAAAAATATAGGTATTGTTCCAGCAATGTTTGCTGATATATTCTCACAAGCATTTGACTTCAAGGCTATATTTGGTGGTTTCGCTGGATCAGCTATAATGATGGGATTAAAAAGAGGATTATATTCCAATGAAGCGGGTATTGGTTCTGCACCAAATGCTGCAGCTGCAGCTGATGTATCCCATCCAGCAAAACAGGGATTGGTTCAGATGATGTCAGTATATCTAGATACATGGGTAATTTGTACAGCAACTGCAATAATGCTTTTAGCTTCAGGAATTTCTCCAGATCCAGAACTTGCTGGTGCAGCATACAATGTAGCTGCATTGACCAATAACTTCGGAGCGTTCGGACAGCATTTCTTCACATTTGCATTATTCCTATTTGGATTTACAACTTTAATTGGAAATTATTTCTACTCGGAAGCTAACTTGAAATATATATTTGGTGAAAAAACAAGCAAAACCACTTTGAATGTTTTCCGTACTATAGCAGTAGTTGTTATATTATTTGGTACAGGAATGGAATTCGGTGTTGCATGGGATACAGCGGATGTGCTTATGGCAGCGATGGCATTAATTAACATTCCAGCAATATTCATATTGAAAAATCCAGTAATTGCTTGTATGAACGACTATGTTGATCAGAGAAAGAATGGAAAGAATCCAGTGTTCAAAGCTTCTTCCATAAGCTTGAAAGATAAGACAGATTTCTGGAACTAGTCACTCAAGCAAATAAAAAATTAGATACTTGAATAAGGATAAAACCTGATAAAGGCCTAAGTAAGCTTTTATCAGGTTTATTTTATGATATTAAATAGTAGAACCTGTAGTCTTTTTCGATGTGTCATATCCTAATTCATAGTATTGATTATTGTTGAATTCAA
This sequence comes from Clostridium mobile, assembly GCF_018918285.1. Classification (GTDB taxonomy): domain Bacteria; phylum Bacillota; class Clostridia; order Clostridiales; family Clostridiaceae; genus Clostridium_AW; species Clostridium_AW mobile. The sequence continues at coordinate 375,202 of NZ_JAHLQF010000003.1, forward strand.
AGGTTTTAATTACCTCAAGTCCAAGTTTCTTAGTATGTGCATTATAAGAACGTGGATTGATTTTATTAATAAAAGTAATTAAGATAGGGTATCTTTTATTCATTTGAATTCTTGAGAATTCAAAAAGATTTAAAAGTACTTCTGAACCGCGATAGTCCTTGTGAATGCAAACTGGTCCATATTGATAAGAATTTTCTGTAGAAAGAATTTGACCTAGATACTTTGTATTTGGTAGGTCCTTTATCATATGTTGAAACAGAGGCCACGCCGACCAATATTTCCAAGATGCAGCCATAGCATAAGCCACAACTTTGTCACCATCACAGGCTATAGCAAGTCCATTTTCCTTTTGGATTAATTCCTTAAATTGCTCTTCTGTAAATAAAGTTGTAACAAATCCATTAGCTTTATCCTCTTCGCTTATAGTTGACACATGATACTTTTGTTGTAATTCTGAAATAGCAGGAATATCTTCTAATGTAGCATTTCTATATTTCATTAAAATCTGCCCCTTCCAAATAAATGGTTAAATATCTATTTATTTCCGATTAATTTATATTGTAGTTGATTGTTAGTCTTATGTCTATGGTAATTTTCTTTATAGCAGGAATTTGCATGGGTGCCTTAGTGCTCATGACCTAATATTAATGCTGATTTATTTAGGAAATACTTTAAATCAGTATACAAAGGGAACTTTTAATATTTTCAATATGGACAAACTTGCCACTAAGTAGTAATATTTTCTATATACTACATATTATTGGGGGAGACATGAGTAACAAAAGCAAAGTAATTATATCACTATTAATTTTAACATTAGCAATTGGACTGGGCATATTTATAGGCGTTCTTGCATCGAACCATACAAGTAATAAGACTAATTATGAACTCACTCAGACTACAGAAACTCAAAAACAAGAAGATACATCTGATAAACAAAGTACAGTATCTAACGAACAGGATTTAACTTATACAGATAATGAAACAGATGGCATAATTCAAGCAGACTATTATGATCCTGAATCAGTATTTATGTGTTATACAAAAGAACGATTTACAATAGATTATAATACCATAGATGAGCATTTTAATGTCTATTACAATTATTTAATTGATTATGCTCTTGATAAGGTGGAAAGAGATAAATCTGATTATATTTATAAAATTAAAGCTAAAAAAGAAATAACTACAGTGTCTGAAATTGAAATAACTGAAAGAAAATTAAACCTAACTACTAATATAGAAGGAACCCTTAGAGAAGCAGCTATATATAGAGCTATAGTTAGGGTCAATACTAATGGCGAGGATAGAACAATTTTAGTTAAAGCCATTATGTATAGCTTCGAAGGTGTTTGGTATATAGCCTCCTATTATGAAGAAGAGATCTAGAACAAAAAAGCCTTCTATCACCTGAGTACTTAGCTAAGCTAATGAAACAGTTTAAAATTCCATCACAGGAAGCTTTAAGAGAATTATATAAAATAGTTGAAAATGAAGTGGTTGAAGTAGTAAGTTATAGATAAGTTTTTGATTAATATGCAACTATGGAAGAAGGATTGTATTATTGAAAGTTATCTATTTTTATTAAGTTAACTTCGTTTTTACTAGTGAATAATTGGGTGGGAATAAAATATAGAAAAAGAGCAGATTTTAATATAAGAGTAAAGTCTGCTCTTCTTTATATGCTTGATTAATTTACTCTAATTGGATATATTGCTATAATAAAGATTATAAGACAATGATTGTGGGAGGAGTTATATATGAATAAAATTACTTTAGATTTAAACTATGCAAAGCCTTATTTAAAGGATGAAGAAGTAACGTACTTTCAACCATATATTAATGAGGCTCATAAAATGTTACACGAAGGTACAGGGACGGGGAATGATTATATAGGATGGATAGACTTACCTATTAACTATGATAAAGAAGAATTTAATAGAATTAAGGAAGCGGCAGAAAAAATAAAGAAAAATTCTGAAGTATTAATAGTTATAGGCATAGGGGGCTCATATTTAGGGGCTAGGGCCGCTATTGAAATGTTAAGTAATACTTTTTATAATAACCTACCAGGGAATAAGAGGGAAACTCCAGCTATATTTTATATTGGAAATAATATAAGTTCTACATACACTTATGATTTAATTAATTTGATTAAGGATAGGGATTTCTCTGTAAATGTCATATCAAAGTCAGGCACTACTACAGAACCTGCTATAGCTTTTAGATTGTTAAAAGATCTAATAGAAAAGAAGTATGGTAAAGAAGAAAGTAAAAATAGAATATTCGTAACTACAGATAAGGAAAAGGGAGCATTAAAATCCTTAGCAGATAAAGAGGGCTACCAAACTTTTGTTATACCTGATAATGTAGGAGGAAGATATTCAGTACTTACGGCAGTGGGATTACTACCTATAGCTGTTTCAGGTGTAGACATTGATCAGATGATGAAAGGTGCTAGTGATGCTAGAGAAGATTTCATGGAAAGAGATTTGTATAAAAATCCATGCTATAGATATGCAGCAGCTAGAAATGCTTTATACAGAAAAGGAAAGACTGTAGAAATAATAGCTAATTTTGAACCATGTTTACACTACTTTGGAGAGTGGTGGAAACAGCTGTATGGAGAAAGTGAAGGTAAGGATGGAAAGGGTATATTCCCAGCAGCAGTGGATTTTTCAACGGACCTACACTCTATGGGACAATATATTCAAGATGGACTAAGGATATTATTTGAAACATTTATAAATGTTGAAAAACCAAGGCAAGAAATAATAATTAAAGAAGATAAAGAAAATTTAGATGGGTTGAATTTCTTATCAGATAAGAGTATGGATTTTGTTAATAAGCAAGCATTAAGAGGAACGATGTTAGCTCATAATGATGGAGGAGTACCGGCTATGATAGTTAACATACCAGAGTTAACTCCATATTATTTCGGATATGCTGTATACTTCTTTGAAAAAGCTTGCGGAATAAGTGGGTATCTTATGGGAGTGAACCCATTCGATCAACCAGGAGTAGAAGATTATAAAAATAATATGTTTGCTCTATTGGGTAAACCAGGATTTGAAGATTTAAAGAAAGAATTAGAGAGTAGAGCATAGAGAGGAAAAAGAGTGAGAATAATAGTAGATGCGGACGCTTGTCCGGGAAAAGATATCATTGAAAAAGCTGGAAAAGAAAACAATATTCCAGTTATAATGTATTGCGATATTAATCATATAATAAATAGTGATTATAGCGAGATTAAATACATGGATTGTGGATTTCAAAGCGTAGATATGGCTATTGTAAATGCTGTGAAAGAAAGGGATATAGTCGTTTCTCAAGACTTTGGCGTTGCAGCTATGTGTCTTGGGAAAAAGGCTTACCCAATTAGTCCTAAGGGATATATCTATAGTGATAAAAATATAGATAGATTATTATTTGAAAGGCATTTAGGAGCAAAGGTAAGGAGAGGCGGCGGCAAAACTTCTAACCCTAAGAAGAGGAATAAAGAAGATGATGAAAGGCTTTATAATAATTTAATATACTTAATAGAAAAACTGTGACGCAATTTTACAGATTGAAGAGTTAAAGATTAAGGATGAAGAGTGATGAATGTAATTTTTTTAATCTTCACTTTTCAATCTTAACTTTTAGCCAAATAAAAATTACATAATAATTTTTATCCTCCAAAGTCCTATTACAAATATATGGATACATAGTATAATATAGTCTAGGGATATTTTTATGAGGAGTGGATTCATATGGATGATATAAATATTATATTTAATTTAAATAGTCCTCAAGAAAAGGGTACGGATATAAATATAAAGGTTGAAAATAAAAGCGGTGAGGAGTTATTATATAAATTTTTTATTGGTTCTAATGGGGTTTGGGATATTATACAAGATTTTAACGAATTGAATTGGGTGAATTGGACTCCAGAAGAAGACGGCAAATACACTATAATGGTACAGGCAAAGAAAAAGGATAGCAGTAAGTTATTTGATTACGTTTTAAGAAACGACTATATAATTGGGAAGTCAGAAGAAGCTTTAATATCCTCTTTAAATATTGATAAGAAGGTAGTAAAAGTAGGTGACAAAATTACTGCTACAGTTGTATCTAATAAAGCTCCTATAATGTACAGATATTGGATCAGGGAAGAATATAGTTGGAATTTAATAAAGGATTATTCTACTGAAAATGTAATAGTATTTACAGCAAAAACTCCAGGTAAAAATGAAATATTAGTAGAATGTAAAGATATTAATTCAAAAAATAGTTATGATGATTTTGATAAAATAGACTTCGAGATATTACCATTGGAAAAGGTAGAAATAAAGAATTTCAAGTGTTTAACAAAGGAACTATTTGTAGATAGTGAATTAATATTTCAAGTTGATGTAAACTCTTCAGATAATAGGACAACCCTTTATAAATTTGTAAAAATAAATCCTGATTGTTCAAATGCTTGCATACAAGACTACTCCAATAGAAGAATGGTGAATTTTACTGAAAAAGAAAATGGAGATTATAAATTATTATGTTATGCTAAGGACATGTACTCTCAGAAAGAATACGATGATGTTGCAGCAATAAATTATAAAATAAAAAAGTATAAAAACATAGAGATTAAGAGCTTTACTACAGATAAAATCTCTCCTCAAATTTGTGAAACAGAAATTCTTTTGAAAGCTGTTGTTTTAGGGGGTAGAGATTTACTTTATAGATATATAATTGATGGAAACTATGGTGAAGATTCTGGATATATAAGAGGAGACAGTTATACCTGGATTCCTAAAATGTCAGGAAATTATAAAATAGCATTGTGGGTTAAGGATAATTCCTTTTACGGAAATTATGAATGTATGGAAGAAATTACTTTTGTCATTGACGAAAAGAGTAGAGATTCTGTTGCCATTGAAGAGGTTGTATTAGATAAGGGGAATAATATTATTGTAGGAGAAAGTATTGTAGCCAAAGCAATGGCTACTGGAAGCATGAATTTAAGATATAGTTTCATTATAAAAAAAGATAATGTAGTTAAATCTGTAATAGATTATGGAAATACAAATTGGGCAAGGTTTACTGCTACAGAGGAAGGAAAGTATGAATTAGAAATAAGGGTTAAAGATAAATATTCTACAAGAGAGTATGATAGCCATGAGATTGTATACATAAATGCCTATGAATATCTCCCTTCTACTATTGAATATGTTTTATATGCATCTAAAGATTATTTCTTATGTGGCGATAAAATAACTATGGATGTAGTAACTACTAATGGAAAAGATACATTAGTAAAATACGTGTTAAAAATTAATAGTCATAAGGTTGAAGAAAGTGACTATACTTTCAGCAAGAGATATAGCTTTATTCCAAAGCGTAGCGGAGTATATCTTTTACACATTTATACTAGAAATATAAAAAGTAAGGAATTGTTTGATAGTAAAAGGGACATAAAAATAGAAGTTAAAGATGCATTAATGATTACTGATACAAAGATTAAGTGCGACAAAAGAGAGATTACACTTAATGAACCTGTTATCTTTTCTGTGGATCATAATGGAGGTAAGGATGTATTATATGAATTTTATATGATGGATGACAGAGATTGGATTAAAGTTCAAAGTTATAGTAAGAAGAAGGACTATAGTTTTATACCATTTTCAACAGGAAACTTTAAAATATTAGCTTTATGCAAAAGTAGTTATAGCAAAAACTCTTATGAGGATTACGATGTTTTCGAGTTTGAAATAAAATAGTTAGATTAGATGATAGATAGTAAATAGCAGATGCTAGATAGTAGATAATAGTAGATGTGAGATAGGTGGAGCTTTAAAGGAAAGGATAGGTGATAGTATTGAATATCAATGATTCGCAAAAGGTGGAGAAGTTTGTTCAACTTCAATTATTTAAACAGATACTTGATAAGACTGTTGGAGATTCCCCTGCCTTTGCCATAGTTATGGAAAGTTTAACTAAGGCTATGGGAGGAGATAATAAGAGCTTAATAAATTATATAAATGAAGAAAGAAAAAGTAATGATAATATAGAAGAAATTGTGGAGAAAGCATCTAAAAAGTTTTCTATAGATAAGGATTTAATTATGGCAGTAATAAAGCAAGAATCTGACTTTAATCCTACTGTAACATCTACAGCTGGTGCCATGGGATTGATGCAACTTATGCCTGATACAGCAAAATATTTAGGAGTTAGTGACCCTTATGATATAGAGCAAAATATAAACGGTGGAACTAAATATTTAAGGGAATTATTAGATGTTTATGGAGATCGCAAAGAATTAGCCCTTGCTGCATATAATGCTGGACCTGGCACTTTACAAAATAGAGGTGTAAAAGAAGCATCTCAAATTGAAAGGCTTCCTTACGAAACTAGAGACTATGTTAATAAAGTTATGAAATATTATGGAAAATAAACAGTCAAAAGACTGTTTATTTTTTGTGAGTTTATGGCTATCATATAATTAATAAACAATTTGGAGGTAATAATATTGGAAAGATTAGATAAAATACTAGCTAATTTAGGATACGGTACAAGAAAAGAAGTAAAATCATTAGTAAAGAGTGGAGCTGTAGAAGTAGACAATGTGATAGTCAAGGATTCAGGAATGAATATTGATCCTTATTCATCTATAATAAAAGTAGATGGTGAAGAAGTAAAATATAGAAAGTATATATATTTAATGATGAATAAACCTGCAGGAGTTATTTCAGCAACCTATGATAATCATTGTGAAACAGTCATAGATTTGCTTCTACCAGAACATCAAGCCTTTAATCCTTTTCCAGTAGGAAGATTAGATAAGGATACTGTAGGATTAATTCTTATTACTAATGATGGAGAGTTAAATCATAAGCTAATATCACCTAAATGGAACGTTGACAAAATATATTATGCGGAAATAGACAAGAAAGTAAACGAAGATGATATAAAAGCTTTTGAAAATGGTATAACTCTAGATGACGGATATAAATGCATGCCAGGAAAACTTGAAATAAAAAATGCAAATGATGATGGATCTGAAGTATATGTTACAATACAGGAAGGTAAATTTCACCAAGTAAAAAGAATGTTTGAGGCATTAAATAAAAAAGTAGTATATTTGAAAAGAATTAAATTTGGTAAGCTGGAACTAGATGAATCCTTAGAAGAAGGGACTTATAGAGAAATTACAAAAGAAGAGTTTGAAATGTTAAATAATTTTAAATAGTTAATTAGATGTTTACAAATTAATAAAAAATGAATTTTTTCAAGCATGTTAATAAATTATTAATATTTTTTCTTGCATTACATCTTGAAACTCTTCAATAAATTTTATATAATGAAGTTGCAAGAATAAATAAAAGAATGAATAGCCCCCTTTTATTTATTGAACAACCCATGCCCCAATGGGTTGTTTGCTTTTTTTGTTCATTTTTTTGCAATATACAAAAAATTCAGCCAGTATAGTAGATATATTTTATAATTAATGTTAAAATTTAATTAGTACTATTAATTATTACTATTAATAAGGAGCTGAATGTTGTGAGTGGATATAAATCAAAAATTCAAAATGAAGAAATTGATTTTTTATACGACGCCATATTAAAGTTACAAACGAGGGAAGAATGCTATAGATTTTTTGATGATATTTGTACTATTAATGAAATACAATCGTTGAGTCAAAGAATGCAAGTAGCCAAGATGTTAAAGGATAGAAAAACATATCAAGATATATCCATAACAACAGGTGCTAGTACTGCTACAATAAGTAGAGTAAATAGGTGCTTAAATTATGGTAGTGATGGATATGAAGTTGTACTATCTAGACTAGAAGAAGATAATAAAAAATAAGTAGTATACGTAAGAGGATTGGTAAATTTACCAATCCTCTTTTTGTTTTATATGTATTATTTAATCACATTTATTTATGTAGGAATATAAATGTTAAATATTTTACAATAAAGGAAAATAATATTATCTGGCGAATAATTAAATATTAAATAATATTGTTTTAATATTCTAATAATTTGGGAGGAGAATTCTATGGGAAGCGACAAAACATTCTTAGATAACTATATAGATGATTTGGAAGAGGAAATTGTAGATATCCGAAGAGATTTTCATAAATATGCTGAATCAGGATGGACTGAATTTAGGACTGCCTCAAAAATAGCAAATTATTTAAGTAAATTAGGTTATGAGGTTAAACTAGGGGAAGAAATATTTAAAAAGGAAGATATGATGGGTTTGCCATCGGAAGAAGAGTTAAAACTAAATATAAAAAGAGCTTTATCACAAGGTGGAGCGGAAAAATATATAAGCATGATGAGAGAAGGTTATACAGGGGTAGTAGCAGTACTAGATACTGGTATACCTGGTAAAGTTACTGCATTTAGATTTGATATCGACGCAAATGATGGATTAGAGAGTAGCTCCTCAGAGCATAGACCTTTTAGAGAAGGATTCTCCTCAGTAAATAAAGATTCTATGCACGCTTGTGGACATGATGGACATGCAGCCATTGGATTAGGATTAGCTAAAGTTTTAAAAGAATTCCAAAAGGAATTAAGAGGTAAAATAATATTGATATTTCAACCTGCAGAGGAAGGAACTAGAGGAGCTAAATCAATGGCTAATAGTAATATTTTAGATAATGTTGATTACTTCCTTAGCGGCCATATAGGTTTAATGTCTAATAAATTTGGAGAGATAGCCTGTGGTACAGAAGGATTTTTATCTACAACTAAAATGGATATCATATTTAGAGGAAGGGGATCTCATGCTGGAGTATCTCCTCAAAAAGGAAAAAATGCACTTCTTGGAGCAGCAACAGCTGCATTAAATTTACATACATTGTGCCAACATGAAGAAGGAGTAGGAAGAATAAATGTGGGAGTTTTAAATAGTGGAAAGGGAAGAAATATAATTCCTGATTACGCAATAATGAAGATAGAAACTAGGGGAGAAACTAATAATATCAATGAATATATTACTCAAAGAGCTAAAGAAGTTATAAAAGCTTCAGCTCTTATGCATGATTTGGAATGGGAAATTAAAATTGTAGGAGGAGCAGAGAGCTCCAATAGTGATGAAGAATTATCTGAAGTTTTTAAAGAGGAAGTAAAAAATATTAAAGGGATAGAAAGTATAGTGGATCGCGTGAAACTTACGGGCTCTGAAGATGTAACTTACATGATGAATAAGGTTCAAGAAAAAGGGGGCAAAGCGGTATACGTAATTTTTGGGACAAAAATTGCAGCAGATCATCATAATAATTCCTTTGATTTTGATGAAGGAGTATTAAAAATAGCCATAAAAGCATATGCGCATACTGCAATAAAATTAAATGGAAAGGAGGACGGAGATAATTAAAGCTTGAACCTTGACATATTAATATTAATTATTGGGGGAATGAGCATGAATACTGAAAAAAGTTTAGCTAATCAAAAAAAAGCTGGAGGATTTCTTGGTTGGGTTGAAAGAGTAGGTAACAAAATACCTCATCCATTTATACTATTCATATGGCTTATAGTTATAGTATGGGTAGCTTCCCTTATATGTTCAATTATGGGGGTAAGTGTAGAGAATCCTGTAGATGGAAAAGTTGTTGCAGTTAAGAACTTACTTTCTGGTGAAGGTATAAGATACATGTTAGAAAATATGATTAAAAACTTCACTAGTTTTGCTCCACTAGGATTAGTTCTAACTATGACTCTAGGTATAGGCCTTGCAGAGCAGGTTGGATTTATGACAACTTTCATGAAAGAGACAATACTTGGTTCTTCACCAAAGGTAATTACTTTTATGATTATGTTAATTGGTATATGTGGAAATATAGCTTCTGATGCTGCTATAGTTGTTATTCCAGCTATTGCCGCAGTAATATTTGTTTCCATAGGTAGGCATCCACTTGCAGGTATAGCATTAGGCTATGCTTCAACTACAGCAGGATTTAGCGCTAACTTAATGATAGCGGGGACAGATGCATTGCTTGCAGGTATAACCACAGAGGCATTACAAATCGTAAATAAGGGCGGGGAAGTAACACCGGTAAGTAACTGGTTTTTCATGGCAGTCTCAACATTTATCTTAGCAATTATAGGTACAGTTATTTCAGAAAAGATTATAGAGCCAAGATTAGGGGAATACAGGGGCAAAAAGCAGATTAAAAATGAAGAAGTAACATCACAAGAAAAGAAGGGGTTAAGAAAAGCGGGAATAGGAGCCTTAGTCTATGTATTGGTGATATTAGCTGTAATAATTCCTAAAAATAGCTTCTTAAGAGATCCTAAAACAGGCTCATTAATACCATCTCCTTTCTTAAATTCAATAATACCATTACTGTTATTTTTATTCATTATAGTTTCATATATCTATGGTAAAGAGGTAGGTAAGATAAAAAAATTTGCAGATGTGCCCAAATACATGGGAATAGCTATAAAAGACATGGCTTCATATATTGTATTGGTATTTGTTATAGGACAGTTCATAGCTTACTTCAACTGGAGTAATTTAGGTTATGTTATAGCTGTAAATGGAGCTAATGGATTGAAAGCAGCTAATTTAACGGGAATTCCATTGTTTATATTATTTATACTATTCGTAGCATTTGTAAACCTATTTATTGGAAGTGGTTCTGCAAAGTGGTCATTACTTGCACCAATATTTGTTCCTATGTTTTACCTATTAGACTATAACCCAGCATTAACACAAATGTTATATAGAATAGGAGACTCTACAACTAATATTATATCTCCATTATTTCCATACTTTCCGATCATATTAGCACTAATTAATGAGTATGATGAAGAAGCAGGGGTAGGTACTGTGTTATCTTTAATGATACCTTATAGTTTAATCATGCTTGTAACTTGGATAGTATTTGCCATGTCTTGGTATGCATTAGGTTTACCACTAGGGCCAGGAGCTCCTATAAGATAATATTAAATTTATATTAGATGATATTTTAATCTAGATGATGATTAGTTAAAAATACAGAAATTTAGCGATTGTTCAATTGGGGGTGTTTTATTTTGACTAAAGAGTTAATCGATAAGTTAGTAGATAAAAATTTGGAGGATGTTATAAATATTAGAAGGGATATACATGCTCATCCTGAGATTGGAATGAATGAGCATAGGACTGCTGATGTTGTATATAAAAATCTCCAAGGATTAGGTTTGAAAGTAGAAAAAGGTATTGGTAAGACAGGTGTAGTTGCTCTTTTAGAAGGAAAAAAAGAAGGGAAAACAATTTTGCTTAGAGCTGATATGGATGCGCTTCCTATAAATGAGCTAACGGATCTACCATTTAAATCACAAAATAAAGATATAATGCATGCTTGTGGTCACGATGTTCATACTTCAATACTTTTAGGAGCGGCAAAGGTATTGTCAAATATGAAGGATAGCATAGAAGGAAATATAAAATTCGTATTCCAACCTGCAGAGGAATGCAATCCAACTGGCGGGGCAAATTACATGATAGAAGATGGAGTTTTAGAAAATCCTAAGGTAGATGCAGCTATTGCTCTTCATGTTTGGGATGTGCCCCTAGGTAAAGTAGGAGTAAAAAAAGGGGCTATTATGGCTCAGTCTGATAGAATATTTATAAAAGTAAAGGGGAAGAGTGCCCATGGTTCTGCACCTCATCAAGGAGTTGATGCTATTGTAGGAGCGGCGCATGTAATAACTGCTCTGCAGACTATAGTAAGCAGAAACATAAGCCCTCTTGATAGTGCTGTAGTTAGTTTAGGTATTATACAAGGAGGGTATAGGTATAATGTAATACCTGATGAGGTAAATTTGGAAGGAACAGTTAGAACCTTCGCACCACACATAGCAGCTATGATGCCAGAAAGAATTGAGAGTATAGTAAAAAGTATTTGTGAGGCATTAGGTTGTGATTATGAGTTTAAATATGTAAATGGATATCCATTAACTTATAATGATGAAGAGCTTACAGAGAAGGTTATGGAGTCTTTAAAATATTCTATAGGGGAAGAAAATTTAATTATACCGCAATATCCGGCAACAGGAGGTGAAGATTTTTCCTTCTTTAACCAATATATACCTTGTACCTTTATGTGGTTAGGATGTAAATCCGAAATAAATGAAGATTGTTGCGTAGTTCATAACCCTAATTTCATTTGTGATGAGAGAGCTATACCAGTTGGGATAAAGGTATTATGCAATACGGCAATAGATTTGTTAAAATAGAATGAAATCTAGTTTATATATTTATTGGATAAATATAAGATAATATAAAAGATTGGTTTAGAGGTAAATTTTAAACCAATCTTTTTAAACGTTTTATTAAAATAAATATTAAAGGTGATTAAAGAGGTAGTTAAGTGATATAATATAAACTGATTCATTATATTTGAGTTATTAGGAAACAGGGAGTGAAAGATTAATGGATTTAAGCAAATTATTAAATAAGGAGCAACTTGATGCTGCAACTACTGTGCAAGGTCCCTTGCTTATATTGGCAGGAGCAGGTTCAGGTAAGACTAGAGTTTTAACTTATAGAATAGCTCACTTGATAAAAAATTTAGATGTATATCCTTCTCAAATATTAGCTATTACCTTTACAAATAAAGCAGCAAATGAAATGAAGGAAAGGGTAAAAAATATTGTTGGAAATGAAGCAGATAATATGTGGATATCAACTTTTCATTCTAGCTGTGTAAAGATATTAAGAAGAGAAGCTGAAAAAATTGGTTATAATAAAAATTTTGCTATATATGATAGCTATGACCAAAAAACTTTAGCTAAGGAATGTTTAAAGGAATTAAATATAAGTGATAAAGATTTTGATGAAAAATCAGCTTTAAATAAAATTGGAGAGTTTAAAGATAATTTAATCTCACCAGAAGAGGTAATTAAAAAGGGAGAAAGTAATTATAGATTAAAAAAATTAGGAGATATTTACTCACTATATCAAAAAAAGCTTAAAAATAATAATGCCATGGATTTTGATGATTTAATATTTAAAACCGTTGAACTTTTTAAAAAGAATCCAGATGTTCTAGAATTTTACGGAAGAAAGTTCAAATATATAATGGTGGATGAGTATCAAGATACTAATAGATCACAGTATGAATTGACACGATTACTAGCTTCTTCTCATAAAAATATATGCGTTGTAGGTGATGATGATCAGTGTATTTATGCATGGAGAGGTGCAGATGTAAGAAATATTTTAGAATTTGAAAAAGATTACCCAAATACTAAAATAGTAAAGCTTGAGCAAAACTACAGATCAGTAAGTAATATATTAGATGCAGCTAATGGTGTTATAAAAAACAATAGCTATAGAAAAATTAAAGTTTTAAGGACAAATAATGAAAAAGGTGAAAAAATTAAAATCTATAGAGGGTATTCAGATATAGAAGAAGTACAATTTATTTCATCAGAAATTAAAAAGATATCAGGGGAAGAAAATAAAAGTTATAAGGATTTTGGAATATTATACAGAACTAATGCACAATCACGTATTTTTGAAGAAGCATTTATGAGAAATAAGATACCTTATAAAATTATTGGAGGATTAAAGTTCTATGACAGAAAAGAAATAAAGGATATAATGTCATATCTAAAATTAATAAATAATCCTCTAGATGATGTTAGCTTAAAAAGAGTAATAAATGTTCCTAAAAGAGGGATAGGTGATAGTACTGTAGACAAGGTTCAATCTTTTGCATCATCCATGGAAGAGTGTATGTATAGCGTTTTATTAGATGTAGACAGTATAGGACTATCAGCAAGAGCAGTAGCTTCCATCAATAAGTTTATAAGCTTAATAAATAGCTTTATAAGAAAAAGAGATGAAATAAACGTATCAAAATTAATAGAAGAGATATTGCAGAGCACAGGATATATGGAGGAATTACAAAAAACTAATAATATTGAGGATTTAAGTAGGATTGAAAATTTAAAAGAACTAGTGTCTGCTGCTGTGCATTTTGAAAGCAATTCAGAAGATAAAAGTCTATCTGCATTTTTAGAACAGGTTACCTTAGTTTCAGATGTAGATAATTATGATGAAGAATCTGAAGCAGTGGTATTGATGACAGTTCATAGTTCTAAAGGCTTGGAATTCCCTGTAGTATTTATGGCTGGAATGGAGAATGGAATATTTCCGGGGATACAATCCTTAGAAGATGAGGAAGAGATGGAGGAGTCTAGAAGACTTTGCTATGTTGGAATAACAAGAGCTAAAGAAAAGCTATATATGACATCCGCAGAAAGAAGAACTATTTTTGGTAGAACTGTAGCCTACGCTGAGTCAGAATTTATTAATGAGGTAGCTATAGATTTAAAAGAAAATATAAATTTAAATAAAAATAATTATAATACCTATTATAATAAAAGAAACGTATATACAAATAGAGAGTTTTCGAATATTAATAATACAGCATTAAATAAAATAGAAAATACAAATGAAATAAAGATTAAAGACGATAATGAAGAAAATAAATTGACTGCGGATCAAGTAAGGCCTGGGAAAAAGGTGAAACATGATAAGTTTGGAGTGGGAACTGTAGTGAGTGCTATTCCAAGTGGAGGAGATTTAAAGCTTACAGTAGCTTTTGATAAAATGGGAGTAAAAATATTGATGCTGAGTATGGCACCTTTAGAAGCAGTTTAGAGGGGGATGTATTTTGAGTAAAGATAATAAAGAGATAGACGGAATGATAGACAGGATATATTCTCTAGTAGAAGAATTAAATAAATATGCTCATGAATACTATGTGTTAGATAATCCTTCAATATCAGATAAAGAGTATGATAAAAAATATGATGAATTGGTACAGCTAGAGAAAGAAACTGGATTTATGCTACCATATTCTCCTACTCAAAGAGTTGGAGATAGGATATTAGCGCAATTTGAAAAATATCAACACAAAGGACCGTTGTGGAGTTTAGACAAATCACAGAATATAAATGGCTTGACTGAATGGCATAACAGAAATGTTAAAGCTGTACTTCAATATAATAGTACCCATGAAGACAAATTACCTCTACCATCATATATATTGACAAAAAAGTTCGATGGACTTACTATAAATTGTACCTATGATGAGAATGGTATACTAGTAAAAGCTGCCACTAGAGGAACAGGGGTAATAGGAGAGAATATTACAGAGCAGGCGAAGACAATTAAGTCCTTGCCACTTAAAATTAACAATAATTATGCTTTTGAAATTCATGGAGAAGCTATAATGACCAAAAAAGCTTTTGAAGAATATAATAAAAGTGCAGCTATTCCGTTAAAAAATTTAAGAAATGGAGCAGCAGGTGCTCTTAGAAATTTAAATGTTAAAGAGACGGCAAATAGAAATTTATCAGCATTTTTTTACGATATAGGTTATAGCGAAGGAGAACCCTTTGAGACGTATACAGAAATGTTAGATTTTATAAAAGAAATGGGTTTCCCTGTAGATACATATATTAAAAATTGTAACTCTATAGAAGAAATTCAAAAAGAAATAGAATATATAAACAGCATTAGAAATGAATTAGACTATGAGATAGATGGAATTGTAATAGCTATAGATCATATAAAAACTAGAGAAATATTAGGATACACAATAAAATTTCCTAAATGGGCTATTGCATATAAATTCGAAGCAGAGGAAGCTACTACTACTTTATTGGAGGTAGAGTGGAATGTAGGTAGAAGTGGACGAGTAACACCTACAGCTATTTTAGAGCCTATAGAGCTAGGGGGAGCGACGGTTAAAAGAGCTACTTTGAATAATATGGATGACATAAAAAGAAAAAATGTCAAAATAGGTAGTGAAGTATATGTTAGAAGATCTAATGATGTTATACCAGAAATAATGGGTGTAGTTGAGGATAGCATACATAATGGACTAGAAATTCAAGCACCTGAAAACTGTCCATATTGTAATAGTCAATTAATTCAAGATGGTGTACATTTATTTTGTGAAAATACTCTATCTTGTAAACCGCAGATGGTTAAAAGTATAGTGCATTTTGCAAATAGGGAAGCTATGAATATAGAGGGATTTAGCGAAAAAACAGCAGAGCAATTCTTTGAAAAATTAAATATAAAATCTATTGGAGATTTATATAGAATAAAAAAAGAAGAATTATTAACATTAGACAAGTTTGGAGAAAAGAAAGCTAGCAATATTTTAAATGCAATAGAAGGTAGCAAAAATCCCGAATTATCCTCATTCATATACGCGCTAGGTATTCCTAATGTTGGTAAGAAAACTGCTAAAGACTTAGTGAAGCATTTGAAAACTCTAGAAAATATAAAGAATGCTTCTTTTGAGGAATTAACATCTATCAAAGATATTGGAGAAAAAGTAGCTTATAGTATAATAGATTTCTTTAAACAGGAGAAAATAATTAATAGTTTAAATGAGTTATTGGACATAGGCATAAATCCTATAACTGATGAGATGAGTGTAGAGGAAGATAGTCCATTTAAAGATACAACAATAGTAGTTACTGGTTCTTTAGAAAACTATGGAAGAACAGAAATAAAGGAAAAACTAGAGGGTTTAGGAGCAAAAGTATCTAGCAGTGTCAGCAAAAAAACTAACTATGTTTTAGTTGGGAAAGAGCCTGGTTCTAAATATGAAAAGGCTATTGAATTGGGAGTTAAAACAATAAATGAAGAAGAATTCGAACAAATGATTAGAAATTAAGGACATATAGATAAAGAATTGGAGGAGTAGAGATGGGAAGAACTATTAGTATATTAGGATGGGTTTCTGTGTTTTTTACTACAGTAGCCATAATATTGACTATGCTTACAACTTATCAATTTGTTTATATTAAGTACTTTAATAGCTACTATACTTTGCAATGGTGTCTCTTCTTTACCATGGTGATCTGGACTGTAAAATTTATAGATTTAAAAAATATTAAAAAGATGTATCCTATCGTTTGTAGCATATTAGCAGCAGGAAGTATGTTTTTTATATTTATGAAAGTGTATTAAATGTAGCAAGATATCAACAAACTCTTTTGAGATGTTGATATCTTTTTGCATATGATTCAGTATGTAAAAAATAATTTTTATGATACAATATATATGTTATTTTTGAGTAGTTATAAAATTTTCTAAGAAAGTGAGGGAGTGGAATGTCGATTACTAAAAAAGATGTAGAACATGTAAGTGAATTAGCAAGAGTGGAATTAAAAGAAGAAGAAAAGGAAGCTTTAATTGAAGATTTGAATAAAGTATTAGCATATATGGAGAAATTAGATGAACTTGATACTGACGATGTAGATATAATTGTAAATCCATATTATGCAGAAAATGTATTTAGAGAAGATAAGACAGAACCTTCTATGAAAATAGAAGAGGTGTTATCAAATGCTCCAGAAAAATTAGAAGGATATGTATTAGTTCCTCAGATTCTTGATGGAGAATAATTTTAGAAGAGGGAGGTAATTGGAATTATGGAATTATATAGTCTTACAGCTCATCAGTTGAAAGACATGATTAAAAATAAAGAAGTAAAAGTAGAAGAAGTAGTTAATAGCTTTATAGATAGAATAGAAAGCGTTGATTCAAAAGTTGGAGCTTATCTTTATACAGGAAAAGAAGAAGCTATAGATACAGCTAAAAAACTTGATGAAAAAATATCTAAAGGTGAAGAACTAAAGGGATTAGGCGGGGTGCCTGTATCTATAAAAGATAACATAAGTGTTGAGGGAATGCAAAATACTTGTGCATCTAAAATATTAGAAGGTTATATTTCACCCTATGATGCCCATGTAGTGCAAAGAATAAAAGAAGAAGACGGTATCATACTTGGAAAGTTAAATATGGATGAATTTGCTATGGGATCTTCTAATGAAAATAGTGCATATAAGCTAGTAAGAAACCCTTGGGATTTAGAAAGAGTACCAGGAGGATCCTCTGGGGGATCTGCAGCAGCAGTTGCATCTATGGAGACACCGTTAGCACTAGGAACAGATACAGGTGGATCAGTAAGACAACCTGCTGCTCTATGTGGTATAGTAGGTGTTAAGCCAACCTATGGAAGAATCTCTAGATATGGAGCAGTAGCCTTTGGTTCTACCCTTGATCAAGTTGGAGTAATGGGGAAAGACGTAAGGGATTCTTCTTTAATAATGCAGCATATAGCAGGTGTGGATAATAAAGACTTTACTTCAGCAAAGATAGAAGTTCCTGATTATAGTGCTTGTTTAAACATGGATATTAAGGGAAAGAAAATAGGAATACCTAAAGAGTTCTTTGGAGAAGGCTTAGATGAAGGAGTAAGAAAGGCTGTAAATGAAGCTGTAAAAGTTCTAAGAGAAAATGGAGCAGAAGTTAAAGAATGTTCACTTCCATTAACAGATTATGCATTATCAGCATACTACATAATCTCTAGTGCTGAAGCTTCATCTAACTTAGCTAGATTCGATGGAATTAGATATGGAGCTAGAACAAAGAATTATTCAGATCCAGTGGATATATATTTTAAAACGAGAGATGAAGGTTTTGGAAAAGAAGTTAAGAGAAGAATAATGCTAGGAACTTACGTATTATCAGCAGGATACTATGACGCATATTACAAAAAGGCTTTAAAGGTTAGAAAACTTATAAAAGATGATTATGAACGCATATTTAAAGAATTTGATGCTATAATATCACCTACTTACCCAACTAAGGCCTTTAAAATTGGAGAAAAATCTGAAGATATAATGGCTATGTATTTATCTGATGCCTATACAGTTCCTGTAAGTGTAGCAGGATTGCCAGCTATATCTATACCATGTGGTATGGTTGATGGTCTTCCAGTAGGTATTCAAATAATAGGAAATTACTTTAGAGAAGACACCATATTTAATATAGCATATAGTTATGAACAATCCACAGATTGGCATAAAATGAGAGCTAAATTATAATTATCATTGGGTAAGAAAAGGAGTTGAAAAACATATGGATTTTGAAGCGGTGATTGGTTTAGAAGTGCATGCCGAACTTTCAACAGAAACTAAGATTTTTTGTGGATGTACAACAGAGTTTGGAGGAAAACCAAATACACATGTATGTCCTATATGCTTAGGATTGCCAGGTTCACTTCCACAATTAAATAAAAAGGTAGTAGAGTATGCTATTAAGGCTGGTTTAGCACTTAATTGTGATATAAATAAAGTTTGTAGAACGGATAGAAAGAATTATTTTTATCCAGATTGCCCTAAGAACTATCAGATTACTCAAGATGAAGTACCTATTTGTCATGACGGATATATTGAAATAGAACTTGACAATGGAGAAAAGAAGAAAATTGGAATAGAAAGAATACATATTGAAGAGGACGCTGGAAAGCTTCTTCATACTAAGGCAGGGACATTAGTTGACTTTAATAGAGCAGGGGTGCCTCTTATAGAAATAGTTTCAAAGCCAGATATGAGAAGTCCAGAGGAGGCCACTCTTTATTTGCAAAAGCTTAGAAGTATTTTAGCTTCAGTTCAAGTATCAGACTGCAAAATGGAAGAAGGATCTCTAAGATGTGATGGTAACATTTCTATAAGGGAAAAAGGAACTAGCAAATTTGGAGTTAGAACAGAAATAAAAAACATGAATTCTTTTAAGGCTTTAGAAAAAGCTCTTACATATGAATATAATAGGCAGGCAGAAGCAGTTGAAAATGGGGAAAGTTTATCTCAAGACACTAGAAGATGGGATGAAGCTAATAATGTTACTATAGTTATGAGAAGTAAGGAAAAGGCAAATGACTATAGATATTTCCCAGAGGGAGATTTAGTTACTATAAATGTATCTGATCAATGGATAGAAGAAATAAGAGAAACTATACCTGAATTACCACACGAAAAAGAAGATAGATTTGTAAGAGAATATGGAATACCTAAATATGATGCATCTGTATTGACCTTAACTATGGCTATGGCTCACTATTTTGAAGAAACAGCTAAATTAAGTGGAGATCCTAAGGCTTCTTCAAACTGGTTAATGGGAGATATATCTAGATTATTAAATGAAAACTCCATGACTGTTGAGGAATTGAAATTTACACCATCTCAACTTTCAGAATTAATCAAATTAATAAATTCCAATACTATTTCAAACAATATTGGAAAGAAAGTTGTAGAGGAAATGTTCAGTACTGGTAAGGATGCTAAAACTATAGTAGAAGAAAAAGGATTGGTTCAAAATAACGATGAAGGTGCTATATTAGAAGTAGTAAAGAAAGTTATAGAAGAAAATCCTAAATCCATAGAAGATTATAAGAGTGGAAAGAAAAGAGCAATTGGATTTTTAGTAGGTCTTATTATGAAGGAAACAAAGGGGAAAGCAAACCCTCAAATTGTAAACAAACTTGTAAATGATGAAGTTGAAAAACTTTAATAAAGAAACCTTGTGGATAAAAATCCACAAGGTTTTTTTATAAGTTAAATTCATCCTTTTCCGGTACAACAATTTGTATATTCTCTTTTAGTTTTAGATTAGTTGATAGATTATATATATGTAGATTTAGTTTTTCTAGCAAATAATTTTTGTACTTAAGTTGGTTAATTATTTGTTTTAAAATTATAAAGCCTAATACAGATACACTAATTAATACACACATAGTTACAATTCCAATAATTTCAACAGCAAGAAGCATATGTTCCCCTCCATATTATGAAAATACTAAATAATTACTAAATAGTTACAATATTATAAATTAAGTATATACCATAATAATATTTTTTAAAATAACTTGTTTTAATTTTTATGCAAAAGGGAATAATTATTAATATTAAATGGTAAAAATTTTATACGAGGGAAAAATAATGAAAAAATATATTGCGTTGATAATATGTATATTTGTGCTTATAAGTGGTTGTGTAGAAAAGAAAAAAGATATACATCATCTTGATAATAAAGATTCTATAGTATATGGGGTAGAAACTTTCCCTAAAGATTTAATTTTACTAGATGATACTATAGGAGAATATAATTACTTATTAGTTAACTTATTTGAAGGATTAGTGAAAAAAGATGATGAAGGTAACATTGTTCCAGGTTTAGCCTATAAATGGGATGTTGAAGAAAATGGTACTAAATATACTTTTAAAATTAGAAATGATGCTAAATGGAATAATGGCGAGAGTATAACAGCTAGAGATTTTGTTTATTTCTTTTCAGAAACGTTGAACGTAGGGGTAAATAATGTTTTTGATTATCATTTGTTTTATATAAAAGGTTTAGAAGAGTACAGAAAAGGAGATATTAATTTCTTAGAGACTGGCGTAAAAGAGGTTGATAAAAACACCTTGGAGATTACATTAAAATATCCCTGCAGTTATTTTTTAGATATTCTATCAAATCCCAGATATTCTTTAAGAAAAATAAATTATACTCTTAAAAGTTGGGAAAAGGATTATAATTATATAGCATATTCAGGACCATATATAATAAAAAATGTTAACAAAGATATATTAGAATTAGAGAATAATACTCAATATTGGGATAGTGAAAATGTAAAAAATGAAAAAATGACTATACAAAATGAGGGCAGCGAAGAGGGAGTTTTAGCAGCTTTTGCAACCTCTAAAGTTGATTTTTTAAAAATTTATGATTTATGGAATAATGAAAATATTAAAGATGGAAGTTATGTTATTGAAAATGATTCTTATATAGGGAAGGCTATAGCTTTTAATTTTAAAAGAGATAAAGTTAAAGATAATAAATTAAGAAAAGATATATATAATAGTATTGATAGAAATTATATAGTCAAAAATATTTTTAAAGATAGGGCTTCCCCTTGGAAATATTCTAAGGATAGAGTAGGCTCTTCTGGTAAATATAAAGATCTTTCTTTAGAACTTGTTTATATAAAAAATAAATATAACGATGAATTAGCAAAAGAAATAAAAAAGCAGTTAAAAAATGAGTTGAATATAAATATATTATTAAAAGGCTATAATGAAGTAGAAATGAAGGATGTATTGGAGAAGGATAACTATGATATGGTACTTTTAGAGATAATAAAAGAGTATAAAAACCCTATTTCATTTTATGAGAAAATATGCTCTAATAATTATTTTAATTTTTATAGTTATAAGAATAAAAATTACGACAACATAATATTAAATGCTAAAAAAGAAGGAGATACAGTGGAGCAAGATAAATTACTAAATGAAGGGGAAAAGATACTCATGGAGGAAGTGCCAGTAGTTCCTATATTATTTGTAAAGAATCTTATATATGCTGATAATAGTATTTATAATATATTTTTAAATTATAATGGTGATATATTATTCAATAATATTAGTTTTAATGATATTTAAAGCTTCCCAATTAAGTTCTATGGGAAGCTTTTTTGGTAGGTCCTTTTTTTACAAAATAAGCACAACTATAGTCATTGCTAATGAGATTAGAAATCTTTGATACATGGTTTAAAGTACAATTACCATTTTTACAATGAATACAATTTTCAGAGCAATTTATGTTCATCATATTTTACCTCCCTTAGTGTAAAGCAAAGGAAAAATATTAAAACTTATATTAACTATATTATATGCAATTACTTTATTTATATAGTAATTAAAATTTTACTTTATTGGCAACTAATATTATAGATATATATCATAAAGAAAAATGGTATTACGTTTCTGTCGCTATAAAATGAAGATTTACCTTGTTTAAATGAAGATTTTTTCTCGTTATATTTTACGCTCTTAATAAATACTGATGCTAAATTTAAATTTTCAGGAGATGCTATATATGATGGTTTAAATTCAGATTCATCTAATAGATCATCGGAATTTAAAGAAAAATTTTTATATCTTTCCCTATCATCTAAAGTAGGAGCTTCTGGCCAACTTAATATCATTCCTGAGTTTATTAATTGTCTTTTATAAACGCTAGCAATAATAGGAGATAGATTAGTAGAATCACAATCTAAATTTTCAGAGGATATCATAAGGCATAATAAATAAAGAGAAATGTCCATTGGAGAAAATTTTAAAGGGTCCTTTTCTTTTAATTTTACAAAAATTCCCCATTCTTCATTGTAACATTTAATTAATTCCTCATTTAGTCTATTCATTATATCCTTATATTTAATGAAGCCTGTATTTTTGTATAATAAGTATGAATTTATATAAGACAAACACAAATTTTCAATTTTTATTTCAGAATTTAGTTCAATATGATTAATATAATTTTCATTAATTAATTCAAAAATATCTAACATTAACAAATTAGCATCTTCATTTTTGGAATAACCATAAAATACATTCAGTGCAAAGCATAATTTTAGAAGTTCATCAATGGATAGAGTATATAATTCATGTCTATATTCTAAGAACATATTTAGTATGTCTAAAGAAAAATTTCTATAACCTAAAACATCCTCTGAGTCATCATCTAAAGATGCTTTGTAAAAAGCGGCCATTAATAAAGCCTGATCAGAGAATTTAAATTTATTATCTTTTGCTTCTAACTTGTAATCATCTGAAGAGGAATCGGTTAGGTCTATTTTATCAATAAAAACTCCTTCTTCATTTCTTAAATTGCTAGCATAAAATTGCAATTGTTTTTTCGCTATATTATCATATATAAGATGGTAGCAGTGTTTACGTTTATCAATATCTTCAAATTGTCTATAATAGTCCGCCAACTCTAGTAGTGATAAAGTCATAAATGCATTGGTTGTTATATTTATTTCTTTTTTAAATTTGTCATCAGCCCAATAAATTCTGTCATTTACGTTTTTTAGCTTTGGATTAGATTTTTTGTATATGGATATAATTGGGAAAGAGTGTTTCAATACGTTGACTTCACCTTCAGAGGTTTTTTTGTTTCTAAATTCTTTAGTATTCATGAGTATACCGCATTTTGAATTAAATAAGATATCTTTGAGAGATTCTTTTGATAGATGGAACAATTGATTTTTTATGTTCTCCTTGTTTAAAGTATTAAGTCTTAAGAAAGGTCCAATATATTTCAAACACAACACCTACTATAAAATTAATCCTTATATAAATAATATGATAAATATAAAGAAATAGTTCTAAGAAAATTTTAAATAGCAAAAAAATGTTATACTATTATATAATTGAGATTAAGAGAATTATATTTTTAACAACAGGATGGTGAAAAAATGAAAAAATTAATTATAGCTAGTAACAACAAAAATAAAATAAAAGAAATAAAAGAAATATTAGATGGTTTAAATATTGATGTAATATCCTTAAAAGAAGCAGGAATAGATATTGAAGTTGAGGAGACGGGGGATACCTTTATAGAAAATGCCTATATAAAAGCTTTAGAAATATTTAAATTATTTAAAGAAGATAATTATATGGTACTAGCTGATGATTCAGGTTTATCAGTGGAAGCTTTAGGAGGGCAACCAGGAATATATTCAGCAAGGTTTGCAGGTGAGCATGGAAATGATAAAAAGAACAACGAAAAATTACTCAATATGATGAAAGATGTTGAGAATAGAAAAGGAAAATTTATATGTGCAATGGTGCTAATTATAGATGAAAATAATACTATAAAAGTGCAAGGAGAAGTAGAAGGGGTCATTGGATATGAGGAAAAAGGTATTCATGGTTTTGGCTATGACCCTCTATTCTGCTATCCAGAGTACAATATGACCTTTGGGGAAATGGAGGGAAATCTCAAAAATAATATAAGTCATAGAAGAAGAGCTTTAAATGAACTTGAAAAAAAGATTAAAGAATATTTTCAGGGGGAATAGCAGTGTTAATCGGCGTTGTCAGTGATACCCATAGACATACTTGGATTTTAGATAGAGTTATGGATAAATTTACAGAGATAGACTTGCTAATACATCTAGGAGATAATATACAAGATGTAAAAGATTTTAGTAAGTTCTATAAAGGTGATATTATAAATGTAAAAGGTAATTGTGATTATTCTAATGCAGTTCCTTCAGAAATTATAACAGAAATAGGTGGATACAAGTTTTTTATTACTCATGGACACAACTATGATGTAAAAAATGGATTATCTAGACTGAAATATAAAGCTATGGAGTTAGAAGCTAGAGTAGTTTTATTTGGACATACTCATATTTCACAAATAGTATATGAAGAAGGGATATGGTTTATAAACCCTGGAAGCCCTGTTTTAGCAAGAGATGGATTTAATAGCGTGGCTTTGATACAAATGGATGGGGATAAGATAAATGCAAGTATAAAAGCAATTCGATAAAAAAAATTAAAAAAAATTAAAATGGGTATTGACGTATTAAAAGATATCGTGTAGAATAAACTATGTCGTCAGGAGTTAACAACGAAACGAACTCCTGAAACATAACGGGGTGTGGCGCAGATGGGAGCGCGCGTGGTTTGGGACCATGAGGTCGCAGGTTCAATCCCTGTCACCCCGACCACCATATGCGGGTGTAGCTCAATGGTAGAGTTCCAGCCTTCCAAGCTGGCTGTGAGGGTTCGATTCCCTTCACCCGCTCCATATAAGCGTCTTTAGCTCAGCTGGATAGAGCAACGCCCTTCTAAGGCGTGGGCCAGGGGTTCGAATCCCTTAAGACGCACCAAAAAGTTTTGGTGGATGTAGTTCAGCTGGTAGAGCGCCAGATTGTGGTTCTGGTTGTCGAGGGTTCGAGTCCCTTCATCCACCCCACAACATAATATTGGGATGTCGCCAAGCGGTAAGGCACGGGACTTTGACTCCCGCATTCGTAGGTTCGAATCCTGCCATCCCAGCCATAAAGCGATTCACTAGCTCAGTCGGTAGAGCACCTGACTTTTAATCAGGTTGTCCGGGGTTCGATTCCCCGGTGAGTCACCAATTAAATTATCTTAAATATTGAACATGCAGGCGTGGCGGAATTGGCAGACGCACTAGACTTAGGATCTAGCGCCTATGGCGTGGGGGTTCGACTCCCTTCGCCTGCACCAAACAATATTTTAAAAGATTTTAATATTTTATATTTGCGGGAGTGGCTCAGTGGTAGAGCGTCACCTTGCCAAGGTGAACGTCGCGAGTTCGAATCTCGTCTTCCGCTCCAAGTATGCGGGTGTAACTCAATGGTAGAGTGCTAGCCTTCCAAGCTAGTTACGAGGGTTCGATTCCCTTCACCCGCTCCAATTTGCGTCTTTAGCTCAGCTGGATAGAGCAACGCCCTTCTAAGGCGTGGGCCAGGGGTTCGAATCCCTTAAGACGCACCAAATAATGTGCCATTAGCTCAGTTGGTAGAGCACCTGACTCTTAATCAGGGTGCCCAGGGTTCGAGTCCCTGATGGCGCACCAAATGAATTTTAAACACATTTATAATAACGGGGTGTGGCGCAGATGGGAGCGCGCGTGGTTTGGGACCATGAGGTCGCAGGTTCAATCCCTGTCACCCCGACCACCATATGCGGGTGTAGCTCAATGGTAGAGTTCCAGCCTTCCAAGCTGGCTGTGAGGGTTCGATTCCCTTCACCCGCTCCAATTCGCGTCTTTAGCTCAGCTGGATAGAGCAACGCCCTTCTAAGGCGTGGGCCAGGAGTTCGAATCTCTTAAGACGCACCAAATTATGTGCTATTAGCTCAGTTGGTAGAGCACCTGACTCTTAATCAGGGTGCCCAGGGTTCGAGTCCCTGATGGCGCACCATATATGGTGAATGTAGTTCAGCTGGTAGAGCGCCAGATTGTGGTTCTGGTTGTCGAGGGTTCGAGTCCCTTCATTCACCCCATTTAAAGTGATTCACTAGCTCAGTCGGTAGAGCACCTGACTTTTAATCAGGTTGTCCGGGGTTCGATTCCCCGGTGAGTCACCAAATAAATTTTTAAAATATTAAACATGCAGGCGTGGCGGAATTGGCAGACGCACTAGACTTAGGATCTAGCGCCTACGGCGTGGGGGTTCGACTCCCTTCGCCTGCACCAAATAATATTTTAAGCGGGAGTGGCTCAGTGGTAGAGCGTCACCTTGCCAAGGTGAACGTCGCGAGTTCGAATCTCGTCTTCCGCTCCAAACATGCGGGTGTAGCTCAATGGTAGAGTTCCAGCCTTCCAAGCTGGCTGTGAGGGTTCGATTCCCTTCACCCGCTCCAAATTAATTTAATAGTTTTTAGGGCTTAAGCGCCCATAGCTCAGCTGGATAGAGTGACGGACTTCGAATCCGGATGTCGCAGGTTCAACTCCTGTTGGGCGCACCAATAATAAAGGTATTACGTATGGGTTGATATACAACAGACATTGCAAAACAAAAATGTTTTGCAATGTCTTGTTTTATATATTAAATATGATCAATAGAACCATTTTCATAATAGCTTATAAATTAGCTACAATAAAAAATGAAAGAAGAATTGTAGCTTTTATCCATAAAGGAATTTAAAAACAAGGAACTAATATAGAGTTAATAAGGGAAAATGGAGTTTTGCTATGGACTGTATAATTCTTAATTTGAATAAATAAAAATTGTTTCTCCCATTTTCTAAATAGGTGTTGATTTTTAATATAATATAGTATATCATATTAACAACGAATATTGGTTTGTAAAAATTCAAGAACATTCGCACTCATATATGCTTAGTAATATGGTCTAAGCGTTTCTACCAAGCAACCACAAATTGCTGGGCTATGGGTGTTTATGATGGTTTATTATTTTTTTTATAGTAGATCTTTATAAACTCCCTTGTCAAAAACAAGGGAGTTTTTATTTTACTCTAAAATCACTATTGAATATTAGAAAGGAAAGATATTATGCAATTATTAAAAGACAAGATAAGAAATGAAGGAGTAGTAATAGAAGATAGAATTTTAAAGGTTGATAACTTTTTAAATCACCAATTAGATGTAGAACTTTTTAATGAAATGGGAAAAGAATTTAAAAGAAGATTTAAAGACAAGAAAATAAATAAGATCCTTACTGTAGAGAGTTCAGGAATAGCTATAGCTTGCATTGTAGCTCAGCACTTTGGGAATATACCTGTAGTGTTTGCAAAGAAGCAAAAGCCTAATAGTATGGATGGAAGTATATATGAAGCTAGAGTGTATTCTTTTACTAAAGAGCAGGAGTGCTATATAAGGGTTTCAAAAAATTATTTAAATGAAGATGATTGTGTTTTAATTATAGATGACTTTTTAGCTAGTGGAAGTGCTGTAGCAGGAATGATAAATATTTGTAAGCAAGCTAATTGTTCAATAAGTGGAGTTGGCATTGCAATTGAAAAGAAATTTCAGGGTGGAAGAGAAATGGTACAAAAGGAAGGAATACAACTTGAGTCCTTGGCAATTCTTCAAGAAATGAAAAATGGTGAAGTTATTTTTGGTTAATTCATAAATAATTTTTAATAAGAAGGAGGAAATAAATATGAAAAAATTTAAAGGAATTTCTTTATTACTAATTTTTACTATGGTAATAACATTGTTTTCCGGTTGTGGAAGCAAAACAGGACAGGAAGGAAATAAAGATAAAAATGAAATAAAAGTAGGCTTTATTTATGTAGGTCCTACTACAGACGGTGGATATACATATACACATGATCAAGGAAGATTATATTTAGAAAAAGAGTTAAATGTACCAACTATGTATAAAGAATCTGTACCAGAAGATACAGCAAAGGCAGAAAAAGTTATTGAAGATATGATAAATCAAGGAGCTAATGTAATAATAGGTACAAGCTTTGGTTACATGGATGCCATGGAAAAGCAGGCTAAAAAACATAAGGATGTTAAGTTCCTTCATTGCTCAGGTAATAAAACTGCTGAAAATATGTCAAATTACTTTGGAAGAATATATGAAGCTAGATATTTATCAGGTATAGTTGCAGGCATGAAAACTAAAACTAATAAAATAGGATATGTTGCAGCTTTTCCATTACCTGAAGTTGTGAGAGGCATAAATGCTTTCACATTAGGAGTTCAATCTGTAAATCCAAATGCTAAAGTGGCAGTTAAGTGGACAAACACTTGGTATGATCCAGCTAGGGAAAAAGAAGGAGCTAAAGCATTATTAGATGAAGGTGCTGATGTTATAACACAACATCAAAATACAGCTGGTCCACAGCAGGCAGCAGAAGAAAAGGGAGCTTTTTCAATTGGATATAATACTGATATGAAAGATAAGGCACCTAACGCTTATATGACTTCAGCAGTGTTTAATTGGGGACCTTACTATGTTAGTCAAGTAAAAGCTATTCAAGAGGGAACATGGAAATCAGAAAGCTATTGGAAGGGATTATCTGATAACGTAGTAGGATTAGCAGAGTTAACTGAAAATGCTCCAGAGGGTGCAAAAGAAAAAGTAGAAAAAGCTAAAGAAGATATAATATCCGGAAAAAATAAAATATTTGTTGGACCATTAAAGGATCAAAGTGGAAAAGTTAGAGTAGAAGAAGGAAAAGTCATGACAGATGAAGAGTTATTACAGTTCAACTGGTTTGTGCAGGGAGTTGAAGGACAATTAGAAAATCAATAGGAATAGGTGAGGAAATGGAAGCGAAAACACCTTTTATTAAAATGGAAAATATAAAAAAGACTTTCGGCAAAGTGGTTGCAAATAATAATATAAACCTTTCAATATATGGCGGTGAAGTGCATGCTCTTTTAGGAGAGAATGGAGCAGGTAAGTCAACATTGATGAATATGCTATCAGGGGTATATACTCCTGATAGTGGTTCTATTTATATTAAAGGTAAAAAAGTAGAATTTAAATCTCCAACAGATGCTATACACTCAGGAATAGGTATGATATATCAACATTTTAAACTAGTTGACAATATGAGCGGAGAAGAAAATATTATACTAGGACAAAAAAATGGTATTTTTGTAAGTAAGAAAAGCATTAGAAATAAGATTAATGAAATTTGCAAAAAATATGATATAAGCACTGATCTAACAAAAAAAGTAGAAGATATGTCTGTAGGGGAAAAGCAAATAGTTGAAATTCTAAAGGTTTTATACAGAGGGGCAAACATTTTAGTTTTGGATGAACCAACAACAGTTTTCACAGTAGTAGAAGTGGAAAAATTATTTAATATTATAAATAAAATGAAGGAAAATGGATGTGCTGTCATATTTATATCTCATAAGATGGAAGAAGTTATGAGTATTTGTGATAAAATCACTGTGTTAAGAAAAGGAGAAGTTATAACTACTATTAATAAAGAAGAGGCTAGTCCTAAAATGTTAGCAGAATTAATGGTGGGTGAAGAGGTAGAGTTAAGTATTAATAAAGAAAAAGTAAGAATAGGGAAAGAAGTTCTTAGCATAAAAAACTTATCTTTATATAACGAAGACAAAATAGAAATTTTAAAAAATATAAGTTTCAACATACACAGAGGAGAGGTTGTAGGGATAGCAGGAATAGCCGGAAGTGGACAAAGAGAGCTTTGTGAAGCTATTGCTGGAATTACACCCGTTAAGCAGGGAGAAATAACAGTAGACAGTGAAAGCATAATTGGGAAAACACCTAGAGAAATAATCAATAAAGGAGTAAGTATGAGTTTCGTTCCAGAGGATAGGCTGGGAATGGGACTTGTTGCTTCTATGGATATGGTAGATAATTTGCTTTTAAAATCCTATCATCACCAAAAAGGGCTATTAATAAATAAAAAAGATATGATAGAAAAGGCTAATCAAATAAAAGAGGAATTAGATATAAAAACTCCAGATATTTATCATCCTATAAAGAATTTATCAGGAGGAAATATTCAAAAGATATTACTAGGAAGAGAATTAGATGTAAATCCAAATCTACTTATTATGGCATATCCAGTTAGAGGGCTAGATATAAACACATGCTACACTATATATAATTTAATTAATGATCAAAAGAAAAAAGGCGTTGGTGTTTTATATATAGGAGAAGATTTAGATGTACTAATACAGCTATGTGATAGAATTCTTGTTATGTGTAACGGAGAAGTTAAGGGAGAATTGATGAGCTTTGAAGCTACAAAAGAGAAGATTGGACTTTTAATGGGGGGCTCAAGGATAGAAAGAGAGGAGATAAAAGTTGTTTAGAGTAGTAAAAAAAAGTGAGGTTACAAATAAAGAGGCATTTATAATAAGAGCTACTTTCATAATATTTGCTTTTTTAGCTATAGGAATTTTTATTGCTTTTTTAGGTTTTAATCCTATAAGTGTTTACGCTACTATGATTAAAGGCGCTTTTGGTTCAAGCTATAGCTTTAAACAAACTTTAATAAAGGCTATACCTCTCTTAATATCAGCTCTTGGAATATCAGTAGCCTTCAAAATGAAATTTTGGAACATTGGGGGAGAAGGGCAAATAATAATGGGGGCATTTTTATCCTCATATTTTGCTTTGAATTTTCCTGAATTAAATTCTTTTTTACTTATTCCAATTATGATTTTAGCTGGAGTTATTGGAGGTGCCTTATGGGCTTTTATACCAGCGGTTCTAAAATGGAAATGGGGTACTAATGAGACTATTGTAACTCTTATGATGAATTATATAGCTCTTAAATTTGTTACTTACTTACAGTATGGACCATGGAAAGATCCAACGGCTCTGGGATTTCCTAAAATACCTAATTTTAGTGACAATGGGATTATTCCTGAATTTTTAGGAATTCATATAGGATGGTTAATTGCTCTATTGTTAGTAGCGTGTATGTATATATTTATGAATCGTTCAAAAAAGGGTTATGAAATTTCAATATTAGGAGAGAGTGAAAAAACTGCCCTTTATGCAGGTGTGAATATTAAAAATACATTGATATTCGCCATGTTACTCAGTGGAGGGTTATGTGGTTTAGTAGGCATGATACAGGCCTCAGGAGTTAGTAACACCCTATCTATAGAAGTTGCCGGTGGAGTAGGTTACACTGCTATAACTATAGCTTGGTTATCAAATTTAAATTCTATTGTAATTCTAATAGTATCAGTATTATTTGCTGCCTTGGTTGAAGGAGGTTCCTTTATACAAACAGCTTTCAATATTCCAGAGGCAGTTGCATTAATAATACAATCTACAATATTATTCTTCATACTTGGAAGCGAATTTTTCTTAAGATATAAATTAGTGAAAAAGGTCGCTACTCCTATAGATATTAAGGAGGTGGCTTAAGTTGAATAACTATGTATCATTTTTACAAGCTGCAATTGTAGCAGGTACTCCATTGTTATTTGCAACTTTAGGAGAAGTGATAACGGAAAAAGCCGGTAATTTGAATTTAGGCTTAGAAGGTATGATGACTATGGGAGCAGTTTTTGGATTTATGGTAGGGATAAAAACTAATAATCCAATTTTAGCTATAATGGGAGCAGCTTTAGCAGGAATATTTGGTGGATTAATATATGCTTTTTTAACTATAACATTAAGAGCTAATCAAGTAGTTTCGGGATTGACATTAACTATATTTGGTACAGGACTATCCAGCTTTGTAGGAAAAAGTTTAGTTGGAAACGTAGTATCAGATAATATAAAAGAGTTTTTCAAACCTGTTGCAGTACCAATACTTAGTAAAATACCTTATGTAGGTGAAATATTATTTACACAAGATTTATTCGTTTATTTAGGATATATTACAGCAATAATACTTGGAATTTATATGTTTAAGACTTCAAAGGGGTTAAATCTTTTATCCGTAGGTGAAAATCCTAAATGTGCAGATGCATCAGGTATAAATGTAAATTTATATAAGTATCTTCATGTTCTTTTAGGAGGGGCCCTTTGCGGAGTAGGAGGGGCGTACTTATCTTTGGTTTATGTTCCAGCTTGGCAGGAAAACATTGTAGCAGGAAGAGGATGGATAGCCGTGGCACTAGTTATATTTGTAGCTTGGAATCCATATAAAGCAATGATTGGTTCTTATTTTTTTGGAGGATTAGATATCATAGGCTTTAGACTACAAGGATCGGGAATACACATATCACAATATATAATAGATATGTTTCCATATATTATTACAATTATAGTTATGGTAATTGTATCTATAAAAAAGGATTCAAAGAATTCTCCACCTAAAGCATTAGGAGTGTCTTATTTTAGGGAAGAGAGATAAAAAATTAGAGATAAAAAATTATTGACTATAAAAAAGAATAGTGATATTATAAGTAAAAGAAAAAAGAATATATTGCCTTTAAAGAGGGGTCCTGTGAGGCCTAAAAGGAAAGTGTTGGATAAATAAAATTTGTCTATTGGTATAAGTATATCTATGCCTTCCTTTGAGGAAGGCATTTTTTTATTACCTTTAAAATTAGTACAGAGAGACTAAAAAGGAGGATTAACATGTTAAAGGAAAGACATTTAATTGACCCTATGGATCTAACAATTGAAGAGACTGAAAATTTATTAGAACTTGCTGAAAATATATACCTAAACCCAGAGAAATACTCAAAACTTTGTGAAGGGAAGATTCTTGCTACTCTATTCTATGAGCCAAGCACAAGAACTAGATTAAGTTTTGAAGCAGCCATGATGAGACTGGGTGGAAAGGTTATAGGATTTTCTGAAGCAAGTTTTTCTTCTGTGTCAAAAGGAGAAAGTATAGCAGATACAATAAGAACTATCTCCTGCTACGCTGATGTGGCAGTTATAAGACATCCAAAAGAAGGCGCACCTAAAATTGCATCCATGTATTCATCCATACCTGTGGTTAACGCAGGAGATGGTGGTCATCAACATCCAACTCAAACGCTTACAGATTTAATGACAATTAAATCCTTAAAAGGCAGCTTATCAAATTTGACCGTTGGTTTCTGTGGAGATTTAAAATTCGGAAGAACGGTACATTCTTTAATTAAATCCTTATCTCGCTATGAGAATAACAAAATGATTTTGATTTCACCAGAAGAATTAAAAATTCCAAATTATATAAGAACAGAAATATTGGAGAAAAACAATATAGAATATGATGAAAGAGAAAATTTAGAAGAAGTAATTGCTTTGCTAGACATCCTATATATGACTAGAGTACAAAAGGAAAGATTTTTTAACGAGGAAGATTATATAAGATTAAAGGATAGTTATATATTAGATGAAGAAAAAATTAAAAAAGCCTCTAAAAATATGAATATACTACATCCACTACCAAGAGTGAATGAGATTAGTTACGAAATAGATAAAGATCCTAGGGCTTGCTACTTTAAACAAGCAGAGTATGGAATGTATGTGAGAATGGCATTGATACTAAAGCTTTTGGGGGTGATGTAATGTTAAAGGTAACTAGCATAAAAAATGGAATAGTAATTGACCACATTAAATCAGGATATGGAATAAAAATTTACAATTACTTGGAGTTAGATAAGGCGGACTACTCTGTAGCTTTAATAATGAATGTATATAGCGAAAAGTTAGGTAAAAAAGATATTATAAAGATTGAGAATAATATAGACATAGATTTTACAGTATTAGGTCTTATAGATCCAAACATTACTATAAATATAATTCAAAATGAACATATAAAAGAGAAGGTAAATCTTCATCTTCCAGTTAGGGTAGAAGGCTTACTAAAATGTAAAAACCCAAGATGTATAACCTCAATAGAAAAATACGTACCACATATCTTTCACTTAGTTGATAGAAAAAAAGGTGAGTACAAGTGTGAGTATTGTGAAGAAGTGTACAAAGTTGAGGTGGATTATCTATGGAATTGTTAATAAAAGGAGCTAGGGTTGTAGATTGGTCTCAAGATTTTTATGGAGATGTTTATATAAAAGATGGAATTATAGATGAAATAGGTAAAGATATAAAAAAAGACTGTAAGATAATAAACGGACAGGGAAAAGTTTTAATGCCAGCTTTTATAGATTTACATGTACATTTTAGAGAACCGGGTTTTACTTATAAGGAGGACATTGAAAGTGGAAGTAGAGCAGCAGTGAGGGGTGGATATACTGCAGTAAATTTAATGGCAAATACAAACCCTGTATGTAGCAATATGGAAATAATAAATGGTGTATTAACCAAGGGGAGAGAAGTTAATTTAGTGGATATTCACCAAGTAGCTTCAATTACAAAGGACTTTGATGGTAAGACAATAAGTCACATAGATTCTCTAGATGATAGGGTAAGGATTATATCTGAAGATGGCAAGGAAGTAATGAATAGCAACATAATGCTTAATGCTATGCTAAAAGCAAAAGCTAAAAATATAACCGTAATGTGTCACTGTGAAAATGATGAGTTAATAGAAGAGAATACGAGATTAGCAGAAAATACAATGACATGGAGAAATGTAACTCTAGCTAAATATACAGGTTGTCCTGTTCATATAGCTCATGTAAGTACTAAAGAAGCTATGGAATATATAATAGAGGGTAAGAAAACTGGACATAAAATTACCTGTGAAGTAACTCCGCACCATATAGCATTAACAGATGAAGTAAATTATAGAGTAAACCCTCCTATTAGGAAAAAAGAGGACGTAAAATTCTTGATAGACTGTATAAAGGAAGGCTTGATAGATACCATAAGTACAGATCATGCACCTCATACCCTAGAAGATAAGTTAAAGGGAGCTCCAGGAATATCAGGAATAGAAACATCATTTTCAATATGCTATACAAAGTTAGTAAGAGAAGAAGGGTTAAGCTTGAATAAGTTATCAGAACTAATGTCAAAAAATCCCAGTGGAATTATGGGGATGAATAAAGGAGAAATAAAAATAGGATTAGAAGGAGACGTAGTTTTAGTAGATATAGAAAAACAATGTGAAATAGAAGTAGAAAAATTCATGTCTAAAGGAAGGAATACACCTTTTAGTGGTATGAAGTTTTATGGTGAAATATTAAAAACTATAAAGAGTGGAAGAATTGTATATGACAATGTTGAGGAGGAGCAGAAATGATTATAGATAGGTTATATGAGAGTGTAGATAAAAGAGGACATGTATGTGTGGGATTAGATACATCAATAGATTATTTGCCTGAAGAATTTATAAACAAATGTGGATCACAGGGAGAGGCAATATTTAGATTTAATCAAAGAGTAATAGATGCTACCTCTGATGTAGCAGCTTGTTTCAAAGTTCAAATTGCTTATTATGAGGCTTTAGGGTTAGAAGGATTAATGGCTTATAAGAAAACCTTAGAATATATTAGAAGTTTAAATATCTTAGTAATTTCAGATATAAAAAGAGGGGATATAGCTGATACTGCAAAAATGTATGCTAAAGCTCACTTTGAAGGGGATTTTCAAACAGATTTTATAACTTTAAATCCTTATATGGGAATGGATAGTATAGAGCCATATCTTCCATACTTAAAGAATAAAGAAAAGGGACTCTTTGTACTAGTTAGAACATCAAATGAAGGGGCTAAAGATATAGAGTACTTAAATGTTAATAATAATGAAAAAGTCTATGAAGCTGTTGGAGAAAAAGTAAATATCCTAGGAAAAGAATACATGGGTGAGAGTGGTTATAGTTCCATAGGTGGAGTTGTAGGATGTACTCATGTAGATGAAGCATTGAGCATAAGAAGTAAATTAAATAATACCTTTTTCTTAATACCTGGATATGGTGCTCAAGGGGGAAGAGCAGAAGATGTGGCGCTGTATTTAAAGAATGGAAATGGTGGTGTTGTAAATTCCTCAAGAGGAATACTCTTAGCTTATAAAAGAGCAGGTGGAGAATTTAATCATTTTGAGGATTACTCAAGAAAAGAAGCGATAAACATGAGAGATTCCATCTTAATGCATTGTAAAAAATAAGGTGAAGAAAGGATAAAATCATGGAATATAGAGAAGAGAAGGTTTTATATAACAAAGAAATCTGTAATGGAATATGGGAACTTAAACTTTCAGGAAAATTTCAAGGAAGGCCAGGACAGTTTTATATGTTAAGAGCCTGGGAAAATGAACCTTTGCTTAGTAGGCCAATAAGTATCTATTCAATAGATGAAGAGGGCATAAGTTTTTTATATAAAATAGTAGGTAAAGGTACTGAAATATTAAAAAAGCTCCAAAAGGGAGATGAGGTTAAGGTGACAGGTCCCCTAGGAAACGGATTCCCAATGGAGAAGATAAAAGGTAAAGTTGCTATAGTAGTTGGAGGAATTGGTATAGCTCCAATGCGTTACTTAACACAAGGATTAGAGGGGTGTGAGGTTCATCTTTACGCAGGCTTTAGAGATGAGTCCTACTCAGTAGATAGTTTTTCGCCTTATATAAAGAAGAGTGTAATAGTTACAGAAACTGGAGAAGAAGGGGAAAAGGGTTATGTAACTGATTATATAGATGTAGAGGACTATAATGTAGTTTTAAGCTGCGGTCCAGAAATAATGATGAATAAGTTAATAAAGCAATGTAAAGAAAAATCAATACCTCTCTATGTATCACTAGAAAAACACATGGCCTGTGGAGTAGGGGCATGCTTAGTATGCACATGTAAAACTAAGGATGGATATAAAAGAACTTGTAAAGAAGGTCCAGTTTTCTTAGGAGAGGAGCTAGAGGAATAATATGAAGGTAAACATATGTGGAGTAGATTTAAAGAATCCAGTAATAGCGGCTTCCGGTACCTTTGGTTTTGGAGAGGAATACAATGAGTTTTATTCTGTATCTAAATTAGGAGGTATAAGCACAAAAGGTCTAACAATAAATAAGAAAAGTGGAAACCATGGATTGAGAGTTTTTGAAACCACAGGAGGAATGTTAAATAGCGTAGGGCTACAGAATCCTGGCGTGGATGACTTTATACACTATGAATACCCAGAGATGAAGAAACTTGAAACAGTAATACTTGCAAACTTAGGCGGTGGAACAATAGAAGATTATTTAAAGGGTATAGAGCTTTTAAATAAAACAGATGTAGATATGATTGAATTAAATATATCTTGTCCTAATGTTAAAGAAGGTGGCATGGCCTTTGGTATAAAATCAAAAGTTGCATATGAAGTTGTAAAGGAAGTTAAGGATATATGCAATAAACCATTAATAGTCAAGCTATCCCCTAACGCAGAAGACATCGTAGATATGGCATATAAATGTTGTGAAGCTGGAGCGGACGGACTATCCTTAGTAAACACATTTAAAGCTATGGCAATAGATATAAATGGTAGAAGAACTGTGTTCAACAACATAACAGCAGGGCTTTCAGGGCCAGCAATAAAACCAATTGCCTTAAGAATGGTATATGAAGTATGCAAGGCAGTGGATGTACCTGTAATTGGATTGGGTGGAATAATGAACTGGCAAGATGCCATTGAGTTTATAATGGCAGGAGCTACTGCAATACAAATAGGGACGGTTAATTTTATAGATCCTAATGCAGGGATTACAATAATTCAGGGAATGGAAAGTTACATGAAAGCTGAAGGTATAAAGAGCTTAGAAGAAATAAGAGGAATAATTTAGGAGGGTTTAATTATGGAAAACACAATAATTCAGATCTTAAAAGAAAGTGAAGCGCTTTTAGAAGGACATTTTCTACTATCCTCAGGAAGACACAGTGATAAATACTGTCAGTGTGCAAAGTTGTTACAATACCCAGATAAGGCAGAAGAGGTATTAAAAACAGTAAGTGAGCAATTAAGAAATGTGGACTTTGATTTAGTAGTGGGTCCAGCAATGGGTGGAGTTGTGGTAGCTTACGAATTGGCTAGACAGTTAAAGAAACCAGGAATATTTTCAGAAAGAGAAAATGGAGTTATGACTTTGAGAAGGGGATTTGAAATAAAAAAGGGTGAAAGGATAATCATATCCGAAGATGTTATAACTACAGGAAAATCTTCCTTAGAAGTTGTTAAGCTTATAGAAGAATTAGGAGGAGAAGTAGTAGGATTGTGCTGCATAGTAGATAGAAGGGATGAAGGGGTGGAAATGCCTTTCCCAATATATAGTGCTGTAAAAATACATGTTAAATCTTATGAAAAAGAAGAGTGTCCATTATGTAAGGAAGGAATACCACATGTTAAACCAGGAAGCAGAAATATGAAGTAATAATATCCTTTTAATTAGTCCAGTGAGGCTAAAAAGGTTAGGGAATTTGGAATAAATCCATTTTTCCTCACCTTAAAATTTAATAAGAGGTGATGAAAATGAAAGGATTTTTATATTTAGAAGATGGAAGTGTTTATGAAGGGAATATATTCGGTAAAGAAGGAGTTGTAACAGGAGAGATAGTTTTTAATACTGCTATGACAGGTTATGAAGAGATATTGACAGATCCTTCTTATGCTGGACAAATAATAAATATGACCTATCCTAATATAGGTAACTACGGTACAAATAGCTTTGATATGGAAAGCAATAAAATATATGCAAAGGGGTTAGTTGTAAGAAACCTATGCAATATCCCATCCCATTATATGAGCGAAGAAAATATAGATGAGTTTCTAAAAAGGATGAATGTAGTTGGAATACATGGAGTGGATACAAGAAGCATAACTAAAAAAATAAGAGATGTTGGCACAATGAAGTGTGTAATATCTAATAAAGAAATGAGCGTAGAAGAACTTAAAAACAATATAGATAGCTACCAGTGGGACTTAAACTTTGTAGAGATGGTCAGCAGAAAATCTATTGAGGAAATCCAAGGAACAGGACCTAGAATAGGGGTAATGGACTTTGGAATTAAGGGTAATATTATAGAGAAGTTTAAAAAGTTAAACTGTAATATAACATTACTTCCATGGAATACAACCTTTGAAGAAATAGATAAGCTAAACTTAGATGGCATTTTTTTAAGCAATGGACCAGGAGATCCCGAAGTATTAAAGGATACTGTTAAAACTGTAAAAAGCATAATAAAGAAGTATCCCACCTTTGGTATATGCTTGGGACATCAAATAATAGCTTTAGCACTAGGAGGCAATACCTATAAGATGAAATATGGTCATAGAGGTGGAAATCATGGAATCTATGACGTGGAAAGAGATAAGACCTTTATAGCTTCTCAAAATCATAGCTATGCAGTGGATAGAGAAAGTATAAAGGATAAAAGTATAATAGTAACTCACTATAACTTGAATGATAATACAGTGGAGGGCATAAAACATAAGAGCTTGCCAGTGTTTTCAGTTCAATTTCATCCAGAAGGATCGGCAGGTCCAGAGGATACAGATTATCTTTTTCATAATTTCATTAAGAATATAAAGATAAATAAAGTTAAAAAAAGTGCTTAAGGAGGAAAGATTATGCCATTAGATAAAACATTAAATAAGGTAATAATATTAGGATCAGGCCCAATTATAATTGGACAAGGAGCGGAATTTGATTATTCTGGCACACAGGCTTGTAAGGCGCTAAAAGAAGAAGGAATAGAGGTAGTGTTGGTTAATAGTAATCCAGCTACCATAATGACAGATAATCATATAGCAGACAGGATTTATATAGAGCCTTTAAATGAAGAAACCCTAGAGAAGATAATAGAAAAAGAGAAACCACAGGGGATCCTCGCAGGCTTTGGAGGGCAAACAGCTCTTAACTTAGCTATGAAGCTAAAAGATAATGGAGTTTTAGATAGATATAATGTAAGAATGCTTGGGGTAAATTCTGAAGCTATTAAAAAAGCTGAGAGTAGGGAAGAATTTAAAAACTTAATGCTAGAAATAGGAGAGCCAACTCCTATGAGTATAATAGCTACAAGAATGGAGGAATGTGAGGAGTTTGTAGAAAAATATGGTTTCCCAGTCATCATAAGACCAGCTTATACTCTTGGTGGAACTGGAGGGGGAATAGCAAACAACCTTCAAGAACTTAGGGAAATATGTAAGTTAGGATTGAAACTTAGCCCAATTAATCAAATATTATTAGAACAAAGTGTGGCAGGATGGAAAGAGATAGAGTTTGAGGTTATAAGAGATAAGAAGGATAATTGCATAATTATCTGTAGCATGGAAAACTTCGATCCAGTAGGTATTCACACAGGGGATAGCATAGTGGTAGCACCTTGCCAGACCTTAAGAGATAAGGAATATCAAATGCTAAGAAAATCTTCTATAGATATAATTAGAAGTTTAAAGTTAGAGGGTGGATGTAATGTGCAATTTGCCCTACACCCTACAAGCATGGAGTATATAGTAATTGAAGTAAATCCAAGAGTAAGCAGATCCAGTGCCTTAGCATCTAAAGCCACTGGATATCCAATAGCGAAAATCGCAGCTAAAATAGCAATAGGATATAGCTTAGATGAAATAAAGAATTCTGTAACAGGAAGCTCTAGTGCTTGTTTTGAACCAGTTGTAGATTATGTGGTTACTAAGATACCAAAGTGGCCTTTTGATAAATTCACAAAGGCGGAAAGAACTCTTGGTACGCAAATGAAGGCAACGGGAGAGGTTATGTCTATAGGTAGGTCCTTTGAAAATTCTTTATTAAAGGGAATCATATCACTAGATGGTAAGTTCACCTCATTGAAAATGAAAGAATTAGAGAAGATAAATAAAGAAGAACTACTAGAAATAATTAAGTTAACAGATGATAGAAGAGTATTTGCTATAGCGGAAGGGTTAAAAAAAGGGTTAAGTAAAAATTTAATAAATGAAGTTACAGGAATTGATTTATGGTTCTTAAATGGAGTAGAAAATATAATCAATATGGAAAAAAGGGTGGAGAAAGAAAGTTTAAGTAAAGAGTTTTTAAGAGAAATTAAGGAACTTGGATTTACAGATAAATTAATAAGTGAATTAAAGGGCATATCCACAGAAGAAATTGAAAGATTAAGAGAGGAATATGCAGTCCATCCAGTGTATAAAATGGTAGATACCTGCGGAGGAGAGTTTAAATCCAGTACGCCATACTACTACTCATCTTACGAATTGGATAATGAAAATATAATTACAGAAGATAAAAAAGTACTTATTATAGGTTCAGGGCCAATAAGAATTGGACAGGGTATAGAATTTGATTACTGCTCCGTTCATGGAATATGGGGTATTAAAAAGGCTGGGTATAAAGCCATAATAATAAATAATAATCCAGAAACAGTAAGTACGGATTTCGATACAGGTGACAAGCTTTACTTTGAACCGATATATATAGAAAATATCATGGATGTAATAAGAGAAGAAAAGGTTGAAGGAGTAATATTAGAATTAGGGGGACAAACTTCCATAAACCTTGCAGAAGAATTGAATAGAAGAGGGGTTAAAATTTTAGGAACTTCATTTCAAGGAATAGACTTAGGTGAGGACAGGGATAAATTTAAAGAGTTTTTAGATGAATTAAATATATCTTCACCAGAAGGGATTGCGGTTATAAATGAAGAAGAAGCTTATAAAGCTGCAGAAAAAATAGGATACCCTGTGGTAGTAAGGCCATCTTATGTAATAGGTGGAAGGGCAATGGAAGTTGTGTACAACAAAGAAAGCCTTGAGAAGTATATAAAGGAAGCAGTGAGTCTATCCATGGATCATCCAATACTTATTGATAGGTATATAAAAGGTATTGAAATTGAAGTAGATGCTTTATGCGATGGGGAGGAGATACTCATACCTGGTATTATGGAGCATATGGAAAGGACAGGGGTTCATTCAGGAGATAGTATGATAGTATACCCTACGCTGAGCTTAAAGGAAGAAGTAATCAATAAGATTGTAGAATATACAAGAAAAATAGGAATAGGAATTAATATAAAAGGATTATTAAATATACAGTATGCATATGATGGAGAAAAGGTATATGTAATTGAAGTGAATCCAAGAGCATCTAGAACTGTTCCTATATTAAGTAAAATAATAGGAATACCAATGGTGAATATATCTGTACAAATTAAATTAGGAAGAACTTTGAAAGAATGTGGTTATGGGGTGGGGTTAGCTCCAACTAAAAACTTATATGCAGTAAAGGTACCGGTTTTTTCAGGGGAGAAGTTGAATAATGCAGATATATATTTAGGACCAGAAATGAAATCTACTGGTGAAGTATTAGGAATTGGGAAAAGTTTAGAGGAAGCCTTATATAAAGGCTTTATGGGGGCAGGAATTCCAGTTCATAATGGAGGAAATTTATATGTTTCGTTAAAAGATGTTGATAGACTGGAAAGTATAGATGTTTTTAAGGAATATATAAAGCTTGGATTTAAAATATATGCTACGTCTGGTACAGCTAGATATTTAATGGAAAATGGGATAGCTTGTGAAGAGAAAGATTTTGAGCAAGGTGAAATCATGATAAAAAATGGGGAAATAAGCTTAGTTATCAATACACCTACTAGAGGAAATGAACTCTATAGGGAAGGCTTCAAATTAAGAAGAACTTGTTCACAATATAGGGTACCTACATTTACATGTATAGATACAGCAAAAGCATACTTAACTGTAGTTGATATGGTAGCTAAGTCCAATACTTCCATAAGTTATAATACAATGGAGGAATATTTTAGCTAATAGAAAAGAAAGGGATTATTAATTCCCTTTTTTTTATTTATTATACGTATTATTTACAAAAAATTATTATTAATTCTAAGATAATTGAGTTATAATAAATATGACTTCTATAAATTTTATTATGGTAGTTAGGAGGAATTAGTGTGGGGAAACCAAGTATTTTCAGTAAAGATTATGAAAAAAAGATGAAAAAAAGAAGGATAAGAATCATTGGAACATTTTTAGCGATTTTGTTTATTGTAGTAGGAGCTTGGTTTTACCGAAGAGCTGATATAAAAAATATTCTATCTAAGAATAAGATTAATACAGAAAAAAACAAAGAAGATAATAAAAAGACTCTTACTACTGATAATGGGGACAAAAACAAAGAAAATAAGGAAAGCAAAGAGGAAATAAAAAAAGAAGAAGGGTATGATTTTAAG
Source organism: Clostridium mobile (assembly GCF_018918285.1). Lineage (GTDB taxonomy): Bacteria > Bacillota > Clostridia > Clostridiales > Clostridiaceae > Clostridium_AW > Clostridium_AW mobile. Next base: position 418,854 of record NZ_JAHLQF010000003.1, read on the forward strand.
CTAAGTGATGGAGAAAATTTAAAAGTTATATATGAAATAAATGATAAAGATAAAAAGTTTAAATATATACATCCATTGGACAGTAAGACTATATATGATATAAGCCCTTCAGCTAAATTAATGACAATATATGATCCAAAAGTTCAAAGAATCTATCGTATGAATATTGAAGGGAAAGTTGAGGACATAACTAATCCTAGATACACATCTACTAATGGTGAGTTTTCTATAACAAGAGAAGAACATTTGAAAGCAAACCCCGATTATATATGGTGTTCCTCTCCTAAATTTATAGATGAGAATAATATAGCTTACGTAAGTCAATTACCTTGGTTTAATAGAAGCAAACAGTATATATGGATTGTAAACTTACAAAATAATACTCATAGGTATGTTCAAAATGTAGAAGGAAATGATATAAAATTAGATAGATTAAATGAAGAAGGATTGGGTATAATTGTAGATGGAGAAAAAGCTACGTTAAAGCCTAGCGGTGAATTAATAAAGTAATATATTATTAATTAATAGCTGTATTAATCAATAAAAAATCAATATAAAAACTTTACTTAATTTATAAAAAACTATTTGTAAAATATAATTTATTCCTATATAATTATAAATTGATATGCTAATTTAATAGTAAATTTAGCATTAATTGTTTTCCCTTGTATGTTAATAACTTTAAATATGTGTTATAATATTTAGGTTAATATAAGCAATTAGTTAATTTAGGAGGAATAATGCAATGAAGGCTACTATGGAAAAAATAGAAAAGAATATAGTTAAGTTAGAAATAACTGTAGAAAGTGAAAAATTCAATGAAGCTATGAAAAAAGCATATGCAAAGAATGCTAAAAGTTTCAACATACCTGGATTTAGAAAAGGAAAAGCTCCAATGAATATTATAAAGAGACAGTATGGAGAAGGAGTTTTCTACGAAGATGCAATAAATATTTGTTGTGATGATACATATCCAGAAGCGTTAAAAGAACATGATATAAAGCCTGTAGATTACCCAGCAATAGAAATAGTTCAAATTGGAGAAGGAAAAGACTTTATATATACAGCGAAAGTAACAGTAGTTCCAGAAGTAGAACTAGGAGAATATAAAGGATTAGAAGTTAAAAAGAACGACTATCCAGTAAATGAAGAAGAAGTTGAAAATAGATTAAAAGAAATGCAGGAAAGAAATGCAAGAATAGCTACAAAAGAAGACGGAGAAGTAGAAAAAGGAAATATAGCAGTTATAGACTTTAAAGGATTTGTTGACGAAGTTGCATTTGAAGGTGGAGAGGGAACTGACTATAGTCTAGAAATAGGCTCAGGAACTTTCATCGATAATTTTGAAGATCAACTAGTAGGTTTGAAAGTTGGAGAAGAAAAAGAAGTTAACGTTAACTTCCCAGAAGAATACGGAAGAGAAGATTTAAACGGAAAACCTGCTACGTTTAAAGTTAAAATTAAAGAAATAAAAGTTAAAGAATTACCAGAACTTGACGATGAGTTTGCAAAAGAAATATCTGAATTTGATACTATAGCTGAACTTAAAGCGGATATAAAGAGCAAAATGGAAGCTGAAGCTGAAGCTAGATCAAAGAGAGAATTTGAAGAAGCAATTATAGATGCTGCTTGTGAAAATGCAAAAGTTGAAATACCAGAAGTAATGGTAAATAATGAAATAGATAATATGATAAGAGACCTAGAAATGAGATTAAAATATCAAGGATTAGACTTACAGACATATTATCAGTACACTAATAGCAGTGAAGAAAAAGTAAGAGAATACATGAATGATGCTGCTATTAAGAGAGTAAAAACAGAGTTAGTTCTTGGAGAAATAGCTAAAGCAGAAAAAGTTGAAGCAACAGAAGAAGAGATGATGGATAGAGCTAAGGAAATGGCTAAACAATATGGCGACAAAGAAATAGAAAAAACTGCAAAATTAATCATGGAAGCTCAGAAAAATTTATTAAAATTAGATGTTATAAATGAAAAAGTGGTTAAACTACTAGTTGACAACAGTAAAGCGATAGCATAATATATGATAATTGCCAGGAGGATTTCTGGCAATTAAATTTTAATTATATTAATTAATATAAATTACGCAATAGTTACGTATTATATTAATAAGCAAACTATATACTAAAGTTCAATTGAGACTAAAAAAGGAGGAGAGAATTATGAGTTTAGTTCCTATAGTTGTTGAACAAACTAATAGAGGAGAAAGGTCATATGATATTTATTCTAGACTTTTAAAAGATAGAATTATAATGTTAGGAGATCAAGTAAATGATGTAACAGCTAGTTTAGTTGTATCTCAATTATTATTTTTAGAATCAGAAGATCCAGATAAGGATATACAACTATATATTAATAGCCCGGGTGGTTCAATAACAGCAGGCATGGCGATATATGATACTATGCAATATATAAAAGCAGATGTAGTTACAATATGTGTTGGTATGGCAGCTTCAATGGGAGCGTTTTTACTTTCCGCTGGAGCAAAAGGAAAAAGATATGCACTACCAAATAGCGAAATAATGATTCATCAACCATTAGGTGGATTCCAAGGTCAGGCCACTGATATAGGAATTCATGCAGATAGAATTCTAAAAACTAAAAAGAAACTTAATACTATATTAAGTGAAAACACAGGTCAACCATTAGAAGTTATAGAAAGAGATACAGAAAGAGATAACTTTATGGATGCTGAACAAGCAAAAGCCTATGGTCTGATAGATGAAATTATGACTAGGAAAAAATAACCTTTACTGTGAGGTGTGAATATGGCTAAAATCGATGATAAAAAACAATTAAAATGTTCTTTTTGTGGTAAAACACAAGACCAAGTTAGAAGGCTTATAGCAGGACCAGGCGTTTATATATGCGATGAGTGTATAGAGCTTTGTTCAGAGATTATAAGCGATGAGTTCGAAGAAGATATTAGTATAGAAATGGAATCACTACCGAAGCCTATGGAAATTAAAAATTATCTAGATCAATATATCATAGGTCAAGATGATGCAAAGAAGGCTTTAGCGGTAGCGGTTTATAATCACTATAAAAGAATAAATGCCTATAATTTTTCTGATGATGTTGAACTTCAAAAAAGTAACATACTATTGCTAGGACCAACTGGCTCAGGTAAAACATTGTTAGCACAAACACTAGCAAAGTTTTTAAATGTTCCTTTTGCAATTGCAGATGCTACAACATTAACTGAGGCAGGTTACGTAGGAGAAGATGTAGAAAACATACTTTTAAAGCTAATACAAAATGCAGATTACGATATAGAGAAGGCAGAAAGAGGTATTATATACATCGATGAAATAGATAAAATAGCAAGAAAATCAGAAAATCCTTCTATTACTAGAGATGTATCTGGTGAAGGGGTACAACAAGCATTATTAAAAATATTGGAAGGAACTATAGCTTCTGTACCACCTCAAGGTGGAAGAAAGCATCCTCATCAAGAGTTTATCCAGATAAATACTACAAATATATTATTTATCTGCGGTGGAGCATTTGATGGTGTGGATAAAATAATTGAAAAAAGAACAAGAAATAGTTCAATTGGCTTTGGAGCTGATATTTTATCTAAATCTCAAAAGGATGTGGGAGCTTTCCTAAAGGAAATAATGCCAGGAGACTTGTTAAAGTTTGGGTTAATTCCTGAATTTATCGGAAGACTTCCAATAATAGTAACATTATCCGCATTGGATAAGGATGCACTTGTAAGTATATTAAGTCAACCTAAAAATGCTCTTGTTAAACAATATAAAAAGTTATTCGAAATCGATAATGTAGAATTAGAATTTAAAGATGAAGCTTTAGAGGCTATTGCAGAAGAAGCAATAAAGAGAAGTACGGGAGCAAGAGGATTAAGGGCGATACTTGAAGATATGATGAAGGATATAATGTTTAAAATACCTTCAGAAGAAAGCATAATAAAAGTTGTAATTAATGAGGATACAGTAGAAAATAAAAATCCTGAATTAACTCATTCAGAAGATGGAAAGAGAGCTCCAATTAAAACTAAAAAAGCTAGAACTAAAAAAGGACCAGAAACTGCTTAAAGAATAGGAAGATTCCTATTCTTTTTTTTATCCTTTCAACTGGAATATGAACTGGGAAAATTGTACATAATAAAGAATAGTTTAGTAAGCATTTTAGATGGGAGGATAATTGTATGACAAATGTAATTGTAATTGTTCAGTTCATAATTACTATAATTATGGGGTTGTACTTTTTTAATGCATTAAAAGGGCAACAAACAAGTAAAGTTGTTATTAATAAAGAAAGTAGAAAGGAAATGGATAATCTTAAAAAACTAAGGGACATAAAGCTTTCTGAACCATTAACAGAGAAGAGTAGACCTTCTTCATTCCATGAAGTAATAGGGCAAGAAAAGGGAATAAGAGCATTGCAAGCTGCTTTATGTGGACCAAATCCTCAACATGTAATAATATATGGACCACCAGGCGTTGGGAAAACTGCTGCTGCTAGATTAGTATTGGAAGATGCAAAGCTGAGAGAATACTCCCCATTTGATAAGGAATCAAAATTCATAGAAATAGATGCTACTACTGTTAGATTTGATGATAGAGGAATTGCAGATCCTTTAATAGGCTCTGTCCATGATCCTATATATCAAGGAGCAGGTCCATTAGGGGTAGCAGGAATTCCCCAACCAAAACCAGGAGCTGTAACTAAAGCTCATGGAGGAGTGCTATTTATTGATGAAATAGGAGAACTTCATCCTATAGAGATGAATAAATTATTAAAGGTGCTGGAAGATAGAAAGGTTTTCTTAGATAGTGCATATTATAATGCCTCAGACCCAAATATGCCACTACACATAAAAGATATATTTGATAACGGATTGCCGGCAGATTTTAGGCTTATAGGGGCTACTACGAGAAATCCAGAGGAGATAACTCCAGCTATTCGATCAAGATGTGTAGAAGTGTTTTTTAGATCTCTATTACCAGAAGAAATAGAAACTATAGCTAAAAATGCTACAGAAAAAATAGGTTATTCACTAGATGAAAAAGCCTGTAAAACTATAGGAAGATATTGCAATAACGGTAGAGATGCAGTAAATCTCGTACAACTTGCTTCAGGGATAGCATTACATGACGGAAGAAAAGATATAACTATAGGTGATGTGGAATGGATAATAGAAAATGGTCATTATTCACCAAGACCAGAAATAAAAATTCATGAAGAACCAAGAATAGGTTATGTAAATGGATTAGCCGTTTATGGAGCAAATATGGGCACACTTATGGAAATAGAAGTAACAGCTAAAAGAAGCCATGTACTTAAGGGTGGATTAAATGTTACAGGTATTGTTGAAGAAGAACAAGTAAGTGCCTATGATAGGAAAATTAGAAGAAAGAGTACGGCAAGGTGTTCCTTCGAAAATGTTTTAACTGCTCTCCAAAATGTATTTGATATAAACTTTTTTGAATATGATATACATGTTAATTTTCCAGGTGGCGTACCAGTGGATGGTCCATCTGCAGGTATAAGTATGGCTACAGCAATTTACAGTGCTATAAATAAAGTACCCGTACATAATGAGATTGCCATGACAGGAGAGATATCACTTTATGGAGAAGTTAGACCAGTAGGAGGAGTAAACAGTAAAATACAAGCAGCTATAAAAGCTGGAGCTAAAAAAATAATAATACCGCATGATAATTGGCAGGATAATTTTGAGAGTATTGAAGAGGCTGAAGTTATAGCAGTAAAAGATATACGTGAAGTATTAGAAATGTCGTTGATTCAATGTGAAAATAAAGTTAAAAATTCATCTCTACAAATATCTGGTGAAGTTTTAGCGGCTACTGCTTTAAAAGTTCAGTAAATTTTTCCTGTGTAATAAAATCTCCTTTGGAAATTCAAGGAGATTTTATAATTTAATAATGAAGGAAAGGGCAAATTTGCTTTGATTTTTTTCATTGAAAAAAAATACTTTTATGGTTATAATATATTAGTCTAACTATAAATATTAGTACATTATGTAAAGTGAGGGGAAAAACATGGAAAAAGAATTAATAGTTCTTCCTCTAATTCCTTTAAGAGGTATAACCGTATTTCCTTATATGGTAATGCATTTTGATGTGGGAAGGGAAAAATCTATTTTAGCTTTGGAAGAAGCTATGTTAAATGGACAGAAAATATTTTTAGCAGCTCAAAAAGAAGCTAAAGTAGAAGAGCCAGAAGAAAAAGATATATTCCAAGTTGGAACTATTTGTAATATAAAGCAAATATTAAAGCTACCTGGAGATACAGTGAGAGTGCTGGTTGAAGGGGAAAATAGAGCTCAGATAAATAATTATACACAAAGAGAGCCTTTCTTTAAAGCAGAAATAGAGAAGTTAGAGGATATTATATGTGATGAAGGAAATAAATGTGAAGCACTTTTACGCTCTCTTAGAAAAGCTTTTGATGAATATATGAAGTTATCTGGCAACATACCTTCAGAAACATTAGTTTCAATAGATGATGTGGAAAGCCCAGGAAGATTTGCAGACGTTATAAGTTCCTATTTAATTTTAAAAGGAGATAAAAAACAAGATTTATTAGAAGCCTATTTAATTGAAGAGAGATTAGAAAAACTTTTAGTATTTTTAAATAATGAAATAGATGTTTTAAAAATAGAAAGAAAAATAGGAACAAAAGTAAAAAACAAAATAGATAAGGTTCAAAAAGAATACTACTTAAGGGAACAGCTAAAAGCAATTCAGGAAGAACTAGGAGAAGATGACGAAGATAAGAAAGAAATAGCTAGATATAAAACAAAAATAAATAAGGCTAAATTACCTAAACCAGTAAAGGAAAAAGCTTTATATGAATTAGACAGACTTAAGAACAGTGGATCCTATTCTGCAGAAGGTGGAGTTATAAGAACATATTTAGATTGGATTTTAGATTTACCATGGAATGCAGAAACAGAGGAAAATTTAGATATAAAAAGAGCACGAGAAGTATTAGAAAAAGAGCACTATGGATTAGAGGATGTAAAAAACAGAATAATTGAATTTTTAGCAGTAAAGAAAATGAGTAATTCATTAAAGGGGCCAATACTTTGCCTTGTAGGACCTCCAGGGGTAGGTAAAACTTCTATAGCTAAATCTATAGCACATGCTTTAAATAGAAATTTTGTTAGAATGTCTTTAGGTGGGGTTAGAGATGAGGCTGAAATAAGAGGACATAGAAAAACTTATGTGGGAGCTATACCTGGAAGAATAATATATGGATTAAAACAGGCTAAGTCAAAGAATCCATTATTTTTATTAGATGAAATAGATAAAATGAGTAACGATTTTAGAGGAGATCCTGGAGATGCTCTTTTAGAAGTTTTAGATAGCGAACAAAATAGTACTTTTAGGGATCATTATTTAGAGCTTGATTTTGACTTGTCTAATGTTTTATTCATAACTACTGCTAATACACTCCATACTATTCCGAGACCATTAATGGATAGAATGGAAGTAATAGAAGTATCAGGATATACTTCAGAAGAAAAATTACATATTGCAAAAGGACATTTAGTGCCTAAGAAATTAGAAGAACATAATATAGAGGAAGATAAGATTCAAATATCTGACCCAGCTATAGAGTTTATTATAGATGGCTATACAAGAGAGTCAGGAGTAAGAAACTTAGAAAGGCAAATTGCTTCTGTTACAAGAAAAGCAATTGCTGAAATGGTAGAAAAGAATAAAGAAAAAATAAGCATAAATGTTAATGGTATTAAAAAATATTTAGGACCAGTAGTATATACCTACGAAAAGAGCAATAAAATAGATCAAATAGGTGTAGTTATGGGAATGGCCTGGACTGGTTACGGTGGAGATACTCTTCCAGTAGAGGTAACAGTAATGGCAGGTACAGGTAGACTAGAATTGACAGGTAAACTAGGAGATGTAATGAAGGAATCTGCAAGAACTGGATATAGCTATATTAGAAGCAATGCTAGTACATATGGTATAGAGCCAGAATTTTATAAAAATAAAGATATTCACATTCATGTTCCTGAAGGAGCAGTACCTAAAGATGGACCTTCAGCAGGCATAACTATGGTGACAGCCATGGTTTCAGCATTAAGTGGTAAAAAAGTAAAACATAATGTAGCTATGACAGGAGAAGTAACCTTAACAGGGAGAGCACTACCTATTGGTGGATTAAAAGAAAAGACTCTTGCAGCATTTAGAGCAGGGATTGATACTATTATAATTCCTAAAGAAAACGAAAAAGATTTATTGAAAATACCTAAAACTATTAAAAATAATATTAGATTTATTTTAGTAGATAATGTAGAAGAAGTATTAAAAAATGCTTTGGCAGAATAAAAATGGAGGGATGAAAATGGAAATAAAGCAATCTGAATTTATCACATCTGCGGTAACTCCCTCACAATATCCTAAAGATGAAAGGTATGAAATTGCTTTTGTTGGTAGATCTAATGTAGGTAAGTCTTCATTAATAAATAGCCTAACTAATAGAAAAAAATTAGTTAAAGTAAGTGGTACTCCAGGTAAAACTAGACTAATAAACTTTTTTTTAATAAACAATGATTTTTATTTTGTGGATCTTCCTGGATATGGATATGCAAAAGTTTCAAAGCAAGAAAAACTTACATGGGGAAAGACAATTGAAACTTATTTAAATAATAGACCTCAATTAAAAAAGATGGTATTATTAGTTGATTGTAGGCATAAGCCAACAGAAGACGATAGAATTATGCATAGTTGGATAAAACATTATGGATATGATTACATAGTAGTAGCTACTAAGAGTGATAAGTTAAATAAGAATGAACTAGCTCAGAGTAAAAAAACCATAAAAGAGGCCCTAGAAATAAGTGATGATAAGATTATTTATCATTCTACTTTGAAGAAACAGGGTAAGGAAGAGTTATTAATAAATATTTTTTCAGCACTGAATTAAATTTTAGCCGGCATGTAATACTAATGTTTTGTATTACATGCCATATTTTATGTTTCTTAAGGAAGTGATATAAGTGTATTTAAACCTTATTAAAAATCTTATTATTTTTGTAATACTTTATATACCTCCACTAACAATGTTTTGGAACTTTTGGACAAGGAAAGGTAGAAATAAATTTCTACTCTTTATTATAAGTATTATATATTTAGCTCTTAGTTTGTTTACACAAAATCTGTTACCTTTCATTTTAGTATTAATATGTATTAAATACATAAAAGAGGAATGGGAAGATGATTATTATAGCTATGGATTTAATCTAAATAATTTTAAGTTACTTAAGGCTATAAAATATTCTATATTCTCTTATATTTGTACAATGATCATAGGCATGATTGCTTTAATTATATTTGATAGTTTTAAAATTTCTATAAAAGAGCAAGAAGTAATAACTAGAATGACGGAATTACCATTAAAAAGATATATTATAAATATGCCTATAATAGTTATTTTTGCACCAGTTGTTGAAGAGTTTATTTTTAGATGGTTATTTTTTGAAAAAATATTTAAAGATAGGATAGGTATATATATATCTGCCATATTAACTAGTTTAATTTTTAGTATGGTACATTTTAATTTAATGTCATTTCCATCGATATTTTGGATAGGTCTATTTAACTGTTATTTAATTCATAAACATGGATATTGGTATGCAGTCTTTAACCATGGATTTTTTAATTCAATATCGGCTTTTGTACTCTTATTTCAAAAATTAGTGTGATAAATTAAGAAATAAAAATAAATGAAATTAATTTCATTTATTTTTATTTTTTTATTTTTTTGTGTGTCAAAATAGAAAAAACAGAATAGTATATATTAGAAACAAAAGAAATACAAAGAGTCTTCTGAAAGGAGGAGGTATGGTGGATTTCAACAGCCTATTAAATGGATTACTTGCTGGAGATGAAAATACAAATCTAAAATTGCCAAAAGGATCTTTAGAAGCCTTAGGAAACTTTGGAAAGTTTGGAGACTTTGGAAATTTTGGAGGCGGCTCGATTATATTTATAATAATAATACTATTACTATTAGGCTGCGGTTGTAATCAAGGTTTTGGCGGATTTGGATTTGACGGGTGTGGATTTGACGGATGTGGATGTGGTGGATGTGGATGTGATGATTGCTGCTGCAAAAGAAAAAAAAGAAAGAAAAGAAGACGCAAACGCTGTAAATGTTGTTGCGAATGCTGCTGTGATCCTTGCTGCGAATGTTGTTGCGACCCTTGCTGCGAATGTTGCTGTAGAAGACGTTGCTGCGGATTTGGAAGCGGCTTTGGAAGCGGCTTTGGAGGCGGCTTTGGATGTGGATTTGGAAATGGATTTGGAGGCGGCTTCTTTGACAGTAACTTCATATTTATAATAGTAATACTATTCCTAGTATTCTGCTCATGTAGAAAAGAAAACGACCATTGTAGTAATAACATCCTAAGTTTAGATGCCGATACTTTAAGAACTGAAGTTGAGGAATAGAAAACAAAAATAACCATTGCCCAAAGGAAAGGGGGGTTTAGCATGTCAAAGAGAAGATGTTGTTCACGTAGATCTAGCTGTTGCTGTGATTCATTTGGATCATTTGGAGGATTTGGCGGATCATGTGGCTCAGGTAGCGGTCTGTTAATATTAATATTAATAGTTCTACAATTTAGTTGTAACAGAAGACGTCATCACGGCGACGACCACAATGATGATTGTTTAATAGACAATAGCTTATTGTTCATAATTGCATTCTTCTTACTAGTTTGTTGTGGAGGCAATTTTGATTTCTGTGGCGGAAGACGTAACTTTTGTTGCTAAAAAAAATTAATGGAGGGCAGAATTGCCCTCCATATAATAAATATAATCATGTAGTAGAGGAGGGGGAAGATGTCGAAGAAGAAACATAGAAGAGATAGGGACAGAGATAGGGACAGAGATAGAGATAGGGACAGAGATAGAGATAGAGACAGAGCTAGGGATAGAGATATAGATATAGATATAGATAGAGATAATGGAAATTTTATTAATAATAACAATAGTAATAATATAATGGATATGTTAAATAATATAGATCAGGAACAATTATCAAATTTACTAGCTAATTTTAATCTGGGTGATTTAGGTAATTTAAATAATTCATCCAATCCGGTGAACAATAGAGCAGTTGAAAGTAACATAAATTCAAGAAATAATAGTAATGATCAGACATTAGAACTACTATATGCAATAAAACCTATGGTAAATGCAGAAAAAGGAGCAATTGTTGATAGAATAATACAATTATATTCAATTGGAAGGATATTAACTAAATAAAATTATTTAATAGAAAGACAGAAGTCTTTCTATTACTTTATTATGCAGCATTTCCCATCTAATAATCCACCTTCTTTTACAATTATATTTCTAATTGATATATCACCTATGACTTGTCCGTTATCTTCTATTGTTAGTATCCCTTCGCAAGTTATATTACCTTCGATTTTCCCATTTATGTACGCATTTTTGCATATAATATCTCCTTTGCAATATCCTGTATTTCCAATTAGAATATCATCTTTCCATATAATATTGCCTTCTAAATAGCCATTTAATTTTAATAGGTTTTCGCCTTTCAATGAACCTATAATGCTACAGCCTTCACCTATTAAGGTCTCTATCTTATTGACATTTTTATCACGGTCATTTGACATAAACATAATAATACCTCCATTTAGTACTTTAAAATATTTATATTTAAGTAGATAAGTAAATATTACAAGTTCTTTTTATAAAATTATGAAAATTACTTAAAAATTCAAGTTTAATAACGACTTATCTATAGAGGAAACTTAGGAGGTATTAAATATGTCTAAATTAGGTCATTTAATTCAGCTACTTATTAACTTGCAATATAAAAAAACTGCTACAGCTTCAGAACTAGCAGAAATTTTAGATGTAGATAAAAAAACAATATATAGATATATAAATAACTTAAATGCTGCAAATATTCCAGTACATACTATAAAAGGAAGATACGGTGGTTTTTATATAGATGATAATTTGTATATTAGGCCTCCTAAATTAACAATAGAAGAATTACAATCATTGATTGCTATTGAGAATATATGTCAAAGTACTGATTTCCCATTTAAAAATTATTTAACTAATGCTGTATCAAAAATTAAGAATTCTTGCTTTAAGGAAGATTACGAACTAAAGGACCTACTTGAAAAAAGTTCTCCAAATGTAGAAGATCTAGGAAATGAAATCAATTTAGAAGATAAAATAAACATAATAAATAAATCCATAGAAAGAGGGAAAAGTATTAAAGTAGAATATTTTAAAAATGGAAAAAAATTTTCTATAGAAGAAACAATAGATCCTTATCTTATATTATTTAAGGAAGGACTATGGTTTTTAATAGCTTATTCTCAGCTATCAGATAAAGTAAATGCTTATGAAATTAATAAAATAATTAGTTTGGATCCTACACAAGATATTTATATAAAGCCGAGAAGTTTTTCATTAAAAGAATTTATGATGGAAAATTGGGGAGTTTTTGATAAAGGAAATTCTTTTATTAAAATAAAATTTACTAAGGACTATATTAAATATATAAAAAATAGCAAATGGTGTAGTTCTCAAAAATTAGAAGAGTTAGATAATGGAGATATAATATTAGATATATATACTGATGAAATAGATAGTTTAAAAAAATGGATATTGAGCTTTGGAGATGGAGCTGAAATATTAGAACCTCAATCATTAAAAGAAGATATAATGATTGAAATAAAAAATATTTTAAATATTTATAAAATAAATGAAAATAATGAATAAGATTTTGTAAAGTGGTTATCATAATAAATGAAAATGGAGATAAAATCTCCATAGCACTAAATGGAGTCACGTAACTTTATTTAATGCTAGAACCCCCCATCCCCCTTGGGACCGTATGGTCCCATTTGTTTTTTTTGTCTTTATTTGATAATTATAAATTATTAAAAAGATTATATATTTATTTCATTTTGCACAAAATAAGATAAATAAACTTTTGGGGTGAGATATATGTTTAATAAACTAAAGATTGTAAATTATAAAAAATTCCTATGTTTATTTATGATATTAATGCTTAGTTTGAATTTTGGGGGATGTAAAAATAAGAAGGAAACTCAAAGAGGCGAGAAAAAATTAAATATATTCATTGATATAAAAGATAAACAAAGTTTAAATATAATAAAATTTTTAGTAGAAGAATTTGAGAAGGAAAATCCTAAAATTAATATAACAATTAATAACTCTATTGGTATAAATAATGTAGAAGATGTGTCAAAAGAAAAAATAGGAGATATAATTGTTACTTCTAGAAATAAAATGATAGAGTTGCAGAAGAAGGGATATTTAAATGATTTATCGAACTATTATGAAAAAAACAAAATTAATGAAAAATATTATAATATATTTAAATCGTATGGAAGATACTGTGATAAATATTATGGTATGCCCATAATTCCATATACTATAGAAGTATTTTATAATAAAGAATCATTAGATAAACTAAAATTACCAACTCCAACAAAAATAAGTGATTTAGATAATCTCCTTAAAAATCTAAATCAATTATCTATTAGAGTACCTGTAATCCTAACAGAGGATTTGGATATCTATAACGCAATATCATCTCTAGTAGTTAGAGATAAAGGAAATATGTATAAAATAGATTGTATATATGATTTCTCACAGGATTTTTATAAGGAAAGAAAAGAATTCCAAAGTCTATTAGATGACATACAGGATTTATATAAAAAAGGAGTCATAAATAAAAATACTTTTGAATTAGGTAATGAGACTACAATAAAAAAATTTACTAATGGAGATATTCCTTTAATTATATCAACCTCTCATTATTATAATGAATTAAATAAACACAATATTGGACTAATAGAAGATTATGAATCTATGGTATCATTTAAAGGTAGTGTTCCAGTCATTGTTAATGCTTTGATATGCTTACCTGTAAATGGAGAAAGTGGTGAAGAAGTTGGTGAATTTATTAAATTTATATATAGCGATGAAACTCAAAAGAAGCTTTTAGAAAAAGGTCATATAACAGGAAATATAAATGCTAATAAAGAGCTTACAGGAATTGGAACTACAATGAGAAAACATTTAGAAGACAATAATGAGAATGGTATATTATTCGTCTATAATTTACCTGAAAATTTATATGTTGCACTAACATCTCAAATTGAAGAAATTTTATCTGGAAAGTATAATGGAAGGGAATGGGAAGATATTTTAAAAGAAGTCTATAAATAAAAATAGTGGTGAGATCACCACTATTTTTCCTTACAACCTTTACATACTCCATAGAAATAAACTTGATTTGTAAGAACATCATAATCTGTATGAGAAGAAATTTTCTCATTTAAATCTTGAAAGCATACTTCTATATCATCTACTTTACCGCACTGAAGACATTGAATATGAGAATGAGGGCAGGTATTTCCATCATATCTAAAATTACCTTCACCTACATTAATCTCTTGTACAAGATGTACTTCTACTAATGTTTTTAATGCTTTATATACCGTAGCTAAACTCATTGTAGGGTATTCTTCTTGTAATGCTTTATATATTACTTCAGCAGAAGGGTGTTCTTTTGTAGACTTTAAATATTTATACACTGCAATGCGTTGTGGAGTTAATTTTAATTTTTTATCTTTAAATATAGCAGTTATATTATCCATAAACACCATCCTTCCAATGTTATTTACACTATTATATAATAATTATTATTTGAAGTCAATTAATTTTAAATAAAAATTATTATTATAAAATTTTAATCTATGATTTGTTTTTTCTAAAAATAATTATTAGTAATAATAAAACTACAGATGTAATTGCGATAGTTCCACCTGGGGCACAATCTATATAAAATGATAATATCAAACCTAGTAATATGTCAATAAAACCAAATATGATAGATAGGAAAAAGGTTTGCTTAAATCCTCTTTTTAATTGTAGTGCTGTAGCTACTGGTATTGCAATTATAGATGAAATAACTAATATACCCATTATTCTTATGGATAGAGATATTGTCGCTCCTACAAGTAAAGAAAATATATAGTTTACAAGTTTAACATTTATGCCTAATACTTTAGCTCCTTCTTCATCAAAGGTTATATATAGTAATTTATTATATAAATAGTATAATAATATGAAAGAAATTATACTCAATATAAACATAGTATACAGGTCTACTTTAGAAACAGTTAATATGCTTCCAAACAAAAAAGAGTTTACATTTCCTGTTGCTCTACCAGAGCTTATTAATGTTATAGCCACTCCAACACTTAAAGTCATTATTATAACTAAGATAATTTCTTCATACCTTTTGTAGTAATTCCTAAGTAATTCTATTAGTAGTGCACAGATTGAAGTGAACATAAATGCAGATAATATTGGATTAAAATTTAATACAAGCCCTAGAGCTACTCCAGCAAAAGAAGCATGTGATAATGCATCTCCCATGGTAGAATATCTTTTTAAGACTAAAAAAGTACCTACTGAAGGACATATAATAGAAATAAGCAAAGTAGCTATAATGGCATTTTGTATAAAAGAATATTGTAACATAAATTCCTCCTTAATTACTTTTCCTTTATACTATTGAAGAAAATCCTCAATAGTATAAAAGTTCATTTCACCATTGGTCATTTTAACTATATGAGTAGAATTTTCTGTTACAGCTTTTAAATTATGTTCTACAGATACTATTGTAATACCATGGTTTTTGTTTAATTCTCTAAGGAATGTATAAATTTCATCTTGGCTTTTTAAATCTATTCCTGTGGAAGGTTCATCTAATATTAGTAAATCTGGGTGTCCAACTAATGATCTTGAAATAAAAACCTTCTGTTGTTGTCCACCAGATAAATTACCTATAAGAGAATTCTTTAAATCTAATATACACATTTGTTCTAAGCATTGATTGATTACATTTTTATCTTTTATTTTTAAATTTGCAGCATGACATTTTAATATTTCATAAACAGTAATAGGAAAGTCAGTATTGAAGTTAGCTCTTTGAGGAACATATCCTATTTTATTAGTATTTATACTTACACTTCCTTGACAAGGCTTTATAAGACCTAATATTAATTTTAACATAGTACTTTTATAGCTTCCGTTTTCCCCGATAATAGATACATATGAACCTTTATTAATATGTAAGTTAATATTATTTAGCCCATATGGAGTTGAACCATTATAGGAAAAACATAAATTATCTATATTTATCATAGTGAATGCCTCCATGGAAAAATTCTAACATTTACATTATATACCCATATGCAAATTATTTGCAACATAATTGTATTATATACTTGACAATGGAAAAAATTAATAATAATATGATATAGAGCAGATAATGCAAATCATTTGCATTAGTTCTTGCGAAAGGTGGTATAATATGAAAAATAAAATTATATTAATAGTAATCACAATATTTTTATTTACGTTAAATGGATGTGATAGTAAAGAGCTATCAAATGGAAGCAACGACAACTCTAAGATTGATGTAATAGTTACATTTAATCCTATGAGAGAGCTAGCAGAATACATAGGTGGAGATAAGGTAAATATAGAGGTAATAGTTCCAGATGGAGTAGAGGCCCATGATTTTGAATTAAAAGCAAAAGATATAATGAATATAAGCAAAGCGGATATGTTTGTTTATAATGGTTTTAACATGGAGCATTGGGTAGATAAACTATTAGAAACAATAGATAAAGATACAGTAATAGTTGAAGCCTCTCAAGGGGTTGATCCTATAATAGTTTCAGAAGAAGAGAAGGATAACCACGACAATGACCATAAACATGAGGGAGGCTATGATCCCCATACTTGGTTAGGATTAAGTACTGCCATTGTTCAAGCAAGGAATATAAAGGATGCTTTGGTTAAGGTAGATGGCAATAATAAGGACTATTATGAAAAAAATTTCAATGAGTTTAATAAAGAAGTCAATGAACTTTTAAATGAATATAAAACTAAATTTGAATTACTAGAAAATAAAAGTTTTGTTACCGGACATGAAGCCTTTAGTTACTTTTGTAGAGATTTTGGATTAGAACAAAGCAGCGTAGAAGGTGTATTTGCGGAAGGAGAGCCAACACCTAAAAAAATGAAGGAGTTAGTGGACTATTGCAAAAAAAATGGAGTTAAGGCTATTTTTGTTGAAGAGAATATAAGTACAAAAGTTTCTGAGACTCTGGCTAAAGAAGTTGGTGCATCAGTTGAAGTTATTCATACTCTAGAAAGTAGAGGAGAGAAAAACTATATAGATGCTATGAGAGAGAATTTGGAGAAAGTATACGATAATTTGAAATAATTAGTATTTTAAAATCCTTACTAAAAGTAGTATAATAATAGTGAAATATGAAATTAGAAGGAGGGAATTTATTGGCTAAATGTGAAGTATGCGGTAGAAGAGCCGAAATACATCATGTAGTTAATAGATGCCAGGGAGGAATAGACTTTAATTTAAATTATAAATACTTATGTTCCGAGCATCACAGGGGAGATAATGGTCCACATAAAAATTGGAAGCTAGACATACAGTATAAACTAGAAATGCAAGAACATTTATGGAGGACTTTATATAAAGAGTATTATACTCTCGAAGAAATTAGCGAGGTACTCTATATAAATAAGAATAGAGTTAAAAAACTTATGAGATCTTGCAAACTTTATAAAGAAGGGTATAAAAAAGAAGATATAATATTTAAATTAATGGGAAATGAAAAATATAATTCATATATGTTAGAAAAATATGATGATGATTTCATACCATTATTTGTTGGATAGTTAAGGTGTCTATTGTAGACGCCTTTTTTATTATATAAAATTCTAAATACTTCATATTTAGAAGATATATAGATATGAAATATATTTATTGTATAATTTAATTCAATAGGTTTTAAGGTTAATATTAAAGGATATTGGAAAAACTATCTATATAATATAAGAATGGAGAGAAGTTTAATGAGAAAAATACTGAATCCAGATTTATATCATGGAAGAGGCAAAAAAGGTAACTTTTTTGAAGGATGGTACTTTAAATTAGTAGATAGTAAAGAAGAAAGAGCTTATTCATTTATTCCAGGGATTTTTCTTGGAAATAATCAAAACTATTCTCATGCATTTATTCAATTATTATATGGGAAAGAAGTAGTGTATTACTACAATAAATATGATGTGAAAAAATTCAAATGGGCAGAAGATAAATTTTTAATAAATATTGAAGAGAATATATTTTCTATAAAGGGCATTAAGCTAAATATTAAGAATGAGGATATAGATATTAAAGGAAAAGTTTTGTTCAAAAATATCTTAAAGTGGCCTGATACAATAATAAATCCTGGAAGCATGGGTTTTTATAATTATTTATCATTTATGCAATGTTATAGTCAGGTCTGTGTTACAAGCATGAATCTTCAAGGAGGTATTAATATAAACGGAGAACATATAGATTTCACAGGGGGAAAGGGATATATTGAAAAAAATTGGGGGAGAGATTTCCCTTATGGGTGGATATGGGTTCAATGCAATAATTTTGTTAACAGTAAAGTTTCCATAAGCTGCTCTATAGGTCAAGTGCCATTTTTGTCCGGCAGTTTTGACGGATTTTTGATAGGATTAGCTGTTGGCAATAAGTTTTATAAATTTACAACTATTAATCGAAGCCAATTAAAAATATGGAGAAGTAATGAAGATTTTGTTATTGAAACTAAAAATAAAAATTATTCTTTATACATAATTGCAAGAAGTAATAAGGATAAATATTTTTTATGCAATGCGCCAAGAGAAGATGCAATGATACCTTTAGCTAAAGAAACATTAGCTGGGGAAGTATATTTAAAACTGAAATGCAATAAAACAGGGGCAATTTTATGTGAAGATAAAGGAGTATGTGCTGGAATAGAGTATGGTGGCAATGTAGAGGAACTAATAAAAAAATAGATATTGGTTAAATTATAATTGTGCATCATATACAGAGAGGAGAAATAAAATGGCACATAAGAACAATAAAAATAGTAAAGATAATAAAAAAGCTGGGCAGAAAACTAAAAAGGAACTGGCAAAAATGAGAGTAGAAACTGCAAATGAAGTAGGTACTTCAAATGAATCTAAAAAGTTAGGCAAGAATAAAAAATAACAAATTAGATATATTAAAAAGGCATGTAAAACATGCCTTTTTAATATATCCTCATTATGGCTACAATAAATATGTTTTTCTATAAAAAACACTTGACTATGATACACGAACAATATAATATATAATCTATAAGTATTTATTATGGGGTGGTAACGATGAAACTTTTATATAAAAGTACTAGGGGAAATGAAGAAGTAGGTTCTTCACAGGCTATTATTAATGGACTAGCTACTGACGGAGGACTATATATTCCTAAATTTTTTCCTAAAATAGATTTAGCCTTTGATGAATTGATTGAGTATGATTATAAACAATTAGCTGTATACGTGCTAAAAAAATATCTTACAGATTTTACTGAAGAAGAAATATTATATTGTGTGAACAATGCTTATGATAATAAGTTTGAAAGTAGAGAGATAAGTCCTTTAGTGAAAAAAGGAGATGAATATTACTTAGAGTTATACCATGGTCCTACTCTAGCCTTTAAAGATATGGCCCTATCTATACTGCCATATTTAATGAGGATTGCTTGCAATAAGGTAGGGATAAAGGAGGAAATAGTCATATTAACAGCAACATCAGGAGATACGGGAAAAGCGGCATTAGAAGGATTTGGTGGTGTTGATGGAATAAAAATAATAGTATTTTATCCTGAAAATGGTGTTAGTCCAATACAAAAGTTTCAAATGATAACTCAAAAAGAAGAAAATACTTTAGTTGTAGGCATAGATGGTAATTTCGATGATGCCCAAAATGGAGTTAAAGAAATATTTGAAGATAGAAAATTAAATAAAGAGTTAAAGGATAATGGATATATTTTGTCTTCTGCAAATTCAATAAATATAGGTAGGCTTCTGCCACAAATAGTTTATTATATTTATTCTTATACAAGCATGTTGAAAAAAGGTTATATTGCTTTAGGAGAGAGCATAAATATTTCTGTGCCCACAGGGAATTTTGGAAATATATTAGCAGCTTATTATGCTAAACAAATGGGATTACCAATAAATAAATTAATTTGTGCATCTAATGAAAATAATGTGCTTTGGGAATTTTTTAATAAAGGGAACTACAATAGGAATAGGGAATTTAAGATAACATCTTCTCCTTCTATGGATATTCTTATTTCTAGTAATTTAGAAAGATTGCTATATCATATAAGTGATGATGTAAAAGTAGAAAAAATGATGATAAATTTAAAAGAAAAAGGTGAGTATTCTCTATCAGAGGAAATGTTATCAAGATTAAATGAGTTTTACTCAAGCTTTGCAACGGATGAAGAAACTTATGAAATTATTAAAAAAATATATGAAAGTCAATCATATTTAATAGATACTCATACTGCAGTAGGATATAAGGCTTACAGAGATTACAAAGAGGGCACAAAAGATAATACAAAGACTGTATTAGTTAGCACTGCTAGCCCTTTCAAATTTACTAAGGATATATGTATTGCCTTAGGAATTGATGAAAATTTAGAAGCCTTTAAGTTAGGAGATAAATTATCTTCGTATACCGGAATACAAGTTCCATCTTCTTTGAAAAAATTAGAAAAAAATAATATAATTCATAAAACTAAATGTAAGAAAAAAGAAATGAAAAAGGTTATAAAAAATTATTTAAAAGTATAGGTGATATGTATGGTGGAAGTAATTGTACCTGCTACTAGCGCCAATTTAGGTCCAGGCTTTGATTGCTTAGGGGTAGCATTAAATTTTTATAATAAATTCTATATAGAAGAAAATGATTATTCAAATGACAAGGAAGAAAATAATTTAGCTTATGTAAGTGCAAAGAAATTATTTGACAAAGTAGGGTATAAAAATAAGGATTTTAATATTAGAATTGAGGGAAATATTCCTCAATCTAGAGGACTTGGAAGTAGTGCTACTTGTATAGTAGGGGGACTTATAGGAGCTAATAAGATTCTGGGAGATATTTTAAGCAAAGAGGAAATAATAAAACTGGCAACAGAAATAGAAGGTCATCCAGATAATGTTACTCCAGCTATAATTGGTGGAGTTACTACAGCTATATTTGAAAATGAAAAAATATACTATGAAAAATTATATTTAAAAGAAGGAATAAAATTTTGCGCACTAACCCCTGATTTTAAATTATCTACTAGTGAAGCTAGAAGTGTATTACCAAGTAAAGTAGATTATACGGATGCAGTTTTTAATGTTGGAAGAGTAGCATTAACTATATCATCATTAATAAATGGCAATTTTGAACAGTTAAGAGTTAGTTGTGAAGATAAATTACACCAACCTTATAGAAGTAAGTTAATAAGAAACTATGATAGTATAACAGCATACTGTAAAGAATTAAATAGTTTAGGGGTATTCTTGAGTGGTGCAGGACCTACAATTATGGTTATGCTAGAAGAGAGTAATAACTATTTTTTAGAGGAAATTAATAAATATCTAATCACCATAGAAGATAATTGGGAGGTTAGAGAGTTAGAAATTGATTATTTGGGAGCTAAAGTAAATGTTTATTAAAATTTATAAAGTGTAGGTGAATATTTATGAAAAATATTATTGTAGCTAAATTTGGAGGAAGTTCTCTTGCTGATAGTTGTCAATTTAAAAAGGTAAAACTAATTATAGAAAAGGACGAGAGAAGAAGATTTATTGTACCTTCGGCTCCAGGGAAAAGAAATAAAGAAGATCAAAAAATTACTGATTTGCTTTATTTATGCCATACCCATGCTGAGCAAAATATTTCTTTCGATTATGTATTTGAAATTATAGGAAATAGGTATAGGGATCTAGTAAAAGAGTTAAATATAGATTTAAATATTCAAACTTATTTAGATGAAATAAAAAATAAAATTAAAAAAGGAGCCTCAGCAGACTATACTGCTAGCAGAGGAGAATATTTAAATGGACTTATTTTAGCAAAGTATTTGGAATATGAATTTATTGATCCAGTAGAAATAATTTTTTTCAAGCCTAATGGTATTTTCGATGAAGAAAGAACTAACAAAGAAATATATATAAGGCTTAGCAAGGTGGAAAGGGCAGTTATACCTGGATTTTACGGAGCTATGCCTAATGGGGAAGTAAAGACCTTTTCAAGAGGGGGATCAGATGTTACAGGGGCCATTGTGGCTAGAGGAGTAGAAGCAAGTTTGTATGAAAACTGGACAGATGTCTCAGGGTTTCTAATGGCTGATCCCAAGATTGTAGAAAATCCTAAAAATATTAAGGAGATTAGTTATAGAGAATTAAGGGAATTATCTTATATGGGAGCAACAGTACTCCATGAAGATGCTATTTTCCCTGTGAGAAAAGTAGGAATACCAATAAATATAAAGAACACCAATAGACCAGAAGATGAGGGAACATTAATAATTGATGATTTAGACCCAGTTAGCTATAGCGGCACTATAACTGGTATAGCTGGAAAAAAGGACTTTGCAGTAATAACCGTTGAAAAGAGTATGATGAATGTAGAACAAGGTTACTGTAGGAAAGTATTATCAATCCTAGAAGATAATAATGTATCCTTTGAGCATATGCCTTCAGGAGTAGATACAGTATCTCTTGTAATTGCACAAAACCAACTTAATGGGAAGTTAAATAGAATATTAAAGGAAATAGAGTTGAAATGTTGTCCAGATTCACTGGAAGTCCATCCACATATGGGATTGATTGCTGTTGTAGGAAGAGGGATGTCAAGGACCATTGGTACATCAGCTAAAATTTTTATGGCTTTAGCTAAGGAAAATATAAATGTAAGAATGATAAGCCAAGGATCTAGTGAAATTAATATAATTATTGGAATGGAAGATAGTGATTTTGAAAGAGCTATAAGAGCTATATATAATTCATTTAATTAAAATTATGTAAGGGGGATAGAAATGAAGAAAGTAAATATAGGACTTTTGGGACTTGGAAATGTAGGAAGAGGAGTTTGGAATATAGTAGAAGAGAATAAGGATGAATTAAAAAAAAGATCAGGCTATGAAATTAATATCAGTAAAATATTGGTGAAAGATATAGATAAACAGAGGGAAGTAGATGTGCCAAAGGAGATACTAACCACTGACTTTAATAAAATATTAGAAGATGACAGTATAGATATAGTTGTAGAGGTAATAGGAGGAATAGAGCCATCAGTAGACTATATGATAAGAAGTATGAAGAAGAAAAAGCACGTAGTTACAGCAAATAAAATGGCTATAGCCACTAAGGGGAGCACACTCTTAAGAACTTCTAGAGAAGAAGGAGTAATGCTTTTTTATGAAGGAAGCGTAGGTGGAGGAATTCCAATAATAAATGGATTAAATGAAAATTTAGTTGCTAACAAGATTGAAGAAGTTATAGGAATAATCAATGGAACTACAAATTATATTTTAAGTAAAATGACTAGAGAAAAAGTAAGCTTTGAGGAAGCACTGAAGGAAGCTCAAGAAAAAGGATACGCAGAGGCAGATCCAACTTCTGATGTGGAAGCATTTGATCCAATGTATAAGCTATGTATATTATCTTCCTTAGCTTTTGATAATGTAGTTAATATAAGTTATATTCATAGAGAAGGAATAACAAATATTAAACCTATAGATATTGAATATGCGAGAGAATTAGGTTATGTTATAAAATTACTAGGAATAGCAAAGGATGTAGATGGAGAATTAGAGTTAAGAGTACATCCTACAATGGTACCAGCTAATCACCCTTTAGCTAATGTGAATGATTCCTTTAATGCAGTATTAATAAAAGGTAATGCGGTAGGAGAATTGATGTTATATGGAAGAGGAGCAGGTGAGTTGCCTACAGGAAGTGCGGTTGTAGGAGATATTGTTTCTATCTTAAGAAATAGGGACAATCCTCTATATTACTCAAAGTTTGAAGAGGCAACTATTCCACATAAAATAAGAGATATAAACAAAGTACAATGTGAGTACTATATTAGAATGACTGTTAAGGATAAGCCAGGGGTTTTAGGAGAGATATGTTCAATATTTGGAAAGAATAATGTGAGCATGCTATCTGTTATACAAAAAGGAAGAAGAGAAGAATGCGTGTCTTTAGTATTTATAACTCATAATACTTTAGAAGGTAATATAAGAAAATCTATGGATAAAGTAAGTCTATCAAATGATGTAGTTAAAGTTGAGAATGTTATAAGGATAGAAAACTTAGGATTACAATAAAGTACTATATAACAATATCATATTGCCACAATAATTCATAAGATATATTGTCATATATTTTAATAGAAGGTGATTATTTGAAAATAGGAGTTATATCGGATACGCATTTTACTAAACGCAGTGAAGATATCTTGAATATAATCGATAGATATTTCAGTGATGTAGATATGATAATCCATGTAGGAGACTTTAATTCTATTAATGTAATAGAAAATATTGAAAAGAAAAAAAGGTTTGCTGGGGTTTATGGTAATAATGATGGTAGTAATGTAAGAGAGTATTTAAGAGAAAAATCTGTAATAAATATTGAAGGGTATAAAATAGGAATGTATCATGGTCATGGAGATAAAAAGACTGCTATGGATAGGGCATACAATGAGTTTAAGGATAGTAAGATGGACATTATAATATTTGGCCATAGCCACCAACCAATTATTAAAACAAAAAATAAAATTTTAATGATAAATCCTGGATCTCCTACTAGAAAGTTAAAAGAAAGATGGTATTCTTATGTATTATTAGAACTAGATAGAAAAAAAATAGAAGCCAAAGTGGTGTTTTTCTCAAAATAGTAAAGTGAACAGTATATGTAAAACTATACTGTTCACTTTATTTTAATAAGGTTTCATAAGGAGTATAATGTGACAAAAACGAGATTAAATAACAAAAATTGAGATGAATTTTATTAAATTGCATCTCAATTTTCTAGAGAAGGGATTGAAGGTTCTAAAACCTTATCATTTCACAAAAATAAACTGTATTTATATGTTTATTTGAATGTTTATATCCTAAGTATATTAATATTATTTCAATTAGTAATATAAAAAGTAAAATTAATAGTAATTTTTTGAATTTTGACATCTCCATCCCTCCTAGTTTATTTTATGAGAAATGGAGTGTAGAAAGAATTAAATTATTTTTTCTTTCGTTTTTGTACTGAGAAACCAAATTTACCAATAGGTTTTTGTGGTATAGGAAAATATTCACCGTGAGAATAACATATTAAATTTGCATTTTCAAAATGTATTTTTCCCTTGTCGTCTATTAAGTTATCTTCTACGCTTACAGATGATACTTCAGCTAAAAACAGATGGTGAGATCCTAGTGGTATTATTTCTTTTAGTTTACATTCCAAGGCAATAGGACACTCTTTAATAATAGGTGCATTTACAGTATTAGCATCCTCTAATTTAAGGTTTAAATGCTTTATTTTATCTATACTTTTACCAGATCTTACTCCGCAGTAGTCTACTTCTTTTACTAGATATTTGGTAGGTAAGTTAATTACAAACTCTCTAGTTTCTTTGATATATTCATAAGAGAGTCTCTCAGGTCTTATGGATAGGGTTATCATAGGTGGATGTGTACATGCGGTTCCTATCCATCCTACAGTAAATACATTATCTTTACCTTCTTTATTTCTAGAAGTAACTAGAACTGCAGGAACGGGATTAAGCATTGCACTTCCTTTAAAAGATATTTTAGTCATAGTAATCAATCCTTTTTAATAATTTATTATTAGATACAAATAGTATTATATATTAATAGAAGAATTTTTCAAATATAAAAAATATCCTCAATTTGAGGATATTTTCTTATGTTAATGTGAATAACTTTTTAATTTCACTATTCTTTTCAATAGAAAGTAATAATGGAAGACCTAATCCATAACAGCATAATAATTGTCCCAAACCAACTTGAAGCATTGTTAGTAATAATGGCCATTTTAAAGTATAATGTAATAAAGGACCAACTATTATAGCATTCAAAACCACAGGTGGTAATGGAGCTAAATATTTTTTATACTTCAAATTACTTTTGCCTATATAATAGGTAGCAATAGCCGATAGCAAAGTAGCAAGAGAACCGAAGATAATATCTAAAGGTCCTACTGGACTTAATAAATTTGCTATAAGGCAACCTATAAAAAGACCATAAATTGAAGCTGATGAGAAAAAAGGTAATACTGTTAGAGCTTCTGCTATTCTAAATTGAGAGGCTTGATAGCTCATTGGATAAGTCAAATACATTGTTACTACTGCATAAATTGCAGCAATAAGAGAACTGACAACTAAATTCTTAGTATTTGTTTTCATGTGAAATTTCCTCCTCCATAGTTTTACTTAAGGACAGGATGGTTACGAACTGTCCATACCCATTTCAAGAGTACTTGTATATTTTAATATATGAAAATAGTTTAGTCAAATTTTTATTAATTATTTTATTTTAACTAAATATAAATTATAATAATTTAAGTATATTATTTTATTCTAAAGGAGAGTATTTAATGTTTGATTCTAATAAATATAGGTTATCTAATGGAGTTGAGTTGATAAGTATAAAAAAAGAAACTCAAATCTTTTCTATACATGCAGGAGTAAAAGTTGGGTCCTTATTCGAAACAAAATCAGAAAAAGGTATTTCACATTTTGTTGAGCATATGTTATTTAAAGGAACCATAAATAGAACTAATGAAAAACTTAATAATGATTTAGAAGCTTTAGGAGGAGAATACAATGCTTATACAGATCATAATTGTACCGTATATAGCGTTACTGCTCTTAAAGAAGAATTTAATAACTCAATAGAAATATTAAGTGATATGATAAAGCAATCTATTTTCCCAGAGGTGGAATTAGAAAAAGAAAGAGGAGTTATACTAGCTGAAATCAGGACAAGTAAAGATGATATTGAAGATTATAGTTTTAGAAGAATAAATGAGGTAGCATTTAAAAGTAGTCCGCTAAAATATGATATATTAGGAACAGAGAAGCATGTGAAAAAATTTAATAGAGAAGATTTATTAAATTTTTATAATACTTATTATAACGCTAACAACTGTTGTATAACTATAGTTTCACCTTATGAACATGAATATGTACGTGAAGTTATAGAAAATTATTTTGGAGATTGGAGAGAAGAAAAAATTCCTTCAAAGGATAATATAGTAGAGAAAAATATAGAGGGTACATTCATCTCACACAAGAAAGATATTGAGCAGAGCACTATTTTATATCTATATACTTTTCATGGATTGGATAAAAAAGAAGAATTGGCTTTAAGAGTATTAAATCATAAATTAGGAGATAGTACTAACTCAATTTTATTTAGAAAATTAAGAGAAGAAAAGGGACTAGTATACGATGTATATACTAGTTTAGATACAACAAATTATGTAAAAACTTTATATATATATACATCAGTAGAAGAGGATAAATTAAAGGAAAGTATAGAAGTAATTGAAAGTTGTATAGAAGATATAAATAAGAGAAATATTGTATTTGACGATAGCACTATAGAACTTATGAAAAAGGCTTTGAAAACAGGAGTAGTATTTACATTGGAAGATCCTACAGATTTGAGTAACTATGTTCTTCATCAGATGATAGATGGAGATAATATTTACGCCTTTATAGAAGATATGGAACAATTAGAGAATATTAAGAAAGAAAATATATATGATATAGGCGAAAAAGTGTTAAATCATCCTACTATTCATATTTTACAAAAGGAAGGTTAACAGCAGGTACAGAAGATAAGGAGGAGATATCATGGGGTAGTTACTAAGATTGAAGTTGGTAAAAGAAATAAGAATAGAGTAAATGTATATTTAGATGATGAATTTTCTTTTGCCTGTAGTGCTGAAATAGTATATAGATTCAACATTAAAACAGGTGAAAATATAAATTTACAAAATTTGGAGGAAATCGTAGAAGAAGATAACTATATTAAATGTAAAAGTGATAGTTTGAGATTTTTGGGAAAAACTTACAAAACACAAAAGCAAATATATGATAAACTATTAGGTAAGGGGTATGACACCAAAACTATAGATAGAGTAATAAATTTTTTAAAGGAGTACAATTTTATTGATGATGAGAAATATGCACAAATGTACATTAAGGAGAAGATAATAAAAGAAGGGGTAAATAAAATAAAATTTTCTTTAATATCTAAAGGTATTAAAGAGGAAATAATAAATGAAAAGATTAACGAAGTAGATTCAGAATGTCAAGAGGAAGCTATTTTAAAACTAGCAGAAAAAAAATATAACCAACTAATGAAAACAGAGAATGATAAGAGAATTATATATAAAAAAATAGGGGATTATCTGTTTAGAAAGGGATATAGTTGGGATATTATAAAAGTAGCTTTAAACCAAACCTTAAAAATGGATTTTTATGATTGAGGTGGTTAGATGCCTAATATTAATCCTATAACAGCCTTATTAGTTTTAATATTTTTATATCCAATTATAAAAGGATTATTACTTAAATTTTCTTCTAAAGATTTGAAGATAGATATAGAAGATTTAAATAAAACCCTTTCCTTTATTTTAGCACTTTTTTTAGGTATATATTATGGAAGGAAAATATTCATCCAACACGATGATGGAATATATAAGATAATTTATGAGTTGATTCCACAAACCATAATTAATTATATAGAAGACAAACCTTTTATAATATATATGCTTCTAATACCAATCTTAATGCTCATTTTATATAAAATTACATTTTTAATTCTACAGATATTTAATAATTTTACTTTTTATCCATTACTAGATAATGTTGAGACATTTTTAAAAAGAAAAGGTAATATGTTTAGAAGTGTAGCGGGAGCAATATTTCAATTACCTAGAGCAATATCTTATTTGCTATTAATAACCTTAGTGTTAAATTTCACATCATTATTTTATACTAATGATATGTTCAATCAATATTTGAGCTCTTCAAAAATTTATAGCTATATATGCTACAAAGTTGTTATACCTGTTACTAAATCAAAGCTAGCAAGAAAGCTTCCAAGTATAATAAATAATTCGTTTAGAATAGTAGTTGAAGAGAATTCTAAGGATATAGCCAATAATAAAACTATAGTTTATTATAATGGAGTAACTTTAAATGAAGGAATTAAATCAAATGATGACATTGATATTTTTGCTAAAAATCTAGTAGCTAAAGAAACTAACACAATAGATAAAGCTAAAATAATATATAATTGGATAGGAAAGAATATATCTTATGATTATGATAAAGCTGAAAAAGTGTTAAATAGTGACTTTAATATTAAATCTGGCGCTATATACGCTTTTCAAAGTAAAAAAGGAATATGCTTTGACTATGCCTGCTTGTTTGTGGCAATGAGTAGGGCCAATGGCATGAAGGTAAGATTAATAACAGGTGAAGGATTCAATGGAGTTAGTTGGGTTAATCACGCTTGGAATCAGGTGTATATTCCAGAAGAAGATAGATGGGTAAATGTTGATGCCACTTTTTATAATGGTGGAAATTATTTTGACAATAAAAATTTTGATGCAGATCACAGGGCATCGAAAATTGCAGGAGAATGGAAATAAAAAGCTTGTGAAGAATTTCTTCACAAGCTTATCTTTTTTTAGGATTATTTTTATAACTATTAATTATTAAATTTATAGCTTTTTCACAATCTTCATCTTCATTGTCTAAGGCCCATGCAGTATTAAAATATATTAAAGCTTTTTTATTATCCTTGGTCATAGCGTAACAATAACCTAAATTAAAATAATATTTACTATCTTCTTTTAAAGAGATAGCCTTTTTTAGAAGTGGAATAGCTTCATTATATTCTTTTAACTTAATAAAACAAACAGCAGAATTGTACATTGAAGCAGCCTCATTTTCTTTTGCTTCAATAGATTTTTGGTATAAGGATATAGCTTTTTTATAATCCTTCAAATTATAATAATCATTTGCTTTTTGAAAAAAATTCATCTGGAAACCTCCCTTAGTTTTCTAGACGTTATTTGTCATTGTGAAGTATATTATTATATAAAAAGTGTATTGTTATATAAAAAGTATATTGTTATATAAATAAAAATATTCATTAGAAATGTTATCCAGATAATAGATTAATATACATGTAAATACATTTTTATTGCCCTCTAACTAATCTTTTCTCTATAAATGCTACTATTTCGTACATTATATATGCAATTACTGATAGTATTATGATACTCATCATAACCATATCTAACTGAGATATTTGGCCACCAAAGATTATAAGAAATCCCAGCCCTTCTTTGGCTACTAAAAATTCTCCCATTATTACACCTACCCAAGAAAGTCCAACGTTTATTTTAAGAGCTGATATTAAAGTTGGTATAGATGCAGGAATTATTAAATGTATTAAAATTTGTAATTTAGAAGCACCAAAGGTTTTTAAGAGTTTTATTTTATCTTCATCAACTTCTTTAAAGCCATTTAGTACGCTAATTATTGTTACTACTATGGAGATCAACAAGGCAACTAAAATTATGGCCTTTATACCATTTCCAACCCAAAAAATTATTATTGGGGCTAAAGCTATCTTAGGGAGAGCATTCAACACAACTAAGTAAGGGTCTAATACTTTTGATAAAAAATCAGACCACCATAGAAGTATGGCCGCAAGTGTCCCGAGCAAGGTTCCCAACAAAAATCCTAATATAGTTTCGAAACAAGTTACCCAAATGTGGACAAATAGTGTACCTTCATTATAAATTTTTATAAAGCTTTTCCACATTCTTGAAGGAGTACTAGTCAAGAATGGATCAATCCAGTTGAGTCTTCCGGAAATTTCCCAAAGCAAGAAGAAGGATATAAGCAGTAATATTCTTACTAGGGTAATACTTATATTTCTCCTCTTTACACCACTAACAAAGTTTTCATGTTCTTTTCTAAAATCAATCATACTTCAGAATTCAACTCCTTCCATAATTGGTTAAAGTAAGTTCTGAACTGAGGAGCTTCTCTACATTTTAAAGGGGATATACTGTCTAAGCAAAAATCCATTTTGAATTCTTTTTTTATTTTTGCAGGTCTATTTGTAAGTACTAGAATTCTATCTGACATGGAAATAGCTTCTGACAGATCATGGGTTACCATAATTACGGTCTTTTTTTCATTTTTTAAGATTTCATATATTTCGTCACTTACATTAAGACGTGTCTGATAATCTAAAGCAGAAAAAGGTTCATCCAACAATAATACATCTGGATTTAGAGCTAGAGTTCTAATAAGAGCTGCCCTTTGTCTCATTCCTCCAGATAATTCTTTCGGATAGTGATTTCTAAACTCCCATAAATTATAGTTTTTTAGTAATCCCATTACTTTTATTTTATTTTCATCTGTTAGTTTTTTGTGAATTTTCAATCCGAGAAGTACATTATCAAATACAGTTAACCATTCAAATAGATGGTCTTTTTGAAACATATATCCAATCTTAGTGGATACGGTAGTAACTAATTCACCATCTATATATACTTCCCCGTAGGAAGGTTTTAATAAACCAGCTACAATATTAAGAATAGTAGACTTTCCACATCCAGAGGGACCTACTATGCTTACAAATTCTCCACTATCTACTGAAAAGCTAATATTCTCTAATGCTCTTGTGGAATTTTCTAGAGTATGATAGTTCATATAAACATCTTTAATGTCTACTTTCACTTAATTCAGCTCCCATCTTACTAGAATTAAAGGAATTATATTCTAGTATATGAAGGAAGTTAAGATATTGTTAAAGACTTTTAATATTACGGATAATGGGTTATAATTATGGCATATATTAGGAAGGAGTGAATAAAATGTATTGGTAAAGCAAAGAAAAATTTAAATAATAAAAGCCAGAATAAGATTATATTAGATGGATATATATTTATTTTAAAAAGCATGAATTTATGAGCTTATTAATGATAAATCCATCATTACTGTCATTTGATTAAATATTTTTTTAAGTATATAATAGCCATATATTTCATGTATATGGTGATTTTCATATATTCTATATAATTATATTGATAAAAGGTGATAGCATTATGGAAAAATTATTACATTTAGGTTTAGATGTTGGATCAACTACTGTGAAAGTTGTCCTACTAGGCAGTAATGACAGAATTATTTATAGCAAATATGAAAGACATTTTTCTGACATTAGAAGTACTATTAATAAAATTATGAATGAAGTACACAACATTATTAATAAAAAAAATGTTACAGTAAAAGTAACAGGATCTGGTGGATTAGCGGTATCTGAGTGGCTAGATGTTCCTTTTATTCAAGAGGTTATAGCTTGTACTAATACGGTTGAGAACCTCATACCTATGACAGATGTAGCTATAGAGTTAGGTGGAGAAGATGCAAAAATAACATTTTTCAGAGGGGGGATAGAGCAAAGAATGAATGGGACTTGTGCTGGAGGTACAGGAGCATTCATCGATCAAATGGCGGCATTACTTCAAACTGATGCTAGGGGACTAAATGAATTGGCAAAAAATTATAAAACAATATATCCTATTGCAGCTAGATGTGGTGTATTTGCTAAAACAGATGTTCAACCATTGTTAAATGAAGGAGCTGCCAGGGAGGATATTGCTGCATCAATATTTCAATCTGTTGTAAATCAGACAATAAGTGGACTTGCTTGCGGTAAGGTAATAAGGGGGAATGTTGCTTTTTTAGGTGGCCCTCTATATTTTTTATCTGAATTAAGAAAAAGATTTATAGAAACTTTAAATTTAAAAAGGGAACAGATTATTTCCCCGGAAAATTCTCAATTATTTGTTGCCATAGGTGCAGCAATGTCTTCAAAAGAAGAAAGTCCTATCATTTTTAAGGAACTTTTAAATAAACTTAATAATGTAAAATGTGAAGTTAATGAACATATTAATATATTATCTCCATTGTTTAAAGATGAAGAGGAATTAAAAAGTTTT
Organism: Clostridium mobile; assembly: GCF_018918285.1. Taxonomy (GTDB): domain Bacteria; phylum Bacillota; class Clostridia; order Clostridiales; family Clostridiaceae; genus Clostridium_AW; species Clostridium_AW mobile. Next base: position 451,943 of record NZ_JAHLQF010000003.1, read on the forward strand.
AAATTAAGACATGATAGTTATAAAGTTAGAAGTAGAGAATTAAAAGATTATAAAGGTAGATGTTATCTAGGAATAGATGCAGGATCTACTACTACTAAAGTAGCGTTAGTTGATGATGAGGGAGCTTTGCTGTACTCCTATTATGGAAGTAATAAAGGTAATCCGTTGAAATCTACTATAAATGTTTTAAAGACATTGTATAGTATAATGCCAAATGATGAGGTGGAGATAGTAAATTCTGCTGTCACAGGGTATGGGGAGGGGTTAATTAAAGAGGCATTATCAATAGATGAAGGCGAGGTAGAGACAATAGCCCACTATAAAGGAGCGGAGTTTTTCTTGCCGGGAGTAGACTTTATACTAGATATTGGTGGTCAAGATATGAAATGTCTAAAAATTAAGGACAGAGTAATTGACAGCATTATGTTAAATGAAGCTTGTTCTTCTGGATGTGGATCTTTTATTGAAACTTATGCACATTCTTTAAACATAGATATAGAAGAATTCTCAAAAAGTGCATTATTAAGTAAAAACCCAGTGGATCTTGGGTCAAGATGTACAGTATTTATGAATTCAAAAGTGAAACAAGCCCAAAAAGAAGGGGCAACTATAGGAGATATATCAGCGGGATTATCATATTCAGTGATAAAAAATGCTTTGTATAAAGTTATAAGAGTTAAAAATTCAGAAGATTTGGGTAAAAAAGTTATTGTTCAAGGGGGAAGTTTTTATAATGATGCTGTACTGAGGGCATTCGAAATAATTTCTGGTACTCAACCTGTTAGACCTAATATTGCAGGATTAATGGGTGCTTTTGGAGCAGCTTTAATCGCTAAGGAAAGATATGAGAATGGGTATAAATCAAAATTAGCTACAATTGAAGATTTAATGAATTTTGATGCAACAGTTACCATGAGAAGATGTAAATTATGTAGCAATCAATGTCTGTTGACAGTAAATAATTTTGGAGACGGGAGAGAATTTATATCTGGAAATAGGTGTGAAAGAGGAGCAGGCAAAGAAATAAATAAAGAAGAAATACCTAACTTATACAGATATAAATTGCAAAGATTATTTAGCTATAAACCTCTATCTAAAAGTGAAGGGGTAAGAGGAGTGATAGGTATACCAAGGGTATTAAACATGTATGAAAATTACCCGTTTTGGTTTACTGTTTTTACTAACTTAAAATATAGAGTTGAGTTATCGCCTATTTCTTCAAAAAAAATATATGAATTAGGCATGGAAACTATACCATCAGAGTCAGCTTGCTATCCTGCTAAATTAGTTCATGGACATATAAATAGTTTAGTTGATAAAGGGGTAGACTCTATATTTTATCCATGTATACCTCTTGAACAAAAGGAAAATAAAGAGGCTAATAATCACTTTAATTGTCCTATAGTTACTTCTTATCCAGAAGTAATAAAAAATAATATGGATATATTAAAAGAAAAAAATATAAATTTTATGAATCCATTCTTACCAATAAATAATGAAGAGAAATTGGTAGAAAGATTATATGAAGAATTTATGGATTCAGGTATAACTAAAGATGAAATAGCTAAAGCAGTTTCGGAAGGATATAAAGAGGATAGAAAATTTAAAGAAGATATAAGAAAAAAGGGAGAAGAGGTAGTAGCGTATTTAAAGAGTACAGGTAAAAAAGGAATAGTATTAGCGGGACGACCTTATCATGTGGATCCAGAAATAAATCATGGGATACCAGAGTTGATTAACTCCTTTGGAATAGCTATTCTAACAGAAGATTCTATAGCTCATTTAGGAAAAATAGAAAGACCTTTAAGGGTTGTAGATCAGTGGATGTATCATTCTAGATTATATGCTGCAGCTAGTTTTATAGCAGAGCAAAAAGACCTGGAGTTGGTACAATTAAATTCTTTTGGATGTGGTTTAGATGCTGTAACAACAGACCAAGTTGGAGAAATATTGAATTCTTTTGGAAAAATATATACAGTTCTTAAAATTGATGAGGGGAGTAATTTAGGAGCAGTTAAAATCAGAATAAGATCCTTAATTGCAGCCCTTAAAGAAAGAGATAAAAATGGATTTACTCCTAGTAGAATTACAAAACCAAAGCAGAGAATAATATTTACCAAGGATATGAAGAAAAACCATACAATATTATGTCCTCAAATGGCACCTATACATTTTGAATTAGTGCAAGAAGCTTTTAATTCTTCGGGTTTCAATTTAGATGTATTACCTTCCGTTGACAAAGCAGCTATTGAAGAAGGGTTAAAGTATGTAAATAATGATGCATGTTATCCATCTATTATAGTTATAGGACAAATAATAGAAGCATTAAAATCTGGTAAATATGATATTAATAATACTTCTGTAGTTATGTCCCAAACTGGAGGTGGATGTAGAGCTACAAATTATATTGCGTTTTTAAGGAAGGCTCTAAAGGAAGCTGGATTTGAAAATGTGCCTATAATATCTGCTAATATGATTGGATTAGAAAAAAATCCAGGATTTAAGTTATCCCTATCATTAGCAAATAAAGCATTAATGGCACTAGTTTATGGAGACTTATTAATGAGGGTTCTATATAGAGTTAGGCCTTATGAGAAAATACCTAACTCTGCAAATATTCTCTATGATGAGTGGATGGAAAAATGCAAGAAAAATGTACGGAACGGAAATATGTTATTATATAAAGAAAATATATATAATATAGTAAGAGACTTTGACAACCTAGAAATAAATAATATATTAAAACCTAAGGTAGGGGTAGTTGGAGAAATATTAGTTAAATTTCACCCTACTGCAAATAATGACGTGGTAGATATTTTAGAAAATGAAGGAGCAGAGGTTGTTGTGCCTGACTTGTTAGATTTCTTTATGTACTGTGCATATAATTCTAACTATAGATATTGCAACCTTTCTGGGACTAAAACAGCCAAGGTTATTTCAACTTTTGCAATAAAGGCCATGGAACTATATAGAAAGCATATGAGAAAAGCATTAAATAATAGTAAAAGATTTTATGAACCTGAAAGAGTAAATAAGTTAGCGGAGATGGCATCCTCAGTTGTCTCTATTGGAAATCAGACGGGGGAAGGGTGGTTGCTCACAGCAGAAATGATGGAGCTTATAGAAAATGAAGTAAAAAATATTATTTGTATGCAGCCTTTTGCATGTTTACCTAATCATGTAACTGGTAAGGGGATGATAAAAAAGCTTAAGACTATTTATCCAGGAGCTAATATAGCGGCAATAGATTATGATCCAGGTGCTAGCGAAGTAAATCAGCTAAATAGAATAAAATTAATGCTTGCTGTTGCAAATAAAAATTTACAACATGAAAAAGAGAAAGTGTTAAAAGAAGATAAAGAAATTACCATATCAGCGTATAAAAATGGCTATGAAGTAAATTATTAATACAAAATAAAAGAACCAATGAAAACATTGGTTCTTTTATTTTCTTCTTATTTAAAGAAGTTAACAAAGGTCGTTATAATAAGTGCATTAGTAAAGTCAATTAAGAATGCCCCAACTATTGGTAGTACGAAGAATGCTCTTGGAGCAGCTCCAAATCTTTCAGATACGGAAGTCATATTAGCTATTCCGTTTGGAGTAGCTCCCATACCGAATCCACAGTGTCCTGCAGCCATAACAGCAGCATCAAAGTCTCTACCTAGTGCATTAAATGATATAAATGTAGCAAATAGTGCCATCATAATTGTTTGAGCTACTAGTATTATTAACATTGGACCTGCAACTGCAGCAAGTTCCCAAAGTTTTAATCCAACTAAAGCCATAGATAAGAATACATTTAATCCTATTGTTCCAAGAATGTCTGTACATGTTTGATTAATGCTCCATTTTCCTGTTGCTTCACCAACATTAAGAATTATGGCAGCTATAATCATTGAGTTAACATAGGATGGTAGAGTAAGTCCTAATTTTTTAAATTGACCTTCTAAAATAGCACCAAGGCCGATTGAAATTAATATAATTGCTAATGTTCTGAATACTTCACTATAATCAACTACGTCTTTGTTATCAGATGCTGATGAATCTTTACTAGCTTCAGCTGAAACAGAAGACTTTAAGCCTTTTTTCTCTATCAATCTCTTACCAACTGGTCCACCGATTATAGAACCTGCAACTAATCCGAAAGTAGCAGATGCCATTGCAGTAGCAGTAGCTCCTGCAAATCCATATTGACTTTCAAATAATGGACCAAAAGCACCACCAGTACCATGTCCACCTGTCATTGTAATAGATCCAGTTATTAATCCTAATAATGGATGTTCTCCAAGAGCTGTAGCTAATCCAACTCCTAATGTATTTTGTAATATACATAGTAATGAAGCTACTCCCCAGAAGATAAGAACTTGTAATCCACCTTTTTTAACAAGATCTATACTTGCTCCCATACCGATTGATGTAAAGAATACCATCATGAATGGGTTCTGTAATGTAGTATCAAGAGTTAATGATAAAACTCCAGTCTGATATAAGATAAGGTTTACAATAGCAAAAATAAGTCCTCCTACAACTGGTGAAGGAATACAGAACTTTTCTAAAATCTGCACCTTGCTTTTTACCCATGAGCCGAAATAGTAAACTGCTACGGCTAAAGCTGTAGTCTGCATCATGTCTAATTTGATGTCCATAAGTTTTAACCACCTTTCATGAAATTTTAATTAATAAAATAATAAAAATGAAATAAAAATTAATAGTGTTGATTAATAATAATTGATAAATAAATTATCGAAATGGCTTGGTCAATTAATCCATTCCATCAATGGATTGGTTGACTAAGTTTAGACAATTCATATAATAGCACAAGATTTTATTTAGTTCAACAATAAATTTTAATATTATGACAAAATAAGATAAAAAAATGGGATAAAATGTAATAAATTTATAAAAAACTAAAAACTAATAATATAATTTAAAAAATAATTATTGGCTTATAGATTACAATAAAACTTAGCTATATCAATATATTATGTACAAAAAAATAAAAAAGTTATTGGTAAAAACCAACAACTTTTTTATTTTTTTAATTTTTAAAAATTATCTTAAATTTTGAAAATTATTTTACTACTACATTTGCAAATGTAGTGATGATTAGTAAGTTTGTAAAGTCTATCAAAAATGCACCAACTATTGATAGTACGAAGAATGCTCTTGGAGCAGGGCCAAATCGTTCAGTTACAGAAGTCATGTTAGCTATTCCATTTGGAGTAGCTCCCATACCGAATCCGCAATGGCCAGCTGCAATTACAGCAGCATCGAAGTCTCTACCAATTAAGTTAAATGTTACAAAGTAAGCAAATAGTGCCATCATAGCTGTTTGAGCTAATAGTATTATTAACATTGGTCCTGCAACTGCAGCAAGTTCCCAAAGTTTTAATCCAATTAAAGCCATAGATAAGAATACATTTAATCCTATTGTTCCAAGTATATCTGTACATTTTTGATTAATATGCCATTTCCCTGTTGCTTCCCCAATATTAAGTATTATAGATGCTATAATCATTGATGTAACGTAGGATGGTAAATTTATACCTACCTTTACAAATTGAGCTTCGAAAACGGCGCCGATAGCGATCGAAATTAAGATTATAGTTAATGTTCTAAATAATTCTGAATAATCAACCTTTTCTTCCTTAGTAGCAGCTTGTAATTCTTCAGTATCATAGGCAGCAGCATTGGATTTTAATCCCTTGCGTTCTATTAATTTTTTACCAACTGGTCCACCAAGCAATGAACCCATAACTAGTCCAAATGTAGCGGATGCCATTGCAGTAGTAGTAGCGCCTGCAAATCCATATTGACTTTCAAATACTGGACCCAGTGCGGCACCAGTAGCATGTCCACCTGTCATTGTAATAGATCCGGCAACTAATCCTAATAATGGATGTTGTCCAAGAGCTTTAGCTAGTCCAATTCCAAGAGCATTTTGGAATACACACAGTAATGAAGCGATTGCCCAGAAGATAACAACTTGTAAACCACCTTTTTTAACAAGTTCTAAACTTGCTCCTAGACCTATTGATGTAAAGAACACCATCATAAATGGTTTTTGTAGTGTAGTATCAAGAACTATACTTAATATTCCACTTTGTTTTAAGAATAAATTAAGAAAAGCGAAAATAAGTCCTCCCACAACCGGTGAAGGAATACAGAATTTTTCTAAAACCTGTATTTTACTTTTTACCCATGCGCCGAAGTAGTAAATTACAACAGCTAGGGCAGCGGTTTGCATCATGTCCAATTTAATTTCCATAATAAGTCCACCTTTCAATAAAAAATTAAATAAGTATTGAAAACGTTATATTCAATACAATCCCATTATATATAATTAAAATACAAAAATCAATTTAAAAATTAAAAAAAATGAAAGTTTTTATAATTAAACTTCATTTTTTTGATAAATTTTAAAAATATTAAAATTAAAAAAAGAAATCGACAATATTTTTAAAATTTTTTAATTTATATTGAAAAAATTAAAAAATTAATTTTAAATTACGACAGTATTTTTAGCTGTTTTTTTATTTTAGATAATGAATTTATTTTAAATTTAATCTATAAAGGTAACTTTGTTAAATTATTGACTAGGTATTCAAAATAAAGCCTTCACCAAATTAGATTTTTATATACTATATGAGTATTTCAATTAATGAATTTGGGAAAATAGTTGAGAAGAGAGAGAAGTATAAGATTTTTTATTCTTTAATTATTTTATATTTGCATAAATAAAATTTATTAAAAATAATATGATATTTATCTAGTAAATATGAAATAAATAAGATTTTTTTAACAGATAAATGAAATTATGAACATTGCATATTTCATTTAATAGAAAAACATACAAACAATTAAATAAATAACCTGGTATCAGAAGTGATGTTGATACCAGGTTAATGATATAGAATTTATATATTATTTGCCAAAGATGTTTGCAAATGTAGTAATGATTATTAAGTTTGTAAAGTCTATCAAGAATGCACCAACTATTGGTAGTACGAAGAATGCTCTTGGAGCAGCTCCAAATCTTTCAGTTACAGAAGTCATGTTAGCTATTCCGTTTGGGGTAGCTCCCATACCGAATCCACAATGGCCAGCTGCAATTACAGCAGCGTCAAAATCTCTACCAATTAAGTTAAATGTTACGAAGTAAGCGAATAGTGCCATCAATACTGTTTGACATCCTAATATTATTAACATCGGTCCTGCAACTGCAGCAAGTTCCCAAAGTTTTAATCCAATTAAAGCCATGGATAAGAATACATTTAACCCTATTGTTCCAAGTATATCTGTACATTTTTGATTAATATGCCATTTTCCTGTTGATTCACCAACATTAAGTATTATAGATGCTATAATCATTGATGTAACGTAGGATGGTAAATTTATACCTACCTTTACAAATTGAGCTTCGAAAACGGCACCGATAGCGATTGAAATTAAGATTATAGTTAATGTTCTAAATAATTCTGAATAAATAACTTCTTCTTCTTTAGTAGCAGCTTGTAATTCTTCAGTCTCATAAGCGGCAGCGTTGGATTTTAATCCCTTGCGTTCTATTAATTTTTTACCAACTGGTCCGCCAAGCAATGAACCCATAACTAGTCCAAATGTAGCTGCTGCCATTGCAGTAGTAGTAGCGCCTGCAAATCCATATTGATTTTCAAATACTGGCCCCAGTGCACCACCAGTAGCATGTCCACCTGTCATTGTGATAGAGCCGGCAACTAATCCTAATAATGGATGTTGTCCAAGAGCTTTAGCTAGTGCAACTCCAAGAGCGTTTTGGAATACACATAGTAATGAAGCAACTGCCCAGAAGATAACAACCTGTAATCCACCTTTTTTAACAAGTTCTAAACTTGCTCCTAGACCTATTGATGTGAAGAACACCATCATAAATGGTTTTTGTAGTGTAGTATCAAGAACTATACTTAATATTCCACTTTGTTTTAAGAATAAATTAAGAAAAGCGAAAATAAGTCCTCCCACAACCGGTGAAGGAATACAGAATTTTTCTAAAACCTGTATCTTACTTTTTACCCATGCACCGAAGTAGTAAATTACAACAGCTAGGGCAGCGGTTTGCATCATGTCCAATTTAATTTCCATAATAAGTCCACCTTTCAATAAAAAATTAAGTATTGAAAACGTTATATTCAATACAATTCTATTATATGAAATTACTACACGGAAATCAATCGGAAAATTAGAAAAAATGAAGGTTTTTAATATTAACTTTCAATTTTCGCATAAATTTTAAAAAAATTAAAAATATTAAAATAAAAAGATACTTTATTTGTTTTTTATTAATTTAATATAAAAAAACAGAAAATAAATAAAGGTAGTCATTAGAAGAAATGATAATAGGCGACTACCTTTAGTTAAAAATATATTTCAATTTACTTTAAAGCTTTTTCGCTAAATGAATTATTAACTATATCATTAAACTTTGGTCTTTCAGGGATTAGGTCATTATTATATGATTGTATTATATCCATTAATCTATTTAAATTTTCTTCTTTTAATACTGGATTTTCTGCATAGGCATTTATCTTTTTATAATTTTGAATTACATTAGTTATTACCTTTTCATCTGTACCAGGAAAGAATGAAATTATCTCCTTTGCTACTACTTCATCGCTATTATTAAGCACCCATTGCTGACCTTTATAAATAGCTTTCATGAAATTTACTATAGTATCTTCATTCATTTTTATATAAGATTGGGTAGCGAAAAAACCTGTATATGGTATGACACCAGCAGATTCTCCGATTGATGCAACTATGAACCCAGAATTATCAATTTCTAGCATTGTTGCTGTAGGTTCAAATAGAGCTACATAATCACCTGTACCACTCTTGAAGGCACCTGCTGTTGCAGTAAATGCTAAGTTTGTGATTAAGTCTACATCTTTATTAGGATTGATTCCGTTATTTTTAAGAACGTATTCTAATGCCATTTCAGGAACCCCACCAGGTCGTCCACCTATTATAGTCTTACCTTTTAAGTTTTCCCACTTAAAATCTTTTTCTTGGCTTCTTCCTACCAAAAATGATCCATCTCTTTGAGTGAGTTGACCAAATATAACAGGATAGTCATCTTTCTTTTGATTATATATATATATAACTTGTTCGAGACCAGCAAAACCTATGTCTACGCTGCCACTAAGCACTTGCTGCATGGTTTTGTCTGCTCCTTGTCCTGTAGTTAATTCAATTTCAATGCCTTGCTCTTTAAAAAAACCTTTATTTATTGCAACATATATAGGAGCATAAAAAGCAGAACGTACAACTTCATTTAAACGCACTTTTTCTAACTTCTGTACTTCTACTTTTTTACAAGATATTAATGAAAGAGATAGAATAATTAGTGTGAGAAGTAGGGAGAGATTTTTTAAAAACTTTTTCTTCATTTTTACCTCCATATATTATTAATCTAATGTATATTATGTTTTAAAATATATAATGTGATAATATTAGAATAAAAAGTAAATGGAGTGTTGAATTTGAAGGGGAGTTTAAAAAAAATATTCTTTATTTTAACTATAATAATTATTACTTTTATATCTGTCTCCAGTATTTACTATAAAAATAAAATAGAAGAAGAAAAAGATTATAGAGTGATTAAAGTAGGGGGAGATTTAAATTTCCCTCCTTTTGAATACATTGATGATAATGGTATTTATACTGGATTTAATGTAGATATAATTAGAGCAATAGCTCTAAGAGGTGGTTTTGAAGTTGAATTTTACCCTATGAAATGGGAAGAAGCCTGTAAAAAATTGAAAAATGGAGAAATAGATGTAATACAAGGTATGAAATATACTATGGAAAGATCAAAATACTATGACTTTTCTGAGGGATATCTTGAAAACTCCCAGTCTATTTTTGTTATGGAGAATAATTATGAAATAGACTCCTATGAAACTTTAAGAGGAAATACTGTAGCTATACAAGAAGGAGATATAGCTATTAATAATTTAAAAGGAATGGAAAATATAAATATTGTTTCTACTAAGGATCAAGAAGAGGCTTTTAAAAAATTGATTAACGGGGAGGTAGATGCTATTATTTGCAATACTTTAACAGGTGTAAATTATTTAGATAAGCTAAAAGTGAGAAATAGAATAAAACCAGTTGATATGCCACTTAACTATACCGCTTATTCTATGGTAGTCAAAAAAGGTAACAGTAAGGTTTTGGGTCTTTTGAATAAAGGGCTAAAAGAAATACAAAAGAACGGTACCTATGAAATGGTTTATAGGAAATGGTTTGGAAATACAAATGATTATCCTAAATGGTATATAAAAAATATAATTAAAGTACTTTTAATTGGTTCGACGATTTTTATTATAATAATTCTTTTATTTTATCTTTGGAACGATATGCTAAAAGATGAGGTTAAAAAACATACATATAAACTAGAAGAAGCAAATGAAAGTTTGAAAAAAAAGAACGAACATATAAAGGAAGAAAAAGATTTTAGAGAATGGATATTAAATAGTATATTTAATGGTATTATTACTATAAATGATGAAGGTAAAATAACCTTCATAAACGATATGGCTTTAAAGATTTTAAATTTAGAGCCGAAAGAAATAATGCATGAATATATTTATAATACTGTGATTAAAGAAATCTTCTCACAAGAGGGAAATATAAATGGAAGTGGATTGAAAGAATATTATATAGAAGATAAAAAAATATATATAAATTACAATATAAATATATTAAATGAGAACAATCAATATTGCAATGAAAGCATAATTAGTTTTAGAGATGTAACGGAAGAAAAGTTGATGCAAGAGACTATTAGAACTAAAGATAAAATGGAGTCTTTAGGTACTTTACTTTCAGGAATAGCTCATGAATTAAGAAATCCACTTACATCTATTAAAACATATGCAGAATTATTGCCTAGAAAATATGAAAATCCTAGATTTAGAGAAATGATATCAATAGATATACCAAAAGAAATTGAAAGGTTAAATAATTTAATTAATGATTTACTAGAGTATTCAAGACCAAGAAGACCTTTTAAAGAGCATATTAACTTATATGATGTAATAGATAATTTATTAAGATTAATAAATGATAAAATACATGAAGAAGATACAAAGATAAATTTAAATATTCATAAGGAAGCTTATGTATTTATAGATAAAAATCATTTAAAGCAAGTTTTAATTAATCTTATATTAAATGCTATAGAATGTATGGATAAAGAGGAGAAAATCATAGATATTTACTCTTACATTGTAGAAGGGGGAATAATGTTATGTATATCTGATAATGGTCCAGGAATAGATGGAAAAGACATTGGTAAGATTTATAACCCTTTTTACACTACAAAATCCTATGGAACTGGATTGGGGCTTTTTGTAAGCTATCAACTATTGAAGGAAAATGGAGTAAATATTTATATAGAAAGTAGCGAAAATGTAGGTACTACATTTAAATTATATTTTAAAAATGTGGGAGATGGTAACAATATATAAATTACTTATTGTTGATGATGAAAATTCAATATGTACATCCTTAAGTTTTGCATTAGAAGATGATTATAATATTTTCACTGCTAATGATGAAGAAGAGGCTATAGAGTTAGTAAAAAATAATGACATAAATATAGTTTTGTTAGACTTAAGGTTGGGAGAAAGTGATGGAATAAATGTACTAATAAAGCTTAAAGAAATTAGACCAGAAATGGTGATAATAATTATGACGGCTTTTGGAAGCATAGAGTCTTCTGTACAGGCCATGAAACTAGGTGCATTTTATTACATAACAAAACCTATAAATATTGAAGAATTATATTTGTTATTGGCTAAAGGTGAAGAATATATAAATCTTAATAGTAAAATTAAATATTTAAGTAATCAGATTCATGAAGACAATAAATATAATATTATAGGAAGCTCAAAGAGAATTAAAGCAGTATTGGATTTAATAGATAGAGTTAAGGATATAGATATAAATGTATTGATAACTGGAGAGAGTGGAACTGGAAAAGAGTTGGTAGCTAGGGCGATTCACTTCCAAGGGAAGCGAAAAGAAAAACCTTTCTATGTAATAAATTGTTCTGCCATTCCAAATAATTTATTAGAAAGTGAGTTGTTTGGATATAGAAAGGGAGCTTTTACAGGAGCTATGGAGGATAAAAAAGGAATTATTGAGCTTTCTCATGAAGGTACTCTTTTTTTAGATGAAATAGGGGATATGGATATTAATCTCCAAACTAAATTACTAAGAGTTATACAAGATAAAGAAATAAGACCTATAGGGTCCACGAAAAGTATAAGTGTAGATGTCAGGTTTGTTTCAGCTACTAATAAGGATTTGAAGGAAGAGATAAAAAATAATAGATTTAGGCAAGATTTATTTTATAGATTAAATGTAATAAATATAAATGTTCCACCTCTAAGAGAACATAAAGAAGATATATCAAAGTTAGTAGAGTATTTTATAAAAAGATACAGTGTAAAATTAGATAAGAATATAAAAGGAATAACCGCTGAGGCGCTAGAATGCTTAGAGAAATATAATTTTTATGGCAATGTAAGAGAATTGCAAAATATCATAGAGAGGGCTATTGTTCTTACTGAAAGTAGCTATATTAAAGAAGAAGACTTACCTGAGGAGATATTTAATAGAGAAAATATCGTAAAAGAAGAAACGGATTTGATTCCTATATTTGTTGGTGAAGATATAAAAAGTATTGAGAAAAAAGTTTTAGAATATACATTAAAGAAATTTAATGGAAATAGAAGAAAAACTGCAGAGGTATTAAAAATTGGAGAGAGAACTTTAAGATATAAGATAAAGGAGTATGAACTTTAGTGAAGTTGCTACGGGCACATTACAGAGCATTTATAACTTAATTTAGAAAGAATATTTGTAAAACATAAAAGAGCTAAGCGTGTAGTGAAATAGCGACTTTTTATTGGAGCGGCTTCACTACACGCTTAGCTCTATACTTTGGAGTTTAATTATTTTTATAAAGACTTACAATGGAAAACAATTGGGTATAATTAGTTATGCGTCGCAATTTTTATTTAGCGTCTACAAAAAGTGATGTCGAAAATTATTATATATTAATCGAAAATTTCAGAATATATAAAAAACATAGACGCTTTAAAGACGAAGTCGGTATATAATAGAGTTGTAAGGTAAACAAATATATAAGTAGATTAATAATTAATATAAATAGGGAGGAAAAGTCATGATAAAAAATTTTGATATTTCAGAAGCGATGACAATTAAACTTGATGATTATTTACCAGAAATGCCTAAGTTCGAAAAAGGCATAAGAAGAGCTCCAAATAGAGGATTCCATTTATCAAAAGATCAAACCGAAATAGCATTGAAGAATGCTTTGCGTTATATACCAGAGAAATATCATGAACAGTTAATTCCGGAGTTTCTAGAAGAATTAACAACTAAAGGAAGAATTTATGGCTATAGATTTAGACCAGAAGGAAAACTTTATGGAAGACCAATTGATGAATACAAAGGAGCCTGTGTTGAAGGTAAAGCTTTCCAAGTAATGATTGATAATAACCTAGATTTTGATGTAGCGTTATATCCATATGAACTTGTTACTTACGGGGAAACAGGAAGTGTATGTCAAAATTGGATGCAATATAGATTAATAAAAAAATACTTAGAAGTAATAACTCAGGATCAAACTTTGGTAATTGAATCAGGACATCCACTTGGACTATTCAAATCTAAACCAGATGCTCCAAGAGTAATAATTACAAATGCACTAATGATTGGTATGTTTGACAACTTAAAAGATTGGGAAATAGCTGAAGAAATGGGAGTTGCAAACTATGGTCAAATGACAGCTGGTGGATGGATGTATATAGGACCTCAGGGTATTGTACATGGAACATTCAATACTGTATTAAATGCAGGAAGATTAAAACTTGGAATTTCTAATGATGGAGATCTAAGAGGAAAGATATTTGTAACATCAGGTCTTGGTGGAATGAGTGGAGCTCAAGGTAAAGCTTGTGAGATAGCAAATGGTGTTGCTATTGTAGCTGAAGTAGATAAATCAAGAGTTGACACAAGACTTGAGCAAGGATGGATAAAGAAATGGTCAGGTAATGTAGAAGAAGTAGTTAAAATGGCTTTAGAAGCAGCGGAAAAGGAAGAAGCTACATCTATAGCTTACCATGGTAATATTGTAGATTTACTTAAATATATGGTAGATAATAATATTCATGTTGACCTTCTTTCAGACCAAACTTCTTGTCATAATGTTTATGAAGGAGGATACTGTCCGGAAGGAATTACATTCGAAGAAAGAACTAGACTTCTTGCAGAGGACCCAGAAAAATTCAGAAAATTAGTAGATGAAACTTTAAAACATCATTTTGAGTTAATTAAAGTTTTAACTGAAAGAGGAGTTTATTTCTTTGACTATGGTAACTCATTTATGAAAGCTATTTATGATGCTGGAGTGAAAGAAATCTCTAAAAATGGTGTAGATGAAAAAGATGGATTTATTTGGCCATCCTATGTTGAAGATATAATGGGACCACAGCTATTTGATTATGGATATGGACCATTTAGATGGGTATGCTTAAGTGGTAAACATGAAGACTTGGTTAAGACTGACCACGCGGCTATGGAAGTTATAGATCCAAATAGAAGATATCAAGATAGAGATAATTATAACTGGATAAGAGATGCTGAAGATAATAGATTAGTTGTAGGAACTGAAGCTAGAATTCTTTATCAAGATGCTATGGGAAGAGTAAATATTGCACTTAAGTTTAATGATATGGTTAGAAAAGGTGAGGTTGGTCCAATAATGCTTGGAAGAGACCATCATGACGTATCAGGTACAGATTCACCATTTAGAGAAACTTCAAATATTAAAGATGGAAGTAACGTAATGGCTGACATGGCTGTTCAATGCTTTGCTGGTAATGCAGCTAGAGGAATGAGCTTAATAGCTTTACACAATGGTGGTGGAGTTGGTATTGGTAAATCAATTAACGGTGGATTTGGATTAGTGCTTGATGGAAGCCATAGAGTAGACGAAATAATCAAATCCTCAATGGCTTGGGACGTTATGGGTGGTGTTGCTAGACGTTCTTGGGCAAGAAATAATAATTCAATAGAAACTGTAATCGAATATAACAATAACAATAAAGGAACAGACCACATAACAATTCCTTATTTAGCTGATGAAAAGAAGGTTAAAGATGCTGTAGAAGGAGTATTTAAAAAAATTAATAGATAGAAGAATTTAAAAGTTTTGCAGTATACAATACCTGTATACTGCAAAACTATATATAAAATAAATTACCTGCCATAATTGCTTGAAAGGTGGGACTTTTGTGGTAGATTCAGGAAAGATAATACAGTGTTTACCTAACTTTAGTGAAGGTAGAGATTTAGATAAGATTGAAAAAATAGTAAATGCCTTCAGGAGAAAAACAGGGGTAAAGCTGATAGATTATAATAATGATGTAAATCTCAACAGAACAATGGTAATATTAATGGGAGAACCACAAAGTATAAAAAATGCTATGTTAGAAGCTATGGGTATTGCTATAAAAATCATAGATATAAGAGAACACAAGGGACAGCATCCTAGAATGGGAGTAGTAGATGTAGTTCCATTTATTCCTATAAAGAACATGTCTATGCTGGAAGCGGTAAATTTATCAAAGGAGTTTGCAAAAGAAGCTGGGGAAAGATTTAATGTTCCTATATATTTATATGAAAAATCTGCTATTAAGCCTGAACGTGAAAATTTGGCTCATATAAGAAGAGGAGAATATGAAGGCTTTGGAGAAAAGATAAATAGACCAGGGTGGAAGCCTGATTTCGGATCGAGGCAATTGCATATAACAGCAGGAGTCACTGCTGTAGGTGCTAGAATGCCATACATTTCTCTAAATATAAATCTAAACACGGATAATAAGAAAGTAGCAGATAGCATAGCCAAAAGCATTAGGTTTACGAGTGGGGGATTGAGGTTTTGTAAAGCTATAGGCGTAAAGCTTTATAATAGCCAATTAGTACAGATTTGTGTAACAATGACGGATTATAATAAGATGTCTTTGTATAAAGTATTTGAAATGGTAAAAATGGAAAGTAAAAGATTTGGAGTTAGTATAATAAATAGTAAAATAATAGGAACTATTCCGATGAGTGCGTTAGTAGATAGTGCATTATACTACCTTCAAGTAGATGACTTTTCAATGGAACAAATATTAGAAAATATGTTTATGGAGTAGGTGATATTAATGAAAAAGGGAAATATGTTAATAAAGAATGCTCATGAATTGGTTACTTGTAGTGGAACTAAGGCTAAATTTGGTAAAGAAATGTCAGAGATCAATGTAATTCTAGATGGTGCAGTAGTTATTGAAGATGGAATAATTAAAGACATAGGAAAAACGGATGAAATATTAAAAAAATATGATGAATCTAATTATGAAGTTATTGATGCTAAAGGAAAATGTGTTCTACCGGGTTTTGTTGATTCCCACACTCATTTTATATTTGGTGGGTATAGAGCAGAAGAGTTTTCATGGAGATTACGTGGAGACAGCTATATGGAAATTATGAATAGAGGCGGTGGCATAGTAAGTTCTGTTAGGGATACTAGAAATGCCTCAAAAGAAGAATTAGTGGATGCAGGTAGAAAAAGATTAGATTCAATGCTTAGCTTTGGGGTAACTACTGTAGAAGGAAAAAGTGGATATGGTTTAGATTATGAAACAGAGATGAGACAATTAGAAGCTATGACAGAACTTCAAAAGGATCATCCAGTAGATATCTGCAAGACTTTTATGGGAGCTCACGCTGTTCCAAATGAATATAAAGGAAGAGCAGAGGAATATATAGATTTTATGCTAGAGAAAGTATTGCCAGAAGTAGCAAAAAATAATTTAGCAGATTTCTGTGATGTTTTCTGTGAAAAGGGAGTATTCTCCATAGAGGAGTCAAGAAAAATTCTTTTAAGAGCTAAAGAATTAGGAATGAAATTAAAAATACATGCAGATGAAATAGTTCAGCTTGGAGGAGCAGAGTTAGCAGCTGAATTAGGAACTATATCAGCGGATCACCTCCTTCATTCCTCAGATAAAGGAATAAAGGATATGGCTGAGAAAGGAGTAGTAAGCACTCTTTTACCAACTACTGCTTTCTGTTTAAAAGAGCCTTTTGCAAGAGCAAGAATAATGATAGATAGTGGTTGCGCTGTAGCCTTAGCAACAGATTTTAACCCGGGAAGTGGATTTACTAACTCAATACCATTAATGTTTGCTTTATCTACTATATATATGAATATGAGCATAGAAGAAGCAATTACTGCTATGACAATAAATGGAGCTGCTGCTATAGATAGAGCGGATTCCATTGGAAGCATTGATGTGGGTAAAAAAGGTGATATAGTAATATTAGAATACCCATCATATAAATTTTTACCATATCATACCGGAGTTAATATAGTAGAAAGAGTTGTGAAGAATGGAGTTCTAGTTCATGAAAAATAGTTAATTATTATTTTCATATACAAATTTAAATACCTTCGGTTAACACACGGATAAGTCCACTTATTTTGACATAAAGTAAGTGGATTTATTTTTCTTCTTGATAACTGATATAAGTTTTAAATATAATTAATATAGGGGGAATTAATAATGAATAATAAAATTAATGAGGGAATATTACAATCTTTTATTAATATTAGTCCGTATTTATCTAGTTTATTAGAAGAGGAGATTAGTTTTGCTCTTACGGATAAAGAAAAATTTATAGCTTTTTCTCCTAGTGAAAATATAAGGCCAGACATAAAAGTAGGAGATATAATAAAAAAAGGAAGTTCCACTTATGATGCTATAAGGACAAAAAGTATAGTGACAAAAGTTATCGAAGAAGAGGTATTTGACTTTAAGTTAAAGTCTATAGCGGTTCCAATTGAAGGTAATAATGGAGAAATTGTTGGAGTTGTTTCTATAGGAAAGAGCTTAAAGAAACAAGAGAACATGTTAAATTTATCAAAAAATTTATCGGAAGCATCAGGCCAAATCGCTGATGCGATTAATGAAGTTTCAGAGGGGGTTCAGAATACTGCATCTTTAAACGAAATTGTATTGAAAGAAGCTACGGAAGCCTTTGAAAAAACATTAAACAGTAATGAAATAATAAATTTTATTAAAGCTATAGAGAGACAAACTAACTTATTAGGATTAAATGCTTCAATAGAAGCAGCAAGAGCTGGGGAATATGGTAAAAGTTTTTCTGTGGTAGCTTCTGAAATAAGAAAGCTATCCAATTCAAGTAGTGAATCTATAACTAAAATAAATGATATAATTAATGAAATACAGACATCTGTAAAAAACATCTCGGATAGTATACAAAAAATAAATGAAACATTTCATAACCAGGCAGCAGCGCTGGAAGAAATTACAGCTTCCATACAGGATTTAAATTCTAATGCTGAAGTTTTAGAACATATTTCAGCACAATATTAAAAGTTTAAACTAATAATATTATAAATATTTACTAAGGAGAAATTAATATGAATTTAATGTCCATATTTGAGATTATTGGAACCATCGCTTTTGCATTATCTGGATGTATGGTAGGTATCAGTAAGGAAATGGATTTGTTTGGCACAATAGTATTGGCCGTTACCACTGCGGTAGGTGGAGGAGTGCTTAGAGATATTTTAATAGGAATTCATCCTCCTGCAGCTTTTGTGAACCCGTTTTTTGCTACAATTAGTATAATAACGGCAGTTATTGTGTTTATATTTTATGATAAATTAAATAAATTAAATAACATTATACAAATATCAGATGCTATAGGATTAGGAGCTTTTGCAGCTATAGGTTGCAGTGTAGCGATAAAAAATAATTTTACAAGCACTTTTATTATTGTATCCCTTGGATTGTTTACAGGAGTTGGGGGAGGGATTTTAAGAGATGTTTTTGCCCAAGAGATTCCTTTTGTATTTAAAAAAGAAATATATGCTGTAGCTTGTATTGTAGGTGGATTATCTTTTGTAGCAGTTAGAGAACATTTTGGAGATTCTGTAGCTTTATATGTATGTTTCCTTGTTACTTTTATAGTGAGAATCATATCTATGAAATGTAATTTACAACTTCCTAAAGCTAGAATTAGGATAAAACAAGAAAATTTAACAAAATAGTACTTATGTACTATAATTATTATATATTCAGCAAATAAAAAACAATAAAGAGGGGATAAAAGTGATTGTGATTTATGCAAAATTATTTGGTACTCCTGTTATTAAAATTAATGAAGAAGAAATAATTTTTCCATATAATAAGGTAAAGGCTTTATTTTATTATTTGTTAGTAAATAAAAAGGCTAGTAGAGATGAATTAGCAGGTTTATTGTGGACTGATGAAGAAGAAAATGTGGCTAAGAAAAATTTAAGAAATGCAATTTATAAAATAAAAAAGTCTTTTGATGAAGAAGTGATTATATCTCCTAAAAAATCTATAGTTATGTTAAATCCAAATATGGATATAGAATTGGATATAGATATTTTTTTAAATGATAAAGATAAATGTATTGAAGCGTACAAAGGAGAATTTTTACAAGGTTTTTTTGTTAAAAATGCAGAGGAATTTGAAGAATGGGTTATTAAGACTAGAGAAAATTTAAAGGAAAAATATATAGGAAAATTATATGATAAAATATCAGAAGATATAAAAAATTCTATTGATAATAATATAGAAAGATATGCTAAGCTTTTAATTAATGTAGATGAGTTTGATGAAAAGGCCTATAGGATACTGATGGACCATTATAAAAACACTAGAAGCTATGGAAAAGTAATAGATACTTACAATAAGCTATCGCAACTATTAGATAAGGAATTAGGTATAACTCCTGATGAACAAACTCGAGAAATATTTAATGAAGTATTGGATATCATGAATGAAGGACAAAAAGGTAAAACAATTAGTTCTACAGATTTCTTTTATGGTAGATGTAATGAATTGAGGCTACTAGAAAATAACTATAAAAACTTTACTACAGGGAATAATGGTAAGTCGGCGATTATAACAGGAGAAGCTGGCATTGGTAAGAGTAGGCTAAAAGATAAGTTTATAGAGAGTATAGATTCTGAAGAAGTATATATATTTCAAACTAGTTGCTATCAAGTAGAGAAAGAATACCTTTTAAAGCCTTGGAATGCTATTATTTCTAAAATATCAGACACTATAATGAATGATAAAATTACCATTCCAACCGTATGGGAAAATATTATCTCTAATATATTTCCAGAATTTCACAAAAAAGAAGGAAGTACAAATATAAAACTAATAGAAAATATTGAGACACTTAAATATGAAATGATAGCAGATATTATTTCCGACATATTAAAGAAAATTACAGAAAAAAAGAAAGTTATATTTATATTCGAAGATATTCAATGGATGGATAGTATGAGTTTATCTTTATTAAGCAGCGTTATGCTTCATCAACATAAAAATAATACTATATTTATTGCCACCTGTAGAAATGAATACGATAGTAATGTGGATAAATTTATAACTACTATGAATAGTTATAATAAAATATTAGCTATAGATCTGCCTAGATTTAATAGTGAAGAGGTAGAGGGATTTATCAAAAAAGCCCTTCCGGATTATCGTATTACAAGAGAAATGTTAAAGAAAATTTATGATGAAACTGAGGGAAATACTTTCTTTTTAAATGAGTATTTAAATATAATTAAGTCCAATGGAGATACGAATATTATGTCTGTTAAAATGCAAGACATATTGAAAAGTAGATTTCTATATATATCTGATGAAGGTAAAAAAATATTAAATATAGCATCTCTTTTCTTTGACGAGGTACCCTTAAATATTCTAGAAGATTTAACTGGTAAGGACCAATTAGAAATAATGGATATAATAGAAGAGTTGGAGAATAAATTTATATTAAAAGAATTAAATAGCAATGATAAAATCAGCTTTAAATTTACTCACCAAAAACTAAGGGAGTTTGTTTATATAAAGCAATCTGATGGAAGAAAAAAAATTCTTCACAATAAGATTGGCGATTTATTAGAGAAAACCTTAAGAAATAATAAAACAGATATAAACACCTATCATAAACTAATATATCATTATTCTAATAGTGACAATGCAGTAAAGTCTTTAAACTACAAAATAAAAAGTTTAAATTATTATTTAAATTTTAGTCATGAACTTTTTCCTATACTGAGCAACACTGATACAGAGGCATATAAATATGCTTATTTTAGTAAGCAACAAACTATAAAGCATTTAAAAGATATTGAAAATTTGGTGAAGGAAGCGAAAAAGAAAGAGGGAGCTACAGAGGAAGTAATCGAACTAGAGATAGCCTTTCTTCATATGAAAGGTAGGTACTTGATAAGAGAAGGAGATTATGATCAAGGCACGGGATTTATACAAGAAATGATTGAAAAGTCATTAGAAATTAGAGATAGGGATTATGCTCTCGAAGGATATAAGCAAATGATATATTTTTGCATACAGACTAATAATACTGAACTTATGATAAAATATGTTAGCTCAGCTTTAAATCTAGCAGTAGAGTGTAATTATCACAAGGAGATAGGTATATTATTGAGATTAAAAGGACTATATAATATAATGTGCGGAGAATATGAAGAAGCTGAAAAACTACTCAATGAATCGATAAATATATTTAATGTAACAAAACAAGTGGCAGATAAATATTCTTTGAATATCGCAGCAGCATATAATTATATTGGTGAAATAAGAAGATTTAATATGAAATTTGTAGAGTCCTTAAATTACTATGATAAAGCTATAGCTATATGTGAAAATAAAAATGCTTTAACTAGCCTAGCAGTATTTAATATAAATGCTGGTCAGGCCGCCTTTGATATGGGAGATTATTGTAGGGCTAAAGACTACTTTGAGAAGGCTTATGAATTATATAATCAATTTGATTCCGTATGGAGGCGTTCTATATTAGAGGCATTTATGGCACTTTTAAATGTAAAAGAAGGAAATTATAATGAGGCATTACAATATTTAAAGAATGCAGATTTACATTCCCAAAAAATTAAAAATCCTCATGAGATAGGTGTGGTATATAGAGTTAAGGCGGAGATAAGAGTAGGTATGGAGGAAAATGAAAATCTAAATAAAGTATTTAGTAAGTATTTAGATAAAGATATAAATTATTATTGTGATGAAGGTGTTAAATTTTTAAAGGAAGCAAGAGATAATTATGAAATAGAGGTTATAGATATACTTAGAAAGTCATATGAAATCTCTTAAAGTATATTGATTGCTATTTAATATATAGTAAAAAAGTGGTTTGTATATATAAACCACTTTTTTATACTATATATGAATAAATATTTGCGTAAGTTAATAAAATTATTAATAAGAAGAAGGTGGTATTGATAAAAAATAGTATTTGTGGCAGTATTAAGAACATTAATTGAGTAATTTAATGTATTATTAAACTAAAGTGATAATAATTTAAAGGTTTAGTGTGATAATTCGGAATAGTATTAAAATTGAAAGATAAAAATAAATAAAAACATAAGGCAGAAAATTCGAATAGACACAATTAAAATTTGGTGTTGAAAAAATAGACGTTTTATTGACGCTATGGCGAAAAAAATCAATATAAAGTATAAAATGTAATTAATAATCTAAAAAATAAAGTTGATTTTACATTGTATTACATTTTAAACGAGAAAACTGCTTTGCAATTTTAAATTTTTAAAAGATTCAAAATAGACTCTTATTTGACGAAATTATGATATAATTGAATTGTACAAAAGATAAATGATTCACGAAAGGAGGAGATGGAAAATTAAGCTTCATTTTGTTAAGATAAATCCAGTGGAGAATATGACAGTATTTGTTTTAGATCAAGTTCCAAGGGATGAACAAATGAATGTAGCAATAAAGTTGATGAATTATAACAGTATATATGCAGAACAGGTTGGATTTATTGAAAAAGCAAACCTTTATAAAGAAGAAAAGAATAAATATCTAAGACTCCAAATGATGGGGGGTGAATTTTGCGGTAATGCAGCAAGGTCTTTAGCAGCATTGGTGGTTTACAATGAATATCCTTATTTTACTAAAGAAATGGATAAGTATATAGTAGATTTAGAAGTATCTGGAGCTGAAGATTTGATTCGCTGTGAAGTCCGCGAAACAGAAGATAGTCATGTGTATACGTCTAATGTGTACATGCCTCTACCAAAGGAAATTAAAGAATTCTCCGTAAAGGGAAATGATATCGTTTTTTCCGGAATAAAGGTGGAGTTTTCAGGAATTACGCATTTTATAGTGAATAGAGAACAAATAAAGAATAGAGAATACTTTTTTAAACTATTAAAAAGTGAAATGGATAATAGTGATTATGATGCATTTGGAATCATGTACTATGATTATAAGGAAAATTATTTAGAACCATTAGTTTACGTAAAAGGTACTGATAGTCTAGTAGAGGAAAGAAGTTGTGCATCGGGGACATCAGCATTAGGTGCAGCGTTGGCTTACACAAGAAAATGTTCCGTAGAAGAAAAAGTTAAGCAACCCGGTGGAGAGCTGCAAGTTATAGCTGACTGGAAAGAAAATAAAGTAATCCATGTTTGTTTGGATGGTTTAGTAAAAATTGTAGCTGAAGGAAAAGTAAACGTAGACAATTTTAATGTTTAAATAAAAAAATAAAGGGGGAATAATAATGTTATTATTTAATCCGGTAGTAATTTCAGTTATAGTTATGGCAGCACTTTGTTTATTAAAATTAAATGTAATTTTAGCTATACTTGCAGCGGCATTAGTAGCGGGAGTTTCCGCAGGAATGCCTATACCAGAAACTATGAAGGTATTAATAAGCGGAATGGGAGGAAACTCTGAAACAGCCTTAAGTTATATCTTATTAGGAGCACTAGCAGTTGCTATTAACAAGACGGGATTAGCTACTATATTGGCTAAAAAAATAGCCGGTGGAGTAAAAGGAAAAGCAGTGGCATTCACATTGATAATAGCCTTTGTAGCTTGTTTTTCACAAAACCTTATACCAGTTCATATAGCCTTTATTCCAATTTTAATTCCACCACTAATTCCATTGATGAATAAAATGAAATTGGATAGAAGAGCTGTAGCTTGTGCATTGACCTTTGGACTTAAAGCACCTTATGTTACTCTATCAGCTGGATTTGGACTTATTTTCCATAATATTATTAGAGACCAGATGATTCAAAATGGTGTTCAAATAACTACATCTGAAATTGGTGGAGTTATGTGGATTGGCGGATTAAGCATGTTAATAGGATTATTAATAGCAGTATTTGTTGTTTATAGAAAGCCAAGAGAATATAGCGAAAAAATGATAGAAGATTTTGAGAATAGTGAAGATGTAAAAATGGGAACTAAACAGTATATGGGGTTATTAGGAGCAGCAGCAGCTTTTGTTGTTCAGATAACTACTAGTTCCTTACCATTAGGAGCATTAGCTGGATTACTTGTTATGATAGTTACAGGAGCTATAAAATATAAAGAAATAGACGAAATGATGGATGGCGGAATGAAAATAATGGGATTTATAGCCTTTGTAATGTTAGTAGCTGCTGGTTACGGACAAGTATTAAGAGAAACAGGAGCAGTTGAAGCCTTAGTAAATACTACAGCAGGAATGGTAGGAGGTAAACTTGGAGGAGCTTTCTTAATGTTAGCTGTTGGATTGCTGATCACCATGGGAATAGGAACATCCTTTGGAACGATTCCAATACTTGCTGCAATTTATTGTCCACTAGCTTTAAAACTTGGATTTAGCCCTGCTGCTATAGCATTGATGATAGGTATTGCAGGTGCTCTAGGAGATGCAGGTTCACCAGCTTCAGATAGTACTCTTGGACCTACATCAGGTTTAAATATAGATGGTCAGCATGATCATATTTGGGATACTTGTGTTCCGACATTTATATTCTTTAATATACCATTATTTATTGGTGGAATATTAGGAGCTTTAATGATAGGATAAAATATTTAAAATATACAAAAGATATAATATAAAATTATATAAAATACTAAAGGGGGAATAGCCGTGAAAGAAATAAAAGAAGTTATAATGACAGGAAATGACTTAACTCTAGAGGAGATAATTAATGTAGCAAGAAAGGGATGCAAAGTCTCCCTAAGTGAAGATGCTGTAAAAAGTGTAAAAGAATCAAGAAAAATAATTGATGATATTGTAGAGAATGAAAAAGTTGTTTATGGTGTAACTACTGGATTTGGTGAGTTTTGTAATGTAAGTATATCAAAAAAAGATTGTAATACATTACAAGAAAATCTTATACGCTCCCATGCTTGTGGATATGGCCCAAGTTTCTCTACAGATATTGTAAGAACAATAATGCTTACTAGAGCAAATGCATTAGCAAAAGGATATTCAGGAATAAAAATAGAAACATTGAATACTTTAGTAGAAATGTTGAATAAAGGAGTACATCCAATAATTCCTGAAAAAGGATCATTAGGAGCATCAGGAGATTTAGCACCACTTGCTCATATGGTTCTACCTATGTTAGGCCTTGGAGAAGCTGAATATAAAGGAGAAATAATGTCTGGTAAAGAAGCCATGGAAAAGGCAGGAATTCCTACCATTATATTAGATGCTAAAGAAGGTTTAGCATTAATAAATGGTACTCAAGTACTAACATCAACTGGAGCGTTAGCAACTTATGATGCTATAGAATTATTAAAAGTTAGTGATATAGCAGCTGCATTGACTATAGAGGCTTTAAGAGGAATAACAGATGCTTTTGATGAAAGAATTCATGTAATAAGAGCACATGCTGGACAGTTAGCTACTGCTAGAAATTTATTAAAATTAGTTGAAGGTAGTACTTATGTGACAAAACAAGGTGAATTAAGAGTACAGGATGCTTATTCTTTAAGATGTGTACCTCAAATTCATGGTGCTAGTAAGGACACAATCAATTATGTAAAATCAAAAGTTGAAATAGAAATAAATTCAGTAACAGATAATCCTATTATCACAAGAGAAGGAGATGTAATCTCCGGTGGTAATTTCCATGGAGAACCTATGGCATTGCCATTCGACTTCTTAGGAATTGGTGCTGCAGAAATTGCTAATGTATCAGAAAGAAGACTTGAAAGACTTATAAATCCTCAATTAAATGATTTGCCAGCTTTCCTTGCTAGACACGGTGGATTGAATTCAGGATTTATGATTACTCAATATGCAGCAGCAGCTTTAGTATCTGAAAACAAGGTACTTGCTCATCCTGCATCTGTAGACTCAATACCATCCTCAGCTAATCAAGAAGACTTAGTAAGTATGGGAACTATAGCTGCAAGAAAAGCTAGAGATATAATCCAAAATGCTACAAGAGTTGTAGCTACAGAATTGATGGCAGCTTGTCAGGCTATAGACTTTAGAGCTGATAAAAGCTTCGAATTAGGAAAGGGAACTGCAGAAGCTTATAAAGTAATAAGAGAAGCAGTGAACTTTATGGAATATGATACTGATATAGAAATGTACAAAGAATTAGATAGAGTTACAGAAGTAATTGTTAATGGAAAAATATTAGAAGAAGTTGAAAAGGTTGTAGACTTAGAACACTAATTTACAATAGTAATTATTAAAAATCCTGTAGAGCTTAATTAAGCTCTACAGGATTTTTTTTCTTTTGAATTAATTATCATATTTGGTAATTAATTCTTAAAAATGATAAATCATTACAATGATTAGTTATAATAAAATGTAGTGATCAATAACAATAAAATAGTAGAGGAAATTATCATAATTGATAATTGAGATTTTTCTGTGAAAGTTAAAACTATTGATATTCAATGGTTCATAATATATAATTAATTGGCATATATATTGCTATTAATTATATATTATATTATATAAACATAATGGGGGGGTTCTTATGAGTAAACTAAAAGATAATCTGGTTCTAAAGCTACTATTAGCAGTTATCATTGGAGCTTTGATAGGAATGATTTCTTCTCCGGGAGTAATGGGAGTTGTAGTAGCGATAAAACACATTTTAGGGCAGCTAATCTTTTATTCTATACCACTTATAATAATAGGGTTTATTGCACCTTCTATAGTAAAAATGAGGGCTAATGCAAGCAAAATGCTAGGAATAACAGTAGTGATTGCATATATATCATCCATAGGTGCAGCAGCATTTTCAGCATTAGCTGGTTATGCAATTATTCCTAAATTATCTATAGGAGGTAGTGTAGATAATTTAAGAGAATTACCAAAGCTAGTTTTTAAGCTAGATATACCACCTATAATGTCTGTTATGACTGCCTTAGTTACAGCTATTTTAATTGGTCTTGCTACAGCATGGACTAATTCTGACTTAGTAGAAAAATTATTAGATCAACTTGGTGAAATTATGCTAGCTATTGTTACTAGAGTAATCATACCGATACTACCATTTTTTATAGCGAGTACTTTTGCATCATTGGCTTATGAGGGAAGTATAACAAAACACTTACCGGTATTTTTAATAGTTATTTTATTAGTAATAGTAGGACATATTATATGGCTTACTCTCTTATATGCAATTGGTGGTGCTATTTCCAAAAAGAATCCTATGGAAGTAGTTAAACATTATGGTCCTGCATATTTAACAGCAGTTGGAACTATGTCCAGTGCGGCTACGTTACCAGTAGCACTTAGATGTGCTCGTAAATCTTCCGTATTAAGCGATGAAATAGTAGACTTTGCTATTCCTCTATGTTCTACTATACATCTTTGTGGCTCTGTTTTAACAGAGGTATTCTTTGTATTAACAGTTTCTCAAGTGGTGTATGGAACCTTACCACCTGTAGGAAGTGTGATTCAATTTATTATATTATTGGGGATATTTGCTATAGGAGCTCCAGGAGTACCTGGTGGAACTGTTATGGCGTCACTAGGATTGATTACCGGAATTTTAGGATTTACTGATGCTGCAGTAGCATTAGTATTGACAATATTTGCATTGCAGGATAGTTTTGGAACAGCTTGTAATGTAACGGGAGATGGAGCTATAGCTTTAATGCTTATGGGAATATGTAAGAAAAATAATATTAATGTAGAAAAAGAAGTTGTAGTTGAATAAAGATAATCACAAATGTGCACCCTGCAAAAAATGCCGATAGGCATTTTTGGCAGGGTGCTTTTCTGCTTTAATATTCTAAACATATTGAATATTAAAGCAGAAACTTTTGGCATGAAAAGTGCTTTATATGGGGATAAATAAAAAATAAGGGGGATTAGTATGAATATTGAAACAATCGAAGGAGTTTTAACTTTAAATGTAAACATGATCTCAACTCTTACTTTGGCAATATTGTTATTATTTTTAGGTGGTTTTCTAAGAAAAAAGATCAGTTTTTTTGAAAGATTCTGTATACCTGCACCTGTTATAGGAGGACTTTTATTTTCTGTAATAGCTTTATTTTTGAAGCAAAGTAATGTTATAACTATAAGTATGGATACTACATTTCAATCACCGTTTATGATAGTGTTTTTTACAACTGTAGGATTAGGAGGAAGTTTCGCACTTGTAAAAAAAGGTGGTAAATTACTATTAATATATTGGCTTTTATCAAGTATTTTAGCGGTAGCACAAAATCTTATCGGTGTAGGAATGGCTAAATTGGTAGGCATACATCCGATTTTAGGAGTTATGATGGGAGCAGTATCCATGGAGGGTGGACACGGTGCAGCGGCGGCATTTGGTCCCACAGCTGAATCATTAGGAGTTGCAGGAGCTACTACCGTAGCAGTAGCAGCAGCAACTTTTGGATTAATATCTGGAGGGTTGATTGGAGGACCTATTGCTAAATTTTTGATCGATAAGTATGATTTAAAACCAGCAGATGAAGAAAAAATGGAGGAAACATCTTATAGAGAGGTGGCTGGAATAACAGATAGTAAAGTTACAGCACAAGGTTTTTTACTACATTTAGGAGTTATCAGTGTATGTATGACAATAGGAGGTATAGGCTGTGATTTAATCGCTAAAACTGGAACTGTACTTCCAGGATATGTTGGAGCTATGTTTGTGGCAGTAATATTCAGAAATATAAATGATAAAATAAAGCTAATAAATTTAGATTTTTATACCATAGACTTAATAGGTGATGTGGCATTAGGTATATTCCTATCAATGGCATTGATGACTTTAAAACTATGGGAACTAACAAGCTTAGCAGGACAAATGTTTGTAGTTCTATTTGCACAGGTAGGTTTTATGATAATATTTACAACACTTGTTGTATTTAACTTACTAGGAAAGGATTTTGACGCTGCTGTTATGGCATCAGGTATGGCGGGACATGGCTTAGGAGCCACTCCTAATGCTATAGCTAATATGAGTGCTGTTACAGAAAAATATGGACCATCAACAAAAGCATTCTTAATAGTACCATTAGTGGGAGCATTTTTAATAGATTTATTTGGTATACCTAATATAGTATATTTCATGAATCTTTTTAAATAGTATAGCTTTTAATATTATAACGTCTACAAATTAAATTTAAAAATATGTTATTTTCAAAATTGTTATAAAAATTAGACGATTTGTTGATGGGGCATGTAGTATAATAAAATCAGAAAAAACAAAATATTATGTTTTTATAGTAATAAATAGATTTAAATATATTTTAGTATTAAAATTAAGGGAGGAATAAATCATGGCAAAACTAGTAGAATGTGTTCCTAATTTTAGTGAAGGAAGGAATCAGGAAGTAATTGAAAAGATAGTTGATGAAGTAAGAAAGGTAAAAGAAGTAAAACTATTGGATTACTTACCAGATGAAGACCATAATAGAACAGTTGTAACTCTTATAGGAAGTCCAGAAAAGGTTAAAGAGGCAGTTATAAACTTAGCTAAAACAGCAACAGAATTAATAGATATGACAACTCATCATGGAGGACATCCAAGAATGGGAGCTGTAGATGTTGTGCCTTTTACTCCTGTAGCGGATATTACTATGGATGAATGCGTACAGTTAGCTAAAGAAGTTGGAGAAGAAATCGGTAGCTGGGGAATTCCTGTTTATTTATATGAAGATGCTGCAAATACACCTGCAAGAAAGAACCTTGCAGATGTAAGAAAGGGACAGTATGAAGGATTCTTCCAAAAGATTGAAGAAGAACAATGGAAACCAGATTATGGCCCACAAGCTATGAATGCTAAAAGTGGTTGTACTGCAGTTGGTGCAAGAGTAGCTCTTGTAGCGTTTAATGTTAATTTAGGTACTGATAATTTAGAGATAGCTGATGCTATAGCTAAGAAGGTAAGATTTATAGGCGGTGGATTAAGATTCGCTAAAGCTATAGGGTTAAAACTCGAAGAAAGAAACATAGTTCAAGTTTCAATGAATCTAGTTAATTACGAAAAAACTGCGGTATATAGAGCTTTTGAAATGGTAAAAATGGAAGCTAGAAGATATGGTGTGCCAGTAGTAGGCAGTGAAGTTATAGGAACTGTTCCTATGAAATCCTTACTTGACGCTGCTGAATACTACTTACAAATAGAAAACTTTGATATCAATCAAATATTAGAAAAAAGATTGTTAGAGTAGTAGATGTAGTTAAATTCCCTTCATACAAACGTCTATACTCCATTAGAACTATAGACGTTTGTATAATAAATGTTTATACAATAAATAATATATAAAAGAGGTGTAGCAAAATGATTAACAAGGTACCTAGCGATATTGAAATAGCACAAAGTGCAAAGATGAAGCCAATAACAGAAATAGCTGAAAAATATGGAATTTTAGATGATGAATTAGAGATGTATGGCAAATATAAGGCCAAAATTTCACAAAAAGTATTTAAGAGATTAGAAAATGAGAAGGATGGAAAATTAGTATTAGTAACTGCAATATCCCCAACTCCAGCAGGAGAAGGTAAGTCCACTACAACAATAGGATTAGGTCAGGCTTTAAATAAAATTGGCAAGAAAGCATTTATAGCATTAAGAGAACCATCCTTAGGACCAGTTTTTGGAGTTAAAGGAGGGGCGGCAGGTGGCGGTTATGCACAGGTTGTTCCTATGGAGGATATTAATTTACATTTTACAGGAGATATGCATGCAATAACTGCAGCTAATAACCTACTTTCAGCAGCTATTGATAATCATATTAATCATGGAAATACACTAAGAATTGATTCCAGACAAATAGTTTGGAAAAGAGTACTAGATATGAATGACAGAGCATTAAGAAATGTAGTAGTAGGTCTTGGTGGAAAGGCTTGTGGATTTACTAGAGAAGATGGTTTTATGATAACAGTTGCCTCTGAAGTTATGGCAATACTTTGTTTATCAAATGACCTAATGGATTTAAAAGAAAGATTAGGAAAAATTATATTAGCATATGATTTAGATGGAAAACCAGTTACAGCAAAAGATTTAAAAGTAAATGGCGCAATGGCTATGCTTTTAAAAGAAGCTATAAAACCAAATTTAGTTCAAACTCTTGAAAATACACCAGCTCTTATACATGGTGGACCTTTCGCTAACATAGCTCATGGATGTAACTCAATAATAGCTACTAAGCTTGGATTAAAGCTAGGAGATATATTAGTTACAGAAGCTGGTTTTGGTGCTGACTTAGGAGCTGAAAAATTCTTAGACATAAAATGCAGATATGGTGGACTTAAACCAGATGCAGTTGTTGTAGTTGCTACAATAAGAGCGTTAAAAATGCATGGAGGAGTTAAAAAGACTGAATTAGGAACAGAGAACTTAGAAGCTTTAGATAAAGGTTTTGCAAACTTAGCTAAGCAAGTTGAAAACATGAGAAAATTCGGTTTACCTGTATTAGTTGGAATTAATAGATTTGTAAATGATACAGAAGCTGAAATAGAATTATTAACGAACAAGTGTAAAGCAGAAGGAATAGAAGTTTCATTAAATGAATGTTGGGCAAAAGGTGGAGACGGGGGAACAGAAATGGCTGAAAAGCTTGTTAAAATATTAGAAACAGAAGAATCACACTATAAGCCAATATACGATGTAGAAGCTTCAATACCTGAAAAACTAAATACTATCGTTAAAGAAATATATGGTGGAGATGGAGTAGTAATAGAAGGAGCTGCCATGAAGCAGATTGCTAAGCTTGAAGAATTAGGATTAGATAAACTTCCAATTTGTATGGCTAAAACTCAATTTTCATTCTCAGATGATCCAGGTTTAGTAGGTGCTCCAAAAGGATTTAAAATTACAATAAAAGATATTAGAGTTTCAGCAGGAGCAGGATTCATAGTATGCCAGACAAGTAACATAATGGTAATGCCAGGACTTCCAAAGGTTCCAGCAGCAGAAAAAATGGATATAGATGAAAATGGAGTAATTTCAGGATTATTCTAGTGATAATTTAGAGTTAATAAAGTAGAACTGTTATTAGTTAAAAGTGAAGAACTTAACTCTTCACTTTTGACTTTTAATTTTCCATTGAAAAAGGGAGGAAATTTAAATGCTTAAGAAATTGACTGTTAAAGATTTTATATATGAAACGGCATCAGATTCACCTGCACCAGGTGGTGGAAGTATCGCAGCTTTAAGTGCAGCTTCAGCGGCGGCTCTTATTGAAATGGTAGCTAATTTAACTATTGGTAAAAAAGGTTATGAAGATGTGCAAGGTGATATGGAAGAAGTAAAGAAAGTTACAGCTTCATATAAAGAAAAGTTTATCAACTATATAGATGAAGATTCAGAGTCCTTTAATAAAATAATGGCTGCATTTAAAATGCCAAAGGATACGGATGATCAAAAGGCAGAAAGAACAAAGGTAGTTCAGGCAGCTTTTAAGGGAGCAGCTACTGTTCCATTAAATGTAGCAAAGGATGCTTTTGATTTATTACCATGGGCAGAAAAAGTTGTTTTAAAAGGAAATCAAAATGCAGTTACAGATGGTGCTGTAGCCGCTATGTCAGCAAGAACAGCTGTACTTTCAGCTCTATATAACGTAAAGATAAATTTAGGATCAATAAAAGATGAAGATTTCGTGAAGGACGTTACAAAAGAAGTAGAAGAATTAGAATCTAAGGTTAATGATATAGAAAAGAGTATTTTATCAAAAGTTAATCTATAATTAACGTATATCTCCACATACTATTGACAGTTTTTTAAATTAGTTTATAATAAAGATTATTATAATTAAATAAGTATAAGCGTTGAAAAAGAGGAGTAAAGGTTAATAGTTCTAAGAGAGGAAGGTCCACCGGCTGTAAGACTTTCTGTACCAATTGCCTTGAAGGTAGCTTTTGAGCTTCTTTGCTGAAATGATAGTAGGCAAGGACGATTTTCTTAGTCGTTAAGTTTTTAAGAGCCTGTTTTTACAGGAAAAAAGGTGGTACCGCGCACTGGCGTCCTTTTATAGGACACAGTGCTTTTTTTATTTGAAAAATAATATGAGGGGAGATATATATATGAATGAAAATTTAAATATTGCAAAAACCTATGACCCAAAAGAGTTTGAAGAAAGAATCTATAAAACTTGGGAAGAAGGAAAATATTTCACGCCAGAGGTGGATAAAAATAAAAAACCTTTTACAATAGTTATGCCGCCTCCAAATATAACTGGACGATTACATTTAGGTCACGCTCTTGACAATAGCTTACAGGATTATTTAATAAGAGTTAAAAGAATGCAAGGCTATAGCGCATTATGGCTGCCAGGAGAAGACCATGCAAGTATAGCAACAGAAGTAAAGGTAGAAAATGAACTTTTAAAAGAAGGCTTAAAGAAAAAAGAAATGGGAAGAGAAGCTTTCTTAGATAAGGTTTGGGAGTGGAGCGATAAATATAGAGACACCATAAGAACTCAATTGAAAAAAATGGGGGTTTCTGCGGACTTTACAAGAGAAGCTTTTACTATGGATGAAAACTTAAATAAAGCTGTAAAAACTGTATTTGTTAAGTTACATGAGAAAGGGTTAGTTTATAGAGGTAATAGAATAGTTAACTGGTGCCCAAAATGTATGACAGCAATCTCAGATGCTGAAATCGAATATGAAGAAAGAGATGGTCATTTTTGGCATATTAATTATCCTGTTATAGGAACGAATGAAGTTTTAGAGATAGCTACTACAAGACCAGAAACTATGTTAGGAGATACAGCAGTAGCTGTTAATCCAGAAGATGAAAGATACAAACATTTAATAGGAAAAAAATTATTGCTTCCTCTAGTTAATAGAGAAATTCCAATTATTGCAGACGATTATGTTGATGTGGAATTTGGAACAGGAGCAGTTAAAATAACTCCAGCTCACGATCCTAATGATTATCAAGTTGGAAAGAGACATAACCTTCCTGAATTAATCATCATGAATGAGAATGGAACGATAAATGAACATGGCGGAAAATATGCTGGTATGGATAGATATGAAGCTAGAAAAGCTATCGTAGAAGATTTAAAGGAAGGTGGCTTCCTAGTAAAGATTAAAGATCATAACCATAATGTAGGATGTCACGATAGGTGCCAAAGCATTATTGAGCCTATGATATCAAAACAGTGGTATGTAAAAATGGAAGAGCTTGCAAAGCCAGCTATAGAAGTTGTAAGAAATAAAGAAGTTAAATTTGTTCCTGAAAGGTTTGATAAAATATACTTCAACTGGATGGAGAATATTCAGGATTGGTGTATTTCAAGACAGTTATGGTGGGGCCATAGAATACCTGTATGGTACTGCCAGGATTGTGGAGAAATGATAGTTTCCATAGAAGATGTAACTACATGTACAAAGTGTGGTAGCCATAAATTAGAGCAGGACAATGACGTATTAGATACTTGGTTTAGTTCAGCTCTATGGCCGTTCTCAACTTTGGGCTGGCCTGATAAAACTGAGGATTTAGAGTATTTCTACCCAACAGATGTTTTAGTTACAGGATACGATATAATATTCTTCTGGGTAGCAAGAATGATATTCTCAGGACTTAATAGCATGGAAGAGATTCCATTTAAAACTGTACTGATCCATGGTATAGTAAGAGATTCACAGGGCAAGAAAATGGCTAAGTCTCTTGGAAATGGAGTTGACCCACTAGACATTATCGACAAATATGGAGCAGATGCATTAAGATTTATGTTAATCACTGGTAATGCTGCGGGAAATGATATAAGATTCTACGAAGAAAAAGTTGAAGGTGCAAGAAATTTTGCTAATAAGATATGGAATGCATCAAGATTTGTAATGATGTATCTAGATAAGGAGCTTATGGAAAAATATAAGGACTGCAAAGATTATTCTATAGCTGATAAGTGGATACTATCAAGAGCGAATACTTTAGTTAAGGAAGTTACAGATAACATTGAGAAATATGAAATAGGATTAGCTTCCCAAAAGGTTTACGACTTTATGTGGAACGAATTCTGTGACTGGTATATAGAACTTGTAAAACCTGCTCTATATGGAGAGGATGAAAAGGCTAAGGGAGTAGTTTTAAATGTGTTATTTGACGTTCTTGTAACAGGATTAAAACTGCTACATCCAGTAATGCCTTATATAACTGAAGAAATATTTACTCATCTACAAGAAGAAGAAAAGACAATTACAGTATCTAAGTGGCCAGAATATAAAGAAGAATTAAGAGATGAATTAGTTGAAAAGCATATGAACTTAATAATCGAAGCTATAAAGGCTATTAGAAATGTTAGAGCAGAAATGAATGTTCCACCTTCAAGAAAAGCTAAGGTTATGATATATGCATTAGAAGGTAGAGAAGCCTTTGAAAATGGAAGAGTATATTTTGAAAAGCTAGCTTCTGCAAGTGAAGTAACATTCTTAAGTTCAAAGACTGAAGCTCCAGAAAATGCAGTAACGGCAGTAACAAAAGGTGCTGAAATGTATATACCATTACTTGACTTAATAGATGTAGAAAAAGAGTTAGAAAGATTGAGTAAAGAAAAAGAAAAGCTAGAAAAGGAAATAGAGAGAGTTGAAAAGAAACTTTCAAATGAAGGCTTTGTAAAAAAAGCACCTGAAGCTGTTATTGAGGAAGAAAGAGCTAAAGGTGAAAAGTATAAAGAAATGCTTAATGCGGTATTAGAAAGAATAAATAGTCTAAATTAAAATTTAGTATAGAGTGAATAAATAAGAGTGAAGAGTAGAGGTAAGAATTCTACAAAGCAGAATTTTCATATTATATAATATTAAATATATGATGTTAGAAATTTCAGCTTTGCTAAAATTTCATCCAATACTCTTCGTTTTTTATTTGTAATTCTTTACTTGAAGAAGAGGGGATATTATGAATTATGAACAAGCAATAGAATATATTGAAAGTACATGTAAATTTGGTAATAACTCCGGTACTAAAAGAGTTGAAAAAATACTAGAGCTATTAGGTAATCCTCATAAAGAGCTAGAATGCATACACATTGCTGGAACTAACGGAAAAGGCTCTACTACAGCCATGATATCCAAAATACTTATAGAAGCTGGATATAAGGTAGGGATGTATACTTCACCTTACTTAGAAGAATTTGAAGAAAGAATACAAATTAATGGTGAAAATATTCCTAAAGATAAATTAGCTTCGGTTATGACTAGGGTTGCTGAGGCAGTAGATAAAATTATTAAAGTTGGATATGGAAATCCAACAGAATTTGAAATTATAACTTGTGCCATGTTTTTATACTATTTTGAAGAAAAAATTGATTATGGGGTTATAGAGGTAGGTCTCGGAGGAAGGATGGATTCAACTAATGTAATTACTCCTTTAGTTTCCGTAATTACTTCCATAAGCTTTGATCACATGGGAGTATTAGGAGATACCATAGAAAAAATTGCTTATGAAAAAGCAGGTATAATCAAAGAAGGGGTACCATTGGTTTTATATCCTCAGCAAAAAGAGTCAGAAGAAGTAATAAAAAATATATGCAAAGAAAAAAACAGTCCATTAATATATGTAAGAGAGAATTCAGCAAAAAATACGGAAGAGAATTTATATAATGTAAATTATCAAAAATGCATAATTAACACTTTGAGTAAGGAATATAATATCGAACTATCTTTATTAGGAATTCATCAACTATTAAACTGTTCTGCAGTTCTAAATGTAATAGAACAGTTACAAAGCTTAGGGGTTAATATTGAAGAAGAGCATATTTTAAGAGGATTAAAAAATGTAAAATGGCCAGGTAGAATGGAAATAGTCAAAGAAAACCCTATAGTTCTTATAGATGGAGCTCATAATATTGACGGCATAGATAAACTAAGCAAAAACGTTAAAAAGTATTTTAAATACAATAAGCTTATATTAATAATAGGCATACTTTCAGATAAACAAGTAGAAGAAATGATTAAAACTATTGTACCTTTAGCACATAGAGTAATAGCTATCACTCCTCATAGCTATAGGGCAGAAAATGCAGATAAATTATCAGAAATAATAAGAAGATATAATAATAACTATGAAAAAATTGAAGACTACGGTACAGCCTATACTAAAGCATTATCTTATTGTGGAGAAGAAGATATGATTCTAATATGTGGGTCATTGTATATGATAGGAGATATGAGAAAAATTATTAGAGCAAGAAACTAAATTATCTTCGTAGAAATCCATACTTGAAAAAACAATATATGATTTTAATTTTTAAAATATTTTTGTAAAACTTAAGGGAGATGAGGTATATAGTGGTAGGAACGCCTTCTTGTGAAGTGACGTCACTATGTATCTCAGCTCCCCTTTTGGATACAGAATCTATTATCTAAAAATCTACCATTTATTGATCTATTAAATATATTTGTGAACTACAAAGGAGCTAAGTATGTATTGAAAAAGCCACTTTTTATTGGAGCGACTTCAATACTTACTTAGCTCTCTATTTTCATAACAAGTTATCTATTATTCAAAGCTTCTTCTAGTGCTCTTGATAACTGATCAGGACATGATGTTCCTCTAGGTCCACAAGTTAATCCTTTTAATTTTTTAATAGCTTCCTCTACGTCCATTCCCTCAAGCAAGGTTGATATTCCTTTAAGATTACCATTGCATCCACCTATGAATTCAACACTTACTATTTTGTTGTTTTTAATATCAAAGTTTATTTTCTTAGCACAAACTCCAGATGTTTGATAAGTATACATTTCTACTCCTCCTTAAAACTATATGAATAAAATTATATAATAATAGTTTACTATTATACAATAGTTATAATATATTTATCTCAAATATTGCACTACCTACATATTATATCTGTGAGGAGGGGAATGTAATGAGTTGTTTGTATATTTGTAACACATCATCGGATTGTATTTCTAAAGTAAATTTAGAAAATTTCAAAGAAGAAAGTAAAATAACACTTACACCAATTAATTTTGGTAAAATAGGTCCTCATGGAATATGTAAGTATAATGAAAGGTTACTTACTGCTAATAGTTATGGTAATAGCCTTTCTATATTAAATATAAAAGAAAACAGAGAAGAAAATAGCTTTTTTATAGGTGCTCATTGTAATGATATAGTAGTTTACAAGGATTACGCTTTTATAATATGTGGTGAATTAAACAATGTTATTGTATTTGATTTGATAAAAAATAAAGTAGTAGAGGAGATACCTTGTGGAAATTTACCGCACAGTATAGCCTTAAATAAGGAAAAGAAATTATTGATGATAAGCAATATGGAGAATGATTCTATAACTTTAATTGATTGTGAAAATAGAGAAAATGTAAAAAATATTAAAGTTGGCTGCTACCCTACTAAAGCTTTATTTAGCAATGATGGTCAGCATATTATAGTTTGTGAAAGTAATTTAGGATCGGATTTTAAAGGAAGCATTTCTATATTGTCATCAAAAAACTATAAATTATTATATAGAATTACCGCAGGTAACTCACCGGTAGATATGTTTTTAGAAGGAAATAATTGCTATGTATCAAATTTTGGAGATGGAACTGTTAGTATAATTGATATTTATTACTATGAAGAGATAAAAAAGATTAATTTAGGTGGAATGCCTAGAGGTATAGTAAAAGTAGAAGATTATATATATGTAGGAGATAATTACAATAACTTGCTTATTAAAACAAACATTGAAAGCGAAATAAAAAAAAGCATACCAATAGGTGGAGAGCCTACAGGTATGATATTGGTTTAATTATTTGTTAGTAAGTTTATAATTGTTTTATATAGTTCAGAAGAATTGTTTTTCCACTTATTGCAAATATCCCTTGCTTCATTGTTAGAAGGAACAGAAAGTTTTACATCTATTAAAACTGTATCATTTTCTAAAGCCTTTAAATTAACAATATATTTATCGTCATCTTCTATTGTATAGTCAGAAAGTATAGTTACTTCTTTTTTAATATTAGTGATTTCTTTATCTAAATAAGCATGAACAATATCTAATTTATTTTTAGAAATCCTATTACCAAACAGAAAAAGCACTTTTTTACCTTTTTCAGTAATTTGCAATCTCTGTTTACTTTCATTTTTTGTATAGTTTAGAAAGTTTGAAGAGATTAATTCAGATAAATACTGCTGCAAGGTAAAATAATTTATAAAGTTATTTTCTAAAACAATCTGAGTTACTTGATTATTTGTTATAGGAAGTTTTATCTTATCAAATATATACAATAGAAGAAGTTTATTCTCAGCTAACTCTAAAGTACCCTCAAACATTATTTTTCCTCCCTAATAATTTAATCATTTTAATTATAACATAAATTTATGAAAAAAAATAAAGCACTATGATAAATGCCTCTTTATTTTTAGAAATTTATTTAACTTTAGTAATATTTTACAAAGGTAAAAGCATATAAAGTTTTAGAAAAGATAAATATGGAGGTATATTTGTTGGATAGAAAAGTAATAAAAAAAATGATTATTGCTATTTGTATGCTAATGATTAGTATGGCAGTATCCGTATTTTTTAAAAGTAAAGGGGTATTTCTAAATCAGGAAAGAAAATTACCTATTTATTCGGTAGGCACAGAAGAAAAAAAAGTATCTATAACTTTTGATGTAAATTGGGGGGAAAATAATACAACTGAAATTCTGGATATATTAGATAAATACAATGTAAAAGCAACCTTTTTTTTAATAGGAAATTGGATAGACGATTTCCCAGAAGAAGTAAAAGAAATTCATAAACGTGGTCATGAAATAGGAAATCATTCTAATTCTCATCCAGACATGAGTAAAATTTCAAAAGAGAAAATAATTAATGAATTAAGTGTAACCGATACTAAAACAATTAAGACAATAGGAGAAAGTACAAAATTGTTTAGATTTCCTAGTGGAGCATACAATAATTTATCTGTTGAAACGGTAAATGCATTAGGATATCATTGCATACAATGGGATGTAGATAGTATAGACTGGAGAGCTGAAGGGGAAGAAAAAGAATATAATAGGGTTATGAAAAATATAAAACCTGGTTCAATATTATTATTTCATACTGATGGAAAATATACTCCTAAAACACTGCCTAGAATAATTGAAGATTTGAAAGCTAAAGGATATGAATTTGTGAAAGTAGGAGATCTCATATATAAGAATAACTATTATATAGATCATCAAGGAAGACAAATAAAACAATAGTTGAAGGGTATACTTATCTATACTATAATGGAAATATAAGTAAAAGCATAATTGCACAAAAGATAAGTTATAAAGGACGGTGATCTTATGTATGAAATCAACATTGAGTATAAAAAATTAACTCCTGAGTAAAATATTTATGATAGATAAATAGGAGTTGATATTATGAAGAAAGTTTTTGTTATTGACAATAACTTTGAATTTATAAACTATATAAAAAGAGAATTTAGTATTTTAAATTTAGATTTAGAGATAGATTGTAAAGAATTAAATAAAAAGGAAGCATATGATTATATAGTTATAAATAATATGAATGAATTAGATATATGTATGGACAATTGTATTGGGGATTATTATCTATTAAATATGGATATGAAATTTGATAATATTCTATTTGAAGGTAATTTAATTACTTATGGATTAGGAAATAAAAATACTATAACTATATCTAGTATTGCTGATGATAAGAGTGGCTTTGTATATTGTATTCAAAGATATATCACAGAATATGTTATACCGCAAGAAATACCAATAAATAGAAAATTCAAGGATAATTATGAATTATATGCCTTTATGATATCTATTACTATAGCTTTAATAGAAGGAATATCAGAAAATGCAATTAAAACTAATTTAGAATAGGGCAAATTTATAAATATTAAGTATATTTTGGGATTTTTTTGAATATTAATATGTTGTAAAAGTATTTAAGATACTAAGGGAAAGAGGGGTTAAAATGGAGAATGTATTACAAAATAATAAAATCTATTTAGAAGGGGTAGTGAGTTCAGGACTTGAATTTAGCCATGAAATGTATGGAGAGGGCTTTTATACTTTCTATATTGAAGTTCAAAGGTTAAGTGATGCTAAAGACGAGCTACTTGTAACAGTATCCGAAAGATTAATCGGTAATATGGATTTAAAAGTCGGAGCTGAAGTTGTAATAGAAGGACAACTTAGGTCATATAATAAGTTTGTTGAAGGGTCTAATAGATTAATATTAACAGTATTTGCAAGAAATATAGAATATTGCATTGAAAGAACGAAAAATCCAAATCAAATATTGCTTAATGGATTTATATGCAAGCCGCCGGTTTATAGGACAACTCCCTTTGGAAGGGAAATTGCGGATTTGCTTTTAGCTGTAAATAGAGCATACAATAAATCAGATTATATCCCAACCATAGCTTGGGGAAGAAATGCAAGGTTCTGTGAGGAATTAAATGTAGGAGACAATGTTAGGATATGGGGAAGATTACAAAGTAGAGAATATCAAAAGAAAATATCTGAAGATGAAGTTATAAAGAAAATAGCATATGAAGTATCTATATCTAAAATGGAGAAAATATCTGATGATAAGAAAGATTTAGTAAAAGATATTGAAGAAGTTGAAGAAGATATATGTGATATGGAAAATGTGGAAGATGCGAGAGATGTAGAAGATATAGATGATATAGATGAAATAGATGAAATAGATGAGGTAGAGTTAGCGGAAAGCTTACAAATTTAATAATTAATAATAAAAAGCTATTCTAGTAAGGAATAGCTTTTTACTTTCTTAAATCATCTAGTATTTTAGTTTTACTTTCAGTTTTCTTATCAACATGCTTTATTACTTTAGCAGGAGCACCGGCAACAACAACCCTTGGAGGCACGTCTCCAACTACTACGGATCCAGCAGCTATAACAGCACCCTCTCCGATACGAACTCCTTCTAGTATTACAGCATTTGCACCAACCATAACATTATCTTCTATGGTACATGGATCTTTGCTTGGAGGTTCTAAGACTCCCGCTACAACGGCACCAGCTCCAAGATGAACTCTTTTACCTAATTTTCCTCTAGCTCCAACCACTGCATTCATATCAACCATGGTATAGTCACCTATTTCAGCACCTATATTAATAACTGCACCCATCATAATGACCGCATGCTTCCCAATTTTAACCTTATCTCTAATTATAGCTCCTGGTTCAATTCTAGCATCTACATTAATTATATCCATTAAAGGAACAGCTGAGTTTTTTCTATCACATTCCAATCTAAAATTTTTGATATTATCTCTATATTTATCTATAAATTTTAGAATGTCTTCCTTTTGTCCAAAAAGTATAAAAAAATTATT
Source organism: Clostridium mobile (assembly GCF_018918285.1). Classification (GTDB taxonomy): domain Bacteria; phylum Bacillota; class Clostridia; order Clostridiales; family Clostridiaceae; genus Clostridium_AW; species Clostridium_AW mobile. Next base: position 494,687 of record NZ_JAHLQF010000003.1, read on the forward strand.
TTCGCCGTATGCCTCGATATTATCTAGTTCTAAACCGTTCAAGTTTCCATTTATATAGGCCTTTACTGGCGTTGATTTTTTTACATCCTTTATATATTCTGCTAATTTATAAGGGTCATTAAAGTCATATTTCATAAAACCCCTCCTTTGATAATTAATTGATATAATACTTGAAATAGAGTTATAATTTTAGTATTAATCAAGTAATAATTATATTAATATAATAATACCATAATAGAGAGGTGTTTATGTATATGAATGATAATTTTATATCAGATTATATAAAAAATATAGAGATATCTGGAATTAGAAAATTTTTTAACGAAGTATCTAATTATCCAAATGCAATTTCTCTCACGCTGGGTCAACCAGACTTTTTTGTTCCACAAGCTATAAAGAAAGCTTTAATTGATGCTATTAAAGATAATAAAACGGGCTATACCTCTAACGCTGGAATAGTTGAGCTAAGAAAAGAAATAAGTAATTATTTGAAAAGATTTCATATAGACTACTTGCCAGAAGAAATATGTATAACTGCAGGGGGAAGTGAAGGATTATTTGATACTTTTATAGCCTTGTTAAATCCAGGTGAAAAGGTATTGATTCCTAAAATAGCTTATCCAGCTTATGAAAGCCTAACAAAATTAGTTGGCGGAGAGCCTATATTCTATGAATTAGATAATAATTTTAATCCAAATATTGAAGATGTTGAGAAAAAGATAATCCGGGAAGCCCCTAAAATTTTAATATTATCATTTCCATCCAATCCAACAGGGACTACACTGAGTATGAAAGATAGACAAGACCTTTATAATATAATAAAAAATAATAATATACTTGTAATAAGTGATGAAATATATAGTTCGTTATGTTTTGAAGAAGAATATTATTCTATCTGTCAATATGAAGAAATATTAGATAAGATTATATTGATAAATGGATTTTCAAAAATGTTTTCTATGACAGGGCTTAGAGTTGGATATATTTGTTGTAATGAAAAGTATATGAAACATATTATTAAAGTTCATCAATATAATACTAGTTGTGCTCCGTCTATAGTACAATGGGCCTTAGTAGAAGGACTTAAAAACTCTTTAGATGAAGTGGAATATATGAGGAATGAATTTATAAAGAGAAGGGATTATGTTTATAATAGATTGGTTCAATTAGGTTTTGAAGTAAATTTACCTAAGGGAGCGTTTTATATTTTCCCATCTATAAAAAAGTTTAATATGAGTAGTGAAGAGTTTGCCTATAGATTATTAAAAGAAGGAAATGTAGCTGTAGTTCCAGGATCAGCATTTGGGGAAGGTGGAGAAGGATATATAAGGATATCCTATGCCTATAGCATGGAAGCCTTAGAAGAGGCATTAGATAGGATTAGTAAATGGATTAAAAGCCTTAAAAGTCCAGGATTAGGTTGAGAATTGAAAATTGAGAGTAAAAGAAAGGATTCTGCAAATCAGAATCCTAAAATTTTATCCTTAACTCTCAACTTTCAATTATTATAAGTTAAGCATATCATCCATATTATATAAACCTGGAGTTTTGTCTTTCATAAACTCACAAGCTTTAAGGGCACCCGCAGCGAAGACTTCTCTTGATAGAGCAGAATGTTTAATTTCAATGTTTTCTCCAATGCCTGCAAAAATTACATCATGTTCACCGACTATAGTTCCCCCTCTTACTGCGTGAATGCCAATTTCTTTTTCTTCACGCTTGCAGTTGCCTACTCTTCCATAAGAAAATTCTCTTTCACCATCAATTGAATCTTTTATGGTGTTAGCTAATAGAAGAGCAGTACCGCTAGGAGCATCTACTTTTTGATTATGATGTTTTTCTATTATTTCAATGTCAAAGTCTTTATATAATTTATTGCTTATATTTCTTAATATGGAGTTAACTACATTTACTCCAATTGACATATTAGCAGATCTAAAAATAGGAATAGCTTTTGACTCTTCAGATATTTTACTAAGTTGGTCTTCGCTATAGCCAGTTGTACAAAGTACTAATGGAGTAGAATTTTTATTGCAATAACCTAAGAGATCATCTAGAGCTTCAGGTCTTGAAAAATCAAGAACCACATCTGCTGCTACATTCACCTCATTTATATTTGAGAATATAGGATAAAGGTTGTTGTTATTTAAACTTTTATCCACACCAGCCACGATATCTATATTAGGAAAAGAAAGAGCTGTTTGAGTAATTGCTTTTCCCATTTTTCCGTTACAGCCACATAATATAACTTTTACCATTGTAAACCTCCATCTATTTTACTAATTTATGATTTTTTAATTCGTCTTTTAATATATTTAGATTATTTTCTTCCATATTGCATAATGGAAGCCTTAAGTCTCCTACATTCATTCCCATAAGATTCATTGCTGTTTTAACTGGTATAGGATTAGTTTCTATAAATAAAGAATTAGCTAATGATAAGGTGTCTAACTGTATTTTTAATGCTTCATTAACATTGCCATCTAAATATAATTTACACATTTGGTGAACTGCTTTTGGAATTACATTAGCCAATACAGATATAACTCCAATTCCTCCTAATGAAAGTATTGGGATAATCTGATCATCATTACCGGAATATATATCTATCCTATCCTTTAAAAGAGATTTCATTTGGGCAATTTGGCTGATATCTCCACTAGCCTCTTTTATGGCAAGCACATTAGGACATTCATCGCAAATTTTTACTAATGTTTTAGGAAGTATATTCATTCCAGTTCTAGCAGGTACATTATATATAATAATAGGTGTATTTACTTTACTATCAATATATTTAAAATGCTCTACTAATCCCTTTTGGGTGGTTTTATTATAATAAGGAGTTATAACTAGTAAACCATCTACACCTATATTTTCTGCCCATTTACTAAATTCTGCAGATTTGATTGTATCATTTGATCCGGTTCCAGCTATAACAGGGATTCTTTTATTCACTTTATCCACTGTAAATTTTATAGTTTCTTTTCTTTCCGCTTCTGACATAGTAGAGGCTTCACCGGTAGTTCCACATACTATTATGGCATCAGTTTCATTTTCTATATGCCACTCTAATAATTCTGCTAGTTTGTCAAAATCCACTCCATTTTCATTAAAAGGAGTTATAATAGCTACACCTGATCCAACAAAAATACTCATAAAAAAACCTCTCTTCTTTTAAATTAATTAATTTTATATAATTTTATTCATTTATAATACATTCTGCAATTTCAATTGCATTTAATGAAGCGCTTCTTCGAATATTGTCATTTACAATCTATAAACTTCATCCATAATCAATATTAAAAGCTTACCTAATTATTTCCACATATACTTCATCATGGATTGAAATTTGTTTCGTCATAGAATAAAGTAAATTTTGCATATCCATTTTTAAAAATGAAATCTATATGAGGAATTAAGTTTCAATATATAATATGGAGATTTTAGTGGTGCATATTCTAAGTTTATACCTTACATCTATGAAAAAGTGCAGAATGCATTTTAAACTTTGTATGCTATCTTCGTTCTAATTCTTCAGTGATTATGTTTTTCCTTTAAAAGATAATCATTTTTATAGATATTTAGTAGAAGTAAACAAATATAGAGTATCTACATGAAAGCTTCCTTATTATATTATATAATCTACTTATATAAAATTATATAGCATTTATAAAAAAATAGGTAAGCAGTTCTATGTATAATAAAGAATAAATTATGTATACTTATTCAATTTAACACAATAAATATTTCGCGATTTTTAATCTATGAAATATGGCATTTAATATTCTGAATAGTTTGTCAAAGATATTGAAATTAAAGTGTGAAAATTTAGAGTCCCTGTAATTGACAAGGATAATAAACTGTGCTAATATGATAAAAACCAAATACAGATGTCCTTTATTTTAGTGAATTTATAATAAAAAATTAGCTGGAATTAAGAATATTTTTTTTATTTTGTAGTATTATTTTATTAATACATATTTATATTAGTTTATAAATATTAATAAATATTTTAATTATAGAATTTAAAGGGGGAATTCAAGTGAAAAGCAAAAAAACAATTGCTCTTTTAATGACTGCAACTATGCTTTTATCCACTGCTTTAGCTGGCTGTGGCGGCGGTGGGGACAAGAAGCCTGCTGGAGAAGCAAAAGAGCAAGCAATAACTTTAATTGTGTCTCCAAGTAAGACACTAGACTCATCAAAAGCTACAGACCAGATGTCTGGGAATGCTATTAATGCATTTACAGAAGGGCTTACTAGATACAACAATGACAAACCAGAGGCAGCTATGGCAGAAAGCTGGACAACTTCACCAGATGGATTAAAATGGACATTTAAATTAAGAGACGCTGAATGGTCTGATGGAAAAAAGGTTACTGCTAATGATTTTGAATACGCATGGAAGAGATTATTAGATCCAGCTACAAAATCACAATATGCTACATTCCTATATGTATTAAAGAATGGTAGAGCTTATTATGATGGAAAAGCTAAAGCAGAAGATATTGGGGTAAAAGCTGTGGATGAAAAGACTTTAGAAGTTGAATTAGAAAATCCAACTCCATACTTCTTAGAATTAACTGCTTTCTCATCATTATATCCATTAAGAGAGGATATAGTAAAAGCTCAGGGAGATAAATATGGTACAGATATTAGTAAAATGGTATCCAATGGACCATTTACTCTTGAAAACTTTGAAAGAGGATCTAAGATACAACTTAAGAAAAATGATAAATATTGGGATAAAGACACAGTTAAATTAGATAAGGTTACATTCCAGGTTGCTGAAGAAATGAATACAAGATACCAAATGTTTGCTAATAAACAGATAGATGGAACAGCTATCACAGGAGAACACGTTCAAAAGATGAAAGATGAAGCAGCAGCAGGAAAGTGGAAGGCTATTGAAGGAGTTGAACCATCATCATTCTATATGGCTTACAATATTGGAAACGGAGAAGTAAATAAATTATTGACAAATGCAAATATAAGATTGGCTTTATCTGTAGCTCTAGATAGAGAAGCCTTTGTAAATAACGTTTATAAGAGAGGCGTTGTTTCATATGGACTTATTCCTATTGAATTGAGATCAGGAGATAAGGAATTTAGGTCAATGGTTCCAGAACCAGTGAAAACTTTAAATAAAGATCCTAAAGAATTATTTATTCAAGGATTAAAAGAATTGAATATGGATCCAGATCCATCAAAGCACACTATAAGATATTTACCACAAGGAAGTTCTGCTTCTGATAGAGCTTTTGCTGAATTCTTCCAAGCTCAATGGAAAGAAAAAATTGGCGTTAATATAACAATTGATTCTGCAGCAGATTTTGGAGACTATGTAACAAAGAAAGAAGCAGGACAATTTGAAATAGCAATGGCTGGATGGGGTGCAGACTATAATGACCCAATGAGCTTTATAGAACTATTTGCAAGTGACAATGGAAATAACAATGGAAAGTTCAAGAACGCTGAATATGATGAAATAGTAAGAAAACTTGAAAAAGAAGGAGACCAAGCTAAGAGAACAGAATTATATAAGAGAGCAGAAGAAATAATTCTTGTAGAAGAAGCTGGTATAGCTCCACTATTCTATAAAGATAGAAGACATTTTATTCAAAACTATGTTGAAGGAATACAATATCCATCATTTGGTGGACTATATGAATTAAAATGGACTTCAGTTGAAGGCAAATAAAAATATTATTTAAAGGTAGCTACAACAGGAATTCCCTGTTGTAGCCTTTATATAATTTATGCTAAAATGTAAAAAACAGATATTTATTTTATATCTTTTTTAATTTGCGAATATTTTTAATTACGAAAATAATTATTGCTGATTATTCGGAAATTAGCAATAATTAATATATATGGTTTATTAACTCAACTTAAGGAGGGAAAAAATGTTCAAATATATATGTAAAAGAATAGGATATATGGCATTAACTTTATGGATAGTTGTTACAGCCACATTCTTTTTAATGAATTCAATGCCTGGTGACCCTGTAGCTGTTCAATATAATAAACTCCCACCAGAAATTAGACAAGTTATAAGAGAACAATATGGATTGGACAAGCCTGTATCTCAAAGGTATGTCTCTTATCTTAAAAATTTATCTCAAGGAAATATGGGGGATTCTTTTATAACTCCAGGAATTTCAGCAAATCAATACATTAAGGAAAGATTCCCTAATTCGTTAAGAATAGGTTTGCAGGCTGTATTCTGTGGGTTAACAATCGGTATTATTTTAGGAATTATAGCTGCTTTTAAAAGAAATACTTTTGTGGATTATACAGTTATCTTTATTGCCATATTAGGGGTTTCCATACCTAGCTTTGTTATGGCGGCTTTGCTTCAAAAATATATTGGCGGAAAGGGAGGACTTCCAATAGCCGGCTGGTATAGTCCAGGAGATTCATTCTTCTCTACTGTAAAATTTACTATATTGCCTACTTTAGCATTGAGTTTTTCAAGTGTAGCTACCTATGCTAGATATATGAAAACCTCTGTTTTAGATGTAATCAGTCAAGATTATATTATAACTGCCCAAGCTAAAGGTGTGTCTAAAGTTGCTATAGCTTGGAAGCATATAATTAGAAATGCCATTTTACCAATAATTACCATACTCGGACCACAGATAGCCGCTGTTATAACAGGTTCCTTCGTTATAGAAAGGATATTTGCAATACCAGGGTTAGGTAATGCTATGATAGATTTCATCGCCAATAAGGATTATAACATGATAATGGGATTGACAATTTTCTTCTCATTTTTATATATTGTAGCTTTATTAATAGTGGATATTCTATATACATTAATAGACCCAAGAATTAGATTATCAGGTTCTAAAAAATAGGAGGTATATTATGGCTGAATTAAGTAAAGAAAAGTTTCAGATAATTGGTTGTGTTGATGGAGACGCAGAAGCCATAGTTAGACCTAACTTAACATATTGGCAAGATGCATGGAGAAGATTAAAACAAAATAAAATTGCTATTTTTTCTCTAATTTTATTATCAGTGATAAGTATTATGTGTATAATTGGACCATATTTAGGTAAGTTAATAAGTGGTGTGGATTACACAATACAAAACCATGTTGCTGAAGCTATAAATGCAAAACCAGGAACTTTAAATATAAATGAAAAAGGAGAACAAATAGGAACGTATATATTTGGAACAGACCACCTAGGAAGAGATATGTTTGGTAGACTATGGAAGGGTGGAAGGGCATCTATAATTATAGGATTAGTTGGTACTTTAATTGAGGTGCTGGTAGGAGCCCTATATGGAGGTATCAGTGGATACTTTGGAGGATTAGTAGATGACATAATGATGAGAATCGTTGAAATACTAAATAGTATACCATATATGATAGTGGTAATACTTATGGCAGTTCTCTTTGAAAAACAGGGTATACTTACAATACTCTTAGCCCTTTGTATAACTGGTTGGACGGGAATGGCTCGATTGATAAGAGGACAGGTTATGCAGCTTAAGGAATCAGAGTATGTTTTAGCTGCACAAGCTCTAGGAGCAGGTTCAAAGAGAGTAATATATAAACATTTAATACCTAATACAATTGGAATAATAATAGTATATATGACCTTTGATATACCATCTTTTATATTTGCTGAAGCATTTTTAAGCTTTATAGGCTTAGGTATACAGCCACCAAAGACAAGCTGGGGAGCTATGGCTTCTTTTGGACAACAAGTTATGGACTTCTATCCACATGAATTGTTGTTCCCTGCTGTAGCAATAAGTTTAACTATGTTATCATTTAACTTGCTAGGTGATGGATTAAGAGACGCATTAGATCCAAAGCTTAGACAGTAGAAAGGAGGATACTTATTTATGGCAAAGTTACTTGAAGTTAAAGACTTAACAGTTTCATTCCACACATATGCAGGTGAAGTTCAATCAGTAAGAGGAGTATCCTTCGACCTAGAAGAAGGAGAGACTTTAGCTATTGTTGGAGAATCTGGTTGTGGAAAAACCGTAACATCAAAATCTATTATGAGATTGATAGCTACGCCTCCAGGAGAGATAAAAGAAGGTTCACAGATTCTCTTTGAGGGAAAAGATATATTAAAAATGAATGATAAGGAATTAAGAGAAATAAGGGGAGAATCCATCAGTATGATATTCCAAGACCCTATGACTTCTCTTAACCCTACAATGAAAATTGGTAATCAGATTGCGGAGAGTTTAATAATTCATAGAGGAATGAATAAAAAAGAAGCCTTAGAAGAAGCAGTTAAGATGCTTAAATTAGTTAATATACCTAACGCTGAAAAGAGAGTAAATCAATACCCACATGAATTTTCAGGTGGTATGAGACAAAGAGCCATGATTGCTATTGCCTTAGCTTGTAACCCAAAGATATTAATTGCAGACGAACCTACTACAGCACTAGATGTTACTATACAGGCTCAGATTATGGACCTCATAAGAGAACTTCAAAACAAGCTAGGAACGGCTGTAATGTTAATTACTCATGATTTAGGGGTAGTGGCTAATGTTGCTTCTAAGATCCAAGTTATGTATGCTGGCAAAGTTATTGAGAAAGGAACAACGGATGAATTGTTTTTTAATGCAAAACATCCATACACATGGGCATTGCTTAAGTCAGTTCCAAGATTAGACACTGGACATAAAGATGAGCTGTACTCAATTAAGGGAACACCTCCAGATCTTTTAAAACCACCAGTAGGATGCCCTTTTGCATCAAGATGTGATTATTGTATGCAAATTTGTAAAGAAGAAATGCCAGAACTTACAAAACTAAGTGAAACCCACAGCGTACATTGTTGGCTTCAGCATCCTTTAGCACCAAAGGTTGAAGCCCCAATCATAGGGGAGGTGCAAAAGTAGTGGAAAATAATGTTTTAGTAGAAGTAAAAAATCTTAAGAAATATTTTAAAGTAGGGAAAGATGCTACATTAAAAGCTGTAGATAATGTAAGTTTTAATATAAAAAAAGGGGAAACCTTAGGATTGGTAGGGGAGTCCGGATGTGGTAAGACAACTTGTGGAAGAACAGTATTAGGTCTTTATGGGGCTACAGATGGAGAAGTTCTTTTTGAAGGCATTGACATTCATAAATTAAAGGGTGCAAAAAAAAGAGAATTTACAAAAAATGCTCAGATCATATTTCAGGATCCATATGCTTCATTGAATCCAAGAATGACTGTTGGAGAAATTATAGCTGAAGGAATAGATATTCATGGGCTTTATACAGGTGAAAAAAGACAGGAAAGAATTTATCACCTTTTAAACTTAGTTGGACTTAATAAGGAACATGCATCAAGATTCCCACATGAGTTCTCAGGTGGTCAAAGACAAAGAATTGGTATAGCAAGAGCACTAGCTGTTGAACCTAAGTTCATAGTTTGTGATGAACCTATATCAGCTCTGGATGTTTCTATTCAAGCACAGGTTGTAAATTTACTGATAAAACTACAAAGAGAATTAGGACTAACTTATTTATTTATAGCTCATGATTTATCCATGGTAAAGCATATTTCTGATAGAGTTGGAGTTATGTACTTAGGTACAATGGTTGAATTAGCATCAAGTAAGGCATTATATGAAAAACCATTACATCCATATACACAAGCTTTATTATCAGCTATACCTATTCCAGATCCAGATGTGGAGAAGAATAGACAGAGAATAATGCTTGAAGGAGAGGTGCCAAGTCCAATAAATCCTAAACCGGGATGCAGATTTGCAGCTAGATGTAAGTATGCAAAACAAGTATGTTCTGAAGTTTCACCGGAATTAAAAGAAGTGGAAAAAGATCACTTTGTAGCTTGTCATTTATTTAATGAATAATGTATATTTTAGAGTGGGGAATATCCTCACTCTTTTTATATGATGAATAAATAATAACATTCCTGTAAAAAATACTCCTTAAGGAGGGATTTTTATGGGAAAGACACCGCTCAAAAAAGTAATTAAAGAAAAGTTGAAGGCTAATAAAGAACTGACTGAAATGGAGAAGTTAAGAGAAAAAATAAAGTATGAGATAGCAGAAGAATTGGGACTAAGGGAGAAGGTAGACGAATTGGGGTGGAGCTCCTTAACCTCTGAAGAGACAGGAAGAATTGGTGGATTGATGACAAAAAGAAAAAAACAATTGAATATACCTAAAAATGTTGACTTAATGAAGGATAATATATAATAATTAATTTGTATTATAATTTATAAAGGAGAAACATTTATGACCTGTTACAATAATTTTGCTGATATATATGATAAACTTATAAAAGAAGATGTTGATTATTTAAAATGGTCAAAAATTATTTTAAAGTATTGCAGTGAATACAAAATAGAATTGAAAGATTATTTGGATTTAGCTTGTGGTACAGGTAATATGACTGAATTAATAGGAAATCATTTTTCACATGTCTGGGGGGTGGATTTATCCCCAGACATGTTATCAGAATGCGAGATGAAATTAAGAGATAAAAACATACATGGGAATTTAATATGCCAAGATATTACTGCCCTTGATTTGCAACATAAGAAATTTGATTTAATAACCTGTTGTTTAGATTCTGTTAATTATATTTTGGAATATGACCATCTTATTAAATTTTTCGATAATGTGTATCAACATTTAAGAGAGGGTGGATTATTTATATTTGATATAAATTCATATTATAAATTGTCCAATATACTGGGAAATAACACCTATACTTATGATGAAGAGGAAATTTTCTATGTTTGGGAAAATACTTTTGAAGAGGAAATAGTGGACATGTATTTAACCTTTTTTTTAAAAAAGGGAGATATGTATGATAGATTTGATGAAATACATAGGGAGAGAGCTTATAAAAAAGAGGAGATAGAGGAAACTATAAAAAATAGTGGTTTTAAAATACTTCATGTATTAGATAATTATGAAAAGGAAACTATAAAAAATACGACAGAGAGAATTACTTATATACTAACTAAGTGATTTAATGGAGGTAGGAAAGATGAGTGACAAACTAGTAAGAGCTATTGCTAAAGATGGAGAAATAAGAATTGTAGGTGCAATAACTACTGAAATGGTAAATAAAGCGGCAAAAATACATAATTGTTCTGCTACAGGAGCAGCAGCATTAGGAAGAATGATAACTGCAGGTTCCCTTATGGGCGCCATGTTGAAATCTGAAAAAGATACTTTAACCATTCAAATGAATGGTGGAGGAGAAGCTAAGGGAATTGTTGTAACTGCTTATCCAGATTCCCATGTTAAAGGATATATGGGTAATCCACAAGTAGATTTGCCAGCAAATGAAAAGGGAAAATTAGATGTTGGTGGAGCCATAGGTAAAGATGGTACCCTTACCATAATAAAAGATATTGGATTAAAGGAGCCTTATGTAGGGCAAGTTCCAATATATTCAGGAGAAATAGGAGAGGATTTAGCCTATTATTTCAGCGTATCTGAACAAACTCCTTCAGCTGTAGGATTAGGTGTATTAGTAAATAATGATTTGACTATTAAGGCTTCTGGAGGTTTTATAATACAGATGATGCCAGGAGCAAGTGAACTAACTGCTGATTTTGTAACTTATAGACTAGAAGAAATATCTTCTATAACAGACTTTATTGCTAAAGGTATGACTATTGAAGAAATATTAGAATTTATATTTGAAGACATGGATCTTAAAATATTAGATAATACAACACCAGAGTATAGATGTGATTGCTCAAGGGAAAGAGTAGAGAAGGTGCTTTTAAGCATAGGAGAGAAAGATTTAAAAGAACTATATAATGACAAGAAAACAGAAGAACTAAAATGCCATTTTTGTAATACCGCCTATAAATTTACTCATGAAGAATTAGGTGAAATATTAAGTAGTTTAGAATCTAACAAATAAATCACTATGTAAAGATAACTTGAAATATGTAAAAAAAAGAAATATAATTTAATTAAAAGTTAATAATAAATTTTAGGTACTTGAATAGTTTAAAAGAGAAAGTGGTTAAAATCCACTGCAGCCCCCGCTACTGTGTGAGCAAACGAATCCCGTTATCCACTGGAATTATGTTCCGGGAAGGAGGGAAGAGAATGAAGCTTGAGCCAGGAGAACTGCCTAAGATTTCATGAATTTTATTCTTCGGAGGGAAGAGAAAAACATTATTGAGTATTTTAATATACCTCTACCTTTGGGTAGGGGTAATTTTTTTTGAGGAGTGTGTATTTAAATGGAATTGCTAGAAGAAACTTTAAAATCCATCCATGAGGCAGATAAAGGGGCTATAAAAAGAGCATGGGAGAGAATGGATAGTCTTACTAAACCCATAGGAAGTTTAGGAAGGTTGGAAGAAATAGCGGTTAAAATTTCCGGTATAACTGGAGAGGTAAAGAATAAAATAAACAAGAAAAATACCATAATAATGTGTGCTGATAATGGTGTCTGGGAAGAAGGGGTATCTGCATGTCCCCAAGAGTTAACAGCTACAATCACTGATAACTATACTAAAGGTGTTACTGGAATAGGTGTTTTATCTAAGAATGTAAATGCAGATATTTGTGTAGTAGACATAGGTGTGAACGCAGACTTTAATAATCCTAAAATAATTAATAAGAAAATAGCTTATGGCACAAAAAATATGGCAAAGGGACCTGCTATGAGTAGGGAAGAAGCTATAAAAGCTATAGAAGTAGGTATAGAAATTACAGATGAATTAATAAAAAAGGGGTATGATTTACTGGGTACAGGGGAAGCAGGTATGTGTAATACCGCAACAAGTGCAGCAGTAATTAGCGCTCTTGGGAAAATAGATTCTGACCTAATTGTGGGAAAGGGGTCTGGACTTACAGAGGAAGGCTTTTTAAATAAGAAGAATGTAATAAAAAAAGCCATTGAAATAAATAAACCTGATGCTAGTGATCCTATAGATGTATTATCAAAAGTAGGAGGATTTGATATTGCAGGGCTTTGTGGATGTTTTTTATCGGCGGCTAAAAATAGAGTTCCTATAGTAATAGATGGAATAATATCTTGTGCAGCAGCTCTTTGTGCTTATAGATTAAATTCAAATGTAAAGAATTATATGTTTCCTTCTCACATGTCTGCAGAAGCAGGTGCAAAGTATGTAATGGATGAAATAGGCTTAAAGCCATGTTTAGATATGGAAATGAGATTGGGAGAGGGAACAGGTTGTCCTCTACAGTTTTCAATAATAGAAGCAGCACTAGCTATTATGAACAATATGGTTACCTTAACTGAAGCAAGCATTGAAGATAGTAAATTTCTTGTAGATATTAGAGAGAAATAATTTAAGATTATATTAAGGGGAAAATGCTTAGCATTTTCCCCTTAAAAGAGATTGACAAATTGTCAATTGCCTTATATAATAATAATTGTCATTGAGATAATTATATATGACATGGCTCGATAGCTCAGTCGGTAGAGCAGAGGACTGAAAATCCTCGTGTCCCTGGTTCGATTCCTGGTCGAGCCACCAGTGTTGCGGGAGTGGCTCAGTGGTAGAGCGTCACCTTGCCAAGGTGAACGTCGCGAGTTCGAATCTCGTCTTCCGCTCCAATTTAATATGGCGCTATAGCCAAGTGGTAAGGCAGAGGTCTGCAAAACCTTTATCCCCCGGTTCAAATCCGGGTGGCGCCTCCAACTAAAAAAGCTTGTAAATATTATATTTACAAGCTTTTTTTATATTATAAACTTATTTTTAAATACAATGCTAAGATAAAGAAATTTAATTATCAACTTTTAACTACAAATAAGCTCCCCCTATCTATTAACTTTCCTTCTCTTAAATAAATTGGCTTCACATCATATTTATATAAAAAGTCTAAGATTTCTTTTCCATAGGCATAGTAATTTAAATCACCAAAAAAAGCTAATCTATCTTTATCGAGTAATCCACAGCATCCACCAATAAACCCATAATCTAGCCCTGGTAAGGATATATCTCCAGGAGGGAGAAGTAATACATCTATATTTTCATCTTTAGCGATCTTAGCAATTCCTGTATCGCTGGTGATAATTGCATTATCGTTGACTACTGCAGTGGAACATTTAGTGTAGCCTTGTTTTACATTTAATAATTTTTTATTGCCAATCATATTTAGTAACAGACTATCCGTATGATCAATATTATGTATAAAATAATTTTTTAAATTTACTGCATTTAATTTTATATTGTTTGGATATTTAGTTTCTAAACTTTTGTCAGATAAAAATACATTAAAATTTAAACTCTTAAAAAAATTTATAAAGTTATTTTCCATGTCCCTATGGAATATTACATTTTTTTTGTCTATAAAATGAATTAACATATCAGGATGACCAAATACAGAGTCGTAAAGATTAGAACTAGGGGGACATTTTATTACATCATACCCTAATTTTATTAAGTTATCTTCTTCTTCTTTATATATTCTAAAATCAACTATTGCATAATTTTTCATAAAAACCTCCATACTATGTTATGTTAATTTTAAATGAAAAAATTTTACTTGTCGATATTTATGTTATTCCATTATGAATATACCTTTTAATTACACACATACTATTGTAGAAAGGAGTGAGTGGCATGCAATATTTCAAACTTGTGTATGAAAATGATTTTGATGGATTGATAGAAGAGATTGAGGAGATGAAGGAATACTTTAGAAACAAAGAGATCAACATAGGAATATCAGAAATTATGGAAGGAAAAACTCACTTCATAAATATAGTTTTCTCTGATAATAACCTAAATGAAAAGGCATTAAATATTTTTAATCTACACATATCCAATATACTATATAAAGCCTTAATACAGGAATTTAACGAAAAATATATAACAGAATTTATAACAGAGACTTATTTTTTTCTAAGTCTAGATGAACTAAAGGAGATAAAAAATATAAGTATAAATGTTCTTAAAGATGATAATCTAGCTATAAATGATAATAGTATATTTTATATAAATAATAAAAATGAAATAATAAAAAAAATTCTTGAATGTATTGTAAATAAAGAAGAAATAAATATAGATGGATTTTTAACTTTTAGAATGAAAGTCCTCAGAGATGAATTAGAAAAGGTTATAGATAAGGTAGTAGAAGAGTATTTGATAGAAAAAGAATATAATGAATTCATAAAATTACTAAAGTATTTTGTTGAAATACAGGATAGTAGAATTGACATAATCAATATATTGATTGAAGAAGACGGAAGCTATCATGTATTGGATAAAGAAGGAAATGATACAATGGAGGATTTCGTAAAAGATTTTATGGATAACAGGATTAGCGGAAGTGTAAATATGGAAGACATTTTAATAAGCGGATTAATAACTTATTGTCCAGAACAAATAATAATACATGGTAATAAAAACTGTAAAAATAATGAAATTATTAACACCATAAAAAATGTATTTATAAATAGAGTTCACTTTTGTGATGAATGTAAAATGTGCAGTAATTTGAAAGATAAGAGTGGTGTTAAAAGATAAAGAAATGTTGACAATAAAAGCTAATAAGAATATAATAATAAAAAGAAAATAAAAGCTATGATAAGGAAGAGTAAACAGAAGAACTGTTAAAAGAGATGAAAACCCATGGGCTGAAAGGTTTTCTTATCAGAGTTTGTTGAAAACCACCTTAGAGCTGGAAGCTGAAATTAATATTAAAGTAAGCAATCCCGTAACCTGCGTTAAAGGAACTAAAGAGGATAGTTTTACTATCAATCTGGGTGGAACCGCGAATATATCGTCCCATTATTTTGGGAGGATTTTTTTATTTTTTGAAAATATTATTATAAATTTAATATAAAATCAGGAGGTAAGTCATGATTAATGTAACTTTAAAAGATGGGAAAATAATTCAAGTAGAAAAAGGATCAAAAGTTAGTGATGTTGCAATGAAAATAAGTCCAGCTCTTTACAAAAAAGCTCTAGGAGCTAAAGTAGATGGAAAAGATGCGGAACTTATGACACAAATAAATGAAGATTGTACATTAGAGATATTAACTTTTGAAGATTCAGATGGAAAATGGACATTAAGACATACGGCTTCACATATATTAGCACAAGCAGTTAAAAAATTATATCCTAATACTAAGCTAGCTATAGGACCAGCTATTGATACTGGATTTTACTATGATTTCGATACAGATGTAACATTTACACCAGAAATGTTAGAAAGCATTGAAAAGGAAATGACAAAGATAATTAAGGAAGATTTATCATTAGAAAGATTCGAGTTGCCAAGAGAAGAAGCTATAAAGCTTATGAAGGAAAAGAAAGAAGACTATAAAGTAGAGTTAATAGAAGAATTACCAGAAGATGCAGTGATTTCTTTTTACAAGCAAGGAGAATTCACTGACCTATGTGCAGGACCTCACGTACCTTCAACTGGTAAGGTTAAGGCAGTTAAACTTCTTTCAGTAGCAGGTGCATACTGGAGAGGGGACGAAAAAAATAAAATGCTTCAAAGAATTTACGGAACTGCTTTCACTAAGAAGAGTGAGTTAGATGAATATTTAAAGATGTTAGAAGAAGCTAAGAAGAGAGATCATAGAAAAATAGGTAGAGAGTTAGAGTTATTCTCCATTCTTGAAGAGGGGCCAGGATTTCCGTTCTTCCTACCAAAAGGAATGGTTGTAAGAAATCAACTAGAAAACTTTTGGAGAGAAAAACATACAGAGGCTGAATATCAAGAAATTAGAACTCCAATTATATTAAACGAAGAGTTATGGCATCGTTCAGGTCACTGGGACCACTACAAAGAAAACATGTATTTTACAAAAATAGATGAAGAAGCTTTTGCTGTAAAACCTATGAACTGCCCTGGAGCAATTTTAACATATAAAAACTCAATGCACTCATATAGAGAGTTTCCGTTAAGATTAGCAGAGTTAGGATTAGTTCATAGACATGAATTATCTGGAGCACTTCATGGAATGATGAGAGTTAGATGTTTTACACAAGATGACGCTCATATATTTATGACAAGAGAACAAATAAAAGATGAATTGTTAAAAGTAATTAAGTTAATAGATGGTATATACAAGGTATTTGGATTTGAATATCATGTAGAACTTTCAACTAGACCAGAAAATTCTATGGGTAGCGATGAAGATTGGGAAGCTGCAACAAATGGATTAAGAGAAGCGTTAGAAGAAATAGGACTTAATTATAAAGTTAACGAAGGAGATGGAGCTTTCTACGGTCCAAAAATAGATTTCCATTTAAGAGATTGCATAGGAAGAACATGGCAATGTGGAACAATACAGCTTGATTTCCAAATGCCAGAAAGATTTGATTTAAATTACGTAGGATCGGACGGAGAAAAGCACAGACCAGTAATGGTTCATAGAGTTGTATTTGGAAGTATAGAAAGATTTATAGCAATACTTATTGAAAACTATGCAGGAGCATTCCCGACTTGGTTAGCACCAATTCAAGTTAGAATTATGAATATAACAGATTCACAAAAGGATTATGCAAATAAGCTTGGAGAAATCCTAAAGAGTAAAGGCATAAGAGCAGAAATAGACACTAGAAATGAAAAAATAGGATATAAAATAAGAGAAGCTCAACTTCAAAAGATTCCTTATATGATAGTAGTTGGAGATAAAGAAATGAATGAAAATAAGGTAGCTATAAGAAGTAGAGTGAATGGAGATTTAGGGGTTATGGAAATAGAAGACTTTGTATCTCATATAACTGATGAAATAAAGAGCAAATGTTACGATAATTGTTCATTATAATATTTAAAATATATGTTGACAAAGTTTAAGTAAGATAGTAAAATATTATCTGTTAAGAAGAAACCAGCCGTTTCTCACCTTACAGCACAGCTAGTAAGGTTTAAAGTAAAAGTGCATTATTTTAATTGCACTTATGGTATTTGTATTTAGGGACGGCTATAGCCGTCCTTTTTTATATTGTTTATTTTTTTATAACACCTAGGGGGTGAATAGTATTAATAAAGATTTCTTATTAAATGAAGAAATTAGAGAAAATGAAATTAGGGTTATAACAGATGAAGGTGAACAATTAGGAATACTATCATCAGCGGAGGCCCTAAAAATTGCGGAGGAAAGAGAATTAGATTTAGTAATGATTGCTCCTTCAGCAAAGCCGCCTGTTTGTAAAATAATGAATTATAGTAAATTTGTTTATGAACAATCTAAAAAAGACAAAGAGGCAAGAAAAAAACAAAAAGTTATTAATATAAAG
This sequence comes from Clostridium mobile, assembly GCF_018918285.1. GTDB lineage: Bacteria > Bacillota > Clostridia > Clostridiales > Clostridiaceae > Clostridium_AW > Clostridium_AW mobile. Next base: position 512,887 of record NZ_JAHLQF010000003.1, read on the forward strand.
GAAATAAGATTAAGTGCTACTATTGAAGAGCATGATATATCAATAAAAGCTAAACATGCTAGAAAGTTTTTATTGGACGAAGACAAGGTAAAAGTTACAGTAAGATTTAGAGGTAGAGAAGCTGACTACTCCTTTAAAGGAGAAAAAATACTTCGTTTATTTCTTTCACAAGTTGAAGATGTATGTATGGTTGAAAAGCCAGCTAAACTAGAAGGAAGAAATATGACGATGGTTTTAGCGCCAAAAAAGTCATAAATATTGAGAGGAGGAACACACTATGCCTAAAATGAAAACACATAGAGGTGCAGCAAAAAGATTTAAAGCTACAGGAACTGGTAAATTAAAGAGAGCGAAAGCTTACAAAAGTCATATATTAACAAAAAAGAGTTCAAAAAGAAAAAGAGATCTTAGACAGACTGGATATGTAGCAGAATGTCAGGAAAAAGCAATGAAGAAGTTATTACCATATTTATAATTTACAGTGCGAAGAAGGAGGTTACGTTAAATGGCAAGAGTTAAAAGAGCTGTGAATGCTCGTAAAAATCATAAAAAAGTACTTAAACTTGCAAAAGGATACTACGGTGGAAAAAGCAAGTTATTCAAAACTGCTAATGAAACAGTTATAAGAGCATTAAGAAATGCATATGTTGGCAGAAAGTTAAAGAAGAGAGATTTTAGAAAGCTATGGATAGCAAGAATAAATGCGGCTACAAGAATGAATGGATTATCATATTCAAAATTCATGAATGGAATTAAGCTTGCAGGAATAGATATAAACAGAAAGATGTTATCAGAAATAGCTATTAATGATCCAAAAGCTTTTTCTGGATTAGTAGAAATAGCAAAAGAAAAATTAAACGCTTAATAGAAAGTGCAGCCTTAATTGCTGCATTTTTTATTTTTATAATTTGACAATGTAAGCTCAAGTGCTATAATAAATTACATTAGCTCTATAGATGGATTATATTGAATTTATAATAAATTATAAATTAAATTATTGTATGAGGTGCGTACAATGAAAATTAAAATTTTTAAAAAATTTAGATTAGCTCCAGTGCAAATACTAGCTTTAGGTTTTGCAGTTGTAATTTTTATTGGAGCAATTTTATTACATTTACCCATAGCAACTCAAAGTGGTGAGATAACTCCATTTATTGATTGCTTGTTTGTTTCTACATCTGCCACTTGTGTTACAGGATTAATAACTGTAGATACTGGAACTCATTGGAGTTATTTTGGTAAAACGGTAATTATGTTTTTAATCGAAATTGGTGGACTAGGATTTATGTCTTTTGCTACTTTAATTGCCTTAATATTAGGTAAGAAAATTACATTAAAAGATAGATTAGTAATGCAAGAAGCTATGAATTCCTTTTCGCTACAAGGATTGGTTAAATTAGTCAGATATGTATTATTATTTACTTTTTCAATACAACTAGGTGGAGCGTTATTATTATCGACTCAATTTATACCTGAGTTTGGATTAGCTAAAGGTATATATTATAGTATATTTCATTCTATTTCTGCATTTTGTAATGCAGGTTTTGATTTGTTCGGTAATTATCAAAGTGTTACGAAATATTATGATAATACTGTTGTAATTTTAACAATATCTAGTTTAATTATAATAGGCGGTCTGGGATTTTATGTTTGGCAAGAAATTTATAATTTTAAGACTTTAAAGAAATTATCCCTACATTCTAAAATAGTATTATCTGTTACTACATTTTTAATAGTAGCTGGAGCTATACTTATGTTTATACTTGAGTATAATAATCCAGGAACCATGAAGGATATGTCTTTTAAGGGCAAGGTTTTATCATCTATATTTGCATCTGTTAGCCCCAGAACTGCTGGATTTAACTCCATATCTACATCAGATATGACTACTGCAGGAACATTCTTAACCATAATATTAATGTTTATTGGAGGTTCATCTGGATCTACAGCAGGAGGTATTAAAGTTACTACAGCAGGATTACTTATATTGGCGGTTATGTCTATAGTTAAAGGTAGAGAAGATGTAGAAGCTTTTAAAAAGAGAATACCAAAGGATACAATATATAAGTCCTTGGCAATTACAGTTATAGGCTTAGGCCTTGTTATATTTGTTACAATGGTATTGTCAATAACTGAAGCTGGTGCATCGTTGGAATATCTTCTTTATGAAGCAACCTCTGCTTTTGCAACTGTTGGATTAACATTAGGATTGACTACTAAATTAAGTTTTGCAGGTAAAATAATTATTGCTTTTACTATGTACGCTGGAAGAATAGGACCTTTAACTTTATTTTTAGCTTTATCAAGGAAAAAGGCTTCAAGTAATATAAAGTATCCAGAGGAAAAAATATTAGTAGGATAGGGGAGATTTAAATGGAAAAAAAACAGTTTGTTGTTATAGGATTAGGTAGATTTGGAACTTCTGTAGCTAAGACTTTATATTCCCTTGGGAATGATGTATTAGCTATTGATTCAGATGAAGATATAGTTCAAAGTGTATCAGATGATGTTACTCACTCAGTACAATTAGATGCTACAGATGAGCATACTTTAAGATCCTTAGGTATAAGCAACTTTGATGTAGCTGTAGTAACTATTGGTTCAGATATACAGGCAAGCGTAATGGCTACATTAATAGTTAAAGAAATAGGTGTAAAATATATAATAGCTAAAGCTAACAGTGAACTACATGCAAAAGTACTATATAAAATAGGGGCAGATAGAGTGGTTTTACCAGAGAGAGATATGGGAGTTAGAGTTGCACATAATTTAGTTTCAGCGAATATACTTGATTATATCGAGTTATCTCCAGAATATAGCATAGCAGAAATAGTAAGCTCTACAGATTGGCATGGAAAGACTTTAAATGATTTAAGCATGAGGGCTAACTATGGAATAAATGTTGTAGCTATTAAAAGTGGTAATGATATAAATGTATCTCCTTCAGCAGATGATATAATCAATTCAGGAGATATAATTGTGGCTATTGGTGAAACAGAAAAATTAAATAAATTAGAGAATTTAATTTCTAAATAAAGGGTGAAATTATATTGGAAATGATATCTAGCAAAGATAATGCTATAATAAAAGAGATAAAAAAGCTAAAAGAAAGAAAGTATAGAAATGAAGAAAAGAAATTTTTAGTTGAAGGATTTAGATTTGTTGAAGAGGCATTAGATTCAAATTTTACCGTTTCTCATATTTTTATAAATGAGAAATCAAAGGATAAATTTTACCAATTAGCGATTAATAACAAAATAAAAGAGAATACTAAAGTATATATGCTTACGGAATCAATATTTAAAAGAGTAAGTAATACTGAAAGCCCTCAAGGGATAATAGCGTTAGTACAAAATAAAGAGATAGCTATAGAAGGCAAGAAAGGTTTTTATGTATTAGTAGATAAAGTTCAAGATCCAGGCAACTTAGGAACCATAATAAGAACCGCACATGCTGCTGGTGCCTTAGGAGTAATAACAATGGAAGGAACCGTTGATGTCTACAATGATAAGACACTAAGGTCTACCATGGGATCAGTATTTTACATTCCAATTTTAGAGAGTAAAGATTTAACTTTTATAAAAAGTCTTAAGGAAAAGGGATATAAATTTTTAGTGAGTTCTCTAGAATCAAAAAATAATATATATGATTTAAATTTGAAAAATGAGAAATTAGTAATCTGTATAGGGAATGAAGGCAAAGGAATAAGTGAAGAAGTATTGAATTTAGGAGATGAAAATTTTAAAATTCCTATGCCTGGAGGAGCAGAGTCACTTAATGCAGCAGTGGCGGCAGCAGTGATTATGTTTGAAATAGTTAGGCAAAATGTAAATTAGCATTGACAATTCAATTATAAATATGTAGAATTTTAAATTAAAGACATAAAATATAATAATTAAACGGTGAAGAAGAGAGTAAATATAAGGATTATTTCAGGGAGAAAAGGCCCTAGACTGAAAGCCTTTTTATTAGTTGTTATATTGAAGTTCCCTTCTGAGTTCTAATTGTGAATGATTGTAGTAGCAATTAGCGGTTAATAACCGATAAACTATAAAAGATGAGCATGTTATGCTAATCAGGGTGGTACCGCGGATATAAGTTCGTCCCTAGCAGGGATGGGCTTTTTTTATTTTATAAACTATTATTGAAAGGAGCATTATGCAATGAGAGAAAAATTAGAAAGTATTAAAGAAAGTGCTATAAATGAGCTAAAGACTATAGAAAATAAAAATGAGTTAGATAGCATTAGAGTTAAATACCTTGGTAAGAAAGGTGAATTAACTCAGATATTAAGGGGAATGGGTGGATTAAGTTCGGAAGAAAGACCTATAGTAGGTAAACTAGCTAACAAAGTGAGAGAAGTTATAGAAAGTTTAATAGAAGAAGCTTCAAGTGAAATGAAAAATAAAGAGAAAAATTTAAGATTAAAAAATGAAACTATAGATATATCCTTACCAGGAAAGAGAAAGGCTTTAGGTAAGAGACATCCTTTGGATTTAACTTTACAAAGTATGATCGATATATTTATATCCATGGGATTCACCATAGAAGAAGGACCAGAAGTAGAATTAGACTACTATAATTTTGAGGCATTAAACATACCTGAAAATCATCCAGCAAAAGGGGAGCAGGATACTTTTTATATAAATGACAAAATGGTTTTAAGAACTCAAACTTCTCCAATACAAATAAGAACTATGGAGAAACAAAAACCACCTATAATGATGATAGCGCCTGGAAAGGTTTACCGTTCAGATGCTGTAGATGCTACTCATTCACCTATATTTTATCAAATGGAAGGGCTAGTAGTAGACAAGGGAATAACCTTTGCAGATTTAAAAGGTACCTTAGAAATGTTTGCTAAAAAAATGTTTGGAGATAAGGTTAAGACTAAATTTAGACCTCATCATTTCCCATTTACAGAACCTTCAGCAGAAATGGATGCTACATGCTTTGTATGTAATGGAGAAGGGTGTAGGGTATGTAAAGGAAGTGGATGGATTGAATTGTTAGGTTGTGGCATGGTACATCCACAGGTTTTAAGAAATTGTGGAATAGATCCAGAAGTATATAGTGGATTTGCTTTTGGTTTTGGTGTTGATAGAATGGTTATGTTGAAGTATGGAATAGATGATATTAGATTACTTTATGAAAGTGATATGAGATTTTTAAATCAATTTTAATATTATGAATGGAGGCAAGTGAAATGAAAGTTCCAATTAAATGGTTAAAAGATTATGTAGATATAAATATTTCAGTAATAGAACTAGGGGATAGACTTACTCTTTCTGGTTCAAAAGTAGAAGAAATTGTTACTTCAGAGGATGAAATTAAAAATGTAGTTACAGGGAAAATAATGTCTATTGTACCTCATCCGGATGCAGAGAAATTAGTTGTGTGTCAAGTTAATATTGGAGAGGAAGAACTAACACAAATAGTTACTGGAGCAAAAAACATGAAAGAAGGAGATATAGTTCCAGTTGCTGTACATGGTTCAAATTTACCAGGTGGAGTAAAGATTAAGAGAGGTAAATTAAGAGGTATTGTATCTAATGGAATGATGTGTTCAGAAGATGAGTTGGGAATTGGAGGAGAAGAAGCGGCAGAAGGATTGCTAATACTACCACAGGAAACTCCAATAGGAAAAGACATAAAGGAAGTATTAGGATTAGATAATGCGGTAATTGAGTTTGAAATCACATCTAATAGACCAGATTGTTTAAGTGTAGTAGGAATGGCTAGGGAAACAGGAGCTACGCTAGGAGTTGAATATAAGCAACCAGAAACTAATTATGTGAGTAAATGTAAGGAAAACATAAATGATATTTTAAAAGTAGAAATAAGAGATGATTTATGTAGAAGATATATGTCTAGAGGAGTAAAAAATGTTAAAATAGCTCCATCACCAGCTTGGATGCAGGAAAGATTAATGGAGGCAGGAGTTAGACCTATTAATAATGTAGTAGATATAACTAATTTTGTAATGCTAGAATTAGGTCAGCCAATGCATGCTTTTGATGCTAGAGAAATCACATCTAATAGCATAATTATTGAAAGAGCTAAAGATGGAGAAAAGTTCACTACTTTAGATGAAGTAGAAAGAGATATAGATTCCAATATATTATGCATAAAAGATGGAGATAGAGCAGTGGCTCTTGCAGGTATAATGGGAGGGTTGAATTCAGAAGTAAAGGAAGATACTGCTGAAATAATTTTTGAATGTGCAAATTTTGAGGGTACTAATATTAGAGTATCTTCAAAGAAATTAGGGCTAAGAACAGAAGCTTCATCAAAATTTGAAAAAGATTTAGACCCCAATTTAGTTCAAATTGCTATAGATAGAGCTTGTAATTTAGTTAATGAATTAGGCGCTGGAGAAGTAATGGAAGGAACTATAGATGTGTATCCAAATCCATTAAAGACAAATATTATTGAAGTAGACTCTAAATGGATAAATAAATTTTTAGGAATAGAAATATCAAAAGAAAGCATGAAAGAATACTTAGATAGATTAGAATTAAAAACTGAAATAGAAGAGGAAAAATTAATTATTAAAGTACCTACTTTTAGAAGTGATATAAATATTAAAGAAGATGTAGCAGAAGAAATTGCAAGAATTTATGGATATAACAATATACCTACTACTTTACTTAAGTCTACTAGCGAAAGAGGAGGTAAAACTAAGAAGCAGCATTTACAAGATAGCATAGTTGAAGTATTGATAGGAAGCGGTTTAAATCAATCCATAAGCTATTCTTTTGTAAGTCCAAAAGTATTTGATAAAGTGTTGATTCCTAAAGAAAGTCCTCTTAGAAATGTAGTTAAAATAAGAAATCCTTTAGGGGAAGATTATAGCATAATGAGAAGCACTTCCATTCCTTCTATGATGGAAGCTTTAGCTAGAAATTATTCAAGAAGTAATGAAAGAACAAGATTATTTGAAATTGGTAAAGTGTATTTACCAAAGGAAAGTGAATATGAACTTCCAGAAGAGATAAATATAGCAACTTTAGGTATATACGGCGATGTAGATTATTTGGACTTAAAGGGTATTGTAGAAAATATAGTAGATAGTTTAGATATAAAGGATGTAAGCTATAAAAGAGAAAGTGAAAATCCTTCTTTCCATCCAGGAAAAACAGCAAAAGTATTTATTGGACAAAAATTACTTGGAACTTTAGGAGAAATTCATCCTGATATTACGGATAATTATGATATAGAAGAAAGATGTTATATAGCTGAGTTAAACTTAGATTTATTGTATCAATATGCAAATGTAAATAAAGCTTATAAACCACTTCCAAAATATCCTGCAGTAACTAGAGATATCGCATTAATAGTTGAAGATGAAGTTATGGTACAGGATATTGAAGACATTATAGCTAAACAAGGCGGAAAAATGGTAGAAAGTATTAAGTTATTTGACATATATAAGGGTAAGCAAATAGAAGAAGGAAAGAAAAGCGTTGCTTACTCCATAGTATATAGACTTGAAAATAAAACTTTGACAGATGGAGAAGTAAATAAGGTACATGATAAAATAGTAAGAACTCTGGAAAATAGGTTAGGAGCAACTCTAAGATAAATTCTATTTTAACTGGTAACAAATTGTGTTAAAATATATATAAGAATTTATCTGAGAGGGTGTTTTCATGAACATAGTAGCTGTTAGGATAAATGGAGTTGAATACAACTTAAAGGGAAATGAGAAAGAAGAATATTTACATAGGGTAGCAGCTTATGTAGATAAAAAACTTAAAAACATAACTGATAATAACAATAAACTCAGTACAGCTTCAGCTGCCATATTAACTGCCGTTAATGCTGTTGATGACATGCTTAAAAAAGAAGAGGAAAATCAACAGCTTATAAATAAGTTAAACTACGTGGAAGAACATGAAAAAAATTATGTAAGCGAAATTGAGGATTTGAAGAGCAAAGTGGCCGAGTTAGAGAAATATGTTGAGGAATTGAAAGGAAAAAGTCAGTTAAAAGAATACGAAGAAGTACTAAAAAGTAAAGAAGCAATTCTCAGCAATACAGAAAAAGAAAAAAATGAACTTAAAAATACTTGTAAAAAATACTTAGAAGAAAATAATAAGTTAAAATTAGAATGTAAAGAATATAAGTTTAAAATGCAGTCCTCAAAATACAAAATACTAGATTTGCAACATAAGCTTATTGAAACAGAGGTTAAATTGGCAAAAGAGAAGAAAATGAATAATCCAATGATAAAATAAGGTACATTAATTTGTACCTTATTTTATTTTAAATGTGATAATAACATTTATATCTGCATAATAATAATTTAAACACAGAGAAATTTAGGGGGATATATATGAGGATTCTATATTGCATAAGAAATGATTATCTGAGAAATTTTGCAGGAGATTCTATGCAAGTTTTAAAGTCAGCAGAACATTTGAGAAAAATTGGAGCCCATGTAGATATAAATAATGGTCACATAGAAGATTATTCTTCTTATGACTTAATTCACTTATTTAATTTAACGAGAACTGGGGAAACATATAAGTATTATAAGTTAGGAAAATACTATAAGAAAACCATTGTATTATCGCCAATGTACTGGGATTTAACAAAGTATTATAGCTATATTAAAGATATAGATAGTATAAAGATGTGGGAAAAATGTAGCCATTATAAGCTTGAAATATTAAAAGGTTGTAAAATAATATATCCTAATAGTAAAACAGAGGGAAACATAATTAAGGAGGAATTTGGTAAGAATATTAAATACGAGGCAATATACGATGGAGTTGAAGTGGAGGATGATCAGGTTCCACTATATAATTTTAAAGATAGATATAATTTAGATAATTATGTTCTCTGTGTTGGTAGGATATGTAAAATGAAAAATCAGTTAACTTTATCTAAGATTTGCAATGATTTAAATATACCATTAGTGCTTATAGGCACTATCGATGATAAAGATTACTTTAATGAATGTATAAAATATAAGAACACTATCTATTTAGGTTTTATGGATAGCTACAATATCTATAATGCATATAGATTTGCGAAGCTTCACATATCACCATCCTTTATGGAGATACCAGGAATTTCTTCTTTGGAAGCAGCTGCTAGTGGGTGTAATATACTAACAACTAAAGAAGGGAGTGCTTATGAATACTTTGGAGAGGGCGCTACTTACTGTGATCCTTTTCAAGAAGCATCAATAGCTGAAGGAATAATTAAAGGGATTAATAAAAAGAAAAATGATGATTTTAAAAACTATATTTTAGAAAATTATAATTGGAGTAAATGTATACAAAAATTATACGAAAGTTATTTGGCTATCCTACAGTAAAGGATAGCCTTAAATTATTGTTAGAAACTATGGGTAATATATTGTATAATAAACCTAGATTAAATTAGGAGAGATGAATATGAAAAAAGTAGAGTTATTGGCTCCAGCAGGTAGCATAGAAAGTTTGTATTCAGCAGTTAATAGTGGAGCGGATGCAGTATATTTAGGAGGAAGTAAATTCTCTGCAAGAGCGTATGCCTCTAATTTTGATGAGGATAATATGACTAATGCAGTGGATTATTGTCATATATATGGAGTAAAAGTATATGTTACGGTAAATACCTTATTGAAAGAAGAGGAACTAAAGGAAGCTTTAGAATACTCTAAATTTCTATATAAAATAGGTGTAGATGCTTTATTGATACAGGATATAGGTCTAGCTAAAGCTATAAGAAGTGAAATGCCAGACTTTGAGCTACATGCTTCAACTCAGATGACAATACATAATCTAGAGGGAGCAAAATTTCTTAAAGAAATAGGTTTTAAAAGAATAGTTTTATCTAGAGAATTATCATTAAAGGAAATTAAATATATATCAGAAAACATAGGGATAGAAACAGAGATATTTATGCATGGAGCTTTATGTATATGCTATTCTGGTCAATGTCTTATGAGTAGTATGATAGGAGGCAGAAGTGGAAATAGAGGGAGATGTGCACAACCTTGTAGATTACCTTACTCATTAATAGAAGGAGATGAAGATAGAGAAAAAAAGAGCTATCTATTAAGCCCTAAGGATATTTGCACATTGAGCGATATCAAGGATATAATTTTAAGTGGTGCTACGTCTTTGAAAATTGAAGGTAGGATGAAAAGGCCGGAGTATGTAGCAGGGGTTATAGATATTTATAGAAAGGCTATAGATAATATACAAATAGAAGAGCAAGAATTAGATAAAGAAGAAAAATTAGATTATGAGGCGGAAAATAAGAAACTTCTTCAATTATTTAATAGAGAAGGTTTTTCTAAAGCTTATTTATATGGGAATGTAGGGAAAGATATGATGGCCTATAACTTTCCTAAAAATACTGGTATATTGCTAGGAAAGATAGATAAGGAGTTAAAAATTACTCTAAAGGAAGATATATCTTTAAAAGATGGAGTGAGAAATGGAGAAAGTGGTTTTGCTATATCTAAAATAACAAAGGATAATAAAGAAGTAGAGAAAGCTTATAAGGGAGAAAAAGTTAAAATATATCCAGCAAACTATAAAGTAGGGGACACAATATTTAAAACATCTGATGTAAAATTATTAAAATACTATGAAGGATTTTACAACAATAAATATAGTAAAAAAATAAATATATCTTTAAAAGTAGATTTTAAAACAAATTCTCCTATAGTTATTTCCACGGAAATAAAGGGGAAAACTATAACAATTAGGGGAGATAAAGTTCAAGAGGCAATAAAAAAACCATTAGATAAAAATAAAATAATCGATAATTTAAGAAAAACTGGAGATACTCCATTTAATTTTGAAGAAATTACATTTGATAATTTTGAAGAAGGATTCTTGCCAGTATCTTCAATTAATGAAGTAAGAAGAACTTTGTTAGAAAAAGTACAAAACTTTATTGTTGATTCATATAAAAGAGATATAAACTTAAGTAGCACAAACTATAATATGAATTATCCTATAAAGGAACGAAAGGTTTTACCAGAGACATTAGTATATATAACCACTAAAGATCAATTAAAAGCAGTGTTAGAGTTTGATGCAAAGAATATATGTATTAATCCATTTATGAGGAATAACGAAATAGACATTAACTCTATAGATAGGGAAAAAGTAAATTTATATTTGAAAATACCTAATATTATTAAAGGAGAATTTCAAACTATAATTGAATTCGTAGAAAAAAATCTACATAAAATCAAGGGGATTATTACAGCAAATTTAGGTATTATAAATAAATTTAAAGATAAAACATGTATCATTGGAGATTACAAACTAAATGTATTTAATAGTGAAAGTTTAAATTTCTATGATAATTTTATAGATGGAAGTTGTGTAAGTGTAGAATTAAATAAAAAAGAGTTAGAGAATAGTTTTAAAGAAAATAAAAATGAGCAAATACTTGTTTATGGCAAAATTGAGCTTATGGTAAGTGAATATTGTGCTATTGGAAGTGTTTTCGGGGGGAAAGATAAGAACATCAACTGTGATACATATTGCAATAAGAAAAAATTTACGCTAGTAGATAGGATGGGAGAAAAATTCTTGCTTAGTACTGATAAATTTTGTAGAAGCTATGTGTATAACTCAGTAGCTCTAAACTTACTTCCTAATATAAAGGAATTGAATAAAATGAATTTTAAAAACTTTAGGCTAGATTTTACAGATGAAAGCTATGAAGAAGTAGTGTATATAATGAAATCTATGTTAGCTAAAACCTGGGATAGGGATTTTAAAAATTATACTAGGGGACATTATAAAAGAGGTGTAGAATAATGAATGATAGAGCATTAAGAGTGTTAGAATTTAATAAGATAAAGGAAATATTAAAAGGATTTACTCATACTCAAGCGGCTAAAGATATAGTTGATAATTTAAAACCATACAATAATTTATATGAAGTTAGGGAACATTTACAGGAAACTAAAGAAGGACTAATGTTGCTAGTAAAAAAAGGGTCACCACCCTTTGAAGGAATATATGATGTTAGAGAGGAAATAGGAAAAGGAGAAAAAGGTTTTGTTCTTCTTCCTGGACAATTGTTAAAAATTGCAAATGTTATGAGGTCATCCAGAAAATTTAAAGATTATGTTACTCATAAAGATGAAGAAGAAGCATATAAAGTCATAGAAGATATCTGTGAAAGTATATATCCCCTCAAAGCTCTAGAAGATAATATATACAATGCAATCATCGGTGAAGAAGAAATATCAGATAGGGCAAGTAGTACTCTTTATAATATAAGAAAATCCTTAAAGGATAAAAATGCTTCAATAAGAGATAAGGTTAACTCACTTATAAGGAGTTATGCTCCTTATCTTCAAGAGAGCTTATATACCATGAGAGGTGAAAGATATGTTCTTCCAGTGAAAGCTGAGAATAAAAGTTCAGTTCCTGGATTAGTACATGATCAAAGTTCATCAGGTGCAACATTATTTATTGAACCTATGAGTTTAGTAAATTTAAATAACGAAATAAAAGAGCTCATATTAAAAGAAAAGGCAGAAATAGAAAGGATATTAAAGGAGTTATCCTCAAAAGTATGTGAGAATATAGCATATGTTAAAAACAATGCAAATATAATATGGGAGTTAGACTTCATATTTGCTAAATCCAAGTTTGGTAGTAGTTTAAATGCTATTTGTCCTCATGTAAATGAAGATGGATTTGTAGACATAGTGCAAGGAAAACACCCATTAATTGATCCGAAAGTGGTTGTTCCTATTGATGTATATTTAGGAAGGGATTTTACTTCACTTGTAATAACAGGTCCTAACACTGGAGGTAAAACAGTAACTTTAAAAACTGTAGGGCTTTTACATATCATGGCTATGAGTGGGCTTATGATTCCTGCTAGGGAGAACTCAACCGTAAGCCTTTTTAAAGAGATATATGCAGATATAGGAGATGAACAAAGCATAGAGCAAAGTTTATCTACATTTTCATCCCATATGACAAATATAGTAAATATAATAGGAAGTGCAGATTCAAAGTCATTGGTACTGTTTGACGAATTAGGAGCGGGGACAGATCCAACAGAAGGGGCTGCTTTAGCTGTTTCAATATTAGAACATTTGAGAAAGAAAGATGTTAAAATAATTGCTACTACCCACTACAGTGAGCTAAAAGGATATGCCTTAAAGACTGAAGGAGTAGAAAATGCTTCAGTAGAGTTTGATGTAGAAACATTAAAGCCTACTTATAGATTACTCATTGGAATACCTGGTAAATCTAATGCTTTCGAAATTTCAAGAAGATTAGGATTGCCAGACTTTATAATTGAAGAAGCTAAAGAGAGTATAGCTAGTGAGAGTCTAAAATTTGAAGACTTAATACAAAGTCTTCAAGAAAAAAGCATCAAAGCTGCGGAAGATGCAAGGAAGTCAGAGATGTTGAAAAATGAAGCTCAGAAGTTAAAAGAAAAATATGAAGAAAAATTGTATGGCCTCAACAAAGTAAGAGAAAATGCTCTTATAGATGCCCAAAGAGAAGGAAAAAGATTGGTAAAAGAGGCAAAAGAAGAGGCAGATAATATATTGAAAAATATAAGAGAACTGGAAAGAATGGGTTATAGTTCGGATGTAAGACATAAATTAGAGGAAGAAAGAAAAAAATTAAAGGATAAATTAGAAAAAATAGAAACACAGGGTGAAAATTTAGAGAAGGAAAAGGGCGAAAAAATTAAAGAGGTCAAATTAGGAGAAGAAGTATATCTACCAAAGTTAAACCAAAATGTAATTGTTTTGACCAAACCTGATAATAGAGGAGAAGTTCAAGTTCAGGCTGGTATAATGAAAATAAATGTGAAGGTAGAAGATTTAAGGATATCACAAAGAAGCGCGAAGGATAAAAAAGTAGCAAGAAGAGAAGTGAGATTAAATCTTAAATCCGTTTCAACTTCAATTGATTTAAGAGGAATGGATTCAGAAGAGGCTATTTATGCTACTGATAAATATTTAGACGAAGCCTACATGGCAGGGTTAAGTAAAGTTACTGTCATACATGGTAAAGGTACAGGAATATTGAGAAAAGCCATAAATGACATGTTAAAAAGGCATTCTCATGTAAAGTCCTATAGACTAGGAGAATATGGAGAAGGAGGCACCGGAGTTACGGTAGTAGAGTTAAAATGATAAATGATAAAAATAAAATGATATTGGTAAGTGCTTGTCTCTGTGGAATTGACTGTAAATACAATGGTAGCAATAACATAAATGATGAAATAATGGATATGGTTAAAGAGGGAAAGGCCATCCTTGTATGTCCTGAACAATTAGGGGGGATGGAAACCCCTAGACCTCCTCATGAAATAGCAGGAGGGGATGGAATTGATGTGTTAGAAGGTAGAGCCAAAGTAGTTAGCCAGGAAAATATGGACTCAACAGAAAGATTTTTAAAGGGAGCCTATGAAACTTTAAAAATAGCTAAACTTTATAATATTAAAAAGGCTATACTTAAAGCTAAAAGTCCTTCTTGTGGTTATGGTAAAATATATAATGGCACTTTTTCACATGAATTAATAGATGGAAATGGAGTAACAGCTGAGCTTTTAAGTAAGAATGGTATAGAAGTATATACAGAAGATAACTTTAAATTGATGAGGTGAATTATAAGCCTATGTATAAAGATATTGAAAATAAAACGGAAGAAATAATAAAAACATATTATCAAAAGGGAGAGACAGCAAAAGCCATACACATACAATACAAGGGGAATACATATAAATCTGTACAATTTAGAAAAAAGGGCTTTGGGAAAAATTATTATATTTTAAAAGGTGTTTTATATCTTACAGAGAAGGATGAAATAGTAAAAGATAATAACTTACTAGAGGAAATAGAAAAATTAACTTATTATTATAAAAGTATATTTAATGTAGATAATAAAAATTCTATTGTTTCCTCCTATGAAGATGATAGTAGTATTAATAGATATGAAGATGATAGTAATAGAGCTATTAGCGCATTAGAGTTTTTAAAAGATGATGGTATGGAAGAAGCTTTAAAACTAAAAGAAGTTATTATAAAAGTAGCAGAACTAAGAAAAGAAAAGAATAATAAAATAAAAGAGTTATTGATATTAGAAGAAAAAATAAAGGATAATGATTATGTGTTCACTGATACTTTATTTATTAAAGCACACAGCATTTTTGAAGAAATTCTAAGAATTAATTTTCAAAGTGTAAAGCTAATAAACTTATGGAAAATTCACTATGAAGATTTAATAAAGGCAGTTAGAAAGAAAAAAAGAAGCTTTCATGTTAAATTACATAGAGAAATGTATGTGGCTTTTATTAAACTTGAGTATATACTTTCGTATTTTAAGAGAATATTGAATACCTATGATTCAATATTAGATCTAGATGAAAATACTTATATGAGATATATAAGAAATAAACATAAGGAAATAATAAAAGAGAATTTGAAATGGATAAGAAACCTTTAGTTAGTTGAAAATTGAGAGTTATGGATAAAATTTTCTGTAGAAAAATTTTCGAAATTTAAAAAAGAGGCTTTTGAGTTAGCTCAAAAGCCTCTTTTTATTAGGATTTTGCATTGAAAAATCTATTCCTTTACTATCCATTATTAATTTTCAATTAAAAGATACAGAGTGTTTTTACTTAACAACTTTTATAAAATTAACTTCAGGATCTTCTGTTCCTTGAACATATAAGCCTGTAATTTTTAATCTTTCAACATAGTCAATTATTTCTTGAGTAATTATTTCACCGGGACATAATATTGGAATTCCTGGAGGATAAGCCATTAAGAATTCTCCGCTTATCTTTCCTACGCTCTCCTTTATAGGAATACATATCTTTTCACTATTGAAAGCTTCTCTAGGAATTTGACGCTGTTCTGGTATTGATGGAATATCTATAAAATTAGATTTCTTATTTCCTTTTCCATAAAAATCTTTACTAATTTCTTTTAGTGCAGATAGTAATTTATCTATACTTTCCATAGTATCTCCAAAGGAACCTACAGCTAAAACATTGTATAGATCAGAAAGTTCCATCTGTATGTGATACTTATTTGATAAAATCATATCTAAATCGTAGCCAGTTATGCCTAAATCTCTACAAGTTACAGTTAGTTTTGTTGGATCAAGGGCATAGGCTCCTGGATTATTTAATATCTCTTCCCCAAAACAATAGAATCCTGGTATCTTATTAATTTCCTCACGAGCATAGTTTAAAAGTTCTATAGTTTTATCAATTAACTCTCCACCATGCAATGCTATTTGCTTCCTTGCACAATCTAATGAAGCCATCAAAATATAAGAAGGTGATGTTGTTTGCAAGAGGTTTAATACTTGCTGAACTCTGTGTACATCAACTCTTTTAGAGCGAACGTGAAGCAATGAGCATTGAGTTAGAGCACCTATCATTTTATGAGTACTTTGAGCACAAATATCTGCACCAGCTTCTATTGCAGATATAGGTAATTTATCATTAAAACCAAGGTGTGGCCCATGGGCCTCATCTACTATTAATGGAATGTCATATTTATGAACTATCTCTGCTATTTTTTTAATATCTGTTGCAACACCATAATAAGTTGGATTTATTATTAAAACAGCCTTAGCATCAGGATTTTTGCGTAAAGTCTTTTCTACGGTTTCTGGAGTAACACCATGGGCAATTCCAACTTTTTTATCCAATTCTGGTTGCATGTATACAGGAACTGCACCGCTTAATATTATTCCAGCAGTTATAGATTTATGAACATTTCTTGGAATAATTATTTTGTCTCCAGATTTAACTACGGACATTATCATTGCTTGAATAGCGCCTGATGTACCATGAATTGAAAAGAATGCCGCATCAGAACCATACGCATCAGCAGCAAGTTGCTGAGCTTTCTTTATTGCGCCTGTAGGGTGATGTAAGCTGTCCACTAATTTAAAAACAGTAACATCAATTTTAAAGGGATTCTCCCCTATAAAATTCTTGAATTCCTCATCCATTCCAACACCCTTTTTATGACCAGGTACATGGAATGGTATTGTTTCTCTGTCTACATATTCTTTTAAGACATCGAATAATGGAGTTTCGTTTTGATCTAATTTATACACCTTGATAAACACCTTCTTTCAATAAATACACCCGTGAAACTTTGAGGAATCAATGGTTTCCGTGGATTTACTTAAAACAATATAATTATAAGGTAAATAATATTTAAATGCAATATAATATGCGGAAATATTTAATGTTACATTTGTATTGTATGCAAAACCTTAATCTTTATAGATTAATTTTATACAATAATATTAATTACACATTAGTATATACAAATATTACAGTAAGTATATACTAATGTTATAATGTTTGGAGAATAATTAATATGAGGACATTTAAAATATTTGTTATAGAAAAATTTGTAAAAACATAAAAGATCCTAGACTTAGGCAAATCTAATGATATAAAATTAAAGTATACTTATTTTTAATAGAAGGCATGTGGAAGAATTGAATAATAAAATGTATAATTTTAAATAAGCTGTGATGGAATTAAATAAATATAGAAGGGATGATTTCATATTGGAGATTAAATCTAGATTTTCAGATAAACTCTCTAAAATATTGTTTTTAGAAGTGGATAAAAATAAATTAGGTAAAATATTTAAAAAAAATATTGAAGAAGAAATTTATATGCCAATAAAATCAGAAGATATAATAAATAAAGTTAAGTCCGGTGAAGATATGGACAACATTTCAGTAATTTATTTTGTAGAAGCAATGTTTTTTGTTTTAGGGGCAGATGAGCATTTTAAATACAATAAATATTATTTAGATTTTATTAAAAGCACCCCAGAAAGTATAAAGTTTATTAAAGGCAAAATTTTTAAAGCTATAGATGAAAAATTGTATGAAGATGCTTATATAATGCTAAAAGGTCTTATTAATGTAGAAGAAAGTAAAGAAAATTACGAGAAACTACTTATGCTCTGTGACAAATTAAGAACTTTGGATTCTATATATAAAAGTGAAGAAATATCTGTTATAAACAAAATAAAAAATGTATATTCAGATTACTCTTTGCCTTATTTGTATGAATCTTTAATTAAAAGAGAAGAAAATAATTTTGAAGCTGCTTTATTTTCAATTAATAACTATATAGCTTTAGGCGGAGAAGAAACATTGGAAATAACCGACTTAAAGATATCATTAAAGAGTATTAGTGACTATGAAAAAGGGAAAGAATTAATTTATGATGATCCTAAAACGGCGTTATCATATTTACTACCTTTAATAGATATTATTAAAGAAGATGGAGTTTTATATTATTATATTGCTATAGCATATAGGATTTTAGAAAATTATGAGAAGGCTATATATTACTTAAATGAAGCCTTAAACATAGAAAGTAATATGCCACAGGTAATAAATGAATTAGCAATTAATTATGCCTCACTGGGGAATTATGAAAAAGCTATAGAGTTATTAAGAAAGGCTTTTGAAGCTACAAAATCAATAGAGATATGTACGAACATTATAATGTGTTATTTAAACTGTGGAAATATTGAAGGGGCAAAACAGCATTTTAAAATTGCTCAAAAAATGGACCCTAAAGATGAAGTGGTTTTGGAGCTTGAAGAAATACTGAAAAAAGTATAATTTATATTAAATTAGCCAATTATATATTAGTGAGTGTACTTTTGTATTGACTTTTAGAAAGGAGAAGCTTTAATGAGGGTTAAAAAAGCAATAATACCTGCAGCAGGGCTTGGAACAAGGTTTTTACCAGCCACTAAAGCTCAACCTAAAGAGATGCTACCTATAGTAGATAAACCGACAATTCAATATATTATAGAAGAAGCGGTTTATTCAGGTATTGAAGAGATATTGATCATAACAGGCAGAAATAAAAGAGCTATAGAAGATCATTTTGACAAATCTATAGAGTTAGAGCAGCAGTTGCAAAGCAAGGGAAATGAAGAGATGCTTAATTTGGTAGAAGAAATATCTAATATGGCGGATATATATTACATAAGACAAAAAGAGCCAAAAGGCCTAGGTCATGCCATAAGCTGTGCTAAAACCTTTGTTGGAAATGAACCTTTTGCAGTAATGCTAGGAGATGACGTTGTAGATAGTAAAGTTCCTTGCTTGAAACAATTAATTGATTGTTTCAATGAGTACAAAACTACTATATTAGGGGTACAAGAAGTGGCTAAAGAAGATGTATATAAATATGGTATAGTAAAAGGAATGCAAATAGAAGGCAGAATTCACAAGGTTAAGGACTTAGTAGAAAAACCCAAAGTAGAAGAGGCACCATCTAATATAGCTATATTGGGAAGGTATATTATAACTCCAAGTATTTTTGAAATTTTGGAAAACACAACCCCAGGTAAAGGTGGGGAAATACAATTGACGGATGCATTGAAAACCTTGGCTTCTAGGGAAGCTATATATGCTTATAATTTCGATGGAAGAAGATATGATGTTGGAGATAAGTTAGGATTTTTAGAGGCAACAGTGGAATTTGCTTTAAAAAGAGAAGAGTTAAAGGATGAGTTTATGAAATATTTGTTAACTATTACGGATGATAGAGCAAAACTTAATTCAGATGAGCTTTTAACTCTAGCAGAAGTTTAGCTTATGAATTCAGGAGTGTTAGTGGGATTATCTATGGATAAATAAATATAAAAAAATACAAAAAAGGCCTGTAGATGACTTTTACAGGCCTTTTTTTCGTAAATATAATTAGGTATTGTGTATTACAAAAACATATATATTGTGGTATATTTAAATGGTGGATATTATGATGGGTATATTGAAAAATTTATTATAGGGTGTAAGATTATAAGAGCAGTAAAAAACTAATTTATTTAAGGTGTGATATATATGAAAAAGGACAAAAAGTTAATTATTCTTGATATTGTATTATTGGTATTTTCACTATATTTCGCGTTGTTACTGAGACTGGATTTTAAAATTCCTACTGCATATATGGAGTTTTTTAAACTTACAGTTATACCAGTAATTATAATCACTTTATTTTTTAATAAGATATTTAATTTATATAATAGTATTTGGAAGTATGCATCTATAGAAGAATTGATGTCTATAATTTATTCTATTTCCTTGTCAAATGTGGTTATTTTAATATATAGCTACTTTATAAATTATAAATTATTAGAAACAAAATATATTAGATTTCCCTATGGAGTGCATATAATTTTTTGGATTTTATCTGTAGTTCTTTTAGGAGGCACTAGGTTTATTGCTAGAATAGTTCAAGAAGGCAATTTTGATAAACATAGTGATAAGAAGAAGAAGAGATTATTGATTATCGGTGCTGGTGACGCAGCTGCTTTATTAATAAAAGAAATTAAAAGAAATATCAATTTAAATTATGAAATAGTTGGATTGATAGATGATGATAAAAGTAAGGTAGGAAAACTCATTAGTGGTGCAAAGGTAGTAGGAACTAGGGAAGATATCGCTCATATATGTGATGAATTAAGAGTTGAAGAAATAATACTTGCTATCCCATCAGCAGATGTAGATATTAAAAGAAAAATTATTAATATATGTAAGAATACAAATGCTAAATTAAAAACTATGCCAGGTATATATGAAATTATTGATAGTGAATTTAGCATAAACAATATAAGAGATGTAAATATTGAAGACTTACTGGGAAGAGAAGAAGTTAGATTAAATAATGAAAATATAAATAAATATATCAAAGATAAGGTAATATTAGTAACAGGTGGAGGGGGATCTATAGGATCTGAATTATGCAGACAAATTGCTAAATTTAACCCCAAGGAGTTGTTGATACTAGATATTTATGAAAACAATGCTTATGATCTTCAAATGGAACTGAACTATAATTATCCTAATTTAAATAAAAAAGTAATAATTGCTTCAATAAGAGATGATAAGAGATTAAAAGATATATTTGATATGTATAGACCAGAAGTAGTTTTTCATGCAGCAGCACATAAACATGTTCCGTTGATGGAAAATAACCCAAGTGAAGCTATAAAAAACAATATTATTGGAACATATAATGTAGTTAAATGTAGTCATTTATATGGAGTTAAGAAATTTGTTCAAATAAGCACTGATAAGGCTGTAAATCCAACTAATATAATGGGAGCTACAAAGAGATTTTGTGAAATAATGATACAGGCCTTTGACAGCATAAGTAGTACGGAGTATGTAGCAGTTAGATTTGGAAATGTATTAGGAAGTAATGGATCAGTAATTCCATTATTTAAGAAGCAAATTGCCCATGGAGGACCAGTAACTGTAACTCATCCAGAAATAAACAGATATTTTATGACAATACCAGAAGCAGCACAGTTAGTAATACAAGCAGGAGCCATGGCTCATGGAGGAGAAATATTTGTTCTTGATATGGGAGAACCAGTAAAAATAGTAGATTTAGCTAAAGACTTAATCAGACTTTCAGGATATCAACTGGATGTAGACATAAAAATTGAGTACACTGGGTTAAGGCCAGGAGAAAAGTTATATGAAGAATTGTTAATGGATGAAGTTGCATTAACTTCTACTGAACATGATAAAATATATGTAGAAAAACCAGCAGATAATAGTATAGATTTTGTAGAAAAATCAATATTAGAGTTTAAAGAAGTATTAGGTAAAGATAAAGAAGATATGTTTAAATTAGTAGAAAAAAAGGTGCCAACTTACCACAGAAAGGATTGATTGGTATGAAAGTGTTAGTGATTTCCCATATGTACCCTTCAACCTTTAACAAAATGGCAGGTATTTTTGTACATCAACAGGTTAAGGCCCTTGTTGAACAGGGATGTGAAGTAAGAGTTATAAGTCCAGTTCCTTGGGCTCCTTTTCCTATAAACAAAGTAAGTAGTAAATGGAAGAGATACTCACAAATACCTACTAAGGCTATTATGGATAATATAGAGGTTTTTTATCCTAGATATATTGAGTTTCCCAAAGGATTTCTTTTTCATAAATCAGGGAAGTTTATGGCTAAAGGAATAGATAGAATAGTCAACAACATTTACAAAGATTTTAAGTTCGATATAATTCATTCCCATGTTGCACTGCCTGATGGTTATGCAAGTATGGTGATTAATGAGAAATATAATGTTCCTCATATAGTAACTATTCATGGTCAGGATTTTCAAAACACAATTAATAGAAATTTAGAATGTAAAAAGGCTTTATTTGAAGTACTAAATAAAGTAGATAAAATAATAACTGTCAGCAGTAAATTAAAAAACATAGTAAAAGATGAAGCGTTTTTTCACAAGATTGAAGTGATAAATAATGGAATAGATAAGAAATATATAGCTGAAAAGGTTGAAGAGCTTAAAGGCGATGAAATAAATTTATTAAGTGCTTCGAATCTTAAAGAAGCAAAAGGAATTCAATTTAATATAAAGGCTATTTCTAATTTAATAAATAAATACCCTAATATACAGTATAGTATTATAGGTGATGGAGAATATAAAAACAAATTACTAGAATTAGTGGAAGAACTAGGTCTGAAAAATAATGTTGGTTTCTTGGGTAAGCTTGATTATGATAAGGTTATTGAAAATATGAGAAGTTGCCATATTTTTTCCTTGCCAAGTTATAAAGAAGGTTTTGGAATGGTCTATATTGAGGCCATGGCACAAGGTAAACCAGTTATAGGGATAAAAGGTGAAGGTATAACAGATGTAATAGACAATGGAGTAAATGGATTTTTAGTAGAAAGAGAAAATGTTCAGGAGTTAGAGAGTGTTCTAGAGCTTTTGATTAAGGATGATTTAAAAAGAAGCAACATAGGAGAAAATGCAAAAGAAACTGTTTTAAAGAACTACACTTGGGATGAGGTTGCAAAAAGAACTATAAAAGTATATAAATCTTTAATAAAATGAAAACAATGTAAAAAAATTTAAATTTAATACAAAAAAATTTGACCACAACTATTAATAAAGTGTATAATTTTAATGGTTGTAAATCTTAAAACCTAGGAGGTTATTAACAATGTCACAGATAAGAGACGAATTAATAAAAAAGTTAGAAGATAAGACAGCAAAATTAGGGGTAGTGGGATTAGGATATGTAGGATTACCACTAGCCGTAGAAAAAGCAAAAGCAGGCTATGAAGTAATAGGTTTTGACGTTCAAGATAGCAAGGTACAAATGGTTAATGAAGGTCATAACTATATAGGTGACGTAGTTGACGCAGATTTAAAGGAAATAGTGGAAAATGGAAAACTAAGAGCAACTACAGACTTTAGTTTTGTAAAAGATGTAGATGCAGTATGTATTGCAGTACCAACACCACTTGATATATATAAGCAGCCAGATTTATCCTACGTGATAAAATCAACAAGAGACGTGGCAAAATATTTAAAAAGAGGTATGTTAGTAGTACTCGAAAGCACAACATATCCAGGTACAACAGAAGAAGTATTAAAACCAATACTTGAAGAAACAGGACTTAAGTGTGGAGAAGACTTTTTCTTAGCATTCTCACCAGAAAGAGTTGACCCAGGTAATAAGGACTTCAATACAAAAAATACTCCAAAAGTAGTTGGAGGATGTACAGAAGAATGTACAGAAGTAGCAGCAGCTCTTTATAGAAGCGTACTAGAAGGGGAAATACACTCAGTATCTTCACCAGCAGTAGCTGAAATGGAAAAAATACTTGAAAATACATTTAGAAATATAAACATAGCATTAGCAAATGAAATAGCAGTGCTTTGTAACAAGATGAATATAGATGTTTGGGAAGTAATAGATGCAGCAAAAACTAAGCCATACGGATTTATGGCATTTTATCCAGGTCCAGGACTAGGAGGACACTGCATACCACTAGACCCATTCTATTTAGAGTGGAAAGCAAAAGAATATGATTTCCACACAAGCTTAATTCAGACATCAGGAAGAATCAATGATAGAATGCCTGAATACGTAGTAGAAAATATAATGAAATTATTAAACAAAGAAAAGAAAGCCATGAATGGAGCAAAGGTACTTTTAATGGGAGTGTCTTATAAGAATGATATAGATGACTTAAGAGAATCCCCGGCATTAAAAGTTATCGATGAATTAAACAGACATGGTGCAGATATAATCTACTGTGATCCATTCATTCCAGAGTTTGAACACAAGGGAAGAAAGTACTATTCAGTTGACTGGAGAGAAGCAGCAGGGAATGCGGATGTGGTAGTTATTACAACTAATCATAGCAATATAGATTATGAAGGCTTAGTAGAAAAGGCCAAGTTAGTTTATGATACAAGAAACGCTACAAAAGAAGTTAAGAACAACAGAGAAAAAATATATAAACTTTAGTTTAGAAAGGATAAGTCAGTTTGACTTATCCTATAATATAATTATGAGGTGATTTTGTTGAAAAAATTAAGGTTCGCTATAATAGGATGCGGAAGAATTTCATATAAACACGTGGAAGCACTAGTAAACAATAAAGAAGAAGGACTGTTAGTTGCAGTTTGTGATGTTATAGAAGAGAAAGCAGAAAAAGAAAAAAATGAATATGTATCAAAGATGGGTGCTCCGCTTACAGTAGGAGTATACACAGACTATAAAAAAATGTTAGATAATGAAGAAATAGATGCAGTTGTAATATCAACAGAAAGTGGATACCATCCAGAGATAGGTATTTATTGCATGAATAAAGGTAAGCATGCTATAGTAGAAAAACCTATAGCTCTATCAATAAAAGATGCTGATGAAATGATTAAGGTTGCAAGAGAAAACAATGTAAAATTATGTGTAAGCCACCAAAATAGATTTAATGCTCCAATACAAAAATTAAGAAATGCTGTAGAAGAAGATAGATTTGGAAGACTAGTAAATGGAACAGCAAGAATTCTTTGGAATAGAAATATGGGATACTATGAACAAGCACCGTGGAGAGGAACTTGGGAACTTGATGGTGGAACATTGATGAATCAATGTATCCATAATATAGACTTATTACAATGGATGCTTGGAGGGGAAATAGATACAGTTTATGCCCAATGCGATACTTTCTTAAGAGACATAGAAGGGGAAGACTTTGGAGCCATAATTATAAGATTTAAAAATGGTGCCATAGGAATAATAGAAGGAAGTGCTTGTGTATATCCAAAAAATTTAGAAGAAACGCTAAGCATATTTGGAGAAAAAGGAACAGCTTGCATAGGTGGTCTTGCTGTTAACAAAATTGAAACTTGGAGATTTGCCGATGGTAAGGATAATGAAGAAGAAATACTAAAACAACAAGGTGAAGATCCAGACAGTGTATATGGTTTTGGACACACATACTTATATAAAGACTTTATTGATGCGTTACATGAAGATAGAGAGCCATTAATAAATGGTGAAGAAGGTAAAAAAGGCATGACAATAATACTTGCAGCTTACAAATCAAGACTTACAGGACTTCCAGTTAAATTTCCATTAGAAGACTTTTCTACAATGGAAATGGTTGGAGTAGATAAAATCAACAAATAATTAGTTAAAGGAGAATAATCTATGAATTATATATCTTCTAAAGCTATAATTGGAAATAATGTTCAAATCGGAAGATTTGCTATAATAGAAGATGATGTAGTAATCGGTGATAACTGCATCATCGCTAACAATGTGGTGATAAAATCAGGAACTAAAATTGCCTCTAACGTTAGAATAGATGATAATACTGTAATAGGAAAAGAGCCTATGAGATCAGTAAATAGTATTTTTAAAGATGAGAAAAAACTTCCTCCTGCAATAATTAAAGACGAGTGTTTAATTGGAGCAGGAGTAATAATTTATGCTGGCTGTCAAATAGAAAATAAAACTTTAATTGCAGATTTAGCTGTGGTTAGGGAAGATGTTACAATAGGAGAAAAGACTATAATAGGCAAAGGTGCTACTATAGAAAACTTCTGTAAGGTGGGTTCTAATTGTAAAATTCAAACTAATGTATACTTAACTGCCTATTCAGAAGTAGAGGATTATGTATTTATAGGACCTTGCACCGTTACTTCAAATGACAATTTTGCAGCTAGATCCAAAGAAAGATTTGGGAAATTTAAAGGTGTAACTATAAAAAAGGGTGGAAGAATTGGAGCAGGAGCAACTATATTGCCAGGTAAAATAATTGAAGAAGATGGATTTGTAGCAGCAGGAAGTGTAGTGACTAAAGATGTAGAAAAAGAAACAATTGTTGCAGGAAACCCAGCTAAAGCTTTAAGAAAAGTTCCTGAGAACCAACTATTGAAAAATCAGTAGTTAGAATAAGAACCTATGAGGTGTATTAGATGAAAATATGTATGCTAACATCTGGGCATGATGTTTATGACAATAGAATATATTACAAGGAAATACTTTCATTAAAAAAACAATATGATGATATATATATTGTGGCTCCAGGTGATAAAGATTTTGTTACCGAGGATGGAGTCATAATAAAATGCTTTCCAAAGAGGAAAAATTGGAGAGATAGGTTTAGACCTATGAAAGATATGTACAATATAGCCAAAACAATAGGAGCAGATGTTTACCATGCCCATGAACCGGATTCTTTTCAGGTAGCGGTTAAATTAAAAAAGAATTTTGGAAGCAAAATAATATATGATTCTCATGAATATTATCCAGAAGCTTTTTCAGAACATTTTCCTGCCATTAAGGGAATTATGGAAAAAGTTATATATAATTATGAGAAAGTATTAGCTAAAAAGGCTGATTGTATAATAACTGTAAATGATATACTAGTAAATAAATTCAAGAAATATCATTCTAATGTAATTCTACTGCCCAATTACCCAGTGTTAAAAGATGAAGAAATGATAAAAGAATATAATCCAATTCCTACTTTTATCTATGTAGGAGGGTTAAGAGAAGATAGAGGTATTTATAAGATTTTAGAAGCAGCAAAGTTAATTAACGTAAATTGTAAATACATATTTGTAGGTCCTTTTGAAAGTGAAAGTTTTAAATCTAAGTGTGATGAGTATATAAAAAATAACTTACAAGATAAGGATATTATATTTACTGGAAAAATACCTCACACTAAAGTTTTTGATTATTTAAAAACTGCCCATGCCGGGTTTGTTTTGTTGCAACCTCATAATTGGAGATATGTAAATGCAGAGCCTATTAAATTATTTGAATACATGATAACAAGGACTGCTGTAATAGGAAGTGATTTTCCTATGGTGAAAGCTATAGTCGATCCTTCTGGAAGTGGGATGGTTGTTAAGCCTGATTCCCCAGAGAGCATAGCTAAAGCTATTAACAATCTAGCAAATGATATAGAAAAAACTAAAACTATGGGTGAAAATGGATTTAATAAAGTTAAGAAAGATTATAATTGGTCCTTGTGTGAAAGTAGATTATTAGAAGCCTATAGTTTATTAAGATAATTTATTTGGAGGGATTATGACTGAATTAAAGAAAGATGTAAAAAATGTGGCGAAGTATGGTATGATTATTACTATTCTTTTGGTTTTAAGTAAGTTTACTGGTTTTGCAAGAGAATTTATTATAGCAATACAATTGGGAACAACTAGAGAAGCAGACATATTTAAAACAGCAAGTGCCATGCCACAAGTTTTTTTTAGTGCCGTAGCAGCAGCTTTAGTTACAACTTTTATACCCATCTTTTCAAATATTAAAAATGATAAGGAAAAAGCAAATAAGTTTTTTAATAATGTATTAAACATTGTAACAATAGTATGTTTTATATTATCGATAATAGCCATAATAGTTTCACCACAATTAGTATCTCTATTCGCAGGAGGATTTGAGGGCAATGATTTTAATGTTACTGTCCAGTTAACTCAGATGTTAATGCCTTCAATAATCTTCTTAGGTATGAGTGGACTATACACTGGCTATCTACAGTCCTATGGGAAATTTGTTCAGCCTGCTTTAACTGGAATTATAGCGAATATAGTTATAATCATTGGCTTGATAATATTTTATAAAAAGTATGGCTTAATGGCAGCTATAATGTCCGTATTTGTTGGAGGAATAGCCCAAGCTTTTACTCAAAGACCTTTTATGGGAAATGATTATAAATATAAGTTTATAATAGATTTAAAAGATGATAATGTGCAAAAAATGTTAAAATTATCCATTCCAATTCTAATAAGTAGCGCTGTATCACAGATAAATTTAATGGTAGGTAGAAATTTTGCATCACATTTAGTGGCCGGAAGCATATCTGTAATAGATTATGCAAGTAAATTTAGCACCATTATAAATCAAGTGTTTATAGTATCTATAACTACGGTATTATATCCAAAGTTAACAGAGAGATATTCCCAAAATGATTTAGAGGGCTTTAAAGAGTTATTTGTAAAATCAGTTAACTTAGTAATTATGGTGGCTATACCATTAATATTTGGACTTGCAGTTTTAAGCAAACCTGTTATTCAACTGGTATTAGAACGAGGGCAATTCGATAAAACTTCAACAGAGTTGACTTCTATGTGTTTAAAATATTTAGCTTTTTCAGCATTAGGATATTCCTTAATGGACATATTGGGTAAGGTATTTTTCGCCATGAAGAATACATTAACTCCAATGATTAATGGTTTTATTCTTGTTGTGGTTAATATAATATTTATTTTAGCTTTAGGTCCTAGAATGGGTGTAAATGGAATTGCTCTAGCAACAACCCTATCTGTAACTATTTTAGCTTTAATTCTTTTTATTGAAATAAAGGTTAGAATTAAAGGAGTTAATTATAGAAAAATATTTATAAGTTTTTTAAAGATGCTATCTTCTGGAATAGTTATGGCATTAGTTGTAGGGGGATTGTTTAGGCTAATTGATGGGTTTATACCTAAAGGTGACTTGTTTTTAGGCATAAATATTATAATATGTACGTTGGTCGGTGCATGTGTATATATTATTATGTTAATAATACTTAGAGTAGATGAGTTAAAGGAACTAATAAACTTGAAAAGAAAAAAATAAGAAGTATTTAGGAGAGGAACGGTAGATGAAAAATAAAAAGTTTCTTTTTTATACTGGATTGGTAATTATATTGTTAGTGTTTTCAACAATTTACAGGGTGAAGTTTTATAAAAGTTACTCTGATGATAAAGCTCAATTACCACCAGAATTAAAAGATAAAACTATAATCAGACTATGGATGAAGAAAAGCATTATATCTCCTACTAGATCCTATCAAATAGAAAAATTTAATAATGAAAATAAGGATAACATACATATTATCTTTAGCGAATACAAAGAAGATTATTATAACGCTTTAAGAACTACATTAGCCTCTGGATATGGTCCAGACATATTTGAATACGGCTATACAACATTAATAAAAAATAATCAAATAGCAGATTTAAATTCCCTTGGGTTAGATTTAAAAGATGTAGATAAGACTAGTGTAATAAGTTATAAAGATATGCCAATAGGGGTAAAACTCATGGAGAATAACGCTAAATTAATATGGAATAAAGACTTATTAAAAAAAGCGGGACTTGATCCTAACAAAGGGCCTACTACTTGGGAAGAGTTAATAGATTACTCAATGAAAATTAAAAAGGCTTTTCCAGAGGTAACACCTTTTGCTTTTTCTATTAAAGAATATGAAGATATGAAAACAGTAATAGGACAGCCAAGCATAAGTAAGGGAAGCATATATAGTACTTTTTGGGACTATAAAAAGGGTGAATATAATTTTAATTATGCAAAAGATATATTAAATATATATAATAAGCTATACTCATCCTCTTTGATTGACGAAGATTTTGATAAAAAAAGTAAAAATCAATTAAGATCTGAGTTTTATAGAGGAGAAATAGCCATGATGATAAGCACTTTTGAGGACAAAGGATACTTCTCTAATATTCTTCCATTAAGCTTTGAAACGGGAATAAAAGACATTATTCAGGTAGATGGAGAAAACAAAAATAAATATTACTATACTCAAAATCTTAATTTTTTAGTTGTAAATAGTGAATCTATTAAGGACGAAAAGAAAAAAGAAGGGATTAAAAAAGTATATGAGTTCTTACTAAGTGAGGAAGTCAATAGAGAGATTTTAGAAACTAGAAATGCATTACCCGTTAATTTGAAGAACAAATCTGTTAAAAATGATATTTATAAGGAATATAATGAAACAGCTAACTATCATAATGAAACCTATGACCCAACATTATTTTTGAGTAGGAATTCAAGACAAGAAATTAATGTAGTATTAGAGGCTATAAAAGGATCAAGAAGCGTAGATAGTGCCATTGAAGAATTGAATAAGGAATATAAAAATTACTATAATTTTGCAATAGAAAAAGAAGATTTTGATTTTAAATATTATATAGAAAAATAAGCTTTGTGCTATTTTATGATTGGAGAAGTGACACAGATGTATGAATTTATAAATAAACATTTAAAAGAATATTACAAGTTATTGTCTGTATCATTCTTGCTATCCGCAATAATCTCAATCCTTTTCTTAAAAAGGATTGGTATTAAAAACTCTGCTATGCTTTTTGTGGCTTTGTTTTTTTTAATAATAGATATATATCTAATCTTCAAAGATAAGAGAAAGTCTATTTTATTATTTATATTATTATTGCCTATTTTTACTACAGTAAGAAGGATATGTTATTATGACTTCTTCTTTATGAAGATTACATTTGAAACTATATACATAACTTTATTATTTATATTTAGTTTTAAAGATATAGTTTATGTTTTTACAACTTGCTATAACTGGAAAGATAAATTTACGTTTAAATTTATTTTCCTTATTACTGCTTTTTTAATATTCTGCATTAATAGTAGCTTCTTTTCTTCAGATATAATGAGAAGTATAAGAGAAGTATATATAGGTGTATTAACTCCTATAATGCTTATGCTAACTTTAATTGCTTACTTTAATAAAGAAGATAAATATAAAATATATTATGCAGCCATTGCAGCTCTAAATTTTAGTTGCCTCTATGGATATGTGCAATTGTTAGCGAAAGGTGCAAGTCTAGGAGCTATTAAAGCCAATAGAATATACCTAACCTTTGGATTTCACAATGTAAATATATTTGCAGGTATATTAATTACGGTTTCACCTCTGCTTTTAGAGATGATACTTCATAAAAAAAATACTAAAAATGAAAAGATATTTCTCTATTTATCATTTATTAATTACAGTTTAGCAACATTATTGACCTTTACAAGGGGGGCGTGGCTTACTTATTTTGTTGTTATATTCTTAGCTTTACTCAATAAAAAGTATAGAAAGATTATATATATAGCTGCCGTACCTTCTTTGTTTGTAGCAAAGCCAGTACTATCTTATATTTTGCATAGAGGAACTTCTACATCATTTTTAAATAATTCATCCGCAGTAGCTAGATTACAATCTATATTTACAGATATAATAATGATGAAAAATTATCCTTTTGGTATTGGGGGAGGAAGCTTTCCAGAGGCATATAAAAAGTTTGCCTTTCAAGGGTATTTGTCTATGCCAGAAAGCATAAGATTTAACTCCACTGCTGCTCCCTATCCATTAGATCATGCTCATAATTTACTTCTTCAAATTGGAGTGGAGTTTGGATTAGTAGCTGCCTTTATATTCATATTTATTATTATAAATAGGTTAAAAGCCAGCTTTAAAGATATAGATTATAATAGAGGAGCGATTAATGCAATAATTGTATATTGTATATTTTCTCTTATAACAGGAAATGAATTTAATCATAAAGGTGTTATAACTGGTACATTGATTATATTTATTATATTTGGAATAGTACAATTAACCTTTAAGAACAATTGTGATAAAACAATTAGGAGAGTTAAAAATGAAGGATAAGGAAAATTTAACGGTATCTGTTGTTATTCCTTGTAGGAATGAAAAAAATTATATAAAAAAGTGTATAGATTCTTTTATAGAGCAAACATATCCTTCTGAGTTGTTTGAGGTTCTTATTTGCGATGGTATGTCCGACGATGGAACAAGAGATATAGTAATGGAGTATCAAAGCAAATATAGCAATATAAAGCTTATAGACAATGAAGGTCTTTCAGCGCCTAAAGGAATGAATAAAGGTATAAAATATAGTAAAAAAGATGTAATTATAATATTTGGAGCTCATGCATATGCAAAAGAGGACTTCATAGAAGAAAACATAAAAGCATTGATTAATAATGACGTAGGATGCGTTGGTGGACCTATAGAAACAATAAATGAGGATGATAAAGGAAGGGCTATATCTTTAGCCATGAGTTCGCCCTTCGGTGTGGGTAATGCTCTTTTTAGATATGCTAAGGAAGAAACCTATGTGGATACAGTGGCCTTTGGATGTTATAGAAGAAGCATATTAGATAAAATAGGATATTTCGATGAAGAATTAGTTAGAAATCAAGATGATGAACTAAACTTTAGGGTTATAAAAAATGGATATAAGATACTTTTATCACCTAAAATAAGATCTTATTACTACAGCCGTTCTTCATTAAAAAAACTTTGGAAACAATATTATCAATATGGATTCTGGAAAGTAAGAGTTATGCAAAAGCATGGTAGAACTGCTTCCATAAGACATCTTGTTCCTGCAGCCTTTGTTATTACTAATATTTTGGGATTATTTCTAGGCTTAGTATATAAGTGGATATTATATCTATGGTTTGTAGAAATAGGGTTATATATAATTGGAGATATGATATCTTCTTTAAAATTGATTAGTAAGGATAAGAGTATATGGAAATATATATTTTTCATATTTCCAATACTTCATTTTAGCTACGGTTTAGGATTTTTAAACGGATTGTTAAATTTTTATGTTTTTAAATCTCAAAAGTCTCTTGAGAAGAATACAAAAATGTCTAGATAGAATATATAAAAAAATAGCACATGATTATTGCAAAAAAATCAATACTCTTGTGCTATTTTTGTGTATAATTAATATTTAGGTGGATTAAATAAAAGAAAGAAGGGTGCATTTATGGAAATACCAAATAAAATACTTAGTCTTTTATTATATTCCTATGTATTATTGTTACCTATATTACCTAGTAAATTTAAAATAGGAAAGATTCCTTTTAATGGGGATGTAATATTAGCTTTATTGATTTTGTTTTATTTATTAATGATTATGTTCTTAAAAGATCATAGAAGAAAATTTATTAAAGGAATTAAAGATTTTTTTACAAATTACTTAGATATATTCATATTTGTATTGATAGCAATTATGTTTATTTCTATAAGTTACTCCGTTGATAAAAAAATAGCTTTAGGAGAAACCCTTAGGTTTTCTACTTATATTGCTTTGTATTTTATTATCAAGTATGAGTTAAATGAAAAGAAAATACTAGATAATATTCTAAAATTATATATTATAGCTGGAACTATAATTAGTACAATTGGAATCTTTGAATATTCTAGAGGAATAGGATATGTGCAACAAAGTGAACATGGTGTTATGGTTAGGATATTCTCAACTTTGGAAAATTCAAATAATCTGGGTGTTTTTATGGTTATATTTATTTTCCCAGTGATAATGCTTGCATTAAATGAAAGCAATAGAAGAAAAAAAATAATGTATATTGTAATATCTTTACTAGCTTTAGCTAATATAATATTGAGTTTTTCAAGAAATGCTTGGGTTGGATTAGTTATAGGATGTATTATTTTAGCTATAACTTATAATTGGAAGATAATAATTGGATTATTCGGTTTAGGAGGATTGTCCTTATTTATACCTGCGGTATGGAATAGGGTAGTGGAAATTACTGATATAAGCCAAAACTTGTCAAGAATAAAACTTTGGGATATAGCTCTAATGATGATTAAAGATCATCCTATTAGAGGGGTTGGTAATGGCAATTATAGAGCATTATATGAAGAATATAGATTGCTATATAAAAATAAAATAGAATATTATCCAGGACAAAATTTTCATCCTCACAATATTATATTAAAGATTCAAACAGAGCTTGGAATTTTTGGTACTATATCATTTATAGCTATGATTTTATCTATAGCTACAAAATTAATAAAATTTATAAACAGTTGTAAAGACAGCTTTTATAAAGCTTTTTACAAGGGGTTTCTAGCTTCATTCATAGCTTTTATCTGTATGAATTTTATAGACAATTTTTTCTCAGCTCCAAAAGTAATAGCTTTCTTTTGGATACTAATAGCAGTTTTTCGAGCTATTAGCTATAGTGATAATAGGGTAGGTGATTTTTATTAAGATATTGCAAATTATATCGGGAAATGACAATGGTGGAGGAGCCAACCACGTAATAAATATTTGTAAAAATAATATAGATGACATGAAATGTGAAATAGCATGTATAGGACAAGGACCTTTATATGATAAAGCAATAAATTTAAATATTCCCGTAGTGGCTTTTTCTTTAAAAGAGATGTTAAATGGTACCCTTACTAAATTTATAGAGAAAAACCAAATTGATATAGTTAATTTTCATGGAGCTAAATCAAATTTTATTTATTTAATAACAAAAAATAGTATAAAAATACCTGCGGTGGTCACAATACACAGCGACTATAGATATGATTTTTTAAATGATAAAATAAAGAAAGTTCTATACACACCTCTATCTGAAATGGGATTAAAAAGATTTAATAATTATATATGTGTGTCTAATTATTTAAAAGATTTATTGAATGAAAAAAAATTTGAAGGAAAAAAATATGTAATACCTAATGGTATAGATATAGAGGATTATAATCCCAATATTTCCTCGGAAAAAATAAGAAAGAAATATAAAATATTAAAGGATGAGTTTGTTTATATTATGGCGGCTAGAATGCATCCTATAAAAAATCATAATAACTTAATTAATGCTTTTAGTAGACTTAATAAAGAATATAAGGATACTAAACTTTTCTTACTTGGAGAAGGTGAGCTTATAGAGGAGTTAATAAATAGGGTTCAAAAGCTAAATATTGAGGATAAAGTTATCTTTGCAGGTTTTGTAAATCCTACATTAGATTATTTCAATGCATCAGACATTAGTATATTAACCTCATTTAACGAAGGAGGGGCCCCACCACTAGTTATACTGGAAAGTGCTATAACAAAGAAAACAGTTATAAGTTCAAATGTAGGAGACATGTCTTCTATAATAAGTAAAGATAATGGTTTTCTAATAGATCCTTATTCAGAAGATGATATTTATGATAAAATGAAAAAGGCATATTTAATGAAAGATAAGTTGGATATAATGGGAAACAGCCTTTATAATCATATTATAGATAAGTATTCTATAGAAAAGTTTTGGGATAATTACTATAATACATATAAACATATATTGACCGGAGTGAATTAGATGAGTAAGGATAAGTTTATTAAAAACTCAGCAATTGTTATGTTACTTATAATCTTAGGAAAGTTCCTTGCAATTGTGAGAGATGCCTTGGTAGCTGCTAAGTTTGGGGCAACCTATACAGCAGATATATATAATTTTTCTATAGGAATAGTATATTTGCTTACTACTATTAGCTATGGGTTAACTACTACTTTTATACCATTGAATACAGATCACATTAAGAATAATACCAAAGAAAAAAGAAATAGATTTGTTAATAATGTGATAAATTCCTATAGTATTTTTACTATTTTAGTGACAGTTATTATATTTTTCTTGTCAAAATATATAGTTTTGATTTTTGGCAGTGGCTTTAGTAAAGATCCAGTAGTATTTAATACTTCAGTAAATGTGATTAGATTGATGGTTCTATCATTAATTTTCGTAAGTCTACAAAGTGTAATTACTGGAGTATTACAGTCACACAATGAATTCTATGAGCCAGCGGCAATGTCCATAGTATCTAATGTGGTTTTTATTGTATATTTATTTTTCTTTACTGAAAAGTATGGGATATATGGTTTTGCATTAGCAACTGTTATTGGATTTTTGGCGCAATTACTGATAAACATACCTAAATATAAAAAATTAGGATATAGATATGAATCTTATATAGATTTAAAGGATGAAGAGCTAAAGAAGATGGTAAGCTTAATGCTACCAGTAATAATTAGTACTTCTTTAATACAACTGAATAACTTTATAAACAGAGCTTTTGCAGTTAATATATTTGAAGGCGCAGTAACAGCCTTAGATCTGTCTAATAAGTTAAATACTTTAGCATATGAGGTTTTTGCAATTGGGATTGCAATGGTTATTTATCCAACATTGTCTCAATATGCATCAGGAGAAAATTTAAAAGAATATAAAAAAGCTTTATTAAAAGGTATAAACGTAATTTTTATAATAATGGTTCCAGCAGCTGTAGCTATTGCTATATTGAGAATTCCTTTAATTACGTTATTGTTTAAAAGAGGTGCTTTTGATGATAGAGCAGTTACTTTAACAGCTAATGCACTACTTTTTTACTCACCAGCAATGATAGCCTATGGACTAAGAGATGTTTTGAATAAAGCTTTCTATTCGGTAAAAGATACTAATACACCTATGATTAATAGTTTTATTGGTATAATAATAAACATAGGGATAAATATTGTTTTAGTAAAATATATGGGAGTATCTGGGTTGACTTTAGCTACATCAATATCTTCAGCTATAATTACCATAGTCATGCTTATAAAATTAGATAAAAAATTAAATGGCATAAATCTAAGATATATTTTTACTAGTTTACTTAAAATAATGTTTGCTTCTTTAATTATGGGTGTTGTGATATTCATTATTAATAATAAAGTTAATGTATTATTTGGAATGAATATGAAAGGAAGCTTAATATCTTTAATATGCAGCTTAATATTAGGAAGTTTGGTATACTTTAGTATAATATACTTATTAAGAATTGAAGAGTTCTTATATCTAGTTAATTTAGTTAAGGATAAAATCCATAGGAGTTAAAGGGAGGATATCATGCAAAATAAGGTTATTGAAATAGATATGGAAAAACATATAAATAATAAAAAGTTTCAATTTTTTATGAAAAGGCTAATGGATTTAATTTTATCTACCATAGGGATAATTATACTTTCTCCAGTTTATATAATTATAGCGTTGCTTATAAAGTTAGATTCCAAGGGACCAACTATATTTAAGCAAGTGAGAGTTGGAAAGAATGGAGAAGATTTTGTGATTTATAAGTTCAGAACTATGGTTATGGATGCCGAAAAGAAAAGGAGCTTAGAAATTAATCCAAAGGATATAAGTAATTTTGTATTTCAAAGTAAAGAAGATAACAGAATAACTAAAATAGGATCATTTTTAAGGAAGACTAGTTTAGATGAAATACCTCAATTATTCAATGTATTTATGGGTAATATGAGTCTTGTAGGACCAAGACCTGAAATTCCAGATGTGGTTAAATATTATCCACCAGAATATAAACAAAGATTATTAGTACCTCCAGGAATAACCGGTCTTGCTCAGGTTAGTGGTAGAGGAGAAATAGAATTAGGTAAGACTATAAATTATGATTTAACCTATATACAAAACTTTTCAATACTATTTGATATAAAGATACTATTTAAAACTGTTTTTTCAGTATTTAAAAGAGAAGGGGCATTTTAAGTGAAGGATTTAATTTTTACTAATATATTAGGATATAAGATATTTAGTGGAAATAGGAAGGAATTTTTAGATCATATAAAAAAACTTAATAAGGCACATATAATATCTGGTAATCCTGAAGTATTAAGCAATGGATTAAACAATGAATTGCTATTTAATAATTTTATGGAGGAAACCTCCATAATAATTCCAGATGGAATAGGTACTGTTATAGCTTCTAAAATGGTTAAAGATCCAGTAAAAGAGAAAATAGCAGGAATTGAGGTAATGGATGATATAATCAAATATTCATGGGAGCAAGGAAAAGGGATATATTTATTAGGAACCAAAGATGAGATTTTACAAAAGTGTATCAATAATTTAAAAAATAAATACCCTAATCTAAATATATTGGGGTGGCACAATGGTTTTTTTGATATAGATAGTTGTGAAGAGATTATTGAAGAGATAAATTCTCTTGAACCGTATGCTATATTTGTTGCCATGGGCTCTCCAAGGCAGGAAGTGTTTATTAGTAAATATATGAAGAATCTAAAATGCAATATTTTTATGGGTGTGGGGGGAAGCATCGATGTATTTGCTGGAGAAGTAAAAAGAGCTCCAAAGTGGATGATATCTATTGGAATGGAATGGCTATATAGAGTGGCTAAGGAGCCATGGAGAATAGGTAGATTATCCTCTATACCTAAGTTTTTAATAAAAGTTTCTAAGAATAAGTAATTGAATAAATTGATATATATTGCCATAAAAAATGAAATAAAGCATTAAATTATAGAGGCTATACTCAAGGAGTATAGCCTCTATAATTTTAAATCTAAGGTAGTTCATTTAAAGATGCGAATCTATATCCTTTAGACTTAGCATCCTTAATAAACCAATCTAAAATTTCAGTATTAGTTTTTGATACTGCATGTAATAAATATATGCCGCCACTATGTGCTCTATCTAACAATACTTTTTTTGCAGTTTCATGACTTGGTTGCTTCTTAATATCCCAATCATTATATGCAAAACTCCAAAATATAGTTTTATATCCTAAGTCTTTTGTATACTTTAGAGATAGCTCACTATATTTTCCCATAGGAGGTCTAAAGAATTTAGGCATTTTTTGTCCTGTAACTTCTTCAAAAGCTTTTTCTGTATCTGTAAATTCTTTTTCAAAGGCATCTTTACCTTTAAGAGCTGCTGAAGCCATGGAAGGATGAGTATTAGAGTGATTACAAACTAAGTGGCCCTCATCTACCATACGTTTAATTAATTCCTTATTACTATTGATATATGGTTTTACTACAAAGAAAGCAGCTTTTACATCATTTTCTTTTAAAATATCAAGTATCTTAGAAGTATAACCATTTTCATATCCTTCATCAAAGGTTAAATAAATAACTTTTTCAGAAGTATTACCTAAATAATAAGCTGAATGCTCATTAATTATTTTAGCCACATCATCAGGTATACCTGATGGAGTACCATCCTTTTTAGGTACAAAAAACCAATCTCTTTCTTTTGTATTTAAATTGCTACTAACAACATTAGAATTGGTTTGTTTTGAAGCATCAGTATCTTTTTTTGTTTCTGTAGTATTATCCTTTTTTTCTACATCATTTTTAGGTTCTTCTTTTTTAGGCTCTTCTTTCTTAGCTTCCTCTTTTTTAATCTCTTGTTCTTTTATTTTTTCACGCTCTTCTTCAGCTTTATCTTTCTTATCTTCTAAATTGTCCTCTTTTTTGTCATCGGTAACTACAGAAATATTATCAGTGTTATTAGTGTTATTAGTTTTATTTATAAATATTCCTAAGGCTGAAGATGCTACAAACAAGAATAGTAACAAACCTAGTAAAGACTTTTTTCTTTTAGATTTTCTTTTCAACTTTAAATCACCTGCCATTAATGATATACTTTATTTACTTTATCCCATTAGCTAAACATTAATGCTAAGTATAAATGTTAGTTCATGGGCTATTTCAACTAAAGTTTATATGGAATTAAAACTCCATCTGAACTAAGCTTCACTTTATATACGATGGAGAGATGTAAAATGTATAATTTATTTACAGAAAAAATTGAAGAACTATACAATATTATTTTACAACCTATGGATCATATATACAAGGAAATAGCTGTAATAAAATACAAGAACACTTTAAATATTACTGATACGGGAACATTTGGTGAAAAATACTTTAATATATTAAATGATAATAAAAGTACTGGGGTAGTTTATACTCCAATTGAGATTGCAAACTATATTATAAAAAATACTGTAACTGAAGAAGAAGTAATTAATAATCCTTTTATAAAAATAATAGATCCTTCTTGTGGATGTGGTAATATTATAATTCCCTTATACAAATATTTATATGACATATATCGAAATAATTTAGAGGAAATAAACAGAAAAAATGACATATATTTAAGTGAACTTAATATAAAAGAACATATTATAAAAAATAATATATATGGAATTGATATTGATAAAATAGCTTTAAAGATACTTTTAATAGATATTTACATAGAAAGTGGAGTTGTTTATACTAATAATTTAAAAAATGATGATTTTTTAAAATTAGAAAGCAATGAAAAGTTTGATATTATAATAGGAAATCCACCTTACATTGGTCATAAACAGATAGATAAAAAATATTCCAAGAAAATTAAGGAAATATATGGTGAAGTATATAGGGATAAAGGAGATATATGTTATGCTTTTTTTAAAGCTGCATTAATGAACTCCTTTGTAAGTGGTAAAGTAAGTTTTATAGTGTCAAGATATTTTATTGAAGCACAACATGGTAAAGGTTTGAGAAAATATATATTAGATAATTATAAAATAGAAAAAATAGTAGATTTTTATGGATTGAGACCTTTTAAGAATATAGGAATAGATCCAGCTATACTATTTTTAAAAATCAAAAATAATAATGACATAAGAGATTATAAAATAAATATAATCAAACCTAATCATAGAAAAGATAAAGAGGAATTTATTAAATACTTATGTAAAAGTGAAGAAAAAGATTCTAATAGCTTTTATTTAAATTATAAGTTATTAGATGAAGAAAGATGGATTTTAAGAGAAGAAAAAGAGTTAGATATAATCAAAAAAATAGAGAGTAGATGTTTTGATAAATTAAAAAATATATGTGAAAGTAATCAAGGCATAATAACAGGATGCGACAAAGCCTTCATAGTAAATATGGATTATATAAAGGAGAAAGAATTAGAAAGGGATATAATAAAACCTTGGATAAAAAGCAGTAATATAGATAAATTTAATGTAAGTATCAATGATAAATATATAATATATTTAAATGATGATGATATAGAGAAATATCCCAATATAATGAAACATTTAAATCCTTTTAAAGAAAGGTTGTCTAAAAGAAGGGAATGTCAGAAAGGTATTAGAAATTGGTATGATCTTCAATGGGGAAGGAAAAAATCTATTTTTGAAGGAGAAAAAATAATATTTCCATATAAAAGTAGCAATAATAGATTTGCCCTAGATATAGGTAGTTATTATAGTGCTGATATATATTCAATTAAGATAAAAGAAAATGTTGATTATGATTATAAGTTCTTATTATTTATACTAAATAGTAAAACCTATGAGTTTTATTTCCAATCTTTTGG
This sequence comes from Clostridium mobile, assembly GCF_018918285.1. Taxonomy (GTDB): domain Bacteria; phylum Bacillota; class Clostridia; order Clostridiales; family Clostridiaceae; genus Clostridium_AW; species Clostridium_AW mobile. The sequence continues at coordinate 554,004 of NZ_JAHLQF010000003.1, forward strand.
CAAAAAACTTGGGGAGAATTTATATGAATATTACCCAAATACTATTATGGAATTATGTATTCCAAAAAGATTTCAAGTTAAAGATTTTAAAGAAGAAGAAATATACAACTACTTTGATTTTTGCAAGGAAGAAATTGATATTATAAGTAAGGGATTTTAGCGCAGCTAAGATCCCTTAAACATTTTCCGGCCTTATTTAAATAAACTAAAACATATGCAATAATCAATTAATATCTAAAATTAATGATTTTATGTATAAAAAAACTATTATTGGAAAGAATAAATAATGCAATTTAAGAAAAAAGAAGGAAAAATATGTAATATGTAGAATACATAAATTATTATATAATTAAAAAATGGACAAATAATAAACTGGGGGGAAAGATATGTACTTAAAATTCGAAAATAAAGAGGATAAGCTTTTAGTTTACATGATGGGAGAATTGGATCATCATAGTGCAGAAGAAGTAAGAAGCAAAATAGATGATAGGTTAAGCAGAGAAGACATAAAAAAGCTTATAATGGATTTCTCAGGTGTTTCTTTTATGGATAGCTCTGGAATTGGAGTAGTTATTGGAAGATATAAAAAATTATCTCATAACAAAGGCAAAGTATGTATTACCAATGTAACTGACTCAGTAAAAAGAGTGTTCGAGCTATCTGGAATGTTTAAAATAATAAAGGTATATAACAGTAATAAAGAAGCATTAGAAAATATTTAATGGGGGGAAAAAACAATGTATGAAAACATGATGAAAATAGAATTTCTTAGCAAATCTGAAAATGAAAGCTTTGCTAGAGTTGCGGTAGCAGCTTTTGCATCGCAATTAGATCCAACCATAGATGAAATAACAGACGTGAAGACAGCTGTATCTGAAGCAGTTACAAACTCTATAATCCATGGGTATGATAATAAAGAAGATATAATAAAAGTTGAAGCTTACATAAAGGATAAAGAATTAACCGTAATAGTATATGACAATGGTGTAGGGATTGATAATATTGATTTAGCTATGCAACCTCTATATACTTCTAGACCAGACTTAGAAAGATCCGGTATGGGCTTTACTGTAATGGAATCTTTTATGGATAGTTTAACCGTAGAATCTTCAGATGGAAAAGGCACTAAAATAATAATGAAAAAAGTTTTTAAATCGTTAAGTTAGGTGAAAAGTATGAGTGAAGAAAGGGTAAAAAATGTAACTTATGACTACGATGACAATATACAACTGATAAAAAAAGCTAGAGATGGCGATAAAGAGGCACTTAATAATGTAGTAGAAATAAACTTACCTTTAGTTTCTGCTATTAGTAAAAAATTTCTAAACAGGGGATATGAATACGAAGATATTTATCAAATTGGTTGCATGGGATTAATTAAAGCTATAAACAATTTTGACTCAAACTATGGTGTGAAATTTTCTACATATGCTGTTCCTATGATAATGGGAGAAATAAAAAGGTTTATAAGGGACGATGGTATCATTAAAGTAAGTAGAAGTATAAAAAATACTGCTAGAAAGCTACACTATGATAAAGAGGCTTTAGCAAAAGAGCTAAATAGAGAGCCTACTATTGAAGAGTTATCTGAGTATTCAGGTATAGATAAAGAAGAAATAGTATTTGCATCTGAATCTATAAATAATATGCAATATTTATATGATACTATTCATCAAGATGATGGTTCACCAATAATGTTGATAGATAAAATTAGTCAAGATTATGAAGAAGATAGTGAAATAGTAAATAGAATTGCACTTAAAGAAGCTATAAGTAAATTAGATGTGAAGTCTCGTCAAATTATAATGTTGAGGTATTTTAAAGATAAAACTCAAGTAGAGGTTGCTAAAATGTTGGGCATAAGTCAAGTACAAGTATCTAGAATTGAAAAAAGAGTATTAAAAATGATGAAAGATAAGTTAAAAATAGGATAAATTATATATCCTATTTTTTTTTTAGACTAAAATCTATATTTATGTGCAAAATATTATTAGCATCTTTATAAGGAGTGAAAAACATGAAATCAAACGAAAAACAGATAAAAGAAAAATTTCAGACGTTATCAACTCAAACAGAGCCTACGAATAATACTTTGAAAAATTGTTTTTATGCATTTATAGTTGGAGGACTTATATGTGATATAGGGCAGTTTGTTAATAATTATTTTCTAAGTAAAGGCGTTCCCAAAGATGAAGTAGGTACTTATGTCTCCATAGTAATGGTATTTATAGGAGCTTTTCTAACAGGAATTGGTGTTTATGATAAGATAGCTAAATTTGGTGGCGCAGGAACAGTAGTACCTATAACTGGATTTTCAAATTCAATAGTATCTCCAGCTATGGAATTTAAAAAAGAAGGCTATGTATTTGGAGTAGGAGCGAAGATGTTTACTATAGCAGGTCCAGTGTTAGTTTATGGAATTAGTACTTCTGTTATAGTAGGGCTGGTGTATTATTTTTTAAAAATCTTATAATAAATTTATGGAATTTTAAGAGGTGATAATGTGATAAAAAAAATGGGTAAGCAAACTATAAGAATAGATAGTAAACCTAGAATCATATCTGCTTTTAGTATAGTTGGTCCTAAAGAAGGAGAAGGTCCATTAAAAGATTATTTCGATGTGGTAGTAAATGATGACCTTATTGGTGAGGATAGTTTTGAGAAAGCAGAGAGTACCTTATTGTATAAAGCTGTAACAGAAAGTATAAAGAAGGCTAATTTAAAAGAAGAAAATATAGATTTTTTGTTTGCAGGGGACTTATTGAACCAACTAGCCTCCTCTAGTTTTGCTGCAAGAGATATGAATATACCATTCTTTGGCTTGTATGGAGCTTGTTCCACAATGACTGAATCTCTATCATTGGCTTCAATGGCTATGGACGGTGGGTTTGCTAATCATGTTGTGGCCGCTACATCTTCTCACTTTTCATCTGCAGAAAGACAATTTAGATTTCCACTAGAGTTTGGAAGCCAGAGACCACCATCTGCACAATGGACTGTTACTGGATCGGGTTCTATGGTACTAGGGAAAGAAGGAAATTATCCTTATGTAACCTATGTAACAGTAGGAAAGGTAAAAGACTATGGAATAACTGATGCAAATAATATGGGTGCGGCTATGGCGCCAGCAGCTGTATCTACACTATATAATCACTTTAAAGATACAGGAAGAAATCCAAAAGATTATGATGTAATAGCTACTGGAGATTTAGGAAAGATAGGCAAAAAAATAACTATAGAATTATTAAAAGATTATGGATATGACATTAGCAGTAATTACATAGATTGTGGTGAAGAGATATTTGATAATGAAAATCAAGGAACGGATTCGGGTGGAAGCGGATGCGGATGTTCTGCTGTAGTATATTGTGGGTACTTATATAATAATATGTTAAGCGGTAAATTTAAAAGAGTGCTAGTGGTATCTACAGGAGCATTAATGAGTCCTACATCTTCCTTGCAGGGAGAGACCATACCTGGAATAGCTCATGCAGTAGCGATAGAATATGGTACTGGAGGGGTATAAGATATGTTAGGAGATTATGTTAGTTCATTTATTGTTGGTGGAATTATTTGTGTAATAGCTCAAATATTAATAGATAAGACTAAATTTACTCCAGCAAGAATATTAGTAACATTTGTTACTGCAGGCGTTATATTAGGAGCGTTAAATATTTATGATTATGTAGTGGACATAGGAAATGCAGGAGCAACAGTACCATTACCGGGTTTTGGATACTCTTTGGCTAAAGCTACTATAAAAGAAGTCAATGAAAAAGGCTTAATAGGAGCTTTTACCGGAGGAATAAAAGGTACAGCAGGAGGGATTACTGCTGCAATAATATTTGGATATATAATGGCATTGCTGTTTAATCCAAAGACAAAAAAATAATATACCCTAATTAGGGTATATTATTTTTTAATGTAAAATATTATCTAAAATGTTATCTATTTCTTCATCACCAGAATTATTTTCTTCTGGGTTTTCAGAAGAATTATCTTCATTCTTGTCTTCATCCTTGTCTTTATCCTTATCTTTATCTTTGTTTTTATTCTTATCCTTGTCCTTATCTTTGTCTTTATCTTTATCTTTGTCCTTATTTGGGTCTTCTTTATGGAAATCACATAATTGTGTTGGAACAGTACCTTCAATAAAGAGTTCATTTCTAATTGTATCTTTTGGACAAAGATTAGTTGGTATTTTTCCTGATACACTACATATTGAGGCATCAACTACGCCAGAAGGTCTAGGAACTTCTTTGTAAGGCAAGTTCTTGTGAGCTTCTTTCATTATAGTTCCCCAAAGTCTTGCAGCGTCATTACTTCCTATATATCTACCAAATTCTCCGTAAGCATTAAAATCAGAGTTGTCATCTTTTCCTATCCATACTGCACCAGAATAATATGGGGTTAATCCAGTAAACCATAGGTCTTTAGAGGAACTTGCAGTTCCAGTTTTTCCTCTGGCCATTGGGCTAAAGTTAGCAGCTGTACCAGTGGATCCAGGTAGATAGCTTACAGGACCTTTTAATAAGTCATACATTATATAAGCAGCTTGTGGTGATAGAACCTTTGAGGCGGAATACTTTCCTTCTAGTATGACCTTGCCATTTCTATCTACTACTTTTCTATATAGTAATGGCTCAACCCTCATACCATTGTTACCAAAAACTCCAAAGGCAGCTGACATATCCAATGTATTACTACCACTTACTCCAGCTTTACCGGAAAGCTGACCTAAAGAAAGAGCAGAAATACTAGTTTCATCAGTACTTTTATCAATTTTTAATCCGAATTTTCGTCCATAATCAGCGGCATTTTTTAATCCAACCTCATGCTCTATTCGTACAGAAATTACGTTTTTAGATTTTTGTAAGGATTCCCTTAAAGTCATATTTCCTTCATATACATTAGGGCTGTTTACTGGACTATAAGGTTGCCCATTTGTAGGATATAATTTACCTATCTCATATGGAACAGGTGCATCTTCATAAATTGAGGCCGCCGTAGCAATCTTCATGTCAATTGCAGGACCATGCACTGTTAATGGTTTTATACTTGAACCAACAGGTCTATAGAAATCTGTAGCTCTGTTAAAGGATAAAGGAGGCTGAGGACCTCTTCCTCCAATTAAAGCTTTTACCTCACCTGAGTGGTAATCCATTATAGTTGCTGATGCTTGAGGCTGCAATATTTTATTATTATCATTTTTAGATTTAATTCCTAAAACACTGTCTAAATTATCAAAGGTATTTTGAGTAGAATCTTGCAGACTTCTATCCATAGTTGAGTATATTTCTAATCCACCATACATTAACATTTTATCTGCTTCTTCTTTACTTATCTTGTATTCAGCCATAAGATCATTGGTAACCTTTTTTATAACCTGTCTAGAAAACCATTCATACTTAATCTTAGTGCCTACAGCAGTATTAATATTGAAAACTAATTTATTATTGTTCAAATCATCTAAGGCTTGTTTATATTCAGTTTCATTTATATGTCCAAGTTCCTTCATTTTCATCAATACAGACTTTGTCCTATTCATATAGGAAGATGTATTTTCACCTGATACAACAGCAAAATAAAAAGTGGATGGACTTTGAGTTAGTCCTGCTATAAATGCAGATTCAATCAAGTTAAGGTCTTTAACATCTTTATTAAAGTATTGTCTTGCACCGGCCCCTACTCCATGAGCAGGTCCTCCTAAAGGTATAGTATTCATATAAGCTTCTATAATTTGCTCTTTAGATAATTCTTTTTCAAGTTGTAAAGCTAAATATATTTCTTGAACTTTTCTTTTAATTTTAACTTCATTGGATAGCATAGTATTTCTAACAAGCTGCTGAGTAATTGTAGATGCTCCTTGAAGTTTAGAACTACCGCTTAATTTATTTAGTACATTTTTGATGGTAACCCCAACTAGTCTTTTAAAGTCTACGCCTTTGTGGCTAATGAACCTCTCATCTTCAATGCTGATAAATGCATCAACTAAGTCTTTAGGAACATCTTTATAAGGTACTATAGTTCTAGTAGTATCCGATATAACTGTGTCCATTAACTTTCCTTTATCATCATATATAACAGATAATTCATTTAAGCTTTGTATTTTGTTTATATCTAAAGGTGGGGCTGTTTTTATCATCGCTAAACCTATACCTAAGGCAGCAACGGATGAAAACAAAAATATCAAAAACATGGTTAAAACAGTAATCTTTAAGACTTTTTTAGGACGATTACTTTTCTTCTTTTTACCCGCCTTTGTTTTATTATTTTTCATACTTTTCCTCCTGAATTGAAAAATTAAAGAATAGATTTATTTTATCATTATATCATAAAATGCGATTTTATTAAAATAATTATAATATTCCATAGTATATATTGTATGTTATGGAATATTTTTACTGTGACATAAATATATGTTATTAAATAAGTTTGAAGAGGAGTGAATAACATAAAAAGAGACAGATATAAATATATAATTTTCTTTATATTATCCTTTACAGTTATATTATTCACAATTTTTATATATGTATTTGATAGCATAGTTACTCCAATTGTACTTAATGTGGCTGATAGAGAAATGAAAGCTAAGGTAGTGGATACAATAAATAGAACTATAATAGACGTATGTATGGATGATTTTAAATATGAAGATATAATTAATATTGAAAAAGATAATGATGGGAATATTTCTGTAATTAAAGCTAATACTTTAAAGATGAACAAGATAGCCTGTGATGTTGCTATAGAATCACAAAATAAATTAAAGGAAATGAGTATGATAGGAGTTAAAATACCTTCAGGGTTTGTATTTAAGAATAATTTATTATCATATTTTGGACCTAACTTCACTATAAAGATGAAGCCAATAGGATACATTGAAACAAAATATAGTTCTGATTTTGAAAGTGCAGGGATAAATCAAACTAGGCATAAGATATATATACAAGTAAAGAGCAAGTTAAGGATAATAATGCCAATGCAGAGTAGAGATATAGAAGTAAATAGTGAAATAGCTATAGCGGAAACGATTATCGTTGGTAAGGTTCCACAGACAGCAATTGATTTTGGTTTAAATGATGCAGGGTTTAGGTTAAAAACAACAGAAGGCAATTAACTTTTAATAGTTAATTGCCTTTATCAAGGTTAGTTTTCTTCCCAATTAAAAATATATGGAATATTTCTATAATGATCTCCATAATTTAAACCGTAGCCAACTACAAAAACATCAGGTATTTGAAAACAACAATAATCTGGGGAAAGATTTACCTTTCTTCTTTCTGGTTTGTCTAAAAGAACACAACATTTTACAGAAGAAACACCTAGCTTTTTAACATGATTAAAAACAAAATCCATAGTAATACCAGTATCAACAATGTCATCTACTATTAATACATCTAATCCTTCTACATTGTCAGGGATATCATTTACTATTTTAACTTGACCAGAGGACTCTTCAGAATGACCATAGCTAGAAGTCGTCATAAAGCCAATTTGTGTGGGAACAGTAATATGTCTTACTAAATCTGCCGTAAAGATAAAGCTTCCTCTTAAAAGGGAAAGAACATATAGTTTTTTACCTTTATAGTCTTTTGATAATTTTTCACCTAGTTCTTTGATTTTTTCATTAATTTCATCGGTAGAAATTAATATATTTTCTTTTTTTTCCTGCATGGTAAACCTCCATCTATGAATGCTTATATGTATTTACAATGTTGTAAATATAGTATAAAATTATATGAAAGTTGTCAAGGAGTATATATTTTCTAGTTAAAATAGGAGATGATAGTTATGATAAAAGGTAATATAGAAGGTGTAAAGGACTCAATATTAGAGAAATTGGAAAGACTGTATGACTTAAAAATATCAAGAGATGAAGTTTTTAGTTATGAGCTAATGACTGAAATTGCACAAATAACTTGTGAACTGAAAAGAGAAGTAAGTGTGGCTATTGATAGAAAGGGAAATGTCACTAGCATAGCTTTAGGTGATAGTACCTCAGTAGAAATGCCTGTTATAGATATAAAAGAGAAAAGACTATCCGGTATTAGAATAATCCATACTCATCCGAATGGTAACTCTAGACTATCAGCATTAGATACCTCAGCTCTAGTTAAGTTAAAATTAGATTGTATTGCAGCTATAGGTGTAGATGAATCAGGGACTACAGATATAACTTTTGGATTCTGTGATGTAGAAAATAATATTTTAGTATATGAAATGTCAAATAAACTCTCAGTGGAAGAAGCTATAGAGTATGATTTGTTAGATAAGATAAAATATATTGAAGAAATTTTAGAAATAAATGATATAGAAGAGGATAATAGCGAGAGAGCTATTTTAGTTGGAGTAGAAAGTGAAGAGAGTTTAGAGGAACTTGAAGAATTAGCTAAAGCATGCAATGTAAGTGTAGTAGATAGAGTCTTACAAAAAAGAAATAAATTAGATTCTGCTTTTTATGTTGGAAAGGGAAAAGTAGAAGAAATTGCTATGCTGCGCCAAGGAAGAGGAGCAAATGTAGTAATATTTGATGATGAATTAAGTTCTTCTCAAGTTAGAAACTTAGAGGATTTTATTGGAGTAAAGGTTATAGATAGAACTACATTAATATTAGAGATATTCGCCAAAAGGGCGAAAAGTAGAGACGGAAAAATACAAGTTGAATTAGCTCAGTTAAAATACAGACTTTCAAGGCTTATGGGATTAGGTACTGTTTTATCAAGAATGGGTGGAGGAATAGGAACAAAAGGACCTGGAGAAAAGAAACTAGAAACAGATAGAAGACACATTAAAGAGAGAATATATGATTTAACTAAGGAACTAGAAAAAATAAAAAAGATTAGAGAAACTCAAAGGGATAGTAGAAATGAAATACCTAAAGTGTCTCTTGTTGGTTATACCAATGCCGGTAAGTCAACGTTGAGAAATATTATATATAATACGTTCCCAGTAAAAGAGGGTGTGCAAAAAGAAAATGTGTTTGAAGCGGATATGCTTTTTGCTACTTTAGATACTACCACTAGAGCTATTCTTTTAACAGATAATAGAGTAGTTACTCTTACAGATACTGTTGGATTTATTAGAAAATTACCTCATGATTTAGTAGAAGCTTTTAAGTCTACATTAGAAGAGGTTATTTATTCTCAGTTGCTTTTACATGTTATTGATATTTCTTCTGAGAATTATGAAGAGCAAATTGAAGCTGTTAATAAGGTTTTAATGGAGCTTGAATCACTAGATAAACCTACAATACTAGTATTAAATAAGGTAGATAAAATCTCTGAAGAAGAATTAATGGAAATAAGAGAAAATTTTAAGGGGAAAGAATATATAGAAGTTTCAGCTAAAGAACGTACAAATATAAAAGAGTTAATTAATATGATAGAGGAAAAGCTTCCTAATAAACTTATTAAAGTAGAGTATTTAATACCTTATACTGATGGAGCCACTGTATCATATTTGCATAGTAACTCTATTGTTAACTATGAAGAATACAGGGAAGATGGTACCTATATTAATGCTGAAGTAAATGAAAAAATTTATAATAAATGTAAAGATTATATTATATAACTATAAAATTTAAATATAATCCTTTAAAATATGAATTTTTAAAATCTATAAGGAAAAAATAGATTATAGAATGTAATATATTAAATTAATATTAAACTGTTTTAAAGTATTTGGAAAATTTATAAAATATGATAAAATTACACTAAGGAGGTAGATATTATGGATAAATATATTTGTAATGTATGTGGTTATGTATATGACCCAGCTGTAGGTGATCCTGATAATGGAGTAGCAGCGGGCACAGCTTTTGAAGCTATACCAGAAGATTGGGTATGTCCTCTATGTGGAGTTGGTAAAGAGGACTTTGAAAAAGTAAAATAGTCAATTATTAAAATAGTGGATAGTAATACTATCCACTATTTATTTATATTGATGCAAATGAATTTTGCAAGTTTTATACATAAATTATTTCAGCATTTTATTTTTAAAAGACTTAATTATACTTTAAAATCATCAAAAAGCTTAGTTTTCAGAATGATAAATATAAAATATAAAATTATTTAATGAAAAAATGAAATTGAAAAAAAAATTACTTTCATATATAATGCTTATATAGTAATTACATTTATAGATGCAGAAATAAAGATTAAAGGGGCTGAAATCATGGTAAAAAAATTTAAAAGAGTTCTTGTAGCTAATAGAGGAGAAATAGCTATAAGAGTTTTCAGGGCTTGTCAAGAATTAGGTATAAGAACTGTAGCTATCTATTCTAACGAGGATAAGTGCAGTCTTTTTAGAACAAAAGCAGATGAGTCTTATGAAATAGGTAAAAACAAAGGGCCAGTTGAGGCATATTTAAGTATAGATGAAATTATAGATTTAGCTGTAAAAAAGGGTGTAGATGCTATACATCCAGGGTATGGCTTTTTATCAGAAAATCCAGAGTTTGCAAGAAAATGCATGGAAGCTGGTATTGAATTTATAGGTCCAACTTCAGAAATGATGGAATATTTAGGGGACAAAATAAACTCAAAGATTATAGCTAAAAAAGTAGGGGTTCCCACAATACCTGGAGTTGAAAAAGCTATAAATACAGAGGGTGAAGCTATAGATATAGCAAATATTTGTGGCTATCCAGTTATGATAAAAGCTTCTGCTGGTGGCGGCGGAAGAGGTATGAGAATTGTTAGAGATGAGAAAGAACTATTAAATGCCTTTAGAAATGCAAAAGAAGAAGCAAAGAAGGCTTTTGGAATAGATAGTTTATTTATAGAAAAGTATTTAGAAGGACCTAAGCATATAGAGGTTCAAGTTTTAGGAGATAAACATGGTAATATAGTACATTTACATGAAAGAGATTGCTCAATTCAAAGAAGACATCAAAAGGTTATAGAATATGCACCAGCCTTTTCTATATCTGAAGAAAAAAGAAGAGCAATTTGTGAAGATGCATTGAAAATAGCAAAATCTGTAGGATATGTAAATGCAGGAACGGTAGAATTTTTAGTTGATAAATACGGCAATCACTATTTTATAGAAATGAATCCAAGAGTACAAGTTGAGCATACAATAACAGAAATGATAACAGGAATTGATATTGTACAGACTCAAATACTGATTGCTCAAGGGTACGCTTTAGATTCTGATGCCATAGGAATTAAAGCTCAGGAATATATTCAAACTAGAGGATATGCTATACAATGTAGAATAACTACTGAAGATCCAATGAATAATTTTGCTCCTGACACTGGAAGAATAGATGTTTATAGATCAGGGTCAGGATTTGGTATAAGATTAGACGGAGGAAGTGGATTTACAGGTGCTATTATAAGTCCTTATTATGACAGTCTTTTAGTTAAAACAACAGCTTGGTCAAGAAGTTTTAAGGATGCAGGAAGAAAAGCTATTCGTTCTATTAAAGAATTGACTGTATCAGGCGTAAAAACCAATGTGGACTTTATAATCAATGTATTGAATCATCCCACATTTTTAAATGGTGAATGTACTACAACTTTTATAAATGATAATCCAGAGTTATTTGATATATCACCTAAAGCAGATAAAGAGCTTAGATTACTTAAATTTATAGGAGAAAAAGTTGTTAATGAAACTCATGGTATTAAACCAAGCTTTGATGTGCCTGTAGTGCCAAAAATATCTATGGATTCAGATCTAAGAGGTACTAAGCAGATACTAGAGGAAGAAGGAGCAGAGGGATTAGTTAAGTGGATAAAGGATCAAAAGAAGTTACTTGTAACGGATACTACTATGAGAGATGCTCATCAATCCCTTATGGCCACAAGATTAAGAACTAAAGATATGGTTAAGATATCTAAGGCACAATCTATATTAGCTAAGGATCTATTTTCTATGGAAATGTGGGGAGGAGCTACATTTGACGTAGCATATAGATTTTTAAAAGAGGATCCTTGGGAAAGATTAGAGAAAATTAGAGAAAAGGTTCCTAATATACTTCTTCAAATGCTAATAAGAGGATCAAACGGAGTTGGTTATAAAAATTATCCTGACAATGTTATAAAAAGTTTTATAAAAGAATCTGCTAATAACGGTATAGATGTATTTAGAGTATTTGACTCATTAAACTGGATAAAAGGAATGGAAGTTCCAATAGAAGAAATATTAAAGGCTGGTAAGGTAGTAGAAGCTTGTGTTTGTTACACTGGTGATATTTTAGATTCTACTAGAGATAAATATTCTCTTCAATATTATGTAAACAAAGCTAAAGAAATAGAAAAAAGCGGGGCTCATATATTAGCGATTAAAGATATGTCAGCTTTATTAAAACCTTATGCTGCATCAAAGTTAATTAAAGCTTTAAAAGAGGAAATATCAATACCAATACACCTACACACTCATGATACTACAGGAAATGGGGTAGCTACTATATTGATGGCAGCAGATGCTGGAGTGGATATTGTTGACACAGCATTTAGTAGTATGTCAGGTTTAACTAGTCAGCCTGCATTAAACTCAATAGCAGCAGCTCTAGAAAACACAGAAAGAGATACAGGATTGCAATTAGAAGAATTACAAAGAATATCCGATTACTGGTCAGCTGTAAGGCCTGTTTATGCTCAGTTTGAATCAGGGTTAAAATCTGGATCTGCTGAGATTTACAAATATGAAATACCTGGAGGACAGTATTCAAATTTAAAACCTCAAATAGAGAGCTTTGGATTAGGACATAGATTTAATGAAGTGAAAGAAATGTATAGAAAAGTAAACCAAATGTTAGGGGACATCGTAAAAGTTACTCCTTCATCTAAAATGGTTGGCGACTTGGCAATATTTATGGTTAAAAACGATTTGACTCCTGAAAATATCTATAAAAAAGGAGAGGGAATGGCTTTTCCTGATTCAGTTGTAGCATATTTTAAAGGTATGATGGGTCAACCTGAGGGTGGATTCCCTAAAGAACTACAAAGATTAGTTTTAAAAGGAGAAAAATCTATAAATGTGCGCCCAGGAGAGCTATTGCCAGATGAAGATTTTGATGGAATAAGAAATTATATCAAAGAAAAGTATAATAAAGATATTAATGACAAAGAGATATTAAGCTATGCCCTTTACCCAGAAGTATATGAAGAATATATAAAATATATAGAGAGATACGGAAATTTAAGTCATATGGGAAGTGATGTGTTTTTCCACGGTCTTAGTGAAGGGGAAACTAGTGAAATAGAAATAGGGGAAGGTAAGAAACTAATTGTAAAACTATTACAAATTGGTAAGCTAAATAATAATGGTAAAAGAACTTTAGTATTTGAGGTTAATGGAAATAGAAGAGAAATAGAAGTAGAAGAAAAGTCTAATAAAATGTCAAATTTTAATAAAAAAGAGGATGTTAAGTTTGCTGATAAAAACGATAACCTTCAAATTGGATCTAGCATACCAGGAACTATTGTAAAAATATTAGTAAAAGATGGAGATATAATAAATGAAGGAGATAGCATAGCTATTGTAGAAGCAATGAAAATGGAAACTAATATAGTAGCTACAACAAAAGGTATGGTAGAAAAAATTTATGTAAAGGAAGGAGAAATTGTGAAAGCTTCACAGCTTATAACAAAATTATCATCTGAATATTAAAATTCATATATTGTGTAAGTTTCAGTTTATAAATAGACATGTAATCAATAATAGATTACATGTCTATTTAGTTTTTTGAATATTAATTTTTAAATAGTATAAATTAATAATAATCACTTGATAAAGAGAAGGAGTAGATTATTATGAAAGTATGTCCACTTTGTAATAAACTTGATAGTATAGATTATTATTGCATTATATGCCATGGTGTAATGGTAGATAAGGGAAGAGTGGAAGAATATATAGATCCCTATGGACCTCAACTACCTATAATGGATAATGAGGATGGTTGCCTACATTTATATGAATGCTCTATTTGTAATAAACTAGAGAGGAAAAGGATAGATAAGGTAAATATGTAGTGTAATATTGCATTAAATGAAGGAAAACATTCATTTTTCACAAAAACTCTATTGTATATACTATCGATAATATTATATAATAGAATTTAATTTAGGTTGGTAAAAATTTTATAAGGGGGAAAGGCTAATGGAAAAGACCATAATACAATATCAGAAGGCTTTCAATGGTCTTGTAGATAAGTTAAAGGCTAATAATTCAGTTCTTGCTGTGATGGTTTTCGGTTCAGTTGTTACCGGTGATTTGTGGGATAAGTCAGATATAGATCTTTTTGTAATTGTAAATGAAAAAGTATCTAACATAAAAAACATATATACAGAAGAAAAAGGGGTTCCTGTACATATAAAGTTGATGAGCAAATCTAAATTCAGTCAAATGTATGATGAAGACTTAAAAGGGGGCTATATGCATAGAATATTTGCTTCATCGAGGCTTGTATTTTCAAAGGACTCTGAAATAACTTACACTTATGATAATGGTAGATATTATCCTGACCTAGATAGAGAGAGATGGAATATGGTTTATCTAGGGAATTTATTAAAGAGCATTGGTGTGTGTAAAAAATATCTTTGCAATAATGGTATATATACAGCTTATTCATCTTCAATAAAAACTGCTGAAGAGTATGCAAAATTATATGTAAATTCAGTAGGATACATGATAAGCAAAGACGCTATGATCATGGCTGTTAATTTAAATGATAAATTTAAAGAAAAAGTAGATAAGTTATTTTTTGATAAAGAAGAAGTAAAAAATGCAATAGAAGACTTGATAAAATACGTTGAAGAAAATATAGATTTAAACTTAAAAAACTTAGCTTCTATACTATTAGAGTATATGAGAGAAAAAGATGCACTTTTAAGTGGAGAGGATATAAAAAAGTCTGTATTATTTAATAACTTTGATATACACATAGAAGAGATATTAGAAAAATTATGTGAAAAAGATATATTAAAAAAGGATACAAGGGATTATAAAACCTCAGATGGAAAAGTTTTATTTAAAGAAAATGTTTATTTTGCATAATTACCAAGAGCTGCTTTTAAAAGTGGCTCTTTTGTTTTGTTTAGAAATATATACGAATATTATATAAGTGTGCTTTATCATAATTCGG
Organism: Clostridium mobile; assembly: GCF_018918285.1. Classification (GTDB taxonomy): domain Bacteria; phylum Bacillota; class Clostridia; order Clostridiales; family Clostridiaceae; genus Clostridium_AW; species Clostridium_AW mobile. The sequence goes on from NZ_JAHLQF010000003.1 coordinate 569,101, forward strand.
TATAATTAAGTACAATATAAAAATATTTTTTAAAATTATTCGTAAAAACCCTTTTATTAAGATTTGTTTTATATTATAATAATGTTGAAAATACATTTTATTAATAATTTAAAATATATAAAAAACTGTAGGAGTGATTTTGAGTGAATAATAAAATTAGAACTCTCTTTGTTGAAAAAAAAGAAGGCTTTGCTTTAGAAGGGGAACATTTGCTACAGGATTTAAGAAATAACTTAAATATAAAAGGAATAAGCAATATTAGAGTAATAAATCGTTATGATATTAGTGGTGTTAATGATGAAGAATATGAAGTAGGGAAAAAATTAGTTTTTTCAGAGAGAAATGTAGATAATATTTATGATGAGAAATTTCCCTTTAAGGAAGAAGATAGAGTATTTTCTGTAAGATATCTTCCAGGACAATTTGATCAAAGGGCGGACTCTGCTCTTCAGTGCATGCAGCTTTTAATTGGGAAAGAAATTCAGATTTTAAGTTCAAAGGTTATAGTATTAAGTGGAGATATAAGTGAGGAAGAATTTATAAAAATCAAGAATTACTATATAAATTCAGTTGATTCAGGGGAGATTTCATTAAAAAAGCCAGAGGAATTGACTTTATGGACTGAACCTGCAAAAGATATTAAAATTTTAGATGGATTTATACATATAAAAGAAGAGGAATTATCATGTCTATTAGAGGCAGAAGGATTTGCTATGAGTATAGAGGATTTAAAATTTGTCCAAAGCTATTTTAGGGACGAAGAAAAAAGAAATCCTACTATTACTGAAATGAAAGTTATAGATACTTATTGGTCAGATCATTGCCGTCATACTACCTTTCAGACAATTTTCAATGATATTACCATAAAAGATGGACATTATTCTAGTGCAATAAAAGAAACATATGAAGAATATTTACAATGTAGAAAAGATGTTTACCAAGATAATTATAAACCTATGTGTTTAATGGATTTAGCCACCATAGGAATGAAGGAATTAAGAAAAACAGGAATGTTAGAAGATTTAGATGTATCAGATGAAATAAATGCTTGCAGCATTAATATAAAAGTAGATGTAGATGGTACTTACGAAGATTGGTTATTGATGTTTAAAAATGAAACTCATAATCATCCAACAGAAATAGAACCTTTTGGAGGAGCAGCTACTTGTGTTGGAGGAGCTATTAGAGACCCACTCTCTGGAAGAGCTTATGTTTATCAAGCTATGAGAGTTACTGGTAGTGGAGATCCTAGAACTAAAGTGGAAAACACAATAGAAGGAAAGCTTTCTCAAAGAAAAATTACTATAGGAGCTGCCAATGGTTATTCCTCTTATGGAAATCAAATAGGGTTACCAGCAGGTCAAGTGACAGAAATATATGATGAAGGATATATAGCAAAGAGAATGGAAATAGGAGCGGTAATTGCTGCTGCACCAAAAGAAAATGTAGTTAGAAAGAAACCGGTAAAAGGGGACTTGATAATTTTATTAGGAGGTAGAACTGGACGAGATGGCTGTGGAGGAGCTACAGGTTCTTCTAAAGAACATACAGAAGAGTCCATAAAGAATTGTAGTTCTGAAGTTCAAAAAGGTAATGCTCCAATGGAAAGAAAAATTCAAAGATTATTTAGAAATCCAGAGGTTAGTAGAATTATAAAAAAATGCAATGACTTCGGAGCAGGTGGGGTTTCTGTAGCAATTGGGGAGCTTTGTGAAGGATTAAATATAAACCTTGATTTAGTACCTAAAAAATATCATGGTCTTGATGGTACAGAATTAGCTATTTCAGAATCCCAAGAAAGAATGGCAGTAGTTGTAGCAAAAGAAAATGTAGAAAAGTTTCTAATATATTCTAAAGAAGAAAATTTAGAAGCTACTGTAGTAGCAGAAGTTACTGATGACAATAGACTAAAAATGAGCTGGCGTGGGAAATGTATAGTTGATTTAAGCAGAAAATTTATAGATACAAATGGAGTAACAGGAGTTATTGACGTAGAAGTTAATTCTCCAAATAGGGAGGAAAACTTCTTTACAAAGATTAAAAAAGATAGAATAAGTGGAGATATTAAAAAAGATTGGATAAATCTTTTAAGTGATTTAAATATTTGTAGCCAAAGAGGTTTAGTGGAACGTTTTGACTCTACCATTGGAGGGGGAACAGTGTTAATGCCTTTTGGTGGGAAATATCAAAGAACACCAGCGGAAGGTATGGTAGCAAAAATACCACTATTAGAAGGGAAGACTAATACTGGATCCATAATGACTTTCGGTTTTAACCCAAGACTTTCAAAGTGGAGCCCATTCCATGGAGCTACTTACGCTGTAATTGAATCCTTAACTAAAATAGTGTGCTGTGGAGGAAATTATAAGTCTACAAGGTTAACTTTCCAAGAGTATTTTGAAAAATTAAATGTGGATGCTGAAAAGTGGGGCAAGCCTTTTACAGCATTATTAGGAGCGCTAAAAGTTCAAAGGGAATTTAAAATAGCTGCCATAGGTGGTAAAGACAGTATGTCTGGAACATTTAAAGATTTAGACGTTCCTCCTACATTAGTATCCTTTGGAGTAAGTACTTTGGATATAAAAAATGCTATATCTCCAGAGTTTAAAGAAACAGGAAGTGTAATAGTTCTCTTACCACATATAAGAAAAGAGCATGATATGCCTGATTTTAAAGGATTAAAGAAAAATTATTCTAAGGTTACCCAATTAATAGATAGGGGTCTTGTGCTATCTGCATCAAGCGTGAAGTATGGAGGATTGGCAGAAGCATTAAGTAAAATGGCTTTTGGAAATGAAATAGGTTTCAATTTCATCACTAAAATCAAGGGAGAGGAATTGTTTGAACCTCAATATGGATCTATAGTATTAGAATTAAGGGATTTAGAAAATATAGATGAATTGTTTGAAGATGTAGAATTTAAAATATTAGGAAAAACCATAGATGAATTTAAAATTAAACTAATGGAAGAGGAAATTGATTTAAAGGAAGTATTAAAAGCATATGAAGAACCACTTGAAGATATATTCCCTACAAAAGGAAAGGAATATAAGAACTCTATAGAAGAAAAACTTTATAATAAAGGTTCAAAAATTTCACCTATGATTAAAGTCCCAAAACCAAGAGTCTTTATTCCAGTATTCCCGGGCACAAATTGTGAATATGATTCATCCAGAGCCTTCAAAAAAGCTGGTGCAGAAGTTTCTACTTTTGTATTTAGAAATGCAAGCTCGATGGATGTTGAAGAATCCATAAAAGAAATGGTAAAAAATATTCAAAAGTCAAATATTATTATGCTTCCAGGGGGATTCAGTGCTGGAGATGAGCCAGATGGTTCAGGAAAGTTTATAGCTACGGTATTTAGAAATCCAAGAATTAAGGAAAGTGTATTGGAATTATTAAAAAATAGAGATGGATTAATGCTAGGAATATGCAACGGCTTCCAAGCTTTAATAAAATTAGGATTAGTACCTTATGGAGAAATTGTAGATATAGAAGAGAACTCGCCAACCCTTACTTACAATGGTATTGGAAGGCACGTATCTCAAATGGTGACCACTAAGGTTGTTTCTAATCTTTCACCATGGCTTTCTAAGGTGAAAGTTGGAGATATGCATACTATTCCAGTATCCCATGGGGAGGGCAGATTTGTAGCTAATATGGATGTGGCAAAAGAACTTTTAGAAAAGGGACAGATAGCAACACAATATGTAGATTTTCAAGGAAATCCTACTTATGATATAAGATTTAACCCAAATGGATCTTTATATGCGGTTGAAGGATTGACTAGCCCAGATGGAAGAATTCTTGGAAAGATGGGGCACTCCGAAAGAAAGGGAGAACATGTTGGTAAAAATATATTAGGAGAAAAGGATCAGCTTATTTTTGAAGCTGGAGTAGAATATTTTAAATAGGAGGAAAAGTCATGAAGGTTGGGATTATTTTTGGAAGTAAATCAGATATTAATAAAATGAAGGGAGCGGCAGATGCTCTAAAAGAATTTGATGTTCAGTACAAAGCTTATATTTTATCCGCTCATAGAGTTCCGGAAAAGTTAAGCGAAACTATTGTAGAAATGGAGAAAGAAGGGGTAGAGGTAATTATAGCTGGAGCAGGACTGGCTGCTCATCTACCAGGGGTTATTGCTTCACAGACTATTTTGCCTGTTATAGGGGTTCCAATAAAGGCAGCGCTAGATGGAATGGATTCTCTTTTATCCATTGTTCAAATGCCTAAATCCATACCAGTGGCTACGGTAGCCATAGATAATAGCTATAATGCTGGCATGTTAGCAGTTGAAATTTTATCAATTAAATATAGCGATTTAAAAGAAAAGTTAAAAACTTATAGAAAAAATATGAAGAAAAAATTTATAGAAGAAAATTGTGAAGGTATTGAACTATAGAAGAAAAAATAAAAAGGTATTGAATTGTAAAAAATTTAAAATGAGAGAGGAAAGATGATATGTTCCTTGAAGATGATAAATTTAAAGATGAATGTGGAGTTTTTGGAATATACTCAAAGGATAATTTAGATGTGGCAACCATTACTTATTATGGTCTTTATGCTCTTCAACATAGGGGACAGGAAAGCGGTGGCATAGCAGTTTCCAATATGAAAGATATTAAGATGGAAAAAGGAATGGGATTGGTTAGTGAAATGTTCGATGAAAATAAGTTGAAAAAATTAAAGGGGAATATTGCTATTGGACATGTTAGATATTCTACTACAGGTTCAAGTAACATTAACAATGCTCAACCTTTGTTAAGTGAATTCAAATTAGGATCTCTTGCCATAGCTCACAATGGAAATTTAGTAAATTCCGATGTGATTAGAGATTTATTAGAGGATGCAGGATGTGTTTTCCAAACTGCTATAGATTCAGAAGTTGTAATTAATTTAATAGCAAGAGCATATAAAAAAGGAATTGAAAAAGCATTGTTAGAGGCAGTTCAAGCAGTAAAAGGCTCTTATGCCATGGTAATTTTAACAGAGAATAAATTAATAGGAGTAAGGGATCCTTATGGAATTCGCCCACTGTGTATAGGAAAAATTGGGGACAGTTATATTTTATCCTCTGAAAGTTGTGCATTAGATTCTGTTGGAGGAGAATTTATAAGGGATGTGGAGCCAGGAGAAATGGTAGTAATTGATGATGGTGGATTAAAATCAATTAAATACCAAGAAAAAACCAATTGTAAAACCTGTGCTTTTGAATATATATACTTTGCAAGACCGGATAGTAATATAGATGGTATCGATGTTTATCAATCAAGAATTAATGCAGGACATGAACTATATAAAGAATATCCAGTGGAAGCGGACATTGTTATAGGAGTACCGGATTCTGGTTTGGTGGCTGCTATGGGATTTTCAAAAGCTTCAGGAATACCTTATGGTATGGGATTTATAAAAAATAGGTATGTGGGAAGAACTTTCATAGCTCCATCTCAGGAGATGAGAGAGAAGGCCGTTTTTGTAAAATTAAATGCTTTAAAAGTGAATATTCAAGGAAAGAGAGTAGTTTTAGTAGATGATTCCATAGTTAGAGGTACTACTAGTAGAAAGTTAATTGAACTACTGAAAAAAGCAGGTGCTAAGGAAGTGCATTTTAGGGTTGCTGCACCGGTGGTGGAATATCCTTGTTATTTTGGGATAGACACACCATATAGAGATGGACTTATAGGAGCGCAAATGAGTGTAGAACAAATAAAAGATGAGCTTGGATGCGACTCATTAGGATATTTAAGTATTGAAGGACTATTAAATGCCCTAGGAAAAGATAAGGGGTTCTGTCTTGGATGTTTTGATGGCATATATCCAGTATCGGCACCTTTAGAAGTATCAAAAGAGCGCCTTGAAGGAAGGTAGGTAATTAATTATGAATAGTATGTATAGCCAAAGTGGAGTAAATATTGAAGAGGGGTATAAATCCGTATCCTTATATAAAAAACATACGGAGAGGACTCTAATACCAGGAGTATTAAATGGACTTGGTAGCTTTGCTGCCATGTTTGAATTAAATAAATTTAAAAAATACAATAATCCAGTATTAGTATCTGGTACCGATGGAGTAGGTACAAAATTAGATATAGTTTTTAGACTACAAAAATACGATACAATTGGAATTGATGCAGTGGCAATGTGTGTCAATGATATATTGTGCCATGGTGCTGAGCCAATATTCTTTTTAGACTATTTAGCCTGTGGTAAATTAAAGGCTGAGGTGGCAGCGGATTTTGTAAAAGGTGTAACGGATGGATGTTTTCAGGCTGGTTGTGCTTTAGTAGGAGGAGAAACCGCTGAAATGCCAGGGTTTTATAGAAATGGAGAATATGATATTGCAGGCTTTGCGGTAGGTGTAGTGGAAAAAGAAGATATAATAGACGGAAGCAGTATTAAGGAGGGGGATGTACTTATAGGAATAGAATCCTCGGGAGTACATTCCAATGGATTTTCTCTAGTGCGCAAGCTAATTCCGGATTTAACTATTGATTTTAACGGTAGAAGTATAGGAGAAGTATTATTAACACCTACTAAGATTTATGTTAAACCTATAATAAAATTAATTAATAGTTTTAAAATAAAGGGTATGGCACATATTACTGGAGGAGGATTTTATGAAAATATTCCTAGAATGTTTAAAGAAAATTTAACAGCAGTAATTCGCAAAGAAAATTTAGTTATCCACCCAATTTTTAAATACATTCAATCTCTAGGGGTTTCAGAGGGAGAAATGTTTAACACATTTAATATGGGGATAGGCTTTGTGTTATGTGTGGAAAAAGAGAGTGTTAGTGATATAATAAATTTCTTAAACAATGAGGGGTTAAATGCTTGGGAAATAGGCCATGTTGAAGCTGGAGGAGAAGGAGTATGTATAAAATAGCAGTACTTGTATCAGGCAGTGGTAGCAATCTACAAGCGATAATAAACAATATAGAAGATGGAGATTTAAACTGTAAAATACAATGTGTAATCAGCGACAAACCAGAGGCCTTTGCTATAACTAGAGCTAAGGAAAAAGGCATAGACACCTATGTAATTGACAAAAGAGAGTATAAGGATGAATTAAGTGATAGAATATTAAGCTTAATAGAGGGAAAAGTAGATTTAATCATATTAGCAGGATTTTTATCCATATTAAAAGGAAAGATTATTGAAAAGTTCAAAAATAAGGTGATCAATATACATCCATCATTAATACCTTCATTTATGGGAAATGGTATGTATGGACTAAAAGTACATAAAACTGCTATTGAATACGGAGTCAAAGTAACAGGATGTACAGTTCATATTGTAGATGAAGGAACAGATACAGGACCTATTATAATGCAAAAAGTAGTACCTGTAATGGAGAATGACGATGAAGTGTCTTTACAGAAAAGAGTTTTAGAAGAGGAACATAAAGCTTTATCAGAGGTTATAAGCTTATTTATAGATAATAGAATAAAAATTCAAGAGCGTAAGGTATTTATTATATAAATTGGAGGTAGTTTCATGATTAAAAGGGCTTTAATAAGTGTATTTTATAAAGATGGAATATTAGAATTGGCTAAATTTCTTCAGGAAAGAGGAGTAGAGATAATATCAACAGGGGGAACCTTTAGGTATTTAAAGGAGAATGGAATAGAGGTAATAGATGTAACAGAAGTTACAAATTTTCCTGAAATGCTAGATGGAAGAGTGAAAACCCTAAATCCATATATCCACGGTGGTATACTTGCAATAAGAAATAATGAAGAGCATATGAAAACTATTAAGGCTCATAATATTACCACAATTGATATGATAGTTGTGAATTTATATCCATTCTTTGAAAAGGTAAAGGAAAACTTAAGTTTTGATGAAAAAATAGAATTCATAGACATAGGTGGTCCAACAATGCTTAGGAGCGCTGCTAAAAATTTTAGAGATGTAATAGTATTATCAAATACAGGAGATTATGACAAGGTTATAAGACAAATAGAAGAGACAGGAGATGTGGATTTTAACACTAGAAAATTTTTAGCTGGTAAGGTGTTTAATTTAACCTCAGCTTATGATGCTGCTATCAGTAGCTTTATGTTAGAGGAAGAATATCCAGAATTCCTTAATTTATCATATAAAAAATCCATGGATTTAAGGTATGGTGAAAATAGCCATCAAAGAGCAGCCTACTATGTTTCTACTGTAGAGGACGGGGCTATGAAGGATTTTGAACAGCTAAATGGAAAAGAATTATCCTACAATAATATAAAAGATATGGATATTGCGTGGAAGGTAGTAAATGAATTTGAAGAAATAGCTTGTTGTGCTGTTAAACATAACACCCCTTGTGGAGTGGCCCTAGGGGATAGTGTTAAAGAAGCCTATATAAAAGCATATGAAGGTGATCCTATATCCATTTTCGGAGGTATAGTAGCCTTTAATAGAAAAGTGGATAAGGTTACAGCAGAACAATTAGTGGATATATTTCTTGAAATAGTTATAGCTCCTGATTTTCATGAGGATGCTCTAGAGGTTTTAAAAAATAAGAAAAATCTAAGAGTGATTAAATGTAAGTTTGCACCTAAAGATGGAGTAGAGGTGGCTAAAGTAGATGGTGGTATATTAGTTCAAAGTGTTGATGATAAGCTCACGGAAGAAATTAATGTGGTAACTGAAGCTAAGCCAACAGAGGATCAATTAAAGGATATGGTTTTTGCTATGAAGGTTGTGAAGTATGTAAAATCTAATGCTATTGTAATTGTAGAACATGGAAAAACCCTTGGAATTGGCGGTGGACAAGTAAATAGAATTTGGGCGGCAAAGGAAGCTTTAGAACGCTCAGGAGGTGGAGCGGTACTTGCTTCAGATGCTTTCTTCCCTTTTAGTGATGTTGTTGAAGAAGCAGCGAAGTATGGAGTTAAAGCTATAATTCAACCAGGGGGAGCTATTAGGGACGAAAAATCTATAGAAGCATGCAATAAAAGTGATATTGCTATGGTGTTCACTGGTATTAGACATTTTAAACATTAATCCTATGAATTATGATAATAGGGAGTGAATAATAAAATGAAGATATTAATAATTGGTTCCGGGGGAAGAGAGCATGCTATAGCTTGGAAGGTTTCACAAAATCCTTCTATAGAAAAAGTATATTGTGCCCCTGGAAATGGGGGAACGGCTTTAGAAAACAAATGTGAAAACATACCCTTGAGTAAAATAGATGAATTAGTAAATTTTGCGCTAAGAGAAAAAATAGATTTGACTATAGTTGGACCAGAGATATTTTTGTGCGAAGGAATAGTAGATGAGTTCAAAAACAATGGACTTAAAATATTTGGCCCTTCTAAAGCAGCAGCTAAATTAGAGGGGAGTAAATCCTTTGCAAAGGATTTTATGAAAAAATATGGTGTAAAAACCCCAGGTTATGAAGTGTTTGATGAGGCAAAAAAGGCTATAAATTATCTGGAAAACTGTGATTATCCTGTGGTAATTAAGGCAGATGGATTAGCTTCTGGAAAAGGAGTTGTAATCGCTAATAATAAAAAAGAAGCAGAAGATACGATAAATGCATTTATATTAGATGATATATTCAAAGGTTCAGGAAAGACTGTAGTAATAGAAGAATTTCTTCAAGGAGTGGAGGCATCCATATTATCGATAACCGATGGAGAAAGCATTATACCTTTTATATCTGCAAAGGATCATAAAAAGATTTTTGATGGAGAAAAAGGACCTAATACAGGTGGCATGGGAGTTATAGCTCCAAACCCTTATTGTACCGAGGAAGTTTTAGAAAAGTTTAAAAAAGAAATAATGGAACCTACCTTAAAGGGAATAAAGGAAGAAAACTTAGATTTTACTGGAATTATATTTTTTGGTTTAATGATAAATCAAAAGGGAGTATATTTACTGGAATACAATATGAGAATGGGAGATCCAGAAACCCAAGCAGTTTTACCTCTCATGAAAAGCGATTTAGTAGATTTAATAGAAGAGGCTCTTGATAAAAAGCTAAATGGTTTTAATATAGAATGGAAGGATTTAAGTTCCTGTTGTGTTACTCTAGTATCAGATGGATACCCTGGGGAATATAAAACTGGTTTTCCAATTAATATAGAAGAGTGCGAAAATAAAGAGTGTAAAAATAATGAAGTTAAAAATTTTATTGCAGGAGCTGTATTAAAAGATGATGGACTAGTTACCTCTGGGGGAAGGGTTTTAAATGTAACCTCTTTAGGAGAAAGTCTTCAAGAAGCCAGAGAAAAGGTGTATTCTAATATAAATAAAGTTAATTTTCAAGGAGCTTATTATAGAAAAGATATAGGAGATGTTTAAATATTTGAATGTGCGCTAATGAATGAGTTAGCGTGCATTTTTATTTTTAGGAAGGATAAAAAAGATTATAATATAAAATATAGTGTATAATTAATATAAGATTTAACTTGGATAGGGGTTTAGTGTTATGGAAAAATATTTAATAGATTTAGAAGGGATTGAAATTGCCAAGTATAAAAAAATTGCACAACATATAAAAAAATTAATAGATGATAATAAGATAAAAGATGGAGAAAAGCTACCAGCAATAAGAAACCTTGCAAGCATATTAAGGGTTAATAATGTAACTATAGTCAGTGCCTATAATAAACTAGAAAATGAAGGATATGCTGTTCAAAAAATAGGTAGCGGCACCTATGCTAAAAGAAAAGAAATATCCGTAAATTATAAAAAAAGATACAGCGAAGTTGTGAGAAAAATAAGCAGTGAAAAATCTAGAAAATACATAGACTTTTCAGGGGAGGCAGCAAGTAGTGATCTCTTTTCAGTATCCTCCTTTAAAGATGTAATTAATAAAGTATTAGAGAGAGATGGAACAGATGCACTAGTTTATCAAGAAGCACTTGGATATGAAGGATTGAGAGAGAATATAGACAAGTATTTCTGGAATAACAGTATAGGTAAGGAAAATATTTTAATTGTTTCAGGAGCTCAACAAGGTATAGATATAGTCTCTAAGGCTTTGCTAAATGTAAATGATAATGTAGTAGTTGAAAAACCTACTTATGGTGGTGCTTTGACAGTATTTAAATGGAGAAGAACTAATGTTATTGAAATAGATTTGAGAGAAGACGGCATGGACTTAGATCAATTAGAAAAAATATTAAAAAAGAATAAGATAAAGTGTGTATATTTAATGAGCTATTTTCAAAATCCAACGGGCATTAGTTATAGTGCCCAAAAAAAGAGAAGGCTTTTAAATATGGCTGAAATATATGATTTCTATATCATTGAAGATGATTATTTATCAGAGTTAATATATAATGATGATAAATACATAAGCTTTAAGAGTATAGATACTAATGATAGAGTAATATATATAAAGAGTTTCTCAAAAATATTTCTTCCTGGAATAAGACTAGGATATCTTATAAGTCCTAATATATTTAAAGAAAGTATACAAAATTCAAAAGTAAACACAGATATTGCCACATCTAGCTTAATGCAAAGAGTTTTAGATATGTATATAAAGGAAGGTATGTGGAAGGGACATATAAAAAGATTAAATGAAGTGTATGAAGAAAGATACGTCTACATGAAAAATGCGCTAAATTCTCTCCATGAACATATAAGTTTTATTTTGCCAGGAGGGGGATTACATTTTTATGTAAAGATAAAAGATGAATTTATTAATAGTATGGATTTGTTTTATAGATGTGAAAAACAGGGGGTATTAATAACACCAGGTATAATATTTTATAAAAATCCTGAAGAAGGAAAAGGATATTTTAGAGTTAGTTTTTCACAGACAGACCTTCCTACTATAGAGAATGGATTACGAATCATCAAAAGTGTATTTGAAGAATATTAATACAGGAGAGATTATTTTGAATAAGGGATTAATAAATATACAATGGGAAAAGGTAGAAGAATATTCTGAAGAGGAAATTACTTATTTTTTATTTGTTGAGGGTAAGACTTTAGATGCCATATGTAAAATTAGGAATATAAATAAAGAAACTGCTAAAAGGCACATTATAGAAGGCAAAATAAAATATGGTATACTAGCTAAGAGTGAAAACGAAGAAGAGCTATTAAAAAATATATCAAGGGCAGGAAAAGGGGATAAGCTAGAAATAATTAACTCCTTAGAGAAAGAAATGAAAAGTAAGCTAATAAGCTATATAAAAAATAATTATGTAGAAATGTATCCAAAAGAGAAAGAAACAGCTATTTGGATAATTGGAGAGTTAAAGGAAATTAGCTGTAATGATATATTGTTAAAAAGCTCAGTTCATAAATTTGTTAATGTAAGAAGAATGGCCATATCAGCTATGGGTAAGATTGGAGATAAAAGCTTAGAATTACCTCTAATGAGAGCTTTAGATGATGAAAATCCTCAAGTAGTTTTATATGCTATAAATGGATTGATTAAAATAAAAAGTGAGAAAGCATATGATAAAATCAATAATATATTAGTAAATACATCAAAAGAATATATTAAAAGAGCTGCATTGAGATATATGGATGAAATAAATTCTAATGGACAGGGGGAATAATATGGGATACTTAACCATAAAAGACCAAGTAAGCTCTGAGTTTGAAGAAAAAAAATCAGTATTTATTGGTCATGCAAAAAGAGTTTATAACGAAGAAGAAGCTAAATCCTTTGTTGATAAAATAAAAAGTGAGCATAGCCAAGCTACCCATAATGTTTATGCTTATATAATAGGGGAAAATATGGGTATTCAAAGATATAGTGATGATGGAGAGCCACAGGGCACAGCAGGAATTCCGGTTTTAGATGTAATAAAGAAAAATGGAATAACTAATACAGCCATAGTAGTAACAAGGTATTTTGGAGGCATACTTTTAGGAAAGGGTGGTCTAGTTAGAGCTTATAGTAAAGGAGCAGCTCAAGCCATTAAAGAGGCTGGCGTAGTAGAAAGAGTAGAAGGATGTGCCTTACATATTTATATAGATTATGATTTGCTAGGGAAAGTTCAATATTTATGCGGTCAAAATGATTGGCATATGGAAGATACTATATACACTGATAGAGTTGAGATAATTATTTTATGCGTAGAAGATTTAATGGAAAGAATAAAGAAGGAGATAATTCAAGTCACTTCAGGAAAATGTGACTTTGCAAAAGATAAAGAGGGATACTATTTTAAGATAGAAAATAGACTATATGAGGAAGAAATAATTTGAGTTTATATAAGGCTATATGATATAATATTTTCGGTATTTTATAAGAAAAATTTAATTTAAATAGATTTAAATTATGCAAAAATGTTTTATATACTTAAGGAGGAGATATAAATGTCAGGACACTCTAAGTGGCATAATATACAAGCTAAAAAAGGTAAAACGGATGCTAAAAGAGGTAAGATATTTACTAAAATAGGTAAGGAGTTAGCTATAGCAGCTAAAGATGGTGGTTCTAATCCTGAAACTAATAGTAAATTAAGAGATGTTATTGCAAAAGCAAAAGCTAACAATATGCCTCAAGATACTGTAATGAGAGCAATTAAAAAAGGATCAGGAGAACTAGATAATGTAAACTATGAAGAAATAGTTTATGAAGGATACGGACCTTTTGGAGTTGCAGTAATAGTTTCTGCTCTAACAGATAATAAAAATAGAACAGCTGGAAATGTTAGACCGGCCTTCACTAAATTTGGGGGGAACCTAGGTGCTAACGGATGCGTAGGCTGGATGTTCCAACAAAAAGGGCAAATAGTTATTGAAAGAAAAGAAGAAATGGATGAAGAGGAAATAATGATGGCAGCAATAGAAGCTGGAGCAGAAGATTTCCAACCATCTGAAGAAGCATTTGAAATAATTACTTCTGTTGAAGATTTCGGAACTGTAAGAGAAGCTTTAGAAAAAATGGGCTTTGAGTTCATATCTGCAGAGCTTACAATGATTCCAGATACAACAATGTCATTATCCATGGAAGAATCAGAAACTATACAAAAGCTTATAGATAAACTAGAAGATGATGACGATGTTCAAAACGTTTATCACAATGCTGATTTCCCTGATGAATTTGAAGGATAATATGAAATATAACACTTCTAAATGTATGTATAAAAACTTACTACATTTAGAGGTGTTTTTATTTTAAAATTAAATATATTATTAATATTTTATAATAAATTTATTTTTTTGCATAAAATTATTAATTAATGTCAATAATCCTTCTTAGGAGGGATATTATGGATATTAAGAAAAGCAAAAAATTTTATGTAGTGTTAATTATTATGGTGTCAATAATTATATTTTCATTAAGTTACTATATTAGCATTCAATTTTTCAGAGGGAAAAATGAAGAGGTAGATGACAATAGAATACAGGTAAACAATCAAATCAAAGAGGGTTACACTCAAAATAAAGATAATGAAAGTATATCTTCTAATAGTTCAGTTGTATTTAAAATTAGATATAGAAAGAGTGGAGACACATTAATATCTAAAGTAGATAAAGTAAGTAACCTAAATGTAAAAACTAAAGGTGAATTAGAAGAAAAGTTTAAAGATGAATATAAGTTAACTGATATTACAGATGATAAAATTGTCATGGTAAAGGAAGTAGATAAATATTCTCCTAATAAGTATGTGCTTGGAATAAAAGGTGACTACATAGCAATATTTAGGACAGACAGTAATGGGGAAATGTACATAGAAAATGAAGAAAAAGATATAACAGATAAAAGAATAGATAACTTAAAAGAACAAGATATAGTGTTGTTAACGAATGGTAGTGAATATTTTCAATGCAACACTAGAGAAGAAGCACTATCACGCCTCGAGGATTATGAATAATAGTCCTTGAGGCTTTTTATTAGCCCCTCTTATTCTTGAAATAAATTTATTTAAATGATAAAGTAGAGATTGATAATTTAAATCTTAAGGGGCTGAAACTAATGTACGAATATATTAAAGGCATTTTTAAAGGGATGAACAAAGATTATATAATTGTAGAGAATGGTGGAATAGGTTATAAAATATTTACATCAGGAAATACGTTATCAAAAATTCCTAAGACAGATGAAGAAATAATATTATATTTGCAGCAAATTGTTAGAGAAGACTTTATAGGGCTTTATGGGTTTCACTCTAAAGAAGAAAGGGATATGTTTAACTTGTTATTAACCATAAATGGAGTTGGAGTAAAAGCATCTTTATCATTGCTATCTATAACAAGTACATATAAATTAAAATATGCTATCTTTATTGGTGATGAAAAGACTTTAACTAAAGCTCCGGGCATAGGTAAAAAGACAGCACAAAGAATTATTTTAGAATTAAAAGATAAGCTAAAAGCTGAACATTTTACATCAAAAGAAGAAAATAATTTTGAAGAAGATACTGCAGAAATAGATGTATTTACCGAAGCTTTAGCTGCTTTAATGGCTTTAGGTTATTCAGAAAAAGAAGGAAATAAAGCATTAAATTCTGTGGACAAAAAAGCTCCTTTAGAAGATGTGATTAAACAATGTTTGAAATTTTTAATGAGTTGAAAGGAGTAATAAAATGGAGAATAGATTTGTTACACCTTTAAATATAAAGGAGGACAATGAAATAGAGTTTAGCTTAAGACCTAGAAAGCTAAAGGAATATATCGGACAAAGAAGAGTTAAAGAAAAATTAGATATATTCATAAAGGCAGCACAAGGAAGGGAAGAGGCCTTGGACCATGTTTTGTTACATGGACCACCGGGACTCGGAAAAACCACATTGGCTAATATAATAGCAGAAGAAATGGGTGGTAATCTAAAGATAACATCAGGGCCAGCTATAGAGAGAGCAGGAGATTTAGCAGCTATACTTACAAGCTTGAATGATTATGATGTATTGTTTATTGATGAAATACATAGATTAAACAGATCAGTAGAAGAGATTCTTTATCCAGCTATGGAAGACTATGCTTTGGATATTGTGATAGGGAAAGGTGCTTCTGCTAAATCCATAAGATTAGATTTGCCACAGTTTACTTTAATAGGGGCTACAACTAGAGTAGGAATGCTTACTTCTCCTCTTAGAGATAGATTTGGCGTGTTGTGTCCTATGGAATTCTATGAAGAAGAGGAACTAAAAGAAATAATTATTAGATCTGCTGGAATTCTAAATGTTAAAATTGAAGATAATGCTGCCTTTGAACTTGCAAGAAGCTCAAGAGGTACGCCAAGAATAGCAAATAGAATATTGAAAAGAGTAAGAGATTATTGCCAAGTTAAAGGAAATGGAATAATTGATTATACTTCATCTATGGAAGCCTTAGAATTATTTGAAATTGATAAAGAAGGATTTGATAGTATAGATAATAAAATCCTAAACGCAATTATAGATAATTTTGACGGAGGACCTGTTGGAGTAGAAACTCTTGCTTACTTCATAGGAGAAGAGCTAGATACAATACAGGACGTATATGAACCTTATTTACTTCAAAAAGGATTTATTATTAGAACTCCTCGAGGAAGGACAGCTACAGATAAAGCATATAAACATTTTAATAAAAAAAGAAAAGTAAACACTGAAATTGAACAATGCTCGATAGATATAAAGGAGTGGTAACGTGAAAGTAACAGATTTTGACTACTATTTACCGGAAGAATTGATAGCACAGGTTCCAATAGAAAAAAGAGATGAAGCAAAGTTAATGGTAATAGATAAAAATAATAAAGAGATTGAGCATAAAATATTTAAAGATGTTATAGACTACTTAGAAACCGGTGATTGCCTGGTTTTAAATGATACTAGAGTACTTCCAGCCAGACTTATTGGTGAAAAAAAAGGCAGTGGCGGAAAGATGGAGTTCTTGTTATTGAAAAGAGTAGATAAGGATAATTGGGAAACTTTAGTTAAGCCTGGTAAGAGAGCAAAAATAGGAAGTAGATTTACTTTTGGTAACGGTGAATTAAAGGCTGAAGTAGTAGCTTTAGGAGAAGAAGGAAGTAGAATAGTTAAATTTGAATATGAAGGTGTATTTGAAAGCGTATTAGATAGGCTTGGTCAAATGCCATTACCTCCATATATAAAAGAAAAGTTAGAAGATAAGGAACAATACCAGACTGTATATTCAAAAGAAAGGGGCTCAGCAGCGGCTCCAACAGCCGGATTACATTTCACTGAAGAGTTATTAAGTGAGATCAAAAACAAGGGTATAAGCCTAGTGTTTTTAACTCTTCATGTGGGTCTAGGAACATTTAGACCTGTAAAAGCTGAAGATATAACAGATCATGTTATGCACTCAGAATACTACACTCTTTCGAAAGAAAGTGCAGAAGTTATCAATAAAACAAAGGAAATGGGAAAAAAGGTTATAGCTGTAGGTACTACCTCTTGTAGAACTTTAGAAACTATAGGTGATGACAATGGAAGAGTAAAGGAATCCTCAGGATGGACTGATATATTCATATATCCAGGATATAAATTTAAGATTATAGATGGATTAATAACAAATTTTCACCTTCCTCAATCAACTCTATTAATGTTAGTTAGCGCTTTATGTGGTAGGGAAAAAATATTGAATGCATATAATACAGCAGTTAAAGAAGAATATAGATTTTTCAGTTTTGGAGATGCCATGTTAATTAAGTAAATTTTACTTCAGGAGGAAAATTGATATGTACAAATTAATAAAGAAATGCGGTAATGCAAGAAGGGGTGAGTTTAAAACACCTCATGGAACAATTCAAACACCTGTATTTATGAATGTAGGAACGCTAGGAGTTATAAAAGGTGCAGTATCCTCCATGGATTTAAAAGAAATAGGATGCCAAGTAGAGTTATCTAACACCTATCATCTTCATTTAAGACCTGGTGACCAAGTAATAAAAAAAATGGGTGGATTACATAAATTTATGAATTGGGATAGACCGATTTTAACAGATTCAGGTGGATTCCAAGTCTTTTCCTTAGCCGGTATGAGGAAAATTGAGGAAGAAGGAGTATATTTTAATTCACATATAGATGGAAGAAGAATATTTATGGGACCAGAAGAAAGTATGCAGATACAAAGTAACATAGCTTCTACTATAGCTATGGCTTTTGATGAGTGCATACCTATTCCATCAACAAAGGAGTATGTTGAAAAATCTGTAGCTAGAACGGTAAGATGGCTTGAAAGATGCAAAAAAGAAATGGATAGGTTAAATTCTTTACCAGATACAATAAACAAACAACAAATGCTTTTTGGAATTAACCAAGGAGCAACATTTGACGACATTAGAATAGCTAACGCAAAAGAAATAGTAAAAATGGATCTAGATGGATATGCTATAGGAGGGCTTGCTGTAGGGGAAACTCATGAAGAAATGTATAATACTATAGATACAGTAGTAGAATATTTACCAGATAATAAACCAATCTATCTTATGGGGGTAGGAACACCTAGCAATATTTTAGAAGCCGTTGATAGAGGGGTAGATTTTTTTGATTGTGTTCTTCCAGCAAGAAATGGAAGACATGGCCATGTATTTACCAAGAATGGGAAGATAAATTTAATGAATGCAAAATATGAGTTAGATTCTGACCCAATAGATGAAGGATGTAATTGCCCTGCATGTCAGCACTATTCTAGAGCATATATAAGGCATTTATTTAAGGCAAAAGAAATGTTAGCTATGAGATTATGTGTTCTTCATAACTTGTATTTCTATAATAATATGATGAAAGAAATAAGAGATGCTATAGATGGTGATTATTTCTCCAAATATAAGGAGAGTAAATTAGCTCAGTGGAGTGGAAAAGCTTAGAAAAAAACTTTACATCACATAAAAAGGATTATAAACTTATATTATGAGGGGAGGTGAATATATGTTAGCACTTAAAAATTTAACAACAGTGGCAACAGCTGCTCCGGCATCAGGAAGTATGTTAGGATTATTTTTACCATTTATTATAATGATGCTGTTCTTTTATATAATTGTGTACATACCGGAAAGTAGAAGAAAGAAAAAGTATAGAGGAATGCTGGATTCATTGAAAGTAAATGATGAAATTATTACAAAGGGTGGAATATTAGGGAAAGTTATAAATATCCAGGATACATTTATTATTTTAGAGTCTGGACCTAGTAGAGCTAGAATTAAGCTTGATAAGAATGGTATATTATCAATATTAAATACTAGTGAAGCTGCTGTTGAGGATAAAAAAGAAGACAAGAAAGAAGATAAAGCAGAAGATAAAGCGGAGGAAAATGAATCTCCAGGATACAAGGAAAATTAAATTTCTTATCATAAAACACCTCATTTCTACATAAATTCTAGTAGATAGGAGGTGTTTTTTATATGGAAAAAAGTAGTTTTTTACCAATAGGGGATGGAATTTTAAGAAGTACTATTTTAACAGTAATTTTTATGCTTATATATGCTGTTATAATGACTTTTGTAGATTTAAGCGATAAAACAAATAGCGTATTTTATTTAGTTACAACTATACTCAGTATTATGTATGGAACTGTATATGCTGTGCGAAAGATTAATAAAAAAGGGTGGTTAACTGGGATAGTTATAGCAACATTGTACATGCTAATAATATACTTTGTATCAATAATAGCAGGGAACAATTTAACGGTAGATAATAGAATGATGATAAGATTTTTACTAGCTTTAGGAGTAGGGGCATTATCAGGTATGCTAGGCATAAATATTTGATAATTACTTTATTTTGTGGTCTTTTTATGATATAATCATACGGAAATATGCTATTTAGGAATGGAGGAGTTTATATGAAACATATAAAAACTATAAATAAGACAAACATAAAGGATAGCTTAAAGAAGCCAGGATGTAAAGAATGTGCTAATTCATGCCAATCAGCATGTAAAACTTCCTGTACAGTTGCAAATCTAGCTTGCGAAAATTAATATAAAAAGCAGTAACTTTAGGTTACTGCTTTAAATTTAGCCAAAACGGGTTAGGAGGAAATAATTTGTCACTTATACACAAATTTATTCAAGATGGAGAATACTATATTTTAGATGTAAACTCAGGAGCAGTACATGTAGTTGATGAGTTAGTTTATGAAATAGTTGATAAAGAAGGATTAAGAAAAAAAGAAGATATCTTAAATAAGTTCCAAGATAAATATGACAGAGAAGATATATTAGAAGCCTATGAAGAATTAGAAGTTCTTGTAAATGAGAATATGCTTTATTCAAAAGACTTATATGAAGATATAGGCAAAAATGCAGGAGAGGGACAATCTTTCATAAAGGCTTTGTGTTTAAATATTGCTCATGATTGCAATTTAAGATGTAAATATTGTTTTGCAGACGAAGGAGAATATAAAGGCAAAAGAGAGCTTATGTCACCAGAAGTAGGCAAGAAAGCCATAGATTTTGTAATAAAACATTCAGGACCAAGAAAACATATAGAAGTGGATCTCTTTGGAGGAGAGCCATTAATGGCATTTAACACTATTAAAGAAATAGTAGAATATGCAAAAGAACAGGAAAAGATTCATAATAAAATTGTTAGATTTACTATGACTACCAATGGCGTATTATTGACAAAAGAAATTATGGATTATTTGGATAAAAATATGGGTAACATAGTTTTAAGCATAGATGGCAGAAAAGAAGTTAATGATGGAGTTAGAACCAGAGTTGATGGCAGCGGATGTTACGATACAATTCTACCTAAAATAAAGAAGATGGTAGAAATGAGAGGTAAGGGAAAACAATACTATGCAAGAGGAACCTTTACTAGAAACAATACGGATTTCTTTGAAGATGTGTTACATTTAGTCAATGAAGGATTTGATGAGGTATCCGTAGAACCAGTTGTATTAGAAGAAGGTCACCCTCTTTCCTTAAGAGAGGAGGACTTGCCTAAAATATTTGAACAATATGATAAGATCTATAAAGAAATGGTTAAAAGGCATAAAGAAGGGAACTCATTTAAGTTTTATCATTTCAACGTAGACCTTCAAGGAGGACCTTGTGTTTATAAAAGAATATCAGGATGTGGTGCAGGTCATGAATATGTTGCTATAACCCCTTCAGGAGATATATATCCTTGTCATCAATTCGTTGGAAATGATGAATTTAAAATGGGAAATGTTTTTGAAAGTGATTTAAATGAATCAATAGAAAAACGGTTTAAACAAGGAAATATATATTTTAAACCAACTTGTATAGATTGCTGGGCAAGATTCTATTGTAGTGGTGGATGCCAAGCTAACAACTATAGTTTTAATAAGGATATATTAGTACCTTATAAATTAGGTTGTGAAATGCAAAAGAAGAGAATAGAATGTGCTATAGCATTAAAGTCACAACTGATAGAAGAATAATAGAAAATATCAATATGAGAGGGTAATTAGACTCTCTTATATTGACTATTTTTTACATTGGTTATATAATTTTTGTATGTCGTTTCCTTATAAATTCAAGAAATGATAACTTAATATATAATTAACAAAAGAAGGGGGATAAATATGAAAGGTAATAAAACCTTAAAGAGTACAATCCTATTCATCTTATCAGTTCTTATAATAGGATTTTTAGCTTATGCTGGTGCCTTTGGAATAGACAACATACTTGGAACTGGATATAGGTTTAAATCTTTTAATGAGACCATAAAAAAAGGATTGGATCTTCAAGGAGGCGTGTCAATAGTTGAAGAAATCCAAGAGGATAAAGTAGACAGTGCAACTATAGACAGAACTATTGAACTTATATCTATGAGAGTTAATAAATTAGGAGTTAGTGAAACTATAGTTCAAAGAGAAGGGGAAAAGAGAATCAGAATAGAGATACCAGGCATCTATAATGCTAAGGAAGTAATAGATAGCGTTGGTAAAACAGGTGAATTAAAGTTTGTAGGACCTGATAATGAAGTAATACTTACAGGTAAGGACGTTAAAAATGCAGTGGCTCAGATTGATCCTAGCAATAATCAACCAATAATAAGCTTAGAGTTTACTGATGAAGGAACTAAAAAATTTGCTGAAGCAACTAAAAAGTTTATAGGACAGCAAATAGCAATCTACATGGATGAAGAACTCTTAACTAGTCCAGTAGTAAATGATGTTATAGCTACAGGAAAGGGTATGATTTCAGGAAGTAAATCCCTTGAAGAAGCGAAAAGACAGGCAGGTATAATAAAGTCTGGAGCATTACCAGTGGTTGTTAAACCTGTTGAGGTAAAAACTGTAGGTGCGACGTTAGGAGCTAATGCACTTCCACTTAGCATAAAGGCTGGTGCAATTGGAATAGGACTAGTAATGCTATTTATGTTATTATATTATAGAGTTCCTGGACTTATAGCAAATATAGCTCTAACATTTTACATAGTATTAGTACTCTATACCTTTGTTTCAATAAAAGCTATTTTAACTCTATCAGGAATAGCAGGTTTCTTGCTTACAATAGGTATGGCGGTAGATGCTAATGTACTTATATTTGAGAGAATAAAAGAAGAGTTATCTACAGGTAAATCCATAAGAAGCTCAGTTGATTCTGGATTTCATAGAGCTCTAAGTTCCATTATGGACTCCAATATAACAACTATAATCGCAGGAATAGTTTTATATAACTTAGGTTCTGGAGCGGTAAAAGGCTTTGCCCTTACTTTAATGATCGGAATAGTATTAAGTATGTTCACAGCTTTAGTAGTAACAAAGTTCTTATTAAAGTTAGCTGTAGAAATGGGTATGCTTAATAGTTTGGCAGCTTTTGGTGTAAAGAGGAGGGTAGAGTAAAATGAAGTCTTTTAAAATAATTGAAAAAACAAAGATATGGATAGGAATATCACTTGCGATAATGGTTTTAGGATTGTTTTTTGCAATAAAGGATGGATTTAATTACGGAATTGACTTTAAAGGTGGTACCCTAGTTAAAATTAATATGAAGCAGGAGTATGACAAGGAAGAAGTAGAAAAGATAGTAGAAAAGTATACAAAGGACTATACAACAAATTCTGCAGTTACTACTTCAAATGAAATTTTACTAGAAATAAGAAGTAATTCCTTAACAGAAGACCAAATTGAACCTATGTTTAAGGAAATAAAAGAGAAATATAAGTTGGAAGATAAAGATTTGGTTTCTCAAGAAACAATAGGAGCATCAATAGGTAAAGAATTAAGGCAAAAGGCATTTATTGCTTTAATTTTAGCTAATATAGGAATGTTAATATATATAGGAATTAGGTTTGAATTTAAGTTTGGGTTAGCAGCAATAATTGCATTAGCCCATGATATTTTAATAACCCTAGCTGTATATGCTATATTCCAAATACCAATAAATAGCAGCTTTATAGCAGCTATACTAACAATAGTTGGATATTCAATAAATGATACAATAGTGGTATTTGATAGAATAAGGGAAAATGGTAAGAGAATGAGAAAAATAAGCGATACAGAATTGGCTAATATAAGTATTTCTCAAACCTTAACTAGATCTATAAATACGAGTTTAACAACATTATTTACAATTGTAGCGGTGTATGTATTTGTTCCAGCAGTAAGGGATTTTGCAATACCATTAATAATTGGAATAGTTTCAGGGGCCTACTCTTCTATATTTATAGCTAGCCCTTTATGGGTATATTTTAGAAAGAAGAAATAAAAAAGCGTTAATAGAAAATAAAAAGCGTTTTTATTACAAAACAACTAAAAACCAGAGCGAAACTGCGCTCTGGTTTACTATTTTCAATAAAATATGTATAAAATATTTGTAAAAAAGTATATTTTAAATTATAATATATATGCTTTTTATTTTTTGGAGGACTTAGCTATGGAGAATAGAGGTTATTCTTTTCATAATCCCTTTTTATTAAAGAATATGAATGAGGCTTTAATGAGGATAGTTAGAGCTGTAAATGAAAGGGAAAAAATAATAGTATATGGATGTTGTGATTTAGATGGAATATCAGCGGTTTCATTGCTTTTTTTGGTTTTAAAATATTTGAATGCAGATGTAGAATATTTTATATCCGATGGAGACGATGATAACTTTGATATAAGGACAGATATAATAAAAAATCATGTAAAGTTCTTAGGAACTAATTTAATGATAACAGTTGGTTGCGGGATTAATTCTTCTTATCAAGTAGATTTATGTAAACAGTTGGGTATTGATGTAATAATTACTGATAATCACCACTGTCATAATAAAGTCCCAGATACCATAGTGGTTAGTCCAAAACAAAAGGATTGTATATATCCATTTAAAGATTTATCTAGTGTAGGTGTTGCCTACAAGCTTGTTCAATCGATATCATCTTATTATCAGATGAAGAGTATTAGTAAATATTTAGATTTAGTTATGTTAGGTACTAAGTCGAATAAGGTCTCCTATGAAGGAGAAAATAAGGCTATAATAGATGAAGGTATATATCATATGAACTACACAAATAATTACGGATTGAGAGCTTTAATGAAGGTGAGCAATATAAAGCATATAGATATAATTAATGTAAATAAGCTTATAGACAGTATTGCACCCTCTTGGAATAATACGAGGATGTTGGATAATGCTAGAATTACAGTAGAACTGCTCACTACATCTAATAGTGATAGAGCAGAACAAATTGCTAAATACTTAAAGAATGAAGTAAAGGGTAGTAGGGTTTGTAATAAATAAACTCCTTTTATTGAATAACCTGTCCATTGTAATATATAATTATACGATTCTAGGGGGAATTGATGATGAATTTAAAAGAAAAGATAAGAGTAATTGAAGGATTTCCAAAAGAAGGAATAAGTTTTAAAGATGTGACAACTCTCTTAAAAGATAGTGAGGCTTTAAGGTTTACTATAGATTCAATGATAGATAGTCTAAAAGATAAAAACATTGATGTAATAGTTGCTCCAGAGGCTAGAGGATTTTTATTTGGAGTTACATTAGCCTACACTTTAGGAATAGGATTTGTACCTGTTAGAAAGAAAGGAAAGCTGCCTTGTGAAACCATATCTAGCACTTATGAACTTGAATATGGAAGTGACGTTTTAGAAATGCATAAAGATGCTATAAAACCAGGACAGAGAGTAGCAATTGTAGACGATTTACTTGCTACAGGAGGAACTATTGAATCAGTAGCAAAAATGGTTGAAGGCTTAGGTGGAGAAGTGGCTTCAATTAATTTTGTTATTGAGCTAACTGATTTGAATGGAAGAGATAAATTAAAGAAATATAATACTGAATCCCTTATACAGTACAATATATAAAAATTATATATTATATAAAAAATAACCATTGATAAATTTAATATCAATGGTTATTTTTTTTATTTTATTAATAAAGTTCAATTTTTCTTAACAAAATGTATACGGAAAAGATATTGACTATTAGTCAGTTAATGTATATAATAACAAAGTAGAAAATGACTATTAGTCATAAAATATAAATTAAGGAGAGGATGGCCGTGAAGAAATTCGGAGATTTTATAGTTAAGCATAGAATTTTAGTTATTATATTATCGGTATTATTATTAATTCCATCCTTTATTGGAATGGCCAAAACTAAAATAAACTATGATATGCTTGAATATCTTCCACAGGAATTAGATTCTATGAAAGGACAACAAGTCTTGGATAAGACATTTTCTAATGCTGCAAGTTCGATGCTCATAATAGAAGATATGGAGTCTAAGGATGTTTTAAAGCTTAAAGAGGAAATATCAGAAATAGAAGGTGTAGATACCGTGATATGGATAAGTGACATCTTAGATGAAAGTGTACCTAAAGATATATTACCGGATGAAATAAAAAATGTTTTCTATAGCAAAAATTCAACTATGTTAATTATAAAGTATAATGAGTCTGCTTCATCAGAAGTGACACAAAAGGCTATAGGAACCATAAGAAAAATTACAAATGAGCAGTGTTTTTTAAGTGGTATGTCTGCCATAGTGAAGGACACTAAAGATTTGTCTGATAAGGAAACGCCTATGTATGTGTTAATTGCAGTTATATTATCTGTTGTAGTACTAGCATTAACCATGGAATCCACATTAATTCCAGCAATATTTTTAATAAGCATGGGTTTTGCCATAGTATTTAATATGGGGACTAACATATTTTTAAAAGAAGTATCATATGTAACCAAATCTATAGCTGCAGTACTACAGCTTGGAGTAACAATGGATTATTCTATATTTTTACTTCATAGATATGAGGAAGAAAAGAAGAAGATGGAAAATAGATATGAAGCTATGGCTGAGGCAATATCCAACACCATAGTATCTATATCAGGTAGTTCACTTACTACTATAGCTGGATTTTTAGCTTTGTGCTCAATGAAGTTAAGCTTAGGCAGAGATATAGGTCTTGTGATGGCTAAAGGGGTAGTATTAGGCGTACTATCTACCATTACAATACTTCCAGCGCTTATACTAACTTTTGATAATCAAATTCATAAATACTCACATAGGACAATACTTCCTGAATTTAATAAAGTATCAAAAATAGTATCACAAAAATATAAAACTTTTATTTGGATTTTTTTAATAGCCTTTATACCTGCTTTGTATGGTAACAACAATTTGAAGGTATATTATAACTTAGATAGATCTTTACCAAAAGATTTACCATCAATAATAGCTACAAATAAATTAAAAGAAGATTATAACATGACTACTACTCATTTTATTGTGGTTCATGATAATGTTCCAGCTTATAATATGGAGAAAATGATAAAAGAAATTGAAGGAGTAGAAGGGGTAGATAAGGTATTAGGTTATAACAAATTCATGGGAGAGGCTATACCAGAGAGTTTTATACCAGATAAAATTAGAGAAACCTTTAAAAAAGATGGATACAATTTAATTTTAGTAAACTCAAAATATAAGGCGGCTACAGATGAAGAAAATAAACAAATAGAAGATATAAATTCAATAGTAAAAAATTATGATAAAGAATCTATGATGACAGGTGAAGGAGTATTAACTAAAGATTTAGTTATGCTAGCAGATGAGGATTTTAAGAGTTCAAACTTAATATCTATAGGAGCAATATTTGTCATTATTTTATTGGTGTTTAAATCACTAAGTATACCTATTATATTAGTTCTTGCTATAGAGCTTGCAATACTTGTCAATATGAGTATGTCTTTCTATATGGGAACAACAGTACCTTTTGTAGCTTCTATAGTAATAGGATGTATTCAATTAGGAGCAACTGTTGACTATGCAATATTATTGACTTCAAGGTTTAAAGAAGAGCTAGGAAATGGATTAGATAAATTTACTGCAATGGAGAAGGCGGTAAAGGAATCAGCAAAATCCATTGTGACAAGTGCTTTAGCTTTCTTCGGTGCTACAGCTGGAGTGGGGATAATATCAAATTTATCTATAATAAGAACTCTATGCATTATGATGGCTAGAGGCGCAATTATAAGCATGATCGTTATTATTTTCATTCTTCCATCTATATTGCTAGTATGTGAAGGGATAATAAAGAAAACCACAAAAGGGTGGGTACAATCTAATTAATATAAAGGAGAAGATGTAGTATGGATAAGAAAAGTTTATCAAAAAATTTAGTTTGTTTTGTGTTAATGGGAACTATGTTAGCTCCTAATGTAGTGAGCGCTAAAGAAATGATAATAAAGGATGAATCTGTATATGTAAATCTTTCTGAGAAAGGAGATGTAGAGAATCAAGTAGTTACCGATTGGTTGAGAGGGAATGGACAAAGTATAGAGGTGAAAGATAGATCAGGATTGGAGAATATAAAAAATATAAAAGGTGAAGAAAACTTTAATAAAAGTGGAGAAAACTTAACTTGGAAGATGGAAGGTAAGGATATATTCTACCAAGGAACTACAAATAAAAAGCTGCCTCTAGAAATTAAAATAAAATATTATTTAGATGATAAGGAAGTAAATCCAAAAGAAATTGCAGGTAAGTCAGGAAAATTAAAAATTCAAATAGAATATGTAAATACAAGCATTCATATGGAAAATATCAATGGACAATATGATAAGATATACGCATCAATAACAGTATTGACAATGGTAACTTTACCACTTGAGAACTTCAAAAATATCAAGAGCAATGAAGGTACTATGATATCAGAAGGAAATAACAATATAATAAGCTTTGTATCCTTGCCAGGGCTTAAAGAAAATTTTAATATAGAAAATGGAAATTTAAATATACCAAATAATATAGAGATAGAGTGTGATGTTGAGAACTTTAAAATGTCCCCAATATTAATAACGGCTACTCCTAAATTACCAGAAATAAAGTCTCTTAAAGAAGCTAAAAATGTTGGAGATTTGGATGATGCAATAAAAGAATTAAAAGATGCATCTAATAAAATAATGGATGGAACATTAAAAATAAAAGATGGTAGTGGAAGCTTAAACAAAGGGCTTATAGATTTTAAATCTGCTATGATATCTGCAAAGAATGGATCTGAACAACTAAGCAATGGTATAGGTAAAATGAAAGAAGGAACTGAAAAAATAAAAGAAGAATTACATCAAAATCCAGATAAAATATCATTGATAAGAGATCCTAAAAATGTAGAAGAGGAAAGGAAGTTAATTGACCATGCTTTTAAAGCAAAGGATATGGACATAAATTTACTACAAGATGCTATGAAAGTTCTAACTGCTGAAAATATAGCTTTGTTTAATAAGACATGTAAAGATTTTAAAAATATAGATGAAAATGAAATATTAAATCATCCCCTATATAAAGGATTAAATATTTTAACAAAAGATGATGGTATTAAGAATATAAATTCCCTTATGGCAGGATTGGAGGAAGTAAGTAACGTAGATGGGAATATACTAAAAAAATATAATGATTTATTAAATGATGCACCTAAGATTAATAATAGTGTTAATAAATTTTCAAGTGTTATAGAAAATTTTGATAGCAATAGGCTTACCGCTATTAAAAACGGTTTGAGTAGTGAAAATATAAATTCATTAAGAACTATAATGAATAGTGGAGAAAAAGTGAAAAATATTGATTTGAATTCAATAAATAACATATTAAAGGAAGAAATAAACACTGCTGATGCTTATCATTCTCAAACTGAGCAATTAAGAAAAGAAGAAAATGTTAAATTTTTAGAAGGTATAGTTGATTCTAATGATAAATTATCAAATGAGGAAAAAGTTAAAGCTAAGGCATTGTTAAAAGGATATTATGAAACTGTAGATGAAACTGATAAAAAATTTAAGAATTCTCAAAGTAAAATTTCAAATTTATCAAGTGAGTTAAATTCATTAAATGATCTACAAAGACAATTTAAAGATAATGAAAAAAATATTGGTGAATTAAACTCAGCATTAAATGAAAGTAATATCTACTATATAAATGGTACAATAGATCAATTAGGAAAACTAAAAGAGGAAGTGTCATCTCCAGAAGGGAAAAATATTATAAAAAATATAAATGAAGTATTCAATGAAAAGAATATAACTAATATGCAAGGCTTTATGAAAAAGTTTATAAGTATTAAAGAAGATTTAGATAAAAATAAAAATAATTTAAATCAGATAAAGAGTATTTTAGATGGTATAAATGATCCTGCATCAGCAAAAACTTTAGAAAAGATAAAGTTGCTGCAAGAAGATTTGGATAAATTAATACCTGAATTGACAAAACTCCAAAAATCTTTGCCAGATGATGTAAATAATAATATTAAGGTTGTACCAAAAATGCTAAAAGAACTTACTATTATGCAACAGGATTTAAAAAACAATGAAAAGATACTAGAGTTAGTTAAGGACTCTTTAAAAGAAGAAAATATAAATAAAGCTAATGAAATGTTAGATCAAATTCCTACCTTGAATGATGGCGTAGAGAAGTTATATGAAGGTTCATATAATCTAGATAAAGGAATGGAATCTTTAATTGATAAAGGAGTAAATCCTTTGATTGAAGGAAGTACCAATCTCTTTGAAGGAAGTGAAGAGCTGTACTCAGGAGTATTAAAGTTTAAGAAAGAGGGAGATGGAAAGATAGACTCTAAATTAGGTTTAAAAATTGAAGACATGGATAGAATTATAAAGGTCAAAGATAAACTATATGAAATGTCAGATAGATATGGAACTTACACTGGAGTAGGAGAGGATATGGAAGGTAGTGTTAAATTTATAATGAGAACTGATTCCATAAAAGCTCCACAAGTAAAAAAAGAAAAGAAATTAGTAATTGAAGAAGAAAAAAAGGGAATTCTTCAATGGGTTAAAGACTTGTTCATTTAAGATGAAATAAAATGAATTGAACTCCTATGTAACTAGAATACATAGGGGTTCAATTTATATTTAATATTGACTAAATAAAATTTCTAATCAATAATAGTATATAATATATTACTTAATTGCATATATTTTCCCATAAGGAGGAATTATATTAGTATGACTAAAGAAGAAAATGAGATTAAAAAAAAGAATACAGTAAAAAAAGAAGTAAAACTTTATGAGTCTGCCTTTCAATTGTTTTCTGATAAAGGGGTAAATGATACCTCTATTGATGATATAGTTAAAAATGCAGGAGTAGCAAAAGGAACTTTCTATCTTTATTTTAAAAATAAGTATGATATTATAGATAAAATCATATTAAAAAAGAGCGCTCATATATTGAAAGAGGCGTTAAATCATACTTTAAATATTTTAAATGGTAATGATGAAAGCTTTTCGGAAGGATTAATAATATTTACAGACTATATTATTGAGTATTTTAAGTTGAATAAAAAACTATTGAAGATAATACATAAAAATCTCTCTTGGGGACTCTATAGAAAAGCCATAGCTAATGCTAATCAGTATGAAGAAATGAAAGAGATTATGGAGCTTTCAAAGGATATTATGATAAAAGAAAATATAGATGAAAAGGAATTTGAAATCAAGCTTTTTATGATTATAGAACTTACCAGTTCTATCTGTTATAGTTCTATAATTTTAGAGGAACCATATAGCATAGATATTATGAAGCCGTATCTATTTGGAATGCTTGAAAAGATGGTGTCTTAGCAAAATATAAATTGCATGTTTCTACAAAATATTATATAATGTTAATAAAAAATAATGGCTGGTTATTAAAACCAGCCATTGATTTTAGGGGAGTAAAATATGCTTGAAAAATTGATGGATAGGATAGATAAAAATTGCATAAATGTAGATAAAGAATTAGTAAAAAAAGCATATAATTTTGCCTATGATGCTCATGGGGAGCAGAAAAGGGAGTCAGGTGAGCCATATATTACTCACCCTCTTGAAGTAGCATGCATATTAGCAGAAATGGGTATGGACACCAGCACTATTGTGGCTGGCCTTTTGCATGATGTTATTGAAGATACAATATGTACATATGAGGATGTTGAAAGAGAATTTAGTAAAGAAGTTGCTGATTTAGTTGAGGGTGTAACTAAATTAGGTAAGATAAAATATAAAACAAAAGAAGAACAGCAGGTAGATAATGTAAGGAAGATGCTTTTGGCTATGGCTAAAGACGTTAGAGTTATACTGATTAAACTTGCGGATAGACTTCATAATATGAGAACTTTAAAATATATGCCAGAAGGAAAACAAAAGGAAAAATCTAAGGAGACCTTTGATATATATGCACCATTAGCTCATAGATTAGGAATATCTAAAATAAAATGGGAATTAGAAGATTTAGCTTTTAGATATATAAATTCAGCAGAATACTATGATCTAGTAAAAAAAATAGCAGAAAAAAGGGCAGAGAGAGAAGCATATACAGAAATGATAATAAATCAATTATCAGATAATTTGGAAAAGGCTGGTATTAAATCTGATATTGAAGGTAGGCCAAAACATTTCTATAGTATATTTAGAAAAATGGTTAATCAAAATAAGACCTTAGAGCAGGTATTTGATTTGACTGCAGTAAGAATACTTGTGCATACTGTAAGGGATTGTTACGCAGTTTTAGGAATAGTTCATACTATGTATAAACCAATACCAGGTAGGTTTAAGGATTACATTGCTATGCCTAAACCAAATATGTATCAATCGCTTCATTCAACCGTGATAGGACCTCAAGGAAAACCCTTTGAAATACAAATAAGAACAGAAGAGATGCATAGAACAGCAGAGTATGGTATCGCAGCCCATTGGAAGTATAAAGAGGGAAAAATAAATGAAAGTAATATGGAATTAAAACTTTCTTGGCTTAGAGAGATACTTGAATGGCAAAGAGAAACCCCAGATGCGGAAGAGTTTATGGAAGGCTTTAAAATAGATTTATTTTCAGATGAAGTATTTGTATTTACACCAAAGGGTAATGTAATAAACCTTCCTAGTGAATCAACTCCTATAGATTTTGCATATAAAATTCATACAGATGTAGGGAATAAATGCGTAGGAGCAAAGGTCAATAACAAGATGGTACCTCTTGATTACCATTTAAAAACTGGTGAAATAGTAGAAATAATAACATCTAATTCATCTAAAGGTCCTACTATTGAATGGATTAATATTGCAAAGAGTAATCAAGCTAAAAGTAAAATTAGAGCTTGGTTTAAAAAGGTTAAAAGAGAAGAGTCCGTAGGTAAAGGGAAAGAGCTTTTAGAAAAAGAGGCAAAGAAACAGGGATATAATTTTGGTGAAATAGCAAAAGGCGATATATTGAATAATATATTAAAGAAATATAGCTTTAATTCAGTGGAAGACCTTTATGCTGCCGCAGGTATGGGAGATATATCTCCTTCAAGCATAGTTGCAAAAATAAAAGAAGCTTATGAAAAAGGTAATAAGGTACAGCTCACAAATGAAGAAATATTAAGTAGTATAAATAATAAGAACGCAAAGGGAAATCAAAGTAAGCATAATAAGAAAAGAACTTCTTCCCCAGCAATAATTGTTAAAGGTGTTAGTAATTTATTGGTGAGATTTTCAAAGTGTTGCAACCCAGTGCCAGGAGACGATATAGTAGGCTATATAACAAAAGGAAGAGGAGTTTCTATCCATAGAAAAGATTGCGTAAACTTAGCAAATTTACTGGAAGATGGGGAAAATAAGATTGTAGAAGTAAGTTGGGGAGAATCAAAAATAGGGGATTATATAGCAGAAATTCAAGTAAAAGCAGATGATAGAGATGGTTTACTAGCAGAGATCATGGATATAATTACTCAAACAAAAACAAATCTCTATGCTATAAATGCAAAACCAATAAGAGGTACTACTGCTCTAATAAATATTAAATTTAAAATACCTAATATCGAGCACCTTAAAGATTTAATGAAAAAGATCAAAAGATTAAGAGGTGTTAGTGATGTGTATAGAACTAAGAATTAGAGGTGATGAACTTGAGAGCTGTTGTTCAGAGAGTTAAAATGTCCAAAGTAGAAGTGGACGAAAAAACAATAGGAAGCATAGATAAGGGATTAAATGTTCTCTTAGGTATATGTAAAGAAGATACTATAGAAGACGTAGCTTATTTAAAAGATAAGATATTAAATCTAAGAATTTTTGAAGATGAAGAATGTAAAATGAATAAGTCCTTACTAGATGTAGGTGGAGAATTATTAATAATCTCTCAGTTTACCTTATATGGTGATGTGAGAAAAGGTAAGAGACCTAGCTTCACCCAAGCTTTAGGTGGAGAGGATGCAAAATTTCTATATGAGGAATTTATTAAGCAGTGTAAGGAAATCCTAGGTAATGTGGAAACAGGAGAATTTGGGGCAGATATGGAAGTTACTATAGTAAATGACGGTCCTGTAACTATATTACTAGATAGTAAAAAAACATTTTAAATTATAGGAGTGAATTAAATGAAAATTAATAGATTGCCCGTTGGGTCATATGCTGCTAATTGCTATATAGTTATGGATGATAAGACTAAAGAAACTATGGTGATTGATCCAGGTGCAGAAGCTTCTTTAATAAATAATGAAATAAAGAAAATGGGTGGAAAAGTAAAATATATATTTTTAACCCATGGTCATCTTGATCATACAGGTGCTGTAAGCGAGCTTAAGGAATTAACTAATGCTTTAGTTGGTATAAATGAAAAGGATGAAAAAGCTATAGAAAAAGGTGGCTATGTATTTGGAGATAAAAATAAATTTGGAAGAGCTGATATACATTTAAAAGATGGAGATGAATTTCAAATAGGAGATATTAAAATAAATTGTATAGAAACACCTGGTCATTCCGAAGGAGGAATGTGTTTCTTACTTAAAAATGTAGTATTTACAGGAGATACTCTTTTTGAAGGCTCCATAGGAAGGACAGATTTTGAAGGTGGAGATTTTAAAGTATTGATAGATAGCATTAAAAATAAATTATTAAATCTTCCTAAAGAAACAGTAATACTTCCAGGTCACGGCGGTGAGAGTAGAATAGATTACGAAAAAATGTATAACCCGTTTTTATAAAATTATGAAAGAAAGTAGATAATATGGCAATTTCAATAGAATTGAATAATCTAAAATATAGGTATGATGTATACCAAATTTTTAATTTATTTTTTCCTTTGAACCAATTGGATTTTAACACTACCTCTCCTGATTATAAAATTGAGATAGGGGAAGATTCAATATTAATAGAGGATAAGAATGGATCAGAGAATTTTAATATAAATAAAGATATAAATGTTAAAGAAGAAGTAAAAAAGAGTAGTTACATTTTTCTAGAAAAGAGAACAGGGAAAAAAATTCCCTGGGGAACTCTTGTAGGGATACGGCCTAGTAAAATTGCGTTATCTCTATTGAAAGAGGGAAAATGTGAAAAAGAAATTATAGATTATTATAAAGAGCATCATATAGCAGAAGAAGAAAAAGCTAAACTATGTATTGAAGTAGCGAAAATAGAAAGCAATATGGTTAATAATGATAAGAGAAAAATAAGCATTTATATAGGTATGCCTTTCTGTCCTACTAGATGCTTATATTGTTCTTTTACCTCAAATCCAATAGTAAGTTGCAAAAATGTGGTGAGAGCATACTTGAATGCTTTAACTAAGGAAATAGAAGAAATAAGCAGATTTATTAAAGAAAAAGAACTAATTATAGAAACATTGTACTTTGGAGGGGGGACTCCTACCTCCATAAAAGATGAAGAATTTGAAGATATTATGGAAAAAATATATAATAATTTTATACATGATAATAATGTACGTGAATTTACTGTTGAGTGCGGAAGACCTGATAGTTTATCAGCTCATAAGTTTTCTACCATGAAGAAGTATGGTGTAACAAGAATAAGTATAAACCCTCAAACTATGAACGATGATACTTTAAAACTTATAGGCAGAAATCATTCTGTAGAGGATATTAAAGATAAATATAGAATGGCAAGAGATATGGGTTTTAACAATATAAACATGGACATAATTGTAGGATTGCCGGGTGAAAGGTTACCTCATATAAAGAATACGTATAAAGAAATATATAATCTGAAGCCAGATAGTATAACAGTTCATGGAATGTCTTTTAAAAAAGGATCTAAATTATATGAAAAATTAGAAGAATATTTAAGAGATATAGAACAGAATGAACTAAATAGAATGTACGAGGAAACCTTTAAATTATCAAAGGATTTAAATATGAGCCCATATTATATGTATAGGCAAAAAAATATGGTTGGCAATATGGAGAATGTGGGGTATTCTCTAAAAGGTAAGGAATGTATATATAATATACAGATGATTGAGGAAAGACAAACTATTATAGCTCTAGGAGCAGATGCCGTAACTAAGGTTGTATACTTAGAGTTGAATAAAATAGAAAGAGTACCCAATGTAAAAGATGTATTAGAGTATAATAATAGAATTGATGAAATGATCAATAAAAAAATAACAGAATTAAATAAGCTATATTAACTTTAAGAGCTTATAAAGAGGAGGAAAAACAATGGGCGAAGCGTTGAATGGACTTAAAAGAACTATAATGTGTGGTGAGCTAAGAGAAGAACATGTGGATAGTGACCACATAGTTATGGGATGGGTTCAAAGAAAAAGAAATCTTGGAGGACTAACATTTATAGATTTAAGAGATAGAACAGGCATCCTTCAAGTTGTATTTGGAGAAGAGATAAATAAGGAAGCTTTCGAAAAAGCAGACACAGTAAGATCTGAGTACTGTATATCTGTAAGGGGTAGAGTTGTTAGAAGAGAATCTCCTAATAATAGCCTTCCAACAGGAATGATAGAGCTTAAAGGAGAGGAAATAAAAATATTGTCCGAATCAGAAACTCCTCCTATATATATAAAAGAGGACTTAGATGCTTCAGAAAATATAAGATTAAAATATAGATATTTAGATTTAAGAAGATCTGACATGCAAAAGAGATTTATGATTAGACATAAGACTGCTAAAGCTGTTAGAGATTTTATGGATTCTCAAGGATTCTTAGAGGTTGAAACTCCAATGCTTACAAAGAGCACACCAGAAGGAGCAAGAGATTATTTAGTTCCTAGTAGAAACTATCCAGGAAGTTTTTATGCATTACCACAGTCACCACAATTGTTTAAACAGCTATTAATGGTGTCAGGATTTGATAGATATTTCCAAATAGTTAAGTGCTTTAGAGATGAAGATTTAAGAGCAAATAGACAGCCTGAATTTACTCAGGTGGATATAGAAATGTCCTTTGTAGAAGTTGATGATGTAATAGATATGAATGAAAAGTTAATACAACATGTATTTAAACAGGTATTAGATGTAGATATAAAAATACCATTTGAAAGAATACCATATAGAGTAGCTATGGCTAAGTATGGAAGTGATAAACCAGAGTTAAGATTTGGAATGGAAATAGAAAACATAACAGACGCAGTAAAGAACACTGAGTTTAAAGTGTTTAAAGATGTAGTAGAAAATGGTGGAACCATAGGTGCTATTAAGGCAGAAAATTGTGCTGATATGGGAAGAAAACAAATTGATAAATTAACTGATTTTGTAAAAGGATTTAAGGCAAAAGGATTAGCTTGGATAGCATATAAAGAAGATGAAATAAAATCACCAATTGCTAAGTTCTTAACTGATGAAGAGTTAAAGGCTATAATCCATAAGATGGATGCAAAAGTAGGAGATTTAATTTTAATCGTGTCTGATGTAAAAGAAAAAGTTGTTTTAACAAGTCTAGGACAGTTAAGATTACATTTAGCTAAAGAATTAGAGCTATTAAAAGAAAATAAAGAATTTAGATTTGCATGGATAACTGAATTCCCATTAGTTTCATATAACGAAGAAGAGGATAGATGGGAAGCAGAGCACCATCCATTTACATCACCTATGGATGAAGATATACAATATCTAGATACAGATCCAGGCAGAGTGAGAGCAAAAGCTTATGATATGGTGTTAAATGGAGAAGAGCTAGGTGGAGGAAGTATAAGAATACACGATAGTAGCTTACAGGAAAAAATGTTTAAAGTTTTAGGATTTACTCAAGAAAAAGCTTGGGAAAGATTTGGATTCTTATTAGAAGCATTTAAATATGGTCCGCCACCACACGGAGGATTGGCATTCGGATTTGATAGAATGGTAATGTTCTTAAGTGGAACTGATAACATTAAAGATGTTGTAGCATTCCCTAAAAATCAAAATGCTCTTTGTCCAATGACAGAGGCACCAAGTAACGTTGATGAAGTTCAATTAGATGAATTAGGTTTAGTTATCAATTTAAAGGGTGAAGAATAAAAAATATATAAAATATAATAAAGAATTTAAAAAATGTAGTATAATATAATTAAAAGGAAACATAGCTCCTGCTGTGCTCGTTAGAATAGGTTTATATTGAGCCAACACATAAGTTAAAGGGAATCGGACTCTTTTTGTAGATTTGACGCTTAAATTCTATTTAAGAACAAGGAAACAAAAAGGAGATGCCCACCTGCAAAGGCAGGTTCAAACATGACCTATTTCGGCGGCATGGCGGGGATTGTTTTTATCAATGTTGATTTTTATGATGTACTACATAAAATTGAATAAAAAAACTAATGCAGTATGCATTAGTTTTTTTGTTTTAAAAACAAGTATGAGATTATAAATGCCAATATGCTTGGTATTACCCAGACAAATCCTAGATTTGATAAAGGTATTAATTTAATAGCATTACTTATGAACTCTATATTTAAACCTAAATATTTAAGATTGTCGCATATACTAATTAAAAGTGTTACATAGGTAGTTATACGTATAACTTTATCATTTTTCACACCTATTAATGTCATTAGAACTAATACAATAACTATAGGATAAAGTATTTGTAGTATTGGACCAGATAATAAAACTATTATATCTACACCCTTTAATGCAATTATTGCACTGGCAATAGAAATTACTATTGCATTAGCCTTGTAGGATAGTTTTCCGTTGGATATTTTCTCGAAAAAGGATGCTGCAGAGGATGTAAGTCCAATAGAAGTAGTTAAACAGGCTAGTCCAACGGCTAAGGCTAGTATTACATTTCCAGAGTAACCTAATAATCTATTTACTATTTCTGTTACTAAAGCAGTTTTATTTATGCTTGCTGGTAGTATTGAAGCAGTCTGGCTGCCTAAATACATCAATCCACCATATACAAATCCTAATCCAATAACTGCAACTATTCCTGCTATAGAAGTCATTTTTATAATATCAGAAGTTTCAGTGTATCCTTTAGCTTTAACAGTTGATATAACAATTGAGGCAAATATTACTGATGCCATAGCATCCATTGTCTGATATCCTTCAATTAAAGAAGAGGAAAAAACATTTTTGAAACCTGTATTTACTATTGGCCCTACAGGAGTTATGATACCCTTTATAATAATTATAGTAAGCAATAATAACAGTGCAGGTGTTAATATTTTCCCTATAGTATCTACAATTGAAGAGGGTTTAATGACAAAAGCTAAATTAATAATAAAATATATTAATATTGCAGGTAATATAGGAAAGTTTGGAAAAATTGGTTGAATGCTAAGCTCGAAAGTAGTGGCCGCCGTTCTAGGAATTGCAAGCATTGGGCCTATTGCTAATATAATGGCTGTAGTTGCAATAATTGAAAATAAGTTACCTACTTTTAAGGAGATTTCCCTAAATGTACCTCCGATTTTAGCACAGGCTAGTATACCTAACAACGGTAATCCCACACCAGTCATCAGAAAACCTATAATAGCTAAAGCATAATTGTCTCCTACCATTTTACCTAAATAAGGGGGAAATATTAAATTTCCTGATCCAAAAAACATTGCAAAAAGTGCTAATCCAATTATGAATGCATCTCTAGTTGATTTTTTCATACATATCTCCTTTATACGTAAATTTTGATTTTAAACTATTATATCATGAAATAATTGCTGCACAAAGCATTTGATAGATTATTTTATTATTATATTTGATATGATGAATAAATTAATAAAATATGGTTAATATTTATTACTAAACGAAAATAAGATATAATAATAATTACCTAATATTAGAAATGGGGTATATTTATGGAGAGAACTTTAGTATTAATAAAACCTGATGGAATAAAAAGAAATTTAATTGGAGAAATAATAAGCTTCTATGAAAGAAAAGACTTAAAAATTATAGGTCTAAAGATGATTCAAGGAAATGTAAATACTATAGAAGAGCATTATATTGAACATAAAGAAAAAAAATATTATAAAGAATTAATTGAATATTTAATGGAAGGACCAATTATTGCTATGTTAATTGAAGGTGAAAATGCAATAAAATTTGTTAGAAAAATAAATGGAGCTACAGATCCACTTGAAGCAGATATGGGAAGTATTAGAGGGATGTACGCTTTAACTAAACAAAGAAATCTTGTACATTCATCTGATAGTGAAATAAGCGCTGAAAGGGAAAGGAAAATTTGGTTTCCCGAAATAAAATAATGGATTTGAGGGGATTAATATGAAAGCGATAATTGAGGACGTAAATGATAAATATGTATTCTGTAGAAGAGAAGACAAAGTAATTATACAAATATTATTAAAGTTTTTAAATAATCCTCAAATTGGAGATGTAATTTATCTACCAGAAACTAGATATCTTAACTAATATAGTACTAGTATAAAACTCCTTGACCGTGAGAAAATAAAATGGAAAGGAGTTGTTTTTATGGTTCACAAAATGAAAAGTACTAAGAATAATAGAAAATCTGATGGAAAGTTTAGAAAGAAAACTATAAAACATAATCCT
Organism: Clostridium mobile; assembly: GCF_018918285.1. Classification (GTDB taxonomy): domain Bacteria; phylum Bacillota; class Clostridia; order Clostridiales; family Clostridiaceae; genus Clostridium_AW; species Clostridium_AW mobile. The sequence goes on from NZ_JAHLQF010000003.1 coordinate 609,153, forward strand.
CAAGAAGAAAGTTCTAGAGCTGTATTTGAAGATCCAAAAGCTAAGGAAGAAGAATAAATAAGGAGAGGAAACTATATGCTAGAAGGAAACATTGAAGAGTTAAAAATGAGAGCTAAAAAAATGCTTATAGATGGAAAGACCATAGATGAAATAAGAAGTGAAACAGGATTGAGAGAAAAAGACATTAAAAGAGTACAAAATGAAATAACAAAAGAGTTTTTATAGTTAAATAAAAAGCACTTTGGTTAATTAACCAAAGTGCTTTTGTTATTGATTTATATGGTGCCGAAGGCGGGACTTGAACCCGCACGGGTTTATAGCCCACCGGATTTTGAGTCCGGCGCGTCTGCCGATTCCACCACTTCGGCTCGTGATAAAAAAATAATAACACAAAATATACATATAAGTCAAGTAAATTTTAACATGTCCAATTATTTTAGTAGATTAATACTGCGAACTATAAAAAGTTAGTATTCTTAATTAGAGTATAAGAAGAATAACAAAATATTACTTAATATTTAAAATATTGGAAATATGCTGTTGGTATATGGATGGATTTGGTATAATATACATATATTATATTCATATAAAATAAGGGGGAATATAAATGGGGGATTCAAATGTTCAAATTGAATTAAAAAGTAGCACTGGGAATAACGCTTTTAAACTTTTAGTCTATAGTGCTATAGGAGTATTTATGTTTTTCATACCAATAACCATAGGTAAAAATACTACCATACCTATCGACCATATAGTGAATATTATAAGAAAAATACCTTATTATAATCAAATATACGGTGCACTTATTGTAACTATAGGTGGTATATATCCTTTTATAAATAAAACTTGGAATAAAAATACGGTTAGTAAGATATTTTCTATATTAAAGCTTATAGGAATCGTAGTAGTGTATATGGCCATATTCGAAATAGGACCTAAGGAATTATTTGAAGTAGATATGATTCCTTTCGTATTTGGCAAAGTTGTTGTTCCAGTATCAACTATAGTACCTATAGGATCTGTATTTTTAGCATTTTTAGTGAGTTATGGATTGATGGAATTTGTGGGCGTATTGATGAGACCAGTAATGAAGCCAGTATGGAAAACTCCAGGAAGATCTGCCATTGATGCCGTGGCATCCTTTGTGGGAAGTTATTCATTGGCATTATTGATAACTAACAGAGTTTATAAAGAAGGTAAATACACTACAAAGGAAGCTTGTATAATAGCTACAGGATTTTCAACAGTGTCTGCAACTTTTATGATCATTGTAGCAAATACTCTTGATATAATGCACTTATGGAATACTTATTTTTGGTTAACATTTTTAATTACCTTTATAGTGACAGCTATAACTGCAAGATTAGCTCCTTTAAGTAAGAAGTCAGAAGAATATTATGAGGGAACGAAAGGAGATAAGGAATCAGAAGAAAAGGGGAATGCTTTAAAAAGAGCATGGAGAGAAGGTATAATTGCCGCTGATAGAGCACCTTCGCTTATGGAAAATATAGTAATAAATTTTAAAGATGGTATCATGCTTGCTATAAGTATAGCACCAACCCTTATGTCCATAGGTTTTTTAGGATTAGTTGTTGCCAAATATACTCCGTTGTTTGATATTATAGGATACGTGTTCTACCCATTTACATTTTTATTAAGAATACCAGAACCATTGCTGGCAGCTAAGGCTTGTGCCGTTAGTATTGCAGAAATGTTATTACCAGCCATTGTAGTTGCTAATACTCCTTTGGTAACAAGATTTATAATCGCTGTAGTTTGTGTATCAGAAATATTATTTTTCTCAGCTTCAATACCATGTATGCTATCAACAGATATACCTTTGAATATAAAAGATTTAGTCATAATATGGTTTGAGAGAGTGGTTCTATCATTAATTATTACAGCGCCAATAGCATATTTAATTCTATAAATTAAAAAATAATAAACCACTAGGATGTATTACCTAGTGGTTTTATATTGGCTATAATCTTCTAAAATAAAATTTATAGTTCTTAAATAGGTAAAAAAGATGAATTATAATATAATAAAGTGTAAAATAATAATTATAATACCATTATTATATTAGGAGAGATTAATATGATTAGATTTCTTGATGCTGGTGAATCCCATGGGAAGGCTTTAATTGCAATACTAGATGGGCTTCCATCAAATTTCATAGTTGATATAGATTATATAAATGATGAATTAAAGAGAAGGCAAACAGGTTATGGTAGGGGAGAAAGAATGAAGATAGAAGAAGATAAGATTGAAATTCTTTCAGGACTTAGAGGAAGAAAAACCACTGGAAATCCCATAACTATGATGATTCATAATAAAGATTATGAAAAATGGAAGAATATAATAGATAGAGAACCTGAAGATAAGGAAAAAATAAGTATCCCAAGACCAGGACATGGGGACTTAGTAGGTTATTTTAAATATGGTACTGGAGATATAAGAGACTCCATTGAAAGAACTTCAGCACGGGAGACAGCCATTCGAACAGCTGTAGGTGCTCTATGTAAATCTATATTAAAAGAAATTGGGATAGATATAAGGAGTAAAGTAAATAGCATAGGAAATAGCTATGAAGAAATAGTAGATTTATTTGACGATTCAATATATGAAAAAATAAATAATAGCTCTGTTAGATGTTATGATGAGGAAATTGAAAAGAGCTTCATGAAGAAAATCGATATATGTAAAGAAGAGGGGGAGACTATAGGGGGAAGTGTCTATATATCAGTAAAGGGAGTTCCCATAGGTGTAGGTAGTTATTCCCAGTGGGATAGAAAACTAGATGCTATATTAAGTTATGGTATAATGTCCTTACAGGGAGTAAAGGCTATAGAATTTGGCAATGGATTAGACTTATCCTTAAGAGGAAGTAGTTTTAATGATGAAATACTATATAAAGATGGAAGAATTTCTAGAGACACTAATAATTGTGGAGGAATAGAAGCAGGAGTTTCAAATGGAGAAAAAATAGATATTAAAGTGTTTATTAAGCCCATACCATCTATAAAAAAAGATATAAGAACAATAGATTTAAAAACTAGAGAAGAAAAAACTACAAGATACGAACGTTCAGATGTATCTGCAGTAGTTCCAGCTTCAATAATATTGGAAAATATAGTGGCCTTCTATATATTAAAAGAATTATTAAGTAAATTTCCTAATGATGAATTCAATGATTTTAAAAAGGCAGTAAAGGATTATAGGGATTCTGTATATATAAAGTAATGTTTGATAGGAGAGATAATGATGAGCACTAAAGAAGTGATGTTGATACTGGACGGTAATAGTTTAATGAATAGAGCTTTTTATGCACTACCACTATTAACTAATAATGAAGGATTACATACTAATGCAATTTATGGATTTACTAATATGTTATTGAAAATGAAAGAGGAATTAACCCCTAATTATGTAGTTTGTACTTTTGATAGAAGTGCACCTACCTTTAGACATAATGAATATGAAGATTATAAAGCTGGAAGAAAAAAAATGCCTCCAGAGCTAAGAGAACAATTTCCAGTAGTTAAAGATTTATTAAGTAAGTTAGCTATCGATATTTTTGAAATTGATGGTTTTGAAGCAGATGACTTAATAGGAACTTTATCTAAAGTTGCAGAGGAGCATGATATAGAAACTTATATTGTTACAGGGGATAAGGATGCACTGCAGTTAGCTTCAGATAAAACAAAGGTAGTATTGACCAAAAAAGGTATAACTGAAAAAGAGATATATGATGGTAATAGAATGATTGAAGAGATGGGTGTAACTCCAACTCAGTTTATAGATGTTAAAGGTCTAATGGGAGATCCATCAGATAATATACCTGGAGTACCAGGTGTAGGAGAAAAAACTGCATTTAAATTAATAAAAGAATACGGCAGCATAGAAAATGTTTTAGAGAATATAGATAATATAAGCGGAAAAAAAGTAAAAGAAAATTTATTTGAAAATAGAGAGCAAGCAATTTTTAGTAAAAGACTTGCTACTATTATGAGGGACGTTCCAGTTGATATCGATTTAGAAAGTATAAAATCTAAAGATAATTATGATGAAGAAGGGGTAAGAAGATTATTTATAGATCTTCAATTTAAATCCCTTTTAGATAGAATGCCAAAATCTAATGAAAGCATAGAAAAGGAAGAAAAGTTAAAAGTTGACTATATAGTTGTTGATAATGTGAATAAATTAAAAGATTTGTGTCAATCTATAAATGAAGAAATTTTCATTACCTTTAAAAATGTTAATGAGAATGTATTTTCCAAAAGCTTAATAGAAAATATTTATTTAAATAATAAGGATAATAATTATTTAATAAATTTAAGAAGCATATTAGAAGAGGATGATAAAACTTCTATTGAATGCTTAAAGAAAATTTTTGAAAATGAAGAGATAAAGAAAGTATGTCACGATGTAAAAGTACCTTATACTATTTTGTATAAAATGGGTATAGACTTAAAGTCTGTAATATTTGATACCAAAATAGCTGCGTACCTAGTTGATTCCTCAAGGGGGGACTATGAACTAAATACTTTAATTAGAGAATATCTTAAAATAGTAATAAATAATGATGAAGAAGATATGATAACTGAAACATCATTATTAAAAGATTTGTATAATGAATTGAATTTACAAATTAAGAATTTAAATATGGAAAAACTCTATTATGAAGTAGAACTTCCTCTTACAAAGGTATTAGCATCTATGGAGATTGAAGGATTTAGAGTTGATAAGGAAGCATTAACACATATAGGTGATAAATTTTCAATAGAAATAGAAAAGATTCAAAAGGAAATATATAATTTAGCTGATGAAGAGTTTAATGTAAACTCACCAAAACAATTGGGGAAAATACTATTTGAGAAATTGGATTTGCCAGTAATCAAAAAGACTAAAACGGGATATTCAACTAATGCAGAAGTATTAGCTGAATTAGAGGATAAACATCCTATAATAGAAAAAGTAATATACTATAGACAGTTGGCTAAGTTATATTCCACCTATGTTGAAGGACTAAAAAATGTAATAGATGAAGATGGAAGGATACATTCAAGCTTTAATCAAACTGTAACAACTACAGGAAGGCTTTCTAGTACTGAACCTAATCTTCAAAATATACCTATAAAATATGAAATGGGGAAAGAGATTAGAAAGGTTTTTGTACCAAATGATGATGGATGTGTCATTTTATCTGGTGATTACTCACAAATAGAATTAAGGGTTCTTGCGCATATTGCAGGAGATGAAAGCATGATTGATGCCTTTAAGCATCATACAGATATACATACTAAAACTGCCTCGGAAGTGTTTAAAGTGCCATTAGATCAGGTTACTTCTGTTATGAGAAGCAACGCTAAAGCTGTAAACTTTGGAATAGTTTATGGTATAGGAGACTTTAGTTTGGCAAAGGATTTACATATTTCTAGAAAAGAAGCAAAAGAATATATAGATACATATTTTGAAAGATATCCAAATGTTAAAAAGTATATGGATGACACCATAGAAAAAGCTAAGAAGGATATGTATGTGACAACAATATTAAATAGAAGAAGATTTATACCTGAAATATTAAATTCTAAGAAAATGGTAAAGGCTTTTGGAGAAAGATTAGCTATGAACAGTCCAATACAGGGAAGTGCTGCGGATATAATTAAAATGGCCATGGTTAATGTTTATAATGAATTAGAAAATAGAGAGTTAAAAAGTACTTTAATTTTGCAGGTTCATGACGAACTGATCTTAAATGTATATAAGGATGAGTTAAATGAAGTAAGATCCTTGCTTAAGGAATCTATGGAAAATATAATAAAATTAAATGTTCCTCTAGAAGTAGATATAGACGAGGGAGAAAACTGGTATGAAGCAAAATAAAATATTTAAAATAGGTTTAACCGGTGGAATAGGCAGTGGAAAAAGCACAGTATCTAGAATTCTTAAAGAAAGAGGAATATCTATTATCGACTGTGATGTTATATCAAGAGATGTTTTAAAAAAATACCCTAATATCATAGAAGATATAGAAGAAAAATATGGCAGTGAGTTTGTAGATGAAAATGGGAATTTAAAGAGAAGAGAATTTGGGTCATTTATATTTTCTTCAGAAGAAAAAAGAAGAGAATTTGAGTCTATTATTATTCCTTATATTAATAAAGAAATATATAATATGTTTGATAAATGCCAATGCAATGGAGAAAAAATTTGTGTGTTAGATGCTCCTACTTTATTCGAACAAAATATGCATTTAGTTATGGACTTAATAGTGGTAGTGTGGGTAGATGAAAAAACTCAATTTAATAGAGTGAAAAGTAGGGATAAATTAGATGATAAGGAAGTAATAAATAGAATAAACGCTCAAATATCATTAAATAAAAAAAGAGAAATGGCTCATTTTGTCATAGATAACACTAAGACTATAGATGAAACAGAAATGCAAATAGATACATTAATTCAATTCATCAATGATTTGCGGGGAGTGGAAAAAGCAGTTGAAGAAATTAATTAAAATTACAATATTCATCTTAATAGCCGTTGTAGCAATAAAGCAAATTCCGAACGCAATGAAAAAGCTATATCCTTTAAAATATTCAGATATAGTATATAAATATTCAAGAGAGTATGATATAGATCCTTACTTAGTATTTTCAGTAATAAAAGCTGAGAGTAATTTTAATCCTGATGCTGTATCACACAAAAGTGCCTATGGGCTAATGCAAGTAACTTCTACTACAGGAGAATGGATTGCGGAACAAATGAAGATTGAGGATTTTACATTAAATAAGTTATTTGATCCAGAGTATAATATTCCCATGGGGTGTTGGTACATAGATAATCTAAGAAAAGAATTTGGAGACAATATGGATGTAGTTCTGGCGGCATACAATGCAGGAAGAGGTAATGTTCAAAAGTGGTTAAATGATACAGAGCACTCAAAGGACGGCAAAAACCTTCACTACATACCTTTCAAAGAAACAGACAAATATGTTAAGAAAGTAAAAGTAAACTATAAAATATATAAATTTTTGTATGACAAATAATATTGACAATGAATCTATTAAGAGTATAATATTATTGTGACGCGGATGTGGCGGAATGGCAGACGCACTATCTTGAGGGGGTAGCGAGGAATCCTCGTACGGGTTCAAGTCCCGTCATCCGCACCAAAGAATGAAATCCGAACCTTGTCCCTATCGGGAAGGGTTCGGATTATTGCTTTATTTAATGAATTTATAGCTTTAACAGAGGCTGATGTTATGAACTTTCTTTAGGAATATTCATAACATCAGCCTCTGTTTTTTCTTTATCCTATTTTCAGAGGCGCTTTGGGCGTAGGAATACTGTGCTTATAGGTAGCAATGCCTGATTCAATATATTAAAATAAAGCTGTTGAATAGAATTTCTCATTTGATCCGCACATTTGAGAACGGTAAACCGTTAAACAATTTGAGAGGAGGTTTTAAGATGTCGGTAGATATCCAAGAACAATACGATAAAATCTATCGCTATTGCTACTATAAAGTTGGCAACTCTGCTTTGGCAGAAGATCTGACGCAGGAAACCTTTCTCAAATACTTTGCGCAGAATTCGTATATTGAACACGGGAAGAAGCTTGCTTATCTTTATACTATAGCACGAAACCTTTGCATAGATTCTTTTCGTAAAGTTCAGCCGGAGACACTAAATGATGATATACCGGATACAGATCACTTCGGACGGCTGGAACTTAATATTGCCCTTCGTCAGGCTCTTAAAACCTTACCCGTACGGGAACAGGAGCTACTGCTTCTTCGGTATGCCAACAAACTCGCTGTGGGTGAAATTGCTTCGATCATGGGGATTTCCCGCTTCGCTGTCTATCGTAGAACAAGTTCTGCAATAGCCACCCTAAAAACATTATTTAGAGAGGAGGATTTTCTATGAATAAGAAATTCAAAAAAACTTTGCAGGGAGCTTTTGAAGCGCCGCCCCCAATGAATAAAGCGCATTTCCTCAAAACACTGCGCTTTCCAAAAGCGACTTACAGGGATTTTCTGTTCAGTCAGCTTCACTATATTCGTAAACGGGTGTGGGCAGTTTCTGTTTTAATTGTTTTCATTGGATGGATGATCGCATTCGGAGCACCAGCATTTACCTATCAAAATTTTGAATCATTTAAAATCTGGGGCATTTCCGCTTTACTTCCATTTCTGGCTATGCTGACTGTCACGGAGATCTATCGTTCGGCTGCTTACCGTATGGCAGAGCTGGAGGCCAGCTGCCGGTTCAGTCTGCTGCAGATTATCATGGCGCGCATAACCATCCTTGGCGGAGGGAATTTTGTGATTCTGACATTGCTCCTAATTTTTATAAATTGGGTATCTGCATATAGCCTGCTGCAGATTATCGTCTATTTGATGGTGCCATACCTTGTTGTCTGCGGAATTTGCCTGTGGATACTGAACCGAGCACGCAATCAGGAAGGCGTATATGGCTGTGCGGTAGCAGCTTGTCTTGTGTGCGTAATCAGTATGCTGTTTGGTAATGTTGTGCCAAATATTTACGCAAATGTACACCTGAACAGCTGGCTGGTGATCTTTGCCTGCTGCTGTGTATTTATCGGAATCCAGATATGTAAATTACTCAAAGAAATGGAGGAAAAACAATGGAACTTGAGCTTGATCGAGTGACAAAACACTACGGAAATAAAATAGCCTGTGACCGCATTTCACTCTCTTTTCATACAGGCGTATACGGCCTTCTCGGGGCAAACGGAGCAGGGAAAACCACCCTGATGCGTATGATGTGCGGCGTACTGGCCCCGACCTCGGGAACAATCCGCTTTGACGGCATCGATGTCAGTCATGAGGATTATCGTGATGCACTGGGATATATGCCGCAGGATTTCGGATATTACCCGGAATTTTCTGCGCAGGATTTCATGCTGTACATTGCTACATTAAAGGGATTGCCCAAAACTCGGGCGAAGGAAAAAACCCGGGAGCTTTTAGAGCTTGTCTCCCTTGAAAAAGAAGCAAGAAAGAAAATAAAGACTTTTTCCGGCGGCATGAAGCAGCGGCTTGGCATTGCACAGTCTATGCTGAACGATCCGAAGATATTAATTTTGGATGAACCTACCGCCGGACTTGATCCAAAGGAGCGGGTACGTTTCCGCAACCTAATTTCCCGTCTTGGCGCTGACCGTATTGTTCTGCTTTCGACCCATATCGTTTCGGATGTGGAACATATTGCAGGCACAATCCTTGTAATGAAAAATGGACAATTGATTCATCAGGGCACGCTGGAAGAAATCATTCGGACAATTGAGGGCAAGGTTTGGGAGTGTATACTTCCCCAATCAGAAGCGGATATACTATGCGAAAAGTATCCAGTTATCAATCTGCGCCAAGAGCAGAAGGAGATATTACTGCGCTTGGTTTCAGAAGAGAAGCCTTGTGTTTCGGCAGTAAGTGCAGAGGCTACATTAGAAGATCTGTATTTGTATTATTTTAGCGAGGTGAGTGAAAAATGAATGGCTTTTGGAGTCTGGTCAATTTCGAATACAAGAAAATCCTGCGCAAGAGAAGTGTACAGATAACTTTGCTGCTTGCAATCCTATTTACCGTTTTCAGCGTTGCAGGCACGCTGTTTGGAAGCTATTATGTGGATGGAAAGCCTTACGAATCCAATTATGATGCCATGGTTAAGGATAGAACTTATGCACGAGCTCTAGCAGGACGCCAGCTGGACGGAGAATTGATCATGGAAACAGTGGGGGCTTACTCAGGAATTCCCAAGTCCGACGGCAAGTATTTTGATACGGAAGAATATCAGAAGCTTGCACGGCCCTACAGCGGAATCTACAGCATTGTACGGCCAGTTTTTAACACCTATTCCCGACGGTTCAATATGGAGGATTTTCAAGTACTGACGAAAGAACAGGCAGACCAGTTTTATATCACAAGGCGTGCCCAGCAAGAACAGCTTGTGGAACAGACCCACATGAGTGCCAAAGCTAAGGAACAGGTGCTGGCTCTGGATGCACGGATTAAAACTCCCCTTACATTTTCGTATACGGACGGCTACACACGCTTTTTTGTTCTTATCAATACCTTAGGATTAACGGCGGCATTTGTCATGGCAATATGCGTGGCGCCACTGTTTTCTGGGGAATATGTATCCGGTGCCGATCAGCTTATTCTTGCTTCAAAGCACGGCAAAAACAAGCTCATCGCAGCAAAATTATTTACAGGGTTTTCATTGGCTGCTGTCATCTGTCTTGTGCTGATAGCATTGAGTTATGGCCTATCTATGGGTATTTTCGGTGCGGATGGCAGTAATGCACCATTACAGCTTTATGAAATTTTGTTGCCTTATCCGCTGACTATGGGACAAACAGCGCTGCTTCTGGTGCTCTGTACTTTCTTTGCCTGCCTTATGACAGCGGCCATCACTATGCTGTTGTCCGCGAAACTCAAATCCCCCTTTGGAGTAATAGTTCTGGTCGGCGTACTACTAATCGGCCCTATGCTGGGCAGAATTTCACATACCAATATTGTCCAATACAATCTGTATCGTCTTTTTCCAACGCAAATGGCAAACTTCTCGTCGGCAGTGAACAGCATTCAATACGAACTTTTGAGGTTGGTGGTCAAACCGTATGTGTTTCTGCCTTTGTTTGCAGCTGCAGTCAGCGTGCTGCTTACGCCGTTTGTATATCGTTCATTTAAAAATCATCAGATTGTTTAGGTGTGTGAATGTAGAAACAGTAAGGCGGCGGTTCAGCTTGAACCGCCGCCTTAACTTATCATGGAGGTTATTTTCTTTAATTCCTTTGGTAAATGCATTTGGTCAACCTACTGTATTAATAGATAATTTATATGTAAAGTAAGTTAATAAATTTGCATTGAGTTTATTTAATATAATGTAAAAAAGTTAAGCAACTAATGGATAATTTAGTTCCATCAGTTGCTTTTGGTGGTTCAAATAAATATTTATTTATCTATCATCTTACGTTCCTGATCTTCAACCATTCTTTTAACCATTTCACCACCCAGCATACCGGCACTAGTTAGATTTCCAACAAAGTTTGAAGGATGATCCCCCATATATGGAGCAGAAGTTTTATCTTCAAAATTTGGATTAATACCTAAATCGCTGGCTATTTCCATTTTAAGCTTTTCCATATTACTTCTTGAATCGGAACTATAAAGTCTTTTTCTTGCCATAAAATTTTCTCCTTTCACCATTTTAATAATAGTTTTCACAAAATGTGTTTTTATATGTGAAGAAAATTTTAGTCAATAGTTCTTATAGAATCTATAATGTTCATAGAGGAAATTCTTTTTAAAGGTAGTAGAGTAGCAGATATTCCTAAGCAAACATTAGCAATGAAGTTTATTATCACAGAAATCCAAGGAATATACCATTCTAAATAGGTAAGCTCATTTTTCGTAATTATAAATAATACGTAAGAAAGCAGTATACCTAATATAGATCCCAGTAATCCGCTTATAATGCCATAAAAAGCTCCTTCAAGTTTAATTATATTTCTAAGATCTTCATTAGTAGTACCTAATGCTCTAAAGGTGGCAAACTCTCTAGTTCTCACAATTAAATTAGTGCTAATTGTATTTGTAATATTTAATACTCCGATTACTATAATTACTCCCAGCAAACACAAAGACAGCATTATAATTTGATTTATTAGTGTTTTTAATTTTTTAACTTCTTCTTCAAAAGAAAACAATGTTCCCTCACTAACTTTTTTAGCTACGTGATTAAGTTCCTTTTCTATAAATTCTATATCACTATCCTGGGACAACTTTATATCTATCATCTTATATCCACTTAAACCTATAGAATTTTTATATACATCTTTGTGTAATATTATACTAGGAGCTATATTGCTAAATCCTATAGAATTAGGAGTGTCTTTTAATATACCACCTAATTTAAATTTAAGTTCTTTTATTTCATCTAATTTATCCCCAGTATAATATGAAAATTTATAAGTGATGGTTTGTCCAACATTTATATTCAATTTACCTTCAGGATCTATCAATAAAATTTCATTATTATTAGACATTTTTTCAATATCTATTGTACCAGATAGTAGAAATTTTTTGCTATTATTTAAAATATAATCATCATATGCATATACTAAAGAGTCTAGATTGTACTCCTTAGTATCAGAATCAGGTTTTACATTACGTTTCTCTAAAGATTCTTTATACTTTGATGAGAGCCTTTCTTCAGGGTATGATGAGGTTGCATAATAAGCCTGTGTTGCAAAGACTTTTTCTACTCCAGGAAGTCCTTGTATATAAGATATATCTTCATCATCATATGATTTTGATTTTTCTTTACTTATATTTGTAGTTTTAATGATGTAATCACTATCTATAAGGTTTGTTGCTACATTAGAAATATCTAAATTTTTGACATAATAACTAAATACTATAAAAAGCACGCCAGATAAACACATGGAAGTAATAGTAACTAAAGTCCTTTTTTTATTTCTCCACATATTTTGATAAGCTATTTTCCCTCTAATGTGGAAGAGCCTTTGAAAGAATTTATTTAATAGTGTTGATTTTTTTATAAATTCTTTTTTTGTGCTACTCTTTCTTATAGCTTCAAGAGGAGAAATTTTGCTTGCAAAGTATGAGGGACCTAAAAGTGATAAAAATATAGAAATTATAGCTATTAAAGAGGAAAATAAAATTATGCTTAATGATATTGTAATCTCTTTAATAACATTCTGTAGTATGGGAAGTGATGTTATGAATATTTTTGACAGTAATATTCCTAGTATTATACCTATAGGAATAGATATTAAGCTCAATACTAATCCTTCACATAAAACTATCAATCTTATCTGCTTTGGGGTAGAACCTATAGCTCTTAACATACCAAAATATTGTGTTCTTTCTACTACGGAAATATGAAATATATTGTATATTGTAAGCATGGTAGCTATAACTATGCTTAAACCTAGAAATAGAATAGGTCCATTTATTTTATCATTTTCACCGAGTGCATTCATTAACATAGAATTAAAATCCATATTTTCTTCATCCATATTAATGTTACTTAATATTTCTTCAGAACTTTTTTTAATGCTTAATCCTTCTTTAAGGGTAACAAAAGCTAAGGATAGTGAGGAATAAACTTCCTTAGGCATAATAGATTTAACAGTATCTAAAGATATTAAGGATAAGGAGCTCCCCCAAGCTTTTCCACCACTAATGGCAGGAGTTAAAATACCGGATATTATAAAATCATTTTTCCCTTCATAAGTCTTTAGCTTATCGTTTTCATCTTCATAGGTCTGAGAAAAGCTTAGAGTGATTTTTTCCCCGATATTTAATCCTAATTCATCAATTAGCCATTCTTCTAGTGCAATTTCATGCTTTCCTTTTGGATAACTACCAGATTTTAATGACATACCCATCATTTCCATTGCATTTTCATCCCAAGCCTCTATTGAAATACTTATACTTGTATCTGGAACTTTATGTGTACCCAAGGGCAGTGAAACACCTATATTTTTAATATTAAAGTGATTTTTTAATATTAAAAGTTTTTCTTCACTTAAATTACTATAACTAACATGATAATCCCCACTAAGTTCTATGGCTTGTTTTACTTGAGTGTCCTTGATACTTGAACTTATTATTCCTATAGAAGTAATCATACATATGGATAACACTATGCCAAGTATAGTGAGTAAGGACTTTTTATATTGTTTTTTTAGAAATCTTGGAACTATGCTTATATAATTTTTCATTTTACCATCATCCTATCTTCAACTATTAAGCCGTCTTCAATAGTTATAATTCTATCTGAAGTACTTGCTATTTCTATATCATGAGTGATCATTATTAAGGTTTGATGATATCGTTTTGTGGATATTTTCAACAAGTCCAATACTTCTTTATTAGTTTTCCTATCTAAGTTTCCTGTAGGTTCATCAGCTAAGATAATTGAAGGCTTATTTGCTAATGCTCTAGCAATTGCAACTCTTTGCTGTTGACCACCGGATAGTTCGTTTGGTAAGTGATATCTTCTATCTTTTAATCCTAATAAATCTAATAAGTCTTCAATGTATTTATTATCAATAGATTTTCCATCTAGTAATAAAGGAAATGTAATATTTTCCTCAGCATTAAGTACAGGTATCAAGTTGTAAAATTGAAATATAAATCCTATACTTCTTCGTCTGAAAATAGATAATTTTTTCTCTGAAAGAGAATATATATCCATTCCATCTATAAAAACTTTTCCCAAAGTGGGTCTGTCTAGCCCCCCCAGTAAATGTAATAAGGTACTTTTGCCAGAACCACTAGGGCCGACAATGGCAACAAAATCTCCTTCATTTATAGATAAATCAGTAGGTTTTAGAGCATCTACTTTTGTTTCACCTTCCCCATAGGTCTTAGATAGGCCGATGGTCTTTAATACCTCCATATTTTTTCCTCCTTTAAATTGTGACGGTAATTTAATATTACCAAGGAAAGCTTACAACTAGGTGTATTTAAAGCTTACGATTTAGTAAGGTTATAATGCTACCTTAGGGAATGTCAATGTAAAGGAAGTTCCTTCATTTAAGTTACTATCTACTTGAATAAAAGCTCCATGTTTTTCTATAACTAATTTTGATAAGGCTAGTCCGATACCACTGCTATTTTTAAATGAATTTCTACTAGATGCACCTCGAAAAAATTTGTCAAAGATAAGAGGGAGTTCATCTTCTGATATACCTACTCCTGAATCTTTTATAACAATTCTAACTAAAGTTTCAGTTTCCTCCATAAAAATTGAGATTTCTTTTCCATTAGGAGTGTATTCTATAGCATTATTGACGATATTACCTATAGCCTCTCCTAACCACTCTTTGTCATGTGGAAGACTCATATTGGGAATTAGATCTAGTTTTATAACTTGGTTTTTTTCAATAAATTTCATTTTAAAGCTATTTACTGTTCCTATTAAGGTAAAATAGATGTCTTCAAAATTTTTATTAATATGTATAACCTCAGCTTCTAGCCTAGATATTTTTAGTAGGCTTTGAATAAGCCATTCCATACGTTTAAGTTGAACATTACTTCTATTTAAAAACTCTAAACATATTTCTTTATCATCCATTGCCCCGTCCAATAATAGCTCATTAAAAGCTAAAAGAGAAGATAATGGAGTTTTAAATTGGTGAGAAATATTTGAAATCATATCTTTAAGATGGTTCTTTTCTTTTTTTAAACTATTAAGTGTGAGCTCAAGTCTTTTTGACATTTGATTAAAATTAAAAGCTAACATGGCAAGCTGGCTTTCATCATTGTAAGGAAGCCTTAAATCAAAACTACCATCCATTATTTTATCAGTTCCTAAAGAAAATTCTTTTATACTATGATGAAGCTTATTAAATGTATTTAAGAGAAGTAATAGAATGGCAATAGAGAGGGTTAAAGTAAGAATGAAAAAGTTAAACTTAATAGTTTTGTAGAAATTATTAAGAGAGGAGGTAGAACTTATGGGGAGAGAATCAATATAGCCATATTTCTTTGTGAATTCAATACCCCTTTTATAATTATCTTCATTGAATCCAAGAGAAAAAGATTGCATTATAGTGCTCTCTAGTTCAGGAGATTTCTCTAAAATACTTCCTATGGTAGAAATATTAATTTTTATTGTCTCTGCATTGAATTTTTTAAAGGCACAGTGCAAATATAGTTGAGAGCCAAGAATAAAAATAGTTAATGTAAGGATAAGTTTAAAAATTATTTTATTATAATTTTTCAATTTATATCAACCTCTCATTCCATTTATATCCTAATCCTCTGACAGTAATAATATATTTAGGACTATTAGGATTGTCCTCTATCTTTTCTCTAAGTCTTCGTATATAAACAGACAAAGTATTATCATCTATAAAATGTCCATCTACATCCCATAGTATTTCTAAAATTTGTTCTCTAGTTAAAACTTGCATAGAGTGGTTAACTAAGGTGAAGATTAGTTTGAATTCTAGAGGTGTAAGTCCAATTTGAAGATTATTTTTATATACTTTCATATCTAATGGATATATAACTATATCCTTAGATCTAATATGAGATCCTATATTAGTATTGATTTTTCCTTCATTTATACTAGTTGAAATCTCTGATCTTCTAAGGATAGCTTTAATTCTTGAAATCAATTCCTTTACTCTAAAAGGTTTAGTAATGTAATCATCTCCACCCATATCAAGGCCTAGAACCACATTTACTTCTTCATCACAAGCAGTAAGAAATATTATAGGAATATTAGATTTAGTTCTGATTGATTTACAAAATTCGAAACCATTTCCATCAGGTAGCATAACGTCTAAAAGTATTAAATCAAAATTACTAATAGCCATAAGCTTATATGATGATTTAACGGTATTAGCATTGGTTACTAAATATCCTTCTTTTTCTAAAGCGTATTGTATTCCTCTTGATAAAGATTCATCATCCTCTATTAATAATATATGTTTCATAATATACTTCCCCCATAATATAAAGCATTTATATTATTATAATACATATTTTTCATAATAAACATAAGTTGTGGTAAAATAAAGAATAGATGTTCTAATATGAAAGAGTTGGAGGAGAATATTATGGCAGATATGAAGTGGACAAAGGAACAGAAAAGTGCCATATACACTAAAGATTGTAATTTACTTGTAGCAGCTGCAGCTGGAGCTGGAAAAACTGCTGTTTTAGTTCAAAGAATAATAGAAAGAATAATGGATAAAGAGAATTTAACAGATATTGATAGATTACTGGTTGTTACATTTACCAATGCGGCGGCTTCAGAAATGAAAGAAAGAATAGGAGAAGCCATATCCAAAGAATTGGATAAAAATCCTGATTCAAAAATACTCCAAAGACAGCTTACATTACTTAATAAAGCAAATATAACTACAATACATTCTTTTTGTCTTAGTGTTATGAGAAATAATTTTCACTTAATAGATATTGATCCTAATTTTAGGGTTGGAGATGAAACAGAAACTCTGCTTTTAAAAGGAGAAATTCTAGAAGAGTTATTTGACTATATGTATGAAATTGAAGATGAAGATAAAAAAGCGATTTTCTTAGAATTAATTCAATCCTATGGAGGGAAAGATGATAGACGGGTATTAAATATGGTAGAGGAGTTGTATAACTTTTCTCAAAGTTTACCATGGCCTGAAAATTGGTTATTAGAAAACGCAGAAATTTTCAATGTAGATGATAATTTTGATTTTAATGATACTTTATGGGCTAGTGAATTGATAAATGATATAAAAGTAGAATTAAAGGGATTAAAAATTAAGATGGAGAAATCCATTGATATAGCTAATAGTAATGAAGGATTAGAGCATTACCTGCCAATATTAAAGGAAGACATTGTCATGTTAGACGACATACTAAATAGTGATAATTGGAATGAGATTAGAGATATTATTTTAAATGTAAAATTTAGCGCTCTACCTAGAAAAAAAATACCGGAAGATTTGGTAGAAATAAAGGAAAGTATTTTAGATGTAAGAACAAATGTAAAAGAAAAAATATCTAAAATAAAAGAGGATATATTTTTAGGTAGTGAAAATATAGGGCAAAACTTTAAAAAACTTTACCCGAGAATAAAATGCCTAACGGAATTAGTCATTGAATTTACTAAAAGATATAGAGAGAAGAAAAGAGAAAAAAATATAGTGGATTTTAATGATATAGAGCATTATACATTAGAGATACTAACTGATTATGATGAAAAAGGAAATTCTATGCCTTCAAGTGTGGCTATTGAATACAGAAAAAAATTTGCAGAAATATTAGTAGATGAATATCAAGATAGTAATTTAGTACAGGAAGTAATATTAAGCTCTGTATCAAGACAGCAGAACATAAAATTAGAAGAAGAAAAGTTAACAACTCCAAATATGTTCATGGTTGGTGATGTTAAGCAAAGCATATATAGATTTAGACAGGCGAAACCTGAACTATTTTTACATAAATATAATACCTACTTATTGGAAGAGGGCAGTTTAAATAGAAAGATAAAGTTATTTAAAAATTTTAGAAGTAGAGAAGGTATTATAGATGGGGTAAATTATATATTTACTCAGATAATGTCAAAGACCATAGGTGAATTAGAATATGATGATGGTGAAAAATTAAACCTTGGAGCTGATTACAAGGCTCCAGAAGAAGATATTAACTATGCTGGACCTATAGAAATTCATATTATGGAAAAGCTAAATAAGGATAATGAAGATATTTTATTTGAAGAGGATAATAATGGAGTTCTTTATGATAGCGAGGAAAGACCAGATAATATACAATTAGAAGCAAATATGGTGGGGAAAGTAATAAAAAAACTTATGGATGATGAAAATCCTTATATGGTATTGGATAAAAGAACTAATGAGTATAGAAAATTACAGTTTAGAGATATTGTAATTTTAATGAGAGCTACTTCTCAAATGGCACCTATATTTATGGAAGAATTAAATAACAAAGGTATACCTGTTTTTGCGGATACTTCTTCAGGATATTTTGAAACCACGGAAATAAGAACCATTTTATCTTTATTACAAATTATAGATAATCCAAGGCAAGATATTTCTCTATTAGCTGTACTAAGATCTCCTATTTTTTCTTTTACTCCAGAAGATATTATTGATATAAGATTAGTTAATAGAGAAACAAGTATATATGAAGCTTTAAAAAAGATAAATGATGATGACTTATGTACTGAAGATGAAAAAAAATATGTAAAATCATTAAATCAAGATTTGAAAAATAGAATTGAAAACTTTTTAACTAGACTATTAGATTGGAGAGAAAGATCCCTTCATATGAGTATAGATCAATTTATATGGCGTCTTTATACGGATACAGGGTACTATGGATATGTTGGTGCCATGCCAGGGGGAATACAAAGGCAGGCAAATTTAAGAGTACTTTTTGAGAGAGCTAAACAATATGAGAAAACTAGTTATAGGGGATTGTTTAACTTTATATCATTTATAAATAAGTTAAGAAACAGCAGTGGTGATATGGGAAGTGCTAAGATTCTAGGAGAAAATGAAGATGTAGTGAGAATTATGAGTATTCACAAGAGTAAAGGATTGGAGTTCCCTGTGGTAATCCTCTCAGGTGTAGGTAAGAACTTCAATCTTCAAGATATGAGAAAGAGTATGCTTTTCCATCACCAATTAGGTCTTGGACCTGATTATGTAGATTTGGAGAAAAGAATAACCTATCCTACTATAATTAAAGAAATAATAAAAAGAAAAATAAAATTAGAAACCTTATCAGAAGAAATGAGAATACTATATGTAGCTTTTACCCGTGCTAAAGAAAAATTAATCATTACGGGTATGACAAGTAAAATAGAAGATAGAATAAAAAAATGGTGCAATATAAGCATGGATGATGGAATAAAGATACCTAAATACGCCATCTTAGAAGGAAAGAATTATATGGATTGGATTATACCTTCTGTTTGTAGGCATGAAGATGGCATTTTTTTAAGAGAAAAGGCTGATATAAATAATCCGTACACTAATATAATAAAGGATACATCAAGATGGACGGTAAAAATATGGGATGTAAACGAAGCTATAGAATCTAAAATTGAAGAAAAGGAAGAAGTAGATATTTTAAAGGAGCTGGAGACCTTAAGACTTATGAAAAAGGATGAAGAATACAAAGAAGAAATAGAAAGAAGGCTTAATTGGAATTATAAATATATTCATTCTTGTAATATACCAGCAAAGTTTTCAGTATCAGAACTTAAAAAGAGGTTTTCAGAAACAGAGGATGAAAACTCAGAAAAAATTGTAGGAGAACTTTTGCAAAAAAAACCAATATTCTTACAAGAGTATAAGAAGTTTACATCAGCAGAAATAGGTACTTTAATTCATTTAGTTATGGAGCATATAGATATAAATAAAACTGATAATATAGAAAATATAAGAGAACAAATTCAAGCCATGGTAGTTGATGAATTCATAACTGAAGAAGAATATAAAGTTATAAATCCACATAAGATATTAAATTTTTTCAAGAGTCCTTTAGGAGAAAGAATAAAAAAATCAACTTTAGTAAGTAAAGAAGCACCCTTTTACATTCAAATTAAAAGTGTAGATTTATATAAAGATTTACCTAAAGATATATACGGTGAAGAAAAAGTAATAATCCAAGGAGTAATAGATTTATATTTCGAGGAGGAAGATGGATTAATAATTGTGGATTATAAAACGGATTATGTAGAGGATGAAGAAGAAGTTAAGAAAAAGTATGCACTTCAGTTACGATACTATACTGAAGCTTTAGAGAAGATTACAGGAAAAAAAGTAAAAGAGAAGTATTTATATTTATTCTATTTAGATAAATTCATATTTGTATAATTTGTATAATTTGTATAAATAGAAGCGTTGATGCAAAATAATAAGTAAAGTGCTGATATAAAATAATAGGTAAAAAGAATAGGAGGGTGAAGTTATGAACAAAAAAGGAATCAAAATATCTATTATAGGAGCGGGATTTGTTGGTGCTACTACTGCCTATGCAATAATGATGGAGGGGCTAGCCTCGGAAATTGTAATAGTAGATATAGATAAAGAAAAGGCTAAAGGAGAAGCTATGGACCTGGCTCATGGAGTTTCTTTTTTAAAGCCAGTAGATGTCATATCAGGTGATTATAAGGACACAGAAGGATCAGATATAGTAATAATTACAGCTGGAGTTGGTCAAAAACCAGGAGAAACTAGATTAGATTTAATCAATAAAAATTATAAAGTATTTAAATCCATAGTGCCTCCAGTGGTTGAATATAGCCCTAATTCTATAATAATGGTAGTATCTAATCCGGTGGATGTATTGACATATGTAACATATAAGTTATCAGGATTTCCTCCTGAAAGAGTTATAGGATCAGGAACAGTTTTAGATACATCCAGATTTAAATATTTATTAAGTGAGCATTTTAATGTCGATGCTAGAAATATACATTCATACATATTAGGAGAGCATGGTGATTCTGAAATAGCAGCTTGGAGTCTTACCAATATAGCAGGTATAACTGTAGATGAGTATTGCAATAAGTTTTGTAATAAATGTGATGGAGATTTTAAGAAAAATATATATGAAGATGTTAAAAATGCTGCTTATGAAGTTTTAAATAGAAAAGGAAATACTTATTATGCAGTAGCTTTAGCTGTAAGAAGAATTGTTGAAGCTATTATAAGAAATGAAGACTCTATTCTTACGGTTTCAACTTTATTAAAAGGGGAATTTGGAATTAATGATATATATATGGGAGTGCCTTGTGTAGTTGGAGAAGGTGGAGTGAAAAGAGTATTAGAAGTTAAGTTAAATAAGGAAGAACTGGATAAATTAAAAAAATCAGCAGAAGTTCTTGGAGAGAGCTTAAAGGAAATTAATTATTAGTATGAAATTAAGGGGAGATAGCATGAGTAAAGTAGTAGAAAGATTTTTAAGATATGTAAGGTACAATACAAAATCAGATGAAAATTCAAATACTTATCCTAGCACATCAGAACAATTGATATTAGCTAGGGAATTGGAAAAAGAGCTAAAGGAAATAGGGCTTAGCAATGTAAGGATAGATGAATATGGTTATGTTTTAGGGGAGGTGCCTTCTAATATAGATAAGAAGGTACCAGCAATAGGATTTATAGCTCACATGGATACAAGTCCAGATTTAAGTGGAGAAAATGTAAATCCTAAAATAGTAGAAGATTATGATGGTAAAGATATAGTATTAAACGTGGAAGAAAATATAGTACTTTCTCCTAAAGATTCACCTGAACTAAAAAATTATATTGGAAAAACATTAATAACCACAGATGGAACTACTCTTCTAGGAGGGGATGACAAAGCTGGCATCGCTGAGATAATCACTGCTCTTGAGTATCTTTGTAATAATCCACATATACCCCACGGCAAAATATGTGTGGCCTTCACTCCTGACGAAGAAGTAGGAAATGGAACAAAATATTTTGATGTAGAGAAATTTGGAGCAGATTTTGCCTACACAATAGATGGAGGAGAATTAGGAGAGCTTGAATATGAAAACTTTAATGCTGCAGGAGCTGATATAATCATCAAAGGAAGAAACGTTCATCCAGGTTCAGCTAAGAATAAAATGATTAATTCGATGAAAATTGCTTGTGAATTAATCGATGCTTTGCCTAAAGATGAAGTACCAGAAAGTACTGAAGGATATGAAGGTTTCTATCACTTAACATCCATACAAGGAGAAGTAGAAGAGACTAAATTAAGCTATATAATTAGAGACTTCTTTAAAGAAAGTTTTGAAAATAAGAAAAGTAATTTAGAAAAAATAGTGGGTGAGTTAAATAACAAATATGGAGAAGGCACAGCAATACTAGAATTAGAGGATCAGTATTATAATATGAGAGAAAAAATTGAAGAAGTAAAGTATATCGTAGATATTGCTTATGAAGCTATGAAGGAAGTGGGGGTAGAGCCAAATGTAGTTCCAATAAGAGGAGGTACAGATGGAGCAAGGCTATCTTTTATGGGATTACCAACTCCTAATATATTTACAGGAGGTCATAATTTTCACGGGAGATTTGAATATATACCCACTTTTGCCATGGAAAAGACTGTAGAAGTCATCTTAAAAATTGTAGAATTAACAAACAAATTATAGTAATATTTTCCTCAAGACTGCATATATTATAGTATATGCAGTCTTTTTATGTAGAAGCAATGTTGAATTTTGTTGAGAAGGTGAACATATAATGTTAAAATATAGTACATATAGGTATTTATATGAAAATATTTGGCAATAATTATAATGATTTCATAAATTCAACAAAAAATTAATATTATGAGGGGGAAAATATTAATGCTGTATATCATTATAGTGGGATTGCTAGTTCTAATATATTATGAATGGAGAAAAATAAAAGAACTAGAAGAAAGGGACAGATTAAAAACCGAATTTTTTGTAAATGTTGCCCATGATTTACGGACGCCTTTAAATATAATAATAAATAGTATAAAATTAATTCAACTTAATATTGATAATGGAAATATAATTGATGATAGCTCTAACTTAAATAATAGAATTGTTGTATTGAAACAGAACTCCTATGGACTATTAAAATTAATTAATAATTTAATTGAAGTTACAAAAATCGATGGAAATTACTATAATCTTTCATTAGATAATTATAATATAGTAAGCGTAGTGGAAGAAGTGGTTCAATCGGTTTCAACACTTATAAAGGATAAGGGTGTAACTTTAACGTTTGATACTGCAATGGAAGAGAAAATAATGGCCTGTGATAAAGAAAAAATAGAAAGAGTAATATTAAACTTATTATCTAATGCAGCTAAATTTACACCGAAAGGTGGTAAAATAGATATTAGTATGTATGAAATTAATGATAAAATGATAATTTCTATTAAGGATACTGGTATAGGTATTAAAAAAGAGATGCAGAAATGTATTTTTGAAAGATATAAAAAAATTAATGACAATACTTGTTCTGACTATCATGGTAGTGGAATAGGGCTTTCTTTAGTGAAATCTTTAGTAGAAATGCATGGTGGAGATATAAGTTTATATAGCGAATATAAGAAGGGTAGTGAATTTATAATATCCTTACCTTGCAGAATTATTCACAATGAAGAAAAAAGTAATATTAAGCAATTAAATGCTGAAATAGTTGGAGTTGAATTTTCCGACTTCATAAATCAATAAAATTTAACAGAAATTTAATATAGTTAAAGGTTTTCAAAATGCAAGCGTAATTAAAAACGCTTGCATTTATTTTGAAAGATGATATACTAATCTAGTAAAAAGAATATACGATAAAAATAAAGGAGGTAAGTATATGATTGATGAAAGAATGTTTGTATTAACAGAAGAAGTTATCGAAGAATGCTTAGAAGAAAGCATAGAAAAACCAGAAACAGAAGAATAAAATTTACGAATGATAGGAGATGAACAAAAAAAGTTGGAATCAAATTCATTCCCCCAGAGCATATAAAATCCCTAGCTATGATAAAATTATCAGCTAGGGATTTTATTATTTTATATTAATAAATATCAGAGAAATTATAGTAAACCCAAGAGAAAGCTTTTCTTTTGGCATTAATTTTTCTTTAAATATTATATAACTCAATATATTTATAAATACAATACTTCCAGCACTAAAGACGGGGTAAACAACAGAAGTAGTTAGGCTATTTAATGAAAGGATTAAGAAAAAGGATGAGAAAAAATTAGGTACACCTACTGCAAGTCCTGTGAGTATATCTCTTTTAATAATTTTCTTTTCACCTCTAATAGTGAAAATTGCACTAATTATAAAAGCTGTAAAGAAAATAAAAAATAAAAAAACATTTTTATGATTCAATAAGGCATATTTTTGAAAAAATTTATTAGAAAAGTCAGCCATTCCACCTAAAAAAAATAATAGCAATAATGAGGGATTTATTTTAGTAACGCTTTTCTTATCAAAAGATATATTAACTATGGTTATAGAAAGTAAAGATAGTAGTATACCTAACCACTGCAGAACTGTAGGGGTTTCCTTCCATAAAATTATAGAAAAAGTCATAGGAATTAATATACCCATTTTTGAAAAAGCACCAGATAGCCCTGCACCATTATCTTTAACGCTTTTTTGGTAATATATAAAAGAGGAGAAGAAAAATAATCCAAATAAAATACCGCACATAATCGCCCAAACTAAACTAGCTGATGGGGAGAATAAACCCTGGTTATGTATAATGACTTTAGAAAACTGGCTATTAAATGCTTGGATGGAAGGCTTTTTAATGAAAGGTACTCTTTCTGTGAGTATAAGAATTAAGCTAATAGAAGATGCAGCAAAATAATTGCTTGACGTTAAAGCGTATCTATTTATATTTTTAGATTCACTATACTTAAATATCAAAGCAATAGATGAACTACACAATATAGCTAGTAATAAATGAAACATATATAACATACTCCTTTATAAAAATATAAATTAACTTATAACTTCAAAAAGAGGAAACCGTTGATTAGGCTTCCCCTAAATAAATCTAGCATCTGCAGCAATGATGACACCTGCAGCTATGACGAAAACTAAATAAGCAGAACAAAATTCTCAATAAGAATATTAAAAATATTAGCCAGAAAATAAATATGAATATAAACCCACAAAACATATAAAACACCTCCTGGTGAATAAAGGCTAATACTAGTTTAATATATTATATGTTAAGTCATACAACTTGTTACATGCATTACTTAGTGTTGTAAGAGAATTCGATGTTTAGTCTTTCAGTAATGTCTTTATTTAAATTCTTATTACATGGCGTAAAATTTCTAGAATTTTCTGTTTTTATTACTGGCAATTCTATTATCATTACTGTCCCTTTTCCATATACGCTTTTAGCTTTAATAGTACCTTTATGTAATTCAACAAGGGATTTAACTAGAGATAATCCTATACCAGAACCATCCATACCTTTAGATGAGGGTTTGCCCACTTGGGTAAATCTATTAAAGATATCTTTTAAATCATCCTTTTGTATACCACAACCTGTATCTCTTACTATAACTATTACTGAATCTTTTCTATCCTTTATAATTACTTCAACGAGTCCACCAGGTTTAGTAAATTTAACGGAGTTAGAAATTAAGTTAAGCATAATCCGTTCTATTTTTTCTGGATCACAGGCAATGATTTTTTCCTCAACATTTGTATCAAAAATTAAACAAATTGACTGATCTTCAATATAATTTGCTACTGAAGAAACTATGTCTTCTACGATGCTTATAATATTATAATTACCAAAATTTAAGTTATAGTAACCACTTTCAATTTTGGATAAATCTAATATATCATTTATCATTTTAATCAATCTAAATGAATTTTGTTTAATACTATTATAATAATCTTTCTTTTTTAATTTAGATAAATTAATCTCATCATTTATATCCATATTTAACAATTGAATAGCACCTAATATTATATTAACAGGTGTTCTTAGCTCATGTACAATGTTTGTAAAAAATTCTGCTTTAATATTCTCTAATCCATCTAAATTAGCATTAATTATATCATCAATGGATACAGTGTTACTATAGGAATTGTACAACACATCTTTCTCCGACTCAATTTTATCAACCATATACATACTACAACCCCCCAAAGATTGAAACATAATTACAATATTCTATAAGAATAATAAAAATCCTTTAATTAAATGTAAAAAGTTAGAAAATATTCTTATATAATTGCATTTGCTTTTTTAAAGTGATATATTTTTAATAGTTTATAAAATATATAAAACCTTAGGAGTAATGCAATAATGAATATATATTTAGTGAGGCATGGAGAAACAGATAATAATTATAATAAAACTTATTATGGGAAAACAGATTGTAGCTTAAATAACAATGGAAGATATCAAGCATCAATAATAAAGAATAGAATTGAAAAAATAAATTTTGATAAAGTTTTTACCAGTAAAATGAAAAGAGCTAAAGAAACAGCTCATATTATATTAGATGATAGTAAGTATGAATTGATAGAAGATGAAAGACTTAATGAAATGAATATGGGAATATTTGAAGGAAAAGATCATAAGGAGTTAGAAGAAAATTATTCAGTAGAATGGAAGAATTGGTGTAATAATTGGAAAGAATATAAAATACCCAATGGGGAAAGTTATATAGAATTTTATGAGAGAGTTAAAGACTTTTTTGAGGAAATACTAAGAGGAAAAGAGAAAGATATTCTAGTGGTTGCTCATGGAGGGGTTATAAAAAGCATTTATTCATACATACTTGGGGAAAACTTAGATATTTTTTGGAAAATTAGCAGTAGAAATGGAGATATAGCCTTAATAAAATATGAATATGGTAATATTTATATAGATTCTATAATACCAGTAGAAATTTAATATTTAATAGGAGCGTGAAACAACATGAGTAAAATTATTTTGGTTACTGGAGGAGCAAGAAGTGGTAAAAGTACCTTTGCAGAAAATTTATTGAAAGGGAATGATGATGTCCTTTACATCGCCACTTCTATAATTACAGATGATGAAATGGAGGATAGAGTAAAAAAGCATATAGAGAGAAGAAATCATAATTGGGAGACCTATGAAGGATATTTAGATTTACATAAAGCCTTAGAGAAAAGCAAAAAAAGTCATATATTACTTGATTGTGTAACCATAATGACTACTAATATAATGTTTAGTGAAGATAAAGATCTAGAAGAAATAAGTATGGAAGAAGTTGATAAAATTACAGCTAAGATTAAAGATGAATTTTATAAGCTTATAACTAAAGCAAAAGAAATGGAAAAAACTTTAGTTATGGTTACTAATGAAGTAGGTTTGGGAGTAGTTCCTCCTACAAAATTAGGAAGAATTTTTAGAGATGTATCGGGTTTTATAAATCAGTATATTGGAAGTTTAAGCGATGAAATTTACTTAGTATGCTGTGGTCAACCATTAAAAATCAAATAGGAGTGACATAAATGAAAGAGTACTTTTTAGACTTATTACTTATGATACAATTTTTAACTAGATTACCGGTAAAAAAAAGCCTTCCCTGTGATAGCAAAAATTTTAGAGATGGAAGTGCTATGTTACCTTTAGTAGGGTTAATTATTGGATCTATACAATGGTTAGTTTATTATTTGTGTATAAAAATATTCCCAGCTAATATTACAGCCATATTTGTACTAGCTATAGGCATACTACTTATGGGATGTCTTCATCAAGATGGTTTCGGGGATATATTCGATGGATTTTTTTCCTTTAAAGGGGATAAAGAAAAAATAATTGAAATAATGAAGGATAGTAGAATTGGAACCTATGCCACAGTAGCTTTAATATTTGATATATTAATAAAATATGCTTCTTTATCTTTTATTATTGCAAGAGGAATGGGCAGTGTTATAATAGTTGCCCCCATAATTAGTAGATTTACACTAGTATTATTATTTTTAATAGGAAAGAATGCGAAACCAAAAGGAACGGGAAATTTATTTATAGGAAATACTTCAGTAGGGCACTTTATTGTAAGTCTTAACATTGCTGCAATTTTCTCCTTTTTATTAGTGGGGGTAAGATACGGTATTTATTCAATATTAGTATCATTGGTAGTTACTTTATTATTTTTAAGACTATGCAATAATAAAATTGGTGGAATAACAGGAGATTGCCTTGGAGCAAATAATGAGTTTGTTGAATTGGCGATTTTTGTATTATTCACAGCCCTTTTATAATAAATAGTTGAAACCTTGGGTACATTTTTGAATCTAGCTTAAAACCCATTAGAATTAATTTATAAAAATTCTAATGGGTTTTAAATTTTACTTAGTATATTCTCAAAAATAATTGGCGGAATATTTTGAAAATAAATTGACAAGATATTTCCATAGAGTTAAAATAATGTTAAGTTTATTTAGTATACTAAATAAACTTAATAAACCAGTTCTAAGCATACATGCTTTTTAATATAATTTTATAAACTTTAAAGTAATAGTCTATGTAAAATTATTTATCCTAGGTAAAAGATATAATCTTATCTACCTAGAAAAGCTTTAAGAATACAGGAAGAGGTGAATAAAATGCAAAAACAATATGACGTAATAATTATTGGCTCAGGAGTAGTTGGCAGTGCAATTGCAAGAGAACTTTCCAGGTATGAACTTAAAATAGGTGTATTAGAGAAAGAACAGGATGTAGTGTGTGAGACAAGTGGACGAAATAGTGGGGTGCTTCATGCTGGATTTAATAACAGACCAGAAACCCTTATGGCTAAATTTTGTGTAGAAGGATGCTTAGGTTTTGACAAGATTGCAGAAGAGCTTAATATCCCCTTTAAAAGAACGGGCAAGCTCGTAACGGGTTTTGATGAAGATGATATAAAAGTATTAAATGAGTTAAAGGAACAGGGGGATAGAAATGGTGTTCCAGGTTTAGAAATTGTACCTTCAGAAAGAATTAAAGAATTGGCACCCTATGTAGAAGGAAAAGCGGCATTATATTCTCCTATGACAGGGGTATTAGATCCGTTTATATATACCATTGCATTAGCCGAAAATGCATGTGAAAATGGTGTAGATTTTTATTTAGGAAGGGAAGTAACTGGTATTGAAATAAAAGAATCATGCTATGAAATTACCACAAATAAAGAAACTTATCACGGTAGGTGGGTAATTAATAGTGCAGGATTGAATTCTGACAAAATAGCAAGAATGGTTGGTATTACAGATTACACAATCTATCCATGTAGAGGAGAATATTTTATTCTTGACCAAAAAGCAGGTGAATTTCTTAAGATTCCAGCATATCCAGTTCCTAATAAGAAAGAGGGGGGATTGGGAATCCATCTTACTCCTTCAATTCATGGTAATGTATTTATTGGACCTAGTGCCCAATATATTGATGAAAATGATGATTACTCAGCAACACAAGAGGTTATGGACATGCTTGTGAGAGAAGGAAGGAAAATATTGCCACAAATAAAAAGGGAACATTTCATTAGAAATTTCTCAGGAATTAGACCGAAGCTAGTAGGTAAAGAAAAAGGTGGATACGCAGACTTTGTAATAGAAGAAAGAAATAAAGTGCCAAATATGATTAACTTAATTGGAATCGAGTCTCCGGGATTAACTTCTGCAGTTCCCATTGCAAAATATATAGTAGAAAAAATTAAAAATAAGGAAAACTTAAAAGAGAATAAGGATTTCAACCCTAGAAGGCAAGGAATATTAAAGTTTTCAGAGCAATCTGAGGAAAAACAAGCTGAACTTATAAAGCAAAATCCTGACTATGGAGAAATTATCTGTAGATGTGAGATGATTACAAAAGAAGAAATTTTAGAAGCTATAAATAATGCATTAGGAGTAGATACAGTAACTGGCATTAAGTATAGAACAAGAGCCATGATGGGAAGATGTCAAGGTGGATATTGCCAAACTAGAATTGCAGAGATTATTATGAAAGAAAAAAATAAAAAAATAGATGAAGTAACCTATTCAAGAGAAAAGGGAAAAATGTTTTTAGGGGGCGTAAGGTAATGAAAGCAATACTAAAGGATGCAATCATCATTGGAGGAGGCCCAGCAGGACTTGCAGCAGCTTTAAAGCTAAAAGAAAAAGGCGTAGAAGACATTTTGATATTAGAAAGAGAAAAGAAACCTGGTGGAATATTAAGACAGTGTATTCATGATGGTTTTGGATTAGTAAGATTTAAAGAAGCTCTTAGCGGACCTGAATATGCAAACCGATTTATAGAAAAGGTGGAAGAGGCTAATATTGAAATACAAACAGAGGCCACTGTAACAAATCTTACTAAGGACAAGGAAGTTACAGCAGTTACAAGAGATGGACTTAAAAAATATAAAGCCAAAGCAGTTGTATTAACAATGGGGTGTAGAGAAAGAACAAGAGGAGCTATTAGTATACCTGGGACAAGGCCAGCAGGTGTGTTCACAGCAGGTGTAGCTCAAAGCTATATAAATTTAAAAAATATAATGGTAGGAAAAAGAGTAGTGATATTAGGTTCTGGAGATATCGGACTTATAATGGCAAGAAGGCTTACATTAGAGGGAGCGAAGGTACTTGCAGTAATAGAAAAATTACCTTATCCTAGCGGATTGCCTAGAAACATACAACAATGTCTAAATGACTACAATATTCCTCTATATTTAAATCATACCGTAACAAACATAAAAGGTAGAGAAAGATTGAAAGCTGTAACTGTAAGCGAAGTAAATACAAATGGACAATCTATTAAAGGAACAGAAAAAGAATATGAATGCGACACATTGATACTATCTGTTGGGCTTATTCCAGAAAATGAATTATCCATTAAAGCGGGAGTAGAACTTGATGAAAGAACAAAGGGCCCAATTGTAGATGAAAATCTACAAACAAGTGTCGAAGGAATTTATGCAGCTGGAAATGTTCTTCATGTGCATGACTTAGTGGATTTTGTATCTGATGAGGGAGAAAGATTAGCAGAGGCAGCAGCAAAATATATAAGATATGAAAAACAAAATGAAAATAAAATTTTAATAACAACGGATAAGAACGTTAACAATGTAGTTCCACAAAGAATAAGTGGAGAACAAGACGTGGAGCTATTCTTAAGGGTAAGTAAACCTTCGAGAAATGGAGCAATAGAAATCAAACAGGGTGAAGAAGTGATTAAATTAAAGAAATTTAATAAATTAAATCCTGCAGAGATGATACACATAATATTAAAAAAAGAAGATATTATTAACAAGAAAAATATTAAGGTGGTGGTAGCTCAATGAAGAAGGAAATAACATGTATAATTTGCCCTAATGGATGTGAATTATCTGTAGATTTAGAAGGAAAGAATATAAAAAGCGTAAGTGGAGCTTTGTGTAAAAGAGGAGAAGAATATGTAACACAAGAAATACAAGACCCTAAAAGAACAATTGCATCACTAATAAAAGTAAATAATGGTGAAGTGCCCCTTGTTAGCGTAAGGACAACAAAGGCTATTGCTAAAGAGAAAATATTTGATATTATAGAAGAAGTTAAAAAGTTAGAAATTAATGCACCTATAAAAATTGGTCAAGTAATTGTTGAAAACATTCTTGGTCTTGGTTCAGACATTATTGCTACAAGCTCTGTGGACAAGAAGCAAATTTAGGAGATGAAATTATGACTGTTGAAGAGTTGAATCCGCTTAAAAATGTGCAAAAAATAATTAAGGAAACTTGTAAAAACTTAAACTTAAGTGAAAGTATTTATAAATTAATTAAAGAACCTGATAGAGTGATAGAGGTCAACATTCCAGTTAAAATGGATGATGGATCTATAGAAGTGTTTAAAGGATATAGAAGTCAACATAATAATACTCTGGGTCCTACAAAGGGTGGTATTAGATTTCATCAAGGGGTAAATTTAGATGAAGTAAAAGCATTATCCATATGGATGACCTTTAAATGTGCTATAGCTAATATTCCTTTTGGTGGAGGTAAAGGAGGAATTATAGTAGATCCTAAAACATTGTCTAAAGGTGAATTAGAAAGATTAAGTAGAGGGTATGTTGAAAAACTTTATGAAGTTTTAGGTGAAGATTTAGACATTCCAGCTCCAGATGTAAACACAAATGCTCAGATAATTGCCTGGATGGCAGATGAATATAATAAACTTTCAAGAGAAAATGCTTGGGGAACTTTTACCGGTAAGCCAGTAGTATTAAATGGTTCTAAGGGTAGAAGTGAAGCCACAGGCTTAGGTATAGCTATAGTTCTTAAAGAAGCTTTAAAGAAGTTAAATAAAAGCCTAAATAATTCTTCTATAGCAGTTCAGGGTTTTGGAAATGTAGGAAGTAATGCTGCTCTTTGCATAGAAAATTTAGGCGGAAAAGTAGTGAGTGTAGCAGAATGGCATAGAGAAAAAGGATTTTATGCTATACATGATGAAAGAGGATTAAATATTGAAAAATTAATAAGCTATTTTAATGAAAAAGGAACGTTGCTTGGATTTGCTGGAAGTTCTGAAATAAAAGAAGAGGAATTCTGGAGTTTACCTGTAGATGTATTAGTGCCTGCAGCTTTAGAAAATTCTATAAATATTAATAATGTTGACTTAATAAAGGCAAAATTGATTTGTGAAGGAGCTAATGGTCCACTTACACCGGTAGCTGATGACATATTAAAGAGAAAAGGAATTGAGGTTACGCCAGATATATTAACTAATGCAGGTGGAGTTATAGTATCTTATTTTGAATGGGTACAAAACCTAGATAACTATTACTGGAATGAAGAACATGTTAAAGAGAAAGAAGAAGAATTCTTAGTAGATGCCTTTAATAATGTTTGGAGTATGAAAGAAAAGTTTAATTGTAATATGAGAAATGCTGCTTATATGTATGCTATAAAAAAGTTGGCGGAAGCGATGAAGTATAGAGGGTGGTATTAAAAGGGGGATTTTTTATGGAACTTTTAACTGCTTTTGGCAGTATATTTAGTATTGTTATAATGATATCTATTGGGTATTTTTTAACCCAAAAAAAATGGATTGATGACTCAGGGGCTCAATTATTTTCGAAAATCGTTATAAACGTATCTCTACCAGCTATGATGATTAATAATCTTATGAACGATTTTGATAGGGAAAAACTCTTAAGCCTAGGGAGAGGACTTATAGTTCCGTTTCTTTCCATAGCTATTACTTATTTATTTGGTAAGATATTTATAAAGATTTTTAATATTACTCCCAATAGACGTGGATCTTTTTTATCTATGTTTTTCGTGTCTAATACTATATTTATTGGATTACCAGTTAACCTAGCTTTATTTGGCCCAGAAAGTATTCCATATGTTTTGTTATACTATATAGCTAATACTACATTCTTTTGGACTATAGGCGTTTTTGAAATAAGTAAAGATGGAAAAGGTGAGTCTAAGTCGTTTTTATCCATTACTACTATAAAAAGAATATTTTCACCTCCTTTAATGGGATTTATAGTAGCTATAATATTAATACTTTTAGCTATCCCTGTACCTAAATTTATAATGGATACTTGTAAATATTTAGGAAATACAACTACTCCTTTATCTATGATGTTCATAGGAAATACAATATATCATGTAAATTTAAAAGGAATGCGTTTTGATAAAAATGTTTGGGGAATTCTATTGGGAAGATTTATAATATCACCTTTAATGGTAGTGCTGCTATGTAAAGTTTTCCCCTTGCCTGGACTTATGACAAAAGTATTTATTATTCAAGCTGCTATGCCAGTAATGACTAATACTGCTATAGTATCTAAATTTTATGACGCAGATTATGAATATGCTGCTATCATGATCACTATAACTACTATATTAAGTTTATTTATAATTCCTATATATAAAATACTTCTTCAGTAAAATAAAATTTATAGCTATAAATAAGAAAAAACCTTCTTTTCATTTTATGTGGAAAGAAGGTTTTTATGAAAATTTATTTTCTTTTGAAGGTATTATAAAAAACACTTGGGAGTTGTCTAGTGACACCATAGGCATGTTCTAGATGATCTCTCATGGCTTCACGTGCCAGTTCTTCATCCCTATTTATAAGTGCCTCATATATGCGATGGTGTTTTTTTATGGTGTTTTTTCTATCATCATTTGTTAAAGCTGTATGTATTTGCTCCAATTGATCATAAATTAATGTATTAAGAGTATACATTAATTTAGAACATAGGTCATTTTTAGCACAATTTAAAATACTCATATGAAACAATTGATCTAATTTAGTAAAATTTTTGATATCTCCACGAGGAAGACTAACCATTTCATCAAAAAGACATTTTATCTTAGCGAAGTCTTCTTCCGTTCCTCTAGATGCTGCAAGGCCTACCATCTCTAGTTCTATAGCCATTCTAAGTTCAAAAAGATCTGTGTTACTTGTTTTTTCAAAGGCTAAAATATAGGTAAGTGGCAAATAGTAGTTATTGTTTTTTGGATCACTAATGACAATTCCCTTTCTTGGTGATACTATAACGATTCCTAAAAACTCCATAACCCTTAAGGCTTCACGCAGGGTTGGTCGACTGACGTTTAAAATTTCCATCAATTCTGCTTCGTTATATAATCGTTCTCCGTATTCAAGTTGATTATCAATGATTAAATGAATAAAGGTCTCAATTATTTGAAAATAGGTTTTTTTACTCTTAACAGGTTTGATATCTATTTTATTCATGGTGATCACCTCATTAATGTATTTGTATAAACTTGTGCATAATATTATACTAACACTATATTATACTAACACCAATAGTAGGAACAGTAGGATCTTTTATATTTTGTATAAACAAGGATATATTGGTTGAAATAATGCTCTGAATAATATACATTTAGAAAATTGAATTATATTGACAAATTATAGAGTGTGTAGTACACTAATTATGATAAATGAATACATAATTTCAGGTGCCTAGTATTAGGTGAAAAGGGAATGTGGTTGAATTCCACAGCAGCCCCCGCTACTGTAATTGATGACGAACCTTCAATGTCCACTCGTGAGAGGAAGGAGAAGGAGAGGAAGAATCATGAGCCAGGAGACCTGCCTGAATTTTAGAGAATGAGCTTTCGGCGGGAAAGGATCTTAATAAATGATTCCGGCTTTTGTCGGTCTTTTTTTATGGTTTCCATCAGCAGGCGAGCAGTTCGTCTGCTATTTTTATATATTATATATTGAATGCTGTGTTCTTAGATTAATCTAGACCTCCTAGAACAGAATTCTCCTATCAAACTCTAGAACACAGCCTATTTTTACTAAAGAGGTGTTAAAATTGGCAAAGATAATGATTCAGGGGACAGGTTCCTCAGTAGGAAAAAGTATTTTAGTCACTGCGTTATGCAGAATATTTAAACAGGATGGATATTCTGTTTGTCCATATAAATCACAAAACATGTCATTAAATTCATACATAACTCATGATGGCTTAGAAATGGGTAGAGCCCAAGTTCTTCAAGCTTATGCAGCGGGATTAGAACCAGAAGCCTATATGAATCCTATATTGTTAAAACCTACTAGCGATAAGAAATGTCAAATAATATTCAATGGAAAAGTCTATGGAAATAGTACAGCCATGGAATATCATAATATGAAATTAGACTTTGCTGAAAAATTGAAAACTCAATTTGAAGATATAGAAAAACAGTTTGACATAATAGTTATTGAAGGAGCAGGAAGCCCAGCAGAAATAAACTTAAGAGATAGAGATATAGTAAATATGGGATTTGCTGAAATGGTAGATGCTCCAGTACTTTTAGCTGGAGATATTGATAAAGGTGGAGTTTTCGCTTCCCTTGCAGGTACTATGTTACTGCTTACTGAGGAAGAAAGAAAGAGAGTAAAAGGTACTATAATAAATAAATTTAGAGGGGATATAGAAATATTAAAACCAGGGGTAAAAATGCTAGAAGACATAATTAAAATACCTTGCGTAGGAGTAGTTCCTCACTTTACTTTAGATTTAGAGGATGAGGATGGAGCAGTAGATTTTAATAAGAATAAAAAAGCGGACTTAGATGTTGCAGTTATAAAACTACCTCATATTTCAAATTTTACAGATTTTGATGCCTTAAAGGTTGAGGAAGATGTATCTATAAGATACATAACAGCAAAAGAAAATTTCGGTAATCCGGATTTATTGATAATTCCTGGAACTAAGAATACCATAGATGATTTATTAGTTTTAAGAGAGTGTGGATTAGAAGACTTGATTAAAGAATACTCAAAAGAGGGACTTGTCATCGGAGTATGTGGCGGTTATCAAATGCTTGGTAATGTTTTGAAAGATCCATATGGAGTGGAAACAGATAACGAAGAAGTTAATGGAATGGGACTTTTGGACATTGAAACAACCTTTGAAAAGGAAAAAGTTACCACTAGAGTAAAAGCTAAAGGAAATTATGGAGAGGTATATGGTTATGAAATACATATGGGTATTTCAAACTATGGAAACAATGCAACTCCAATGTTTACTATTTATGATGAAAATGGAAAAGATGTAAATAGAATAGATGGGGCAATAAATGATAGAGAAAATATAATGGGTACTTATATCCATGGTCTATTTGATGGAATTGAATTTAGAGAAAGAACATTAAATAAAGTGAGAGTAGCTAAGGGACTAAAGGAGAGAGAGTCTCTTCACTACGAAAATCTTAGAGAAAAAAATCTAGATGAACTAGCAGACTTAGTTAGAAAAAATATAGATATTGAAAACTTATATAGAATCATGGGAATAAATAGGTAGAGGTGATTACCATAGTTTCGTTTTTATTAAATAATTTTATTGATTTAACTTTAGCAGTAATAATAGATTGGATTATAGGAGATCCTTATTGGTTTCCGCATCCTGTTATTTACATAGGAAAGTTAATAAGTTATTTAGAGAAAAAAGGAAGAAAGTATATTGAAAATGGTAAAGGGTTAAAAGTTTTTGGTGGATTTATCGTTATGATAGTTGCCACAATATCTTTTTTAATTCCCTACAGCCTATTATATCTAACTAAGGGTAATCAATGGATATATCATGTATTAAACGTATTTATTTTATGGACAACTCTTTCAGCTAAGTGTTTGAAAAATGAAGCTATTAAGGTGTACCATGCTTTGAAAAATGAAGATATAGAAGATGCTAGATTAAAATTATCCTACATTGTAGGTAGGGATACAAAGTCTCTAATGGAGGATGAAATAATACGAGCTGACATTGAAACTGTGGCAGAAAACACAGCAGACGGAGTAATTGCTCCACTTTTATATGGATTAGTAGGAGGGGCTCCACTGGCTATGATGTATAAAGGCATAAATACCATGGATTCAATGCTTGGATATATGGATGAAAGATTTATTAATATAGGATTTTTTCCAGCGAAGGTAGATGATGTTTTTAATTATATTCCTGCTAGATTTTCAGGGATTTTAATAGGCTTATCTTCCCCAGTGGTTGGTGGAAATATTATAGAATCTTTTAAAGTGATGATTAGGGACAGGAAGAATCATAAAAGTCCCAATTGTGCTTATCCAGAAGGAGCAGCAGCAGGGGCCATGGGTATACAAGTAGGTGGTACTAATACTTACTTTGGAAAAGTGGTATATAAGCCAACTATAGGAGATAAAAAAGTAGATTTAAACTATAACCATATATTTGGAAGCATAAAATTAATGTTTGCATCAGAAGTACTATTTTTAATAGCATTTGGTATAGTGATTTTAACTTTAAACATAAAGGGAGTGTAACCAGTGCAACATGGTGGAGATGTTTATACAGAAGGAATATTAAAGGGGAAAGAATTAATAGATTTTAGTTCTAATATAAATCCATTAGGTGTACCTAAGGGGTTTATAGATAATTTAAATGAAGGGATTTTAAATATAACAAGATATCCAGATCTTCAATATAGACAACTAAGAGCAGATTTAAAAGAGTATATAAATAATGTAGAGATATTATTTGGGGATGGAGATAGAAGTTTAGAATTAGTTCATGAAGAAGATTTTATACTGGGCAATGGAGCAGCAGAAATAATTGATTTAACTATATCCAGTTTCAAAAGCATTATGATAATTACCCCATCCTTTGGTGAGTATTATGAGAGTGCTGAGAAGTGGGGAGTGGATATAGTATGTGTTTCATTAAATGAAGATATGGAATATGACTATGAAGCTATAGCTAAAAATTTACACAGTGTAGAAGCTATAATCATAGGAAATCCCAACAATCCTAATGGTGGGATAATAGACAAAGAAAAGTTCTTGCCAATAATAGAGCGTTGTGAAAAAGAAGGCAAGAAAATAATAATAGATGAGGCTTTTGTAGAATTTACAGGAAAGCATAAAGACAGCTTTATTTATCAGTTAAAAGATTATAAATCTCTATTTATAATAAGAGCTATAACAAAATTTTATGCCATGCCTGGAATAAGATTTGGCTATGGAATTTCTTCAGATGGGGAATTTATAGATAAATTAAAAGAAAAGCAAAATCCGTGGAACATAAATGCTTTTGCAGAGCTAGCAGTTAAATATGTACTTAAAGATAGAAATTATATCAATAAATCAATAAAGTGGATTAAAGTAGAGAGAGAGTATCTAAAAGGAGAACTAAAGAAATTAGATATTATAGAAAAGGTATTTGATACCCATGGAAACTATATTTTATGTAAACTAAAAAATATTGATTGCGATAGATTATACGAGTATTCACTAGAAAGAGGAATAGTCATAAGAAAATGCAATAATTATATTGGACTTAATAAAAGCTATGTAAGATTTGCAATCAAAGATAGATTGAACAACGATAAATTATTACAGGTACTAAAAAAAATTAATATATAATCTATAGGAGGGTTATAAATGAGTAAAAAGTTTACATTATTTATGATGATGGCTATGGTGTTTACAATGACGTCAAGTGCATCAGCCATGCACATAGCAGAAGGATTTTTGCCACCGATGTGGTCGGGAATTTATTTTGTAATTGCTCTTCCATTTGTAATAATGGGGATAAAGGGGATTAAAGAAAGCACTAGTAAAAATAAAGATATTAAAATGCTTTTAGGTCTTGTAGCTGCATATGCATTTATACTTTCAGCTATGAAAATACCTTCAGTTACAGGAAGTTGTTCTCATCCAACAGGAACAGGGCTTTCAGCTATAATTTTTGGACCTTTTATATCTTCAGTAGTAGGATTGATAGTTCTTGTGTTCCAAGCTATATTTTTAGCCCATGGAGGAATAACAACTCTTGGCGCTAACGTGGTTTCAATGGCCGTAGTTGGACCAATAGTTTCCTACTTAATATACACTGCATTAAAAAATAAAAATAAAAAACTAGGGGTGTTTTTAGCAGCAGCAATAGGTGATTTAGCAACATATTTTGTTACTTCAGTGCAGTTAGCTTTAGCTTTCCCAGCACAGCAAGGTGGAATAATAGCTTCTTTTGGAAAATTCTTTTCAATATTTTCTATAACTCAGATTCCTTTAGCTATAGTAGAAGGATTGCTTACAGTAATAATTTTTGAATTTATTGAAAAATATTCTTCTAAAGAAATAGAAGTACTTAGCGGGGTGAAATAATTGAAAAAGAGAACAGTATCATTATTAATTGCATGCTTTATAGTTATAATAGGTTCTTTGGCTATAGGTAGCATGAGAGGCGGAGAGTTCGAAGGCGCAGATGGAATGATAGAAGATGTAATAGCTGAAACAAGAGGGGATTATGAACCATGGTTTTCAGCATTATGGGAACCACCTTCAGGGGAAATAGAAAGTTTATTGTTTGCAGCTCAAGCTGCTATAGGAGCAGGATTCATGGGGTATTATATAGGAAAGAAGAAAAATGCTAAAGTTAGTAATTGCGCTGTCGAAGAGAAATAAATTAACCTATATTCATCCTTTAGAAAAAATATTTATGACTATATTACCAATAATTATCATGGGGTTTATATATAATCCTATGGTAATTTTTGGTAATATAATGATATTTTTTTTAATGCATATTATCATAAAAAATAATATGAAAATTGTAGCTAATTTTGCTTTTAAAATAGCAGCCTTTGCTGCTTTTTCGTCGTTAACTTTCATTTTTGACTATGGACTTAAATATGTATATGTCATTATATTGAAATGTTTATTTTCTGGATTAAGTCTTTCTTTTTTTACTTTAACTACTCCTATAGAACACATATTATATTATTTTTCTAAAAATAAGTGGTTAACGGATATATGCGATATTGCAAAATCTATGGAAAGATTTTTAATGATATTAGATGATGAATATAATATTATGCACAACGCAATGAAATCAAGGGGAGGATTTGATGGATTTTCCTCAAAAATAAAAAGTACGGGTAAAATAGCGGCATTACTTTTTGTGAATACTATGGAGAGATGGAAAAATATAAAGGATGGGTTAGATAGCAGATGTTACAGAGGATATACTCCTTACATTGCCATAGACTTTAATTTTTCTTATAAGAGATTTATATTTATATGTATATATAATTTTATATTAATTTTTCTTGCGATATATTTAAAATAATTGAACTTTATGGAGTGAAAGAGAATGATAGGAGTTATTGGTATCAGAAATAATATAAAGCTAGATATAAGGGAAAAGTTAAGTATAATACCAAAACGTTATGAAGATTATCTTTTGAAGCTTAATGAAATTTGTGACGAGGTATTAATACTTAGTACTTGTAATAGAACAGAAGTATATTTTTCCACCCAAAAAGACTATGGTGAAATAATTGATGAAATTTTTGAAAGATTAAACTGGAGTAAAGAATATATAAAATATACATTTTTCCATAAAGATGATGAAGCTGTAGATTACATGATGAACGTGGTATGCGGATTCTATTCTTCAATTTTAGGTGAAGATCAAATCTTAGGTCAAGTTAAAGATGCCTATGAAATAGCACTAAAAAATAAAACTATAAAAAGAGAGGTTCAAAAACTATTTCAAATGGCAATAACCTGTGGAAAGGAATTTAGATTTAAATCTAAGTTATACACTATACCTGTTTCCTCTGCGTCTATAGCAGTAAATGAAGGTAGACGCCTAGGTGCAAAGAATTTTATGGTTCTTGGCTATGGAGAAATTGGTAGTTTAGCCTGTAAATATATAATGTCTGGCAGTTTTAATAAATTATATATATCCCTTAGAAACCCTTCTCTTGTTGAAATAGAAGATAGCAGGGTAAAGGCAATACCTTTTAATGAAAGACAGAAATTTTATAAAGATGTAGATTGCATAATATGTTCAACCTCTGCACCACACCCAGTGGTACATAAGAATGATATGTCAGAAAAGGAATTGGTGATTTTTGATTTAGCGGTACCTAGAGATGTGGAAGAGGGAATAGAAAAGATTAATAATATTCAGGTATACGATATAGATAAAATTAGTTTATTAAACGATGAGAATTGTCAGAAAAGAAAATTACAGATGGAAGAAAATAAATATATTTTAGACAAGTACATCAATGATTTTAAGGATTGGCAAAAGATAAGAGAAATATCTCCTCAAATAGAGAAACTAAAAGAATGTGGAGAAGTTGTATATAGAAAGAGATATAAGACCTTTAAGAATAAATTAAAAACTAAGGATAAAGAGATGTTAGCTGAAATGTTATTAAAAAGCACCTCTGATGCCTATGTAAATAGAGCAATAGAAGTATTAAAAGAAGAACAATTGAAAGGCAGGTATGAGGAATGCCTGAATATAATTCAAAGAATATTTTACAATACCAAATAGACTACACTAATATTTCATTAATATCCAATAAGATAAGGGTATTGATTATAGGTGGAGGAAGGGCAGGCTTTATAAAAGCTAAGACTTTTATAAAGAATGGATGTATGGTGACCATGCTTTCTAAGGAATTCACCAATAGCTTTGATGAGTTAAAGGGTAGTCATAATATTGAATTCATAAGAGATGATTATAAACAAGATTATATATTAAATTATCATTTAGTAATAATAGCTATAGATGATAATAATACAAGGGAATTAATAAAAAAACATTGTGAAAAGTATTGTAAGCTCTACTCCGATTCCAGTGAGTTTAGAAGGGGAATGTTCTTAGTACCTTGTCAAAGAAAAACTAGATATATAAATCTTTCACTAAATACTAAGGAAGGTAGTCCTAAGACTTCTGTTTACTTGACTAATAAGTTGACAGATGTAGCTAAGGCATATGACGATTTTGTGGACTACTGTTGTAAATTAAGAAATAGTTTAAAGGATAATCCTTTGAAAAATGAAATAACAAACTTTGTAAACACAGATGACTTTTATTTCTTTTTTGAAAAAAATGTCCATAATAAAGTGTTAAAAATGTTTTATGGAGGTAATGAAATTGAAATTAATTTTAGCTACGAGAAAAAGTATCCTAGCACAGACTCAAACGGATTTAATAATAGATATGATTAAAGAAAAGAATAATGTAGAATGTGAAAAGTTACTAATTGAAACCTTAGGAGATAAAATATTAGATAAAACCTTAGATAAAATTGGAGGTAAAGGGCTATTTATTAAAGAGATAGAAATGGCTCTATTAGAGGATAAAGCTCATATTGCAGTACACAGCATGAAAGACATGCCTTATGAAATACTAGAAGAATTTCAAATAGCCGCAATACCGAAAAGAGAAGATGTAAGAGATGTATTTATATCTGCAGATGGGACTCCTTTTATGGATTTGCCAGAGGGAGCTAAGGTTGGAACTAGTAGCAGAAGAAGAGCTTCACAGTTAAAACTTTTAAGACCAGATGTAGAGATAGTGCCAATAAGAGGAAATGTACAGACTAGAATAAGAAAAATAAAAGAATTAAATTTGCATGGAACTGTACTCGCTTCCGCCGGATTAAATAGACTTGGAATGGAAGATGTAGTAACAAATTATTTTGAGGTTACGGAGATGGTGCCAGCTATAGGACAAGGGGCACTAGGTGTGGAAACAAAGGTAGGATCAGAAGCTTATGAATATGTTAAGCATATAGATCATGAAGAAAGTAGAATTTGTGTAGAAGCTGAAAGAAGCTTTATGAGAGAGTTAAAAGGAGATTGCCATTCCACCATAGGAGCTAATGCAATAATTAAAGGTGATATGTTATATATGGTAGGAATCTTTGAAGTCAATGGAAAAATAGTAAAAAAAGATATAGAAGGCAAAAAAGAAGATTTTATAAACTTAGGAAAAAATTTAGCCAAGAAAATTGAAATGGCTTAGGAGGTAGACTATGAGTAAAGTATATTTAATTGGAGCAGGACCAGGAGATGAGGAGTTAATCACATTGAAAGCTATAAATAAATTAAAAAAATGTACTGCAGTTATGTACGATAGATTAGCCTCACCAGGAATATTAAAATATCTAGATGAAAAATGTGAAATATATTACTGTGGCAAAGAACCTGGATGTCACTATAAAACCCAGGATGAAATAAATGAAATGTTAGTTAATCTTGCTAAAAAAGGACACATAGTAGGAAGAATAAAAGGAGGAGACCCTTTTGTATTCGGCCGTGGAGGAGAAGAAATATTATCACTATTAGAAGAAAATATTGAGTTTGAAGTAATACCAGGTATAACTTCAGCTATATCTGTTCCAAACTATGCAGGGATTCCAGTTACTCATAGAGCTATAGCTCAAGGTTTTCATGTATTTACAGGAATGACTGCAGATAAACTTAACTTAGATTGGAATGCAGTAGCAAAAATTGGAGGAACCCTAATATTTTTAATGGGATTCAATAACTTAGATATAATAACCTCAAGGCTTTTAGAAAATGGCATGGATGAATCTACCCCTTGTGCCATAATAATGAGAGGGACTACTTCTCTTCAAAGAAAAGTAGTTGGCACTATAAAAAACATAAAAGAAAAGGCATTAGAAAAGGGAATAGGGTCCCCTTGTATAATTCTTGTAGGTGATGTGGTTCAGTTTAATGATAAGTTTAACTGGTATGAAAAGAAGCCCCTTTTCGGTAAAAACATATGTGTAACTCGCTCAAAGGAACAGGCGGGAGAACTTATAGAAAAGTTGAGAGATTTAGGAGCACAAACCACAGAAATCAATGCTATAAAGATAGTAAACACAGGGGAAAACTTAAACTCATACATGGATAAATTATCACAATATGATTTTATACTCTTTACCAGTGTAAATGCTGTAAATATATTCTTTGATTATTTAGTAGAAAAAGAATACGACATAAGAAATATAAAAGGAAAATTTGCTGTTATAGGACCTGCTACAGAAAAAGCTCTCATTAAAAGAGGAATAAAACCAGAAATTATGGCAGAAGAATTTGTAGCAGAGGATTTATTCAATAAAATTAAGCCTCAAGTAAAAGAAGGAGATAAAATACTTCTCCCTCGTTCAGCTCAAGCTAGAGAATATTTAGTTGAAGCATTGACAGAGGAGAAAACTTTAGTAGATGAAGTAACTACTTATAGTATAGCTAAAGGGGATTTACCTGAAGGGGAAATATTTGATAATGTGAACATAGTCTTATTTACTAGCCCAAGCATAGTAAGAAACATGATAGATATGGTTGGAGTGGAAGCTATAAAGAGCAAAGAATGTTTAGCTATTGGCCCTATAACTTCAAAAGAGCTTCAAAAGCATGGCATAGAACATACTGTATCTGATGAATATTCGAACGAAGGAATAATTAAAAAACTTTTGGAAAATAAATAGATTTATTTCAATTGATAATTGAGAATGGACAATTGGGAATTAAGGACAGAATTTTGTGAAATGAAATTCTTACAATAACTTTCAATTCTCAATTCTAAACTCTCAATTTTAAAAAAGGAGTGTAATTTATGTTTAATAGACATAGAAGATTGAGAAATAATGAAGCCATAAGGAGTATGGTTAGGGAAACAG
This sequence comes from Clostridium mobile, assembly GCF_018918285.1. Classification (GTDB taxonomy): domain Bacteria; phylum Bacillota; class Clostridia; order Clostridiales; family Clostridiaceae; genus Clostridium_AW; species Clostridium_AW mobile. The sequence goes on from NZ_JAHLQF010000003.1 coordinate 654,123, forward strand.
TTTTAACTCCAGATGATTTTATATACCCATTATTTGTTGTAGAAGGGGAAAATATAAAAAAAGAAATAACTTCTCTTCCAAACAACTACCATTACTCCATAGATAGGTTACATGAAGTAGTAAAAGAAATAGAAGAGAGCGGAGTTAAGGGAATAATTCTATTTGGTATACCGGATCATAAAGATGAAGTTGGTAGTGAAAGCTATAATGATAATGGAATAATACAAAAGGCAATAAGAAAAATTAGAGAACTATCTAAAGATATTTACATAATAACCGATGTGTGCATGTGCGAGTATACAAGTCATGGTCATTGTGGAATAATTCATGATGAAAATGTAGATAACGATGAAACCCTAGATTATTTGTGCAGAATATCTCTATCCCATGCTAAAGCAGGAGCAGACATGATTGCACCTTCGGATATGATGGACGGAAGAATTGCAGCCATAAGAGAAGCTTTAGATAAAAACGGATATGTTCACATTCCAATAATGTCTTATAGTGCTAAATATTGTTCAGCTTTTTATGGTCCTTTTAGAGAGGCAGCTAATTCAACACCTCAATTTGGAGATAGAAAGACCTATCAAATGGATCCAGGAAATATAAGAGAAGCCATGCTTGAAATAGAAAGTGACATCATGGAAGGAGCAGATATTATTATGGTAAAACCTGCCCTATCTTATTTAGATGTAATAAGATGGGCTAAGGATAAAACCCATATGCCAATAGCAGCTTATAGTGTGAGCGGAGAATACTCTATGGTTAAAGCTGCTGCAAAAATGGGATTAATAGATGAGAAGAAAATAGCACTTGAAATGCTTTTATCCATGAAAAGAGCAGGAGCAGATATGATCATAACCTACTATGCTCTTGATGCGGCTAAATGGCTTAAATAATGGAGAATTGATAATTGAAAATGGAGAATAGGAAAGAAGGGGTGTTTTAAATGAGAAACTTAGAGATATTTGAAGAGTCAAAAAAATATATGCCAGGGGGAGTTAATAGCCCTGTTAGAGCATTTACAAATGTTACAATAAATCCTCCAGTAATGAAAAAAGGTGAAGGTTCACATATATTTGATGAAGATGGAAATGAATACATAGACTTTATAGCATCTTGGGGACCGATGATATTAGGACATAATGATAAGGATGTAGTAAAAGCTATAAAAGATATGGTAGATAATGCCCTAACTTTTGGAGCACCAACGGAAGTGGAATTATTACTTGCAAGACATATGGTAAATACATTAGATAATGTAGATATGGTTAGAATGGTGAATTCAGGTACGGAAGCTACCATGAGTGCTGTAAAACTTGCAAGAGGATATACAAAAAAAGATAAGATAGTAAAATTTGCTGGATGTTATCATGGACACTTCGATGGATTTTTAGTAGAAGCAGGATCAGGAGTACTTACAGAAAGAATTCCAGGTTCTCCAGGGGTACCAAAGAGTAGCATAGAAAACACTTTAATTGCCAAATACAATGATATCCAAAGTGTAAGAGACTTATTTGTTAAATATGGTGATGATATAGCAGGAGTCATAGTTGAACCAGTGGCTGGTAATATGGGGGTTATACCTGGAACTAAAGAGTTCTTAGAAGGACTAAGAAAAGTTTGTGATGAGTATGGAGCATTATTAATTTTTGATGAAGTAATGACTGGATTTAGAGTAGCTTATAAAGGAGCACAAAGCCTTTATGGAGTAGTTCCTGACTTAACCACCTTTGCTAAGATTATGGGAGGAGGACTTCCTTGTGGAGCATACGGTGGTAAAAGAGAGATAATGGAAAACCTATCTCCTATGGGACCTGTGTATCAGGCGGGAACTATGTCAGGTAACCCAGTGGTGATGGCAGCAGGATATGCTACCTTAACTAAGCTATATAATAATTTACATTATTATGATCATGTTGAAAAGTTAGCTAACACTCTTAAAATGGGTATGGAAGAAGTAGCTAAGGAAAAAGGAATATCCTTAGTTATAAATAGATGTGGATCCATGATGACGCCTTTCTTTACAGAGAAAGAGAGTGTTGTAGATTACGAAGATGCTAAAACCTGTGATACAGCGCTATATGGAAGGTTCTTTCATCACATGATAAATGGTGGAATGTACATATCACCTTCACAGTTTGAAGCTATGTTCATAGGGGTTAAGCATAGTGAAGCTGAAATAGAAAAATTCTTAGAACTAATGAGAAAGTTCTAGAAAACAGGTGTTAATATGAAGAGTATTATTGTTTCATCCAACAGTAGTGGTGGAGGGAAAACCACCATTACCCTCGGATTGATTAAAGCTTTAATGAAAAAAGGATTTGATGTTCAAGGATATAAAGTAGGGCCAGATTATATAGATACAGCTTTTCAAAGTAGAATAGCTAAAAAACCTTCCAGAAACTTAGATATATTCCTTATGGGTGAGGAGGGAGTAAAAGCTTCTTACTCTAGAGGAAAGGGAGATTTAGGTGTTATAGAAGGGGTTATGGGACTTTACGATGGAAAGGGAATAGACTCTAAATATTCCACAGCTCATGTGTCAGAAGTGTTAGATTTACCAGTAGTATTAGTGTTATCACCTAAGGCACAAGTGGCTACATTATGTGCTGAGATAAATGGATTAAAAAACTTTGGCAATGTAAATATTTGTGGAGTAATACTAAATAATATTGGTGAAAAATACTATAAGCTTTTAAAGGCATCCATTGAGTATAACTGTAAAATTGAAGTCTTTGGCTATATTCCAAAGGATGAAAAGTTATCTATAAAAAGTAGACACTTAGGTTTAATTCAAAGTAGCGAAATTGAAGATTTAGAAGAGAAAATAGATTTATGCAGCGAATATATATTAAATAATGTGAATTTAGAAGAGCTATTAAAATACTTCAAAGGCACTCCTAAATATGAAGATGATTTTCATATAGAAAACATGCATCTAAAGATAGGAGTACCTATGGATAAGGCTTTTAGCTTTTATTATAGAGAAAATCTAGAGTTGCTAGCTGAAGCAGGAGAAATAGTTTATTTTAGCCCATTAAAGGATAAAGAGCTCCCAGAAAATATAGACTTTTTATATATAGGGGGAGGTTATCCAGAAGTATTTTTAAAGGAATTAAGTGGAAACACAACTATGCTAAATAGTATTAGAGAAAGATTAAATAAAGGGTTGCACTGTTATGCTGAATGTGGTGGACTTATGTATCTAACAGAATCCATAGACAACGGGTTAGAGGAAGAAAAAACAGTGGGATTTTTTAATGGAAATGCTATAATGACAAAATCTCTTCAAAATTTTGGCTATGCAAAGTTGGAATGCAATGATTTAAGTATAAACTGTCATGAGTTTCATAAATCTTATGTTACGCTAAATGATGATAAAGTATATAAATTGACTAAAGAAATATATGATGGAAGTATTAAAGAGTGGAGTTGTGGATATTTAAAAAGTAATACTTTAGCTGCTTATCCCCATATACACTTTTTTGGAAATATGGAGTTTTTAAAAGTTCTATTAAAAAGGAGCGGTGAAAAATGATGGATTACATAAAGAAACCTATGGAAATAGAAGAAAGAAGCTTTGAAATTATAGGTGAAGAAATGGGAGAACATAACTTCACAGAGGAAGAATTAAAAATAGTTAAAAGAACAATACACACTACAGGAGATTTTGATTATAAAAATATTGTGTATATAAGAGAAGGGGCAATAGAAGCAGGTAAAGAGTTGCTTGCAAAGGGAGTTAAAATATATACAGATACAAATATGGCTAAATCAGGTATAAATAAAGCTGCATTAAAGAAATTAAACTGTTCTGTAGAATGTTATGTTTCAAATGAAGACGTGGCAAAGATTGCTAAGGAAAGAGGGATAACTCGTTCTATGGCTGGGATTGAAAAAGCAGTAGAGGATGGAGTAGAAGTTTTTGTTTTTGGTAATGCACCTACAGCTTTGTACAAGCTTATAGAACTTACTAAAGAGGGGAAAGCTAACCCTAAATTTATAATTGGAGCACCAGTAGGTTTTGTAGGGGCAGCAGAATCAAAAGAAGAGGCTGAAAAGCAACTTTCAATCCCGATGGTTACAATTAGAGGAAGAAAAGGTGGAAGCAATGTGGCGGCTGCCATAGTTAATGCATTAATGTATATGGTTGTAGATAGAGAATAAGGCATCATTGACTAGTTATTTCATTTTAGATGCTAAGAAGCAGGTGATTAAATATGCTTGATATGTATGTAAACGTAGATGGTAAAAGATTAAGATGTGGTTATACTACAGGCTCCTGTGCAACAGCAGCAGCAAAAGCAGGAACAATTATGTTGTATTCAGGGCAAGATTTAAAGGAAATAAGCATAGACACTCCTAAAGGTATAAAATTAAATATTCCTATAGAAAAAATTAAAAGAGGAGAAAACTTTGTAGAGTGTTGCGTTATTAAAGATGGAGGAGATGACCCAGATGCTACCCATGGATTAGAAATTTGGGCTAGAGCCGAAAAAAGAGAGGATGGATATAGCCTAAAAGGTGGAATTGGCGTAGGAAAGGTTATGGGGGAAGGACTCTATGTACCTAAAGGTGAGTGGGCCATAAATCCTGTACCGAGAACTATGATAGAAAAAGAAGTAAAAGATGTACTTCCAAAGGATAAAGGAGTAGAGGTTACTATTTTTGTTCCTAAGGGAGAGGAAGTAGCTCAAAAGACCTTCAACCCTAGACTGAATATAATTGGAGGTATATCGATTCTTGGAACTTCAGGTATAGTTATGCCTATGTCAGAGGATGCTTTAAAGGAATCCATAAGAATTGAGGCAAAACAAAAGGTAGCAAAAGGTAGCAAAGAATTAATACTAGTATTTGGTAATATAGGAGAAAAAGCAGGTACTAAAATAGGCTTAAATCCGGACAACATGGTAGTTGTATCTAATTATATTGGATTCGCATTAAATTGTTGTATAGAAAACAAAATTAAAGATGTGACTTTAGTGGGGCATATAGGAAAGCTGTGCAAAATAGCGGGAGGGTGTTTTAACACCCATAGCAGGGTATGTGATGTAAGAATGGAGATCATAGCTCTTGAACTTGCCTTAATGGGGTATCCACAGGAATTAGTACAGAGTGTTTATAATGAAAAAACTACAGAAGGGGCAATAAAGTTCTTAGGGGACGGTTATGAAGAACTTTACAAGAGAATAGCGGAAAAAATCAAAAAAAGAGTTGAAATATTCACTTATAATGAAATCAGCCCTAAAATAGTTATGTTTTCTATGGAAAAAAATTTGTATATAGATGAAGAATTAGTGTAGATCAGTGAAGTGCAAAGAAGGAAAAGTGAAGAGTAATTCTTAACTGTTTACTCAAAAAGAGGTGATATATTGGTTTATATAGTAGGAATTGGACCTGGGAATAGAGAGTACATTTTGCCTAAAGCACTAGAAATAATGCAGAAATCTGACATAATACTTGGATTTGGAAGAGCTATGGAAAGTGTAGATTTCATAGGTAGGAAAAAAATTAAAGTAAATAAAATAAGTGAAGTAGTAGAAGAACTAGAAAAAAATAAGGATAAAATTATATCTGTAGTGGCATCGGGAGATCCTTTATATTATGGTATAACAGAATATGTTAAGAACAATTACCAGGGAGAAATAAAGGTTATACCAGGAATAAGTTCCTTTCAATACTTAACTGGAAGGTTAAACAAAAGCTGGCAGGGTGCCTATTTAGGAAGTCTTCATGGAAGAGAAGAGGATTTTATAAAAAAAGTTAGAGAAAATAAATTATCTATATGGCTTACAGACAGTAAAAATTCTCCAAAGGATTTAGCTAAAAGATTCCTAGAAAAAGGATTAAACCCTAGGATGTATGTAGGAGAAAACCTGTCCTATGAAGATGAAAAAATAGAAATAGGATATCCAGAAGAAATGAAAAATAAAGAATTTTCTTCATTATGTGTGCTATTGCTAGAGAATGAGGAAGTTTCACTAGAAGAAGAAAAATTATCTTTTATATCTGATGAAGATTTCATTAGAGGGAACTGTCCGATGACTAAAGAAGAAATAAGAATTTTAAGTGTTGCTAAAATGAATTTATATAAAAATTCTAGAGTGTTAGATGTGGGAGCAGGAACAGGCTCTATAAGCATTCAAGCGGCTAAAATATGCAGTGAAGGTGAAGTAGTTGCCTTAGAGAAAGATAGTGATGCACTAGAAGTTATATATATAAATAAGGAAAAATTTCAGACGGATAACTTAATAGTTATTGAGGGAGAAGCCTTAACTGCAAAGGTAGAAGGAAAGTTTAATAGCATATTTATAGGCGGTAGCGGAGGAAACTTAAGTGATTTAATCAAAAAATACTGTGAAATGCTAATGGACGGTGGAAAAATAGTATTAAACTTTATAACAATAAATAATCTTTACATAGCTATGGATACATTAATGGAGTTAGGCTATAAAGTAAAGTGCACCCAAGTTTCTGTAAGTAAGACAAAGGGACAAACCTATATGCTAATGGCAAACAACCCAATATTTATAATAGAAGGAGAAAAGAACAATGGCTAAATTATATGGAATAGGCGTAGGACCAGGAAGTGAAGAATTATTAACATTAAAAGCTATAAGATTATTAGAGAAGGCAGAAGTTGTTGTAGCACCATCTCCAATGAAAGATGGAGGAAACAGTATAGCTTTAGATACATCTATAAATTTTATAAATAAAGATGCTGAGGTAATTGTAAAACATTTCCCAATGGGAACACCAGATAAAGAAGAGAAAGTATTTGATGCTTTTAAAACTATAGAAGAAAAACTTCATGAAGGAAAAGATGTAATATTTTTAACTATAGGAGATCCTTTCGTTTATAGTACATACATATATCTATTAAAATATATAAATGAAAAGGGATATGAAGTAGAGACTGTACCGGGAATTACTTCATTTTGCGCATCAGCAAGTCTTGCAGGAGAAATACTAGTTATAGGGGATGAACCATTACTAATATTACCTTCCACTAGATTAGATGCAGTAAAGGATGAGAAATTCTTAGTTATAATGAAACTCTACAATAATGAAGAAAAAGTTGTAAACTTCTTAGAGGAAAAAGGATATGATTACGTTTGTGTAAGAAGGGCCTATAGAGAAGGACAGCAGATATTAAGAGATAAAAACGAAATCATAGAAAACAAAGATTATATGTCCCTAATAATAGCAAATAAAAAATAAAAATAAAATTCGTTAAGAAGGGAAGAAAATACATGGTATATTTTATTGGAGCAGGTCCAGGAGATGTTGATTTAATAACTGTAAAAGGAAGAAAGATAATATCAGAAGCAGATGTGGTTATATATGCAGGATCATTAGTTGCAAAGGAACATTTAGACTTTTGTAAAGAAGGGGTAGTTGCTCATAACTCAGCTTCTATGACATTAGATCAAGTAATAGAAGTAATGAAGGAAGAAGTAAGTAACGGTAAAACTGTTGTAAGATTACATACAGGAGATCCATCTATGTATGGAGCAATTAAAGAACAGATGGATGAATTGGATAAACTTAATATAAAGTATGAAATAATTCCTGGGGTAAGCTCTTGTTTTGCAGCTGCAGCGGCAATACAAAGGGAATTTACTTTACCTAATGTAACACAAACTTTAATTCTTACTAGGGTAGAAGGAAGAACACCAGTACCTGCAACAGAAGATTTAGAGAAATTAGCAAGTGTTGGAGCCTCTATGGCTATATTCTTATCTATAAGTATGATAGAAAAAGTAGTAGAAAAATTAAGAAAAGGATACGGCAAAAATGTACCTATAGCAGTAGTAGAAAGAGCAACTTGGGAAGATCAAAGAATCATACTAGGTACACTAGATGATATAGCAGAGAAGGTTAAAGAAGCTAATATTACTAAATGTGCTCAAATACTTGTAGGAGAATTTATAGACTGTGAATATTCAAAGAGTTTGCTATATGATAAGAGCTTTACTCACATGTTTAGAAAGGCAGAGGAATAATGAATATAGCAGCTATAACCATAACTAAAAATGGAGATTTAATCTGTGAAGAAATTAAAAAATCCATTTCTATACATATCTTTTCAAAAGAAAAAGATGAGAATTTTAATTTTAAGGAAGTAGTAAAAAAAGCAATGGAAAATTATGAAGGAATAATTTTTATCACCTCAACAGGCATAGCAGTTAGAGCAATAGCACCGTATATAAAAAAGAAGGATGAAGATCCGGCAGTATTAACTATCGATAATTCAGGGAAATTTGTCATAAGTCTTTTAAGTGGTCATTTAGGTGGTGCAAATGAATTAGCTATAACAATTTCAAACATACTAGAAGCTATTCCTGTAGTTACTACCGCTACAGACTCCTTAGGAATTGAAGCTCCTGATATGGTGGCAAAGAAAAATAATTTAGTCATAGAGGATTTAAAAGATGCCAAAGATATAGCTGCTCTTTTAGTTGATGGAAAAAAAATTTATTTTCAAGATGAAGATAATATTATACCAATACCTAAAGGCTATAGTGCGGATTTAGAAGGGGCCACAGGTATTGTATATGTAACAAATAAGAACAAGTCTTTTTGGGTAGAGAGGGAAAAAATAAAAAATCCTCAAACCAAAATACTAAAATTAATAAGAAAAAATGTAGTTTTAGGAATAGGGTGCAGAAAAGATTTTTCTTCTGAAGATATGAGAAAAAGAGTTGTAGAAGTTTTAATAGATGAGAACTTAGATTTACAAGGAATAAAGTCTATTGGAACTGTAGAAGTAAAAAAGGATGAAAAAGCTATAAAAGATTTAAGCATTTTTCTAAAATGTGATCTTAATATTTTTAGTATAGAAGATATAAAAAATATAGATCATAAATTTCAAGGAAGCGACTTTGTAGAACAAACCATAGGAGTAAGGACTGTATGTGAACCCTGTGTTGAACTTCAAGGTGGAGCTTTTATAACGGGAAAATTGAGGTTAAATGGAATGACCCTTTCTATTGGAATTATTTAAAGTGAAGATTAAATAGTAAAGATAGAAGATAGAAGATAGAAGATAGAAGAATGAAAAATGAAAGGTGGATTATTTTGGGAAAATTATATGTAGTAGGAATTGGTCCAGGTGGATTAGAACATATGACAGCTAAGGCTAAAGAGGCAATAGAAAAAAGTGAAGTAATTGTAGGATATACAAAATATATAGATTTTATTGAACCATTAATTAAGGATAAAGAAATAGTTTCAACTGGGATGAAGGGTGAAGTAGAGAGATGTGAAAAGGCTTTAGAAATTGCAAAGGAAAAGGTAGTTTCTATTGTTAGTACAGGTGATGCAGGAATATATGGAATGGCAGGACTTATTTTAGAGATGAAAAAAGACGAAGAGGTAGAAATAATTCCGGGAATAACAGCTTCCTCCTCAGCGGCTTCAGTGTTAGGTTCCCCATTAATGCATGATAACTGCAATATAAGTTTAAGTGATTTAATGACTCCTTATGAACTTATAAAAAAGAGAGTGGAACTTGCCTCAGAAGGAGATTTTGTTATATCACTTTACAATCCAAGAAGTCATGGAAGACCACATTATTTAAGAGAATGTATTGACATCATAAAAAAATATAGAAAAGGGAATACTCCAGTAGGAGTAGTTAAAAATGCACTTAGAGATGGACAAGAGATTAGCTTATTCACATTAGAAAACTTTGATGATAGCATAGTAGATATGTTTTCTATAGTAATAGTGGGAAATAGCGGAAGCTATATTAAAGACGGCAAGTTTGTAACGCCAAGAGGATACTCTTTATAATTTTTAATGAAGAGTGAAAAATTGAAAATGCAGGATTAATGGTGAAGTTTCTTTGGAATCTCTGTAGATATATAGTCTGAAAAATTCCAGGGAAATTTTCACTATAACTTTTTAGCTTTAATTTTACGTTTTTTACTCCAAAGGGTTGGTGATAAAATGATTGGATTAATAAGTGGTACTTCGGAAGGTAAAGAAATATTAGGTTTATTAAATGAATATACTGATGATATTTTTGTATCCACGGCCACAGAATATGGCGGGGAACTATTAAAAGATTATAAATATAAGATATTAAATAATAAGCCTTTAAACAAAGAGGAAATGATTGAGACCTTTTCTAGAAATAAAATTAATATATTAATTGATGCTACCCACCCATATGCAATAGATGTAAGCAAAAATCTTATAGACGTATGTAAGAAACTGTCTGTGGAGTACATAAGATTTGAAAGGGAAAGCGTGGTAGATAAATTTAGAAAATGTAAAAAAGTAGTCTTGGTAGAAGATTATTCAGAACTTTATGAAAAGCTAAAAGATATAGATGGAAATATTTTAAATACTACAGGAAGCAGAAATTTAGATAAAATATTAAATTTAGGTGTAGAAAATAGAATAATTCATAGAGTACTACCTTCATTAAAGGTTATGGAAGAATGTTATTCTTTAGGCATTAAATTAGATGATTTAATAGCTATTAAGGGTCCCGTTAATTACGATCTAAATAGAGCTTTTATAAAAAACTACAATGCAAAAGCTATTATAATGAAAGATAGTGGAACAGAGGGTGGAACTGAAGAAAAAATAAAATCTGCGTTAGATGAAGGAATATGGGTTATTATAATAGATAGAGAAAAGTTAAATTATAAAAATTTATATAAAAATAAAGAAGAGTTAATGAAACATTTATTTAATTAATTCAATATATGAAAGGTTTGATAAAAAATGTGTGGTAATGGTTTATAGGTAAGGCGCCTAAATTTTCAGCAATTAGTCGCAATTTATTTAGGAGGATTTAATATGAGAACAAAAAAATTAGTATTAACAGCTTTATTTATAGCCTTATCTTTTGTAGGATCAAACTTAAAGGTAATGGGAACAATTGCTTTCGATTCTATGCCAGGATTTTTAGGAGCACTAATGCTAGGACCAGTTTATGGAGCTATTATTGGAGGAATAGGTCACTTTTTAACAGCATTAACTAGTGGATTTCCACTTTCCTTGCCAGTTCATCTAATTACTATGATAGGAATGGCTGTTACAATGACTGCATTTACCTTTGTTTATAAATTTGTGGGTAGAAAAAATCAACTAGCAGGCATGGTTTTATCTACTATTGTAGGAGTAATTATCAATGGACCCTTAACACTATTAGTATTAACTCCTTTATTACTACCTGTGATGGGTAAGGCAGGAATATTAGGTCTTGTGCCTGTATTATCTTTAGTAGCTGCTATAAATGCCATTGTAGCATTATTAGTATATAAATTATTACCAAGGAGTATGAAGGAATATGAAAATAAATAAAATTAGAGATTTAACTCTAGTCAGTATAGATAGTAATAAAACTATGGTAATTGCTTGTGATAGTTGTGGAAGCATAGGAATGAAAGAAGGAGATGCCTTAAAGGTTCCTTCAATTTTTGTAGGAAAGCTCACTTTAAGAGTAGCAATGTTTGAAGTTTTATCGTCTGGAGCTAATATTGTAGCAATTACTAATGCAGTTTGCAATGAAATGGAGCCTACAGGAAAAGAAATAATTAAAGGGATAGAAGAAGAACTAGAATGTGCAGGAATAGATAAAATAGCGCTAAATGGGAGTACTGAAGAAAACTTTAAAACCACTTCTACTGCACTAGGTATAACTGTAGTTGGAATTGTTGATAATGCCAATTTAAAGGTAAACAATATAAAAGAAGATTGTCTACTTATATCCATAGGCATGCCTAAAGTTGGTGGAGAAATAAATTTATCAAGTAAGGATGAAGACATAGCAGATTATGATGACCTTTATAAAATGTTAGAAACTCAAGGTGTTTTTGAAATAGTGCCTGTAGGATCTAAAGGGATACTATACGAAGGTGAATTGTTGGCTAGAAATAACAATATGAATCTAAATTTAGTGGATAATATGTCTATAGATTTACATAAAACTTGTGGGCCAGCTACTGTACTCATAGCTGCAGTGAGTCATGAGGCCTATGAAAATTTAAAGACTATGAAAAGAGTAAGATTAATAGGTAAATTGAATAAAAATTAAAAAAATTATCCGATGACTATCATCCGTAATACTCCCATCTTCTACAAGTGAGAGATAACGGATGCTACGTCCCTGGATAAGTTCTTCTAAGCTTCAGTTGGAGTAAGTATTCCTTTAAGCAAACTCCATCTGAAGCTAAGAATCACTTGATATAAGTAATGAAAGAAGGGGATGGTATTAATGAGTAAAAAAGGAATATTAGTAGTAAGCTTTGGTACAAGTTATGAAGAAACGAGAAAGGTTACAATCGAAGCAATTGAAAATAGAATAAAAGAAACTTATTCTGATTATGAAGTTAGAAGAGCTTTCACATCAGGCATGATAATTAACAAACTAAAAAAAAGAGACAACTTATATATAGATAATACTGAAGAAGCTTTAGAGAGAATGGCAAAGGAAGGGTTTGAGGAAATATATGTTCAAACTTTACATATAATGCCGGGCGAAGAATATGATGATATAAGAATTGCAGTTCATAAGGCTAGAAAGAACTTTAAAAAGTTAGTTTTAGGAAGACCACTACTTTATAGAACCTCTGATTACAACAAGGCAGTTAAAGCTCTAAAAGGTCAGATTCCAGAAAGAGAAGAGGACCATGCTGTGGTATTCATGGGACATGGAAGCACTCATCCAGCTAACTCAACTTATTCACAATTGCAATGCATAATGGATGTGGAAGGATTCAAAAACGTATTTATAGCTAATGTGGAGGGCTTTCCTGAACTAGATGTCCTATTACCAAAGCTAAGAGAAAATAATATAAAAGAAGTTACTTTAATGCCATTTATGCTAGTAGCAGGGGATCACGCAATTAATGATATGGCTGGTGATGAAGAGGATTCTTGGAAGACTATTTTGGAAAATGAAGGTTATAAGGTAAATATATATCTACACGGACTAGGAGAAAACAAGGAAATTCAAAATATATTTATACAGCATCTTCAAGATTGTATAGATGGAAATCCATTGATGAAAGAAGAATAGTAAGTATTAAAAATTTAGTAAAAGCCAAAAATGAGAAGAATTAAATTTATTAATAAAGGAAATAATTTAACTGTAAATGTTGAAGAGAAATAAACAGAAATTATAATTAATTTCAAATATTTCATAAAAGAAGTATTTTACCATATATTTCATAGAAAATACGGTTGAATTATGATATAATCGTTTACGAGTAGGAGGTTTAAATTTACTCCTATATGGACTTAATTAAACTTATAAAGGACTGCTTTTTTCTATACAATACTTATTAAAATGAGCATTGTAAAAGTTAGTCGACGGACAAAAACTTTTGAAAGAAGGGATTTATTATGGAAAATAAGGGGTATATACAAGTATACACTGGAAATGGTAAGGGGAAAACTACTGCATCATTAGGGCTTTCACTTAGAGCAGTTTGTGCAGGAAAGAAAGTTTTTTTTGGTCAATTTACAAAAGGTATGAAATATAGCGAGCTTGAAGCTGTTAAAATCTTACCTAACTTTGAAATGGAACAGTTTGGCAGAAATGCTTTTATATTTGGAAAACCAACAAAAGCTGATATTGAAGAAGCTAAAAAAGGTTTAAAAAGAGCGGAAGAAGTTTTAACTTGTGGAGACTATGACGTAGTAGTACTTGATGAAATAAATATAGCTTTATTTTATGAATTATTTACAGTTCAAGAAGTTTTAGAACTTATTGAAAAGAAAGCTGAAAAAACTGAATTGATTTTAACAGGAAGATATGCTCCACAAGAAATCATAGATAGAGCAGACTTAGTTACAGAAATGAGAGAAATTAAACATTACTATACTCAAGGAGTACCTTGTAGAGTAGGTATTGAAAACTAGTTTTATAGTTAAAAGCTGAGAATTAAGATTTAAATTTAAAGAAAGGGATTTTTGCAAGACAAAAATCCCTGTTTTAATATAAGGGGGAAGGGTATTATTATGGAAAATAAGGGGTATATTCAAGTTTATACAGGAAACGGCAAGGGAAAGACTACAGCAGCATTAGGATTAACTCTAAGAGCTATTTGTGCAGGGAAAAAAGTATTTTTAGGTCAATTTGTAAAAGGAATGAGATATAGCGAGTTAAAAGCAGTTGAATATTTACATAACTTAACAATTGAACAGTTCGGGAAGAATTGCTTTATATACAATGAGCCAACACAAGATGACATAGATAGAGCTATAAGAGGACTTAAAAGATGTGAAGAAGTAATAAATTCTGGAGAATATGACATTATAATTTTAGATGAGATAAATATTGCTTTATTCTATAACTTATTTACATCAAAAGAAGTTATAGATATATTGGACAAAAAACCTGAGAATACTGAAATTATAATAACAGGAAGATATGCTCCACAAGAGATAATAGATAGAGCAGATTTAGTAACTGAAATGGGAGAAATAAAGCACTATTACTATAAAGGAGTTAAGGTGAGGAAAGGAATAGAAAATTAGTTAATAACTATAATAATTAGCAAAACATATTGAATAAATAGTAGTTATATAATATAATAAAATAAGTATTAAAATTGTATATTTATGTTATTAGGTGCTACCTTAAACCGGTAGTTAAAAGGGAAAGTGGTGAAAATCCACTACAGCCCACCGTTACTGTGATGTAGATGAAACCTTGAATTAAGTCACTGGATAAAAAATTATCTGGGAAGGCAAGGGAGTAAGATGAAACTAAGTCAGGAAACCTGCCTAGTAAATGTTGATTCTTTCGGAGGGAAAGATACATACACAGCTAATGGGAATATTTTAGCCATATTTATGGTGAAATGTTACATTGAATTATTCTAAGAACCCTTCTGGGTTCTTTTTTATGTGTCCATATGTGTTTTGTCCCTTTGAATTCTGTGAGAGGGGGTGGAACAATGAAGATGTTAAAAAAAATCATACCAATTGCAATGCTTTTCTTAATATGTTTTTTTACTATATCATGTGGAGGTAAAAAAACGTCAAATTCTACATTAAGTAATTCTAATATAGCGGTATCTCAAGATATAAATCATAAAGATAAGGTAGCAGCTGAAGATAATAAGTTAACTAAAAATAATGAGTTAACTAAAGATAATAATGAAGCTAATACTAAAAATCACAAAGATGAATTAAAGGATAGTAATGCGTCAAATAAAACGGAGAAAAATAGTGATGATGTAAAGACTAAAGAAAATAATTCAAATAGCAACGCTAATAAAAAAGATATTAAATCTAATAAAAGTATAGAAAATAAATTAAATACTGAAAAAAGTGAACCAAACAGTAAAAAAGTAGAGCTAGATAAGTCAGTACCGAAGGAAGATAAAAAGAAAAAAGATTCATTTACCCTAATAATAGCAAAAGAATCAAAAGGATATACTGGTAAAGAGCCTGAAATACTTGTAGAAAAAGATGTGGAGATATCAGAAGATAAAAACGCTATGACATATCTTAGGGAAAATTCAGATATTAGAGATAAGGGCGGATTTATATATGAAATAAATGAAATACGTAGTATTTATCCAATTCCAGCATCTAAGAAAACTGATGAGCAAAAGAAATTAGGAGTACTAGGGGTAGATTGGTTTATATATTTAAATGGTGAAAAAACATCAGTAGGTGCTAATGATGTGTACCTTAATCCAGGAGATGAATTGCTACTTGATTATCATGAATGGGATAAAAGAGAATTTTCATCGGAGACACAATAAATTAAAAAGTTTATTAAAACAAATGATTATAAAAAGGGAGGATAATATGAACAAAAAGTTATTAAGTAAAATAGCTATAACTATGTTCACTATGACGTCATTATTATTTACAAATTCGTCGGTGACTTATGCTCAAAATGCAAAAAGTAGGGTTTATGGAAAAGACAGAATAGAAACTTCTATTGAAATAAGTAAAGAGGGGTGGAAGACAGGCTCACAGACTGCCATAATAGCTCAGGGTTATAATTACGCAGATGCATTATGTGCAGCGCCCTTAGCTAAAAAATATAATGCCCCAATAATGCTCACATCACAATACTCATTAAGTGAAGATATAATAAAAGAGCTTAAAAGATTAAATGTGAAAAATGTTTATATAATAGGAGGACCTAAAGTAGTTTCAGAAAAGGTTGATGAGCAATTAAAAAGTATAAACATAACTAATATAACACGTTTATATGGAGATACAAGGTATGAGACTTCTCTTAAAATCGCAGATCAACTAGGTAGTGTTAACGAAGTTTTCATAACATCAGCAAATGGATATGCAGATAGCCTTTCAGTTGCAGCTATTGCAGCTAAAAAAGGAGCACCAATAATATTTGCAGATAAAAATGAATTAAAGCAGCCTGTAAAACAATATATTAATAAAGTTAATCCGAAAAAAGTTTTTGTTATAGGTGGAGAAGGCGCCATTTCAAACAATGCTATAAAAGGAATAAACAATGTAGAAAGAATAAGTGGACAAGACAGATTTGAGACAAATGAAAAGGTATTACAAAGCTTTAAAAATGATATTATTTTTGAAAATGTTTATGTGGTACAGGGAGCAGGTCCAAAAGGAAACGAATTTGCAGATGCCCTTTCATGTTCAGCATTAGCAGCACAAAAGGCAGCACCAATAATATTAACAAATAAAGACATAACACCAGATTTAAAGAATTTTGTAAATGATAACATAACATCTTTAAGTAATATAATTGCTATAGGTGGAGAGGACGTAGTTCCATCAAGTATATTGGATAAGATAGAAACTGACGTAGAAGTAACAGAAATTAATAAAGATAACTCAATTTTTGGAGAGGAAAAAACTAAAAAAGTTATAAATGGAGATTTAACAGTAAAAGCCGATAAAGTAACTTTGCAAAATTTACAGGTCAAGGGAGTATTGATAGTAGATCCTGGTGAAAAAGGTTCAATAGATATTAAGAATGTAACTGCTAACACTATAGTAGTAAAATCAGGTGGAGAAAATAGTATTCATTTATTAAATTCTAAAGCTCACAATTTAATAGTTGATAGTAAAAATAATGTAGGAATTGAGTTAAAGGAAAGTAGTAATATAAATAATACTAGTGTTAAGAGTAATGCAATATTAGATAATGTTAGAGGTAATTTTGGAAATGTATTAATTCAAAATAAATCAGATTCAACTGAAAACAAAGTGGTGCTTAAAGGAAAATTTGATAAAACAGTTGATATTATTGGTAAAGCGAATGTAGATTTTAAAGGTGACTTTTCTGAAGTAAAAGTAGCTAGTGAAGCAAAACTAAATATAGAAAAAGACTCTAAAGTAGAAAAAATATCTGCTAATAGTAAATGTAATATAAAAGTTAAAGATGGAGCAACTGTAAACAAAGTAGAAAAAGGAGTCAAAGATGTAGAAATAGATGGTGATGTAAAAGATGTAACAAGCACTGACAAGGGAAATGGGACACCCCCTGGTGAGGGAGAAAAAACAACAGGTAGTGATTCATTCACATTAGTAATATCAAAAGGTAATGGAAGCTCAGAATTAAAAAAAGAAACTTTAAAAATCAAGGACAATAATAATGCAATGAATTATTTAAAGAGTATTGCATCTGTCACAGAAAAGGGAGGACTAATCACTGGAATAGATGGAATTTCAAATAAAACTTTAAAAGAACTTTCAGAAGAGCAAAGAAAAAGAGGAATAATAGGAGAAGACTGGTTTATATATTTAAATGGCTCAAAGACATCTGAAGGGGCTGATGGAGTTTATCCAAAAGCTGGAGATACATTGAAGTTTGATTATCACGAATGGGATTGGCGGGATCTTGCACCAGATGAAAGTGTAATGCCAATAAAAATTTCAAGAGTACCTAATAGCATAAAGGCAGGGGAGAATTTTGAAGTAAGAGCTACTTGTGTATATAAACCAGTATATGATGCTGTAGTTAAAGTTGACGGAAAAGAAGTAGCAAGAACAGATATGGACGGATGTGCAACTATAACAATTAATTCCACTGGAAAGCATACAGTATCTGTTGAAAAAGAAAGTGGAAAAGATGAAAAGACAATTGAAGTAACACCAAATGGTAGTTCAGGTGGCGATAATGGTGGTGACAATGGTGGAGAAATAGATCCAGAAAAACCTTTAGATAATGCATTTAAGATGACTAGCAATGGTGATAAAGTTCAGATGAAAATTACCAATGAGGAAAACGGAGAAATTACAATAACATTGTATGATTCAAATAATTCATTAGTATATATTGGACAAGATACTCTAAACAATGGAGCAGTGAAATTTAATACAGTGTTAGATAATGGAAAGTATTATGGATTTTATAAATTTAAAAATAAAGAAAAAGTTAAAGTAGAATTTGAAATTAAGTAATGCATAGGAAGTGATTTATATTTTCACATATAAAAACAGAAATACATTTTTACAAAGATTACATCCTTTAACAGGGATATTACTTCTTATAGTGTATATTATATTGTTTTTGCAAATAAATAACCCAATACATCTATTAATAATACTAGTAAGTCTTTTAGTTCTTGCGTATTTAGATGATTCTTTAAAAGACTTGCTTTCATATGGAAAACTTATATTGCCCTTTACTTTATTGATCGCTATATTAAATCCTATTATGGTTCATGATGGGAGCACTGTAATATATGAAGGACATATAAATTATCCTGTATTGGGACCTATGAGAATTACTTTAGAAGCTATAATTTATGGAATATTTAATGGTATCAGGGTTATGTGTGTAACACTTACTTTTGGTTTAGGAAATTTAATAATTCACCCTGATAGAGCTTTTGGATTTTTTTCTAAGTTTTTAAAGAAGTCTTCATTACTTATGAGTATGACTATAAGGCTTTTTCCAACTATGATGACCTCCTATGAAAATATAGTTAATGTTGAAAAACTTAGAGGAAATAAAATGTTTCATAAAGATATGAAAAAAAGTATTAAATGCAGTGGAAATATAGTAAAGATATTATTTTTATCAAGCTTAGAAGATTCAGCAGATATGGCAGAATCAATGTATTCAAGGGGATATGGAGCTTTGAAGAAAAGAAGCTCCTATTTCCATGAAAAACTTACACATAGTGATATATTCTTGATTTTAGTATGCATTTTCATTTTTGTGTATTATGCATATTTTAATTTTAAGGGTTTTAATGTTTTAAATTTCTATCCGAAAGTAGATAGTCCAATAAAGGCTTTATCAGTTGAAGGATATATACTTTGCATAATGATGTTTCTTCCATCATTAATATGTTGGGGGTGGAAAACTTGGAAATAATAAATATAGATAAGGTTACATTTAATTATCCAGAAGATAAAAATAATGCTTTGAAAGATATAAGTTTGTCTGTAAAAGAAGGAGAACTTGTATTGATTGTAGGACCATCAGGATGTGGAAAATCTACCCTTATAAGACTTTTAAATAGAATAATTCTTGATTATTATGGAGGAACATTAAAAGGTGAAGTATATGTAAAAGGTAAAAATATTGAAAGCCTTAATAACCATGATATTGTTAAAACTGTAGGTATGGTATATCAGCACCCTGAGAAGCAGATTGTACTTCAAGATGTGGAAAGAGAAATTGCTTTTGGACTTGAAAACCTTAATACGGATATAAACATTATGAAAAGGAATGTAGCGGAAGTTATATCATTGCTTGGAATAAATGAGATAAAGGACAAGCAAACTACAGAAATATCTGGAGGCCAGAAGCAAAGGGTAGCAATAGCTTCCGTAGTGGCCATGGATCCAGATGTTATATTATTTGATGAGCCTATATCTCAGCTTGATCCTATAGCGGGGGAAGAAGTTTTAAATTCTATAAAAAAGTTAAATAGAGATATGGGAAAAACCATAATTCTTGTGGAACAAAGGCTGGATAAATGTTTCCATTTAGCAGATAGAATTATATTTATGGAAGAAGGAAGGATTATTGGAGAAGGAACTCCACATGATGTTCCTAAAAACATACATAAAAAATATCATTTACCTAACATTGCATACATATTTAAAAAAGCAGGAAAAGATACAATACCTACAAATGTTAAGGAAGGTAGGGAAGCTTTGGAAGGTATAAACTTTAAAGAAGTAAAAGTGGAAAAAGAAAAGAGAAATTTTTCACAGTGCATTATGGAAGTAAGCAAATTAAACTTTCAATATGAAAAAGGGAGTAAAACTTTAAACAATATAAGTTTTAAACTGCACGAAGGAGAAATACTGGCGGTTATGGGGGAAAATGGTGCGGGTAAGAGTACTCTTTTTAAAATAATATGTGGGCTTATAGATAGTTATACTGGAAAGGTTTTAATAGAAGATAAGAATATAAAAAAAATTAGTCTGGACAAAAGGATTAAAAAAATAGGGTATCTTTCACAAAATCCAAATGATTATTTTGGAAGAAGAACTGTTTTTGATGAAGTAGGATATACTCTAGAAAACATTAGTGAATACGATGAAAAAAGGATTATTAATGTATTAGAGCGTTTAGATTTGATACATTTAAAGGACAGAAATCCAAGAGACTTAAGTGGTGGAGAAAAGCAAAGAACAGCTATTGCTTGCACATTGATTACAGACCCAGACATTCTTATTTTAGATGAGCCTACACGAGGAATGGACTCTATAGCAAAAGAAAAGCTTGGAGACATTATAAAAGAACTATCTGCACAGGGAAAATCTATTGTACTTATAACCCATGATGCTGATTTTGCTGGAGACTATGTTAATTCTGTAATGCTTATGTTTAATGGTGAAATTGTAGCTAAAGGGCCTGCAAGTACTATACTATATGATTCTATATATTATTCACCACAAATTGCTAAAGTATTTAAGAAAAAATGTAGAGTTATAAAATCTGAAGATGCTATTGAAATTTTGAAGGTGATGTAAATGAAAAAAAAGATTAAGTTAGGACCTATAATTATTATTTTTTATACAATAATGTTACTTTCAATGACTTATTTTGAATTTCCATTGGAAAGAGCAGTAGAAATATCTGCACTATTTATTATAGGTACGGTTATAGTTCTATTTGAAAATAAGGAAATCAACGGAAGAACTATGGCGGCTTTAGCAACAATGTCAGCACTTGGAGGAGTATTAAGAGTACCATTTGCAGCTATACCAGGATTTCAACCAGTTACATTTATATGTGCAGTAACGGGTTATACATTAGGACCTGTAAATGGTTTTATGGTGGGTGCTATGAGCGCATTTATTTCTAATTTCTTTTTAGGTCATGGTCCATGGACACCGTGGCAGATGTTGGGATGGGGCTTATGTGGCGTTTTCTTCGGAGTTTTTAAGAATAAAATTAGCAAGTGTGGAATAAATGGATTTGTAATAATATGTGCAGCTTGGGGATATATCTATGGAACTATATTAAACCAATGGTATGTTTTAGAGTTTATGAGACCAATTACATTAAAAACTATATTGGCAGGAAACATATTAAGTTTTTCTCATGATACATTACATGCAGTAGGTAATGCAATTTTTGCAAAATTTTTTGGAGAAAGTTTCATAGAAGCTTTAGAAAGATATAACAAGAGAAATAAGGTTATAAGAATTAAAAATGAAACTATAGAAAATAAAAGTTTATAGAGGGTAAATAATTAAGGAAATAGTTGTAGATTTGTAATTAAATAGGATGAATTTTATTACAGGGAGGAAACAGAATGAAAAAAAATTATAAAAAGATAGTATCTTTTTTAGTAACATTTATGATGATTTTATCTTTTTTTAATGTTGGAATATTAAAGGATTCTAAGGTTTTTGCAGGGGAAAGTAAAAAGACAAGTATCAGTGTGTCAGCTGAAGGAGATTATAATTATACGCAAACAGAAGAGAGAACAGGTCACTCTGACGATAGAATAGAAACTAAGGATGAAGGTGGAAAAGTAACAATAGAAGAAGATGCTGGAGAGCTTGAAGTTGATGCTGATGGAGAGGACATCATAAAAACAGATGAAGAAAAGGCAGTAGTAAAAGAGCAAACAAATACAGATAATAATGATGAAAAAAATACTGTAAAGGTAGAAGTAAGAGTTGAAGCAAATGATCATACCATAGTTCCTGAAAAAGAAATAGAGGTAGATAATTTTGATTTGAAAACTTATGGTTTTTCCGAGAATGAAGACAGCGTAAAAGCAATACATGCAGTTATTAAAGCTTTGGAAAGTGAAAATATAGATTGTAAAGATAAAAGTAAATTTAATGCTATTGATGGATATATAAATAATATAGCTGGCGTTAAGCAAGGTTCAGTATCTTCAAAAGATGGCTGGATGTTTTATATAAATAATAATTTTGCGTTAGACTACATGAATAGAGTAGATATAAAAGATGGAGATAATATAGTGGTGTTTTTTCAGGAGGATTATGAGAAAAACACATATTCTTGGTTTAATGAAAGTTACATCAAAGCAAAAACAGGAGAAGATATTAATTTAAAACTTTTAGGATTGCAATATGATGTAAATACTAATGAGTCAAAAGAAGTTAGTATAAGCGATGGCAAAATATTAGTAGATAATAAAGATTATATAGAAAACGGAAAGTATGTTACTACGGATAAAGAAGGAAATGCTAAATTCAAATTTGATAAAGAAGGAACTTACGAAATTTCAGCAGTAAGATTTGATGAAGATACAAAAAGAAGAAACATATCAAGACCTTATTGTAAAGTAGTAGTAGAAAAGGGAGAGGGTACAGTAGATAAAACTCCTCTTGTTAATTCAATCGATGAAGGTGAAAAGATTTTTAAAGCTGCAAAGATTGGTGAAGAAATAGGAGAATACTCGAAAAAAGCTAAGGAATTACTTGAAAAATCAATAAGTGAAGCAAAAGTTGTATTAAATAAAGAAGGATTAACTACAAATGATGTAAATACTGCTAATACAAATCTTCAAAATGCCATACTTAAGTTTAAAGAAAGTGTAAATAAGGATGAAAGCTTACAAGATATCATAGATGATGTTCTTTCATACTATGATACTTGGAAAGATAATAGTTTTAAAAGTTTTGATTTCATAACATCTATGGCTTTAAGAAGAGCTGGAGTAGATACGGACAAACTATTAAGTAAAGTAAATATTTATACAATGGATAGCCTACATAATAACTCAAAAAATGTTATGAATATTATAGGTGTTGGAAAAAATCCTAAAGACTATAAAGGTAAAGATTATACAAAGTATCTAATAGATTATAACTATGAGGATGAAGATACTTCAGAATATATTGCTAAAGCTATTATAGCTATGGATATGGCAGGCGTAGAATATGATAAAGAAAAAGTAGTAGGAGCATTATTAAGTAAAGCTCATGACGAAGGAGAAGGAAAAATCTCTTTTGGATCAATAGAAGAAGGTTATTGGGATGATTTTATGCAAGAAGAAACTGAGGATGAATATATACCATACATAGATTATACAGCATGGAGCTTAATTGCCCTATCAAATCATAAGGAGCTAAAAAATGTTCCAGAAGTTATAGAAGGAGCTAAAAAATATTTAAAGTCTAATCAAAGTAAGGATGGATTAATAAAAAATTCATCAGATACAGCATTGACAATTCAAGGAATTATTGCTTTAGGTGAAGATCCAAAATCTGATTATTGGTGTGTAAAAGATGGAGAGAAGAAGATTTCCATGATAGATGGAATGCTAAATTGTAGAAAAGATAATCAGTTTATGCTTTATCCAAAGGCTGGTATGGCATCAGATTTAGCAACCTCACATGTGCTCGCAGCATTAGTGGATTTAAATACTATGACTTCTATGTACAGAAAGCTTAAATATGAAGATATAAGTGTACCAGTTAAAGTACAAGTTTATGGAGAAAAAGAAGTTTATAGCGGAGGAAAGATTAATTTAGAAGCTAAAGCTTTTAATTACAATAATGTAGTTATTAAAGATGCAGCTATTTCTTGGAGAAGTTCAGACGAGAATGTTGCTACAGTAAAAAATGGAGTATTACATACTTTAAAAGAAGGGGAAGTAGAGATTACTGCATATATTACAGGCAGTGAAAAAATAAGTGGCAGTATAAAAATAAAAATAACAATACCTCCACAAATTGATTATAGTGATAGATTAAATAAAGAAATAGAATTCTTAAAAAATCATTATATGGCCTATGGAAAGTATGAATTTTTAGCATCACCAGCAGCTGTTTTATCAGGTGTGGATAAAAATATAGTAAAAGAAAACATATATAGATATTCTAAAAATTCTACTGCATTACAAGTTTCAAAAACAATTATAGCACTTTTAGGAGCAGGATTAGACCCTAGAAATGATGAGGTGAAAAATGCAAAAGTAAACCTTGTGGAAATATTAGAAAAAGCTCAAGTATTAGATGGAGTGAATAAAGGAAAGTTTATAGTAAATGAGGCTATGGATAAAAGTTCTATAGAAACTCAAGCTTACTGCATTATAGCATTGGACTTAGCAGAGGGAAAATATGATAAAGAATTAGCTGTTAAAGCCCTTTTAAATATGTTAAATGATTCAAATTACAAAAATACAGACTTGTCATATAAGTATATTAAAACAGAAGCAGTAGCTGCTACGGCTTTAGCTAAACATAAGGATGTTTTAGGAGCGGAAAATAAAATAAATGAATTAATAACATTCTTCAAAGAAAATCAAAATGAAGATGGAGCTTTTGACATGGTGGCTGGAAGCACCTTTGTTAATAGTCCAGCAGCTACTGGAGTTGTAGTACAAGCTCTTTTATCTAATAATATAGATCCATTATCATGGCAGTGGACTAAGGGTGGAAAGACTGTTTTAGATGGTATGCTAAAGAGTAAATTTGAAGGAAGAGATGCTTCTACATCAGGATACTCTCAAGGGGAAGGTCTTGGATTTGAAAACTCAGAAGCTTCTTACTATGCTTTTTCTGCATTAGTTCAAATGTTAAATAAAAAGTCCATTTATGACATGATAAAGGAAAATATACAAGATGACTCAGAAGAAGTAACTCCAAAAGATTATACATCAATGGTAAATGAAACAATAGACACAATAATAAGCAAAAATTTATCATTAGAGAATGATTGGTATATTATTGAGTTAAATAAGGCAGGCAAGGAAATACCAAAGGATTATATAAAAAAAGTTACAAAAGAAATAGTAGATGCCAAAGGACAATTAAGTAATGATACTGATTATGCTAAAAAAATCCTTGGAATTTTAGCTGCAGGAGGGGATCCAACTAATGTAGGGGGATACAATCTTGTTGAGAAAGTATACAATAATGACTTAACTCAAGGATTAAATGCCTATGTATTTGGTCTTATTGCATTGGATTCAGGAAACTTTACTATACCAAAGGAAAGCAAATGGAATAGAGAAAAACTTATACAGACTATTCTAGAGGGAAGAACAAAGGATAATGGTTGGGCATTTTTCGGAAGTACTACAGATGTAGATGCTACTGCCATGACTATATCTGCCTTAGCACCTTATTATAATAGTAAAAAGGAAGTAAAAGAAGCTATAGATGAAGCGTTAGTTACTCTTTCAAAGATGCAGACAGAAAAAGGCGGCTTTAAATCTTGGGGAAGTGAAAATAGCAATAGTACTTCTATGGTTATAGTAGCACTTTCCTCACTTAATATAGATTTAGCAGCGGATAGTAGATTTATCAAAAACAATAACACTGCAATGGATGCTTTAATGGGTTATAAAACAGAGGATGGAACTTTTGGGTTTAAAGATAATAAATATAATAAATTCGCTACAGAGCAGGCATTAAGAGCTTTAGTAGCATATAAAAACTTTAAAGAAGGAAAAGGGTCTATATATAAATTTGATTTTACACCTGGTGAAGAAGAAGTAATTCCACAAGATCTAGAAATTAAAAACTTAACGGATGTAAAAGAATTTAATTTAAATTCTAATGCAAAAATATCTATACAAGCTACAAACAATAGTAAGGAATCCAAAAATGTAACTTTAATAGTAGGTCTATTTGATGAAGATGGAAAGCTTATAAATTATGTTGCAGCAAATCAAAGTATAGAAAGTGGTAAAAATGTAGAATTAAATGGAGTGTTAAAACTTCCAAAAGAAGGAGAGTACGCAGTTAAAGCCTTTGTTTGGGATAGTTTAGAGGAAATGAACTATATTTCAAATACAATAGAAATACCGGTTAGATAATAAATAGGATTAGGATTTTTTACTTTGTAAAAAATCCTTTTCAAAATATATTAGCTATTAATTAAATTAAAGGAGGATTGTCTGTGTTAAGGAATAAAAAATTTTATATTAATCTATCATTAACTACAGGAATACTTTTATCATTATGTAGCTATGCTAGAGCGGCAGAAGTGAACAAAGACATAGAGGATATACACAAAATCTGGAATATAAAGTTTAATCAGGATGTGAATTTTGATGATGAAACTAAAAGAGAGATCACTATAAAAGACAGCCATGAAAATATATTAGAAACTGAAATAAATTTAAAAAATGGAAAAACTATAATTGTATCTTCTCCTAAAGAAGGTTATAAGGTTGGAGAGACTTATACTTTAAATATTGGTGGTAAAGTTCATTCAAAAGATTTAAAACCCATAAAGGCTCCGAAAAGCTATATCTTCAGGATAAAAGAAAAAACAGCAGATTATAAACATAAAGAAGAAGTTAATACTACAATAAGTACTGCTATTAATGCTTTGAGAAATGGTGCAGAGACAGAGTGGGAAGTAATCGCCCTTGCAAAGGCAGGAAAAACAATACCTGATACTTATGTTAAAAGAATTGAAGCCGATTTTAAAAAATCAAATGGAGTGTTGGATCAGCCCACAGATTATGAAAGAATAGTTCTAGGCTTACTTGCGGCTAAAGCAGATCCAACGAATATTGGTGGATATAATTTAATAGAGAAGATTTATAATAATGAAGATTTAGAGAGCCAAGGAATTAATGCATATATATATGGACTTATTGCACTAGATTCAAAAGAGTATTCTGTGCCTGACTCTGCTGTGTGGACAAGGGAGAAACTAATTAACGTCATATTAGATGAACGTACAAAGGATAAGGGATGGGATTTTGCTGGTATAAAAGCAGATCCAGATATGACAGGAATGGCACTTATAGCATTAGCTCCATATAAAGATATACCGAAGGTTAAAAAGGCTATAGATGAAGGAGTTGAAAAATTAATATCTCTTCAAAAAGAAAGCGGTGCTTTTGCCTCATACAATGTAGAAAATACAGAGAGTATAAGCCAGGTAATAATGGGATTATGTGCTAATGGTATAGATCCTACCGATAGCAGATTTATAAAAAATGGTAAAACCATGATAGATGCGCTAATGACATTTAAAACAGCTGATGGAGGATTTTCGCATTTGAAAAATGGCAGAAATGATGTAAAAGCTACAGAACAAGCGTTATTAGCACTACAAGCTTATAAGAATTTAAAAGAAAAAAATAGTGTTTCCATATATTAACAACTTTATAATAACTAAATTTATGGGGGGAAGTTTATATGAATAACAAAAGGAAAAGAATAATATCTTTTCTCATGGCATTTGCTATGATTTTGTCCACACTTAATTTAAATTTATTTAATTCTAATAAGGTTTATGCAGAGTCAATAGAGAGTGTACAAGCTACTGCAACGGTGAATGAGGCCATAGAAGCGGTAATTGCTTGTATGAATAAAGATTATTATGATAATAAAGGTGGTTCGCTAGAAGGAGAAGCTTATGCGGCTATGCATAAAGCAGGAGCAGACATAGGGAAAAAAGATTGGAGAGTAAATAAGGATACATCTAGCTACGGGCTAGCAGCTTTTGGATCTAAAGTAACTCAGGCATTAGCACTTATGGATTTAGATGAAGATCCAACAATTTATAAAGAAATAAGCTTAATTAGCGATATAGCAAAAGATATAAACAAAGTAAGTTCATCTAGAGATATGGGTATAAATGAAGTTAAAGCTTTAATCTTACTAGATAGATATAGTGAAAAGTATAGTGATAAAAAAGTAGATTATAATTTAGAAAATGCAATTAAAAACTTGATAGAAGCTCAAAAAAAAGATGGTTCAATAAATAATGCACCACAACATACTGCTGCTGCAATAGTTGTGCTAAATAAGCATAGGGATATTGAGGGAGTTAATGATTGTATAAATAAAGCTTTAGATTATTTGCATGGAAAGTATACACAGAATGGAGCTTTAGTAAATTCAAAATTCTTTACTGGGCCTAACGCTGAAGCTGTAATGTGGTTTGTACAAACAGGAGAGAATTTAACATCAGAAAAGTGGATTAAAGATGGTAAAGGAATAATAGAAACATTATTTAATTCATGGAATGGTAAGAAATTTGTAAGTTCTACTGGAAGGAGCGACTATAGCCCAATACCAAAAGTACTTTCTGCACTAGTTTCCCTTAAAGAAGCAGGATATGGAGACTATGAAATAAAAGGGGTAAAATTTGATAATATAAACAAAGAAGAACCTGAAAAAACTTGTAAAGCAAACATAACTATAGTTTATCCAAATGGAGATAAAAAGTATGATGTAAAATTTAAGCCTAGTGAAGTTACTATAAGCAATAAGAAACAATCAGGACTTACAGTTTTAGGAGCATTGCAAGCAACAACGGATGAATATGAAGCAAAAGGTAGTATGGTTACATCTATTTTTGGAATGAAAACTGAAGGCATGAACGGATGGATGTATTCATTAAATGGAGAAGTTCCAAGCACCTATGCAAATGAAACAGAAGTTAAAGATGGAGATAAAATTGTTTGGTATTATAGTAAAGATTCCATGAATGGAAAAGGACCTTCTTACGAAGAAGTAGTAAATTTAGTAAAAGATATGGACAAGGAAGAAAAGCCAGAAGAACCTGAGAAACAAAAAGATGGCAGCAGTATAGCATCAATAATAAACGCGATAGTAAATTATTATAATGAAGATCATTTTATAACTAATCAAGGACAATTACAAGGTTTTCAATACTCTGCTATGTACAAAGCAGGGGCAGATTTAGGTAAAAAACAGTGGTATTTAAGTGAAAAATATGAGAGTTTCGACAAAGACTTAGCCTATGTAGGAAGTAAGGCAAATCAAAGCTTAATCCTTATTGATTTAAATAGGGATGCAAATGATTATAATAATAGAAAATTAATCGATGAAATAGTAGAAAAAATAAATAGTACTAATAGTTATTTTGGACAAAGAGAAATAACTGCTGTTATAGCATTAGATAAATATAATGAAAAATTCAAAGATACAAAGGTTGATTATAATATAGAACATGCTATTAGTAAAATCATAGAAGCACAATGCGAAGATGGAGGATTTAAAGAGAGAGGAAATTCCTCTGTTCCCATAAATACAGGATATGCATTAATGGCCTTAAGCAAGCACAAAGATGTAAAAGGTGTAGATGAAGCTATAGAAAAAGCTTTAACATATTTACAAGGAATACAAAAAGATGATGGTGGGCTATATGATACAGCTTTTATAACAGGATATCATTCAGAAGTCCTTCGTGGAATAATTGCAGCTGGAGAAAATCCTACATCAAAAAAATGGACAAAACCATCAGGTAAAAATCCAGTAGATGCCTTATTCACACTATGGAAAGATAACAATTCTTTTGACGGTAAAAAAGGCGAAAGTATAAACAACAGAGGCTGGGTAGAAGCTACATGGAAAGCATTATATGCATTGATAGACTTAAGGGATGCTGGATATGGTGAATATGTAGTAGATGGAGTAAAGGTTAAAGGAATAGATGATGGAGATAATGAGCAGGAAGAAAAAACTTTTAAGGTTAATGTAGCTATTGCCATACCAGAAGGTGGCAAGTATGAATGTTATTTCAAACCACAAGAAGTTACAATAAGTGATAAAAAGCATGATAAAGGATTTACAGCTCTTGGTGCGTTACAAGCTTCCACCGAACTTTATCAAATGACAGGAGACATGGTTACTTCTATATATGGGATAGAAAATGCAGGAAAAAATGGGTGGATGTATACTGTAAATGAAGTTGTACCAGAGGAGATGGCAAGCAAAGTTTCAGTTAAGGCTGGTGACAAAATTATATGGTATTACTCAATGGGCTCCATGGAAGGTAAAGCACCAACTTGGGAAGAGTTAACAGGAAAAGATTCAGAAGAAAAGCCAGAAGATTATACAAAAGAAGTAGAAGAAGCAATAAAATCATCATCAGCTGTTATATTAAATGGAAATATTGATGATTGGAATGCAATTGCTTTAAAAGTAGCGGGAATAGATGTACCAGATACTTACTTGAAGTCTATAGAAGAAAAAATAAAAAATAGAGATGAGAATTTATTTAATGATAATGGTAAATTTTCAAGTACTACAGATTGTGAAAGAACAATTATAGGAATTGTAGCAGCTGGTGGAGATCCAAGAAATATTGGAAATTACAATTTAATTGAAGATTTATGCAGTAGAGATTTATTAAATGAAAGTAATATATACTCCTTAATTTATGGACTTATTGCACTAGATTCAGGTAAATTTAATTTATTTAATAACTCTAAGTTTACAAGGGAAGATATAGTAAAAGAAATAGTTGATATGCAGTCAAATGGAGGATGGGGATGGGGACCCGTAGATGGAGATACCACATCCATGTGCTTAATAGCTCTTTCAAATTATAAAAATGATGAAAATGTGAAAAAAGCAATAGATAATGGAGTAAAAGTTTTAAATGATATAAGAAATGATGAAGGGGAATATACTTCAGAATGGAATAAAAATGAATCAAGTGAAAGTATCTCTCAAGCGATAGTAGCTCTTACTGCATTAGAAATTGACCCAACCAGTAAAGAATTTACTAAGGGTGAAAAAAATTTATTAGATTGCTTATTAGCATATAAAACTAAGGATGGAGGATTTGCACATACTAAGAATAATTTAAATGTTGCAAATAGAAAAGCAACAGAGCAAGCTTTACAGGCATTGGCAGCATATAAAAACTTTAAAGATGGAAAGATAGATTCTATATACAATATTAAGGAATTCAAAGATGATATAAAAGTAGAAGAAATAGAAATTAAAAACTTAACTAATGTAAAAGAATTTAAATTAGGCACTGATGCAAAAATAATTGTACAAGCAATAAATAATGGAAAAGAAGCTAAAGATGCAGCTTTAATAATAGGTTTATTCGATAAGGATGGAGAGTTTGTAAATTATGTCGCCGCAAAGCAAAGCATAGAATCAGGTAAAACTATAGAATTAAACGGAATAATTAAACTTCCAAAAGAAGGTCAATACACAGTAAAAGCTTTTGTTTGGGATGGCTTAGAAGATATGAATTCTCTCTCAAATGTAATAGAAATACCAGTTAAGTAATCAAGTGACTATTGGCTTCAGATGAAGAGGTAAATTTCATCTGAAGCCAATAATTGATTATCAAAAGTGGTAGATACACTACATAGGGGATAAACAATGATAGCTGTTCCTAAATTTAAATAAAATATTAGCATAGGAGAAAAATTTTATGAAGAAAAAAAGTAAAAAAATAATATCCATTATAATAACTTTTTTAATGTGCTTTTCAATATTGGATTTTTCAATATTAGGATTAAAAGCATCTGCAGAGGGAAATGGAGAAAATGAAACTAATTCCAATATAAGTATAAGAGTAGAAGGAATAAGAGATAATTTATTTGATAAAGAAGTAAGTATAAAAGATGAGGTATATGTAAAGGATTTACTTTCAAATGCGGTAGGGGAAAACAATATAGAAGGACTGGATTCTAATAATGTAACTAAAATTTTGGGAGAAGAGAGAACAGGAAATATAGGATGGATGTATTATCTTGTAGACAACAATGGCGATATATTACAAGGTAATGCAATAAGTGAGCAATTAATTAAAGATATTAAAGGTAATTATTACAAAGAAATGGTTTGGCATATGACAAAATGGCTTGGAGGAATTACATGTATATCTAAAATTTATATAGAAAATACAGGTAATTTATATAAATTAAAAATAACCGAAGAAAATGTTATGATGGGAATTTATCCAAGACCTGCAAAAGAAGTCAATGTAAAAGTTGAAGGAGTAGGGGAATACAAGACAAATGAAATTGGAGAAGTATCTTTCAAAGTAACTGAAGGAGAACATAAAGTTTATATTTATAAAAATGCTAAAGATTTAAAGGGTGAAGAATATCCAGCTATAGTAAGACAATGTTTTTCTATAGTAGGTGAGGCTTCAGAATCTGAAACTAAATTTGAAAATATAATAAAAGATATAAGAAAATATTATGAGAATAATCAACAAGATAATTATTTAAATATACTTTCGTTTAATCATATAAATTCTGGAGAAAAGAAGAATTTTAAATTAGAAGAATCAAATAATGTAGCTGCTATAGCAGATAACATAATGGGAATAATAGCGATTAGCAAAAATCCTTATAGCTATGAGGGAGTAAATTATGTAAAAAAGCTTATAAAATCTCAAAGTGAAAGTGGCAAATTTAGTCTAGGAGATAGTGACGAAGAATCAGTTACTGCACAGGCAGAAGCTATTATTGCATTAGATATGGCTTCAGCTAAATATGATGTAGACAAAGCTTTAGCATCACTAATAGGTTTAGCTAAGGATAGAAAGTATGAAGATATAGATAGTACTACAAAGGCTTTAATAGCACTATCAAAACATAAAGATGTAAATGGAGTTAATGAGTTAATAGAATCTTGTCTTAATTATTTAAAAGATCAGCAATTAGAAGGTGCAGGTTTTGATTATTATGGAATGGGAAATAGTCCTTACTCTACAGCACCTGTTATACAAGCTTTGATTACAGTAGGAGAGAACCCACTAGAAGATAAATGGACTAAAGGTGGAAGAAACTTATTAGATGCACTATTAGCTTGTAAAGTATCTGACAATGGATTTGAATTTATTGAAGGTATGGGAGGAGGATTTTCAGACTCTACAGCAACAAATTTAGCTTTTGCAGCTATTGCAGATATTTATAAAGGACAATCTATGTACCAAAATTTCAAATTCAAATTGGAAGAAAAACTAGATTTAAATAAAATAATAAAGGAAGAACTAGAGGATATTAAAGATTATTATAATAACACTTCAAATTATGATTTTAATACTATAGTTGGTCTAAAAGCTTTAGGCATAGAAGATAGTGTACTCCAAAGTAAAGCAAAATTAAATAATAAAGAATCTATATTATTTGCCGCTGGAGATGTTATTTCTATAATTGGAATGGGAAAAAATCCAAGAAACTATAATGGCAAAAATTATGTAGACATTCTTGTGGATTACATAAAAAATCCTAAGGAAAAACATATACAAACTAAGGCATATTTATATAGCTTAATAGCTTTAGATATGACTTCTGGTGATAAAGAGGATATTAAAATAGTTTTAGAAAAAGTAAAAAGTAAGTGCAAAAGTGGCAAATTTAACAATGTTATAGATGCAGCGTTGACAATCACAGCACTTTCAAATCATAAACATGAAGAGGATATAGCTGATATAATAAATTCAGCTATAACATACTTAAAAGATGAGCAGCTAGAAAATGGAGCTTTTACTATTGATAAAGATATGTGTCCAGAAGGTGATAGTCAAGATACTGCATTTGTTATAGAAGCATTAATTGCCGCTGGAGAAGACCCGTTATCAAAGGAATGGACTAAAGATAATAAAACACTATTAGATGCATTATTATCTTTTAAAATGGGTAAGGGATATATATATTCAAGTATGTTTGGTGCCTATGAACAGGATATGTATACATCTTTTGTGTTAAGAGCATTTATAGCACTAAGGGATAAAGAAACTGTATTTAATAAATTAAAAATTTCTTATGATGCAGACAAAGATAAGACAGAAGATATAAAAAATGCTCTAAAAGATTTGAAAATTTATTATAGTGGTAAAGAAAATTATGAGTTTAGGGAAACATTAGCATTGAATCATACTAGTAATAATATTTCAGAGGATATAAAAGATCTACAGGAAAAATATAAAGTAAGAGAAAATATTGACAGTGCAGCTAGTGTTGCTGCTAATATTATGGGTATAATAGCTAGTGGTAAAGATCCTAAAAAATATAATGGAGTAGATTATGTAGAAAAGCTCACAAACTCTCAGGTGAAAAATGGAGAGGATAAGGGGAAATTTATAATTGAAGAAGAAGATGGAGTGTATCCAACAACACAGGCATATGCAATTATGTCATTAGATATGGCTGATTCAGACTACAATAAAGAAGCAGCTATAAAGGCATTGTGTAATATGAGCATAAATGGAGTATATAGTGATATAGATACCACAGCTATGGTAATTACTGCATTAGCAACTCATAAAGATATAAAGGAAGCGGAAAACATAGTAAAGTCTTCTATAAAATATTTAAAAGAAAAACAAAATAATGAAGGGGGATATGATACTTATGGGCAAGTTAATAATCCATGTACTATATCCACTGTAATACAAGCACTTGTTGCAAATAACATAGATCCATTAAGTGATGAATGGACAAAAGAAAACAGTACTATGGTAGAAGCTCTTTTAAAGAATAAAGTTAATGGTAACTTTGGAAATGATTTTGCAAATAATCAAGCATTTATGGCTTTAGCTGATTTGTATAAGGGAGAATCTATGTTTAAAAGTATTAGACTTTTAGATGCTTCTGGTGTTAAAAAAGTTATAAATGAATTAAAAGACTATTACAGTAACAAGGATAATACCTATAACTATATTCAAGCTCTAACATTAAGTAAAGTTGGATTTTCCAAGGATTTAATAATGCCTAAGTTACAATTAAGAGAAAAAGAGCCTGATTTTTTAAATTATGATAATAAAACTACAAATCATGCTAAAAATATAATAGCTATAGTATCAGCAGGATTAGATCCGAAAAATTATGAAGGTAAAAATTATGTAGATATTTTGGTCAAGTCTCAAAATGATGAGGGACAATTTAAATTACCTGAAGATGATAAATCATCTATTATATCTCAGGCTTATTCTATAACAGCTTTAGATATGTGTAAAGAAAATTACAATATAGATGGAGCTATAAAAATATTAAAAGATGTAGCTGATAATATTAAAAACCCAAATTTATCAATTATATCATCAATAACCATCGCATTATCTAATCATAGGGATATAGAAGGGGTTAATAATTCAATAAATAATTGTGTACAAAAACTTAAGGAATTACAAATTGAAGATGGGGGATTTAGTTTAAGTATAGAATACCAAGATGAGAAATGTTCAGAATATACCTCAGAGGGGATACAAGCTTTAATATCAGCAGGAGAAGATGTATTGTCACCAGCATGGAGTAAAAATGGAAAAACACCATTAGATGCATTAATGACATATAAAAAAGGAGATTATTTTATTTATGATGAAATAAAAGCTAATTATAATGATTTTACAGATGAGGCAAATGGAATGGCTTTTGCAGCTCTAGTAAGTATATATAACGGAGAATCTGTGTTTAAAGCATTAAATCCACAAAAACCAGATGGTGAAAAACCAAGTGAGGATAAGGAGTTTCAAATTAAAAACTTAACAGAAGTAAAAGAATTTAAATTAGGTACTGACGCAAAAATAACTGTGCAAGCGATAAATAATGGAAAAGAAGCTAAGAATACAGCTTTAATAATAGGTTTATTTGATAAGGATGGAGAGTTTGTAAATTATGTTGCCCCAAAGCAAAGCATAGAATCAGGTAAAACTATAGAATTAAACGGAATAATTAAACTTCCAAAAGAAGGGCAGTACACAGTAAAAGCTTTTGTTTGGGATAGCTTAGAAGATATGAATTCTCTCTCAAATGTAATAGAAATACCAGTTGAGTAAATAATAATAGGGATTTTTGCAAGTCAAAAATCCCTATTATAAATGTAAGAAAGAGTGAGGAGAGAGCATTATCTTAAAAAGCTCTTCGCATTTTGTATATATTGTGGTAAAATTTATAATAAGATTTGCTTAAAAATTTTAAATTACTACAAAGGATTAAGGAAGGAAATAAAGTATGAAAAATAAAAAAGATACACAAAGTATAAAAGATACAGAAAGCATGAAAAATAAACAGTCAATTTTGAATATTTTATTTGGACTTATAACATTTTTAACTATAATAGCAAAAAGCTATCCTGTTGGATCTAATGGAAGAATGATCTTAACCATAGTAAGTATAATAGCTGCAGTTCCTTTTTTATTTATATTAGTAAAAAATAAGATGTACAATAATAGACTTAACATGTTTGTGGGCATATTAGTAGTGTTTCAAATAATAAATATTTTTTATTATACTTATGTACTAAAAAGTTAATTTGTATTATTTCATTAAATTTTATAACAGCTGAAGTTATTAAAATAAAAAAGCAACCTACCTTCTATAAGGTATGGTTGCCTTTGTTTTTTTGAAAATGTAACGATACATTTGTTGGATTCAAGGATTTTGTTATAATTATTATACTAGGAATTGCTGGATGCAGTGGAGGTGTGTTATGGTACAAAATGTTATTGAAAACATGATAGACTACTTTGGAGATGATGTAAAGCGTATAAACCATGCAATAAAGGTTTATGGATTTGCATCAAGTATAGGAAAGCTTGAAGGCATTGAGGAAGAAAAACTTTTAATCCTTGAAATTGCTGCAGTATTGCATGACATTGGTATAAAAGTTAGTGAAGAAAAATACGGATGCTCTAATGGAAAGTACCAGGAGTTGGAGGGGCCGCCAGTGGCAGAGGAGATACTTACGAAGCTTGGTGTATCCCAAAATATTATTGAAAGGGTATGCTTTTTAATTGCTAATCATCATACCTATAATAAGATTGATGATATAGACTTTCAAATACTCGTGGAAGCAGATTTTCTTGTTAACATATTTGAGGACAAACTACATGAGAAAGCAAGTTTGATAAAAGAAAAATATTTTAAAACAAAAATTGGAACAGCTTATATTGAAAGAATGTATTTATAAGGGATAGGAGGTTTATATGGGGAAAAAACCGAAAATAAGAATAACTTTAGTAGACAAAAAGAGCAATGGATACTGTAGTCATGGTCACAAATATGGAGATACATTTGATTTCGACACTGAAAGAGGCAAGCTCTGTCCATTAGCGATGCATGCACTTTTTCCAATGATAAATATATTGAGATATGGGGGAAGGTTGCCTGGGGATGACGGAAATAGTGGGCTTTATTGCTGCCCAGATGCAAATATAATCAATATTTTTAAAGTGGAAAAAATAGAAGATATTTAACACTTATAAAGGTAACTAAAGGGAACATTTAGTTACCTTTTAAATAGCTTTTCATAAAAGTTTTCAAACAAGTACTAATATATTTACATAAAATTTGATACAATAAATATAACATATAGTAGCCTAGAAGGGAGATAATAATATTATGGATTACATGAAAGTTTATGAAGAGTGGTTAAATAACAAATATTTTGATGAAGAGACCAGAGCAGAATTAGAGAGTATAAAGGATGATCCTAAGGAGATAGAAGATAGATTTTATAGAAATTTAGAGTTTGGAACAGCGGGTTTAAGAGGGAAAATTGCTGCTGGTACAAATAGAATGAATAAGTACATAATAGCTAAAGTGACTCAAGGACTTGCTGACTTCATAGTGGAAAATGGAAAAGAAGCTATGGACAGAGGAGTAGCTATAGCTTATGATTGCAGACATTATTCAG
The DNA here is from genome assembly GCF_018918285.1 of Clostridium mobile. Lineage (GTDB taxonomy): Bacteria > Bacillota > Clostridia > Clostridiales > Clostridiaceae > Clostridium_AW > Clostridium_AW mobile. The sequence goes on from NZ_JAHLQF010000003.1 coordinate 691,890, forward strand.
ATGTATTTGCTAAAACTACGGCATTGGTATTAGCAGCTAATGGGATAAAAGCTTATCTTTTTGAAGGATTAAGACCTACACCAGAGCTTTCTTATACTGTAAGAAGATTAAATACTATATCAGGTATAGTTGTTACAGCGAGCCATAATCCAAAAGATTATAATGGGTACAAAGTTTATTGGGAAGATGGAGCTCAAATATTATCTAGTATTGGAGACCCTATCACAGAAAAAATAAATAATATAAATGATTTTAATAAAATAAAGATGATAAGTGAAGAAGAGGCTAAAGAAAAAGGACTTTTAATAATGCTAGGTAAAGAAATTGATGATGAATATATAGAAAAAGTAAAGAGCCTAAGCCTAAGAGAAGAGATTGATAAAGATATACACATAGTTTATACACCTTTAAATGGAACAGGGAATGTACCTGTAAGAAGGGTTTTAAAAGAAAGAGGATTTAATAATATATTTGTAGTTCCTGAACAGGAAAATCCTGATCCAGATTTCACCACAGTAGGATATCCAAATCCTGAAGATGTAAAGGCATTTAAATATGCTGAAGCACTAGGAAAAAAGGTGGGAGCAGAACTTTTAATAGCTACAGATCCAGACTGTGATAGATTAGCTATAATGGTAAAGGATAGAACTGGAGAATATGTAGCTTTTAACGGAAATCAAACTGGAGTTATATTAATAAAATACATAGTTGAAAGTATGAAAGATAAAGAGAAGCTGCCTAAAAATGCTTTCATAGTAAAATCCGTTGTTACTGGAGATTTAGGAAAGGCTATAGCACTAAAATATGGAGTTAAAACTTTTGAAGCATTAACAGGATTTAAAAATATATGTGGAAAGGCTAATGAGTTAGAAAAAGAAGGTAATCATAAATTTATATTTGGATATGAAGAAAGCATAGGGTATGTTGCAGGAGACTTTGTAAAGGATAAGGATGGAGTAATATCTTCAATGTTATTATGTGAGGCTGCTGCATATTATAAAACTTTAGGAAAAACTTTGATAGATGTGTTAAATGAAGTTTATGAAGAACACGGATATTATAGGGAAAAACTAATATCGCTAGTATTAGAAGGGGTAGAAGGACAAAAAAGAATATCTAGAATGATGAAAGTTTATAGAGAAGAATTCCCAAAGGTTATAGGAGAGGCTAAACTAGTTAAATACATTGATTTAGAAAAAGGCATGGAATATGATTTAACAACTGACAAAGAAAGCAAGAGTGAAATACCTAAATCCAATGTATTAAAATTCATATTAGAAGATGGCTCTTGGTATGCTGTAAGACCTTCAGGTACTGAACCAAAAATAAAAATTTATATGTATTCTATAGATAAGACTCTAGAGCAAAGCGAAAATAAGCTAAAAGTGATGGAAGAAGTAATAATGAATAAATTAAATTCAGTGGAATAGTTTTTTAGAGAGAAGAATCAAAAGTGAAAAGTTAAAGAATAAGTAGGGATTTTTGCGTTGCAAAAGTCCCTACTTATTCTATTAGATTCCATTTAAGAAGATTTAATATTAAGGTTTTTAAAGGCTGAAACAAGTGCATTAATACAAGCGTTAACATCCTCAATAGTTGAAGTATTGTTACCAATTTCAACAAGAAGGGAGTTTTTAGATAAGTCTTGATTAAAATAATCAACCCCATTATTGTATAAATATATATTTGCCTTTACTTTTTCTGTCTTATTTATTTCCTCTACAATCAAATCAGCAAGTTTTTTGTTTGTCTCGTAATGAGGATTATTTTTAGAAAGAACAATGGTAATATCACTTTTAGCTGTTTTTGGAGAGTCGACGATATCCCTATGTATATCCAATAATATGACTTTGTCATAATTTTCAACATTGTTTTTTATGGCTTCACGGGAATTAGAGTATGACTCTGTATAGGATTTTGGAGCTTTTAATTCTATAAAGCTACTCTTTAATCCTTCTTTTATAAGACTATCATTAATAATTGCTCCAATATCAGTAACCTTTTTTCCAAAGGCATACTCCTCATCTGCATGGGTATTATATATAACTATAGGAGAAAGGCTTGATTCTGTAGTGGTTTTATTGACTTCCATTGATAAGTCAGTAGAATTATTTATCATATCTGTTTTTTTTCGTGATTTTGAATAGGAAAAACCTACTACTACAACTAATGTAAAAAGTGATATTGCAATAATTATGTTTCTCTGAGATCTTTTCATTGTTATCAACTCCCTTTTAAAATTCTCATATATATTGTAAAAATATATACAAATTTTATTTTAATTCATGTATTTCCATAAATTATGGTTACATTTATATTATGAACAGGTTAGAGTGGATTTATAACCATTGAAAAAAGATAAACATAAAATTATGAATGAATTATTAAGTACATGTAAATTTATAAAAGAAATCTTCAAGTTTACGAAAAAATAGAGGTATAATATTATTGTGATTTTAAATAAAAAAAGGAAAAAATAAAAGATAGATAACATAAAGAGGAGAGAGTAATATGGAAAAAATAGGACTAGTGCTAGAAGGCGGAGGAATGAGAGGATTATATACAGCAGGAGTGTTAGATTTCTTTATGGAAAAAAATCTGTATTTTCCATATGTTATAGGGGTATCTATGGGGGCTTGCAATGGTACATCCTACATATCAAAACAAATAGGAAGAAATAAAGATGTGACTATTGGATATATAAATGATCCTAGATATATAAGCTATAGAAACTTTTTGAAATGTAAAAGTATATTTGGATTAGATTTTATGTATAATGAAATACCTAATAAGTTAAATCCATTTGACTTTCATAGTTTTTCTGAGGCAAAAGAAAACTTTGTAGTTGTAGCTACAGATTGTAAGACAGGGGAACCAATATATTTTTATAAGGATGATAATGAAGATATATTAACCGTAGTAAAAGCTTCAGCTAGCCTTCCTTTTATATCCCCTATAGTAAAGTATAAAGATAGATTATTATTAGATGGTGGAATTGCAGACTCTATTCCTGTAAAGAAGTCTATGAAAGATGGATTTGAGAGAAATATAATAGTGCTGACAAGACCTAAAGGATATAGAAAGGAACCTTTTAAACATAAGAGATTATTAAAAAGAGTTTATTCAGGTTATGATAATTTAATTGAGGCCATATTAGATAGATATAAGCATTACAATGAAACTCTAGATTACATAGAAAAATTAGAAGAAGAGGGTAAAGTTTTTATAATAAGACCTAAAGTAGGATTAAAGGTAGGAAGAATAGAAAGAAATAAAGAAAAGTTGGAGAACTTATATAAAATAGGTTATGAGGATATAGAGAAAAGGTATGAGACATTATTAGACTGGGTAAAGTGAAGCTTAGTTTAAATAGAGTTTTAAATCTATCTGAGCTTTAGCTGAACTAATCTAGGAGCTTAGTAGCACTTAGTAATAAATTAATAATGCTAAGCTATGGGATAAATAAATAAAGTTTGGGAAAGCTATTGACAATATAAATTATAACCTATATAATGAAATTTAATTAATTAACTTGTCCTAAACAAAGACTGTGAGGAGAAGAGTAAGTATAAAAGGTAGTCATAGCGAATGGGGGATGGTGGAAGCCCTATACGAAAGTTATACTGAAGAACATCTCTGAGTCTCTAACCAAAATCCTTAAGGAGAGTAGGCTTAGACGGATCCCAACCGTTAAAAAGGGAGAGTATTGATAGATATTCTTAGTACGAGAAGAGCTTTTTTAAAGCTAATCAGGGTGGTACCGCGGAAGATATATACCTTTCGTCCCTTTATGGGATGAGAGGTTTTTTGTTTTTAAAAATAGTGTGCACTATAAAAACATTATATATAATATAGGAGGTAGCAATAGACTATGGGTAAATATAATGAGAGACTTATAATTCCAGAAGATTATAAAACAGATTTAAGTTTAAAAGAAACTGCAATAGCACTAAAATGTGTTAAGGATACTTTTGAAAGAGCATTAGCTCATAAATTAAATTTAATAAGAGTATCAGCACCTTTATTTGTTAGATGTGATAAAGGATTAAATGATAACCTAAGCGGTGTGGAAAGACCTGTATCCTTTACAATAAAGGATGATAATGAGGCTTCAGCTGAGATAGTACACTCCTTAGCTAAGTGGAAAAGAATGGCCCTATATAGATATGGATTTGATGCAGATGAAGGGCTTTATACAGATATGAATGCCATAAGAAGAGATGAAGATTTAGATAATATACATTCAATATATGTAGATCAATGGGATTGGGAAAAGGTATTAAAAAAAGAGGATAGAAATGAGGGCTATTTAAAGGATATAGTAAGAAAAATATATGAAGCTTTCAAAGAAACTGAAAAGAAAGTAACTGAAAGATATCCTTTTTTACAAAAAAATCTTCCAGAAGAAATAACCTTTATAACCTCTCAAGAGCTTGAAGATTTATTCCCAGGATTAACTCCAAAGGAAAGAGAGGATGCTATAACTAAGGAAAAAGGAGCAGTATTCCTAATGCAAATAGGTAAAACTCTAACCTCTGGTGAAAAACATGATGGTAGAGCTCCAGACTATGATGATTGGGAATTAAATGGAGACATACTTTTCTGGAATCCAATCTTAGGAAAGGCTCTAGAGTTATCCTCTATGGGAATAAGAGTAGATGAAGAAGCGTTATTAAAACAGCTTAAATTAGCTAACTGTGAAGAGAGAATGAATTTAGAATTCCATAAATTATTATTAGAAAAGAAGCTACCTTACACAATAGGTGGAGGAATAGGGCAATCAAGAATGTGTATGTTCTTTTTACAGAAGGCACATATTGGTGAAGTTCAATCATCCATATGGCCTGAAGATATGATTAAATTCTGTGAAGAAAAGGGAATAAATATTTTATAATAAAAAGGTTAAGAGTCTTATAAGATTCTTAACCTTTTTATTTTCTCTCTTATATTATCACATTAGGAATTTAGAATAAGAGGTTTTAAAAAAGATTAAAGATAAGTGTATCAATAATAATTTTAATGCAAATAATATAATAAAAGATATTTTCAAAGTTGAATTTATGTAGTATAATTGAAATTGATATTCATTATCAATAAAGAAAGGGTGGTTACTATGAGTCAACTTGAAATTATATCAACATTAAAAATGATAAATGAATTAGAAGAAAAAGACTATATGTTTTATATGACGGCATACAATATAGCACCTGTCATTAATGGGAACAAACCCTCTTGTATATTAACTTTTTCTCGAAATAACAAAAATTTATATGATATGTGGAAAAGATATAATAATGAATTTTTAGAGAACTATAATATTGATGCGTTTACTATTAAAGATACAGGAGATGTGTATACGGTTATTTTTTATAGAAAAGATAGATTAGAAGAACACATATTTAATCATAGAAACATCCTTTTTCTAAATAGATTTGGATATAATGAAGAAATGTCCTTGGAAGAATGCTTGGAATTAATGAAGAAAAGATATGAGGATTTTTGTCCTCATGAAATGGGAATATTTTTAGGTATACCTTTAGAGGATGTGGAAGCCTTTATGGATTACCCAGAAAGGGATTTTATAACCTTTGGATATTGGAAGGTATATTATAATTTGGAAGAGGCTTTAGAGACGTTTAGATCTTATGATGAAGCTAAAATTAAAGTGTTAAGAGATGTTAGAGAAAAAATACAACCTTGGAGTAATTAATATCACCAAGGTTGTATTTTTGTTTAAAGGACATTTATTAATAATTCTTCTCTCATATAATTTTTACTTATGGGAATTATATGTGGTTTTCCTGTAACGGGATTTTTTATTATGCAAGTTTTTATATTATATGCATTCTGTATATTATTCTCCGTTAATACCTCTTCTGGTACTCCATGAGAGGATATATTGCCTTCTTTTAATAAAACTAAATAATCACTATATTGTGCAGCTAAATTTAAATCGTGGAGTACAGCTATAATAGTAACTTCTCTATTTAAATATTTAACCGTATCTAGAATATCAATTTGGTGTTGAATATCTAGATTAGAAATAGGCTCATCTAATAAAATTATGTCGCTTTTTTGAGATAAGGCTCTAGCTATAATCACTCGTTGGCGTTCGCCACCACTAAGTTGATTAATGAATTTATCTTTAAGGTGCCAGGTATTTGTCATCTCCATAGCCTCTTTAACTATAGATAAATCCTTTTCCCCTTCATTTTCAAATCTTTTTAAATAAGGAGCTCTACCCATAAGGACAATATCTAAAACAGAGAAATCAAAGTCTATATTTGTATTTTGAGGTACTGAGGATAGCTTTTTAGCTAAATCTTTGGTTTTATAATCATTTATTTCCTTACCGTCGATGTAAATACAGCTTTGATTTACAGGTAATGCCCTACCTATATTTTTTAGAAGGGTGGTTTTCCCAGAACCATTAGGTCCTATAATGCTGTAAAATTTATCTTTTTCAAACTTTATATTTATACCATTCAGTATTTGCTTGTCATCATAGGAATAATTTAAATTATTTATATCAACTGAATGTGAGTTATCTCCAGCCATTACATCACCTTCTTTTTATTCTTTATTAAAAGATATATAAAATAGGGAGCACCAAAAATTGAAGTTATTGCACCTACAGGAATTTCTGCAGGTGGTGCCAAAGTTCTTGCTAAAGTATCTGAGATTATCATGAAGATTCCTCCACCTAAGGCTGTAAAAGGAAGCAATACTCTATGGTCAGGACCAACTATAATCCTTATCATATGAGGAATTATTAATCCTACAAACCCAATTATTCCGCTCACAGATACACAAGCGGCTATGATTACTGATGAAATCACAAGCAATATTTTCTTTACCTTATCTACCTCTACACCTAGAGAAGATGCGGTATCATCTCCTGTTAGCATTACATTTAGATCCTTTGAAAATATAAATATTAGAAATCCTCCAATTAAAATAAAAGGTAATAGAGAAAGAACAGCTTTCCAATTTGCTGAATTTAAACTTCCCATTGTCCAAAATATTATCTGCTCAACCTGTTCTCTATTAAAAATCATGATAAGAGAAATTATTGAAGATAATAGAAAGCTCACAGAAACTCCGGCTAATAGTAATGTGTTGGTTGGAAGTTTAGTACCGGTTTTTGCTATGCTATATACTAATAATGTGGTAAGCATAGCTCCAGTGAAAGCAAAGGAGGTAACTCCATTTAGTCCTAAAAATGTAATGTTTAAACCAAGTGTAATTGCAATGGAGGCTCCTAGAGCAGAACCGGAAGAAATTCCTAATATATAGGGATCTGCCATAGGGTTTTTAAAAATGGCTTGAAAAACACATCCCACTAATGATAAACCAGCTCCTATTAGCGCAGCTAATATAATTCTTGGCAATCTTAAGTTTAAAATAATTAATTTATGAGTGGAAGATATGCCTTCTAAATTTATATATTTTCCGAAGAGAGGTATCTTTGAAGAAAGAATTTTCATGCTTTGATAAAAATTTATATTTGCCACTCCTAAGGTACTGGACATTACTGTAATAACTAGCAATATAACTACTAATATAATTAATAAAAATTTATAATGTTTTCTTTTGTTAATATAAGACATGAAAATTCTCCTTTTCTTAATCCTAAATATTATTAAATATAATTAAATATTATTTGAAAGCCTCAGGGTGAATTATTTTAGCTAAAGCTTCTAAGCCGTCAGCCAGTCTCGGCCCTTGTCTATCTAACATATTATTATCAATTTCAAATAAATTACCTTTTTTAATCGCATCTAAATCCTTATATCCAGTTGCAACTTTGATTCTTTCTTTAGTGTCGAAGTATTTTGATACTATAACCATATCAGGATTTTTTTCTAATACTTTTTCAACAGAGTATTTCCAACCTTCTGCATCATCTGCTACATTTTTACCTCCAGCCATAACTATCATATTTCGTATGAAGGTTTCTTTAGTAGCGGTATAATCGCCATATTGGCCAAAATCTATTACATAATATACGGATGGAGTTCCTTTTCCTTGAACTTTTGATGTAACATATTCTACCTTTTCTTTCATTCCATCTACAACTTCTTTTGCTTTATCATTGGTGTTCAATACCTGACCCATTTTCTCTAAAGTATTATAAGCTCCATCAAAACTCTCTTCTCCATATAATGCAACAACTTTAATACCTAAATCTTCAAGTTTTTTAAGTACGTCTTTTGGAAAGTGAGTAGAAGCTATTACAATATCAGGGTTTAAATCAACTATTTTTTCAATACTTGGAGTTTGTAAGCTGCCGATGGATTCAACAGACTTTACCTCTTCTGGATAGTCACAAAAATCTGTTCTTCCTACTAATTTATCTCCTTTACCTAAGGCGTAGATAGCTTCAGTAATATTTGGTCCTAAGGATATTATTCTCTCTGGTTCTTTGTCTATAGTAACTTCTCTTTCATAAGAATCTTTTATTTTTAAAGGATATGTTGTAGTTACTGGCTGTTTAGTAGTGTTTTCATTTTCGTTTTTTACATCCTTTCCACAGGCTGTTAGTGAAACTATAATAATTAGTGATAAAATTCCTATAATAATTTTTTTGAGTTTGGTCATTCTACTTCCTCCTTAAATTTTAAAAAAACAAAAAACCCTTATCATAAGATAACGGCTTAAAATTTTAAACCATTAGCTTATCCACGTAAGCTAAGCGTTTAGACGTTATAGGCAGATTTCCTGGCTTAGATTCATCGTCTATTTAGCTCCTTCCCCAAAATATTGAGTGGACAATGCTAATGACTCATCATCACAGTGGCGGGACCGCAGAAGATTTAACTTCTTTCCCTATTAAACCCTTAAGGGTACCTATAAGTTAATTCTTAATTAAACTTTATTGAATTTTGTTCTAAATTCGAGTTTAACACTTATTCATATAGCTGTCAATATAGCTAAAATCCTATTTACAGAGGGTGAATCCATTGTTAAAATAAAAGTTAAAATAATAAATTTTGAGGAGTATATATGATGGAGGTTGTAGTACGTTACCCTGCAAGTTTTGGTGAAATCATTCAAGGTAAGATTGGTGATAAAGATATTTTATGCTCTTGTCCTATTAATATGTATACAGAAGTAAAAATTTTTGAAAGTAAAAATTCAAACTTAAAATATAGTTATTTTAAGTCATGTAGATTTATGGAGAACTTACTAAAGGACTGGGGAGAAGAAAAATACATCGATGTTTTAGATATAGAAATTAAATCAAATATTCCTACAGGTAAAGGATTTGCTAGCAGTACAGCAGATTTATGTGGAGTATATCATGGACTTTTAAAATTCTTTAATAAGGAGTATAACCCTAGGGAGATAGAAAAACATTGCATAAATATTGAACCTACAGATAGTATAATCTTTAATGAAATGACTATTTTTGACTATAAAAAAGGTTTATATAAAAAAGGAATAGGTGAATACATAGAATTTAATATTTTAGTTTTTGAAGGAAATAAAGTAGTGGATACAGTACAATTTAACAGTAGGCCACTGCCACCATTAAGCAATGTAGAGGATTTAATAGAAGTATTTGAAGAAGGAGTAAAATATAAAGATATAAAAAAAATAGCATATTGTTCAACAGAGAGTATAAAGAGAAATAGTAAGAGATTAAAATATGATATTTTAGATAGGATATTAAAAATAAAAGATGAAATTAAAGGGTATGGAATAATTGGGGCTCATAGTGGAGATGCATTAGGCATAATATATGAAGGAGAAGTAGATTTTAAAACTTTAGAAAAATATAAAGATCAACTTAAAGATTATAAAATTTATGAAGTGAAAGCATTAAAAAGTATATAAGGGGGATTTAATCATGGGGGAAAAAGTTATTGGAGTTGTTGGTAATCTAGAAATTCATAGTGAGGAAGGATTTCCAAGCTACCATAGAATATTTGCAAATAAGGATTATTTAAATGTGGTAGAAGAGTGTGGAGGGGTACCTATAATACTTCCATTTACAGATGACTATTATAAGGTAAAGGAACAGATAAAATTAGTAGATAAAGTCATAATAACTGGAGGAGTGGATATTAATCCATTTTATTATGGTGAGGAATCTATAATAAATGGTGGTACCATTATTCCCGAAAGAGATAATTATGATTTTATGATTATAAAAGCCTGTGAGGAATTGAATAAGCCTATCTTTGGCATATGCAGGGGAATGCAATCTATAAATGTTGCTTATGGTGGTACATTATATCAACATATACCAGAGATTAAGGAATTCTATTTGCAACACTCTCAAAAATCAGCTTATGATGTAGCTGTTCATAAGATAAAAATTAAAGATAATACTAAGCTTTATTCTATATTAGGAGAAGAAGAAGAGGTAAATAGTTTTCATCATCAATCTATCAAAGGTTTAGCACCCAATTTTATAATAAGTGCTTTTTCTAATGATGGAGTAGTTGAAGCTATTGAAAATATCCAAGGAAGAACTATAATTGGGGTTCAATGGCATCCTGAGAAAATGTACTTAAATAATAAAGGGATGAAGGAGTTGTTTCATAAATTTATAAATGTTTATGAATAAGATATATTTATAAAATGAAAATAAGAAAACTGAAGAAAGAATACGAAAGATAATGCCATTTCTTAATATATTACGTTGGTGACATAAAGTTCCACTTGTATATTATGGGCTTTTTCTATAAAATAATTATCAAAATATGTAATAATTTATGTCGAAATAGTTGACTATAGTGTAAAGTATTCGTTACTCTGAGTATGAATACTTTTTTTAATAGACATGAGGGGGCAAAGGATGAGTAAAGATTTAAAAAATATATTAATAACGGGTATGGCTTTATTCTCTACATTTTTCGGAGCGGGAAACTTAATTTTTCCACCTACATTAGGATATATGGCAGGAGATAAATGGGGATATATTGGATTAGGATTTTTAATTACATGCATCGGTTTACCTTTATTTGGAATAATGTCCGTAGCTTTATCGGGGGGAAAGACAGAGGATTTAACAAGCAAAATATCACCAACCTTTGGTAAAATACTATGTTCCATAATAATGTTATCAATAGGGCCTTTATTTGCGGTACCAAGAACTGGAGCTACAACTTTTGAATTAGGGGTTCTTCCTCTATTTCCAAATGCTAACTCAATAGTAGTATCTATTATATTTTTTAGTATCACATATATTTTAGCAGTAAATGAATCTTCTGTAGTAGATAGAATAGGGGCTATTTTAACTCCATTCTTATTAATTACCTTAGGAATTATAATAGTTAAAGGAATTTTATTCCCTATTGGAACGCCTGTAAATACAAACATAGAAGGGGCTTTTTCTAAGGGGTTTACTGAGGGCTACCAAACCATGGATGCATTAGGTTCCATAATATTAGCACAAATGTTCATAGGAGATTTATTTGTAAAAGGATATAAAGATAGAAAAACTCAAATAAATATAATAATGAAGGCTGGAATAGTATCATCTGTATGCCTTGGTATAGTGTATTTAGGATTATTATATATAGGCGGCACTGCTAGCGGAATAGCAGATCAAGATTTTACTAGAACAACTATACTTGTATTCATAAGCCAAAGGTTATTAGGTAATAGTAGTAAAATAATATTCGGAGGGGCAATAGCAGCAGCGTGTCTTACAACTTCTGTAGGTTTAACAGCAACTACTGGAAATTATTTTAACAAATTATTAGAAAATAAAATAAGTTATAAAACAATAGTTCTATTAGCTTGTGTGACAAGTGCTATTATGTCTAACTATGGAGTAGAATCTATAGTAAAATTAGCAATACCAATACTTCAAATTATTTACCCTGTAGTAATAGTGCTTATAGTTTTATCTATGTTTTCAAAATACATCGTAAATAAAGGAATTTATTCTGGAGCTGTATATGGAGCTATGATAGTTAGCCTTATTAACTCTTTAAACTCTGCAGGAATAACATATGTTTTCAGTGATGCCATAAAAATGTTACCTTTTTATGAAGGAGGATTTTCATGGATATTACCTGCAATAGTTGGAGGAATAATCGGAGGAATTTTTTTTAATAAAGATAAAAGTAAATAGTTTCTTGAGACTTGACAACTTGCCATACAGGTTATATAATTATTAAATTAAATGAATTATATATGGCCTCTTGGTCAAGTGGTTAAGACGCCACCCTCTCACGGTGGAATCAGGGGTTCAATTCCCCTAGGGGCTGCCACATAAAAAATAGACTGAAGTTTTTACACAGTCTATTTTTTTGTTTTATATCATAGTATATATTAGCTCCATTATTAAATATTCAATGATATAAATTAGAGGAGGAATGCCCATTGAAGAGGACTTATGTGCTAGATACTAATGTTTTACTGTATTCTCCTGGTGCTATATTCTCCTTTGGGGAACACGATGTGGTAATACCAGAAGTGGTATTAGAAGAATTAGATAAGTTTAAGAAAGATAAAAATGATTTAGGAGCTAATGCACGATACGCGTCAAGACTAATAGATAAATTAAGAAAAGAAGGAAAGCTAAACAAGGGAGTTCCTCTGCCAGGAGGGGGGAAATTAAGAGTAGAGATGAATCATCAACATACTGAGATTCCAATATCCTGGGATAAAACTAAACCTGATAATAGAATAATTCAATTATGTAAGGGACTAAAAGAACTAGGTGAGGATGTATGCTTAATTACTAAGGATATATTTGAAAGGATTAAAGCTGACACCGTAGATATAGACGTTGAAGATTTCTATGAAAAAGTAGTGCCTGAGCATGAAAGTCAATATACAGGAAGAACAGATTTGTATGCTTCCTCAGAGAAGGTGGATCAATTTTACCAAAGTAAATTTATAGAGATAAAGGATTTGGTATATTACTCCTCCATAACTGAGGAATACGTGGTCCCTAACCTTTATTCAAATCAATTTATAATAATACATTCCCTTGATAATCCAAGGAAAACTGCATTAGGAAGATTTGACGGTAAAAAAGTAGTACCTTTGTATTACAAGGAAATGAGTCCATTAGGCATAAATCCTAGAAATGTGGGGCAGAAATTTATGCTAGAAGCTTTGTACACTGACGCTAATATCGCGCCTTTAGTTATAATAAAAGGCCCTGCAGGAACTGCAAAAACTCTTTTTTCTTTAGCAGTGGGATTAAATAAAATATTAGAAGAAGACACAAACCAATATAGAAGAATTTTAGTATGTAGGCCTAATGTAACTATGGATGAAGATATAGGATACTTACCAGGAAAAGAGGAGGAGAAAATTTCTCCTTTTATGAGACCAGTTTTTGATAATTTAGAAATACTTGTAGATTCAGATGAGAAAGAAAGATATAGAAATGAAAAGGAACTGGCAGATAAAATAAGAGAACTTTTCGATAGAAGGATAATTACAACGGAGGCTGTTGCATACTTAAGAGGAAGATCCATTATAAAAAATTGGGTAATAATAGATGAAGCTCAAAACCTAAGTCCAAAACAAGTTAAGGCAATAGTAACTCGTGTAGGAGAAGGGACAAAGTTGATGCTCATAGGAGATCCAGATCAAATAGATCATCCATTTCTAGATTCTAGATCTAATGGACTTTGCTACGCTTCAGAGAAAATGAAGGGTAGTGAACTTTGTTATCAAATAACCTTAAAATATGATGAATGTGAGAGATCACCACTAGCATATGAGGCGTCAAAGAGACTTTGATTTAACAGAGAGTAGAGAATTGAAAATTCAAAGTGGAAAGTCAAAGATTCAAAGTTTAAAATAGAGAAAAAGGATTTTGCTTAGGCAAAATCCTTTAAAATTAAAAGTTTTTGGCGAAAGTTCAAGAACTTTTTTATATTGTAATAATTTTTTGAAAGAAAAAAGTTCTATGGAAAATCCTCCATTATCAATGGTCTGCTACATATTAAAAAGGAGATTATGAATAAATTTATTAAAAATATTAAATTGTTTAGAGAAAATTAATAATTTACTTGCGAATAAATACGTATAAATACAATGATTACTATTTAAAAAAGTACATATTTATTGTACAATGATTATTATATGTTTAATCAGAGGAAAGAATGAAAGGAAAGGTTGAAATATGGAGAGAAAGAAAAAAATAAAGAAGATAAAGAAAAAAAAGAAATTTTCTTTTAAAATATTTATGTTTTTTCTGATATTTGAGTTTGTATTCACGGGTATTACAGCCCCATTAATATTATTCTATGGACCTTTTAAAAATGTAAGAAAGACAATAGTTGGAGCAGCTATGAGTACATTAAGTCATCAATATATAGCTACTACTTTTTTATCAGATAAAAAAATAAAAGAAATTTTAAGTGAAGATGTTGTAGAAGTTATTGATCAAGGAAAAGGAATAGGGGAAATAAAGTTTAACAATAAGCATGATACTAATATAGAAAGATATGATATAGATGGAAAGAAATTTAAGGGTTATATGTTAGTAGTACATGATCCTACTAGAGTAAAGGTTGGTTATAGTAGTAAACTATCAAAGGGATTAGGAGAACTTACAAGCCAAATAGCTAGAAACAACAATGCTATTGCAGCTATAAATGCTGGAGGTTTTGTTGATAAAAATTCAGATGGAAACTGGACAGGTACAGGAGGACAACCTGTTGGAATAATTATGAACGATGGAAAAATGATTAATGACGTCAGCAACCCAGATGCAAAAGATGATGTAATGGCTATTACTGAAGAAGGTGTGTTGTTAGTTGGTAAATATAGTTTAAATGAACTAAGAGACTTAAATGCTAAAGAAGCTATAACCTTTGGTCCTGCTTTAGTAGTAAATGGAAAACCTACTATAAAATCTGGTGATGGTGGATGGGGAATCGCTCCTAGAACTGCCATCGGACAAAGAGAAGATGGAGCTATACTTTTATTAGTTATAGATGGAAGACAGGTTAGCAGTGTAGGGGCTACTCTTAGGGATGTACAGGATATAATGCTAGAATACGGTGCTATGAGTGCTACTAATTTAGATGGTGGGTCTTCTGCCACAATGTATTATGATGGAGAAGTAATTAATAATCCTTGTAACCCACTAGGTGAAAGAGCTATACCTTCCGTCGTATATGTAACACCTTAGAAGGAGAGGAAAAGATGAAGTCTACAAAGAGGATAATTACTTGGATAATATTTTCGTTAGTAATTCAAATAATTGGTTTTATTTATATTGAGAAAGTATATCTATCAACAAATACATCAGTGAAGTTTAAGAAAGTAGAAAAAAAAGAAAAAGATAGTAAAAAGGATATAGAAGTACCCATACCGGAAGGAGCAGAACATGTTAGCCTATCCTTTGACGGTAAGTATGTAACATATTATATAGATGGACAATTAAAGGTTATAAATACAAAAGATGGGCAAGAGAAAAAAGTATCCTTTGAAGAAGGAATAGATATATCCTTCTATAAATGGCTTCCAGATAGAAATAGAATGTTAATAGCTGAGAAACACAATTCTAGTAAAAGCAGTGGATTAAAATTATCCTACTATGATGTTGATAGAGATGAAAAGAATAAAATAAAGGATTTAACCTGGTCAGATGAAAATTCAGAGGTTGAAGATATACAATATTCTATTTTTACTAATGTAATATATGTAAAAGTCTCTAGAAGCGGAGGAAGAAGTAGTTTTTATTGGATAGATATAAATAAACAACTAAAAAATTTATATTTAAAATCTGACTTTGTTGGAGAGATTGCTATTCTGCACAACGAAGATAGGCTTGTCTATGAAGATACAACTTATGACAAGATTTATGCTACTGGTAGGGAAAATTCAATAAAAATAAAAGGTGTAGATAGTCCAAGATTACTTGGTGTTGATGATGACGATAATGTTTATATAGGAGCATTAGAAAACGAAAAAATATCAAAAATATACTATGGAAGTCTAGAGACACCTACAAGTGAATGGAATGTTATGCCTTTAGTAGATCCTGCAAGTAGGGAGGATATATTTATATTAGGTGGAGGAAAGATTGTTATAAATGACAATCTAAAAGGTGCAATTAAGGAAATATCTACAGGAAAAGAATATTCTTATTCTGGTAGATTCCTTCAAGTATATAGTGGTGGTGTTGCATCTATAAAAGATGGCAAGCTAATTAAGACGGCATTTAAATAAAAATTAAAAACTACTAAGATGTTCTCAGGGGCAAATCTTAGTAGTTTTGCTTTATAACTTTATGATATAATAATTTTACATTGATATTAAGAGAGGATGATTTTATTAGTGAATATATTGACATATAAAATATTAATGATTCCAGCTATATTAATTGCATTTACATTTCATGAATATGCCCACGCTTTTGTGGCTGATAGATTAGGAGATAAAACTCCTAAGTTTCAAGGACGATTGACCTTAAATCCATTAGCGCATATAGACCCACTAGGATTTATTATGATTATTCTTGCTGGATTTGGATGGGCAAAACCTGTACAAGTAAACCCAAGAGTATTTAAAAATTATTATAAAGACGATTTAAAGGTTTCAATTGCAGGTCCTTTAGCTAACGTACTAGTTGCCGTGGTGGTGGCTGCTATTCTGTCAGTTGTAAATAAGTTTTTGCCACACTATCTATATTTTAATCCTGTTATCGATTTGCTAATTGGCATTTTATATATAACAATACAATTAAATTGTACTTTGGCCTTTTTTAACATGATGCCATTGCCAGGTTTAGATGGATTTCATGTTTTAAGAGATCTTTTTCCTGCAAAAACTTATAAAATTTATGAAAAAATATATCCTTATCAAACTGTAATACTAATACTATTTATAGTGATACCAGGGATTTCAGGGCTTTTAGTACACACTCCTGCTAATGCACTTTTTGGATTTATAGCAAAAATATTTAATATTTAGTTTGTAAAGGAAGGATTTATATGGATAAGTGGATAATATTAAATAAACTTATTATTTTAGTTTATTCTTCCTTAAAATACATTACATTATATGAAAAAAGAGATGAATTAACAGTATTATTTTTATTGTTATACATCGCTATAAGTATGTTGCTATACATTAGCGAAAATAAAAACACAAAAATTGTTTTGGGAAATGTAATCAGCATATTTTTAATTGTATCTGGGGTCTATATAACCCCATTATTTCTATTTTTGTTACCAATAAATCTTTTTGAACTGATGTATAGAATTCCCGTTGATAATATATATTTAAATATATCTATCATTGCCACTACCATATTTATGGAAAAGGATAGTAGATTAGAGTATTTGTTTATATCTATAGCCACCTATTTATTATTTTCCTTGCTTATAAAAAGTAAGGATAGAATAGATGAATTGATGAAGGAAAACGATAATTTAAAATTGTCTTATGATAATATGCAAAGCAAAATTATTAAGGATGCAGAATATGAAAGTCAAATAATATATACTTCTAAACTAGAAGAAAGAAATAAAATTGCCCAGGAAATACATGACAAAATTGGTCATACACTTTCAGGTAGCATACTTCAACTTCAAGCTTCAAAAATGCTTATGGAAAAAGATAAAGAAAAGAGCATTACCCTTATGGACAATACAATCTCTGTACTAAGTGAAGGAATGGAAAGTATAAGAGTTACCCTAAGAAATATAAAACCTCCTTTTGAACAAGTTGGTATTAATAAAATCAAACTGTTATTGGAAGAATTTACATCTAACAGCAACATAAAACATACATTTATGTTTCAGGGTGAAGTTCAAAATGTAACTTACCGACAATGGAAGGTTATAGAGGAAAATATAAAAGAATGTTTAACAAACACAATAAAATATTCAAAAGGAAATAAGTTAACTGTAGATTTACAGGTTTTTAATAAAATAATTAGAACAGAAATTAAGGATAATGGAGTGGGAAGCTTTAATTTTAGAAAGGGAATGGGCTTAAAGGGCATTGAAGAGAGATGTGGAAGCATGGGAGGAAAAGTTATAGTAGATGGGTCAAGAGGCTTTTCTGTAGTAATTATACTTCCCGTTGAGAGCTGAATTTTGTTTATAGGGGGATTTTTATGGCTATTAGGGTTTTAATTGCAGATGATGATTCTTTAATAAGAGAAAGTTTGAAGATAATACTTACCATGTATGATGATATTCAAATTATTAGAGCCGTGGAAAATGGTCTAGAAGCTTTAGATACATGTATAAAAGAAGAGATAGATGTAGCGCTTTTAGATGTAAGAATGCCAGTTTTGAATGGAGTAGATGGAGTAAGAGAAATAGTTAAAAACACAAATACTAAATGCTTAATATTGACTACTTTTGACGAAGATGAATATATAGTTAATGGCATAAAGAATGGAGCTAAGGGGTATATACTTAAAAACAATTCTCCGGATAAAATAATAGATGCAATAAGAACTGTTTATAAAGGCAATACGGTTTTTCAAGATGTAGTCATGGATAAGGTTAAAGAATTAATAGATAATAAAAAAGAAATAAAACTTGATGAAAGAATTTTTACAACAAGAGAAGTAGAGATTATAGAAGCTGTAGCAGAGGGTTTATCTAATAAAGAAGTTGCTCAAAAACTATATATATCAGAAGGTACGGTTAAAAATTATATTACATCTATATTAGATAAAACTGGGTTAGAACATAGAACACAGATAGCTATTAGTTATTTAAAAGGTAATATTTAATAATATGACTTTTGTCATAAGAAAAAATGACTTTCCATACTAAAGGAGAAGTCATTTTTTTTATATAATTATATAAGGTAGATAAAGATGTGAGGAGATGAATTTATGAGTATAGTTGCTATAGAAAGTTTAACTAGAAAGTTTGGAAACTTTGTGGCATTAGATAATGTGAATTTTAAAATAGAAGAGGGAGAAATATATGGATTATTGGGGCCTAATGGTGCCGGGAAAAGCACTATAATAAATATAATATGTGGACTATTGAAACCTAATAATGGAAAAATAAAAATATTTAATAAGGATATTAGTGGTGAGAGGAAATTCATAAAGAGTAATATAGGGATAGTTCCTCAAGATATAGCAATATATGAAGATTTAACGGTATTTGAGAATGTGAAGTTTTTTGGTAGCCTTTATGGACTAAAAGGTAGTAGTTTAAAAGAAAATTCTTTGACCGCTTTAGAATTTGTGGAACTAGGAGATAAAACAAAAAAATTTCCCAGTGAACTATCGGGAGGAATGAAAAGGAGATTAAATATAGCCTGTGCCTTAGCTCATAAACCTAAACTTATAATAATGGATGAGCCGACAGTAGGCATAGATCCTCAATCAAGAAATCATATTCTTCAATCTGTAAAAAAATTGAACAGTCTTGGCTCTGCTATAATATATACAAGCCATTACATGGAAGAGGTAGAGGAGATATGTAGCAAAATAGCTATAATAGATCATGGAAAACTAATTGCAGAGGGAACTAAGGATGAGCTAAAGTCTCTTGTTTGGGATAAGCAAAGAATAATAATAACCATTGATTCTCTAAGTAGTATAAATGAAAAGGAAATTAGAAAAATTCCAGGGGTTAATGAAGTGGTGGTAAAAGATAATAAGGTAGAGATAAGTAGTAACAAGGATATAAATAATATGGAACAAATAATATTGTATTTTACAAAAAATAACCTATCCATACAAAATGTAGAGTCTAATAAGCCTAACTTAGAAACGGTATTCTTAACCCTTACAGGAAGAAAATTAAGGCATTAGGAGAGGAGATTATGAATTTATTTGCGATAGCCCTAAAAGAAATAAAACATAATTTAAGAGATAAACATTCCATGATTATGATGGTGATATATCCTATAGCTATTATATTGATACTAGGATATGCTTTATCAGGCTCCTTTAATAATTCAATTACTTTTAAGTATAATAAAGTGCTTTATAGCATAGAAGGTAAAAATAATAACTTTAATGAATTTTTAAAAACCATAAAAGATTTAGGCATTGAAAGTAAGCAAATACAATCTAAAGAGGAAGCGTTAAAAAAAATAGAGAATGGCTCTTACACATGTTATATAGAGGTAAATGAAGATAAGGGAGAGATAATCTTTTATAAAAATAGCGTATACAGTTTTAAGGGAGATTTAATAGAGACAATACTTCAAAGTTATGTGGAGAGGTATAATGCTATAAGAGAAATATCCTTAGAGAATCCTAAAAGCTTAGAGAAAATATTAAAGGATAATGATTTTAACTATGTACAAGAAAGTACTATGGAAAAGGGGAAAAAGCCTAGAGCTTTAGATTACTACGCAGTTACCATGTTAACTATGATAATAATGTATGGTTCTTTAGTAGGTTCATTTTCTATAGGAGGAGAGTATATTAGAAATACTTTTAATAGAATAATGTGTGCTCCAGTTAGTAAATATGAGATTTTAACTGGTAAGTTATTAGGTAGTGTAATAGCCACATTTTCACAAGGGTTAATTGTTATATTGTTTACAAAATATGTGTTTAAGACCTATTGGGGAGAAAACATGACTTTAATTTATATTTTAATATTTTCTCAAGTTATTATGTCTATTTCATTAGGAGTTGGAGTTGCATTTATGACAAATAAGGAGACTTTATCTAGTTCCTTATTAAATATGATAGTTCCTATAATGACATTTTTAGGAGGAGGATATATTCCACTTGAGAGCTATAATAATAGAGCACTTAATATCATATGTAAACTTTCTCCGTTAAAGTGGACAAACGATGGAATTTTTGATTATATATATTCTAATAATTATTCAACTGCTTATACTGCAATAATAATAAACTTATGTGTAGCTATATTATTTTTAACTATTTCATCATTAATATATAAAAAGAAGGTGATTTAATTGGATAATATTATAGTGTTATTTACTAATACCTTAAAAAATGTTTTTAGGAAAAAAAGTAGTATAATAATTTATTTTATAATACCCATGCTAAGTTTTGTAGCTTCTTTTTATATTTATAACAGTAGTGCTTCTACTAACTCTATGATAAATGTAGGTTTGATAAATAAAGACAATCAGGTATTAGCTAATGATATGATAGAGTACCTCAAATCTACTAAAAGATTTAAATTTATTACTGGTAGTGAAGATGAATTAAAGGATATGATAGGAGATAGAAAAATAGAATGCATTATGATTATTCCAGAGGATTTTACCAATAGTATATATGAAGAAAACTCTAATGGAATATACATGTATTCCATAAAAGGAGAACAGGCTACTGCCCTTATAAAGAATTACAGTAATATATATATTAAGAATTTGATGGATATAAGTAAAGCTTCAGAAGGGGACAGAAATAAATTTAATAAGCTTTATGATGGATATAAAGATGGGAGCCTTAAAATTAAAGAGGAAATATTAGAGGATAGTTCACTTAATATAGGGATAACCTATTCCGGTATTGGACTTCTAATAATGTTTATGATGTTCGCTACAGGAAATGTATCTAGATTAATGATAAAAGAGAGAAGAAATAGAACTTATTATAGAATATGCGCATCACCGATTAGCTCTAAAACCTATGTGTTATCCAATGTATTAGCAAATTTATTTGTGGTTTTTCTTCAAGTAATTATAATATTATTATTTATTAAAAAAGTAATAAAAGTAAATACTTATGTACCTGATAGTTTAATGATATTAATTTTAGTGAGCTTTGGACTGTCAGCCATAGGTATAGGTATGGTTGTCATGGCATTTGCCAAGTCCTCCACCCAAGGGAGTAATTTAACTACGCTAATAACTATTCCAACTTCTATGTTAGGCGGATGCTTTTGGGAGACATCTTTAATGCCTAAAACTTTACAGAGGGTAAGCAATTTCATTCCTCAAAAGTGGGCAATTGAGGCCATAAACAAACTACAGCATGGAGTAGATTTTAAAGAGGTCTTTATAAATATTATAATACTTTGGTCTTTTGCATTAGCTTTATTTCTTATAGCCATATATAAAATGAATGTAGACGATAAAGTTGAAAATTTTGTTTAATTAATATATTTAGTCATGCTATAATAGATGAAGTTAAGTATTATATAGAGTAGAATATGGAGGAATAGTATGAGACTTAGGAAAAAATGGTGGGCAAGGCCAGAGATGGAAGCTTCCGACTTAATAATAACTAACCCAAGAGATTATAAGGGTAAATGGAGAGAGGAATTTAAAAATGAAAATCCTATACATTTAGAATTAGGATGTGGAAAAGGTGGATTTATCTCAAAGTTAGGAGATAAATTTAAAGATACAAATTATGTTGCCGTAGATTTAAAGGATGAAATACTAGTATATGTTAAAAGACAAGTTGAAGAACTAGAATTGACTAATGTAAGAATTATACCTTTAAATATAATGTTCATAAGTGAAGTGTTTGAAGAAAATGAAGTAGAAAAGATTTATATAAACTTCTGCAATCCATGGCCTAAAGATAGACATAATAAAAGAAGACTTACCCATACTAATTTTTTAAATGAGTATAAAAAATTCTTGAAACCTGGTAGTGAAGTTTGGTTTAAAACCGATGATAGAGACCTTTTTGATGATTCACAAGAATATTTTAAAGAGGCAGGATTTAATTTAGAATATGTAACTTATGATTTACACAATTCAGGCTTTAAAGAAAATATAATGACAGAATATGAAGAGAAATTTTCCTCACAAGGAATGAAAATAATGTTTTTGATAGGAAAAGTTAAATAGTATTTTATCCACCTCCAAGGAAATAATATTATTAAAATGAAATTGGAGGTGCTTTTTATGTATTTTGATCATACATTTGGTCATACTATTGTAGGAGTAGTTAGAGGTGATGATGGAGTCATCACAGCATATAATTTAGATAGCGGAGAGACAGTATCTAAAGAGCAGGCAGTTTTTATGTCAAGACAAACTGCTATAAAGGGAGTGTCTCCTGAAGTAGCAAAACTAGGAAATGAATTTTTAAGAAGTTTACCTGATGATGATAAATATAATTATCTAAAAAATTTACCTGTGGTAGAAGAGTAAGAGTAATAGAAGACTGAAAAAAGACGGGCTGCTGATATAATTATCAGTAGCCTATAATTTTTTATTATTATATAATCTATATGTAAAGTTAAAAATGGGAGAGGATAAAATGTTTGATAAAAACTACAGAGCTTTAGATGAGGAAATATGGCAGGGAAGAATAGATAGTGAAACTAATTTTGATGCTTTTAGATGGCATCAGTGGATAGAATGTGTTGATTTAAATAGAGAGGATTTAACTCCTTTTACAGGGAAATTAGGTTTTGCTCTCATAGGTTTTTGTTGCGATGAAGGGGTTAAGAGAAACAAAGGAAGAGGGGGAGCTTCCAAAGGACCTGAAAGCATTAGAAAGGAATTAGCTAACTTACCTTGTTGCTTTAATGAAGAAGTGAAGATATTTGACATGGGAAATGTATATTGTGAAGATATAACATTAGAAGAGAGTCAAAGTCTACTTTCAAAATGTGTAGATAAAATTTTAGATTTAAATTTATTCCCAATAGTAATGGGAGGAGGACACGAAACCGCCTTTGGAAACTATAGTGGAATATTAAATAATATTAAGAAAATTGAGGATAAACCTAAAATTGGTATAATAAATTTTGATGCTCACTTCGACATAAGACCTTACCCAAATGGAGGCAATTCAGGTACTATGTTTAGGCAAATAGCAGATATATGTAAGGAGGAAAGCTTACCTTATTCATATTTTTGTGTTGGAGTTCAAAAGCACAGCAATACTGTAGAGCTTTTTAAGACAGCAGAAAGGCTAGGTGTTCAATATATTTTAGCTAAGGATGTTTTATATAGTGATAATTGGAATGTCATGGAAAAGTTAGGTGAGTTTATTAAGCATCAGGATTATATTTATGTAACCATATGTACCGATGTATTTTCTTCTGCTTTTGCACCAGGAGTGAGTGCTATTCAGCCATTAGGATTAAATCCAGAAAAAGCTTTAATATTTTTAAAATATATTTTAAGATATAATAAGGTAGTGAGTTTCGATATAGCAGAGGTTTCACCAAGGTTTGATTCAGATAATGTTACTGCGAACTTGGCTGCATCCATAATTTTTACTCTAATTAATACATTAAGCAGAATGAATGATTGTGATATTTACTAAAAGGAAGTGTAAAAATGAATAAGGTAGCACTAGTTACAGGTGGTTCTAGAGGCATAGGCAAAGGAATAGCAATAGAACTTGCAAAAGCAGGATATTCTGTAATAATTAATTATAGAAAGGATGAAGATTCCGCAAAAGAAACCTTAAATGCAGTTAAGAGTCTAGGGGGATACGGGGAGATTTATAAATGTGATGTAAGTTCTTATAAAGACTCTAAAAAAATGATTGAAGATATAATAAGGAAATTTGGTAAACTAGATATATTGGTTAATAATGCAGGAATCTCCAAGGTAGGACTTTTTATAGATTTTAAAGAAGAGGATTGGGATGACATTATAAATACAAATTTAAAAGGAGTATTTAATTGTTGTCGTAATTCCGTACCATATATGTTAGAAAAAAAAGAAGGAGTTATAATAAACATATCCTCCATGTGGGGAGAGGTTGGTGCTTCCTGTGAGGTTATTTACTCAGCATCAAAGGGAGGGATAAACTCCTTTACTAAGGCACTAGCTAAGGAGTTGGGACCTTCTAATATTAGGGTTAATGCTATTTCTCCAGGGGTAATTAATACTGAAATGAATTGTTGGTTATCTGAAGAAGATAGAAAGAGACTTGAAGAAGAAATTCCACTATGTAAATTTGGAGAGTGTGAGGATATAGGAAAAGCAGTAGTGTTTTTATGCAGTAATTCTTCAAAATATATAACTGGTCAAATAATAACCATAGATGGCGGTATGATATAAACATATTGAACCTTCTTACATATAATGTAATAATTATATGTTTTGGAGGTTTTTTATTATGGATAATAATAATAATTATTACTCACATAGTCAGCATAATTTTGAGAGAGGAAGAATGAGATTAAATGGACTAGGAGTTTTGAAAGTTGAGCCAGACATAGCTATTGTAACTCTAGGAGTAATAACAGAAGATAAGAGTTTAGAAAAAGCTCAAAGGGAGAATGCAATAAGGACTAACAAGGTTATAGAAGGATTAAAGAGTATGGGAATAAATGAGGAAGACATAAGTACATTAAGTTATAATATAGAACCTCAATATGATTTTATTGAAGGAAGACAGAAGTTTAGAGGATATAAAGTGTCAAATATTTTAAATGTTAAAGTAAGAGAAATTAATAGAGTAGGAGAAGTGGTGGATAGAGCAGTACAATCTGGAGCTAACACTATTAGTAATATAAAATTTACTGCAGAAAATATAGGCTCATATTACAATAAAGCATTGAAGTTAGCTATAAGAGATGTAGTATTAAAAGCTGTAGAGGTAAGCGATACATTAAAGGTGCGTCTAAACAAAACACCTGTGAGTATAGTTGAACAAAGTTTGGGAGAAGTTGGAGAATCCACTGCGGAACTAAAAGTTTATGCAGCATCAACTCCAATAATCCCGGGGGAAATAAATGTAGTGGCTAGAGTAGAGGCAATTTTTTGCTATTATTAAAGGCGTGTGATTCACGCCTTTCTCTTTATAAATCTCTATTTTTATATACACTCAAAGATAATAATAATGATATGAGCAATGTGGTTAAGGAGAACAGTAAAAATATAGTGAGGAATTTGGCTGGATTAGAGGCCATAATATTTAGTATATTTTTCATTATAGGATTATTTTTCTCAATTAATTTTTGTAAAAATCCAGGCAACATTAACCCTCCTATATATACGAAGAAAGGAAAAATCCTAACAACCGCATATCCAAACTTAAAATACAGTGGGAAGTATACTGAATAAGTTAATAGTATAATTGATATACAAATTAACATTATTGCATAATCTATAAATTCTACTGGTTGAGCAGTGAAAAAAACATTAAGCAAGAAAAAAGGAATTAAAAATATAGATATATTTATAATCATTATTAATAACGAAGACAAATATTTTGAAATAACTATATCATCCCTATTTATAGGGAGACTTACTATGACTAAAGAAGATTTATTTTTTTCCTCATATCCTACTATATATTGAACTGAAAGATAAACGGTTATTATAATGCCAAGAGTGTAAAGTGGTAATATATTACTTGTTCCAGCAAAAATACCTACAATAATCATAATAAGAGAGTAGGGAATAGTTACAAAACTAATCTTTCTTTGAAGAAGTATATCTTTAATTATTAAATTCAACATAAAATCACCCTTTTATAATATATTTAATCTAGTTCTTTATTAACATAGATTTTTATACAAAAATACATAGATAGAAAGTAAATTAATAACGCAATAATTAAAAGTATATAGGTGTTATTAGAAAGAGTTTGTAAAAGACTAGAAAATATATTTATAGTTTCTTTATCGGAAATATTGGATAAAATATTTGCTATTGTAAAGAAGGTAAAGTAAGTTATAAAGGTTATTACTCTACTTTTAGTAAAACCAAATTTTGAATATACAGGAAACATAAAGGAAGCTAACAATAATGATGTTATAAAAACATTGACTATATCCTTTAAGGTGAAAAAATGTATAGTTAAAGGTAAGTTCAAGAATTTTGCAGCAAACATAAATAATGTCATTATGCTTAAGGCAATTATATTGTAAATTATTACTGAAATATATTTAGAGATTATCAGTTCTCTTCTTGTAATAGGAAGACTATTCAATACAATATGACTTTTATTTCTTTCATCGTAAGCGTAACATCCTGTAATGAAAAAGAAAACCATGGTTACTGTTACTAAGCCTAAAACCGTTCCACTAGGCATGCTTTTAAAAGAATATGTGCATATAAGCAAGTATATTAATATAGCAATTAAGCTTCTTTTTTGTACCAATATATCTTTAACAATTAAATTAAACATTTTAACACCTCTTTTTATTTATTGGCAGTATAAACCATGATGTCTTCTAATGAAGCTTTATCAAAAACTACATTTTCGTTAGTAAATAATTTTCGTGTTTTACTTACGTTATTAGTTAAGGCCTCAAAACCAAATGAAGTTTTTCTAACCTTTATAAATTCTTTTTCTAACTCCCTATCTATAAATTCTTTTGGGCCTTTAACTACAGCATAACTTTCCATTATTTCATCTTTAGGTTTTGAAAAAACTATTTCTCCTTTGTTAATGAAAGTTATATAATCTGCTATTTTTTCAAGATCTGTAGTTATATGGGTTGAGAAAAACACGCTTTTATTCTCATCTTGTATTAAGGCATATAGTATGTCTAAAATTTCTTGTCTAAAAACAGGGTCTAGTCCTGAAGTAGGCTCATCCATAATTATTAAATCTGCATTATGGGATAGAGCTATGGCTAAAGAAAATTTCATTTTCATACCTTTTGAAAGAGCTTTAATTTTCTTTTTAGGGTCTAAATCAAAATCTTTAATGTAGTTATTATAAGTATTATCATCCCAATATTTATAAAAGGGAGATATTATTCTTTTTATCTCATTTATAGTTAAGTCTTCATAATAATAGTTTTCATCGTAAACAAAGCCTATTTTTTCCTTAATTTCTTTTTCATATTTTAAGTTGTCTTTACCAAATATTTTGATTTCTCCAGCATCTTTCTTTATAAGATTCATTATGAGCTTTATAGTTGTACTTTTTCCAGCACCATTTGGTCCTATAAATCCCATAATATATCCTCTTTCTAGATTAAAACTTATATCTTTCAATGCAAAATTTTTATATTCTTTTCTTAAATTATTAATTTCAAGTATATTGTTCATAATAAAATACCCCCTAATTAATCATATAAAATTTTTAAAGTTTCTATAATTTCGTTTAGGCTAAGACCTATCAATTTACTTTCCTCTACCACCTCTGAGAGTTTTTCTTCTATAATCCTCATTCGTTTTTCTTTAAGCAGCTCTTTATTTTGACCTGCAACAAAGGAACCTTTTCCAGGGACAGTTTGTATAAAGCCTTCCTTCTCTAGCTCCTCATAAGCTCTTTTAGTAGTTATAACGCTTATTCTCAATCCTTGAGCTAAATTTCTTATGGAAGGAAGGTTATCACCTTCTTTTAACTCACCTGTCAATATTAAGGATTTTATTTGAGTTGTTATTTGCTCATATATTGGCTCCCCGGAGGAATTGGATATTATTATATTCATAGTTACACTCCTTTACTACGAACTGTTCATAACGTATATACTGTATATGTCGTATATATACAGTATATACAAGAGAAATTTAATTGTCAACAAAAAAATTATAATCATTGGCATATTAATTGCTATTAAATATTATTGAAAGAAAAATAGTAATTAGGAGGTATTGTTATGATTGGAAAAACAATAGGGGAAATTAATATTGGAGATAAGGCTTCTTTCAGTAAGACCTTAAGTGAAGCTGATGTTTATCTATTTGCAGGAATATCAGGGGATTTAAATCCAGCTCATGTAAATCAAGTAGAGGCTGAAAAGACTATGTTTAAGGGAAGGATATGCCATGGAATGCTGGTATCAAGTTTAATTTCAACGGTTTTAGGTATGTATTTGCCAGGTCCAGGTACAATTTATATGAGTCAAGAATTAAGATTTTTAGCTCCTGTCAAAATAGGTGACACTTGTACAGCTACGGCTGAAGTTATAGAGAAGAATGAAGAGAAAAATAGAGTAATATTGAAGACTACAGTTGTTAATCAACATGGAAAAGTTGTTATTGATGGACAAGCAAAAGCTTTGGCACCAGTAAGATAAGCATAAAGTTACAAAAGGCGTGTATTTTTTACATGCCTTTTGTAACTTTGTAGTGAAATACTGTCACATATTAGTTACAATATTTTTCGAAGATATAAACTATTATGATGTACAAAGGAGAGAAATTTTATGATTGATAATCTGTTAGAAAATTTACTGGATAATATGGATGTAGGAATGATTGTAGTTAATAATTTAGGAGAAATCTCTATGTTTAATGAAAAAAGTAAAACTATTTTCAATCTAGATATGAGTAAGAATAAATATTTAAAAGAAATAATACCTTCTTTAAATATAGAAGATATACATGGAATAGAGGAATATATAACAAAAAAGCACAAGGATAAAATAATAATTGATAACAAAGTATTGAATATACATAGCATTCCTATAAAAAAAGCAGATATTAAAAGTGGGTATATGCTATTAATATATGACATAACGGAATTGGCAGAATTAAATAATGAGATTAATAAGGAAAGAAGTACCATTAGAATTCTTAATTATACTTTAGAGATGGCATATGACGGTATAATTGTCATAGATAAAGATGGAATTGTGACCATGATAAACAAATCATATACAGAATTTTTAGAAATTGACCAAGATTGGGCTATTGGGAGACATGTAACGGAGGTTATAGAAAACACTCGTATGCATATAGTAGCTAAAACTAGAATTCAAGAGACGGCCCAGCTTCAAAAGATAAAAGGAAGATATATGATTGCAACAAGAATTCCCGTGATAGAAAATGGCGAATTAGTGGCTGTTATCGGGAAAATTCTATTTAAGAATGTTAAAGAACTCGATTTACTATACAATAAAATAAGGAATATTGAAGATGAATACAAAAAATACAAAGGAGAATTCGAGCATAGCAATAGTGCTTCATATTGTTTTGATAATCTTATAGGAAATAGTAAATCTTTTACACAGGCAAAAAAATTAGCTAAGAAGTCAGCACAAACAGATTCTAATGTGCTTTTAAGAGGAGAAAGTGGTACTGGAAAGGAGCTCTTTGCTCATGCTATACATAGGGCTAGCGAAAGAGCCTATGCTAATTTTGTGAAAGTAAATTGTGCAGCCATTCCAATTGATCTGTTAGAAGCAGAACTTTTTGGATATGAAGGAGGATCTTTTACTGGTGCTAGAAAAGAGGGGAAAATGGGAAAGTTTGAATTGGCTAATGAGGGAAGTATATTCCTTGATGAAATAGGGGATATGCCACTTCACATGCAAGCAAAATTGTTAAGAGTATTACAGGAAAAGGAAGTAGAAAGGGTTGGATCTACAAGAACTAAGAAAATAGATGTAAGGATAATTGCAGCAACAAATAGAAACTTAGAAGAAATGATAAAGGAAGGTACTTTTAGAGAAGATTTATATTATAGATTAAATGTAGTTACAATAAATATACCACCATTAAGAGAGAGGCCCGAAGATGTTGAGATATTATCGAATTATTTAACAGAGAAAGTATCCACAAAACTGAATAAGAAAATTAAAGGATTATCTAAGGATGCTGTACATTGTCTTATGAACTACAAGTGGGAGGGTGGAGTGAGGCAATTAGAAAATGTAATAGAAAGAGCAATAAATCTTGTTGGATATGAAAAGTTAATCGAACCGAATCACCTTCCTAAAGAGATAACGGAAAGTAAATACGAATTTGAAAATATTAGCTTAAATGACATTGTAAATGAAGCTGAAAAAGATGCAATATTGAAGGCTTTAATTGCTTGTAATTGGAATAAATCCATGGTAGCTAAAAAGTTAAACATAAGCAGAACTTCCTTATACGAAAAAATTGAAAAACACAGAATTTTAATATAATTCAATAAAATTGTACGGATATCAGTACAATGAAAATGTCGAAAAAAAGTGTAGTGTAAGGAAAACACTACACTTTTTTTGAGTGAAATGCATGGAGTGTAAGGAAAAACTAACAATAATCTTAAGTAAATTCTGAATATTACATAGATTTAAGGGAAAAATTGCTATTTACTTAACAATCTTTGTGATTTTATAGAGAAAGTTTATAATTTTATCAATGGCACGCTTATTGCTAATAATATGTTTATAGAAATTTTGTAGGGGAGGGAATAAATTATGATTTCGAAAGTTATGACTGTGGAACAAGCTATAAACATGATTAAAGATGAAGATACTGTAGCAATTGGCGGCTTTGTTGGTTCATTGCACCCGGAAGAATTAAGCTGTGCTATAGAAAAAAAATTCTTAGAGGAAGGATATCCAAGGGATTTAACTTTAGTGTATGCAGCAGGACAAGGTGATTCAAAAGATAGAGGGCTTAATCATTTTGGCCATGAAGGACTGGTTAAAAAAGTAATAGGAGGTCACTGGGCACTTGTACCTAAACTTCAAAAATTGGCAAATGAAAATAAAATGGAAGCTTACAACTTACCCCAAGGAGTTATTGCTCATTTATTCAGGGATATAGCAGCAGGAAAAATAGGGACAATCACTCATGTTGGATTAAAAACCTTTGTAGATCCAAGAATAGAGGGTGGTAAATTAAATGAAATGACCAAGGAAGATATAGTAAAATTAGTAAATATTGAAGGACATGAAAGATTACTATATAAGGCATTTCCAATTAATGTAGCCTTATTAAAAGGAACTTATGCAGATGAAAAAGGAAATATTAGTATGGAAAAAGAGGCAGTTGTATTAGAATGTGTATCTATAGCACAAGCAGCTAAAAATTCAGGAGGTATAGTAATTGTTCAGGTTGAGAAAGTTGTGCAAAATGGCACACTAGATCCAAAGCTAGTTAAGATTCCAGGTATATATGTAGATGCTGTAGTGATAGGAAAGGAAGAAAATAATTTTATGACTTTTTCAGAGAAATATAATCCTTCTTACTCTGGAGAAATAAAATTGCCATTAGATAATATTCCACCACTACCATTAGATGAAAGAAAGATAATATCAAGGCGTGCTGCCATGGAACTTAGTAAAAACTCAATAGTTAATTTAGGCATAGGAATACCAGAGGGAGTATCCATTGTGGCAAATGAGGAAGGTATAGGGGAAACTTTAACCCTTACTGTGGAAGCAGGTCCAGTTGGAGGAGTGCCAGCAGGAGGATTAAGTTTTGGAGCCTCAACAAATGTAGAAGCTATATTAGATCAAGCTAATCAATTTGATTTCTATGATGGAGGAGGAGTGGATTCAGCCTTTTTAGGATTGGCTCAGTGTGATAAAGATGGAAATATAAATGTAAGTAAATTTGGACCTAAGATACCGGGCTGTGGAGGATTTATAAATATTTCTCAAAATTCAAAGAAGATGGTATTCTGTGGTACCTTTACAGCAGGTGGATTGAAAATAAAAATTCAAGATAAAAAATTAACAATTGAAAATGAAGGTAAGGCAAAAAAATTCGTTGAACATGTAGAACAGATTTCTTTTAGTGGAGAATATGCACGAGAAACTGGACAATCTGTATTGTATATAACTGAAAGAGCAGTATTCAGGTTAGAAGAAGATGGATTAACTTTAATTGAAGTTGCTCCAGGTATAGACTTAGAAAAAGATATACTGAATCAAATGAACTTTAAACCGATTATATCAAAGAATTTGAAATTAATGGATGAAAGAATATTTATAGACGAGCCTATGGGATTAAAGTAGAAACCTTAAAATAATAAAAGAAAGGTGAGATATTATGTTTGGAGTTATAGGGATTATTTTATCATTAATATTACTCATGTATTTGGCTTATAAGGGAATAACAGTATTAATTCTTGCACCAGTATTAGCATTATTTGCAGCTTTAATGAGCAGCATTGGTGGACAAGGTGTTCCTTTAATGGCTACCTTTACAGAAGTGTTTATGAAATCACTGGCGGGATATGTTAAATCATACTTCCCTATATTCTTACTAGGAGCTATCTTTGGTAAGGTAATGGATGATTCAGGAGCAGCTAAAGCTATTTCTCACACTATAGCTAAAAAATTAGGAAAAGATAAGGCTATTATTGCAGTAGTTCTTTCCTGTGCCATATTGACATATGGTGGAGTTTCATTATTTGTTGTTGCTTTTGCAGTTTACCCAATAGCTGTTGCATTATTTAGGGAAGCTAATATTCCAAAGAGGTTGATTCCGGGTTCAATTGCATTAGGTGCTTTTACATTTACAATGACAGCATTACCAGGAACACCTCAAATACAAAATGCAATACCAATGCCTTTTTTCGGAACAAATGGATATGCAGCCCCTATACTAGGTATTGCAGCAGGTATAGTTATGGGAGGCGGAGGATTGGCTTGGTTAACTTATAGAGCTAAAAAGGCCGCAGCTGCAGGTGAAGGTTATGGAAATCATGAAAAAGATAAAATTATCGAATTTGATGAAAGTCAATTACCATCATTTATTGCTGCAATGACTCCAATATTATTGGTGCTTGTTATTAACTTTATCTTATCAAGATATGTATTTATTGCAGGAAAGTATAATGGAGAATATTTAACTCAGGCTCCATACAATACAAGTTTGTCAAGTGTATCAGGTACATGGAGCTTAATTATTGCATTAATAATATCAATAATTGTAGCTATAGTTATTAATTACAAAAGATTTAAAGAAGTTAAAAAATGTGTTAATGATGGGGCTATAGGATCACTTTTGGCAATACTTAATACTGCATCAGAGGTTGGTTACGGAAATGTAATTCAAACTTTAGCAGCATTTGAAATTGTTAAAATGGCTATCCTTGGGATATCAAGCAATCCAATCATTTCTGAAGCTCTTTCTGTTAATATATTGGCAGGTATAACAGGATCAGCATCAGGGGGAATGAGTATTGCATTAGGAACCCTAGGAAAAACCTACTATGATATTGCATTGCAGCAAGGAATAAATCCTCAGGTTCTTCACAGAATAGCAACTCTTGCTTGTGGTGGTCTTGACACATTACCTCATAATGGAGCAGTTATTACATTGCTAGGAATATGTGGTTTAACACATAAAGAATCCTATTTAGATATTGGAATGGTTTCAGTTATAATCCCTATAGCTGGTACTATTATAGCAATCATATTAGCAATAATGGGGGTGGTATAAGAAAATTAAATTTAACCAGTATACTTAAAATTAAAAAAATATATTAACTCGCTCGCTCAATGTAGTTAAATATATTTTGGCTAACTCATTAAAAATTTTCTAAACACATAGAAAAGTAACTAGGTTACTCCAGCAACCTAGTTACTTTTTCATAATATATAAAGAGAGTTAAATAAAGCCTTTAATGGTTTCAGCTCTTTTATGTGCCTTCTCTGTTACTTCCTTTGGATAACCAATATACTCTAAAAGTCTTATTGCATTTCTTGTTTGAGAAACCCCAGTTTTAAGTTTATAATCAAAGCTTAATCCATTCTTATTGTCAACATCTTCGCTGAAATAATAGAATTCATAAGTATCCTTTAAGATATCTACTAACTCTCTATCATGAGTAGCCACAATAGGAATAGTTTTTCCTTTATTTAAGTAGGATAATATTTCTGCTGACATGGCAATTCTTTCTACAGGGTTGGTTCCTCTAAATATTTCATCTATAGGACAAAATACAGGCAATTCTTTTTTTAGAGCATTAATTATTCTCAGTATTCCTTCGGCTTCAGCCATATAGTAGCTCTTTCCTTTTGATAAATCATCATTAGGACTAATTGAGGATACTATATTAAAAAATGAAGCTTCATAATCCTTGGCTAATGCAAAATAGAAAGTTTGTGATAGTAGTATATTTATTCCTATCATTCTCAAAAAAGTAGATTTACCAGACATATTTGTACCAGTAAGTACTATACCTTTGTCCTTAATAAAGATGGAATTTGCCACTGGATTATCTAAAAGTGGATGGATTCCTTCTTTAATATTTAATGAAACCTCATTAGTAAAGGTTGGTTTCACATAGTAATGTTTTAAATTGTGTTGATAACCAGCTATAGATAGCATGGCTTCTAGTTCACCTGCAGTATAAAATATATTCATTAAATAGTTCTTTTTTTCCTTTAAAACTCCAGATACTTTATAATAAGCACATTCTTCTATGAGAAATACTGGAGAAATAGCTTCAAAAAATCCTCCCCAAAAATCAATAATCCCTATTAAAAATAAGCTTATATCAATATTTTTAACATGTTTAAGATCATCTTTTATTTTATCTGTATACTCTTTCAAATCAGGATCTTTTATGTTAGATATTTTATTAGCGGATCTTATAATGTCTTTTAAATATACTATACCACGAGATTTAATAGTACCTCTTTCCCTAGAATTTATGAACATATTTAAACCACTAGTAGCAAATATCATTATGGCATATTTCTCACCAAAAAATATAATTAGAAGAACGGCTATTATAGGAAGTATTTTGCCCAATAGGGTATATAAATAATATTTAAATTTGTTTACTACAAGCTCACTTTCTATCATATCTAAAAAAGCATTCTTTGTATCATTACTCAATTCAAAGAATATGCATAAGAGCTTTTCTCTTAAGTTTGCATCACTTTTAAATAATTCAATGAGCTTATCTCTATCTTTTAATTTTTCTTCATCTTTTAATGGATTTCTTAGCATATGGTATAGAACAGATTCACCCAATGTACTATAGGTTCTATCTAACTTTTTATAAACACTATCCATATCCATGTCATTCCAAGTTTCGTCATCAATGGTATATTCCTCTTTTTTACTCATATCAAAAAATTTCTTCGAATTCTTAATTTTTATATCTTTATCAACATCTTCTTCATATTGTCTTCTTATAATGCTTAAAGCCATATGTTTGTTCAATAGTATGCCCCTTTCAAAGTGGAAATTTTAAATTATTAATATTATATATCTTCTTATAATAACTTATATATTATGATATTTAAAGTTTTCTTATGAATATATTATAACTCTTTTAAAAGTGCATGTGAAATTTAAATGTCCATTATCTAAATATCTAACTAAAATTGTTTTCATATTTATAAATTTCTACGAAACAACTTGGAATTCTAAAAGGGGAGCTAAGTACATAATGACGTCACTTCAAAAAAAGGCGTTCCTACCATTATATACTTAGCTCTTTTATATTTTACAGATGTATTTTCAAATTTGTATTATGGAAGATTAGTTTCTCAAATATTTATCTTTACAATTTTATTGTATAAAACTTGAAAAATGCTATGTAATGTGCCCTATGCATATGAGCAAAACTTAGAAATTCTTAATTTATTTTAGAAAGATACCGTTAAGATGCTGTACATGTTTGATCGAAGAGAGTTTGTCAGCATTAGGGAGCTTTATGAAATAAATTTTAGAAGTTCTTATTGAAGCGAATCAGCATAAGAAACATTGCATAGCATTTTTTATTTGTTGCACCATATATTAGTTTCTAATACATACCTCAGTTCCTTTATGTTTTTCAAATATATTTTCAGATATAAATTTCTAGAGAGATAATTTAGTTTCACAAATAAAGAGCTAAGCAACATTTACACTTTAATCTTTCATAGGTATATCTTATAATTACATATATATGTTATATGATATTACCATATATGTAATTACAAGGTAAAAGGGGGATAATATGATTAATAATTCGTCCTATGCGGAGAAAATACTTGAGTGCTTATTAGATAATTTGGATGAGGGGATTCACATTGTAGATTCTAGTGGGAGAACTATATATTACAATAAAAGCATGGGAAAAGTGGAGGGGATAGATCCTAGTGAAGTATTTGGGAAAAAAGTTAATGAGTATTTGGAAAACGTAGAAGAAAATTCATCTACTCTTATAAAGGCTTTAAAAACTGGGGAGAGAATTCAAGATTTAATACAACATTATAGTAATGAGAATAATAAGAAGGTTATAACCATAAATACTACCGTTCCGGTAGTTGTAGAAGGAGAGAATGTAGCGGCTATTGAAATTGCTAAAGATATGACTCAACTTAGAGAACTAACAGAATGTATATATAAATTACAGAAAACTAATGAACCAACAAAAAAACATTATACTTTTAGTGATATATATGGTAAAGGTGAAGAGATGAAAGAAGTTATAAAAAAAGCCAAAAGAGCAAGTATATCTAATTCACCTATTTTGATTTATGCAGAAACTGGTTGTGGAAAAGAAGTTTTTGCCCAGAGTATTCATTATGATGGATTAAGAAGAGATAAACCATTTATACCAATAAACTGTGCCGCTATTCCAGCTACTTTACTTGAAGGCATGTTGTTTGGCACAGAAAAAGGAAGCTTTACTGGAGCAGAAAATAAAAAAGGATTATTTGAAGAAGCAAATAGAGGTACTATTTTATTAGATGAAGTTAATTCCATGGAACCTTATTTACAGTCTAAGCTTTTAAGGGTGCTTCAAGATGGCTGTATAAGACCTATAGGTAGTAATAAAACAATAGAGGTAGATGTAAGAATAATAGCTACAATAAACGAAGAGCCTAAAAAGCTTATAGAAAGTGGAAAGCTTAGAAAAGATTTTTATTATAGATTGAGTGTTATAAGTATAAACATACCTCCATTAAGAGAAAGAAAAGAAGACGCACCTATGCTTATAAAAAAATTTATTCAACAATATAATAAAATTTTACATAAAAATATAGAAAAAATAGATGACAAAGCTATGGAAGCACTATTGGAATATAATTGGCCGGGAAATATAAGAGAACTTAGAAATGTAATTGAAGCAGCTATGAATATGGTAAACTATGATGCAATTTTAAGTGAAAAACATTTTGAATCTATAATAGTAAATAGTTTTTTTAATAAAAATAACGTAGATATTGATAATTTAAACATTGATAAAGATTTTAGCTTAGAAAAGTATATTGGAGATACAGAGATTAAAATAATAAAAAAAGCTTTAAAAGAGAATGATTATAATATTACTAAAGCTTCTAAGAAATTAAATATTTCAAGACAAAATTTACAGTATAAAATAAAAAAATATAATATAAATTAATATCTGCAAAATGTTCAGAAAAATTAGATAAGTGCAAAAATGTTTTACATATGCAGCAAAATATTTTGCACTTATGATACATTTGGTAATTTATGGGATTGATTAGAATAAATGAAATAAAAATTTAAAATTGATGCAAATTTTTTTGCTTTAAAAAACCATGTATAGGGCTGTAACCGCCTAAATACGTGGTTTTCTTTATTGGCACGTCAATTGCTATAGAAGTAAATAAGTGAAAAATCATTTGAAAAATATTAAATTATGGTAGGTGAAATTTTATGATAGAAAAGGGTACATGGGTTGAAATTGAAGAGATTGTGTTAAGACCAGAGGAGAGGGCAGAAAACATACCTAAGGAAACAAGAAATACATCATTAAAATGTTGGATAAGAGGAAACTGCTTAAATGACTGTGAGATAGGTGAGGAAGTTGAAGTTGAAACCATTGTAGGAAGAGTGGTTAAAGGAAAAATTGTAGAAGTGGAACCAGGATATTATCATTCCTTTGGAAGATATGTAAAGGAAGTAGAGTATATAGGTAAGCAAGCAAGAAAACTTATAGAACAGCAGTAATAAAGTTTGTTTATAGTTAAGGGGGGAATAGGCTGTGAATAAATATGATGAGCTTATGGCAAGAAAGAATGAAATAATGCTAAAATCTGTCGGCTTAGATTATGATAAATATGAAAATGGAAAACTTTCATTTGATTATGAAAAGCTTATGAAGGATGTAGGATATTCTTTAGAGGAAATTGAAAACATTCAAAAAGAGGCAGGAGTAGGAAATACTCCATTATTGGAATTAAGAAATATTACAAAGCTTGCAAGAAAAGTATCTAAAACTGGTAAAGCAGCTAGGATATTTGTAAAAGATGAAAGTTGTAATCCATCAGGAAGTTTTAAAGATAGAAGAGCTAGTGTTTCTGTATATGATGCCATGAAGAGAGGATATAAAGGAGTAGCAGCAGCAACTTCAGGCAATTACGGAGCAGCGGTTGCATCTCAAGCTAATATAAGAGGACTTAGATGCATAATAGCTAACGAATGTTATGACTCAAGTAAAATAGGACAACCAGAAATATTAGAAAAAGGTAGAAAGTGTGAAGGATATGGTTCAGAAGTTTTAAGGCTTACTGTAGGACCAGAACTATTCTATACATTTTTAAAAATACTTGAAGATACAGGATATTATAATGCTTCATTATATTCAACCTATGGAGTGGCTGGTATAGAGACCTTAGGAAGTGAAATTATTAATGAATGTAGAGAAAGGCTAGGAAAAGATCCTTCGGCTGTAATAGTAACTCATGCAGGTGGAGGAAATGCCACAGGGACTGCAAGAGGAATTATAAAAGCAGGAGCAAAGGATGTAAAAATTGTAGGTGCATCTGTAGATCTCTCAGGGTTACATATGGCATCTGACATAGACTTTAATAAGAAATCCTTTACAACAGGTCATACTGGTTTTGGAATCCCATTTATGACTAATCCAGATAGATCTGATGTTCCAAGAAGTGCGGCAAGGCCTTTAAGATATTTAGATAGATATGTAACTATAAGTCAAGGAGAAGTATTTTGGATGACAGAACTTGTGGCACAGATAGAGGGGCTTGAAAGAGGACCTGCTGGGAATACATCTTTAGCAGCAGCCTTTGTTATTGCTCAAGAATATGATGATGATGAAATAATAGTGGTTCAGGAAACTGAGTATACAGGAGCAGGTAAACATTTAATACCTCAGCTTAATTTCGCAAAAGAAAATGGAATAGAAGTTTTTGTAGGAAATCCAAAGAATCAAATACCAGGTAAGAATATAATATTACCTTCTAATCCTAAACTAGTATCTGTAAAAGAAATGGATATGAGTGCTTTAAGAAACTCTTATGTTAAAAATGTTTTGAAAAAAGTGGATGATAATAAAATTTATAAGATTGACTTTGACTTTTTATTAGATGAAACAAAGATGAGTAGAGAAGAGCTTATGGAAATATTAAATGAAAATAATATTGAAATAGAGTAGGGGTGAATTTTATGAAAAGACAAGATGATTACGAAAATAGAAGACAGCATTTAAAAGATTTAACAGATGAACAGCTATATGAAAGATTTTGGAGCCTTACTGAACAAATTGTAAAACCATTAGTAGATTTATCATATACACATACATCTCCAGCTATTGAGCGTTCAGTACTTTTAAGAATGGGATTTTCAAGTCTTGAAGCTAAGCCTATAGTGGACTATGGCACTAAATGGAATCTTCTTGGAAAAGGTATAGGAAATGTAGTTTTAACTTATGGGAAATTAAAAAATAAAGATTATTTAGAGGCGGGAAAAGAATTAGCTAGTGGAATAGGTTGGGATTTAATTGTGGAAAACATGAAAGGCGGTGATAAATAATGGCTGAAAAGTTATATGCTAATAAAAAAATAGATGTGGAAGAAATATTAAAGGATTTAGATATATATGAACCAAAATGGAGAGGATGGCATTGGAGAGAAGCTTATCCAGAAGGAGAAATGGGGGAATTTACTTATAAAGAAATATCACAGCCATTAAAAAATAGCCAACCATTACCAGCAGCTAGAAGTTTTAATAATATAGATCCTCAACCATTGCCAGTTATCACTACAGAAATAGCTTCAGGAAGATTTGAAGATGATTTGAGAAGAATGAGAATGGCTGCCTGGCATGGTGCAGATCATTTGATGGTTATAAGAACAGCTGGACAAAGTCACTTTGATGGATTGATAGAAGGAACACCAGAAGGGGTAGGAGGAGTTCCTATTACTAGAAAACAGGTAAGAGCTACAAGAAAAGCTATAGATTTAATAGAAGAGGAAGTAGGAAGAAAAATTAATTTCCATTCCTATGTTTCGGGTGTTGCAGGACCGGATATAGCCGTTATGTTTGCGGAAGAAGGAGTAAATGGAGCGCACCAAGATCCTCAGTACAATATACTTTATAGAAATGTAAATATGTTTAGATCTTTTGTGGATGCTGCTGTGGCTAAAGGCATAATGGCTTCAGTAGATATGTTACAAATAGATGGAGCACATAATGCTAATGCAACAGCTATGAAAGGTTATAATGTAATGCCAGAGCTTATGGTTCAACATGCTATAAACTCTAAATTCTCAGAGATGGTAGGTATGAAACCAGAAAATATTGCACTATCTACGGTACCACCTACATCTGCCCCAGCTCCTTGTATGAGATATGATTTACCTTATGCAGTTGTTTTAAGACAGCTATTTGATAGATATAAAATGAGAGCTCAAATGAACACTAAGTATATAGAATCCTGTGAAAGGGAAGCTACGGTTGGACATACATTAAATTTATTAATATCAGAACTAACCTCCGCTCATATTCAAAGTACTATAACTCCAGATGAAGGCAAAAACGTTCCATGGCACTATAACAATATACATGCTATAAATACAGCTAAACAGGCATTTGTAAGTATGGACGGATTAATGGATATGGTAGAGCTAAAGAAAACAGGATATTTACCAGAAAAGGTAAGAGAAATAAAGGAAAGAGCTATTTTGTTCCTAGAGGAAATGATTGAAGCTGGTGGATACTTTAAAGCAGTAGACCAAGGATTTTTCGTAGATTCAGGTTTATATCCAGAAAGGAATGGAGACGGAATTGCAAGAAAGATGGACGGCGGAGATGCTGTGGACACTATAGTAAAAAGAGAAGAAGATTATTTTGCTCCAGTTTGTGGACATTTTGGATATAACAATGTAGCAAAGGAATATAAAAAGTCATGTGATGCTATAAATGAATGTACATTATGTAATCATTCAAAAATCAAGTATATAGATGAACTTGATGAGAATGACAATGTATTTAATAGAATGGAAAAAGTTAAGGAAGATGGTACAGTAGTGCCAGAAGTTCAGTGGAGTAAGGATGGATATTTGAAGGTTACTCTATTCTTACCGGAAAATGAACAGATAAGTGAAGCAGCTGCATTGGA
This sequence comes from Clostridium mobile, assembly GCF_018918285.1. Classification (GTDB taxonomy): domain Bacteria; phylum Bacillota; class Clostridia; order Clostridiales; family Clostridiaceae; genus Clostridium_AW; species Clostridium_AW mobile. The sequence continues at coordinate 733,681 of NZ_JAHLQF010000003.1, forward strand.
AATAGGAAAGAGAATGAATCTAAAAGATGTAGAGATTATTCATAAGCAGGTATTACAAATGTCTGAAGGAACTTTAGTTGAAATTAAGGGAGTTTGTGATTTTACTCCTGTAATACGTGATGAATTGGTTCTACCAAAGAGAAGAAAAGTTTTACCTGATGATATAATGAGAGATTATGTAAAGAAAAATCCAATAAAAGTTGTTGCCGCAACAGTAGGAGAAGATGAGCATTCTGTTGGATTAAGAGAAGTTATTGATATTAAGCATGGAGGCGTTGAAAAATTTGGTGTTGAAGCAGTATATCTTGGAACTTCATGTCCAGTAGAAAAGCTTGTAGATGCAGCTATAGAGTCAAAAGCTCAGGCAATATTATGTAGTACTATAATTACTCACAATGATGTACACACAAAGAATATGCAAAAGTTAAATGATTTGTGTATAGAAAAAGGGGTAAGAGATAAGTTAATACTTGCATCTGGTGGAACTCAAGTAACAGACGAAATAGCAAGAGCAAATGGAATGGATGTTGGTTTTGGAAGAGGTTCTAACGGTACAGATGTTGCATCATTCATAATTAAAAAACTCATGGGAGTTAACACAGAGGAAGATGAATAAAGCTATGTAGGTGATGTACAATTAAGAATTGTATAAACAGGGGGATTTTATGAAAGTTGATTATTTAGTAGCAGAGATAGGGAGTACTACCACATTGGTAACAGCTTTTAATGTGAAGATTAAGAAAGACAAAAGCATATTTGTGGAAGCTGCTTTTCAAGGAAAGAGTTGTACTACAGTACTAGATGGAGATGTAACTATAGGACTTAAAAATGCTGTTAAAGACATTGAAAATCAAGTAGGTGAGCCAATCACTTGGGGTAAGATGCTTGCAACTAGTAGTGCAGCAGGAGGACTTAAAATAACAGTTCATGGACTTATGGAGAGAATGACTGTTAAAGCTGCAAAAGAAGCTGCATTAGGTGCTGGTGGCATAATAAAAATGGTTACATCAGGAAAGATGAGAAAAAGTGATATAAAGATGATACATGAAATAAATCCCAACATGATAATGATTGCAGGGGGAACGGATTATGGAGAAAGAGAAACGTCCCTTTATAATGCAGAGATTATAAGTAAGGAAAAATTTAACGTACCCATAGTATATTGTGGAAACATTGAAAATAGAGAAGAAATAAAAGATATATTTAAGGATCAGGAATTATATATTATTGACAATGTTTATCCAAGTATAGATGAATTAAATGTAGAACCAGCTAGGAAGGTAATACAAGAAGCTTTTGAAAGAAATATTGTAAAAGCTCCAGGAATGAATAAAATAAAGGAAATGGTAGACGGAAGCATAATTCCTACTCCTGGAGCTGTTATGGAAAGTGCAAAAATTCTTTATGATATGATAGGAGATTTAGTAGTTCTAGATGTAGGGGGAGCTACCACAGACGTACATTCTGTTACAGAGGGCAGCGCGGTAGTTTTAGATATGCTTGTAAATCCTGAACCAAAGGCAAAAAGAACCGTAGAAGGAGATATTGGAGTATTTATAAACAGTAAAAATATTATAGACATATTGAATATTAGAGATTTAGGAAATTTTAAAAAGGAATATATAAGTAGTCATATAAAAGCAATACCTACAGAAGGTGATGAAATAAATGCTAGTAGTATATTAACTAAAAAAGCTTTAGATGTTGCAATAAATAGACATGTAGGAACTATAAAGAGAAAATATGGTGGGGAAAGTGGATTTATAGCCTATGGAAAAGATTTATCACAAGTTAAATATATAATAGGCACTGGTGGAGCACTGACTAGATTACCAGTAGGCAAAGAAGCTCTTTTAAATATAAGATACATGAGAGATGATGTTACAATGCTCCCAAGAAAAGGCGCTGAAGCGCTTTTAGATAAAGATTATATTATGGCCTGCGCAGGAGTCTTAAGTAGGGAGAATAAAGAAGCTGCTGAGGCATTACTAAGACAGAGTTTGATGATAACTAAAGACATGGAAGAATTATAGTAATAAAGAAAAAAAGGAGAGTCTCGTTATGAGAAAACAGTATCCCTGTGTGGAAGTTGATTTGTCAAAAATAACTTACAATGCAAAACAAATTTTATCCATGTGTAAAAATAAAGGAATAGATGTCGTTGGAGTAACCAAGGTTTTCTGCGCAGAGATTCCTATTATAAATGCTTTACTTCAGGCAGGATTTACTCATGTTGGAGATTCTAGAGTGCAAAATTTAAAGAAAATGGAGCAGATAAATTGCAAGAAAATGTTGCTTAGAATTTCTATGGAAAGTGAAGCAGAACAGGTAATTAAATATAGTGATGTTAGTTTAAATTCTGAATTAAAAACTATAAAAATATTATCTCAGAAAGCTAAAGAAGTAAACAGAACTCACAATATTATTTTAATGGTAGATATAGGTGATTTAAGAGAAGGCGTTTTAATAAAAGATGTGCTAGGCATAGTTAAGGAGATAATGAATTTACAGCACATAAAATTAGTAGGGTTAGGTACTAATGTAACTTGTTATGGAGGAGTAATTCCTGATAGGGATAACTTGATGAAACTTGTAAACTTAAGGAGTGAAATTAAAAATCTTTATAAATTGGATTTACCTATTATTTCAGGGGGAAACTCTAGCAGTTTATATCTAGTAATGAATGGCTCTATTCCTAAGGAAATTAATCAGCTGAGAGTGGGAGAGGGAATTATACTTGGACGTGAAACTTCTTTTGGAGGTCCAATACCAAATTGCTATGATGATGCTTTTATACTTAAAGGTGAAATAGTGGAAATAAAGGATAAACCTACAGTTCCCACAGGAAAGATAGGCATGGATGCCTTTGGAAACAAGCCTCATTTTCAGGATAAAGGCATAAGAAAAAGGGCTATTGTAGCAGTGGGAAGACAGGATATAAAAGTAGATGGACTTTTTCCTTTAGATAAAAACATAAGTATTTTTGGAGCCAGTAGTGATCATTTACTTTTAGACGTTACAGACAGTGCAAGTCCACTAAAAGTAGGAGACATTGTGGAGTTTAAAATGGACTATGGTTGTGTACTTGCATCAATGACTTCAAATTATGTTAAAAAGTACTATGAAAAACAACCAGAGTATTCCTTAGTTAATTGTTAATTAGAAATTTGAACGGTTAAATAAATTATTTGGAGGGGTTTAATATGAAAAGAAAGATAAAAGTTGTAGTTTGGGGATTAGGTTCTATGGGAAGCGGCATTGCTAAAATGATATTAGGAAAACAGGGATTTACAATTGTAGGAGCTATAGATACAGATCCAAGTAAAGTTGGAAGAAAGCTTTGGGATATATTAGGGATAGAAGAAAATGAAGACAATGGTTGTGTGATTACAAATAAGGCTGAAGAGGTTATAAAAAAAGGGTTTGCAGATGTTTGTGTTATGGCTACAGCTTCCTTTACAAAAGTGGTATTTCCATCAATAAAAATGGCAGCAGAAGCGGGAATGGATATAGTTAGTACAGCAGAAGAAATGGCCTATCCAAGAGTTTTAGATCCAGAATTATCCGATGAAATGGATAGAATAGCTAAGGAAAATAATATATCAATATTAGGAACAGGTGTGAATCCAGGATTCATCATGGATTTAATGGTTATTGCGTTAACTGGTGTATGTGATACTGTGGATAAAATAAATGTAGCTAGAATAAATGATCTTGCTTGTTTTGGAAAAGCAGTTATGGTTGAACAAGGAATAGGGCTTAAGCCAGAAGAATTTAGTGAAGGAGTAAAAAATGATACAGTAGCAGGGCATGTAGGGTTCTTACAATCCTTTGGAATGTTTGAAGAAGCGTTTAATGTAAAGTTTAATAATGTTAGACAGGAAAAAGAAGCAATTTTAACAAACGTTCCTCGCAGCACAGATATTGTTTCAGTTAATCCAGGAGATGTGGCAGGATGCAGACAAATAGGGTATGCAAGCTTAGAAGATAAAGAATTTATTGTAATGGAACATCCTCAACAGATAAGACCAGAATTAGAAAATGTAGATACTGGAGATTATATTTCCATAAAAGGATATCCAAACATAGACCTTCAAATAAAACCGGAAATACCAGGAGGAATTGCTACGATAGCTATATGCGTAAATATGATACCTCTTGTAATGAATTCTACACCAGGATTAAAGACCATGCTAGATTTACCAGTTCCAAGAGCTATAATCGGTGATGTTAGAGAATTAGTAGATAACAGAGAATAGTTTATTTATAATGGTTACTTTTTTAGATAATTACTTTTAAAAAGTAACCATTTTTTAAAATAAAAAATTATAAAGAATTGGGGATGTGAGGTATTAAAATGGAGGGAAATAGTGAAAAAAAGCTTGGGCTAGGTTTATTAATAGCTTTAGGTATAGGCTCAATGATCGCCTCAGGAATTTTTAATAGTCCAACGGATTTAATTATTTATTCTAATCCACAGGCTGTACTTATAGCTTGGGGTATAGGGGTATCTGGAGTAATAATGTTAGCACTGGTATTTAATATGCTTTCAAATAAGAGACCGGAATTAAAAGGGGGAATTTATTCTTATGCTAGAGCAGGTTATGGACCATTTATAGGATTCAACTGTGCATGGGGATATTGGATGAGTTCATTTTTAGGAAATGTGTCATTTACTATTTTAATTTTTAAAACTATTAATAGCTTAATTGGAGAACAATATAAAATGCCTCCAGTTATAACCTTTATATTGGGTTCCGCCCTCTTGTGGTCATATTATTTTATAATAAAAAGGGGAATAAAAGAGGCTGGAGTACTTAATGTAATAATAACCATTGCTAAAGTTATACCTTTGATTCTAGTAATTATATTTGGAATACTAGCTTTTAAAGGGGAGATATTTTACGTACCTAATTGGCAAAATGTTTTAGCATCCACAGGGGAAGCCACTAGTATAGGAAAACAGGTAAGTGGGGCCATGGGAACAGTTCTATGGTGTTTTGTAGGTGTTGAAGCTTTAGTAGTATTATCAGAAAGAGCTGAAACACAGAAATTAGTTGGTAAAGCTACAGTAATTTCATTATTGATTACAGCTGCACTTTATGTGGCTATATCGATTTTATCTATGGGCGTTGTACCAGCTGAAGTTTTAGTTAATTCAACAACTCCATTGGCAGATGTTTTATTAGCTACATCCCTTGGAAAAGCAGGTGCTGTAATAATCAAGGTAGGTATTATAATTTCAAACATTGGAGCTTTACTTTGCTGGAACTTATTAACTACTGAAATATTGTATGTGCCAGCTGTTCAAGATGATTTAATGCCTCAATGGTTTAAAAAGACCAATGAAAAGAATGTACCAGTTAATGCTTTGCTATTTACCATAACAGCTATACAGATATTTTTAATTGCATTGCTTTCACCGGCATTGCAAAAAGGATATTATGTAGCAACTCATATAGCAACTACCAACATATTATTACCTTATTTAATGTCCTCAATGTTTGCATTTAAAGTTTTTAGAAATGAGAAGGGATGTATAAAAGAAAAAGTTATATCTTTAATATCAATTATTTATTCTCTTTATGTTATCTACGCCGTAGGGATTGCATATTTAGGTTTAGCATTTATTATGTATTCCACAGGAATAGTTATATATATTAAAGGTAAAAAAGAAAAAAATGAAAGTGTTACAAGTAGAGAAAAGGGATATATGGCTATTATGCTTATTATATCCGCAATTATGATAATATTAGCAGTTACAGGTAAGATTACGGTGTAAGCTTTAGTTTTACAAATCTTTTCTCAATTATAGTAAATACTTATTTATTGTGCAAAACTTAAAAATGCTATGTAATGTACCCTATGCATTTGAGCAAAATCTAGAAATTCTTAATTTATTTTAGAAGTTCTTATTGAAGCGAATCAGCATAAGAAACATTATGTAGCATTTTTATTTGTTGTACCTCTAAATTTGTTTCACAATTATAAGTTCCTACAAACATAATTGTGGTATCCAAAAGAGGAGCTAAGTACATAATGACGTCACTTCACAAAAAGGCGTTCCTCCCATTATATACTTAGCTCCTTTATGTTTTACAAATGTATTTTCAAAATTAAATAATGTATGAAACTATAAAAAATACAAATTTATAAACATGTTAAAGCATAGTTTGTCCATAAATATATATTTTTATTTAGATTTCTTTTCTACAGTTACAGTTTTTAATGTTTTGTCATCTTTAAACTCATATTCTATAGTACATAATCCGCCTTTAGATTCATACTTTAATTTAGAATCATCTTCCTTTTCAGGTTCTCCTAATTTTTCTTTTATTTGATCTAGGGATAAACCTTTTGGCACTAGTTCATCGATACTTACACCATCATAGTAAACCTCTGGATTCGTATAGTAATATCTCATAGATCTAATTGTACATTCTTCTGTTCTTTTTTCCTCACCACTGTTATTGACAATTGAAAAAGTTCCATAGTTTTTTCCGTCTTTTGAAAAAGAAAATAGAATTGAAGTATATTTTTTCCCTGGAACAGTTTTTACTGGTTCGAATGCCTTAGAATATTCTAAAGTATACCCTTTGTCCAATACTTCTTGAACCGTTGTGGTACCAATTTCAATAGTTGCATCTTCCATCTTAACTAATGGAATATAGCCTTTACCACGAAAATATCCTGAGTTTATTAAAAATAGTACTACTATTAGGCCCAGACCTAACAGAATTTTAATTGATTTTTTCATAGTTTGTCCTCCCTCAATATGCAAATATATAGATGTGTATAATATCATAAATAGAACAATTTTCCAATAATTAAAATAGAATAGTTTTTAATTTAATTATATAATATTTTAAAATAATGAAGTGTTTTTAAAGGATAAGTATAAGGGTTATATAAATTTATGGTAGAAATATGAAAAGTTATTTGATGCAGTATAAGGTTTTTTATAAAGTTTTCGATAATTAAAAGGTTTGCTAGGATTTGCTAGCAAAAATACAATAAATTTATTTTACTTGAGAATGTTTCAAAAATAAGGAGGAGCAAAATGTCAAGATGGCTAGACGAACATGATGAACATATAGAGGAGATGAAAGAGAAAACAAAAAATAATCCCCTGATTCTACTAGGAGTAATAGGTGGAATAGCAATAGCTCTTGTAGTGGCTACAGGGTCATTGGAAGCTTTAAAAGTAACATCACCAGCTATAGTAGTTGCTATAGTAGCACTTTTGGTAAGAAAAAAGATGAATAAGAAAAAAGGTGACCCAAGCTTAAGAGAAAGTGTAGAAAAATATCTTACTACCCCAGAAGAAGTAGAAGCCTTTGATAGGGAAATGTATGGTGAACCTAAGTATAAGGTTGAATTTGGAGATGATAAAAATTATTTGGCAATCACTGATAATTGGATGGTAAAATGTAGGTCTACTTTTGATAAAAAAGACTTTATAATATATAAATTAGATGAAATAAAAATTATAAAAACTATTACAATGAAAGCTGTAGGTAGTTCCATTCCATTTAAAAGGGAATATCATTTACAAATAATATTTAAGGATAATAGTGAAGGAATGATTTTTATAGAAAGTAAAAAGAAATGCATGGAAATTAAAGAAAATCTTCAAAGATTATTACCTTTGGTTGAATTTTGGGGGGCATAATAAATAAAAATTACATATTTTGAAATTAAGGCTATGATAGACTATGTTCTTATCATAGCTTTAATTTTTAAACTTATATTAATTTAAAATTGATATTAAACTGATATTAAACAAAAAAGATCTTTAAATATGAAATTTCTAATTTAAAAATCATTTTATATATTTTACCATAATAAATCTTTCGTTTAAATATTGATATTGAACGTAGTTTAGTATACATTATATTTAAGTAACATATTTTGGAAGAGGGATAAGATGGAGAGATATATTCGATTAGAAATATTAGCTGTTGACAGAATTGGCATAACGTCGGAGATTTTAGAAAAAATATATAAATTAAATATTAATCTTACTTCTGTAGAAGTATTTCCTAATAGAGTTTGTATGAAAGTAAAGGATATACATGAAAATAAAATTGAAGAATTAAAAGAAAATATATTTAAAATTAAAGGAGTATTTCAGATCAATAGAATTGAATTACTAGAACATGAGAAATATCAAAGAAAGCTTCTTGCCATCATAGATTCAATAGATGATGGAATAATGTATATAAATAAAAATTCAGAAGTTGAAATTTTTAATAGTTATTGTGAAAATGTATTTTATTATTCCAAGGAAGATATTATAGGAAAGGATATCAATAGTTTAATAAAAAATAATCCTATGATAGATTTGATAAATAGTGGAGAAAAACACGATAATATTGAAATTTATTTAGAAAACGGTAGAGGTAAAAGCCATTATCTAACCACCATAAGGCCAGTAAAGGATGACAACAATAATAATATTGGAGTAGTGTCTTCCATTAGAGATGTGAAAAAGGTAATAGAAATTGCTAATGTGGTTTCTTCAAGTGATAACAGGGCTTTTAAAGATATTATAGGCAATAGTTCATCTATTGAAAAAGTAAAGGGAATGGTAAGAGCTGTTGCAAATAGCAATTCTACGGTTATTTTAAGAGGGCAAAGTGGTACGGGAAAGGAATTATTTGCAAGAGCAATTCATAATCTTAGTCATAGAAAAGATGAAAAATTTGTTCCCGTAAACTGTGCTGCTCTACCAAATAATTTAATTGAAAGTGAACTTTTTGGATACGAGAAGGGAAGTTTTACAGGTGCTTTTACTACAAAGGAAGGGCTTTTTAAGGAAGCTCATGAAGGAACTTTATTTTTAGATGAAATTGGAGAACTTCCTTTATTATTACAGGCTAAGCTTTTAAGGGCGCTTCAAGAAGGAGTTATAAGAAAAGTAGGAAGCAATATTGAAGAGAGTATAGACGTTAGGATAGTTTGTGCTACCAACAGAGATTTAGAAGAAATGGTGAAGCAAGGCAGATTTAGAGAAGATCTTTATTATAGATTAAATGTTATTCCTATATATATACCATCATTAAGGGAACATTTAGAAGATATACCAAGCCTAGTTACATTTTTTATCGAGGATCTAAATAAAAGGATTAACAAAAATATATTAGGAGCGGAATTAGAGTTTATAAATAATTTAATGAAATATAATTGGCCTGGTAATGTTAGAGAACTTAAAAATGTTGTAGAAAGAGCTATGAACTTATGTAATGATGAATTGCTAAAGAAAGAGCATTTAATGATTCATTTTAATGAAAATCCTAAGAGGATAGATGATATAGTAAAAAATGGAAACTTAAAATTGAAGGATATAGTCGAAATAGCAGAGAAAGAGGCTATTATTAAGTCATTAAAAAAGAACAAAACTTTTAGAAAAGCGGCGAAAGAGCTAGGAGTATCTCATACAACGGTAATAAATAAGATAAATAAGTATGGGATAGAGTGGAAAGAATAATTTACACATGGAAAGATTTTTTTACACAAAACATTGCAAAATGGAATAAAACGTTTACAGAAGATTTTAAATATTTAAATTAAATCTACCTAATTGTTATATATCAGTGTATTGCGGTAAATTGTCGTAATATTATAAAACTTGGCATGGCATTTGCTCTAATATACAGTGAAATATATATAATAAAATAAGGGGGATTTGCTATGAATAAAGAGAATATGGCTAACATGGGATTTGGAACTAAAGCAGTACACGGAGGACACAAAAAGGATTCACAATATGGTGCACTAGGTACTCCTATATATCAAACTTCTACTTTTATATTTGAATCAGCACAACAGGGTGGAAGAAGATTTGCTGGAGAAGAATGTGGACATATATATACAAGACTTGGTAATCCAACTACGGATCAATTAGAAGAAAAAATTGCTATATTAGAAGGAGGAGAAGCAGCTGTTGCTACGGCATCTGGTATGGGAGCTATATCATCAGCTTTATGGGCAGCTTTAAAGGCAGGGGATCATGTGGTGGCAGACGATACACTTTACGGATGCACTTATGCTTTACTAAGTCATGGTTTAACTAGATATGGTATAGAAGTTACTTTTGTTGATACTAGTAATCTAGAAGAAGTTAAAAATGCTATGAGACCAAATACTAAAGTAGTTTATTTAGAAACTCCTGCTAACCCAAATTTAAAGGTTACTGATATTAATAAAGTTTCACAAATAGCTCATGAAGTAGAGGGATGTATGGTATTTGTTGATAATACTTTCTGTACTCCTTATATACAAAGGCCATTAGAATTAGGAGCTGACGTAGTAGTACACTCAGTTACAAAATACTTAAATGGTCATGGAGATGTTGTTGCTGGTTTTGCAGTAGGTAAAAAGGAATTTATAGACCAAGTAAGATTATTTGGAGTAAAAGATATGACTGGCGCGGTTTTAAGTCCTTTCGATGCATTCCTTGTTATTAGAGGTATGAAAACTTTAGAAATTAGAATGGAAAGACATTGTCAAAATGCAATGAAAGTAGCTGAGTTTTTAGAGACTCATCCAGCAATTGAAAAGGTATACTATCCAGGCTTAGAAAGTTTTGAATATTATGAAATAGCTAAAAAGCAGATGGCTTTACCAGGAGCTATGATTGCATTCGAGTTAAAGGGGGGATTAGAAGAAGGAAGAATAGTTATGAACAACGTAAAACTAGCTAGTTTAGCTGTAAGTTTAGGAGATGCAGAAACATTAATTCAGCATCCAGCATCAATGACTCATTCACCATATACAAAAGAAGAAAGAATGGCAGCAGGAATTAGCGACGGATTAGTAAGGCTGTCTATTGGACTAGAAACAGTAGAAGACATAATTGAAGATTTAAAGACAGCATTAGATTTAGTGGTTAAATAACAATTTTATTTTTCTTTGGGGATGGGGGATAGAGTTCAATAAAATTAAATAGGGGGAATTGTAATGGAAAATAAAAAAACGTCAAATGGTCTGGCATTACTACCTTTCTTAGTATTTGTAGCTATTTATCTTGGTAGTGGGATAATATTGCAAGCTAAAGGTGTAGAGATGGCCTTCTATCAGTTGCCAGCACCTGTAGCTATCTTCTGTGGAATAATAAGTGCATTTTTCATTTTAAAAGGAACTGCTGAGGAAAAATTTGACGCATTATTAGAAGGTTGTGGAAATAAAGATATTATTATAATGTGTACAATCTATCTATTAGCAGGAGCCTTTGCTGGTGTATCCAAGGCTATAGGAGGAGTAGAATCCACTGTTAACTTAGGACTTACCTATATACCTGCGCAGTATATAGCCGTTGGATTATTTTTAATAACATGCTTTATATCTATATCCACAGGAACATCTGTTGGTTCAATTGTAGCTATTGGACCAATTGCTGTAGGACTTGCAGAAAAATCAGGACTTTCCTTACCTTTCGTTTTAGCTGCGGTAATGGGAGGAGCTATGTTCGGTGATAATCTTTCAGTAATATCGGATACCACCATTGCTGCAACTCGAACCCAAGGTTGCGAGATGAGGGATAAGTTTAGAGTAAATATATATATAGCGGCTCCTGCAGCTATAATAACTATAATCTTATTATTAATATTTGGACGTCCAGAAGTGATTCCACCAATGCAAGCTTATGATTATAATATAATTAAAGTCTTACCATACCTATTAGTTTTAATTCTATCCTTAATCGGAGTTAATGTTTTTGTTGTTTTAACACTTGGAATAGTAGTTTCTGGTGTTATAGGATTAGCTTACGGAAATCTTACAGTAATAACTTTCTCTCAAGAAATATTTAATGGTTTCTTAGGAATGATAGAAATCTTCTTATTATCCATGTTTACCGGTGGCCTTGCCCATATGATTACGAAAGCCGGAGGAATTCAATATCTATTGGATAAAATTCAAAGCATGGTAAAGGGAAGAAGATCTGCGGAAATAGGAATTGGAGCTTTAGTAGCAATGACAGATGCAGCTGTTGCTAATAATACAGTAGCTATAATAATTAATGGACCTATAGCAAAGGAGATGTGTAATAAATATAAAGTTGACCCAAGAAGAAGTGCAGCTCTGCTTGACATATTTTCTTGTATCATGCAGGGGGTAATTCCTTATGGAGCTCAGATGCTAATACTTCTAAGCTTTACTAAGGGAACAGTTACTCCGTTCCAACTAATGCCGCTGCTATGGTACCAATGGCTTCTTGGAATATCTGCAATCGTATCTATGTACATTCCATTTGCTGATGGATTAATAAAGAAGAACCCTTGGGATTGGAGTAAAAAAGAAGTAAATATATAGAGATAATAGATAAATGACAGAGGAGGTAAATCAATGGACAAAAAGTTAATTGAAATACGTTGGCATGGTCGTGGGGGACAAGGTGCTAAAACTGCTTCCCTACTACTAGCTGAAGCTGCTTTTTCTGCTGGCATGTATATTCAAGGATTTCCTGAATATGGACCAGAAAGAATGGGAGCACCAATTACAGCTTATAACAGAATAGCAAACTACCCACTAAGAGTTCACAGTAATATTTATGAGCCAGATTATGTAGTGGTAGTAGATGAAACCTTGCTTAAAACTGGTGAATGTATTAAAGGGTTAAAAAAAGATGGAGCTATCATTATAAATACTAGAAAGGCTCCAGAGGTAATAAAAAAAGAACTTGGAGGATATGAAGGGGAGATATATACCATAGATGCAAGAACCATCTCAGAAGAAACCTTAGGAGCATATTTCCCAAACACTCCAATGCTTTCAGCTATAGTTAAAATCATTGGAATTATAGATGAGAAAAAGTTTGTAGAGGACATGGAAGATTCCTTTAAACACAAATTTGCAACGAAACCTCATGTTATAGATAAAAATATGGAAGCACTTAAAAGAGGACTTTTGGAGGTGACTAGAATTGGATAAAAGAATGAAGGTTACTCCAGAATCTCCATGGATGGATATTCCAAGAGGTGGATTAATTCTAGATGGAGGAAGTGCAGTAGACTTTAAAACTGGAGACTGGAGAGCAATGAAACCCATTTGGTATGAAGATAAATGCAAGCATTGTATGTTTTGTTGGGCAGTTTGTCCTGATATGTCCATAATAGTAGAGGATGGAAAAATGACTAGCATAGATTATGATCACTGTAAAGGCTGTGGAGTATGTGTAGAACAATGTAATTTTAAAGCTCTAGAGCTGGTTGATGAAGAATAGGAGGGAAGAGAATATGGCAAAAGCTAATCAAATAAGAAAAAGTTTAAGTGGTAATGAAGCTGTAGCAATAGCTATGATGCAGATGGGGCCAGACGTATTTCCAGCATTTCCTATAACTCCATCAACAGAAGTACCTCAGTATTTTTCATCCTTCGTTGCAAATGGCGAGTGTAAAGCAGAATTTGTAGCGGTGGAATCAGAGCACAGTGCTATGAGCGCATGTATTGGAGCCTCAGCAGCAGGAGCTAGAGTAATGACTGCTACATCATCAAATGGATTAGGACTTATGTGGGAAATGCTTCATATAGCTTCAGGGGACAGATGTCCAATTATAATGGCTCTAGTAAACAGAGCCATGTCTCCAGCACTTAACATCCATAACGACCATTCAGATTCCATGGGAGCAAGAGACACAGGATGGATACAAATGTATTCTGAAAATACCCAAGAAGCTTATGATAACGCTATTCAAATATTAAAAATAGCAGAGGACGAGGAAGTTATGGTTCCAGGTATGGTATGCTATGATGGATTTATAACAAGCCACTCTGTAGAAAATTTATTTATTATGGATAATAAAGAAGTTGCAGACTTTGTTGGTATTAATAAAAGAACAGGAGCGGGGCTGCTTGGAGAAAAGAGTATAGCTGTTGGCCCTATGGTTCTTACTAACTATTATATGGAAATGAAAAGACAGCAAAAACAAGGTCTTTTAAATGCTAAAGATGTAGCTTTAAGAGTAGCTAAAGAGTATGAAGAGTTAACAGGAAGAAAATATGGATTGTTTGAAGCTTACAGATTAGAAGATGCTGAAGTAGCTTTAGTTATAATAGGTTCCTCTGCTGGAACAGCAAAAGCTGTGGCAGATGAATTAAGAGAAAAAGGCATCAAAGCTGGAGTGCTAAAAATAAGATTATATAGACCTTTCCCAGTAGAGGAAATTTGCGAAGCACTTAAAAACGTTAAAGCCATAGCTGTAATGGATAAGGCAGAAGGCTTATCAGGAAATGGTGGACCATTATATGTGGATGTAGCAGGTTCTCTATATGGAAAATATAGTGATAAAATATTAATGAGCTATATCTATGGACTAGGGGGAAGAGACGTTAGAGTGGAAAGCTTAGAAAGTGTTTACATGGATTTATTAGAAGCTTTAGAAACAGGAAAATACAATAAATATAACTACTTAGGTTTAAGGGAATAGGGGGGTAAAGGATGGCTACATTAAAAGAATTAACTAAAATTCCAGATAGAATAACTAGTGGACATAGAATGTGTGGTGGATGTGGAGCCCCTATGATTGCAAAGTGGGTACTAAAGGCAGTTAAACCAGAGCATAAGGCAGTTATATCTAATGCTACAGGATGCTTAGAGGTTTCCACAAGTTTATACCCTTACTCAGCTTGGAAGGACTCCTTTATCCATACAGCCTTTGAAAATGCAGCGGCTACAATTAGTGGAACTGAAGCAGCTTATAAAGTGTTAAAAGCTAAGGGCCAAATAAAAGAAGAATTTAAATTTATCGCTTTTGGAGGAGATGGTGGAACCTATGATATAGGATTCCAGTCATTATCCGGTGCCATGGAAAGAGGACATGACATGCTATATGTGTGCTATGATAACGGAGCATACATGAACACAGGAATTCAAAGATCCTCTGCAACTCCAGCAGGAGCAGACACTACAACAACTCCTCAAGGAAGTGAATCTTTAGGTAAAAAACAGGGTGGAAAAGATTTAACTATGATTATGGCAGCTCACAATCTACCATATGTAGCACAAACAGTTCCTGTAATACCTGGAACAAGATACACTATGGATTTATATAATAAAGCTGACAGAGCTCTAAATGAATTTAAGGGAGCTAAATTCATGAACGTATTAGCTCCATGTCCAAGAGGATGGAGATGTGATACAGCAACGGAACTAGAACTAATAAAATTAGCAGTTGAAACTTGTTACTGGCCACTATATGAAGTGGTAAACGGAGAATTTAAATTAAGCTATAAGCCTAAAAATAAACTTCCAATTGAAGAATGGCTAAAGCCACAGGGAAGATTTAAACACTTGTTCAAGTCAGAGGCAGGAAAAGCTTTAATTGCTAAGGCTCAAGAAGAAGTAGATAGAAAATGGAAGAAATTATTGTTCCTTTGTGGGGAAGAAGAATAAGGTTGGTTTTTAATTGAGTAGTTTTTTAGTTCAATAGTAAAGAAGGGATTTTGCGGTGCAAAATCCCTTTTTAGTTAAATATATATCTGTAAAATTTAGGGAATATTATTTACCTGCAGCTCTTAAAATAGCCTGCTGATGATCAGGGTCTTCACGACCATCTTTGTGTCTTGTGCTATTCAAGAAGTGTATATCTACAACTCCATCCATACCATTATTCTTAACAGCATCAAGATTTTCACCAGTGCCATAGCCATCTGAACGATTTTGAACAGTAGCTACAGCTGGTGCAGAATCAACTCCTGCATGTGGCATAGCTGCCATAGAAGCGGCAATTCTTTTCTCGTTTACAGTTACTATAACCGGTCTTCTTTCCCATGTGAAACCTCCCCAAATGTTTTTTATTATATCTGTATCAGAAGGGGTTAAAGCTTCAGCATCGGCATGATTAGTACCAAAGGTTCTTTTAACATTAAAAGATTTACCTGTCTGCAAGTCTGTAACTTGTGCAACAGAACCATTAGGGAATATATTTTGAACAGATTCCCACCAGTCTAGTAACTCACCATATTTCGATGGTTCTTCAACTTTATTTCCTGTTATGCTAGTCCCACCTCTAGAAGGAGATACTTTCTTTTCAGGGCTTTTACTAGCCACATTATTATTTTCGCTAGAAGAATTTTGAACAACAACTTTAACATTGTTCTTTTCTTCTGGCTCTTTTTCTTCTAGTTTTTTCTCTTCTGGAATAGTGTTAGATTTTTCTGAAAGACTTACCTTCTGGCTTAAAGGGGGAGTGGGTTGTAATTTATATGTAGCCATCGTTGAAGAAGCAAACACAAAAGACAAAGCGGCAAATAGCGCCACGTAAAAATTTTTCATTTTATTTCTCCTCTCTGTGCCTACGAGGTTAGTTGACGGGTTTGGGAAGAGAGTATCCCTACTTTTAAAGATTCACCCCTAAAATATTTCCCCCGTTGCTAAATAATAGCATTCGGCAAAATATTAGCTTGTACAATTCATGATTATAAACAAAGAACAATAAAAAAGATAGCGGAAATATATTCTTTGGAAATTTACTCTACCTCATGAATTAATTTCAGTATTTTTACTATTTAAATTACCTATAAAATTCCCTTAGTGATAAATTTGTCCTGTTTAAAAAATTCAAGGTCAGTGAATATATGTGATGAGATGTATTATAATAAAACTATAATATAAGGTTACGAGGTGATATATAATGAAAATAATTGGTCTTATGGAGAATACCACTAGAGATGAAGAGTTAGTTTGTGAACATGGATTATGTATATACATAGAATTCGGAGATAGAAAAATATTATTGGACACAGGAGGTTCAGGTAGTTTTGTAAGTAATGGGGAAAAGCTGGGGGTAAACATTGAAAAGGTGGATATGGTTGTACTATCCCACGGACATCTTGACCACGGGGGAGGATTGTTATCTTTTTTCAGCAGTAATAATTTAGGTGAGGTATATTTAAAAAAGGAAGCCGTTAAAGATTACTATTTAGATAAAAATGGTGAAAAGATATATATAGGACTTAACAAGGACGTAGTTGAAGATAACTTTAATAGGCTTCAGTTTGTAGATGGATTTACCCAAATAGATAAAAATATTTTTATTGTCACAGATATATTAAAAGAATACCCATTACCACAGGGGAATAATAATCTTTATATGGAAGAAAAGAGTGAGGAGGAAGAGCCCCGATTTATCAAGGATAGTTTTCAACATGAACTAATATTAGTCTTTAAAGTAGAAGATGGGCTTATAATATTTACAGGATGTGCGCACAATGGAATAATCAATATTATAGAAACTATTAAGAGTGCGTTCCCAGAGGAAAATATTAAAGGAATAGTTGGAGGCTTTCATTTAATGATCGAAGGTAAATGGGATGGTTTATGCATGGAAGATGAGTATATAGACAATATATCTCAAAAAATTATTGAAGAAGGAATAGGAAAAGTATACACAGGACACTGCACAGGAGAAAATGGGTATGCGCGATTAAAAGAAAAATTAGGAGATAAGGTTGAATATTTAAGTACAGGAGCTAAAATAAATATTTAGTGAATTAAAGATAATATTAATATAATATTATATTATATTATATTATATTATATTATATTATATGCTTCACCTGACAAAGAAGTTTTTTATAAAAAGTTGAACTTTAAAAAAATGAAAACAGGAATGGCACTATTTCACAATAAATGATATATATTTATCCTAACTTGGTTTAAATAATAATTGTGTAAAAAGAAAGGGGTATATTATGGTAATAGCAATAATGGCATGTAGAAGATTAGTTGGCAAGTGCTCTGGTACAGGGTGCTTTAAAGCGTACAATAATTCAACGGATGCCTTTGAACTGTATGGTGATAACAAACCACTTCTTGGAAGCTTCTTCTACTGCAGTGGTTGTGGACAGACTATAGGGAAGGATGATGACTGGGAACACAAAATAAAGCAACTTAAGAATAATAATGTAGATACTGTTCATTTGGCCCTTTGTACAAAAGTAGAATGTCATGAGTATGAGAAGCACGAAAAAATGCTAAAAAATGAAGGCTTTAAAATAGTTCATGGAAGTCATTTTTAAAAAATTAAGAGTCAGAATTGAAAAATTAAGATTGAAAGTCTAGGAATAAATGATGAAAAGAAACTTAATTCGTAGTGAAAGCTCAACTTTTATAAGTATTTTGCTATGAATTAAGTTTTTTTTATATAAATTTCATATTTGATTAAATATAATTATAGAAATATACTTAATCATCTAAATAATACAAATAATCAGAAAAAATAACGTTTTCATATTGACATCCGATATTTTCCATTGTACAATAAAGATGGTCGATGATGTATGATGCATCATGTATAATAAATAACAAATAATGAATAATAAATTATAAATTAAATTCAAGGAGGATTTTTATTATGGATTACATGGATTTAAGTAAGTACCCTGCGGAACCTTTTAAGATTAAGAGTGTAGAAGTTGTAAAAATGATCTCAAGAGAAGAACGTGAGATTGCAATGAAAGAAGCTGGATATAATACGTTTAACTTGAAGTCAGAGGATGTTTATATTGACTTGCTTACTGACTCAGGAACAAATGCCATGAGTGATGTTCAATGGGCAGGAATGATGATTGGAGACGAAGCTTATGCTGGCAGTAAAAACTGGGTATATCTAGAATCTACTATCCAAGAGTTATTTGGATTTAAACACGTTGTTCCTACTCACCAAGGACGTGGTGCAGAAAATATTCTATCAAGTATAGCTATAAAGCCAGGACAATACGTAGCTGGTAATATGTATTTTACAACTACTAGATATCATCAAGAAAAAAATGGCGGTATCTTTGTAGACATTGTTCAAGATGCAGCACACGATGCTTCAGCAAATGTTAAGTTTAAAGGTAACATTGATGTAAATAAACTTCAAAAATTAATAGATGAAAAAGGTGCAGAAAACATAGCGTATGTATGTCTTGCTGTTACTGTAAATTTAGCAGGTGGACAACCAGTTTCTATGGCTAACATGAGAGCAGTTAGAGAACTTACAGCAAAACATGGAATCAAAGTTTTCTATGATGCTACTAGATGTGTTGAAAATGCATATTTCATTAAAGAACAAGAAGAAGGATATGCAGATGTTTCAATTAAAGATATAGTACATGAAATGTTCAGCTACTCTGACGGTGCCACTATGTCCGGTAAAAAAGATGGTATAGTAAATATCGGTGGATTCTTAGCGATTAATGATGAAGAATTATTCGGAAAAGCTAAAGAAATAGTTGTAGTTTACGAAGGTATGCCATCATATGGCGGTATGACTGGCCGTGATATGCAAGCTATAGCAATTGGATTTAGAGAAGCAATGCAATATGAATATATAGAACATAGAATAAAACAAGTTAGATATCTTGGAGATAGATTAAAAGAAGCGGGAGTTCCTATAGTTGAACCTGTTGGTGGACACGCTGTATTCTTAGATGCAAGAAGATTCTGTCCACATCTAGATCAAGAACAATTCCCAGCTCAATCACTAGCTGCTTCACTTTACATTGACTCTGGCGTTAGATCCATGGAACGTGGTATAGTTTCTGCAGGTAGAGATGTTGTTACAGGTGAAAACCATAGACCAAAGTTAGAAACAGTTAGACTTACTATTCCAAGAAGAGTTTACACTTACAAGCATATGGATGTTGTAGCTGAATCAGTTATCCATCTATATAAACATAAAGAAGACATAAGACCACTTAAATTCATTTATGAACCTGCACAATTAAGATTCTTTACTGCAAAATTTGATTATGCAGACTAATTAAAGTAAAAACTTATTATTCTATATTTTCGGGTCTTATGCCCGAAAATATAGAATATATATAATATACATATATTAAAAAGGTGGGCTGATTAAAAAAAATACTACTTTATAATGACTCCTATTATAAAGTTAAAAATGGGGAGGAAATGTATGCAAACTCAAGTGGATCAAAATACCAAAAATATTCAGAATAGTCCTAAATTTGCATCAAAATGGGGATTTATATTAGCGTGTGTAGGTTCAGCAGTAGGTATGGCTAATGTTTGGGGGTTTCCTTATAAACTAGGAAGCAACGGTGGTGGAGCATTCTTAGTAGCTTATCTCATATTCATAGTGATTTTTAGTTACACAGGACTTTCAGCAGAATATGCAATCGGTCGTAGAGCAAAAACCGGTACCCTTGGTGCTTACGAGAATGCTTGGAAATCTGGTGGTAAAGAAGGAATTGGTAAATTTGTGGGATGGCTTCCTCTTGTAGGCTCTATGTGTATAGCAATAGGTTATGCAGTAATTATCTCATATGTACTTAAAGGTTGGACTCAATCTGTTACAGGTAGTCTCATGACTGTGGACACAGGAGTATGGTTTGAATCATTCTCTATGACGGATTATTCCGTTATTCCATATCACTTAATAGTTGTTGTTGGAACATTGCTTACATTGACACTTGGTGCGGACAGTATTGAAAAGACTAATAAGATTATGATGCCATTGTTTTTTATGTTATTTATAATTCTTGCTATTCGTGTAGCATTTTTACCTGGGGCCGCGGAAGGATATAAATTCATGTTCATGCCTAGATGGGAAATGTTAAAAGACCCAATGGTTTGGATTTGGGCTATGGGACAAGCCTTCTTCTCTCTATCTGTAACTGGTAGTGGAATGATTGTATATGGTGCATATCTTTCAGATAATGAAGATATAGTAGATGGAGCGAAAAGCACTGCTATATTTGACACAATTGCAGCAATAGTAGCAGCATTAGTTATTATACCTGCTTGCTTTGCATACAATGTGGATGTTGGTTCTGGCCCCGGACTTTTATTTGTAACCTTGCCTAGAATATTACAGGACATACCAGGGGGAAGAATATTTGCAATAATATTATTTACAGCAGTGGTATTTGGAGGAGTATCTTCTCTACAAAACATGTTTGAAGTAGTTGGAGAATCATTAATGTATAAATTTCCTAAACTAAAGCGTGTTCCTATGTTAATATTACTTTGTGTAATTTGCTTTGGTATAGGCGTTAATATGGAACCTATATTTAAGTGGGGACCATGGATGGACATTATATCTATATATATTATTCCAATCGGAGCAACCTTAGGCGCCATATCCTGGTTCTGGGTTATGAAAAAAGAAGATTTACTTAATGAAATAAATTTAGGAGCTAAAAAGAAGCAAGGAGATTTGTGGTATAACTTGGGTAAGTACGTTTATGTACCTTTTGCAGCAATATTATGCATAGTTGCTCTATTTATGAAAGTAGCATTTTAAAACTAACAAATTAGCATTAAAAGAAAGTCGAGGTGGAGTGTCGCTCTGCCTCTTTCATTTACATAATAAAAGATTAATGATATAATATATCAAATTAATTTATTTTACTTAATATAAAAACAGGAGTAGTGGCGTGTTAATTAACAAAAAAACTTTAAGTGATCAAATTTATGATGTATTAAAAATGGAAATATTAAAAAGAGAGATTCCTTTTGGCTCAAAGCTTGTCAATAGGACATTACAAAAAAGATTTGGAGTTAGTTCATCTCCTATTCGAGATGCCATAAATCGTCTAAATCAAGATGGATTGATCACATCTATAGACAAATCTGGAGCAACAGTGGTTGATTTTGATTACGATTTTTTTCTTGAGGTCAATGAGGTACTTCTATATGTAATTAACACCGGTGTAAAACTGTCTTTTGAGAAAGTTGACACTGAAGAAGTATGTAAGCATTTAGAAAAATATTTATTACTTCAGGAGAAGTATATAGGCACTGATGAATTCTATGACTATGATTATAAGTTTCATAAGACATTTATTAATTACTCTAAAAATAGCAGATTAAAAAAGATCTTTAAAGAATATAATGTTCTTCATGAAATGCTTGTTAGGAATTTTTATAACTCTGGTACCTTTCAAATTCAAGAAGACAGCATTAAGATGCATAAAAAAATAATGAATGCATTTAGAGACAAGGACTATGAATTGGCAATGAGACTTACGGAGGAGCATTATAAAGCTGCTGAAGAAACCTTTATAAAAATACTTGAGCAAAGAGAAAAAAAATTAGAAGAAGATGATTTTTATGATTAAACTAAATTATTGTTTAGAAAGACGAAAAAGGGAGCTGTTTCAAAATGCAATTTTGATATAGCTCCTTTTATATTTTATTCTCTTAATTGAAGGTTTTGTCCTTAAATATATTTGCAACTATTGAGTCAAGCAGTGCTATTAGAACAAGCATGAAACTCTGCCTTAAGATGATAACTGGAAATAATGCGAAGACAAAGCTAGATAGTATTATGCAATATACAATACTCCCGCTTGATTTATAAAGAGTAGTCAATAGTATACTTATTCCCACTAAATATGCTGCGAATTGTGCATAAAACTGTGGGAGTATAATGAATTGTGGTATATAAATAAGTGGCAAAAACCACAATGACCAAAACAATCCTGTTATAATAGAGGATTTCCAAAATCCATTTTTCTGTTCATTTCCTGGCTGAATTATTCCCCTCCAACCAATTTCTTGAGAGCCTAGTATTATCGCCATAGGGAGATAACGAAAAAAATCTATAATACTACCATATCTATAAACATTTTTCAAAAGTATTGCAAAACCATAATGTGCTATTAGAAATACTGGTATTAAAACAAAGGTTTTTGGAGCTTTAACTATTCTAAACTTGTCTATAAATCCTCTCATTCCGCCTAGTTCTTTTCTATTTAAAATATGTACAATAAATGATGAAATAAGAGGGCCTAGACACCCAAGCACAAATAGAGATAGATAAAGAGGAGAATTAAATATCTGGGTAAATGCAATCCTAGAATAAACTATTATACCAAAACATATGTAGCTTATGATAAAGGATATTATTAAAAATTGTTTAGAACTCTTTTTCAAGGCTTGTCCTCCAATAAACTATATTTGGTCGATGTTTGTATATAATCATATATTTATATTATCATATTTATACAGAAAAATCATTATTTTTAAAAGATTATGAAAAAAGAATTTATAATAAAATAAAAAGTTGCGACAAATTTTATTAAATAAAAATTATATCGCAACTTTTTTATTTATTCATCACAACAGTTTTCATTCATACCTTGAATATGACCTATAGGAACTGTAAACATTAAACCTACACCAGGTTTTGAAATATCTCCAACTACGTCATTAACTGCTTGCATAGCTTTTATTACAAGTTCTTCACTTTGAATAACAGTAAAGATTGTTTTATTATAAGGTCTAGAACTATCTAGAAAGCTTTTTAATGATCTAAAAAGAGGTATGTCTCTATTTTCGCGATGAACTATGGCGCTACCCATCCCTTGGCTATCCAAGATAGTTGCACCTTTTACACCAATATCTAAAAAAGTAGACAGAATATCATCTAAGTAGTCAACTTCATTGAGAACTAGAAATAATGCATACATTGTATCACCAACTTTCATAATATAAATCATATAATTACTTACCTAAATTATATACAATGAAGTATCTTTTTCCAATGACTTTTATTGTTTTTAACAGGCTTGACCTGCAACTTTCTTTAAGCCGTTTACCTCTCCAGCTTTTTCTATGGCTATCTTTGCTAGGATAGGCCCTGAAATTTCATAAACTAATACACTAAAGAGAATAACTGTAGTTATGGCTGCAGCAAATTGTGGTAATTCCTGTCTTACTATTATAGATAATCCTATGGAAACACCACCCTGTGGCAATAGACTAAGTCCTAAATATTTAACCACCGCATCATCTGCATTTACGGATTTTGCTCCTAGGAAAGCTCCGAGCATCTTTCCAATTGCTCTAGCTATAATGTATCCCACACCTAAAGCTCCAACTTGAGCTAGAACGCTTAGATTTAAATCTGCTCCTGCTAAAGTAAAAAACATCAAATAAATGGGAGGAGTAAAATCTGTTATAAGTGTAAATACACGATTTGAGTTGTGCATTAAATTTACAAGGGTTGCACCAAGCATCATACAAGTTAAAAGAGGAGACAATTTTAATAAGTTAGCCAGTCCAGTGCTAACAGCAATTACAGCCAATATAATTGACAATAGTTCCTCTTTACTCTTCGATTTGTTAGCTAAAAATGTAAGTACAACTCCTAATAAAAATCCTAATAAAAGAGAGCCAAAAATTTCTATAATTGGTGCGCTAATCATCTGTAAAAAAGAATGGCTTGTTGAACCAATAGATATTTTAGCTAATGACATAGCAAGTCCAAAGAGCATAATTCCTACAGCATCATCAATGGCAACAACGGGTAAAATAGTTCTTGTAAGAGGTCCATGAGCTTTATATTGTTTAATCACCATCATTGTTGCAGCAGGAGCTGTGGCTGCGGACATAGAGGCTATTACAATACTAAATGGAAAGGACTGATTAAATACATAATAAGTTACTAAAAATACTAATATTACAGCGCCAATGGCTTCTGCCAGTGTGATTATAAGAATACTTTTACCTACTTTTAACATGTCCTTTAATAAAAATTCACTACCTATGCTAAAAGCAATGGCCGCTAATGCTACTTCATTGACAATTGAAAAGCTTGGCATGTCTTGTTCAGTAATTATTCCTAAAAAAGATACACCAATAAATAATCCAGCTACTAAATAACCTGTTACATTAGGAAGTTTAAAATGTTTAGCTACCCTTCCTCCTATAACACCAGCAAATAATAAAATACCAATTTTTAAGAGTAAATCCAATGTGTATACCCTCCTATATAATATATTTATTTTATGAATCTAAGCAAAATAATGATGACATAAGTTTAGGGGCTATATGCATATAACCCCTAAATTGTATTCTTATTAAAAGAATAAATATATTCCCTTTAACTTCCTCTCTGGCTTTAGAGGAAATGAGAGCATAAAAAAAGAACTTCTTATAAATATTTTAGGAGTTCCTGTTTTTATACAAGCTCTAATTTATATGTTTTTAATTAAAAACTCATAATCGGAATATAACAGACTTTTGGGTAAATACAACTAATTGATTTATATTGCTTAGATTCCAATAATATGCAAATATTTCTTTAATTGAGTTGTACAACCATATTATATACTATATAGATAAAAAATTCAAATTTCCCAAGAGGTAAAGCTTAATCTATGATTGCTCTAAGGAATAGGAGAACTTTATAAGTTTTTATTGAAGCCAACTAGCATCTAAGAATCTAAAGAACTAAACATCTAACTAAATTTGTATTTTTATAAAAAATATGATATTATTAATCAATAAAGTTGAGATATGGTGATGGAGTTCACCTTAACTGCTGTGAAGCTAATGACTCCTACAGGTAATGTTTTTATTCCTGTAGGAGTTTTTTGTATTTCCAGGGAAATTTAATTAGGAGGGACAACTATGGCTACAAGCTTAGCGATTATTATTTTATTAGGATTACTTGCAAATGCTCTTTTTGAAAAGCTTAAGATGCCTGGGTTACTGGGTATGCTTATTTTAGGAGTTATTATAGGGCCCTATGGGTTTAAATTAATTGGAGCAGATATAATGAATGTGTCTGATGATCTTCGTAAAATTGCTCTAATCATAATACTATTGAGAGCAGGATTTGGAATAAGTAGAGATGATTTAAGAAAGGTTGGGAAAACGGCAATTAAAATCAGTTGCATTCCAGGTTTAATAGAAGGATTTTTTATTGCTTTTGCGTCAACAAAACTTTTAGGATTTTCCTTTATACAAGGAGGCATACTAGGGTTTATTATTGCAGCAGTATCTCCAGCAGTAGTAGTACCTCAAATGATTAATTTTATAGAAAATGGCATAGGGACAAATAAAGGCATACCAACCTTAATATTAGCAGGTGCTTCAATTGATGATGTATTTGCAATCACAATATTTAGCACATTTTTGGGATTATATAGTGGTAATCATGTTAACATAGGAGTAAAAATTTTAGGTATTCCTATTTCAATTATTTTAGGAGTTGTATCTGGGATTATTATTGGATTTATCCTCATATGGATATTTAAAAAATATCATATAAGAGATACAAAAAAAGTATTGCTTATACTAGGTTCTTCTATATTGCTCACAACATTAGAAAGCCTACTAAAAAATAAGGTGGAAATAGCGGGACTTTTAGGAGTAATGACTATTGGATTTATAATACTTGAAAAGATGCCTAATGTAGGAAAGCGATTGGCAATGAAATTTAATAAAATTTGGGTTTTTGCAGAGATATTACTTTTTGTATTAGTAGGTGCTCAAGTAAATATAAAAGTAGCACTTGAGGCTGGAGGAATGGGTATTATTGTTATATTAATTGGACTCTTAGGAAGAAGTATAGGTGTTATAATTTCTGTATTAGGTACAGAATTAAATTGGAAAGAGAGATTTTTTTGTGTGATTTCATATATTCCTAAAGCTACTGTTCAAGCAGCAATGGGGGCCATACCTCTATCTTTAGGAGTAGAGTCAGGAGAGGTAATATTAGCAGTGGCGGTTTTATCTATTTTAATAACAGCACCCTTGGGGGCAATTGCAATAAAACTATCTGCAATGAAACTTTTAGAAACTGATATCACAAAGTTATAGTATGAAAATTTTATGTGATATTTTATCGAAAAATATATAAGTAATGAATTTCAAATAAATGCTTATACCTTGAAACTTTAATAATCTAGAAATATAATTATGATAGACTAAGTATCAACTATTGTATTTACTATTGCTATAACTATGGTAAATATGATAATTTTAAATTCTGAATATAGTGATTTATATCCTTGGTCAGCAACACTAGTTATAGCAAAAAATAATAAATTTAGAAAAGGTGATTATATGGAAACAATATCTTTGATAATAAAATCTATAATACTAGGAATCGTGGAAGGTATAACAGAATTCTTACCAGTATCTTCAACAGGACATATTGTTATTTTTCAAAATTTAATGGGGTTTAAAGGAATAACTCCAAATTATGTTGAGCTGTATACATATGTTATACAGCTTGGAGCAATACTTGCTGTAGTTATACTTTATTGGAAAAAGATAAAAGATACTCTTGTAAATTTCTTTCCGAAAAAAGTTGGATATGAGAAATCAGGATTTAAATTTTGGTTTATGATATTTATTGCTTGTATTCCTGGGGGTATTTTAGGAGTACTATTAGATGATTTAGCTGATAAGTACTTATTCACACCAATATCTGTAGCTATAACTTTGTTTTTAGGCGGTATATGGATGATATATGCTGAAAAGAAATTTAGAAATAATAGTTCAAAAGAACAAGAATTAAATGTTACAGTGAAACAAGCATGGATAATCGGATTATTTCAATGTCTAGCTATAATTCCAGGGATGTCACGTTCAGCTTCAACAATTATAGGGGGATGGGTATCAGGACTTTCTACTGTTGCAGCTGCTGAATTTTCATTCTTCTTAGCAATCCCAGTAATGGTTGGAATGAGCTTTTTAAAGTTTTTGAAGGTTGGTGGTTTATTTATTCTTACATCACAAGAAATAATTTCTCTTGTTGTTGGCTTTTTAGTTTCATTTATAGTAGCTTTAATAGTAATTAATAAGTTTATTTCATATTTAAAGAAAAAACCAATGAAAATATTTGCAATATATAGAATGATATTCGCAGTTATAGTTTTGTTAGCTGGAACTATGGGAGTATTTTATTAAAAAGATTCTAAAACAATTTTTCATTGAATAGAATGGAAAGGACATAAGAATATAACTTTATTTGCCATTTGAATGTCAATTGAATGGAAGTTTGCTCATAGAATATAGATAAAGGGAATTAATAATAAAGAAAGGCGTATTTATGAGTGATGTTAATGAGTATTATATCGATTTAGATGAAAGAGCGGAAAAGATGCTAAGAGAAGGGGAATTTTTAGGAAAGGGAAACAACGGTGTAGTATATCTACTTCCAGAGAATAGAGTGATTAAGATTTTTAAAGAAAAAAGGATATGCAAAAGGGAATATAGTATTTTAGCGAGAACAGAAGGCAGTGAATATTTCCCTAATGTATACAGCAACGGAACATATTATATTGTAAGAGACTATGTAGGGGGAGAACGTTTAGATAAGTATATAAAGAAGAATGGATTAGATAAGGAAGTAGCATGCAAGGTTATTGAACTTATGAAGGAATTTCAAAGGCTTAATTTTACTAAACTTGATATAAGATGTAAAGATTTATACATTACAGAGGAACTTTCTTTAATGGTAATAGATCCTAGAAATAATTATTCTAAAGATCGCACCTATCCTAGACATTTGATGAAAGGGCTAAATAAATTAGGGGTATTAGAAAAGTTTTTAGAAGTAGTTAAGGATGAGTATGATGAGTTCTATGACGAATGGAACTCAAAGATGAAAAGATATTTAGAAACGGGTATTAAGTAGGTATTATAAATTGGCGTACTAATATCTTGTGCTAGTCGTAGATATAGTATGCCAATTATTTTTATTTCCATTATATTAATACAAACTAATAATAATTATTATTTAATAATCATTATTGACTAAGCATAAAACATATGATATTATATATTTAGAAGCTTGAAATTGATAATAATAAATATCCGATTAATAAGTATTTAAAGCTTTTGCTTAATGAGTATATAAATTAATTAAGGGGGTTTTTTTATGAAATCATTAAAAGGAACAAGAACTGCTGAAAATTTATTAAAAGCATTTGCAGGTGAATCACAGGCAAGAAATAGGTACACATATTATGCTAGCGTTGCTAAAAAACAAGGATTTGTACAGATTGCCAACATATTCATCGAAACAGCTGAACAGGAAAGAGAGCATGCGAAAAGATTTTATAAATTCTTAAAGGATGATTATAAAGACGAGGCAATAGAAATCACTGCTAAATATCCAGTATCACTACATGATAATACTGCAGACAATTTAAAGGCGGCGGCAATGGGAGAAAATGAAGAATGGACAGAATTATATCCAGAGTTTGCAAGGATAGCAAGAGAAGAAGGATTTACAGAAGTAGCCGTAGCATTTGAAATGATATCAAAGGTTGAAAAAGAACATGAAGAAAGATATTTAAAATTATTAGAAAATGTTAAAAATGGCCAAGTGTTTGAAAAGGATGAAAAAGTTCTTTGGAAATGTACTAATTGCGGATTTATATATGAAGGAACATCTGCTCCAGACAAATGTCCAGCATGTGTACACCCAAGAGACTATTTTGAATTAGCTAGTAAAAACTATTAATTTAATCTTTAGTTTTAAAATGTAAAATAAATAACAAAAAACTTTATATAAAACTCTGTATGCTTATTTTATAAGGTGTACAGAGTTTTATTATGTTATTTTTTATTTCATGTGAACTAATTTTATATAGAAAATAATCTTATTAAAATATAATAAGGAATATATTATAATAAAGTTGTGACAAATAGAAAGCTTTGGAAAATTGCTGTGATTCATTTAAAATATAATTCTGGAGAATAGATATGAATAGAAAAAATGTATATATAATTAAATTTATAATTTTATTGTTAAATATAATATACGCTGTATCTATGATGGAGGAAGCTCACCTTCCATATTTTATAATAGTTATTTTGTTGATTTTGTTTAATATGCAGCTAAGGATGATGTATTTTAAAGAAAAAATCTATGTCTTTTCCATTCTTTTAGATTTAGTTCTAATCTACACTCTTTTTAATAATTTTAAGGGGATTACATATATTTTTATATATAGCACTCTTATAGAAGGAATAAGTTATTCTAAAAAATACGCTAATGGTATTATAACTCTCACTTTTATCATGCTTATTTATTTAATTAAGGATTTTTCTATAGAAGTTATATTAATAAATTTACTTATCTATAGTCTATGTGTTTTACAAACTTTTAGCATAAATAAATTGAAGGATGAAACACGTGAGTTGGAGTATTTATATGACGATGTTAGAAGGTACAGTTATGAAGTGGAGAAAACTAAAAAACAATTGGAGCAATATTCTCATAGAGTAAGACATTTAACTCAATTAGAAGAAAGAAATAGAATATCTGAAGAAATTCATGACACCATAGGACATAGATTGACTGCACTACTTATACAACTTCAAGCAGGAGTAAGTATAATAGATTTAGATGAAAAAAAGTCAAAGGAACTTTTAAAATCTTCAGTGGAAAATCTAAGAGAAACTATAGATATACTAAGATATACTGTTAAAGATATGAAAAATATCAAATTAGAAAATATAGTGGATTCCATTAAAGATTTGACAAAAAAGTTTACCCTGGACACAGGAATTAACATAGATTTCATATCAAAGGGAGAGATAATAAATTTAAATGGTGAAATTAAATTGACTCTTTATAAAAATATTCAAGAGTGTATAACAAATGCAGTAAAGCATGGAGGCGCTAAGAATATAAACATTGAACTCATATTCAAAGAAAAGAAAGTTTGTCTTAAGATAAGTGATGATGGGAGTGGATGTACAAGCTTTCAAAAAGGCATGGGAATTATTAATATGGAAGAAAGATTAAAGGGAATAGGTGGAGAATTGAAAATATATAATTTTAATGGATTTATTGTGGAAAGCATAATTCCACTTTAATTAGGAGGGGACAGAAAATGAGTATAAAAGTGGTTATAGCAGATGACGACATAATGGTGAGAGAAGGCATGAAAATAATATTGTCTCTAGATGAAGAGATTGAAGTTGTAGGTACATGCTCAAATGGAGATGAAGCCTTTAAATTCTGTCAGGGGAACTCTGTAGATGTAATTTTAATGGATATTAGAATGCCAATATGTGACGGAGTATTAGGTACAAGAAAAATATGTGAGGCATTTCCAAAGATAAAAGTTTTGATACTTACTACATTTAATGATGATGAATACATAGTAGAAGCATTGAAAAACGGAGCGTCAGGTTATTTGCTTAAAAATATTTTACCTGAAGAGGTAATTAAGGCAGTTAAAATAGTTAATGAAGGAAATATGCTCATTCATCCTAGCATAGCGGAAAAAGTACCTTATTTATTAAAAAGAGGGGATAAGAAGGACTTTTCCAAGTATAATCTTCAAGAAGTTGAAATAGAAATAATGAAACTCATTTCTGAAGGATACTCAAATAAAGAAATATCAGAAAAAGTGTTTTTAAGCCAAGGTACTGTAAAAAATAAAATTACAGATATACTATCAAAATTAAATTTAAGGGATAGAACTCAAATAGCTATATTTTATCTTAAAGATGGAAAATGAAAAATTGCAATTTTTCTTCATAGAATTCACTAGATGTTTGTAAAAGCATAGCTATATAATATAAAGAAGCTAAGAAATAATTATTATTTCAACAAATAAAAAATGCTATATAATGTTTTTTATGCTATCTCACTGCAATAAGAACTTCTAAAATTTATTTTATAAAACTTCCTAATGCTGACAAACTCCTTTTGGTTGATATGCTCCCCTTGAGGTAGACAGATTAAAAAATAAAAATCTGTCACTAGAAAGGGGAGTATTTTTATGTCCAGAAGAACTAAATATACAGCAGAAGAAAAGTATGAAATTTTAATG
>NZ_JAHLQF010000004.1 GCF_018918285.1 Clostridium mobile
CTATAATACTAAGAGACTACAAAAAAGATTAAACGGCCTAAGCCCAATGGAATTTAGAGCTTTGACCGGTTAGGTCAATTTTTGTTATTTTCACTGTCTACTTGACAGGGTGCAGTTCATATTAATAAAACATTACTAAATCAGGTATTTTTAATTTTGTATTAGCTTGTGATTTTTGATAATCCTCATAAAGCTTTTTAGCCTTTTCGTAATTATCTTTTACTGTTTTCTTTGTATATTCATCCGTATCATTTGTAAGTGCTTTAACCGCTGCCTGTAAATTATAAACTCCTCTTTGAATATCTACAGGGACAGTTATATAGTAACATCCTGCATTATTTAAGGTTAATGGATCGTTTTTGTCTGCTTCGTAGGCAAACCTTATTTCTTTTATAGCCTCTTCATTTTTGCCGTTAAGATAATATATGGTACCTAATGTCCTGTGATATTTAGGAACATCATCTTTAAGTTTTATGGTTTCATTCAATATATCTATGGCTTTATCATCTTCCTTTTTTGATAGATGAATAATGGCCATGTTATATTTAATCTCTGCATCCTCTGGTTTCACTATTTCAGCGAATTTAAAATATTCTAATGCCTTATCATCGTTATCTGCATTCCAGTAATGATTAGCTATGTTAAGCATTATATTATAATTATAAGGTTCCATAAACATAGCTGTTCTAAAATAAGGTTCTATTTCTAAAGTCTTGCCTCTCTTCTTTAATATTTGTGGCATTAAAAAAGCATAGTTATCTGGATAATCTTCATTTTTATATAGAGATTGTTTTGCGTACTCTTCAGCCTTGTCCAAATTATCTTTATTTAAATAGAACCATCCAGCATTGTGTAAAACTCTATAATCTTCCTTATATTTATTTAATAAATCATTTATAATCTTCTCTGCTTCCTCATCCTTACCTAGGTCTTGTTGTATATTAGCTTCTATTATAGCCTTTTGAATCTTTCCAATATCTTCTTCCTTAATTGAATCCATTATACTAGTAGCCTGTGATACGGTGTCTTTACTCATGGAGTATATTTTAGCCATCCACATTTTATAGGCTACATCCTCTGGATTTTTAGTAGAAAGATTGTGTATATCCTCTAAAAGAGTATCTTTGTCATTAAGTGCAATTTGAACTAACACATCATATATTTTAAACTCATCTTTATCAATATCCCAGGCCTTTCTAAGAGCTGAAAAACCTGTTTCTTTATCACCAGTGAGCATTAACATTCTGCTATACTCCGCCATATCATAAGATGATTTTTCATCTACGGGATATGAGGATAAAATTTCTTTAGCCTTATCATAATTGTCATTTGCCATATAAACTGCAAACATTATTTTTATAAGCTGCTTATCCTCTGGGCTGTTCTTTAAGGCTTTTTCACCATGTTCTAATGCCTTTTTGAAGTCCTTGTTCATATATTCAGTAAAAACAATGAGATTAATTACATCTTCAGGGTTTTTCTTAAGTTCTTCTATTTCTATTTCTTCTAAATATTTTCTAGAGTTCTCTAAATCTCCTGTCACTGAATAAATTTGTGCTATTTTAGCTTTCCATAGAGGAGACTTGTCCTTTTCATAAAGTTTATTAAACTCTTGTATAGCTTTATCGAATTCTGCGTTATAATAATATTGTTCAGCTTTATTAGTGGCTATACTAAATTTATCCTTTTGAGTTTTTTGATAATATATAAACGTAGAAATTATTAAAATAGCCGACAAAATTCCCACTAAAATCTTTTTATTATTCTTCGCTAAATCAACCCAATCCTTAGAGGTAGCAGTATTGTTCATATTAATCCTCCCATTATAAACTAACATTTTTACTTACGTTTATATAGATTTTATCAAATATACTCAAAAAATGCCATAGGATTATAATGTATTTTATAGTGACAGAGATATAAAAATACATTATTATTTTATTTAGTAGAATATTTTAAATCATAGGAGGTTTTATGAGTAAAAAGAAAACTTCAAATTTAGTTGTTACATTTTTAATATTTGGATTGCTTATTTTAACAGGAACTATTTCCTATGTAATATACTATTCTAAAAATATTGCTCAAATCCAAGATACTAAAGAAAAAGATACGGAAGTTTCCGTGTCGAAAAATGAAGAGAAAGAAACAAAAGAGGCGCCTAAAAAAGACGTTCTCTCTGAAGTTACATTAAGCTTTGCAGGAGATTCAACTATCGGTCATGATAGCAACTTTGCTTTTGCTAATAGTCTTCCTTATGTGCTTAATAAGAACAATAATGATTTTTCTTACTTCTTTAAAAATGTAGCCCCAATATTTAAAGAAGATGATATCTCAGTGGTAAACTTAGAAACTACCTTTACTGAATCCAATGATAGAGAGTCGAAACAGTTTAATTTTAAAGCGGATCCATCCTATGCAAAATCTCTTACTTTAGGTCATATTGAAGGGGTAAATATTTCAAATAACCATATTTATGATTATAAACAGCAGGGATTTAATGATACTATAAAGGCTTTGAAAGATAACAATATAAACTATTTTGGTGAAAATAACGTTTGGACTACTGAGGTAAATGGAGCTAAGTTCGGATTTTTAGGATATATGGGCTTTAACGATTACCCTGAATTTAGAACTAAATTAGAAAAGGATATAAAAAAATTAAAGGATGACGGTCGCATTGTTATAATTAATTTCCATTGGGGGGTAGAGAATAGCTATTACCCTGTGGGTTCTCAAGAAACTTTGGCTCGTTTTGCTATAGATGTAGGCGCTGACTTAATTGTAGGACACCACCCTCACGTAATCCAGGGTATAGAACAATATAAGGGTAAAATTATAGCCTATAGTTTAGGTAATTTCTGCTTCGGTGGAAACTTCAATCCTAGAGACAAAGATACTTTTATATTACAGGTTAAGTATAAATTGAAAAATGGTGTTCCTCAGTCATATGCTGTAAGAGCTATACCAACTAGTATTTCTTCTGTGGATTATATTAACGATTATTGTCCTACTCCTATGGAAGGCGATAATAAGGCAAGACTCTTGAAGAAACTAAATAATCTCTCTAAAAATGCTGGTTTTACCATATCAGACGAGTTTTATGAAATAAGTTACGATGGGAAAAATTGATGTTATGTATTATAATATACTAATGTGAGATTGCGTGATATCCTAAATTTTAAATAAAGGGTGTGTTTAAAATTAATATTAAATTTTACATAAGCGTAATAGTTTCAAAAATAGTTATGAAACTTTCAAAAACCTTCTTTAAAGGGGGATCAAATTTCCCAGGAAAAGTAGCTTTAAAACTAGATGAAAATATATTAAAAACTTTAGGTAAGGATTATAAGGTAATACTTATCACGGGAACCAATGGTAAAACAACCACCACTAGCATGATTTATAACATGCTTAAGGATAGTTCAAGAAAAGTTATAACTAACCACACTGGTGCTAATATGCTTCCCGGTATAGTGTCTTGTTTTGTGGAAAACTTTAAATTTAATGATAATTATACAGGGGAAAAATATGCTGTAATTGAAATAGATGAGGCAAATGTAAAGTTTGTTACCGAGTTCATAACTCCTGAAATAATAACTATTACTAATTTATTTAGAGATCAATTAGATAGATATGGAGAAGTGTACACAACTCTTTTAAAGATATTAGAAGGGGTTGAAAAATCTCCTTTTTCCACTTTAGTTCTAAATGGAGATGAATCTTTGTTAGGAGATTTGCCAGTACCTAATGAAAGAGTGTATTATGGGCTAAACTTTCCTCTACAAGATTCTGAAAGTCTAGATAATAATGCTGACTCAAAGTTTTGTAAAAAGTGTAAAAGTCCTTACACATATAATTTTATAACCTATAATCATTTAGGTGATTATTTATGCGAAAGTTGTGGATATAAAAGACCGCCTTTAAAATACAAGGTGGATGATATAAAAGATCTTTCTAGAGAGGGGTCAGTAGTTACCATTGATGAAAAAGAAATTTACATTAATCAACCTGGTATCTACAATATATACAATGCCCTTTGTGCATACTCTATAGGTAGAGAATTAGGTTTAGATAAAGATATAATATCAGCTACTCTTAAAAATCAAAAAAGTAGCTTTGGAAGGCAAGAAGAGATTAAGATAGATGAAAAAGAGGTTAAAATAATACTAGTTAAAAATCCAGCTGGTTATGATCAAGCCATAAATACAGTGTCCTTAGACGATAGAAAAATCAATTTGGTTACAATGTTAAACGATAATTACGCTGATGGAAGGGATATATCTTGGATATGGGATGTAAAGTTTGAAAATCTTTCTTCCTTAAATGTAGAAAAAATTATGATCTC
The DNA here is from genome assembly GCF_018918285.1 of Clostridium mobile. Lineage (GTDB taxonomy): Bacteria > Bacillota > Clostridia > Clostridiales > Clostridiaceae > Clostridium_AW > Clostridium_AW mobile. The sequence goes on from NZ_JAHLQF010000004.1 coordinate 4,346, forward strand.
TGGGGAAAGGCTCTACGACATGGCCATAAGACTTAAAATTGCTGGATTACCAGAAGAAGATTTCTCTTTATGTGAAAACTACGATACATTATTAGATGGAATTAAAGGCTGTGAAAGTAACGTAGTATATGTATTAGCTACATACACTGCCATGATTAATTTTAGAAAATATCTTCACAGTAAAAACTATATAGATAAACTTTGGTAGTAAGGGAGGAAAATTTATGGAATTAAATATTTGTCACCTATATCCTGACCTCCTTAATGTTTACGGTGATATTGGAAACATTCATATACTGAAATACAGAGGAGAAAAAAGAGATATCAAAGTTAATATACTAAACTTATCAGTTAATGAAGAGTTTAAAGGTGATGACTACGATATAGTGTTTTTCGGCGGAGGACAGGATTATGAACAATCCATAGTTTCTAAAGACTTAATGGAGACTAAAAAAGATGCTATAAAGGAATATATAGAAAAAGAAAAAGTGATGCTTTCAATATGTGGGGGATATCAATTGCTTGGTAAATATTATACCACTGTAGAGGGTGAAAAATTAGATGGATTAAACATCTTACCCATATATACAGATAGCGGCAAGGGACGTTTTATAGGAAATACTGTAATAATTAATGAGGATTTTTCTGAAACCTATGTAGGCTTTGAAAATCATTCTGGCAGAACCTACATTGGAGATTTAAAACCTTTAGGTAGAGTAATAAGGGGCTTTGGCAATAATGGTGAAGATGGTTATGAGGGATGCATTTATAAAAATACCTTCGGCACTTACTTCCACGGATGTTTACTATCTAAAAACCCTGAACTTGCTGATAGGCTATTAAAAATTGCCCTTGAGAAAAAATATGGCGAAGAAATTGAACTATCACCTCTTGATGACACTTTAGAAATGAAGGCTAAAGACTATATAATGAATAAAAAAGATTAGTGAAAACTAAAGAATATATAGCTAATACAAAAACATTGATGAAGATTAAAGACTATATAATAAATATAAAAAGATTGATGAAGACTAAAAAACTATATAACGAATACAAAAAAGATTGATAAAGACTAAAACTATATAACGAATACAAAAGCTTGAGGGTCAGAAATTAGTTCTGATCCTCTAATAAGTTTAAGGTAACATTGGAAAGGATTTTAAATAAATGAAGTTAGTTGTAAATAATTCATACAAACCATTTACAGTTAGAGATTATATTAATAAAGCTATTCTCATATTTAATGAAAATCGTATTTTTTTTCTTACTATATTATCTTTGTTAATAAAATCCATATTTTTTCTTGGTTTTATCGCTTCTTCTTCTGGAAACTACATTGCACTTTTTAAACTACCTATATATTTAGTTAATTTTATACTGTATGTAAGTCTTATAACTATTTTTCTATCTGTTGGATATTTATTTAAAGGTTTAGGGCAAGCTTTTGCCTTTGTAACTATAAATCTTTTACTATCTTTATTTATGGTAGCAGATCTTATATATTATAGAGGATTTCAAAGTTTTATTTCTTTATATAGTTTATCTCAGGGAGGAAATTTAGATAACCTTGGGGAAACGATAATTTCAATGCTAAGATCACAGGACATATTATTTATTATTGATATTATAATATTTCTAGTTATAATTCTAAGGAAAAAGACCAGTTATAGACAAGCTAAGAGGAAAGTTTCTTTGTTTTTCATTTTATTGATAGCAAGTAGTTCCTTATCTTTTTACTATCACTACCGCTACGATATATTGGAAGATGGTAAAAATAAGAGATATTTTCATATATATTGGTCCCCCCTTTATAGTATGGGGAGCATGTCCCCTATAGGATATCATATATACGATAGTTACCTATATTTTAAAAACTCTAAACAATTAGAGTTAACAGAAAAAGATCATAAGGAAATAAACGCCTGGTATGATAATAAAGAAAAGAATATTGAAGATAACTCCTATAAAGGAGCTTTAAAGGGTAAAAATTTAATATTTATGCAAATAGAATCATTAGAAAGTTTCTTAATAGGAGCAAAAGTGAATGGAGAAGAGATAACCCCTAATTTAAATAAACTATTAAAAAATTCCCTTCACTTTTCAGAGATATATGAACAGGTTAGCGGTGGAAATAGTTCAGACGGAGATTTAATGGCTAATACCTCCATGCATCCAGTGAAAAACGGCTCTACTTTCTTCCGTTTTCCAAGTAATAAATATAATTCTTTGCCTAGGCTCATGAAAAAACTAGGTTATTATACCTCTGCTTTTCATCCAGATGGCGGTGGATATTGGAATTGGATGCCTGCTTTGCAGTCCATGGAATTTGATAAATGCACTGATGTTACAGGATTTAATTTGGATGAAACCATTGGCTTAGGCCTTAGCGATGGAAGCTACTTAAAACAGCTAAGCGAAAAAATAATTTCTCAACCTAGACCTTTTTATTCTTTCTTAGTTACCTTAACAAGTCATATGCCTTTTGACCTACCAAAAGAATATAGGCATATGAAGCTACCTGAGGAAATGGATAATAATATATTAGGTGACTATTTCCAAAGCATACATTATACAGACAAGCATTTAGGAAAGTTTATAGATTCTTTAGAGCAAAATGATTTATTAAAAGATACAGTACTGGTTATTTACGGTGATCACACTGGTGTTCATAAATATTATAAAGATAAACTGGAAGCTATAAATCCAAAAGAAAATTGGTGGTACAAAGATAACTTTACAGTTCCTCTTATAATATATTCAAAGGATTTAGAAGGAAAAAGCTTCAAAACTATAGGTGGACAAATTGATATAATGCCAACAGTAGCTTATCTTATGGGTGTACCTGAAGAAGAATATATCAATACTGCCATGGGAAGAAATTTACTAAAAACTCGTAAAAACTTTACAATATTAAGTAACGGCGTATATATAGGTGACTATAAAACTGAAGAAGAAAAGCGTCACGCCATAGAAGCTCTAAATATATCGGATAAACTTATTAGAAGCGGATATTTTAAATAAAGTGGGGACGGGTCGTGAAAAATAGGCATAATTAATGCCTATTTTTCATGACCCGTCCCTATTGTTCTCAACTAAATAATATAAACAATTCCTATTTATGTATGATGATTTACAGTATAATACCTCGTAGATATTAATCTACGAGGTATTATTTACTTTTCTATATACCTTATATCTTAAATTTAATTACCAATTCCCTTAATTCTTCAGAAATTTTCGCTTGATATTCTGCAGTAGTTTTTACTTTATCCATATTTTCTGTTGTTTGCTCTACATTAGCTAAAATCTCTCCTGTAAAGGAAGCATTGTTTTGCGCACTACTAGCTATTTCATTTATTGCTGAACTTATTTGTTCTACTGTAGCGTTTATTTCCTCAGTCATAGAAGCTAAATCTTGAGACATATTATTTAAATAATCAGCATCATCACTGTACTGATTTCCTATTTTTATAAAGAACTGAAATTTTTCTTTTACTTGATTTTGAATAAAATCTAATATTTGTTGGCTACTTTGTGATAAATTAGTGAAAGCCTCCTGTACTCTTCCTATGGTAATATGTATTGTGGCGACAGCTTCACTTGATTGTTCAGCAAGTTTCCTTACTTCCTCAGCTACTACAGAGAATCCCTTCCCATGCTCTCCTGCCCTAGCAGCCTCAATTGCTGCATTAAGCGCCAGTAAGTTGGTCTGTTCAGAAATATTAGCTATAGTATTTGCCATAACTTTTATTTCTTCTACTACTTTTCCTTCATCAATTGCTTTTAGAATATCTTTCTCATTTTCATAATACATTTTATGAGTTTCATCATAAGCACTTTGTCCATTCTTTTCTGCTTCTAACGCCCTCTCTTTTATTTCAATGGCATAACCACTTCCATTAACCGCCCTTTTTGATAGTTCTTCTACACTTGAATCAACCTGTGTCATTGAAGCAGACATTTCTTCTGTGGTTGCACTCCACTCTTGAATTCCTTTATTTATCTCAATAGTTGAAGTGTTAATATCATTCATGCTTTCTGTTAAGTCTTCAACGGTAGTAAAAAGTTCTTCACTTGACTCAGATACATAGTTGGAATCTTTAATTATTTCTTTAATTAATTTTTGCATGTTATCTCTTGCATCATTTAAAGATAGAGCAGTTATTCCAAACTCATCTTTTCTTTCGATTTGAATGTTAGAAGAGAAATCATATTGTGAAAGCCTCTTAGCAAAATCTTGAATTTTATTTAAAGGTTTTATAATATCAATACTCATAAGCACAATAAATATTGCAGAGATTACTCCCCCTAGAATTGTAGCAATAATTATTAGATTTCTAGCTGCTAAATATATAGTTTCATTATCCTCATATTGTTTTAATGCCTCTAGATCATTTATTTCTACAACTCTATTTATACTATTAAAAGCATCTTCTCTTAATTTTATCATCTCTGAATTATATAAATTAAGAGCTTGTTCATATTTATTTTCTTCCATAAGTTTTACTAACTGATTCTTATGATCTACGTACTCTTCATATTTATTTTTAAATTCTTCATAGAGCAGCTTCTCATCTTCATTCATATGAATTTTTTCATAAATTTTTAGTTGTTCTCCAATTTCTTCTTCTATATTTTTTAGTTGTTCACTACCTTCTGCTGTATTTTTTTCTAGAATTAAATATATTATATTTGCTCTCATATCATTAAAGCTTCCTTTTATATTTTCTAAGGATTTTATACTCTTTAAGTTATTAGAATACATATCTTGAGCATTTTTATTAATGACATCTGTTCCTCTAATTCCAAGAAATCCTGTTACTATAATTAAAGCAGCAAGAAGAGCAAAGCTAAACAATAATTTGATTTTTACGCTAATGTTTTTCCAAAAATTCATGTAAAACCATTCCTTCCTTTGTAATTATTTAATATCTTTTTATATCATTAGTTGTTTTAAATCTTCTTTATTTATAGGTTTACTAAAGTAATATCCTTGTACTTCATCGCAATTAAATTCTCTTAAAATTTGTAGTTCTTCAAGGGATTCAACCCCTTCTCCTATAACTTTTAATCCTAAAGAATGAGCCATTTCAATAATTTTTGATACAATTATCTGTTGCTTCCTATCTACTTGAATTTTATCAATAAAATACTTGTCTATTTTTATAATATCTATAGGTAATATATTTAAATACTTAAAAGAAGAATATCCTGTTCCAAAATCATCTAAAGCAATTTTAATCCCCATTTTTTTTATGTCGTTTAAAAGTTTTACCGTCCAATCAATATTTTTTACAGCAGTAGTTTCTGTTATCTCTATTTCTAATCTCTCTGCACTTAACCCCGTTTCATTGAGTATTCCACTGATCCAAGATACGAAATTTAAATTTTCAAATTCTCTGCTAGATATATTCACTGCTAAATCTATATCTATTAATTCAATATCTAAAAATTCATTAGCTTCATAGCAAGCTTTTTTCATAATGTAATTGCTCACTTCAAATATTAAACTTGATTTTTCAGCTAAGCTTATTATTTTATTTGGAGGTATATTTTCAAAATTAGAATTCTCCCATCTTAACAGGGCCTCAATACCAACTATTTTCTTGCTTTTTAGCTCTATTTGAGGTTGATAATATACTTGAAACTCTTCTTTTAATAACCCTATTTTTATATTTTTTATTATATTTCTTTCCCAACTTTCTTGTAATAATTTGTCTTGGTGAATTTGTGCATAATTATCGCTTTGTAAATAAGTTTCCAATTAAATCTCACCTCTTTTCATCAAAGATAAATTTATACCTAGTATTTATACCTCATATTTATACTTACTATATGCTATTATTTTCAATTTATTAAAATAATTGTAAATAATAAATGAGCCCGTACAAAGTAATAATTACACTTGCACCGGCTCACTTCTGGACAAAGTTTTTCATTTTTACCCCTCCATTAGCTTAACCATTATATAATTTTTAGTATTATTTCCATATAGTCTTCATGAATATTTTCATCATTAAAAGCTATGTATACTTCCTTAGATAGAATTTGAGATATTTCATGTTCTATCTCTTCTGTTAGTATAGGCGTTAATCCTTGTCGAAAAAACTTTACTCTTTCATAATTTTTTTCTCTTTGTAGAGCAGTTTTTTCAATTTGTGAAAGTATTCCTTTAATGTAGATATTAATATTATTTTCTTTAATATCCACTCTGGTCTTCTCTGGTCCCTTTCCCACGACCTTCTTAATTATACCAGAAATACAACTTTCTACAATGTAATTTATCTCTTTTCTTACAGTGAACAATATTATCACCTCCTTTCCATGTATTAACGCCTCCCTTTTCTCATATTTTCTATATTACCTATAATAATACATAAAATTATATTTTTTTATTATTTATTTGAATATATAGTATTAAATTCATATATTTGGTATGTATTTGGCATATTATTTCCAATATATTAATTATATTGTATATCCCCTTAATTATTTTTTCAATATTTCTCATATTATTGCAAATATATTCATAAAGTTACATTGGCCTATGAAAGCGAAATAAAATAGGTCTAAATTATATTTTTTTATAACTTAGACCTAGAATACACCTATATTTAGGTTATACCTATCTTCTATTTATAACTCTCATTTTTATCAAATTATTTCTTTCATTAGGTGTCATTTCGTTTATTTTTTTAAATTTATATCCCTGAGCTTTTAAATGTTTAATAGTGCTATCTAAAGATTCTACTGTGGTAGTTTTATAGTAACTATCATGCATTAATATTACAGCTAAATTTAAATCGGTGCACTGATATTTTATATTGTTATTTAAAATATTAACTGCCACTACTCCACCTTCTGCATCTCCCGAACTAACATTCCAATCTATATAGTCAATACCCTTCGCATTTAGTTTATTTCTTATGGTTCTCAACACTTCCGAATTAGATACAAGATTATCAGATCCACCTGGCAATCTTGTATAGTGAATTACTTCTTCCCCCGTTATGTTCTTTATAGAACTAATACATTTATTAAGATCATTAAAATAGCTTTCTGAATTATTATATATAGTTCCATAGTTATGTGAATAGGTGTGAGGAAGTATGCACATTCCCTCTTTATATAATCTTTTTGCTACATGAGGATAGCTTTCTACGGAAGTTCCAATTACAAAAAAAGTTGCTTTTACATCATTATCTTTTAATATCTTTAGTATTTCAGGAGTATTGTTTGGCGAAGGTCCATCGTCAAAAGTTAAAAAAACTACTTTTTCTTTTGTACTATTATGGGCCATTACTTCATTAATACCTATAGTTGAATAAATACTTATTAAAATTAATGCATAAATAAGGAAATATCGATTTTTTTTCACACTAGCACCTTCTTAAAATATAATCTACCTTTTAATAATAGATTAACCTCTATTTCCTCATTCATGCTTAGTAATTGAAGGAAATTATTATTATATTCTTTCTATTATAATATTTTCCCCTTTAACATCTACCCCTATTACATCTCCCGGTATTATATCCCCTTTTATTAACTCTTTTGCAATTTGAGTTTCCAAAGTATTTTCAATATATCTTTTTAAAGGTCTTGCTCCATAAATAGGGTCATATCCTTCTGTGGCCATAATTTTTTTAGCTTCATCCGTAACTTTTAAGCTTATATTTCTCTCCTTTAATCTACCTTCTATACTCTCTAAGAATATATCTATAATTTTTGTAATCTCACTATTGGTTAAAGGCTTAAACATTATTATATCATCAAGTCTATTTAAAAATTCTGGCTTAAATCTATTTCTAAGCTCATTCATAACCCTATTTCTAATAGGTTCTTCTATACCTGAATTGCTTTTATTTTCAAGAAGATAGCTACTTCCAATGTTAGATGTCATTATTATTATACAGTTTTTAAAGTCCACTGTTTTTCCTTTATTATCTGTAAGTCTTCCATCATCTAATATCTGAAGAAATACATTAAATACATCTTCATGAGCTTTTTCAATCTCATCGAATAGAATTACTGAATATGGTTTTCTTCTTACAGCTTCAGTTAACTGTCCACCTTCTTCATATCCTACATATCCTGGAGGAGCACCAATAAGTCTTGATACAGAGTATTTTTCCATGTACTCAGACATATCAATTCTAATTATACTTTCTTCACTATCGAATAAATTTCTTGCTAAAGTTTTAGCGAGTTCTGTTTTACCTACTCCTGTTGGTCCTAAGAAAATAAATGAACCTATTGGCCTTTTAGGATCCTTCATCCCCGCTCTGGCTCTTATTACTGCATTAGATACTGTTCTAACTGCCTCTTCCTGTCCTATTACCCTTTTACTTAATTCATCTTCAAGTCTTAATAATTTTTGTTTTTCCCCTTCCATTAGCTTTGATACAGGTATTCCAGTCCATTTTGAAATTATCTGAGTTATTTCATTTTCAGTAACTTCTTCTTTTAACATATTTCCTTCTTGATTTTCATTGATTATGGCTTCTTTTTCTTTTATTTCTCTTTCTATTCCAGGTATTACTCCATATTTTAATTCAGCCACTTTATTTAAATCATAGGTTCGCTCCGCTCTTTCTAATTCCCCTCTTACATTATCTAGCTTCTCTTTTAAATTTCTTACTGAAGTGATTTGTTCTTTTTCTTTTTCATATTTTGCTGTCATTTCTTTATCTTTTTCTTTTAAGTTGCTTAATTCTTTTTCCAATTCGTTAAATCTTTCTTGTGAACGATGGTCCTTTTCTTTAGATAGGGCTTCTTTTTCTATCTCTAGTTGAAATATTCTTCTTTTTATAATATCTAATTCTGTTGGAAGGCTATCTATTTCTGTTCTTATCATAGCTCCTGCTTCATCAATTAAGTCTATAGCTTTGTCTGGAAGGAATCTATCTGTAATATATCTTTGAGAAAGCTTTGCAGCAGCTACAATTGCTGAATCGTGAATCCTTATACCATGATGAATTTCAAATCTTTCTTTTAACCCTCTAAGTATAGATATACTGTCTTCTACTGTAGGTTCCTCAACAATAACTGGTTGAAATCTTCTTTCCAAAGCTTTATCTTTTTCAATATACTTTCTATACTCATCAAAGGTAGTTGCACCAATACAATGTAGCTCTCCTCTAGCTAACATTGGCTTTATAAGATTCCCCGCATCCATAGCCCCCTCTGTTTTTCCTGCTCCTACTATGGTGTGTATCTCATCTATAAATAATATTATCTTTCCTTCACTGCTTTGAACTTCTTTTAATACTGCCTTTAGTCTTTCTTCAAATTCCCCTCTGTATTTAGCACCGGCAATTAAAGCTCCCATATCTAGTGAGAATATAATCTTATTCTTAAGCCCTTCTGGTACGTCTCCTTTTACTATTCTTAATGCCAATCCTTCCACTATGGCGGTCTTACCTACTCCTGCCTCTCCAATAAGTACTGGATTGTTTTTTGTTCTTCTAGATAATATCCTAACAACCCTTCTTATCTCCTCATCCCTACCTATGATTGGATCTATTTTATGATTTTTAGCGTCCTCTGTTAAGTTTCTTCCGTATTTTACTAAAGCTTCATAAGTTCCTTCTGGATCCTGAGTATCAACTCTTTGGTTTCCTCTCACCTGAGATAAAGCGTTTAAAAAATCATCTTTATTTATATTAAATTTCTTTAATATTCCTCCTACTATTCCATTTTTATCAATATCCATAATAGCAAGGGTAACATGCTCTACGCTAATATATGAATCGCCAAATCTTTTAGCTATTTCTTCACCCTTTATAAAAACTTCTTCAAATCTCCTTGTAGCATATATACCACCACTTTGAGCACCTTCACCTAATACCTTAGGCATCTTATCTAATTCTATATCTATTTCTTCCCTTAGCACTTTGATGTTTACGCCCATTTTTCCAAAAATATTAGGGATAAGTCCATCATCTTCAGAGTTTAAAGCTGCAAAAAGATGAATTATATCAATCTGTTGATGATTATGTTTTATAGCAACTGATTGTGAATCATTTATAGCCTGCTGAACCTTTAATGTTAATTTTTCAATATCCAAAATAAGCACCTCCATTTTATATTGCATATTTTTTATTTTATATTTTTATTTTGCGTACCTTTGTATTAATCGGGGACGGGTCATGAATTTTCGCTAACTCTTTAATTATTATCTTACTCATTTATTCAATTTACTCACTTATATTTTGCTAATTTTCATGACCCGTCCCTGAATATTTTCCATAAATATTTTCATGTTTTAAACATCTATCTTTTTTATATAATATTGGTCAAAGAAAGTCAAAGTCTAATTTACCCTAAAAAATAGAAAACCTATGCATTTTATAGCATAAGTTTTCTATTTTAAAAGTTTTTTATTAATTGCTTCAAATTTCTCTATTATATAGTTTTATTAATATTTAAGGCCAAACTAAAATATTTTATAGATTCATTTATATTTTTCATTTTATAGTACATATGTCCCATTTCCATGTATCTTTCATATACCTGCTTTTTCGTTCCATACTTCATTAAAGCATCTAATGATAAATTCATATACATTTCTTTTGAAGAAAGATCTCCTTTTTTACCTAATATAAGAGCTTTTAAATGATAAGCCTTTTCTATATATCTCATGTCTTTTAAATTTATAGCATAGTTTATTGCTCCATCACTTATTTTTTCCGCTTCTTCAATTATATTATTCTCTATAAGCTCTTCTATACATTTAAGCATATATTTAACTAAAGTTTCTTCTTCTTCACTAGGACAACAACTTAAACCTTTTCTAATATATTCAACTGCTCTGTCTTTTAAATTTAGAGTAAACATAGCCTGTGCATAGTTAAATACAGCATTAGCTATATTTATCTTATTCTCGCCATATAATTCATAAGCTTTATTCTCGTAGTGCTGAAAATCATCTTTATTATTAATTAAAGTTAAGAGTGCCATCATATGAAAGCTTTCTGCTTTCTTTAAGTCATTATCGAAAAAAATTATTAAATCCATAAGTCCTTTAGCTATTTCATAAGCTATATCATATTGCTTCGCCATTATATAGCAATGACATTCGTTAAATGTTGCTCTTGTAATAAATTCATTATCCTTTCTTTTTTTAGCCTCTTCTTTCACTGTGTTGTAATACCCTGCTGCTTGCATATATTCCTCGGAACAATAAAAATATTTCGCTATATCCATATAGTATATTAATTGATTTTCATCGGATTTTGATTTTAAACAAGTATCGTAATACTTAGACATTAAAACTTGGAGTTTCTCATATCTTTTCATTTGGATATTGTAAACAAACATCAAATGCATAATTTCAAAGGATTCTTTATAATATCCATACTCTTCTGCGTAAGATAAATTGTATATAAGTTGTTCTTGATAGTCGTTTCTATCTAATTTTTTTAGTCTCTCTAAGTTTTTATTAATTTGACTTCTCACATCATCCTTTAAATAATCTATATCTAGATCTAACTTCTTTGACAAAAATTTCAATATCCATTCCTCTGGTACAACTTTATCATTTTCTATACAGCTCATTTTGGATACGGAAATTTTATCTTCACATATATATTTCAGGGTATATCCTTTATATATCCTAGCTCTTCGGATCTTTTCACCAGTAGAAAGTATCTCCATAATTCTTCACCTATCCATTTAACACTCTTTTATTATTCCTAACTTTTTAAAGACTTCAACTCCATAATTTAAATATTGTACTGCCTCACTTTCTTTACCATAATCTATATAAAATTTTCCTATCATAATTGATATTTCTGCCGCTTCTTTTAAATAATTTATATTTTTAACAAAATTTAAAGCCAATAGTAAAGAGCTCTCAGCTTCCTTTAAATCCCCTTGCAACATATGAACTCTATATTTTAATAAATAGTATTGTATTAATGCGCTATTATCTCCATCTTTCATGCTTTCTATAATCTCATCTAGGGTTGTCTTAGCATTTTTTACATCTTTTAGCTTAATGTAATTTTCACATATATTAACTAAAGTTTCAATAAGCTTTGAATCCCTTATATTTCTTCTTATTTCTTTTGCCTTATTTAAATGAATAAAAGATTCTTCTATATTATCAAATTGATAGAATAACTTTCCTAGATTATTTTCAATTTGAGCAACATAAACTTCATCATTTATTTCCTTATATAAAGCTAGGGTTTTTTTAGAATATTTTATGGCATTATCTATATCGCCTTTTTTATTATATTGTTCTGATATCATTAATAATGTACTTGCATAAGATTTTTTATCATCAATTTGTTTAAATTTTTCCTTTGCTAGAAATGAATAATCTATAGCCTTTCCAACATTCTCTAAAGCATATTGAACATTTGCCATATTATAGTAAATTTCTCCTAATAAAAAGTCGTTACCTATATTATTATCAGTATAAACCTTTTCAGCCTGTTGAAAATAGCTTGCTGAAGAGTGATATGCCTTTAGTTTTAAAGTTATTTTACCTAAGTTTACAAAGGTATTTATTATTTCTTCATATCTATTTTCCTTTATAAAAATTACATTAGCAGATAAGAAAAATTGTTGAGCTATGGTCATTTCACCCTTATTCATGTATATTGATGCTCTTAGATAAGAGATTCTAGCCTTTCTATAATCTAAATTATATTTTTCCGCATAAAAAAAGGCCTGTTCAATATATTGTTCTCCTAAGCAAAAATCCTTATTTAATATGTATGATTCAGCTATGTTTTCATAATAGGTACATATTTTTTCTGCCTGTGTCTCTTCAGATTCCATCAAATACTCTACTGTAGTATTTAAAGCCACAGCTAAATATTCTAGTAAATCCATACTAGGATTAGATTTACCTGATTCTACAAGACTTATTTGACCCGGAGTAATCCTATCACCTGCTAAATCTTTTAAGGTCATATTTAGTTCTTTTCTTGTTCTTTTAATTTTTTCACCTAGTGACAATATTTCCATAGTCCACTCTTCCTTTACTTGAAAATTTATATTAATTATATTTAATCTATTACAAATACTAGTATATTATAACATATTTTAACGATGTATAATTGAAATAAATGAAAATTATAAGAAAATTATATAAATAGATATAATTTTCTTATAATTTTCATTATTATTGTCACTATAAAACAAATTTATGATTTTTATGTAAAAACAAAGAATACTAAAAAGGGAAGTAATTTAATCACTTCCCTTTTTAGTACATTATTTCATCCATCTCATCATGCCCGCATAAGCATCTTCTGCACTATTTCTTATATATCTATTAGCCCTTTTCATTCTTCTTCTTGTATTTCTGTCCATATCAGGCATTAATAGCATTGTTGCAGCTGCTCCAAGTACCATTCCTGTTATAATTCTATTACGCATAATCCATCACCTCTCCTATATAGAATATAACAATAGATTATGCAATTTATAATTTTTTAATTCAATAATTTGATGGAATTTATTTCATATAAATTTTAAACTTCATTTTTTAACATTTCATCCATGGCTTCATTAGCTAGTTTATCGCATCTGTTGTTGTACTCATTATCAGAGTGACCTTTTACTTTAATAAATTTCACATGGTGATAGCTTAATAGTTCTATTAACTTTTCCCATAATTCTCTATTTTTTACCGGTTCTTTTGAAGAAGTTCTCCATCCATTTTTAAGCCACGAATCAATCCATTTATTATTTATGGCATTTACTACATAAGCAGAATCGCTATAAAGTTGAACTTCACAAGGCTCTTTAAGGATTTTTAGAGCTTCTATAACCGCTGTTAACTCCATAATATTATTTGTAGTATTTCTTACTGCCTTTTTTATCTCTCTTTTATGCTCATTATACATGAGAACTATGCCATATGCACCGATAGTATTTTCTTTTCCGTTACCTCTACAAGCCCCATCAGTGTATATCGTAATTTTTTTCATTAAAACTTTTTCCTCCCTTTAACCATCTATTTACTTAATACCCTAAAAGCACATTTTTATACACTTAAATTTTCTTGAACTTCTTCTTGTTCCACTTCTTTTGAATCCATTTTGCTGATATCTTTATTAAATCCCTTCACTGTGCTTATTAATCTTGTTACATTATCAGTGCCTACTAAAGCAGATATATATTTAGTACCTTCTTTTATAGTTCTTATTATATCTTTATCTCCTTGCCAATTCTGAAGAATAATTTCTTCTGGTATATCATTTAGCAGAGAATTTAGACCATAAAAGGCTATTGCTATATCATCTATTTTACCTATTAGTGGTATAAAATCCGGTAAAATATCAAAAGGTAATGCTAAATATGAAATAGTTCCCGCAACTTTAGCCTTGGTAACAGTACTGACTCTTTTATCCCTTAACAATCTCCAAAGTAGTGCTACAATATCAGGTATAATCATTCCATATTCTACAATTTTCTCATACTTATTCGGAACCCTTTGTCCAACTTCGTTTCTAATTTCAGTGTAGCAATCATCTTGGGGAATATAATTTTCATTTTCTTCTTTCTTTTCAAATTTTAAGGTTTCTTTATCTTGAGTGTACACTATATTTTCTATTTCTGCTTCTAAAGAACCTTCAAATAAAGTTACAGATTTTAAATCAAAATTAATATATGGCACTAGTTTTGCTATTGTATTAATATCTACTGATAAAGTTTCTTTTCCTGCTTTAACTCCATACTCTTCAAAATCTTTTAACACCTTGTTTAATGCAAAGTTTTTAATCCCATTTATTATGCCTATCTTAGCTACCTTTACTTTTAATATACTCACATTTAATAAATTATCTTTTATACTTCCAATAGCTAGATTTGCTGAAAAGGGAATATTAACTACCTTTTTATAGCTTCCTTCTACAGTTATAAATTCATTTATTGATACTTTATTAAACTCTAATCCTTCAACCTTAATAAATTCTTTTAATGCTCCTAAAATATCTTCTTCTTTTACTAAAGCTTTTACCGATGAAATTTTCATATTATCCCCCCGCCTTTAAATATAAGAGGTGTTCCCCCTTAGCTTTATTTACATATTATTCAATAGTATTTATATATTAAAGTATACAGCAAAAATTGATTTCTGCAATAATATACATAATTTACTATAGAAAATTTTATGATTTTCATTGGACTATTATATAAAAATATTATAATATATTGCTGAAATGAAGATTTTGTCGAATTTCGCTATATATTTTTATCTAAAGGAGGTATATAGATGAGCAAAATTAAGCAAAAGCATATATATATTCCTATAATTACGGCGGTTATATCCTTAATGTTATTAATAGGAGTAAACTTCTTTTTTAAATCTACCGGTAATAAAAGTTATACAGAATTTTTAGCAGATCTATCAAATAAAAAAGTATCTACAGTATATCTTACAAATACACCTACCATTAAAATTAAACTAACAGATGGTAAAATATATGAAACAGATAATCCTAGAATGGATAACTTTAAAGAAACTATGTTAAAGTCTGGAGTGCGAGTTTCAGAAAACGCACCTTCAAACACTGTTAATATTGTTTTTATGTCAGCCTTTATGATTTCAATAATTTCATTGATAGTTGGATTGGTTAAATCATCAAATGTAGCTTCACGAGGAATGCTATCCGTAGATTCTCTTGACACTTCTGCTACAGAAGATATACCTTTTAATTTTAATAGTGTAGCTGGTAATGAAGAGGCAAAAGAAAGTGTTATGGATGTAGTAGATTTTATAAAAAATCCCGAAAAATATAGTTCCTATGGTGCAAGAATGCCTAGAGGGATTATATTATATGGTGAACCTGGTACTGGAAAAACTCTTTTAGCTAAAGCTGTAGCTGGTGAAGCTAATGTTCCTTTCTATGCCATGTCAGGTTCAGATTTCGTACAAGTTTACGTAGGGGTTGGTGCTAGTAGAATAAGACAGTTATTTAAAAAGGCAAGAGGTCACGGAAAAGCTGTTATATTTATAGATGAAATTGATGCCATAGGTAAAAAAAGAGAGAATTCAAAAAACGGGGGATCTGATGAGAGAGATCAAACTCTAAATGCCCTATTAACTGAGATGTCAGGCTTTAATGAAAAAGAAGGGATAATAATTATGGCAGCAACGAATAGATTAGACATGCTGGATGAAGCCCTGTTAAGACCAGGTAGATTTGATAGACATATTGAAGTATCACTACCAGACTTAAGTGCTAGAAAAAAGATTTTATCACTTCACTTAAAAAACAAACCAACAAATAATATAGATATTGAAAACTGGTCACATAAAACTGCTTATTTTTCAGGTGCTAAACTAGAGAGTCTTGTAAATGAAGCTGCTATAATTGCTTGTAAAGAAAATAGTTCCTTTATCGAAAATTCACATTTAGATAAAGCTTATTCAATAGTTATGGCAGGATATGAAAAACAAAATAGAGATTATATAAAGGAAAAAGATAGAAAAATAACAGCTTATCATGAGGCAGGACATGCTTTAGTATCACTTAAAACTCTTCCTAATGAAAGAGTTGATAAAGTAACAATTATTCCAAGTACTAAAGGAGCAGGTGGCTACACTATAAGTATACCTGAAGATAGCATGTACCAAAGCAAAGACTACTTAGAAAAAAGAATTATGGTACTGCTAGGTGGAAGAGCTGCCGAAGATTTAAAATTTGGCGAGAACTCAATAACTACTGGTGCACATAGCGACTTAAAACAATGTACTAATATAGCATTCCACATGATAACACAATATGGAATGGGAGAGACTTTAGGTCTATTAAATATGCAACAATTAATGGATCTCAATATAAATCAAGATAAAATAATACTTGAATGCAAAAATCTTGTAGACAGACTATATAAAGAAACGAAAGAACTTTTAGCTAGAGAGATCTCATCTCTAGAAGAAATATCTACAAAACTTCTAGACAAAGAAACCCTACATCATGATGAATTAATGGGGACAGTTCACACATTTTCACCTCTAAACTAATGAAATATGTGGGGACAGTTCACACATTTTTAGCTAAATTCAATAAAATAAACACAGAAAAAACAGGGTGTTTGAGTGAACCGTCCCTGTTTTTCGCTGTTTTTTACTTTTCTATGCTTCCTATAAATATAAATGATATAATTAAACCACCAATTAGTCCACCGATATGGCCTAAGTTGTCTACATTTGCTATTGAAAACCCAATGATTAAGTTTATAAATATAACTGACATTATATTGTTTATAAACCCTCTACCAATCCTGTCCTTATACTTCAATGCCATTACAGCACAAGCTCCAAGCAATCCAAAAATTGAGCCAGATGCTCCGATTGATATACTTGGCGAAAATATATAAGAAAAAGTAGATGAAACTATGCCTGATACTAAATATATGAATGCATATTTCCATTTACCATACACTTTCTCTACAAAGGGTCCTATTGAATATAAAGCATACATATTGAATGCTAAATGTACTATTCCTCCATGAAGAAAAGTACATGTCAGTAATCTATAGTACTGCCCTCTGTCAATTAAAGGATTGAACTTTGCACCTAAAAACACTAGCACATTAACATTGCTATCTATTAAATTTCCTGATAAAAGAGCTGTTATTATATACATAAATATGTTAATTCCCATAAATATATAGGTAATTGTAGCTTTCTCTAAACCCCTTTTTCTAGTAACATTATTACTATTATTATTTACGTTAGCATTTATATAATATGATATTAGATTAATAAGTTCTTCATTATCCCCTGTATAATAAAATATCCTATCTGCATTTTCACTTAATATAACACAAGATTTATCTATATTATAAAAATTATATGCTGAACTATACTGTGAAGATTCATTATCAATCTGCTTAGTATAGTTTTCGATCCATTGATAATCGTCAGTAAAAAATATTTTAGTCATAGTTACATTACTAATATTTAAATTATCCTGTAAGTCTCTTATGATCCATTGATCATTTTTATTATCATAGTATTCATGACATAGTAGAATAACTTTATGATTATATTCATTTATTCTTTTTACTAATATCCATTTACTCATAGTTCCTGCATAATCTATATTTAGTTCTTGTATAGAGTAGTCCAGATTTTTTACACATCCCTCTAATATAAGATTTATAAATTTATCTCTATTGTTCATTTCTAATAATCTCCCTTTTCAAACAGTAATATTGATAAAACTAATATATACTATTATATATTAGTTTTATCAATATTACCTTTATAAATAGAAAATTTATTTTAGTTAAATTTCATGACCCGTCCCCAACTTCCACTGGACTTCCATCTATATATTTTAAAGAGCTGCCAACTTGTTTATATAATTAATAGTCGACAGCTCTTTTTTATTCTTATTTCAAACTAAAGATAAAATTACAACACTTGGATTTAATATTAAGTCTATTTCATAAAATGGTATTGGTGATTTTGTTTTACTATCATATAATACCCTTACCACTGGTCTATCTGGGAAACCTTTATTTTGTCTTACTACATATCCTTCTTCACCGGTTGAAAGGCTTACACAGCTACCTAATGGATAAATTGCAAAGGTTTCTTTAAAATTCATTACAAGCTTTTCATCAAATATTGCACCAGAACCTGCTAAAATTAACTCGTAAGCATCATTAGGACTAAACTTTTTTCTATAACATCTATCATTACTTACTGCATCAAACACGTCACAAATACATACTACTTTAGCAAATTTAGAAATATTATTGTTTATTAGTCCGTAAGGATACCCTCTACCATCAACTCTCTCATGATGCTGCTCGACAATATCGATTATATCACCAGATATTGAATAGTTTTTTCTTAATATTTCCCCGCCATAAATCGTGTGTTTTTTTATTTCATCAAATTCTTCTTCGCTTAACTTACCTTCTTTATTTAAAATGGTTATAGGCACCTTAGT
Source organism: Clostridium mobile (assembly GCF_018918285.1). Taxonomy (GTDB): domain Bacteria; phylum Bacillota; class Clostridia; order Clostridiales; family Clostridiaceae; genus Clostridium_AW; species Clostridium_AW mobile. The sequence goes on from NZ_JAHLQF010000004.1 coordinate 23,278, forward strand.
TTTTCCTACATCATGAAGAACAGCTCCAATTCCTAAGTCCTTTATCTCTTTTTCTTTAAATCCAGCTGAAAGTCCTAGGAAAGAAGACATTATGCACGTATCCAAAGAATGAATATATGTATAATTATCATAAGTTTTGATATCATATATACTTTTGTTTACATCTCCCATTTCGATTATATATTGCACAAGATCTTCTACAACATTTAAAGTCTGACGTAATTCTTTGCCATTACAACTATGAATATTTTTAATTATTTGAGACATGCTTTGCATTGTAAATTGTTTTAGTTCTACTAGTTGCTCATCTTCAAGGACTACGTCTTCAAGTCTTTTATCTTCAATATAAACATAATATACGCCTATTTCTTTTAGTTTTTTTATATAGCTATTTGAAAGCTTAACTCCTGCTTTCAAGAGTATTTTCCCATCACTAGTTAAGATACTTTTGCCCAGTACCTCATTATTTTTTACACGATTAATAAACTCAAGTCTCATGATTATTCTCCTTAAAAATAACATTTACATAAAAACAAGCATACTAATACTGGTTTAGTCACCTAACTATGATAATAACATAGTGCATTCATGAAATAAATACAAAATTAGAATAATTCTGTCAAAATTATTATTCAATTAACAAAATAATTATAGATAATACACACCTTATAAATATTCATCTTTTTTCAACTTAATTTCTTCAAAAACCCTATTAATTTCATTTTTAATCAGGTAGCAAATTTCGCTTAATTTATTTTCCACTTCTTCAATATCTTCTGTATAGTCAAATTTAATTAACCATGTTGGATTATATTTATCATCTATATATTCTATATAATAGCCCTTCTCTTTAAATATTTCCTCATTAAAACAATCATAAATAGCAGTATATTCCCATTCCTCAACATCATCCTTTGTGTCGAAGTATAAATTTATATTTTCCCCATCATAGAAAAATTGAGTTATATATTCTGCTCCTTCATCAACTTTATAGCTACCTAACTCTTTTACAAAAATATTATTTTCTTTTTCCATTAAAATAAGTGATGAAAATTCCATTTAAATTCCTCCCTCCTATAAACGATTTACTTTTTACCATTTTTTGTATATAATGTAATTGTATATTTATATTAAATATTATATATGTAATTAAACATAATTTATTTATCGTAGTAAATAGAAATTTATTAAATACTTGCAAATATTTTATCATGAGGTGACTTCAATGAAAATAAAGAAAATGAAGAATAAACATAAGTATAATTTAATCATATTTATAGTAATTTTAGTGATTTTAGCTTTCATAAGAATAAGAATTATACGAATAAATAGCAGAGAAATAACTTACTCAGTAGAGAGATATGTAACAAGCGGCATATTTAATCGTAATAAACTGCACCACGTGAACAACTTTCACATAACATTTTCTGATGGGAAAATTGCTGTTGTACAAGTTATTGGACCACAAAAAAAGTCTCCTTATAAAAAGGTAAAATATGATGTCCTAGTGGAAAAAAACTCAAAAGGAATTTGGAAAGTAAAAAAACTATACCAAATTCCTGAAAGTTAATAGTTATTCTTTAATTAGGCAATCTTTGCAGACTCCTTTAAACTTTATATTAACCTCTTGTTCAGCAAGGGTAAATCCTGTTTTATTTTTAATAATTTGTTCTAATTGTTGAATTGGGCAATCAATCTCAACCTCTTTATGACAAATAGTACATTCTAATGGATGAGTATGTTTATTATGATTTATTACATAATTGTATTTACCATCTCCAATATCGAATTTATCAACAATACCTTTATTATTCAGCAATTCTAGGTTTCTATAAACCGTAGATAAATCGACATTGCATCCATTATTCTTACACTGATCATGAATATACTCAGCTGTTACTCCAACACTACAATCCTTTAATACTTCAATTATTTTTATTCTTCCTTTGGTTATCTTAATATTATTTAATCTTAAAAACTTATCTATGCTCATATTATCACCTTATACTTATAATAAATTATTATATCATAAATATACTATATTAATCCTAATTTTTAAAAAAACATCATTTTAATACCAAACAAAACCAAAATTATTCCTCCAATATAGTCGGCATACTTGCCAATTAATTCAATTCGCTTTAAATATTTAGTTATAAAAAATGCCAATATTGTATTTACTAAAGTAATTAAGCCAATAATCAAAGTGTTATTTAGCATTGAAATTTTATTGCTAATATTGTTTAATGCAGTAAATCCAACAACTAAGGCGTCAATACTTACAGAAATTCCAAGAATTGCCCACATCCCTGGTTTCACAAGGGCACACTCGTCTTTATTATCCATTCCTTCTTTTATCATAAGAACACCTACTATGGATATCACAATTCCACCAATTATCTGTGGCATTGATGCAATGTATGTATTGAAAAGAAAACCTGCATATGCCCCTATAAAAGAAAACAAGAACTGAAAAAAACTAAAAGATAAAGAGCATAGCATTTTATACCTAACATTTACGTTTTTATTTAAGCCAATACACAAAGCCACACCAAAAGCATCTAATGATAAAGCTAACCCAATTAAAAATATTGAATAAAAAGTCATGACAAACCTCCAATATGTAAATTGGGGACGGTTCACACCAATTCCCTATTTTTATCCTTTATATTTTACCACTTTAAATATATTGTTTAAATATATTCATTATGTCTATAATTATTAATGTCAATTTAAAATAAAATATACTTTAAATAAATAGAAAGGATGAAATAATTTGCCTAGAGCCCCTAGAGTAAAAGTAGATAACGGAATATACCATGTTATAATGCGTGGACCTAAGGAAATAAATCTATTTAGAACTAAAAATGATAAGGATAGATTTCTTGCTATACTAAAAAAATATAAAAATATATTCTTATTCGATGTATTTGCTTACTGTTTAATGAATACGCATGTTCATCTATTGATTGATCCTAAAAATGCTGACATCAGTATGTTTATGAAATCAATTAATCAAAGTTATGCTCAATATTACAATAGGATATATGATAGATGTGGTCATGTATTTATCGATAGATTTAAAAGTTTTGTAGCTTTAAAAGAAGAACAGATAGCTTCAATGTCAGCATATATACATAATAACCCTAAAGACATAAGAGGGTATAATAAAAGTGTTGAAAACTATGATTATTCTAGTTTTGGAATATATATTGGAAAAACTAAGGATAGACACAAAATTATTAACTGTAGATTTTTATTAAATTATTATTGTAAAGATCCACTTAAAGCTGCACAGCAATATTATTCTTATGTTAAAAATAGATGTACAGATAGAGACCAGTATATTCAAGATATCCTTGTAAATTTTAGTGATACACTAAATTTAAAGTACAATTTATCTAACGACACGTCTTGTTATCTTAGTGGAATAAAACCTCTAGTTAAAGATATAACACCTGAAGAGGTTCTTAATTTCTTTTTTAAAGAATTCAGTTTGAACAATAGTCTCCTTAACATTAAATACAATAGAAAAATATCTAATTACAGATCAATTATCGTTTTGGTAATGAGATCTTTTTGTAATTATACCTTTCAACAAATTTCTAATATAATAAATAATTTCACCCATTCATCTTTATCACGGTTGTGTACTAAGGGATATTTTCTTATATCAAATGACAAATATTATAATGATATAATAGATGCCTTCTTAGAAGAACATTCTGTCAATTATAATTATAAATATAGCTAATTTTTAAAATTACATTATCAAAAATATATACAAATAAATCATTATTGTCCAAGCTATAAAAATCTATAAATATAAACTGCAATTAAACTTTTGCAGCATAATAAAAAACAACTCATAAATTAAACTTGATTATTTTAATTTATAAGCTGTCCTTTATTAACTTTTTTATAATGTATGAACCGTCCCTAATTCTTATCTAATTTTTAATTAGCAGTAAACGTTACTTTACAAGCTGATAACTCAAACTCTTCCTCTTGTAACAAGTCCTTTTTGAATACTAAACTTAAAACTCTTGCCTTATTTGCATTAACTTCAAAATCTTCTAGCTCAAAAGATCCTGAGAGAACTGTTTTTCCATCTGCAGTCGCTATAGTTACTGGAAGTTTTTCTAATTTTACAGACTTATTAACTCCATTTCTAACTATTAAAGTCATCAATAAATCATCATTTTGATATTGTGTTATAGTAAATACTGAAACACTAACTTGGTTACGTTCTAATTTAGGTAAAGTTTTTATAAACTCTCTAAAGGTATTAGCTTCCTTCTCATCTAATCCTTCAGGAAGTTCTTCCAATTCAACATTTACATAGCTTACAGCTTTAATATTGTCATCAAAAACAATCTTCCAATCATCTTGTGAAATTTCATCTACAGATACATTTTTCTTATCAAAATATATCTTCCAAGGTCTAGCTGAATAAGAAGGTATATCCCCCATTGCATTCAAATCAAAGATTTGATATGCTAATTGCTCTCCCTTAGAATTAACTATGCAAAAAGGAACTTTATCTAAATTTATTGCCTTTTTCAAACCATTTACTATGTATATCTTTGCTTCAAATTTATCTCCATCATCAAAAATGTATACACCTGATACATTAACTTGTCCATCTTCTATCTGAGGTATTACTTCATTCATTTCATCTTCAAGATAATCTTTTTGAACATCGGATATCTTATCAAGAGTGTCTTGATTTAATGAAAGTTGGATTTTTAATGGATCCATTTCCTTGATTTTTTGTGAACCGTCCCCATTATTACTCATTATTTGTCCTCCAATTCTATTACTACTATTATATCTACATTCACTAGTCTATACTAATTATTTCTAAATCTTCTTCAGACGCTTCTTCTGCTATCTTGTTTAATCTTGTTTCAACGTTTTGTGATAATACGCCAGTTTGTCCTATTAAAACTATGTTTGAACTTTTATTTATATTGTTTTTTATAAACATTTCATATGAAAGCATATCTTCTTGAGCAGCTATGTTTCCACTTAAAACTAAAGGAGAACCGTCCTTAGCTGCTGCTGCTGAAGCTACTAATGCATCTGCAAAGTTCTTAACTCTATCATTACCACCTGACGCTACATAAACCTTATCAAAAGAAATATCCTTTTTAAAATATTCTAGAACGCTTAAATTAGTTTTAAATCTATCTTTACCTTGAGCTATTCTATTACCATTAACTGAATTTATTATTGAATCTGGTAATATTCCGCTTCCACCAACAGCCATTATCTGTAATTTATTATCATCGATTACTTTTTTAACTGCTGGATTTAATTTCTTTGAGTCAGATATTAATACTGGTACTCCTAATTTTGCTGCAATTGATGCAACACTTAAAGCATCTGAATATCCATCTTGACCATTAACTAATATAGCTTTATTAGCTCCAGTTAATTTTATTAATTCAGCTGCCACAACCGCATTAGTATCAAATCTATTTCCACCAGCTTTATGATGACGAACTACATTAAGATTATTTGATTTTAATGTAGAAAATATTGATGCGCTAACAACTCCTTCGCCACCAACTATGTAAACATTTTTAGCTCCTATCTTTTTAATCGCTTCTAAAACACCATTAGGTAATTTATCCTTCTTAGTTAACAATATAGGCGCATTTAACTGTTTTGCAAGTGGAGTAGCACTAACAGCATCTGCATATCCTTCTCCATTTACTAAAACTACATTCTCACTGCTACTAAACATGCTTTCAGCAACACTTATTGCCGTTGTGAATCTATCTTGTCCACCAATTCTATTTACTGAAGCCGCAAATACACTAGTGGAGTTCAATATAGTTGATACAATTAGTCCCATTGCAGCAATTTTTGCCATTTTACCATATTTCTTTTGTATCATAATTCTCCTCCTAACATCAATTTTCATATTATCCATTATATTATAACATAGGAATTTATATAGACAAAGTTTCATAATAGAATATATTAATAGTTAATTAATGAACATGAGTAATATTTTTACATTCTTATTAATATGAAGTAATATTTAGGGGTACATCGTAAGAATTATTTGATATATTTAATGTTGTTCTGCCTATTATTTTAGCTCCATCAATACCATAAAAATATATCTGAACACTTGTCTTATCATTAATTACGTTTAATGAAGGTTCACCTATATCAAATAAATGATCATTTCCTTCTACTTTATACTTTCTTATATCATTTCTAGTAGTAGCTGTTATATTTATTGCCTTAAAAATATCTAATACTGGTGATACTTCTACCCTTGCCATAACTGTATTTTCGCTTTGAATAGAAAATCTCATAATATTGTCTTTAGTTAAAAACTTTCCATCTTTTCCTTGAGCACCTTTTCTAATAGTTATTTGATATGTCTGTCCTTTTTTATAACCACCTGATGGTGGAGTTATTTTTATAGACATATTATCATTTTGTTCAATACCTACTGAAACAGAACTACCTAAAATATTGTTATTAACTTCGTTTACTTGAATTCTATCTTTTACAGAATGAAATTCTACCGCTGAATTAAACTTAATAGTCCAAACTTTATTCGTATCTGTTGTAGCTTTATTGAGCACCTCTTTTACTGTGTCTTCGTTGTTTGCTGCATAAACTACTCCTGATTTTTTATTTATTAATCCATTAGGTAAATTAATCTGAACCGTCCCTAATATTAATACGCATAAAAACAAACTAAGTTTTCTATATTTCATTTTTTTTGTTAAATTCAAGTTTAACTCTCCTTTCTTTATATAAATTAACAGAGGGAAAGTTTGTGAACTGTCCTTAACCTTTCTAAACTTTCCCCTATTAATTCTGTAATTAATTATCACAAATTCATGAACCGTCCCTGAATTTATGACATCATTAAGCTTTTAATTTTGCAACAATAATTATAACATGCATTTAAAAGTATGAATACTATATTATTTTAATAAATATGCTTGTACATCTTTATTAACGATAATTTACATAGCCAGCTTTAAATGCTTTACCATTATAAGTGTTAACAACATATACAATGTCTCCACTTCTTAAATTTTCTCCAGTAATTCTAGGATTTTCTTTATCTATAGTTGTCCATCCATCTGCTACGCTTGATCCTAATACTGGCAACTCCTCTTCTGGTATTCTGTTGCTTCCAACTCCGCCTCTTACAATTTTATACTTATATTCATAGTTGTCATATTCTTCGTTAAATGAATTCAATCCTTCTGCTATTACAGTTAAATCATTTGGATCTCCTATAACATCTAATCCTTCTAATGGTAATGCTATACCTTGTGGTATTTCTATACCAGTAGAATCTTTACTTTCTGCAAGTTGTGTACTTCTAGTAATATATAATCTTCCATCGCTACTATTTGCTAAACTTTGAGCAGAAAGGTCTATAGTTGCCTCGCATTTTATGTCAGCCCATATATCAGAATCATATACTGGCGTACCTATTCCATATCCTATTCTTTCATATCTTTGGTTATTATCTTTGATATAAACATTTACACCATCTCCAGGTTTTAAAGTAGTATTTGGCATAATTTTAACTTTACTATTTACTGTATAACCGTCTTGCATTATACCATATTTAATTATTTTAATTAAACTCTTGTCTATACCATCAGGCACTCCAATTAAATCATCTTCAGGTTTTATTGTACATACTGTTGGTGCACTTTCTATCATATTTTGAGAGGTTCTAGTTACATATACAGCTGTTGCATCATCTGGCAATGTCTTATCTTTTCTGAGTATTATTGTAACATTTAGTTTATCATCAATTGATGGGAATACAACTTCTTGTCCAAGCAACTGAGTCATATTCTTATCCCTGTATACTTTTATAACATCTCCTATTTGTAAGTTAGCTTGTATAGGTGTACGTGTTCCGTCTTTTTCTATATTTACAAATATCTTATCCTCTGCTAAACCAGCATTATTTACAACCCTTACAGATTCTGAAGGAATAGCCTCACTTGCCATAGATAACACTAATGTAACTTTTGCACCATATCCAACAATAACACCAGTGTAGCTAGCTGCCCCGCCTTTGCCATTATTCTTAGGATTTAAATCCCAGTTGACCAAAAGCTCTCTTACACTGTTATCACTCATTACAGCTGTAACTTTATCTGGTAAATATTCTTCCAAATTATTTATATCCGCCCCTATTGCATCCTTCTTTGGGGTAGCAATTTTATCATAAGATATTATTTTTAAATCTCTCTTAGGTTTTGCTAAAGGAGTAGATGAATATGTATATATAGCTCTTCCATAAGGATCCCTATTTGGAGAAATCTGTGGCTCATTAGCAATTGACATATTATTTCCTTTAGTGTAATAAATCTTATCATCTACTATATTTATAAAGTTAGCATAGTCATTTGAGTATTTTTCTCCAGTAACTCTAAAATAATCAGTTAACGGTGCTCTATATATTTTATTTCCATCTGAAGCATCTGTGTAATAAATGTAATTTCCATTATCAGTTACATTCATAGCTGTTATAATAGCATTATTTCCAGTGCTTCCGTTAGTTACTGAAATAGGAGCTGAATTTGATCCGCTTTTATTCATAGCCTTTAATTGTCCAGAATCTGTTATATAATAAATTTTACCTTTTGCTTCTGAAAGGGTTATAAACTTTGCTCTATCGCTAGAGATTTTACTTCTATAAGTTCCATCTGTATGAACTGAATATATAGAATTTCCTTCATTTTTATTTACAAAGTAAATTATATCTCCACTTACAATTAAATATTCAGCCTCGTCATTGGTTATATTGATACCTGTTGATTTATTAGCATTTTTGCTAACTTTTCTAATGTTCCCAACGCCTCTTCCTGAATGATAAGTATAATAAATATGCTCACCTGAAACTGTTAAATAAGAAGCCTGGTCTGTACTCACTATTCTTCTTCCTGTACCATCTTTTTTAATCTTATAAATCTTTTGACCATCTGAATAGTTAACGTAATAAATATAATCTCCAACAACGTTTATAAATTTAGCATTATCTTCACAGATTTTTTCGCTAATAACATCGTTAGTCCTGTAAATTCCGCCTCCATCTGCTGAATGGCTATAGTATTTCCACCCTCCATCTTGAGCTATCAATCCGTTATTATTTAGATTTCCTAATCCATTTCCATTTTTTCCATTATACGCATTTTCCGGATTGGAATTTTCTAAATTGAAAAATTGTACCGTTGTAATTCCCTCTTTTAATTCAACAGTTTCTGTAGTTGCTATAGGTGACTTATCTGAAGTTAATATTTGAATTCTAACCTTTGGATCTGTAGTCAATAAGTTAATTGTATAATCATCTTCTTGTCCCTGGGGAATCTTACCTATTTTTTTAACTAAATCACTATTGTTCTTATTTATAACTTTGAAATGCTCTCCTTTTAAACTGCTTGGAGATAAATCCATCTTATCCTTATCTGGTATAGTTATACTCATCAGCATTAAGCCACTATTCCCAAGCTTTGTAACCTTACTGCTTATCTCTAGCTTTACTGTTAAATTACTATCTGCCAAATAATCTCCATTTGATTGTTTTTTATATGGTACTTGTTTCCCATTTGATACATAATGAGTTATAATATCCTCACTTACATATCCTGAATCTCCTGGCTTTAAGTCACCACCATTGAATAGTGAAGTTATTGTCCCTGAACTATCCTTTACATAATAAAGATCCTTATAGGATGAATTATTTAAAATATCATTAAATTGTTTCGCGTTATTAGTTATATATTCTACGCTATATGATTTATTTCCAATAACTATAGCACCATAAGGTAGTGCTGCTGAAACAGAAGATGACAACATTGTAGCTAAAACTATGGAAGCCACAAAAGCCTTTGTTTTTTTCATTTAAATCCACCTTTCCAAATATTCATATTTATATATTTTAAAATTGAAATTTATGAACTGCCCCTAATTGACCCTAATTTTTCTTAATTTTAATTCCTTATTAATGCCCGAATTCTCACGAACTGTCCCTAAATTTCCTAAGTTTTTTTCAACAAACGGTTCATGACTTTCACGAACTGTCCCTGATTCTTATCACAGACTTTTCATCAATTTTCATGAACCGTCCCTAACTTTAACTAACTTTGCCTAGATTTATTCAACTTACTTATATTGCATAATTTTTAGTTTGATACTACTTCAAGTACTAATAATACTGGCTTGTCATAATGTTTAACCCTACCTTTAATATAGTAAGTTTGTGGTGTTCCCATATCTATGAAAGGATTGTCCCAAGTAACATCAACCCAAATATTTCTATCATCTGATGTAGTAGCTAATATTTGATTTGGAAGATAGTAATATTCTCCCTGTACTTTCCTTACACGTATTTCTGGAATATCCTTAATCTTTGGAAGAACTATTAATGTCATATAAGCCTTGTATGGAGAATCTTTCACCGTACCCTCAAGTCTTACTATACCTGTTTTACTTGTATCAATACTTCTAGTGTTCCAAGTTACTGGCATATTTTTATTAGTAACTTTATCAAGTACAGTTTTAGGAAGCTTGTAAGGTTCACCTTGAACTATTTCCATTGTTGTATCATCAAATATGTTTGATGGATATCCTCCACCAGTATCTGTTATCTGTAAAGTTAATTTAACTTTCTTATTGTATCTATCTACAGTACCATTAAACACATATAAACCTGGAGAATTTTTCTGCTGTGTTCCATAATCCCAGACTACTGGAAGTTCAGTAGAAGTACCATCGCTCAAAGTTGCCAATACTTTCTCTGGTAACACAAAGTCATATCTACTATAGGAAGTTTTGTAAACATCCGGTATTTTTATAGGTATTGGATTTACAACTAAATTTAATGCTACTCTTCTATAATATCCCTCTACATCACCATAAAAAGTAAATAATCCTGGCTTAGAAGTATTAACTTTTTTAAGGTTCCAATTAACATCCACTTCCACCTTTGATCCATCTGACGCCCTAGCGATAAGAGACTTAGGAGGAGTGTAATCATCATTTTGATATATATTGTCATAGACATCTGATACATATGAAACTTCCTTAGGTAAATACTTAGCGGCACTTTCTAGGTCATAACCTATAATTGAAGGCCCTCCAAGTATAGTTAAATTATTTACTACTTCAGTGGATAAAAATTTGGTAGTAGAACTAGGTAATGGACTGTCCCCTAATAAAATAAATCCATTATCCAAAGCTGCTAATGTAGAGCCAGCTAAAGCATCAGCATAGGATCTACCCGAAGCTAGAAATAAGTTATCCATATTCATTTCATTTCTAAAGTAATTTATAATATCAATATTTCTTTGATACTTATCTCCCTTACCGACTCTCTTAGCATTAGGTATGCTATTAAAAACCTTCCTGCTTATAATATCTTCTCCACCAATTACATATATTTGTTCTGCTTTCTTATTGGAATTAATGTAACTCATTACCTTACTGTCTACACTGTCTTTGCCAACCATTAAAATTGGCATTCCCTTTATAGCTGCTATAGGTGCCATAGATACAGCATCTTCAAAATAGCTTCCATTTACGATAGCAATTTGCTTTGGCTTACCAAGCTTTTTAGCTACTTCTAGTGAAGTTTCGTATCTATCCTTTCCACCAATTCTAGTAGTTTTAATTCCCATGGCTTTTAAACCATCTTCTACATTCTGTGAAATAACTCCCTTTTGTCCTACTAAAAATACATTTTTAACTCCTAATCTTTTAAGTTCTACTGATGTATACATATTTAAAACATTTTTATTTGTTAAAAGTATAGGAGCATTATACTTTTTAGCTAGCGGAGCAGCAGATACCGCATCTGGAAAATTCTCTCCAGAAACAACTACAGCATAATTACTTTTGCCTTTCCATCCGGTATTACAAACCTTTGCAGCAGTTTCATACCTATCATCTCCATAAATACGAGTGGTTTTTGGAGCAGCTAATACCTTGCTACTAATGAGACATAATATTAAGGTCGCTACTACTATAACTCTTTTCTTTGTCATTAAACATCACCTTTTGATTATTTTATATTATATTAATTATCGTTTAATAATTTAAAAAATTAATAAATTATTGCTCTTTTTTTTGAAATTATAACCTTTTATTCTACATTTATAAACCTATTTTAACCTAAATTACCATGTAAGTAAAATTAATCTACAAATTATCTTAATTTTTTATTGATATTATGTTATATTAATTATATAATTTAAATTATAATAATATTAAAATTTTTTTAATAGTTTTGTTTAGGCATTATTTTTTTACAATATATAACAAGAGGTGATATTTTGTGCAACAATTAAGCCCCATTGAAGCAAGAAAGAAGCATATAAAAAAGTTAACTTGGACATTATCAATCCTTGCAGTAGTCTTCGTAGTAGGTATAACAATGTTAATATCTTATATTTAAAAGAATCCACAGAAGGGTTCTTTTTATTTATTTGTTTGTTTATGTAGATTAACCTGAATCCAAATCTCTAATTATTTAATATTAAAAGGGTTTTATGGAATTTCATAGAATAATTTATTTTAGATATACATTTAAAAGAATACTTTAGAGAGGATGAATTATATGAGAGTAAAAAAAGCAGTAATACCTGCCGCAGGATTAGGAACGAGATTTTTACCTGCTACTAAAGCGCAACCCAAGGAAATGCTTCCTATCGTTGACAAACCAACAATACAATACATAATTGAAGAGGCTGTGGCTTCAGGCATTGAGGAAATCCTTATAATCACAGGAAGAAACAAACGTGCTATTGAAGACCATTTTGATAAATCTGTGGAATTAGAAAAAGAGTTACAAGATCACAATAAAGAAGAATTATTGTCCATGGTCAAAGATATATCTAATATGATTAATATATATTACATAAGACAAAAGGAGCCAAGAGGTTTAGGACATGCTATAAGTTGCGCTAAAACCTTCGTTGGTGATGAACCCTTTGCAGTTATGCTAGGTGATGACATAGTAGACAGCACCACTCCTTGCTTAAAACAATTAATTGATTGTTATGACGAATATAAAACTACAATACTTGGAGTGCAAGAAGTTCCCCAAGAAGACGTTTCTAAATACGGAATAGTTAAAGGATTACACATAGAGGATAGAGTTCACAAAGTTAAAGACTTAGTCGAAAAACCAAGTATGGAGGAAGCTCCATCTGACATCGCTATACTAGGAAGATACATAATAACTCCAAAAATATTTAATATATTAGAAAATACAAAACCAGGTAAAAACGGAGAAATCCAACTTACAGATGCTCTTAAAACTTTAATAAAAGACGAAGCTATGTATGCCTATATATTTGAAGGCAAAAGATATGATGTAGGAGACAAGTTAGGTTTCTTGCAAGCTACTGTAGAATTTGCTTTAAAAAGAGAAGATTTAAGAGATAACTTTATGAATTATTTGACTCAAATTATTAAATAAAAATAGAGCATACATAGATTTAATTTACACAATTCTATGTATGCTCTCAATATATATTTGTTAACTTATTTTCTCTTCTTTACTCTTATGTAATACAATAACAAAGCGAACAACGCTCCACTAGTGTCTATTAACACATCAGTAAACTTCCCACCCCTACCCGGTACAAAGGTTTGATGATATTCATCGCTGCAAGCATATAAAAATGAAATACCTAAAGCCATTTTAAAGCTTTTTCTTAATTCATAGTCCTGCTTTAAGGCATTTATCAACAATAAATTCAATATAAAATACTCAGTAAAGTGTCCCAGTTTCCTCACTACAAAGCTAGTGAACTCTCCAAAAATACTATTCATATCTATACCTATTGAAGTTAATACTTCAATTACAAGTCCACTTTTACCATCCGATATATCTGCAGGGTCTGAGGAAAATTTATAGATTACTATCATCCAAGCAATCACCAAAAAATATTTTAAAATTTTTTTATAATTTATTTTATTCATTCTATACTCCAATACTTCAATACTTCAATAAATCATCTGATATCATATAAACAAATTCAACTCTTTTAATTATATCATATACAACGTAAAGTTCACTTAGTTTAACATATCAATATCATAAAAAAATAGAGTATTTTTAAATATACTCTATAATCTATAATCTATAATCTATATTATTTTTTAATTAATTATCTTTATTAACCCTTAGACATTGCATAATTGCCCGTCGAATTAAACTCTTCCTTCCAAGCCTTCTCTGCATAAGGTTTAAATTCTTCAGCTAGTTTATCTAAATTTTTCTTAAACTCCTCATCATGTATCATCATCTCTGCCCCTTTGTCTGTAGGCTTAGCACCAGTCTTTACTACTAAATTTCTTATGGTCTCTGGATTATCGATCATCATACAAGGCAATAATAAATTATCGTTGTATGGTTGCATTTTTCTTATCTCCTTAAAGAAAGGACCTTTAAAAACATCTAATAAAGGCTTGCCTTTTACATTATCTGTAGCAAAGTGTGCAAATATGCACGGCTCCACATCTCCATGAGAATTTATATGACAATAATATTTTCCTGCAATACATCCTCCAACATAAGGTGCATCATTGAAAAAATCTATGACAAAATAAGGTTTCGTTGTTCTAATTTCTCTTACCCTTTCTCCTAACATTAATCTTTGCTCTGAAGTTAGCATAAGATCGAAGTCTGGCTCGTCCCCAACAGGCATAAATATAAAGTACCAACTCATCTTTGCACCTTTTTCTATCAGCATATCTATAAATTCATCTGAAGTTACTGTATCTACATTATGTCTACCTGTAGCTGAAGATACTCCAAATAAAACTCCTCTTTCTCTTAAAAGATCCATTCCATGCATTACTTTTTTAAATACACCTTTTCCTCTTCTCTCATCGGTTTCTTTCTCAAATCCTTCCAATGAAAACATAGGTAGAACGTTCCCTAAATCTCTTATTTTATCTGCTAATTTTTCGTCAAATAAAGTTCCATTAGTAAAAGGAGTAAATATTACATCATTGTATTTTTCATATATATCTAGCATATATTCATTGAAGAATGGCTCTCCTCCAAGTATAACAAAGTAATATATTCCAATATCTCTGGCTTCCTTAACTATCCTATCTACTTCTTCATAAGGTATATCGTCCTCTTTACTATAACTTGCTGCATAACATCCAGTACACCTAAGGTTGCATCTCATTGAAGGGCTTAATAATATAACAAAAGGAGTTTTTATATCCTCTTTCTCTAGTAATTTAGACCTCTTAGGCATTCCATACCAAACAGCATTGGCAAAAAAATTTGTAAATAGTTTTTGTAGGCAATTTTTATCTGTAGTTTTTAATATGTTTTGTACATATTCGTTCACTGAAGGCATTTCTTTGTAGTACTTTTCCACATTATAAACTTTCTTTAGGTTTTCCTCATCCTTTACAGCCCTTTTAATAATGTCAAACACCTTGTCAACATTTTTCTCCGGGTCTTTACTGAGCAATTCTGCAGCTTTTTTTACAAGCACATCCTTTGCTGACTTTTCCATGGACTCCATAACTCTCATTTATGATTCCTCCCGACATAAAAATGATTTTTAATTGCCTTTTTAATAACAACTGACTAATCGTCTAGTATCATTATATTCCTGTCACTTCCAAAATCAACATATTCCATATACAATTCACAAACTATTCATAATATATAAGCTTTTTACTAACATATTTTAGATTTATTTCAAATTACTTTCTTATTTAAATATTAAAGATAAATTTTATACTCCATTTTAAAACCACTTATATATCTATAAAAACTAGTTTTACTTTATAAATCACATGTGATATATTTAAAATAATTTACTTTACATATATATAATGGTAACTATAATTTTTTCAATTTTAGGAGGGACATCAATGATTGACTTTTTTGAATTTCTATTTAACTTGTCATTAGCACAAGTAATATTTATGAACATAGGTATGATATTTATAAATATTTTATTATCATTGTTTATAAAATCAGCTACAAAGAAAAAATATAAGAAAACTAATTCAGTGGAAGAGACCTTGTATTTTCAACAAATGTTAGGTAAATATCTTCAGTTTATTTCCACTCTTATAACAGCTTTTCTTTTAACTTTATCTATAATGCCTCATTTAGAATGGATGGGTAATTTGAAAATATTAGGGGCTTTGATTTTTGTATATTTTAATCTATTTATAATATTAATTTTAAATTCACTTATACTACATGATTTAAATAAATCCTTGAGAAAAACTACTTCAACAAAATGGGAGGATATCAAGCTCCTTTTGAGAGTTTTAATATTTTCCGTAATACCTATGATAATAATGTTAGTTATAATAGACACTCAACCCTTTAAAAACTTAGGCAGCGCTAAGATGCAAAAATATATAAAAATATTAACGCCAATGGTAATATACATTTTATTATCATTCATAATGCCTCTTTTCACTAAATACATGTTAAAAGGAAAACCCTTTGAAGAAGGGGAGCTAAAGGATGACTTTACAGCCTTCGTAGAAAAATCAGGTGTTAAAAAATTTAAATTATACCTATGGGCTACAAAAGATAACAAACATGCTAATGCTTTAGTTTCTGGACTTTTAACCAAAGAAATATTTATGTCAGACTATCTTTTAGAAAATTTCTCAACAGAAGAAGCAAAAGGTATTTTAGCCCATGAAATAGGCCACATAAAAAAACATCATTTATGGATAAGAACAGCTCTTATTCTAGGTTTATTTATTCTAGGTCCTGTATTAGGAAATTTAATGGAGCTTTTTGAAGATAATTTTTATGAAATACCATTTTGGCTTGGTCTACTTATACTAGCAGCAGTTATGATTGGATATTTAGTATTCTTAAAATATTTCATAAGCAGAACTCAAGAAAGACAAGCAGATGCCTTTGCTTTAGAAATGGGAATTGATCCAATGGTATATGCCAGCGCTCTTTACAAACTTGCAAAACTCAACAATTCTGTAATGAAATTTAATAAATTGGATGAAAAACTACAAACTCATCCATCTATAGCTAGAAGGATAAAATATATATTAGAAAAAAACGGTTTAAATATGGATGAAGTTATGGATAAAATCATATATAACTTTGAAAATCCTACTTCTAAAGATGTTAATTGTTAATCACTATATCAATTAAATGATTTATGTTTAAATAGTTTACGTTTATATACAACTTAAATAAAATCAAATTAAAAGTAGAGCATAAAAAATATCATATCTCTTTATGCTCTGCTTTTACGCTTTTATAAACACCCTTTGCAAATAAAACTTAGTTTATATAGGCTTTTTCTTCTATTAACTTTTTACCAAATATTTATGACTTATTTACTCACATAATTAACAACCCAATTACATAATGAATTTAATTTATCCTTAGAATCCTTAAAGGAATCCCCCTTAACTCCAAAATAGAATTTTATCTTAGGTTCTGTTCCTGAAGGACGTATTGCTACCCAAGATTCATCTTCCAAAGTAAAATATAGTACATCGGATTCAGGAAGGTGGATCTTATTCTTAGTGCCCTTTAACATATTTATTGATTCTCTAGTTTTATAATCTCTAAACTCTACTACTTTTTTTCCATTAAAGCTATCAGGAGTATTTTCTCTAAAATCTTTTAATATGCTATTTATTTTTTCTAAACCTTCTTTTCCTTTTAAAGTTAAAGAATGTAGATTTTCTTCATAGTAGCCGTATTTTTCATAGAGATTTACCAATGCTTCATATAAACTTAATCCATTTGATTTGTAATATGCAGCCATTTCTCCAATCATCATACAAGCATTCACTGCATCCTTATCCCTTACATAATCTCCTTTTAAGGAACCATAGCTTTCTTCAAATCCAAAGATATACTTATAACTATTATCTTTTTCAAACTGAAGAATCATCTCCCCAATATATTTAAATCCAGTCAATACATCAATAACCTTAACACCATAATTATCCCCTATAATATTTGCCATAGGTGATGTAACTATAGTCTTAATAACAGCAGCATTTTCAGGTAGAATTCCTTTCTTTTCACTTGATGATAAAATGTACTCTGTAAGGAGACATCCTATTTGGTTTCCATTTAAAATTGTATACTCTCCTTCATTGTTTTTTACTACTACTCCAACTCTATCAGAATCAGGGTCCGTCCCCATAATTATGTCAGCATTTTCTTTCTTTGCTAATTCTATAGCTAATTCAAAAACTTCTTTTTCTTCGGGATTAGGATATTTTACTGTAGGGAAATTTGGGTCTGGAAGCTCTTGTTTTTTAACCACTAAAACATTTTTAAAGCCTATTTCAGTTAGTACCCTCCTTACAGGAATATTTCCTGTTCCATGAATAGGGGTATAAACAATTTTAAATTCATCCCCCACTTTTTCGACTACCTCTTTATTAATAACCTCTTCCTTTAACCTATTAATATAGAGGTCATCCATTTCTTCCCCTAAAATTTTAATTAAACCTAAACTCTTTGCTTCTTCAAAGTTTGCTATTTTAATATCCTCAAAATTATCAATTTCCTTCACTTCTTTTATAATTTTATTTGCATGGGATACTATTTGTCCACCATCTTCCCAATAAACCTTATATCCATTATACTCAGGTGGATTATGGCTAGCTGTGATTACAATCCCTGCAATACATTTTTTTTCACGTACGGCAAAAGATAGCTCCGGAGTAGGACGTAAGGATTTAAATAAATACACCTTAATTCCATTACCAGCTATAACCTTAGCTGTTTCCTCTGCAAATTCCCTAGACTTAAATCTAGAATCATAAGCAATAGCAACTCCCTTATCCTTTCCTTCTTCTCCATAATTTAATATATAGTTGCATAATCCTTGAGTAGCACGGCGAACAGTATATATATTTATTCTATTAGTACCAGCTCCAATAATCCCCCTAAGTCCCCCAGTACCAAATTCTAAATCTTTATAAAATCTATCTTCTATTTCTTTTTCATCCCCTGAAATATTTTTCAACTCTTCTCTAGTTTCCTCATCAAAATAGTTATTATTTAACCATTGAAAGTATTTATCCTTATAAATCACTACAATCCCTCCAAAGAATTTAATTTCACATTGTGTATAATTCTATGTAAATTATTCCATAATTATAAATATAAATCAACATTGTCACTTTACAATAATATATACTTATAATCGATAAATGTTTATATTTTGTCTCTATAGATTTCCTGTAAAATAAAAATTTTACTATTACTTCCAATGTTTTCTTACTTTTTGTTGACAAAAACTAGTTTTAACGCTATTATTTCCATATACGTCTATTGAAAGGGGATGAAGGTTATAATTAACTCTAAAAAACCTTTGATGAAAAATAGAATAAAAACATATGCACCAGAATTTATTATGGTTGCAATAAGCTTTATTTTAGTCATCTTTCTATATTCAACAGGAAAAAACGTTACAGTAGTTATAGATGGTGAAGAAAAAAAATTTACTACTTATCAAAGTACTTTTGATAAAGCTTTAAAAAATGCAAATATAGAAATACATGAAAAGGATAAAATAGACAAGGATTTAAACTCAAAAATAGCTAAAAATGATAATATAAACATAAAAAGGGCAGTAAGCCTTAAAGTTATTGTAGATAGCAAGGAGCTAGACGTAAAGTCTGCAGAAGATAACATAGGTTCAATGTTAAATGCGGAAAAGATATCTTTAAAACCTGAGGATAAAGTTTTACCTGGAGTGGAATCAGAATTATCTGAAGGAATGGAGGTAGAAGTAGTAAGAGTTGAAACTAAAGTAGTTACATCAACAGCTCCTGTTAATTTTAAAACTACCGTTAGAAAAGATAATAATTTATTAAAATCTAAGACTAAGGTTTTACAGCCAGGACAAAATGGAGAAAAACAAATTACTACAAACATAGTCTATGAAAATGGTAAAGAAGTATCCAGAAAGGTTGTTAAAGAAGTTGTAACTAAGAAACCTAAGGATAAAATTGTAGTACAAGGTACTTTATCACCTATGTATGCTTCTAGAGGAAATGGCTCACAAGGGAACTCCTTTAGAGTAAAGGCTACTGCCTATTGGGCAGTTCATGGGGTAGGAACTACCTATACTGCATCTGGTAGAAAAGCAGTAAGAAACCCCGATGGATATAGTACCATAGCCGTAGATCCAAGGGTTATTCCTTTAGGAACAAAACTCTATGTTGAAGGTTATGGCCATGCTATAGCAGCAGATACAGGTACCGCAGTAAAAGGAAATTTTATAGATGTTTTCTTTGATACATATAAAGAAGCTTGTGACTGGGGATTAAAATACGTAAATGTACATATAGTTCAATAATAAAATAAACATCTGGTTTTTCATATTCCAGATGTTTATTTTGCTTAATTTACATTGTCTCTTATATAATTTAGCATTAATTTATAAAAATCAGCTTTGAAATGTATTCCATCTGGTTCGTAAAGATTTTTATTACTATCATTTAACAAAGATGCTATATTAAGAAAATTTATATTCTCCTCTTTTGCCATCTCTATAAGCATATTATTATATTCATTTACCTTCTTATTATTAACACCTGTTTTGCTACCCTCAGCCTTTGGTAAAACCGGCAATATGGATTGTACATATATATTTGAATTTGGAAACTTTGCTTTTAAGCTATGAACTAATTCTCTGTATTGATCTATAAACCACTGATTTGATATAGCACCCAAATCATTAAGTCCATATAAAAGATAAATATTTCTCGGATTTTCTATTTCAATTTTATTTAGTTCATTTTTTATAATATTAATATGGCTTCCTTTTTTGGCATAAACATTCTCCTCTTGTACAAATTCATAGTATGATAACGCTTCTGTAACGGAGTCTCCCATGAAAACATCTTCTTTAAAAAACTCCTTATAATTAGTAGAATTATTTGACCTAGTTGTGTCAGTTTTAGCCGGTGTTTTAGTATTATTATTTTTACTCGAATCATTAACTGCTTTATTAGTTGTACTATCTTTAGCACTTTCAGCTTGGTTACTTTTACTATCTTTTGTTTCATCTTCTTTTGCTTTATCTACTTCTGTTTCATTACTCTTGTCCTTATTGTCACTTTCCTTGTTACTATTTTCCTTTGAGCTATTGCTTTCAGACTTTTCATGGCTAGCATAAACTAAAGATGTTTTCTTGTTATTATCCTTATTAAAAGCTCCTATTCCCATACCTACACCAATTATAAATACTGCCAATAATCCAACCGTTCTTTTAATTATTTTATTCCTTCTCTTATTTCTTCTTTTAATTCTTCTTTCTCTTATTTTCATATTAGCTCATCTCCATTGTCTAACTCTAATCTTTGTCTTTATATATATTATAATATTTTATAACGTCAAACTAATTACATGGGTATTACAGATAATTTACAAAACCATTACAATTCGACATAAAAATTCCCTTTAAAATAGATTTTAGACACATTTTGTTACTTCTATCTTAAAGGGAATTCACTTTAATTTAATTTTTTTCTATAAAAAGAAATATAAAATAAAAAGGTACCAAAAATACTTCCCGTAAAGTCAAGTAAAATGTCTCCTACTGCGGAAGTTCTACCTGGAACAAAGCTTTGATAAAATTCATCTAATACTGCAGTAAATAAACAGAAAAATATTATGTAAATAAAAGCTCTTTTTCCTTTAATGTTAAATTGATAAAAAGCGTTGCTTATTAGTATGGCTAACACACAGTACTCAAAAGCGTGAGCCCCTCTTCTAACTAAGTAATTTTGAAACGCTTGTCCTCCCTTAGCTTTGTTAGATGCTAAAAAAACCTTATTATTAAGTTCTGATTTATTACTTTTGTCTTTTTGTATAATTTTTTTAGCATTTCTATAAACAGTTTTTATCATATTTAATGTGTTGTTACTTCGATAATTTGATTTTACACCATTATTAGAGGAATTATAAAATATAAATCCTATCCATAATACGCACAATGCTACTGCTAAAAATTTTTTCAAACTAATCACCTTTTATAATTCAATATATTAAATTATGACATAGCTGCCTTATTCTATCAACAAAAAATACAATTATTAAGAATAAGTTAATATTTTTACTTTGTTTAAGATCTACTTGTCTTCTGTTGATTTTTATAGCAAGTTAAATACTTTAGAATATCATATAGTAAGAAAAATGCTTTGGAGGTATTTTAGGTGAGCTTATCTATTGATACTCCTATTTATATAAATAAAAATTTAATAGTAGATTTACATTCCATATTAGTAAATGGATTTATAGAAAGTAGGGCAGTAAGATTCTTAGAGGACAGAGCTAATTTATTAAAACTACAAAAAGGATGGAAAACCAGTGAAGGTAGTGGAAAGAAAAAATCTAAAAATAATAATAAAGAAAAAAATGTATCAAAGGATTCATCCTTAAACTGTTCCGAAGATTTTTCAGCAATTCTTGATACTAGAGATGCCACTAAGAACGAAATAAGCATCAAACAAATATTTACTACATTTCAAATATTTTTTGACCTAAGAAATATTATGTTAGAGAAAAGCATGTTAAAATCCATAGGAAACAATAGCATAATGGACTATAACACTTACCCTGGGGAATTTATAGAATTTGAAGGACATATTTCTCCCACATCTCCATTATCTCAAATAAATACTATGATAGATATCTTTGAATGCTATGACTGCAAAAATTTAGATAAATTATTAAAAAATAACGATGCTGATGAACCTTTAAACAATTACTCCGTTATGTTAAAACAAATGAAAAACTTATCTGCGTCTTTAAATAGAAATAATACAGTAAATATGATAATGGATTGCAATTCTTTTACCTCCGTATTGAATGTAAATGTAAATAATTTTTCAGATAAAAACGCCTATATGTATGATACCGTTCATTGTCCCTGCAAGGTTTTATGCAAGGTTATTAAAGTTGTAGATGAAAATGATTATATAGATTTATTATGTAAAACTTGCATGAGTGATTACTATACAGAGCTTTTTAATCAATCACAGCCATATTTAGACTTATTAACTAAAAATAATATCATATTGCCCAAAGAGTTTACTACTAAAATACAAGGCCCTGCCATTCAAGTCATCCCCCTTGCTATGTATGTGTAGCAGTAAACACTTATTTATTGTACGCAACTTAAAAATGCTACGTAATGTGCCCTATGCATTTGAGCAAAATTTAGAAATTCTTAATTTAGTTTCACAAATATAGAGCTAAGTACGTAGTGAAGCCGCTCCGGAAAAAGTCGCTATTTCACTGCATACTCAGCTCTTTTAGATTTTCCGAAGATACTTGCTAAATTTAGTTATATAAGATTATTTTACAATTATAAATTTTCACAAGTATATTTATATATCAAAAATAAGAACTGAGATACATAATGACGTCACTTCACAAAAGGCGTTCCTTCCATTATATACCTCAGTTCCTTTATATTTTACAGATATATTTTCACAGTCGTAAATTTCTACAGAGATAGTTTGTTGTATCAAATAGAGAGCTAAGCACGTAGTAAAGTTCCTTTGAAAAAAGTTGCTTTTCCGCTACATACCTAGCTCTTTTGTTTTTTATATTGATATTTTACTTATGAAGAAGATTTATTAAAACTCTATAGGCGCCAGGTACTAAATTAGGAATTTGACGATACCAAGCAAGGGATGAATAAGTGTAGGTTCCCTTTCCATATTGAGTTGTTAAAAGTGTGCTAGTAAATTCACTTTCTCCAGGATCACCAGTTGAAATAAGCTCTACATATTTACTATCCCATTTAGATGGATTATAAGCAGCTCTATCCTGAATCCAATTCTCCCAATCCTTTTCTGTTATTTTATTAGGAGAATTGAAAAATTTATGCTCAGGCTTTAACATTGTAACCTTTGAGTTTTCATCTACCACACGCCAATTCATAACAGGTGTTCCTATGGTCAATGAGTAGGGCGCTAACTCTGGCTTCCAATTATCTTCAGCTTTATTATATTGTACTACTAAATTTCCACCATTTTTAACATATTCTAAAAGTCTATTGTTGCTCTTTACAAGGTCAGGTCGTGCAAGATAGGCTCTAATTCCTACTACAATAGTATCAAAATTAGATAGGTTACCTGCTTCTAAATCTTCCTTAGTTAGATTTGTTACATTCAAACCAACACGGCGAAGGAATTCGTCAGTTTCATCAAAACCACTAGATATATATCCTACCTTTAAATTTTTATCAAATTTAACATCAAAGGCCTGAACCTTCACTTGAGATGGCTGAACAAAATAGGTGCGACCTATATGTGGATATTCAATAACTTGGATTGATTCTTCACTTACTACGGAACCTCTTAGTGCCTTAGCTTTAATTTCATGTGTTCCATTCTCTACTTTAGTAGGAGGCTTTACAGTAAAATCTGCAGATTGAATTTCACCTTTTTTACTAAATTCAACTACTGTGGATTTAGGTTCTACTGACCAACCCTTAGGCACATCAAGATATACTGTAGCTTTATTAGAGGAAGAAGTATAATTAGTTAAAGTCACGGTAACAGGAATAGGCTTCTCAGGTTCTAGAGTATTTAATATAGTTGCTGATGGATTAGGAGATACTGAGAACTCTGGCAATACTGCAAAAAGCTCTTTAGAACTAACATTTAAAATAGATTTTGAACCGAAGCTTTCATATTCTACAGTAGCTTTCATAATATTTTCTTCATAGGGGTGAAAAGTTTTTGCATTATTAGATACGGTTACATCAAATTCAAATATAGCTGTTTCACCATTCTTTAAAGTATTTTTTATAGGAGATTTCCCATTGGCCTTCCAGCCAGTTGGTAAATTTAACTTTGCCCCTAAATTTTTAATATCCAGATTTCCACCGTTGTACACCTTCACAGTAGTCTTTATAGTCTGTCCTCTAGTTACTTCGGAAGTTTCTGGAATAACTCTTATCACTATAGAATTACTAACGCTACTAGCATTATAAAGTTGGTCAACTTTCTTATTTAATCGGTGTAAAAGATCCCCTTTTAATTCTTTATTTAAAGAAGACTCATTAACTTTTTTTATTGTAGATTCTACATCTACTATCATCTTGTGTATATTTTTATTAACCGCTTCAAAGCTAGGGAAGGACTTTTCTATATCTTCAACATCTCTTTGAAGTTTCAAAAGAGCTTCTACCACGCCTTTAGAATTCTTATCTTTTTTTATTTCTTCTGCTAAATCTTTAAATGTAAAGGCCATGCCATCAAAAAAATTCTCCTTTCCTTTTACCTCAGGCTTTAATAATGTGTAATAGCGATAAGATGGACCTTCCTCATAATCTCTTCCCATGCCCTGACATTTATGCATATATCGTGATTCCTCTCCTAATTGAACATAGGATGAAGCGTAGACTTTATCATAAGTCCCAACAGGTACAGCTGTAGTGTGTTTGTCCTTGCTTCCAGGTTCATATAACTTCTTTGCCTTCCAAGGCATTAAACCTTCTTTTAGATGTTCCGGATATTTGGTAGGATCTTGTGCCAATTCATAAGCCTTCTTAGTCAAAATATTTATAGCTTGGTGATGTCCATGGGTACTTTTTACATTTTCAAATGCAGGGAAAATTACATCTGGACGATGTGTTCTTATGCTCCTTACAAGACGCTCTAAAACCACATCTTCTCCCCATTTTTTTAAAGTTTCCTCCCAAGTTTTAGAGAAACCAAAATCCTTTAAGGGTTCATCAATATCTTTACGAAGAATCTCTAAATCTACATCTAATATTTTAGCCGCCTCTTCATACTCTCTAGTTCTTAAAACACTTAGGGCATCCTCTAGTTCTGAACCAATCTCATTTTGTCCCCCTTGCCCTCGAGTTACACTTACTATAGAGGTATCTACCCCTAAACCAAGAGAAGTATAAGCTAAAAGAGCACTGTGTTCATCATCAGGATGAGCACAAACATTCATAACACTTGTCACTGTAGTTAGAGGTTTTATAGCCTTCCAAAGTTCTACAACCCCACGCTCTGCTCTAACCTGTTCCGCTCCAACTTTGTTAGGAACAACAATTGCTCCCGCAATAAAAATTAGTGTAATTATAGAAGCTAAACGTTTAGTAAAAGATTTTGACATAACATACCCTCCTTTTTTAAAATATAATAAATGTAATTAGTTAATCGTATTAACTAATTCTTTACTACTACTTTATATTATTCCACATATTCCAAATGATTCCTCTATATAAACAGAATTTTCAAAAAACTTTTTTTTTAACAATCTCTGAGATTTTATGTTGTACAAATCCCATGTATTATTTGATATTTGTAGCAACTTACTGTAAAAATAATAGTTTTTAAAAGATAGTTTAGGTTGTAAAATAGAGAGCTAAGTATGTAGTGAAACCTCTCCAGAAAAAATTGGTATTTCACTACATACTTAGCTCTTTTAGGTTTTACGAAGATATTTTCTAAATTAAGTTATATAAGATTAGTTGCAATTGTAAATTTTTACAAATATATTTATATATCAGAAAGAGGAACTGAGATACATAGTGACGTCGCTTCAAAAAAGGCGCTCCTCCCACTATATACCTCAGTCTTTCTATGTTTTACAGATATATTTTAAAATTTATATTATGACAGTTTAATTTGCTAAATATTAACTTTTATAATTTCATTGCACAAAACTTTAAAAATGCTATGTGATGAGCTTTGCACATTTGAGCAAAATCTAGTAATTATTTAAAATATCCATCGAAAATACTTTCTATTTTTTCACTATCCTCTGAAATAATAAATAATATATATTTACCGTTGTTTTTTAATGTATAGTTTTTTGCGTTTTCATATTGATCTGGTAAGTATGTTTCAAAAGTTTTCTGTACATCCCCTGCACGCTTCTTTATTCCTTCAATTACTTCATCAACATTCTTTTCATCTTTTACTTTAATTATCCCTAATTCATCTGCTTTTACATTCATTAATGGGATTTCAACAACAAACTCTTCTATAATATCAGGGTTAACGTAGTATTTTTCTTTTACTTCTTCCTCTTTTAACTCTACCATAGGTGAACTTTCTACCTCATTTTTAATTTTTTCTGCTATTTCTCTAACTGACACATTTACTTCTTTAGTAGCTTTGCCACATCCAAATAGTGAAAATAAGCTCACAATGACAAGTAAAAACATAAGTATTTTTTTATTCATGCTATCTCCTCCTCTTGTAATTAAATATTTAGCTTGTCTCAATATTTAATACGCAAAGAAAATATAAACAGATATATGATTAGAAATTATTTTCTTGCCAATTTCATCCTATAATTATCATCCGAAATACTCCTGCTACAGTGTATAAAAGTCATTCACATCATAGTAATTACTATGAATTCTAAAATTTTAAATAAATATTATAAATGCAAATTATAAAATAAAAAACTAAGCTACCCATATTGGAAAGCTTAGTTTTAATTATTAAGATTCTTATTTTATTAATTATTTTCCGTTCACTAATTTTATATTTATAATAGTATAATGTAAAATTCTATAATGAAATTTAAACTGTTGCAACTTTTTTAGGATTATCTAAAGTCTCTTCCTCAAGCATCTCTTTTTTTAAGCTCTTATTTAACCAAATAGACATTATAAGAGTTTCTATAAATGCCAGTCCATCGGCTGCCGTTTGACAGAATATTACTCCATTTAACCCCATAAACTTTGGTAAAACGTACATTAATGGAATATAAAATATTCCCTGTCTGGATATAGATAATATAAAAGCTCCCACTGCTTTACCTAAAGCTTGGAATAATACTGCATAGGTATTTATATATCCGAAAAGTGGGAATAATAAACTTGCTGATCTAAAGGCCTTTATTCCTATATCTATAACTTCCCTATCTCTTGTAAATACGAGCATACACTGTTCTCCAAAAGTTATAAATATAATAGATACAAATATGGCAGCAATGGTGCTCCATTTAATAGATATTTTTATGGCTTCTTTTAATCTAGTAAAATTTTTAGCTCCATAATTATATCCTGCAACAGGTTGGAATCCCTGTCCGATTCCAAACACTATATAAAATCCTATAGACATAACTCTAAATACTATACCCATGGCAGCTACTGCTGCATCTCCGTAAGGTTTTGCTCCTAAATTCATAAAACCTAAGGCAAAACTTGCCAATACTTGAGTTACAAAAATAGGAATACCTATCTTAAGTATTTCAAAAAACATATTAAAAGTTGGCTTTAAAAGCTTAATGCTTAATTTTATATAGCTTTTCTTAGAATAATAATATCTTAAAAGAAAAATGAAGGATACTAACTGTGATATAACCGTAGCAACTGCGGCACCTTTTATACCCATATCAAATGTAAACATAAATATAGGATCTAGTATTATGTTTATAATACCTCCTATACAAGTAGATATCATACTATATTTTGAATTTCCTTCTGCTCTAATAGTATTACTCATTATTGCTGTTCCAATAGTAAAAACTGATCCCAATACTATTGAATATCCATATTCTCTGGCATAGGGCATTATGGTTTCTGTTGCTCCATACATTAATAAAAATTGATCTAAAAATATTGTAGCTATTACAGTAAAAATTAAACTAAATATGCACCCAATTATTATAATAGATGTTAGAGTCTTATCAGCTTCCTCTTTTTTCTTTTCTCCCAACAATCTTGATAGATAAGAAGCACCTCCTGCACCAAACATAACCCCTATAGCTCCAATAAACATAAACAGTGGATATACTATAGATACGGCAGCAATAGCACTAGTATTATTTAACATACCAACAAACATAGTATCAACTATGTTGTAAATAGCATTAATTAACATAGCTATTATTGCAGGTACTGATAATTTTAAAAGCACCTTGGATATACTCTCTTTCTCCATCATTTCTGCTGTAGATATTCTGTTTTTCATATTCTTTTTTGCCTAATGAAAGCCTAGAAAAGCTTAGACATGCCTCCCTTCATAGTTTAAATCTTAATTTTTAATTTTATTATTATAGCGCTAGGCTTTGATTTTAGTTTTAGTTTTATAGGTTCTGAAATTAAGAACCACTTGATAATATACCACGTTCTTTTGTTCTTGACAAATACAATTTTACTATGCCTAGTTAAAATAAATATACAAAGGCAAAGAGACTCACCCCTTTGCCTTTATACGTTAAATTTATATTCTATTTTACAATTAAATCTTCAATATTAATCTCTTTTTCTTGTAGTCCATTCTTCAACATAAACTCTTGTGTTCTTTTAAGTTCTTCTATGTCTTTATCACTTATATTGCTATCAAAATCATACCAAGAATACATTTCTTTTGTTTCTTCAGGTGTTAGTCCAACTTCCTTAGCTGTTATCTCCATAGCTTCATCAAGGTTATTATTTATATAGTCAATGGTATCTTCATGAACTTTTTTAAATCTATTAACTAATTCTTGGTTTTCCTTTAAAAACTTTTCACTTACAGCAGTTACTATAGTACCTTCTACTATTCCCTCTCCATTAGCTACAACTTTTCCTCCTGCCTTTATAGCATTTAGAGCTGCTGGTCCAGCTAAAAGTGCTACATCTACACTTTCATTATTAAGTGCAGCTAAAGCTTCTGGTATTCCCATATTTATAAATTCTATATCATCCTGTTTTAATCCGTCCTTTTCTAAGGTTCCAAGTAAAAGTTGGTGAAGCACTGTTCCTTTAGGTCCCGCTACCTTTTTTCCTAAAAGATCCTTAGAGCTCTTTATATCATCATTTTTTGTTATTATCATGAAAGCTTTAGGTGCTCTACTGTATACATTAATTATTTTTAAATCTACCCCATTAGATGCAGCTAAAATAGCAGAAGTTCCTCCAAGGGCATGTACAAATTGTATTTCCCCAGCAGCAAGAGCTTGGGTTTGTTGAGGTCCTGAGGTTATTTCATGCCACTTTACCTCTATTTTGTCTTTTTCAAACTCTTTCTCAAAGCTTTCTTTATTCTTTTCAATTATTGATGGTACATTCAAAGGTGCCTTTACGTAAGTTATATTTATTGGTTTATTATTTTCCCCTTTAGCTTTGTTTTCTGTACTAGCACACCCAGCTAACACACTTCCCCCAATGGCAAGCGTTAGTAATAATGATAATATCTTTTTTCCTTTTATCATGTGTATCCCTCCAATTTATTTAAACTAATTAATATTCATCCTTAGAAAGAGTTTCTAAAATATCTTCCTTAATATATATAAGATTATTTAAAGATAAATTTCTTGGGTAACTTTCCTCTATTCTATAATCTTTTATTACCTTTCCTTTATCTAAAATTATAATTCTATGCCCTAGTAAAATTGCCTCATCTACATTATGAGTTACAAAAACTATCCCTTTTTTAGTTTCCTCATATAAATTTATAATTTCTCCTTGAAGATTAGACCTTGTGAAGTAATCCAGTGCTGCAAAAGGCTCGTCCATTAACATTATATCTGGCTCATAAGCAAGAGCACGGGCTATGGAAACTCTGTGAGCCATTCCCCCCGAAAGCTGACTAGGATAAGCCTCAGAAAACTTCTCTAACTTCATAAGCTTCAAAAATTTATCTTCTATCTCATTATTCCCTTTCTTTAAATAGAAAGTTATATTTTCTCTTACTGTAAGCCAAGGCATAAGTCTGTTCTCTTGAAACACCATTCCTATTTTAGGTTTAACCTGAACCTCATCTCTATAAAATGATATATTCCCTAAAGTAGCCTCTTCTAATTTTGCTAATAATCTTAATAGAGTCGTTTTCCCACATCCACTTTTACCAAGTATTATAGTTATCATATTGCTTTCAATATTTAAATTTATACCCTCTAAAACCCTATGACTTTTCCCGTTTACTATGTAATCTTTACTTAAATCATTTACGCTATATCCTCTCATTATCATCTACCCCTATATTCTACACATTAATCTTTTTTACTAAAACGGAAAATAAATAATCCATTAAGCTTCCTAAAATTCCCATGCACAAAATTCCAACAATCACAACATCTGACCTTGAAAGCTGTTGTCCATCTAAAATAAGATATCCTAATCCCGATGAAGCCGCCACCATTTCTGCTCCTATTATAGCTCTCCAACTATAGCCTATACCTAGCCTCATTCCAACTAATATATTAGGAAGTGCAGAAGGAATTACTATTTTAAAAAATATATCCTTTTTAGGGAGATCAAAAATTTTTCCCACTTCAATTAATTTTTTATCACAACTTTCTACACCTTTTATGGTATTTAAGAACACTGGAAAAAATGAAGCTAATATTATAATTATTATTTTAGATTTTTCCCCAATGCCGAACCATAAAATAAGCATCGGAACTAAAGCTAAAGGCGGAGTGTGCCTTATAAACTCTAATGCTGGCTTAAAGTAAATATATATTTTCTTATTTACTCCAAATAAAATTCCAAGGGGAACTGCTAAAAGTAGAGTTATAAAAAATCCTGTTAAAACTCTTATTAAACTGTGCCCTATATGTTTAAATAAAACTCCTGAGGCCATGAGGGTGACTGCGCTTTGGGCTACGGATTTTGGTGAAGGAAGTATATAAGAAGTCCAATAGTTATTTATACTACCCACATACCATAGAAGAATTATGGCTATAATAAGTATATATCCTTTTAACTTATACCCCATCTCCCCTATTACATCCTCCTTCGCACAACAGCATCTCTATAAGATTAACTTTTTCCTTTGTTTTCTCTATATTTTCTACCTCTTTTAATATTTCTTCTTCTCCGCTTAACTCTAAAACATCTAGATTTAAATCTCTAAAAAACCCAAGTGGGATGGGAGATTCACTACATCTATCTTCCTTTTTTATATGTAAGTTTTCACATATATCATTCCAGGTTTCAAAAACCACTCCCGTCTTTCCTTCTTTTTTAAATATATTATTTCCCATGTCCTTTAGGCAGTTGCAAGGAGTAGTTATAAAAAGTCTATTATTTTCATCACCTTTTATATATAAATCATATAAAGATCTAGCTGTATGAATTAATATTGGCTCTATTTTAGGTATGCAAAATTTACTATGATTTATTTTATCTTCTATGTATTCAATAGCCGCTGGACATCTTGTATCCAATATTATTTTATCTTCCTTTTCACTACATAAGGTTTTAAATTTATTTTTCACCACATCTATTTGACTAGGAGGCTCTACCACTTCATAATCTTTTCTTTTTAGCTCTTGTAATAAATTTTCAAATTTAATCCCATACATACTCTTAACAACCGGGTTTATCCAAATATAATTCATAATCAATTTCATCCTTTAAATCTTTTATTTTACCTAATAAATTAAATAATTTTATATTACTGATAATGATTATCAATATCATTAATATCTGTTACATTTTATCAATTATATTAGAGTAAGTCAATATATCAACAGTCCATTCTTTACTTTATTTCATATTTTATCACTATATTCCTCTTTCTCCCCCATAATATATTAAATTTTGCTAATTTTTTATACAGATATAGCTTGATAATATAATTTTTAAGAAATTATTAAGAAATTGGACAAATTCCTTTAATAAAATCTCTATAAATCTTTGGTATAATTAATAAATATATGAAACTAATACGAGGTAAGTGATGCTATGAGAAAACTAAAAAGATTATTTAGAACAATATTTTTTATGATATTTATAGTGGCTATGTTTAAAGTCCTACATAATTTTAATTTAAACAAAGATGTGCTCCCTACATCTGCTATGAGAATTTATATTAAAGCTTGCGATGAAGTAAGCGAAGATAAACTTCAAGTAAATTGGAAATATGTAGCCGCATTAGATTCCTTGCGTATAAATAATGACTTTTCAAAGGCAAATATAGAGGATGCAAAGAGAATAGCTGATGAATTTTTAGAAGTAAATACTTCAGAGAATAAATTTAAGAATTCTAAATATAAATTGTTAAGCTTTGATGAAGTTATAAACAAATTTTCCTATACCAATAAAGAACAAGAGAAAATTTATAAATTTTTAGATAAGCTAAATGATAAATATTTAGTTCAGGTAGATGAAAGTAAAAAAGCTTTCATAGAGGAATTGACTCCTACAGCTATAGACATATATAAAAATTATGATATTCTTCCCTCTATAGCAATTGGACAAGCCATTATAGAATCTAATTGGGGTAATTCTACTCTTTCTGCTGAACATAATAATTTATTCGGCATAAAGTCTACTAAATCGTGGAAAGGTAAAACTGTAGATATGAAAACTTCTGAAAACTATGATGATACCATAGTTGCTACATTTAGAGCATATGATTCTCAAAAAGATTCCTTAGCTGATTATGCTCAATTCCTTAAAAATAATCAGCGATACAAAGAAAATGGAGTTTTCAATGCTGTTGATTACATAAATCAAGCTAAAGCAATTGATAAAGCAGGGTATAGCACAAAAAAAGATGAAACTGGAAAAAACATGTATGCAGACCTTCTCATACAAATTATAAAGGAATATAATTTACAGCTTATCGATAGTAAGGTTCAACAAGAATCTTTTTAAGTACATATTTATTATTAAAAAATTTAAGAGGCTATCCATATAAACATATATTTATGAAATGTTTTTTACATTTATAAATTCCTACAAAAATAATTTAGTTTTACAAATAGAGAGCTAAATATATAGTGAAGACGCTCCAATAAAAAGTCGCTATTTCACTATATACTTAGCTCTTTTATAGTTTAAAAATATATTTTCAAATTTATATTATGACAGTTTAGTCTCTTAAATAGTTACTTTTACAATTTCATCGTGTAAAACTTAAAAATAATATGTGATGCGCCCTTATGCATTTGAGCAAGATCTAGAGATTCTTAATTTATTTTAGAACTTCTCATTATATTAAAATAGTATAAGAAACATTATGTAGCATTTTTTATTTTTTGTACCCTTAAGTTGTTTTCTTAAATATAGATTTTAGAAATAATAATTATCATTTAATAATTATTCCAAAATTGTATAGCATAAGTGAAAATTTTGTAGTATAATTTTGTAACAAGTAGAATATGGTGGAATTATATTCGGAAATGACGAAGGGGGATTATTACATGAAAGATATAAATAAAGGTACTATGAAAATTAAAACAAAATTATTTTTAGTGTTAATTTTAGTAACTGCACTTATTTTATCAATAATTGCTACTAATTTTTATACACTCTCAAAATTAAATGGAGATGCTGCTGCTATAAACTTATCGGGCAGTGAAAGAATGAGAAGTTATAAGTTAGCCTATATTACTAACCTATACATATACGAAACAGATTCTACAAAAAAATCTCAATTAAAGGAAGATATATTAAAAGAAATAAATACATTTGATAAGATATTAATTGGTTTAGAAAAGGGAGATAAGGAATTAAATTTAATTCCAGTACAGGATGAACACAGCATTGAAAAGCTAAACTCCATTAATAGTAAGTGGAGCAAAATGAAAGAAACCTATAATTCAATTATCAATACAGAAGATATAAATTTACAAAAAAATAATTCTCAATACATAATTGAAAATGTTAATGATGTTGTAGGAGAAGTTAATGAATTAGTAAATAATCTTGATGATATTTCAGCTAAAAAAGTAACTTTCTCTAAAAACATTAGTATTGTATTTTTCTTACTTGCATTGGGTATCTTGCTATTTATCTTTAGATTCATAATAAATACTATAATAATGCCAATTGAAAATATAAAAAACAACATGAAAGATATAGCCTCCGGAGAGGGAGACCTAACAAAAAGAATACTTATAAAGAGCAATGATGAAATAGGAGAATTAGCCTTATGGTTTAATTCCTTTGTGGAAAATATTCATACTATAGTGTCTAACGTGGTTATAACTACAAAAAATACAAAGGAAACTTCAGAGCAAATATCAGCCATAGCTATTCAAAACACGGAAGCTACTGAAACCATCTCCTTATCTGCACAAAGTGTTTCCACTGGAAGCAATACGCAAACTAATGAGGTTGAAAACTTGTTTTCTAAAGTAGAAGAGGTAACAAATGAAATTAAAGAAATAAATACTATAATAAAAAATGTAGCGGGTAACTCAAAGCAATCAGAGCAGGAAGCTTTAAATGGAAATGATAAAATTGTAGAAACGAAGGAGCAACTAGATTTAGTAAGAGAAACCATAAATGAAATGGATGGAAAAATGACATTATTGGATACTAACTCAAAGGAAATAAGTAAAATAATTGAGCTTATAACTAATATCTCCAGTCAAACTAATTTACTTGCCCTCAACGCTTCCATAGAGGCAGCAAGAGCTGGTGAGCTTGGTAAAGGATTTGCTGTAGTTGCTGAAGAAGTAAGAAAACTTGCTGATGAAACAGAAGATGCAGCAAGACAAATAGTACCTTTTATCAAAGAAGTTCAAGGAAATGTGTATTCTATAAAAGACAACATGTTAGAAGTTATAAAGGAATTAGATAAAGAATTCGCCGTATTGAATGAAACCATAGATACTCTACATGTTATACTAGAAGGAAGCAAAAATACTGCTTTAGGAATAGATAGTGCAAAAGGTATAATGATGAATTTAGATAACAACCTTGAAAATATAAAAGAAATATTTATAGATATAATGAATATAACAAGAGAAAATTCAGCAAATATGCAAAATGTAGCTGCAGCCGCAGAAGAGCAATCTGCCTCTTCAGAGGAAATGTCTTCTTCTATAGACAACTTGTTTTCTATGATTTTAGATTTACATAATAAAGTATCTGGTTTTAGGGTATGAAAGGAGCTGAGCATTTAATGCTCAGCTCTTAGTTTTTAAGCTTTTAGCTTTTTAATTTAATTATATTTTAAAGCATTATATTTTTTGAGTATTTAAGCAGATTCTACATTTTTATCTTTACGCTTATAAAATATTCCCCCTACTGCTGCAAATACAACTAAAACTCCACCGATTTTAATCCATTTAGAACCTTTATGGTGGTGACTTACTTCTTCTCCTACTTTCCACTTAACTGTATGTCCCATTCCATCATCTGCAACAATATAGGCTACACCGGAATTCTTATCGTATTTAAACTGTCCATTTTCATCTAGTTTTCCTCTTT
The DNA here is from genome assembly GCF_018918285.1 of Clostridium mobile. Taxonomy (GTDB): domain Bacteria; phylum Bacillota; class Clostridia; order Clostridiales; family Clostridiaceae; genus Clostridium_AW; species Clostridium_AW mobile. The sequence goes on from NZ_JAHLQF010000004.1 coordinate 59,433, forward strand.
CAATTTCTTTGTCATTAGCATCGTATAATATTATTTGAGTTTTTTCTGAAAAGCTTCCATCATCATAATGAACTTTTATAATTCCATCTTCCACTGGCTCTATAGCTATCTTATGAGCATAAACAGGTGTAGTGAATAATAATAACATAATACTTACAAGAAAAAACATTTTTAAATTCTTCATAATTTAAATTTCCTCCTAATTTCTTATGATGCAGCACATGCTATACAAATTAATTTTCTTTTTTAAAAAGTTTTGTTAATAATTCTTTTGCTTTATTTATGTTTTTAGGCCTCATAGAAGTATTAGAAAAAACTTCATATAAGTTAGGAGTTTTCAATTTTGCTTCCTCCATCAAAATCTCATCTTCTAATAGATCTATAGATCCCTCAGCCAAGACTTTGCCCTCTTTTAAAATAATACATTCATCTGCCCAACTATAGGCAATATCCACATCATGAGTAGTAATAATCAGGGTCCGTCCCTTACTATTTAGCTTTTCTAGAATGTATATAAATTGCTGTAATGAATATGGATCTAGCCCTGAAAATGGTTCATCAAATATCATAATCTCTGGCTCCATAGCTAGAACTCCTGCTATAGCAACCTTCTTTTTTTGTCCAAGACTTAGGTTATAGGGTTGACGATGTTTTAAATCTTCAATACCTATCAAGCTTAATGCATTTTCAACAGCTTTTTCTACTTCCTCTTCTTTGTAACCTAAATTTCTAGGCCCAAAGGCTACATCTTCATATACAGTAGTAGAAAATAATTGGTCATCTGGATTATCAAATACAATCCCCAGAATTTTTCTAATATCATATAGACTTTCTTTGCAAACAGAAGTTCCTTTAATTTTAATAGAACCCTTCTGTGGCAAAATCAACCCATTGAAATGCTGTAATAAAGTAGATTTACCGCTACCATTAGCTCCTAATATAGCTATCTTCCTTTGCTCTTTTATATTAATCGATATATCTTGCAATGCAATAGTTTCATGTGTGTAAGCATAACTTAAATTTTTAATTTCTACTATATCCATTAGAACCACCACTTTTCAATAATATGTAGTAAAATTACGCTGCTTATAAAAAGAACAGATTTTAATATATCAATTATTGTAATGCTCTTTGGTTTTGATGTGGGCATCTTTCCATTAAATCCTCGCGAAGCCATAGCTCTATATACCTTTTCTGAAGTATCAATAGATTTCACTAACATTCCTCCCATGATTTCCCCATAAACCTTAAAGGAGTTTTTATGAAATCTCGGTTGAAATAATCTTGATTTTAAAGATTTATAAAATTGGCTAAGTCTTTCACTGAGTATGAACACATAGCGCCAAGATAAAAAAATGATTGAAATAAAAGAGCTCGGCAATTTCATATGAGCCAGACCATTTAATAGCGCAGGTACAGGTTGACTAAAAAACATAATAAACATAATAAATAAAGCATTTAAGCTCTTAAAAATTAATAATAAAGCTAGTGTCTTTCTCTCCTGAGTTGGCGGAATTCCTCCACCTATCATTATAGGCAAGGACATTAAAAGTAAAAAAGGTAGAAAACATACTACTCTTATGACAATTTGTTTAATAGAAACTCCCATGGACAGTACAATTGCTGTTAAAATAGCAAAAGATAATATTAACAATAAAGGTGTTTTTAGAAAAACTAAGGTAAAAACCATTATTATACATGAAATAGTCTTTGTTCTTGATTCCCAATGATGAATCCAAGAGTCTTTTGTTGTAGTTGGTATAGCGTTTTTTATTGATGGTATAGACTTTAATGTCATAAGAGAACTCCTTTTATAAATTTAAATTTTCTACATAGGTTTCTAAAACCTTAGGCCTTACGCGATATATAAAACTTATGGTAATTGCCGTAATAAAACTTTCTAAAATAGCTAGAGGCAAATGCCCTAAAACTAGCACATTAATAACTGAAAAAAATCCTTCACTATATGTGTTATTAGTAAAAAATAATACAGTTACTAAAATCAAAACAGTAACTAATACAGATAATGCACCTACTAAAGCCGCACTAAGAGTAATTGATTTCTTTTTCCTCATGCATTTAGAAAATACTTTGTAAGCAACAATGGCTGGCAACCCTACCATTATGGTATTCATACCCAGGGTAGTCAGCCCACCATGTTGAAATATGACGGCTTGGAGTAAAAGGCCTATAAATACTGCAATTGTACTTCGCTTACCTAAAATAATCCCTAAAAGTCCTCCTAATAAAGGATGCACTGAACTAGGCCCTACTGGAAAACTTATAAGAGCAAATGTAAAAAAAGTCGCTGTCATAAGGCTAATTTTAGGAATTTCCTCTTCTTTTATATTTCTAAATGAGTTAACTACCATCCCACCTGCTACTACTGATGTAACTGCAACTGCTGGTAAATTTAAAACACCATCGGACAAGTGCATAATAATCCCCTCCTTTCTTATTTCTTCTCATTAAAAATAGCCTATACTCACTGTATAGGCTATAAAAATACTGCTTGTCTATAATTAATTATGATTTTAATAAATCGCTTTAAAACAAGTCAACGTATTTTTAATTCATACACCGTGAATAAAAAACACTAGAAATTATAGAAGCAGGTCTCCTGACTTAGGTTCAACGTTATTTTATACCTTCCCAGATAATATCTAGTGGCAATTTGAAAATAACTTCCCATTACAGTGGCGGGACCGTGTTGGATTTTCACCAACTTCCCTTTTAATTTATAAATAAAACTTCTATAAAACTATTTCATTTGCGTTCAGTATAACATCCATTTAATACAAAATCAACCTTATTTGTATAATTAATCATATAATAAATTTTATTATATCTCACAATTACAGTACTAACTATAGAATAAAAACAAGCAACAATAAATATTTAAGTGATTATATGGAAAGCTTTATTCCTTAATTTTAAACACATTTACTTCTTTTAATAATTCACTAGTTAATCCACCTAAATCCGTAGCCGTTCTTGCTACCTCTTCTGCTGAAAAATTCATTTCCTGTGAAGAAGCTGCTATTTGTTCTGATGAAGCAGATGTCTCCTCAGCAATAGATGATGCTCCTACTATCTTTTCAAATATACTATTCTTCTCTTCATCTATAGATGTTGCTGATTTATTTAAAGCATTTATCTTAGGTACTATTTCTTCAATAGATATAATAATATTTTCAAAAGAATCCAATGAATCCTTTATTACATAGGAAGAATCTTTTAACTCTTTATCTATATGTCCAGTAGATTGTACAATATTTTTAGTCTCTTTTGATATTTCACTTATGAGGACACTTATATTGTTTGATGACTTTTTACTTTGCTCTGCTAATTTTCTTATTTCCTCTGCAACTACTGCAAACCCCTTGCCGGACTCCCCTGCTCTTGCAGCTTCAATTGCCGCATTTAATGAAAGTAAATTTGTTTGCTCGGATATATTATTTATAAGTATAGTTATCTCGTCTATTTTATTTATATTTTTACCCAAACTGTCTATCTTCCCTACAAAATTTTCAAAGGATTGTTCTACATATTCAAAGGAACCCTCTAAGTTTTTCATCTTATTGCTGCTTCCATTGGCAGTAGTAGCAATTTCATTTGAAACATTGTTCACTTCATTTAATCTATTAACCATTTCTTTAATGTTGTTGTCAAATCTATCTAATATACTAATTATGCCCACTAAATTTTCCGCTTGCTCCCCAGTACCCTTTGCCACACCATTTATAGCAGTTGATATATTTTCAGAGGAAGATGCCATTTCCTCTGAAACTGCACTTAAATTCTCACATGATGCATTTATTAAATTGCTTTTCTCCTTTAAGCTTTTTATAATATTTCCAAAATTATTTATTGTATTTTGTATGTACATTTTCATTTTTTCAAATTCATTTCTTCCATCTTCTTTAAGTTCTAAATCTAAATTTCCTGAGGACATTTCCTTTAATGTACAATCTATTTCTTTTAAAAATCTTTTGAAATTCTTCACAGTGCCCATGGATAATGAAGCAAAAATTATTATACAAGAAGCTATAATTATTAGAAGTATAGCTCTATTGCTAGTAAATATTTCATTACTTTCCCTCTTATGTTTTTCTGCCAATTTAATATTGTAATCTTGAAAGTCATTTAAAAAACTTTCTATTTGCATCCCCATTTCTGTTATTTTATCTGCTTCTTCTTTTGATAAAGGACTCCCTCCTTTAGAGGACATAACGGATTTTTTTGCTATGTCTAAATAAGTTTTATAACTCTCCTCAAAAGTCTTTAGATATTTTAATTGTGTTTCATCAGAATTAGACTTGTACTCATTAATGTTTTTCATTATTTTCTTATCACTTTCATCTATGCGGCTCATATATTTTTCATCAAAATTTAAATCCGCATTTGCACAGTTTAGTCTTATTAACACAAAATTTTCTCTTATTTCAGATATGTTAGTGATAGGAATCAACCCATCTTCATAGATAGCTAAAGCATTATTGTTGATTCTAGCTATACCAGTTACGCCATATGCCCCAATAATCAAGTTAGAGATTATCGCAATAATTGACAAAATTATCATAGTAGTAGATACTTTCAAATTCTTAAATAATTTTTTCAATTTACTCCCTCCCCAAAATGTTTTAACAATATACTGCAATAAATTGATTATATTACCAAATACTCTTTAAACAAATTATACCATGTTTATCTGCATTTCTCATTGTTTTTTTCAGAATATTTTATATTATTATATTCTTTTATCATTTTTTCCTCGTAACATTTTAATATATTTTATAATTTAATTTTAAATTATATTAATTTATTTTTAATATATCTTTGAAATATATTAAATTTATGATATAATATTCTAGATTTTGTAAAAATATAGAATGTATATTTATTATGGAAATCAAAATTTAAATTAATATATAATTAATTATTTAAAGGAGGAAAATTTATGGACGAGCAAAAAGCACTAAATTCTATAAAAAATGCATGGATGTGGGCAACTTTTTCTAGTTCTGTAATGTTTATTTTATTTATATTATCTCAAGTAGGCCTTATGGATGTGTACATGAACTATTTGATCATTATTGATATTCTTATGGTATTGGGACTTGCATTTGGAGTATATAAAAAGAGTAGAGTGTGTGCAATATTACTATTTATTTACTTTATAATAGACAAAATTATTATGATAATTTCCCAAGGAAGGGTTACTGGTACTGTATGGTTAATTATAGCTGGTGGAATTTATATACAAGGAATAAGAGGAACATTTTATTATCATAAAAATATGAAAGATAAAGAAAATACATCAATAGAATTTTATTAAAATTTATCCCAGGTCTAATCTTTTAGTAAATTCATATTTTTATTTTATAACTGTTTATAATTTAGAAAAAAAGTTAAAAAGCAAAGGAGATTCTATGAGTAAAAAAACTTATAATATTTTTGCGATAATTTTACTGTGTTCAATATTTTTAGCGGGTTGTTCTAGTAGTAATTCCCCTAAGAATAATAACTTCTCTGGCTCTTACGAGAAGGATATACAAACTTTTCAATCATCTTTTGTAAAAAAAGCTCCTTCAATTGATGAATATGAAAATTCAACTCCTCCATCATATGTTTCACAAGTTGAATATGAGTCTAATGGATTAAAACTAAAGGCATGGGTTTTAAATGACCCAAAGGATGGTTATAAATATCCTGCTGTGGTTTTCATGCATGGCGGCTTTGCATTTGATGAAATTGATTGGGCTGTTGCAGAGGACTATATTGATCGCGGCTATGTAGTTATGACGCCTATGGTTCGTGGTGAAAATGGGAATCCAGGTAATTTTGAATACTTTTATGGTGAAGTAAAGGATTGTATAGCTGCTGGAAAATATTTGGCCAAGCTTCCTTATGTTGATGAGAATAATATATTTTTAATGGGCCATAGTGCAGGAGGCTCTTTAGGAGTTTTAGCATCATTAACAGATTCACCATACAAAGCCATTGCTACTAACGGTGCATCCTATGGTACTGAAATTTATTTTGAGCAAAGAAAAGAACGTATACCATTTGAATATAATGAAGACGAAATACATATACGTTCATCTTATGAATATGCAAATAGTATAAAAACACCTGTTTATTCCTTCGTGGGTAAAGACGATGTAGGAATAATGTACTTATCAAAACAATTTGAAAAGCAAGCAAAAAAATTTGATGTACCATATAAACTAATAGTTATAGATGGAGATCATAATGACTCCCTATATGAAGCTATACAGTTAAGTGCAGATATATTTGATTCATATGTGGAAAAGAAATAGAGTGGCTTGCCACTCTATTTCTCAGCTTATTCAAAAAATCCTTATTATATTTTAAATTTTTCCGTTTCTTCATTAAGTTTTTCTGCTACTTCTTTTAGATCAAAAGAAAAACTAGATAATTCAGAAGCTCCTGCAGTCATCTCCTCTGCTGAAGCTGCAATCTCCTCTGAAGCTGCAGCATTTTTCTCAGATACTAAAGATATAGTTTTTACCTTTTCTAATACTATTTCCTTAGATTCTACAGTGTTTTCAACAGATTTATATAAATCATCTATTAGAGGAGCTATACCAACTACAGAATTTAACATATCATTTAAAGATACTTTAGTGTTTTCAGCTATGCCTGTCTGATCCTCTACAAGATTTTTAACACTATTAGAGGTTTCCATTACATTGTCAGTTTCATTTTTTATATTATGTACTAAACCTTGAATTTCAGAAATAGAGTTCTTTGATTGCTCCGCCAAATTTCTAACTTGATCTGCCACTACAGCAAAACCTCTTCCTGCCTCACCAGCCCTAGCCGCTTCTATAGCCGCATTTAAAGCTAAAAGATTTGTTTGTTCTGATATATTATTTATAACATCAGTTATACTTCCTATCTTTAACACACTAATATTTAATCCACTAATCTTATTGGAAACTACATCAAAAGCATCTTTTATATTTTCTATAGATTTTAATAAATTATCTATTTCTTCTTTTCCTACTCTAGCTTTATTTTCTGTCTCATTAGAATTATTTTTTATAATAACTATTTTTTCATGAATATTTTGAAGCTCTTCAGATAAATTAGCCATATAATTTACGGTTTCCATCAAATCTCCTGTTTGTTCTGAAGATCCCTGTGCTATATCCTGTACTGCTAAAGCTACCTCTGAAGTAATATTAGTCATTTTATCTGCATTGTCATTTAAGCTTCGAGATCCAATATTTACTTTATCACTTTCATTTTTTATAATGCCTATAGTATGTTTTAAGCTATAACACATCTCTTTAAAGCCTTTTGCTAAAATTCCTAATTCATCATCATTTTTAACATTAATCTCTACATCGAATTCACCTTTAGATACTCTTTCTGATACCTGAACCAGATCATTAATAGGACTAATAATACTTTTAGATACAGATATCATAATTAATGCTAATAAAATAAAACATATTATAGATATTACAATTATAATGGTTCCCATTTCTTTTATAGCATTTTGTACATTTTCCATAGAAAGTCCTATATTCAATGCCCCTATATGAACTCCAGATTTATATAAAGGAACTAATACATCATAAACCTCTATACTATCTTTATATAGAATAGTTGAAGAATATGGTTCACTGTCTACCGCTGCAGTCTTACTACCTATATCATCTACGGTGTTGCCAATTCTATCCCTCTCACTATGAGCGGTAATTTTTAAATTCTTATCTATAATCAATGCATACTCCATACCTTCATCTTTTGCCAAATCATCCAATAGCTTTTGTAAATCCATGCTATTGCTCATTTCTTCAATTTTATTGGCGAGCATACCTATTTGTATAACCCCTCCGCCATTTTTCTTAACATATCCATATTTATAATAATTATTATCATCTACACTTTTCCTTATGTCCTCCATGAATTCATCTTTCTCACCTTTTATAATACGGAGAACCATCTCTTGATCATTATAGCTAGTATTTATAATAGCAGGTATATTAGAATATATAACCTTTCCTGATGCATCTGATACATTAATTTCATCTATATTAAAGGTTTTTGCTACATCTTTTAGATAGTCATTATTCATAGATGATATATTCCCATTTACTAATTTACCTATATTTCTAATATTATCTTCTACAATTTTATTTAATTCAGTTAAGATTTCTTCATTTTTCCCAATATCATTGGATACTTGCTTTGCTAAATTCATACCATCCATTCTCATCTGATCCATTATCTTTCTCTTAGATACATTTATTGCTGCACCTGATAATATGGAAATTATGATTAGCATTATAACTAATGGTGTCATTAAGGTTTTAGATTTAATAGATTTTTTGTTACTTTTATTTTTTATTAGCTTTATTTTCTTCACTGCGCCTTTCAACCTCCTCATAAAATATCAACTTTTTCATCTAACTACTCCTTTCTTTAATACTTATATTGTCGAATAAAATACAAATATTTTTAATAATAGTTTCATATTTTGACATTTTATGCTGTATTTTTTATTTGTATTAAAAATTTTTTCGGAAGTTTTGAAAAAAATGGTTAGTATGCGAACAATTCACTTCCCCCTTAAAAACTAATTAATCACCTATAAATTATTCCAAAAAGAAATTGTATACAATTTTCTTTATTTAGTAATTATATTAAATTTACGGAATAGTATTTAAGAGAAAAATAAAAATTGGGGGGATTAAAATGAAGAAAACTTTAACCAAAATAGCAAGTATCGCTTTATTAACATTTTCCATGGTACTGACGGGTCTTTCAACAAATGTTAGGGCTGTAGGGGAAAAAGAAAACACTCAACAAAGTGTGGAAGTAACTCCTGATAAAGAAGACATAAGATCTACAGAAGATATAATAAATTTACCTAAAATAGAAGAGATGAATAATCTAATAGACCTGGAAAAAGAAGAATTTAACCAAGAAGATGTTAATGAAATAGCTCCACTAGAGTTTCCAAAACTTAATGCTCTGAATATGACACAAGCTAACAATTATCCCATCATTCTAGTTCATGGTTTTATGGGATTTGGAAGAGAGGAATTGTTATCATACAAATATTGGGGAGGAGTAGTAGATCTTCAAGAAGAGTTAATTACTTCAGGCTATGAAACCTATACAGCAACAGTAGGTCCAGTATCTAGTAACTGGGATAGAGCCTGCGAACTTTATGCTTACATAGTGGGTGGAACAGTAGATTACGGCGAAGCTCACGCTAAAAAATTTGGACATAATAGATATGGTAGAACATATCCAGGTTTATACAAAAACATAAGTAATGAAAATAAAATACATTTAATAGGCCACAGTATGGGTGGACAAACTATACGTACACTTACCCAACTATTAAGTGAAGGTAGTAAAGATGAAATAAATTGCGGACAAGAAAATATTTCCCCATTATTTGAAGGAGGAAAACACTGGGTTCATAGTGTTACCACTATATCCACACCTAATGATGGAACAACTTTTGCAGATTTAATTCCAGCAATAGATTTATTAAGTACTGCATTTGGTGTATTAGGAACAATAACAGGTACAAATGATTTCTTTAGTTCATTATATGATTTTAAATTAGATCAGTGGGGACTAAATAAACAAGAAGATGAATCTCAACTTGATTATATAAAAAAAGTTTTAGAAAGCGATATCTGGGATAGCACAACAGATATCGCAACCTATGATTTATCAACAAAGGGTGCACAGGAGCTTAATTCATGGGTAAAGGCTCAACCAAATGTATATTATTTTTCTTGGACAACCCAAGCCACTATAGAATCAATACTTACTGGTAACTCTCTAGCACAAATTGGTCCAATGAATCCGTTGTTTTATGTAACAGCAAACTTAATGGGTAGATATACACGTAACGAAGAAGGTCTTCCTACTATTGATAATAAATGGTTTCCAAATGATGGTGTTGTAAATTGCATCAGTCAAAGTGGGCCAAAATTAGGCTCCCATGATGTTATTGAACAATATAATGGTGGAGCTAAAATTGGTCAATGGAATGCAATGCCTCTAATTATAAACACGGATCATATGGATATAGTAGGTACATTTAGTAACGTTAAAGACTGGTATATTAATTATGCAAACGTTTTAACTAATTTAGCAAAATAAATATGTAAATTTTAAAAGAAGCATTATATACAATATTGAAATAAGACTAGCTTATTATGCTTACAGTAAGCTAGTCTTTTACCTAAGGCATTTTTTAAATTTAGTACATTATTTTAAAGCCATTATCATTAATTATTTTATCTACTATTTCTTCTAATGTAAATTTACCATTTACTTGAGTAATATCATATTCACCTACATAATATATATTAGCATTACCTATGCCATATGTACTGCTCATAATTTCTATCATTTCTTCCTTGCTATTCAAAATACTTTCCCTATGCATTTTATAGACCATTGTAGCTGTAGTTAATTGATAGGGTTCCCTTTTATTATGATTCTTTAATATATAATCTACTAGTTGAATAACCTTACTTCTTGTAGCCAAATCGTTGCTAAAGAATATATATTTAATATCATCTGCTAAATATGGTATGCTTGTAAGTATTATGATACAAATAAAAATTAATTCTTCTGCTAAGCTGTCATGTTCCTGTTTATTACTTCTGGCCTCATTAAAAAACCTTGAAAAAAGTTCTAATTTACCAGGATTATTACCTTTTATTTTCACTTTTAAAGAGGTATCCATACCTTCTAATATCTGGTAAACTTTACCTTTATGCTTGCTAACTTCTTTTACTGCATATCCTAACAATAAATTTAATTCTTCATTACTTTTGCTAAAAACTTCTTTCAAGCAATCATACACGTATTCTTCATCAAACAATAAAATTTTTACTCCATTATTGTACAATTCCTTGAAATATTCTATTTGTACTTCATTAACTTCAAAAGAATTTGGACTTAACTCCATTAAAACTGTTCTAGTAAGTATTATGGTTGCGTTCTTACTTTTTAAATAGTCAATAATATATTTTCTATTTTTAGAATTAGAGTGATGTTGAATAGAACAAGTATCATAGAAAAAACATTTTTCAGAATTAAAAATACATTTTATAACTTCAACTTTATTAACTACAAGATAATTCTTAAAATCATTAAAATTAAAGGGGATTTCTGTATATTTTTTATTCATCTTTCCCCTCTAGTTTAATTTCATTATAGAATAGTTCTATATTTTTTTGAATGTTTTTAAAATCGTATTCTGAAATCAACTGCTTTTTCAGAAGATATTCCCCTTCTTTTTTTATAATATTAAAAATGTGTCCCATCTCATCTTTTAAAGTTGGAGTTAATATTTCCTTATCAATCCACAATTCATCAAACAGTTTTTCAACATCATTCATTTCTAATTCTAAAAAGTTATTTAATCCTTTCAAATCATCATTTCCAAAAATATTTAACTCAAACAATCTTAATAATACCGCCACATATGGTGAATTAAAATAATTCATCAATTTTATGATAGTATAAAGTGTATCTTCACTATCGTTATTATATAATTCATACATTTTTTTAAATTCATATTCAGGCATTAATAAATTAGCTGCAAACAAATTAGCTTTACATTCATTTTCATCGCCAGTATATTCATGATTAAAATATACTTCTCTTCTTTCATTAATATAATCTGGTGTACCTTTTATGATATGGTAAAGGTCATGACAAAAAGAAAAATACATCTTACTTCTAGGTTGATTTGAATTTAAAAGCAAATATTTACTATATGTTGTGTCCAAATATACAGCTCCAAATTCACTATCTTTCATAGGAATTTCAAAAATCAACACATCTAGTTTTTTACCTATTTCCTTCATAATTTTAGGGATATCACCAGACCATTGAACTCTGTTATTAAACTCATTTAGTGCTTCCTTGACACTCGTTTCAAACTTTCTATTGTTTGTTATAGTTCTCTTAAATCTATTAAATTCCATAATCTAAAACCTCTAATGAATCCTTTTCTATTTTCTTGCGTACTCCTAAAATAGCATCAATGTGCTCTAAAAAATCAAAAACTTTGTTAGCTAATTCTATTTTACTTTGGTCAGGTTCTCCCATATAGAAAGCTATGGAAGATGTGTCCTTATATTCTGAGGCCTCTAGTTTTAGATTGTCCTGCATAAAATATTCTACTTCTTTACCTAGGGCTTTCGAAATCAAAATCATATCTTCGTACACAATATCTTGTTTACCATTCAATAACCTTGAAAGCTTATTTTTTTCAATTCCTGTTTGATTAACAATAAATGTTTGCTTTATTTTATAAAATGAAACGTAATCATTAATATTCTTAGTAAAATTCATCATATCTATCACTCTCCTCTTTTATATTGTATCATAATATGATATTCGTATTCAATGTTTTAATAAAATTAAAATATTTTTCTATTTTTAATAAGTTTTTAGATTTAAAAATATTATTTAATGATATTAATCATTGTAATTATATAATATGCAATCAATCAAAAATGTTATACTGTAGTTCATCTTGGGCACACATAAAAAAACAGAGCAGATTAATCTTTCTTTAACCTGCTCCATTTTGTATTTAATTATATATCTTTATATTATCGCCAATAGATATATGTATTTATGAATCCTTTTGAATCTGTTGAAACCTTATAACATCTTTTACAGTCATCTATGCTTGCTGGCTTAAGACAAGGTTCTAAACTTATTCCTTTTTTTAGAAAAAACGCAATTATTTTATTGTTTTCATCCTCAAAAACGTAACTTACATCTAAGTCAATCATTTTTACTGGATTTGCAAATATATGAAAACTATCTGTTTGTAGTGATATGATTGGCATACCTAATTCTTCTATATCTTTTTTCAATATACATTCTCCCAATTTAGAATGTAATTCTTTAATAATAGGATAATAAGATTTACGAATAAGTTCTTCTGATTCTTTTGCCACCTCTACGTCATAGGTATTTTGAATTAAATTTCTCTTTTCTAGTGCATCAATCCAAATCTTCTCATCTGCGATCAACCCAATTTTAAGAGCATTTTGCATTGTAGCTCTTGGACTTTTCACCTCAAACTCTTCCTGTTCAAGATACGCTTTCATAGTCTCCAATGCTAACTCAAAAGTATATTCAAAGCATTGTATTAAACCTTTAATTTCAAATCTATCTAACTCATCTTTTTCTATAAACTCTGTCAACTGCGCTATAGCTTTTTTATAATTAGATAATCTTTGCTGCCAGTAAATATTTTTATTCATATAAAATTGATCCCTCTCCTAATTTACTATTGAATACTCATATCAATAAAACTTATTATTTCTTCTGCAAATTTAAATCCATCCTTAACATCTTCCTCTTCTGCAATTAGTGGATCTTCTGCTGGATATCTAGTTTCAATATAATATCCATTCAATAATGCGCAATCCTTTATAAACTTTCTAAATTCTTTATCATGTGTTGATGCTTTTTCGTAAAGAATTTTAGCTCCATGTAGATCTTTTTTAGCTACTTCAGACCAATCTTTATATTTTAATGTATCAACCATAGATTGTAACTCCTTTTCTATTAATTAAGCTTGCAAAAGTAGTGGTATCTTCTTTATATTTCTCCCATTCCCCTGGTCTATAAAGAATAAAATCCACATCTCTATCATATTCTATGTTCATTAACAAATCCATTAAGGCTTCCTGCTTATCTTCATAATTTAAAATTATACATAAATCAATATCGCTATCTTCTTTAGCACACCCAGTAGCACAAGAACCAAAAAGTATTATTTTATATGGTTTATATCTATTAATTATTTGATTTTTAATGTTATCTATTTCTTCTTTAAATGGCATCATATTAATCAAACCCTTCAGAATACTATAGTCTTATTATATCCTAGTTTATGTAATGTTTAAACACTGCTTAGATAAACTTGTTAATTCTAAGATATTAAGTAAAAACCTCAGCTAAAGGCAATTACCTATAGCTGAGGTTTGATAATTTTACAATTTGAATATAATATTAATTTTTAATAATAGAACATAGATATTATTTAATAGATTCTGCAATCTTTATTAGTTCATCCTTTGAAATATTTCCTCTACCTGATAAACCATAAAGTACATTGTTATATTCCCAGTCAATAGATCTATCATCAATTATTACTGCATCTACACCATTAATCTTTACTTCTTCAACTGTTCCCTCTGTTCCATCCGCATATTTCATTTCTTCACAAGCAAATCTTTGTTGCATATAAATAGTTTTTTCTGTTTTCTCGTTAACAAACCATAAATCAATAACTTTATCGCCTATGCTTCCATCCTCTCTCTTGTAAAGTTCTGCTCTCTCAAATTTATAACCTTCTGGCAGATAAGAAGGAAGCTTAGCTTCAAAACTAAGATAATCGCTTAATTCATTAGGATCTTTTAATTCCAACATTCCTTCTTTTCTCATTTTTTCCTCTTGCTCTACAGTGATTATTTTTCCATTTGAAAGGTTAGCAATTTTTTCACCCTTTGCTGTATACATATCCTCAGCATTTTCCTTTGTAACTATTTCTATTTTATTTCCATGTTTATCGAAAATTTTACCTTTAAATTCTTCTGGAACAGGCATACTTTCCACTTTAGAACTTTCTACCTGTACAACACTTATATGCCCTAAAGATATTGTTTTTATTATTTTATCTGCTATTTCACGTGCAAATGCTGGTTTTACTAAAGAAACACTGATTACTCCTACTGCTGCAACTGATGCTATTTTAGCTATATAAGACTTTTTATTTAACTTTTTCATATTATTATCTCCTTTATTTTCATTTATATTTTTTAAAACTCTATCGAACACAGCTTCCTTATTACTGTTTTTACTAAAATCTTGCTCCACTAAAGTCTTTCCCAACTTTAAAATTTCATTGTATTCTTGGGAATTTAAGTTATTAGGATCTTCTATGCCATTAAAGTAAGCGTCTATGTCTAATGAAAATTTATCTTCAATGCTTTTTTTCTTCATGGCTACTCCCCTTTCTCCATTTCTGATTTTAATTTTTTCATTGTACGGTAAAGTATTACCCCAACATTACTTTCACTAATATTTAATATTTGTGCGATTTCCTTATTTTTTATATTTGCCCCAAATTTAAGTGCTACAATATTTCTCTCTCTTTTATTCAAAATATCCAAGGCTTTTGAAAGTTTAGCATTAGTTTCTGCTGTTACAACCATACTTTCCGGAGTTTTTTCTTTCGATACTAATTCCTTAATTGTGTCAAGAGAAAAAAATTGATGTTTCTTTAAACTTCTAAAATAATCATTTACTACATTTCTAGCTATAGCAAACACCCACACTTCAAAGGGAGCTTTTCCCTCTGAATATGTTTTAATTTTAAGCATTATTTTTTCAAAAACCTGGCTTGTTAAGTCTTCTGCTGTATAATCGCAATTAACTCGATAATATATATAGTTGTAGACTCTTTTGTAATAATTATTAAATATATTAGTAAGTTCTTCCTCTGCACATACTATTTTTTTGATTTCTCTTTCATTAAGAGAATCATTCACTGCAAGCTGCTGCATATTTAAAATTTCTTCCTTTCATTAGGCATATTCAAAAGACTAATAGATTAACTCATTTGAACTATTATTTCATTTCATATGCCTTAACTTTTTTACTTAGCTAAGTAATCTTCATATGTTAATACGCAAAACTTTCCATTCCATTACATTATAGTAAAATTAAACACACATCCCTATTTATTTTAACTTTTTAAAATAAAGTTTCATACAAAAATAAAAAATCACGCTAAATTTTCGCTTAGCGTGATTTTTATGATTAAGATAAAATCTATCTATATTTATTTTTTAAAAATTTACCCACCTTTTAATCGTTTAAAATATTCATTGAAGATCCATTTAAACTTTAATTTTTTTAACTAAGTCATCTAGTCTAGTAGCTATTTCTATTTGCTCTTCTGCTTCAGTTGTTATTTTACTCGTATTATCTGTGGTTTCATTTATACTGGATAATATTTCATCGGAACTTTCCCCACTATTATTTAAAGATTTTGATATATTTTGAATAAGCTTTGATATTTCTTCTATAGTTATATTAATTTCTTCAGACATGGCTGCGATATTCTGAGACATTTCATTTATAGACTTTACATCCTTTTCATAATTATTTCCCATTTCTAAAAATAAATCATAATCTTTTCTAACATTATTATTAATAAAATCCATAAACAGCTTAGAATTATATGATAAATTCTCAAAGGCATTCTCTACTTTTTCAATGACCTCTTGTATATTATAAACATTGGCATTAGATTGTTCTGCAAGCTTTCTTATTTCATCTGCAACCACTGCAAAACCATTTCCTGTCTCCCCTGCTCTAGCTGCTTCTATAGTTGCATTTAAAGCTAAAAGATTAGTTTGATCTGCAATATTTGCAATAGCCTCTGCCATTATTTTAATCTCTTTAACCACCTTATCATCTTCTATAGCTTCTATTATATTTTTTTCTTTTTCCTTATTTCCTTCTATAGATTCTTGTGATAATTCATTAACAGCTGTGTTTATTTCTTCAATTGAAGCTGTAATCTCTTCTGCTATATCATTATTGTCCAATATCTCATCTACTATCTTTTGAGCGTAGGCATTTATATTCTGAAGTTTTTTACTTATATTTTCTATACTATTTAACAGTACTTCACTTTGTATATTTCCCTCATTGGATTGTTTAATTATATTTTCTACCAAATCTTTAACCTTATTTTCTGCCACATCTAATTCTCTTTCTAATTCACCTAACTCATCCTTAGATTTTATATCAATTTTATAAGTTAAGTCTCCTTCCCCCACAGCTTTTGCAGATTTTAAACCTTCTTCAATGGAATTAGCTATATATTTTGATATTATTATGGATAAAACTATTGATATCCCTAATCCTAATATGATAACTATAATCATTGTAATTATTATTTTATTACATATTGCATTGTTCATTTCGTTATTTTTTTTAGCAATTTCATAGTTCATATCTATTAATTCATTTAGTAGTGTAAACATCTCTTCTCTTGATTCTTGAACTTTAGGCAGATATATATGTGCTTGTTCATATTGAAGATTTTTCATAAGCTTTATTGTATTATCTTGAACTTTTCTATATTCTAAAAACTTGTCTTTAAAATCACTCCAAAGCCCTATAGCATCAGTGGATAACGGATGTTTTTCATAATTATTCATTATCTCTATATTATCATTTTTTATTTTATTTATATTCTCAATTCTCTTCTCTATTTCTGCTTTATCTTTAATAAAAACTATTCCTTGTAATTCTGCTTTGTCATTTAATATATTTTCCATTATAAGATGCGAATTATCTATACTCTTCAAATTGTATGAATATATAGTATCAGTATTCCTATCAATTATCTTTATGCCAATTATCCCAATAACTCCTACCGCTACAATGATTATAAGCATAGATAGAGAAGATAACATTAATTTACTTCTAATCTTCATATTACTGATAAATTTCATATCAATCATCTACTCCTTTGCTAATATATAATATTAAGAAAACAACATCTAAGTTCTTCTTTTTCATATTAGATATTTCCCCCAATTAATAGGACATAACTGTCCCCCATAATGTTACATACATGTCCTATACAATAGGACAAAAATGCCCATAGAATAAATATAAGAGAATAATTAAAACTTAATAGTATATAAAAAATGGACACCTTCCTAGTCTTTTGTGTTTATACATATACGAGGTGATGAATTAATGAGGGATGTGGAGAGTTTAGTTGATAAAGCTAAAAAGGGAGATAAGTCTTCTTTAGAGGAGTTGATTAAAGCTTTAACCCCTTTAATTATGAAAGAATCATCGAAGGTATACTTAAAAGGCTATGATAGGGAAGATTTAATTCAAATAGGAAATCTATCTCTATTAAAGGCTCTAGATAAATACGATATGAGCAAGAAAAACTTTATTGGATATGCAGCTATGGCAATTAAAAATAATTTTTACTATTTGATAAGAAAGGAATGTAAGGAAAACTATGAGGCAAGCCTAAATAAAGAAATAGGCGAGGATATTTATATAGAGGATACTCTAAAAAGCACAGAGGATATAGAAGAGGATTTTATTAAAAAAGAGGAGTATAAAAATCTATATTCTGCTTTAAAAAAGCTATCCAAAGAAGAAATATATATAATTAACTGGATATATTTTGAGAGAAAAAAATTAAAGGACTATGCCATAAAAAACAATATTTCCTACAACAAAGCTAGATATTTAAAAGATAAAACTATTAAGAAACTTAAGGGGGCTATGATGGATGGATAATTTTACTCTTTTATCAAAGGAAATAATACATATGGACATAAGCATGGGAGCTTTTAAGCTATACAGCATTTTATCAACTTATTGTTACGGAAAAAAGGATAGTTGTTTTCCCTCTCAAAAAACTCTAGCTAATGATATGGGAAAATGCACTAGAACCATTAGAAGATATTTAAGAGAATTAGAGTTTAACAATTTAATTAGAATACAAAGAAGAGGCTCAAACTCAAGCATTTATACATTAGTTAGGAAAACTGAGAAACTTTACATAGATAAATATAACATCATCATAGATAACATAAAAACCAAATCAACTAAAAAAGAAAGTAAAACATATAAATCTAAGTTAGATAGGTTTAGTGACTACCCCCAAAGAAAATATAATTTTTAACTTCTGGAGAAAGCTCTATTAAAAAGAGATGGAGAGATTAAATATAGTGAAGTTTCAGTAATATAAAATTTAAAAACTTCCTCACTTTTTTAAATAGTGCATATGTAATAGTGAAGGGAGTTGATATCATGGCTGCTAGAGCAGACAAGTTCAAAACCAGTTTAATTTTGGAGTACAGCATTGGTCAAAACGAGGATGGAAAGGATATAATCAGAAGACAAAGATTTTCTTCTATTAAAATTGACGCTTTAGATGATGATCTTTTCCAAATAGCTAATGCATTCTCTCCACTATTAGAACATGAGGTTATAGGTCTTAAAAAGCAAGATGATAGCGTAATAATTGATCATTAAAATTAAAGGAGGGGTTTTAGTTGGCTAGAAGTTTAGTTATGACCTTTGTAAACGTAGGTGGTAAAAAATCAAACATCACACTTAATAATGTTAAAGAAAGCTTAACCGCTGAAGAAATCAATAAAGCAATGGATGTAGTCATAGATAAAAATGTATTTCAAACTAAGGACGGAGATTTAGTATCCAAGGACTCAGCTAAAATAGTTGATAGAACAACTAGAGAAATTGATTAAGCATAATCTAAAAACATTTTACTCTTAAGGCAAAGGCCAAAACCCCCTTTGCCTTTATAATTCTATAAACAACAAAAGAGATAACTCTAGATAAAATTTAAGTTAGAGTTATCCCCTATAATCATATTTTGAGTAAGATCTACCTACACGCCTAAGTGAAACTAACTTATTTCTTTACAGAAGGTCCTGTCTTCGGAATATTTTCTGCTATACTTATATCAGCTTCATATAAAGAACCATCAGCAGTTGAAGAAATTAAGGACATCATAGCTTCCACAAAGGTTCTTGTTAAATATCCTGAAGATTTTTGTCCAAGGGATTGCATATTTCCTCTCATTTCAATTAAAACACTTCCTGAACCTGCAATACCATATGAATTTCTAGCTATACCTTCATAAGCTCCGCCATCATATAAGCTAACTTCTGCAAATCCATACTTCTCTAAATCAGTATAAATAACAGAACACATCTTTTTAGATAATTCTACAGCTTCTGGCTTAGCTTTTGGATCTGTAGGCCAAAGTATTGAAGTTTTTATCATATTACCATTTTCCTCATTAATGTAAGTTCCTTGATGATGTAAGTCTATTACCCATTCTGGCTTAATTTCTTTATATGCATTTAATACAGCTACAGCTTCTGGAACTGGATTTGTTGGGTAAGTTTTCCCTCCATCCTTTTTATAGAGAGGACTATCCTCCCAATTCTGCCAATGCCATCTGTTCATGTCATAACCAACACCTTCTACTGCATAATTAACCTTAGGAGCTGTTGGGTCTACATTGTATCTATGCTGTACTTCTGTTCCATCTACATTTACCCTAGGCACAATATAAACGGTTACTTCTTTTAATATGTCCTGAACATTTTTATTCCCTGTAGATAAAAATTTTAGTACTTCTAATGCAGCTTCTGTTCCAAGGGGCTCATTTCCATGCTGTTGGGTTATTATCATAACACTCTTAGATCCATTTCCAACCTTAGCTAGGTATATGTCTTTTCCTTGATTTGACTTCCCAGCTACAGTTAACTCCATAGCTCCCTTTGATGATTTTTCAATTTGTTTTAATGTTTTTGTTAATTCCTCGTAGTTATGTAGGCTGCTTAAATTTACATTTTGAGTTTCAGTTATCCAAGGTCCATTTGGCTTTAATGGCTTCTCCCCTGCATAAATAGTAGCAGAAGTGGCGAGCACCATTGTTAAGCCTAGAGCAGTAATTATTGATATTTTCTTCTTCATAATATTCCTCCTTTTTTAATCATTACTCCTTTATTATAAGTCATAACCAAGTATTATTTTGTCAAAATCCAGAAATAATTTCCAATTATTTTTTGATATTTTTTCTCTATTTAATATATTATTAAAAACATTACATTTGCATTTTAAGACAAATTCTTCCCTCTTTGTGTTTATATAAGGAGGTGATGAAAAGATGAAGGACAGATCACTCTTTGCCTTTATTTTTCATTCAATCATTACCCATTTTACGGAAATTATGCGTTTATATGTTATATATGAAAGTATAATGTATGAAAGGATGGGATTATATTGACAATTGAAACTATGGGGGTTAAGAAATTTTTAAGGAAGGTTGAAAAGGCTGAGAATATATGTGGGAAAATTTTAATCAACACCTTTGAGACTTATATTAAAAGCAAGTATTATAAAAAATGCTATTCTGGTAAAATAAAAAATATTGAGCTTGAAGACGCCACTCAAAATGTATACGTTTACCTTTGGAGGAGCATACCAAATTTTCAAGGAGATAACCTAAAATGCTTTTATAAATTTTGCTATAGGACCATAGATAATTCTTTTAGGCACATGATCACAAAAACTCTAAGAAAATACAAAAATGGTATAACTGTTTTTAGTATCAATGATGAAATATATGAAGGTGTTGAGCGAATAAATACAATAGAGGATAAAACCAACAATGATCACTATGCTGAAATACTACTTCGCCAAACTATAGAAAATTATTTAGCAGGCAAGCTTCCCCCAAGACTAAGAAATTACTTATTAGAACTATTAACAAATGAGGATTTTTGCATTAAAGAATTTGCAGTTAAAAATGACATCACCTACGAAACCGCTAGAAAATTAAAATATAGGTTGCGAAAAAAATTAGTTTTTATGGAGGGAGAATGGAAGATTAGGGTAGATGAATGAAAAAATTTATACACATTTCCATGGAAATTATGCCATATACTTGTAATAGTGATATAATGAATTAGACAGTACAAGACAGCATAAGACAACAGAAGACATCATATTATTACATTAAGGAAGTGAGACCTTTGAAGAAAAGATATAAAGTTTTAATAGCTATATTAATAGCTGTGTTTGTTTTACCTGGATTTTTGAATCCTTCCTATTCAAAAAATCAAAAAGAATTTTCTATTCCAGTGTTAATGTATCATTCTATATCTAAAGATGAAAAAGGATTATTTACAGTGCCAAAGGATACTTTTTATGAGCATATGAAATACCTTAAGGATAATAATTATAAAACATTAACATTAGATGAGCTATATAGTCATTTAACAAATGAAATACCTTTTTCGGACAAGTCTGTAGTCATAACCTTTGACGATGGGTACACTGATAATTATGAAAATGCCTATCCTATATTAAAAGAATTTGGACTTAAGGCTACTATTTTTACTATAACAGATTATATAGACAATAGTTCATATTTTATGAACTCAGACCAATTAAAAGAGTTATCTTTAAATGGAATAGATATAGAAAATCACACCACTGATCATTCGAAATTAGACAAGCTATCAAAAGATGATAGATTAGAAAACTTAAAGAAATCAAAAAATACCATTGAAAAATTATTAGATAAAGAAGTTAACTATATAACATACCCCTTTGGAAGATTCAACAAAGAAGTAATAGAAGACATAAAAGAAGCAGGATACAAAATGGCCTTAACTACAAAAAGAGGATTTGCAAATATAAGTGATGGATTATATGAATTAAGAAGGGTTTTTATAAGTGGCCATATGGGAATAGAAGGGTTTGAAAAAAGAATAATGAATGAATTTGACGAAATGTAAATATTTCTTTTAAAATCAAAAAACCACGCTAAGTTTCTACTTAACGTGGTTTTCATCCGTTGTAATTATATATTTTATTTTTTAAATTATGTATTTTTATATGTTATTTTTATCTAATAAATTGAAAGAGGCTTAGCTAATCCCTAAATAAACATTTTAAAACTCATAGCAAAGTCTTTAGATATTCCATTGTTTAATTTTTTTATAAGTTCAACTGATACTAAAAATCTAATAGTTAGAGCTGATAAAAGGAAAAGAATAATTTTCCCTGAAAGCAAAGGTTTTTCATATGAACTCTTATCTCCTGATTTATCTGGAGATATTGAATATGGTCTAATGAAATTAATCCCTGGTTATTGTTATTCAGATGAGCCCATGTGTCATGGCGGAGAAGGGGCCGCTTATGTAATAGAAGGTAAGGTTCGTCTCTATTTAGCTGAATATGTCTATATACTTAATACAGGTGATAGTATTAGAACTTTCCCTCATATGAACCATAAATGAGAAAATCCCTTTAATGAAAACACAAGCGTTATTTTCGCTGTTACACCACCTTCTTTTTAGTTGGTTTGTATTTTATTTTTCATAAAAATAAAGCAGAGCATTAATTTGCTCTGTTTTTGTACTTGATTATATATTTGTATTGTCATTAATAGATGAATGTCCATGCCTTATTTTTTTCCATTTTTTTATTTTGCCTAATCCTATGTACAACAAAATTCCAAAACAAGCTCCAGCACTATCAATTATTACATCCTTAACTTGGGCTGCCCTGCCGGGTACAAAAATTTGATGCACTTCATCACTTATAGCATAAAGGATACAAATAAGTAAAGCAAAAATTATACTCTTATATCCCTTTACTCCTCTTCTTTTTAAAAAATTTATAGTTAATACTCCAAGTCCTAAATATATAAAAAAATGAGCATTCTTTCTTACTATACGATGAAATTTTATTATATTTAATTGTGTATTAGGTCTTATCTTTTCTATGATTTTTATATTGATATTCGTTATCATTCCACTCAATTCACCAGATTGAACTGCTGGCTGAGATGATAGTTTAAAAATAACTACCATCCAAAAAATAATAGCTATCCATGGTAGAAATTTACGCATTTACTTTACTCCTAATCTTGTTACTATTCTCAAATAACAAGTTATATTGTCGCATTGTTAAGTATAGAGTCTAAATATCTAATATAATTTTATCTTTGCTTTGAAATTATAATTTTCTAGCGAGGTCTGGCCCCTTAGCGAGGCGTAGACGAGCTTACTATTTAGATTATTGAGCTTAATATTTATCTCTCTTTAGTCGCTGCAACTTCAATATCAGATTCTTTACTTAGTTCACTATATTTCTCAAATATCCAAGCATCCCTACACATCTCTACTATTCCTCGTTTAGCTTTCCAGCCTAATTCTTTCGCAGCCTTTGAAACATTGGCATAACATTCAGCAATATCCCCTGGTCTACGATTTATAATTTCATAAGGTACTTCAGTAGCATTTGCTTTTTCAAATACCTTAACAAGCTGTAAAACAGAGGTCCCTTGACCTGTACCTAAATTATATATATGTACACCTTCACTAATGCAATTTAGAGCTGCTACGTGTCCTTCTGCAAGATCCATAACATGAATATAATCCCTTACTCCTGTTCCATCCACTGTTGGATAGTCATTTCCGAAAACATATAATTTTTCTAGTTGTCCTTTAGCTACCTTAGTTATATAAGGCATTAAATTGTTTGGGGTTCCATTAGGTGCTTCACCAATTAATCCGCTTTCATGAGCCCCTACTGGATTGAAGTATCTGAGGAGTGCTGCAGACATATATGGATTCACTTTAACTATATCTGTTATAATTCTTTCACTCATAGCTTTAGTTTCACCATAAGGATTTGTAGTAGGCAATAATTCCATAGTTTCTTTAAAAGGTACAACATTATTTCCATATACTGTAGCTGAGGAACTAAAAACAATTTTTTTTACACCATATTTCTGGCACGCCTTGCAAAGAATCATTGTACTTATTAAATTGTTATAATAGTACTCAAGAGGTTTTTCTATAGATTCACCTACAGCCTTAAGACCAGCAAAATGAATAATTCCATCTATCTGATGAGTAGCAAATATAGTATTTACTGCTATTTCATCGGTAACATCTATTTTGTAAAAAATTATTTTTCCATTTGTTATTTGTTTTATTTTATCTATAGTATCAGCTTTACTGTTACAAAGATTATCTGCAACAATAACTGTATGCCCTGCTTCAATCAAAGCTACACATGTATGTGAGCCTATATATCCGGCTCCGCCGGTTACTAATATGTTCATTCTTTTCCCCTCCTTATATAACCAAACTGTATTATGTATTATTCATTTATTTGTTTTCATAAAAACAGTCAGATTTCTCTGACTGCCTATTCTTTTTTATTCACATTTTGTTCATAATTCCCTGGAGTCTTTACGAAGGAAGACTTTGCCTGATAAAGCTTGCTACTATTCATATGAATCATAGAAATCAGATTTTCACCACATCAGTACCGTTATAGAAATCTTCAACAATACCTACTATTGCTTCAGACACCTGTTCATCAATATACGAATTACTCTTCCCTGTTTCTATCGATTTAATAAATGCAACAATTTCATACCTAATACCTTCTCCATCCAGTTGATAGAAATATCTTTTATTCTGTTCCGGATTTTCATATCGAATCTCAAAATAATCTGTTTTCCACCATGGAGCAGGGACGTAGATATATCCTTGTGTGCCGGACACTACAAGTTCTCCCTCTGATTTTACACCTTTTCCAACTTTGACAGATGCAACTGCATTAGGATAAATAAAATCTATTTTAGTAAATGCATCATACTTTCTCTCTTCCTCTGCTACACATGAAATAATCTGTTTTCTTGCATAATCGATACCAAGCAGCTGAAAAATGGGCAACAAAGCTGTTGGTCCCCAAGCACAAAGACTATTCCATGTTATATCCATCTCATTTCTATCTTCAAAGTTGATTTTTCGCAAGCTTGTACATGTTGCATCAACAGAAACTATTCGACCAATCCGTCCGCTTTTAGCAAGAAGAAGAAGTCGGGAATACGCTGTCGAATATGCTGTCTTTATTGATTCAATCAAAACACAGTTATTTTCTTTTGCAAGTTGAAACAGCTCCCTACATTGTTCAAAACTCATAGCAATGGGGGATTCACAAAGCACGTGCTTTCCTTTTTTGAGTGCATTTCGAATTTGATCATAATGCCTATCCGGATGAGAAATTATGTATAATGCATCAACTTGTTCCACTAATTCATCAAAATTTGGCGTCACACAAGGCAATTGCTTTAGTGCATTCGAAAGATAGCTTAAGTTCTGAGTGCAAATACCAGTAATTTTCACTCCATTCACATAGGTACTTTCTTCGGCAAATTTATCAAGAACTGTTGATTCTCCAACTAATCCCATACGAATTTCACGCTTTTGTGTGCGAATATCACTGCTGGAAACTCCTTGTGTTCTATCCAAATAAACGACCTTGCAATACTCGTTCAAGTAGTCAAATTTTCCAACCCAATCAGAGCCAACTGTGAAAATATCAACGTTTAATCTTCTGATATCATCAATCTTCTGCCCTTCATATTCCTCGACAATTATTTCATCTGCAATACCGATGGAACGAACAGCTTCGATTCGCTCCATCAATGATTGTTGTACATTGATTTTCCCACGTGTTTTGTCAAAGTCATCCGCAGTCACACCAACAATTAAATAATCACCTAGCCCCTTTGCTCTTTCCAACAATCTAATATGACCATAGTGTAACAAGTCATATGTACCATATGTGATGACTTTCGTCATGCTGAACACCTCCACTCATCAAATATAATTACAGCAATCCTCTCCTCTGCATATCCTTCATGGCCTCAACCAATTTAGTGTTATCGTCCTTAGTAAGCGCACCAATATGACCTACTCGAAACAGTTTATCCGCTAACTCTCCACCATTCGGACATACCCAGATTTCATATTCATCCTTGAGAATTGTAAAAATATCATATGCAGATGCATTCAATGGTTGCAATGGTGTCACAGCATTCGACATAGATTCTGAAACAATCTCAAAAGGCATATCCTTGATCTTTTCCCGAAAATCATTTGCAACCATAGCAATCTTATTTATTTCGCTCTCTACACCACCAGCTTCATCTATTTCTTTCAGCCTTGCATTAATCTGGCGCAGTATACCCACAGCAGGTGTAAAAGGTGTTTGTCCACGTTCTCCATTCTTCAGTGCACTCTTCAAATCAAAGTACATACACTTAGCAGAATTCTTATTAACTCGATTAACTGCTCTAGGTGAAAGTACAATAACAGAAATTCCTGGTGGGCAAGCTAATGCTTTCTGAGAGCCAGTAATCATCACATCGACATTCAGTGCTTTCATATTAAAAGGATCCGCTAGGAATGAGCTAATTGCATCTACCACTAAAAACAGACTATTACGTTTGCAAAAATCGTTGATCATTTCTATATCATAATGAACACCAGTTGAGGTTTCATGGACATTCACAATAAAACCGGTATAGTCTTGACTCTCATACGGCTGAAGCATCTCTGCTGTCAGTGCTTTACCGGAATCAATCTTAATTTCGGTAAACGGTACACCATGAATCTGGCACAGCTGGACGAAACGATGCCCAAAGCTACCACCGTTCACTATCAACACTTTATCATTTTCTGTGAACACGTTCATTACTGTTGCTTCCATAGAAGCCGTACCAGAACCCGTGATAAATACAACTCGTGCATCATCATCAGCCTTTGCAAATTTCTTTACAAGTTTTTCATTTTCCAACATCACAGCTGAAAATTCTGGTGTTCTAAAATAAGGAACCTGTTCATAGCCAATTGCCCTGACTGCTTCATTTGACTGAACAGGACCTACTGTAAAATTCTGCATAGTTATTACCTACCTTTTATCTCCATAATTTTTGTTTTAGATTCCATACAAATACCTTCTGTCTGTTACCCCAAACATATTTCGCCCACAAAAGTTTAAACGTTGGCTTCTTCGCCCACTTCATACAAAGCGTCTTGTAATCCATCTCCAAAAGATCCTTCATGAACATTTCACGCTGTGGGTTCTGATTGATTGCTTTACACATAGGCGATTGATATTTCAAAGCTGTAGTAAAATCCAACTCATGGCCGTATAGCTCTCGCTGTGCCGAGGCTAAAGCCCGTTTTCCTTTTTTCGTATTGCAAATAATCAGTGATGCACCACCATTTCCCCCATAAAGTTCAGGACAATAAAGATGGACTCCCCACAAATCGCCTAGCGATATATCCGCCACCCGTCCAATAGTAGTAAACGGACATTCATAGCACGCTGGTCTGCTCATAAGATGATTCAGCCAAATAGACCAAAAAGGATTAAACCAACGATCTATTTTGAAGCGATGTCCACTTTCAAGTGATGTATACATCACTTGAAAATCCCATTTCTTACCGTCTTTGTAGCGATAATCTAACACTTTGATCTTTGAACCGTGTTTTAACTGCATCCATTCATCATATTTTCGAACAAAGTGTGGGCTGGGAACACCTTCGCAGATAACTTCAACCGTGAGAAGATTATCCTGATTAGTATTTCCCAGGAACGCTTTTAATCCAGAAATTTGACAGGGAGTTCCTGAAAAGATAACCTTTTTCTCTTCATCCAAAAATTTCCTCGCGTCCTTATAGGCACTTCCAATGCAACTCTGCGAATACTTGGATTTTCGAAAGCGTCCCATATCCGTTTTATCTGTAGTGTAACTGTGGTACACCTTCACTCCATCAGCTACAGCGCCAAAAATAACATAATTTGTGTCACACCATGTATCTACAATCGCTGAGAAAGCTCCCCCGGATGTACTTTCTCTACGTACAGTTTCATTCTTAATATAGCCACCAAAAGCAACCTTTTCCTCTTGTGACTTCAGTGGCATATTCTCATATGGACAGACCTTATTGCACATTCTGCAATTTATACACAAACTCTGATCTACCTGGGGATAACGAAATCCTTCTTCATCTTCAACCATATGTATAGCTCTTTTACTACACACCTGAGCACAAGCTTCGCAGCCAAAGCACCCATTTTTTACACTTGTGTTTAAATAGCTTGCCATCATTTTTCTCCTTAATACGAGTATAAATTATTCACAGCCAGACAATTCGTTCTCTAAAAACTGTATTGATTGATTTCTAGCCTGACTAATTCTATTATGTACATCTAGATAGTCTATTGCCATTGCATCTCTTTCTTCTCCGGTAAAGAGCAGTCTATCAGAAAGCCCCAAAAATCCTAAAAGTTCTATAATCTTTGTATCGCACTGTTCTCGTGAAAAAACATAGAAAGGTCTGCGATATTGAACACTAAAAATCATCCCATGGAATGAGTTTGTAACAATAAACTCCGCATATTTTACCAATGACAAGAACTCTTCTACACCGGCTTCATAGAACATCCTATGTCGCTCCGCATTTGTAGCTCTTAAACTAATTTCAATGATTTTCCATCCATTCTCTGCAGCCATTTTTTCAGCGAACGCTTCCATTTTTGGATTATACCTACGCGCATATAGCAACAAATATTTATCATTTTCTTGCTTAGGAGCAACTATTTTGTCATAATCTTCCGAGGTTAACAACAACGTAGGATCTACTACTTGTTGAACAGGAACTGATGTATGTTCCTGCACATAAGGAACCATTTTACTTTCTCTCAATGCAATAGCTTTAAAATTCTGAAGCCTTTCATTTAAAGTCTTATATGTATCGGTAGTAAAATGAGCATCTCCAAAACTTGCTGCATAAGAAACAGAATATCCATTCTTCATACATGAGTAATTTGCATAGTATCCATCATCAAACCCAAACTCATCAATGCAAAAAATCGTGTCACTGCCACAGATAAAGCCATCCAGTGCCTCATCCTGTACTATTTGGTTAAAATTTTCTGGAATATATTTTTTTGCTGTCCTGCAGAATTTTTCATGATAAAATCTATCAAATTTCTTGTAGTTTTCACGTATAGCCGGTAAACTCAGCTCACACATTTTTCTCGATTCCGTATCTGTGTCCCACATATGTACCATCGGATTAAGAGCATTTTTATCTTTTAAGATTTCAGGGCAATAGTCTACCAAAACTGCCTGCCATCTTCCATTCCCTATTTTATTTACCGCTTGGTGCAAAGCCCAAGATTGTAGAGCAGAACCATAATTAGTAAAATTACAGTGTATATTATAGCTTACTATTCCAAATTTCTTCATTTACACTTCCTCCTATTTCTATTATCTTTTAGTCACGATATTAAGCCCATTGTAGATTTGTTTTCTGTATATAAAAAAAGCTATTGTGATTATTACGATTCCTAAAATAGCATTTATAAACCTTGATGCATTCAAATACACAATAAAAACAATACATGTACCCAATATCAGTAAAACAACCCATCTATATTTCAACTTTATGTCAAGATACTTTTTTAACAACAGAACTCTAGCAATACATACACAAGCAAATCCACAGCTTAAAGCAATGTTTGCTGCATGTATTCCATACATTTTAATCAAAAAATTAATAAGTATAACATTAACAATTGCTCCAATCCCAGTTGAGAAGAACAGAACATCATTCTTCTTTATAGTTGTCATAATACTCCCCAAAAATGAACTGATGCATGTAAAAAATGTTGCCAATAATGCCCCTGGCACTATGGGTTCTGCCAACTCAAATTCCGAACCAATCATGATTGGGAAAATCACTTTAACACACGAGATTATTATCAGTGTTCCAATCCACATTAAACGTAAATACTCGTTAAAAGCTGTAGTATAGAATTTGTCCATTTCTTTCTTGTTACTCCCTGCTTTTGAAAATGATAATTCCTGCCATGCCATTTGGAAACACTGCGTAAAAAGGTTAACCATACTTCCAAACTTATTAGCAATTGCATACAAACCATTATCAGCAGTTGATAATTGGTTTGAAATCACAACCCGATTGTAGCTTGTAAGAAACCAGTATGCTGCAGAGTTAATTGAAAGCGGTAATGAGAATCTTAGCATTTCCCGCAATAAAACCTTGTCAAAATTTCTAAATATGATTAGATCAAATATTTTTGCATCGCTACCGACAATTAATATATTTACAATATTGCCGATACAATATGCAATATACAAATATTGATATCCTCTCTTCAGTACAGCAATGAAAAGAATATTCAGTAAAATTGAAATTATAGTACCGACCAACCCACCAAGTGCATATCCGATATTTTTCCCCTGTGCTCTCGCAATATACCCAACAAACTGCACCATATTCATTGTGAGCCCATATAGCAAAAGTAACCCCTTAAATGGAATATTCATTACTGTACCAAACAAAATAACGGCCAAAGCATATACTATGGATGACGATGTAAATATAAAAAGTCCAATCGTTACAGGCTTTGCTTTTTCTTCATTTGTTTTATAGTCAAACATAAAGCGCATTACTCCACCCCAAATGTCCAAAAATAAGATTGAGCAAAGGAATGTAATGTACGCCGTGTATAAATCGAAATTACCATATTCAGTCGGTGTTAAGTACTTCGTATACAGAGGAAGCATAAGAAAAGAAGTAACTTTTGTTAAAACACTTCCAAGCAAGTATATCCCTGTTGATTTGATAAATTTTCCTAATCCATTCATTAATACCACCTCGTCAATTCCTTTAACGTACTATTGCTTGTTTTTAATATACTTAGTATATGGTTCATCGAGGCTGAAAAACAGCAGATCGTGATCTGTTCTCCTCTTTTCAATTGGCGGTAACTGCATATAATCTCCATACTGATCAGTCAAATAGCCATCAAAATCTTCTGGACATGGCATCATCAAGTCTTCAAACCTGATCTTTTTTGTTTCTAAGAAATAATGGCTTTTGAATACATAATATCCAGCTGCTATACTATATAAACTCTTTTCAAGCGGATACATTCTCAGAATCTCTTCAATTTTCTTAGATGCCCAATTGAACGGCAACAACCACTTAAGTGGATAAATCAAAAAAAATAATATTTTATCGCTTAATTTATTCATACTAAAATAAGGCATACGTCGGTAAAAACTCAATTTACTTAGGACCTTCATCCTGAAATTATTAAATTTTCTTCGTATGCTACCAGAAGGTAGACCATCATAAGGAAAAATATCCACAAATATGCCAGTATATTGATCTGAAAATTTCTCACAATTTTTTTCAACAAATGTAGTCGTATTATCATATACTTTTATATATAACCTATTTGAGTGCTGAAGTTCTTCAAAATCATTCACAGATAAATGCTTGGGCAATTCATGCTTTGCCACTTCCCTAAACTGATCAAAATCTTTCCTAGGCATTCCTATATCTATATCATCATCCCATGGAATAAAACCTTTATGCCGAACGGCTCCTAAGCATGTCCCCCCAACAGCGAAATAACGAAAACCATGCCTTTCACAAATTTCGATTATTGCTCTTAACACATCTAATTCTCTTTTTTGCACAACTCGTAAATTATCTATCTGCATTAATATTTCACCATCTTTCCAATTTGTTTTCATCTTTATAATCAAGAGCTATTCTAATGCTGCCCACTTTTCCTCTTTACCTATTCACATAATAGATTTTAAGACGCCATAAAATTCACTTATAAATTTAGAAAACTTATTATTTTATATTTGAAAATATCAATATACTTAAACCATAATATTTGTTAATTAATATTTCTAAAATACCTTTTAATTTTTTGTGGTTTTTAATTAAATTTATTGCTTCATTAGCTTTTCTATCAACTTTTTGTGAATCGTTTATTACTTTTTTACCAATTTAAAATCCTCAAGCTGACTTTACTTATATAATTTAAGAATTCCTCTTAATTTTAAAAATTGCTCAAGAATATAACTTCTTGATATGCTACTTTCTCTTATCCTATACATAAGTACATTTTAATCCTGCTTCCTTACATATCGATTAATATTAATGTCGAAATTATCTTCATTCCGCAGAATCAATTCATATTCAGGTAAATGTTTTTCCATGAATTTATACAATTTATTGCAAATTCAGGCATTTCTACGCGACCAAACCAATAATAATGAATTTTTGGGGTATCATAGTCTGATTATCCTTAACTACAAATTATTTATACTAAATTTGCTAAGTATAGTAATCCAAAAACTTTATACTTCAATTTATTAGATTTCATAAACTTATATACTACTCTTTTTTCTTTAATCTCACTATTTAGTGTGTTGAACTCATTTTTATCTTTTAAATACTTTAATTTTTTTATTAACGTAACATACATATAGAGTTCAGAATTATGTAGCACTTTAGAATTATAATCTTTATTGAACTGACTTAAACTTTCTGCTACTAGCAAATAATTATCTAATTTTTTGATATTTATATCGCTCATAATAGAGCCTTCTCTTTGCCTGTACATGACAATTACTTCGTCAATATATTTAATTCTCTTAGCAAGGTAATACGCTCTAGGGGTAAACTCCATATCTTCATAAATAATACCTTCATAAAAATGTAAATTTTTTTGCTCTAAAAAGTCTTTTCTGTATAATTTATTCCAAACTACTGACATTATAGATTTTGTTTTAATTCCTAAATCATAAAACTCTATACCATTCATAACTTTATTTTTTATACTTTCAGATCTTTTTTTTCTATAATTTTTAGTTTTATCTTCATAATCATATTCAAAATCTGCTATCACAAAATCTAAATTATTCTTTTCTATCTCGTCATATATCAAAGATAATACTTTATTATTCTTAAGGTAATCATCACTATCTAGAAACATGACATATTTTCCTTTAGAGTTTTTAAATCCTGCGTTTCTAGCACCGCTTAAACCTTTGTTTTTTTGATTAACAAGCACGATTTTATCATTTATATTTTCATATTCTTTTAATATTTCTAAGCTATTATCCGTTGACCCATCATTGACACATACGATTTCATATTGACCTTTAAAATCTTGATCTAACAAAGAATCTATACATTCTTTTAAATATTTTTCTACATTATATACCGGCACAATTATACTTATCTCCATGTTTTATACCTTCTTCTCCTTTTGCATAATTAATCTATTTTGAAAATATTGATCTATAATAAAGAGAACTTGATTCTGTAATCATTAAATAAACTTGGCTGAAATATATTGCTATAGCGAAAAATACAAACATAAATAAAATATTTCTTAATTTTCTTCGTTTAATACTCATTAGCAAAATAGGTATCCCTGAAATTCCAAATACAAAAAAATACATCCCAATTCTATCAAATATAAACGTTGATAATGACATAACATTAAATAAAGTTCCTATCAAATAATAATTAACATCATTGCTATGTTCTAGATTTTTGTTTTCTTTTACTAATAATAATGTTAATATAACGACTATATTTAACAAAACTCCAAATGATAATATACTTATTTCATCGTTTCTGAAGAAATGACTGTTATAATAATGTGAATACATTGGTATTTTACTAGCTACATAATTTATTAGTTTCAAGGCAGCTTTTGTATAGACCAAGACATAGCAGATTATAACACTAATTAAATATCTCCTTTTAGTAAATTTAAACTTAAAAAAATACAAAGGTAATAAAAGCAATATTGAATAGTGAAAACCCGCGCCTAATAAGATAAATGCTAAATATTTCTTGAATTTCTTTTCTGTTATATAAGTACTAGCATAGAAAAATATAGCCACTGCCAATCCTTGCCGCATCAAATTGATAAAAGTCATAGCTGTATTGGAAAAATAGATAAAAAGAGCAAGCAATATATAGATACCTTCTATTTTTCTCTTTTTTAATCCTAAATAAATAAATAAGTTTGTTAAGAACAACATTATGAATGTTAAATAATAAAATTTATCAAAATAGAGTTTTATAATATACATTAATAAAGAATACAGAGGTTCATAAGTAAACGTATTATAATGTATGTTAAAACTATTTTCATAAGAAAAATAGTCTATTCCCACACCGTATCTTAGTCCCAAAGCTACCGTAAAGAATGTTAACAAAACTAGCCCTAATATTTCACTTAGCACCTTATTCTTTTTAGTAATAATACTTAAAAAAAATACATATATCAATAACCCACTAAATATATAGTACATCTATTTATCCACCTTTGCGCAAAATAATTCTGAGTATATATTTTTTAATTTCATCGTCATTTCTTTAATATTATATTTTTCCGCTCTGTAATAACACATTTCTGCTGTTTCTTTATATAAAGTATGATTAATCAAAAGAGAATTTATCATATTCTTGAGTTCTTCTTCATTCTTGAATATAATTCCATACTCTTTCACAACTTCTGACAATCCTGGAATATCACTAACAATAACAGGCTTTCCTGCAGCCATACCTTCCACCGCTGCCAATCCAAATCCTTCCCAATACGATGATAATACTACAATATCTACAGCCTTAAGTATCCTAGGTATATCTTGACGGAAACCTAAAAAATGAACTCTATCTGATATACCAAGCTGATAAGCCAATTCCTTATTGTTATCCATTAATAATCCTTCTCCGACAAGTATTAAATGAACATTATTTGGTAATTGACTTATAGCTTTTATTAAAGAAGATTGATTCTTAGCTTCAGAAAACCTACCAACCATGCAAACAAGCTTAGTTTCTTCATCAATATCATCAGCTAAATCATTTTTCTTATAAGGTAATGCTTTCTTTATTTTTTCAATATCTACTCCATTTTCTATAATAACATGTTTATCTATTTTTTTTCGTTTAGGATCTATCCATTTTATCAAATTATCTTTAGTTTTTTCTGTGATTGAAATAATCATATCATACTTAGAGTATATAAACTTATCTATAGGTTTAAAATAAAATTTCTCGCGTCTCCTATTATGAGTGCTATGCTCTGTAGTTACGAATTTTACATTCTTATTTCTAAGAATTAACCTTGATAGAGCTACCCAATATTGTGTGGGAAAGATATGAGAATGAACAATGTCATAATTACCTCTAACTATATATTTTTTTATTTCAAAAACATTTCTAGGATCATACATGTTATTGTATTTGATAATATCTACTTTTACATATTTTTTGATCAAAGAGTCATAAAAAACATTATTTTTATCTGTTAGCAGTAAAATATCTACTTCTATGCCTTCTACCTGATTCATAAGTGGAATTAAATCTTCAAGAAGCTTTTCTGCTCCACCAGAGCCTAAATTATTTATCAAATGTAATACTTTCACAGTTCCCACCTAACTTTTAACTTTATTTAAATAAATCTTTTCCATATCAGATATAACATTATCAATAGAATAATTTTCTATTTGCTTAAAGTTATTTATAGCTAACTCACTTCTTAATTGGTTATCTGATATTAACTTATCAATATATTTAACAAATCCCTGAACATCATCAGCTTCTACCAAATATCCACCCTTACCATCTTCAATCAAATCAACATTTCCTCTTATCTTTGAACAAATTATCGGAAGCCCTAGAGCCATAGCCTCCATTAAAGCCACAGACAATCCTTCTCTAAATGAAGGAAAAACAAACACATCTGCCGCCTTACTTATTTCTGCTATATCTCGTCTATAACCTAATAACTTAACTTGCTTTTCTAGTCCTAGTCCCTTTATCAAATTTTTTAAAT
This sequence comes from Clostridium mobile, assembly GCF_018918285.1. Lineage (GTDB taxonomy): Bacteria > Bacillota > Clostridia > Clostridiales > Clostridiaceae > Clostridium_AW > Clostridium_AW mobile. The sequence continues at coordinate 95,637 of NZ_JAHLQF010000004.1, forward strand.
ACCCATCTAAGACACCTTGTCCACAAATCACATAATAAACATTAGGATTATTTAGCTTAGCTATAGTCTTTACGACAGTCTCATGATTTTTATTTTTATTAAGTTCTCCTACTGAAAGTACTAAAAAAGCATTCTCTGGTACACCTAACTCTTTACGTTTTGCCTCTTTATCAATAACAACTTCACTAAATTTCTTGATATCAATTCCAACACCAGGAATATACTCAACTCTTCCTACTTTAAATGATTTTTTAACCCTATTATAATCTTCTTTATTAATAGTTATAAGCACATCCGTATATCTAGAAAGCCATCTTTCAATAGGATAAAATAACATCCAATTTTTAATAGGTGCTCCTTTAAGAAAGTGAAATCCATGAGCTGTATAGATAACCTTTGTTCCTTTCCTACGAGCTTTTTTAGCAGCTAATCTTACCAACATAGCTGCTACTGGTGTATGACAATGAATTAAATCAAATGAATTATCATTAATAAGCTTTTTAATTTCTTTATATGCAAGTAAGTTATCCTTAGAAAATGGATTCCTATTAAAATTTATTTCATTGATAATAATATTTTTTTCTTTTAACTCTTTCTTAAATTCTTTAATTCGTTCATTAGAAGTGTTATTACCTATTGTAAAATTTGCTGCAACTTGTACACTATATGATTTATTTAAAATACTAATATCACTCATGCAAAATTGATCTATAGTTGATGCGACTGTGGTAACTACCAAAGCTTTCTTATTTTTTACCTCTACTTTATTCTCCATTTAATCAAAGCTCCAATCAAAATCTTTTATACCTTCATCTGTTTAACTTTATATTGTCCTACTTCTATCTTTATCCCATCTTCAAAAGGCATTGGGTTATATCCAAAATCATTAGTTGCATCTCCATGTGAATAACTCCTGTTTTCACCCATTCTTTGAACTTTTTCAATAACATCAAATTTTCCAATGCTTAGAGCCTTCATAATTCTCGCCGTAAATACTCCTAATCCCATAGGTATATTAACAAAAATAACTTTTTTATTAAGCTCTTGACTTATCAACTTAAGCACATCAATCATCTTAATAGGCTTATCTCCTGAAAGGTCATAAGCTTTCAATTCTGGATTTTTGCTAGAAAACTTCAATACAGTATAATATGCTTTACCTAAATCTCTAGCATTAACTGGTTGAATCAAACTGTTACCTTTATCTATTACAGGTATGATTGGTAATTTATGAATCATCTTAATAAACTTACTCATATTATGGTCACATAAATCTCCATATATCATAGTAGGTCTTAATATTGTAATGTTTATTTTGTAATTACTATCCTTTACAAACTCTATGATTTTTTTCTCTATTTCCTTATATTCTTGGGAAGCATTTTTAAAATTAGAGTAAATTCCAGTTGTGTGTACTAATATAGCTTTTTTAACATTATTCTTAATGGCTGTTTGTACAATTACTGGCGAATGATGAATATTGTAAATATGTATTATTGTATTCACACCAACCATAGCTTTATCAATAAATTCTTTATCATCTAAATTTCCAACAACCTTCTCTATCTTAAGCTGACTATTATCAAGCATTGATGTATCAGATGTTTCTCTAATAATGCAGCGTATAGTTCCTTCATATTTATTTTTAATAAGTTCTTGCAGAAAATATCTGCCGCTATGTCCTGTTATTCCTGTAACTAACAGCATTTATATCCTCCTATATTTTCAATTAACCTACATCGGAACATTCTTACTCTCACTAACACTGCTCCTAGCACTACTACCCCTAGCTCCTTCAAGTACGCCTTCTGCCCTCAATACCTTAAAAGCAGTCAAAACTAATATTTTCATATCAAGTACAAATGATTGATGTTCTAAATAATATCTATCTAACTCCGTCTTTTGAAAGTCATCATTATTGTCTCTTCCATTAACCTGTGCCCATCCAGTGACCCCTGGAAGAATCTTATGTACTCCAGCTTTAGTTCTAAGTTCTTTTAAATTGTATTGATTATATAAAGCTGGCCTTGGTCCAACAAAAGTCATATCACCTTTAATTATATTAATTAATTGTGGTAGCTCATCTAAGCTTGTCTTTCTTAAAACTTTACCAACTGGTGTTATATAACTTTGAGCACTCTGTAATTTATCCGTTGCTACGTTTGGAGTTCCTAATTTCATTGTCCTAAATTTATAAAATTTAAATAATTCATTGTTCTTTCCAATTCTCATTTGAGTAAAAAATACTGGTCCTTTTGAAGTCAATTTTATAATTATTGATATTATTAAAAATACTGGTAATGATATTAATAGAAACAATAAACTAATTAATGCATCAAAAATTCTTCTCATCCACAACATCCCCCCAACTTTAAACACATTCAGTCATAGCTACTTCTGCTTCAAATCTTCTATAAGTAGGAACTATTTCTTCAAGCTTAGAAACAATTTCTTCCCTATCGTCTTTTTCAACTATTTTCCTAAATTCATTAATTTTAACCATTAGAGTATCAAAATCATCAAAGGTTGGTTTGCCAACAAAAATTTTCTTATGTGCAGTTTGATTCAATCCTTCTTCTTCGGTTAAAACTTCTTCATAAAGTTTTTCTCCTGGTCTAAGTCCTATAAATTTAATTTCAATATCTTCATTTGGTATATATCCTGAAAGCCTTATTAAATCGCATGCTAAATCGTATATCTTAACTGGTTTTTCCATATCCAAAACAAATATTTCTCCGCCTTTAGCAAAAACTCCGGCTTGAAGCACTAATTGAGCTGCTTCTGGTATAGTCATAAAAAATCTATTAATATCCTTATGCGTAACTGTAACTGGTCCTCCACTTTTAATTTGATCAATAAATACTGGTATTACAGAACCATTACTTCCCAATACATTCCCAAATCTTACAGCTACAAACTGTGTTTCACTTCTTTTATCCATAGACTGAATAATCATTTCACATACTCTTTTGGTTGCTCCCATTATATTAGTAGGATTAACAGCTTTATCCGTTGATATCATTACAAATCTTTTAACTTTATATTTATCAGCACAATTAACCAAATTTAAAGTACCAAATACATTATTCTTAATAGCTTCACTAGGGTTGTCTTCCATCAATGGTACATGCTTATGTGCAGCTGCATGAAATACTATGTCAGGTCTATGTTTCTTAAAGATTAAATCTAATTTATCCTTGTCCCTAACTGATGCAATAACATATTTTATATTTTCATTTACACCATTTCTCTTAAATTCTTGTTGCAATACATATGCGTTATTCTCATAGTTATCAAGAACTATTATTTCTTTTGGCTTAAATCTTATAATTTGTCTGCATAGTTCTGAACCAATAGATCCTCCACCTCCAGTTACCATAATAATTCTTCCTTCGATATAATCACTAATACCTTCCATATCAAGTTTAACTGAATCTCTTCCTAATAAATCTTCAAAATTTACTTCTCTTATCTTATTTAAGGTAACCTTTCCATCAATGATCTCATATATGCCAGGTATTAATTTGACCTTGCAACCTGTTTCTTTACATATATCTATAATCTCCTTTTTAGTAGCTCCATCTATAGCTGCAATAGCTATCAATATTTCATCAATTGATAAGCTTTTAGCTAATTTAACAATATCATTCCTAGTTCCCATAACTTCTATACCGGCTACACGTGTGCCAACTTTATATTTGTTATCATCAATAAATGCTACTGGAAGATAATTAACTTCACTGCACAACTTCATTTCATTTACAATAATCGTTCCAGCTTTACCTGCACCTATAATCATTACTCTCTTAGAACTACCGGAGTGATGCTTAACTCTAGCATCTAGATATCTTTTAATTATTCTAAAAGACATTCTAAATCCACCAATTAAAAGAATAGTAATCATACCGGATAAAATATTAACACTTAATGGAATCCTCGGTACTAAAGTAAAGCTATATATAATTCCTAATAAGTTTGATAATATACAAGCATTTACTACTAACATAAACTCATCTATACTAGCGTAACTCCATAATCTTTTATAAAGTTTGAAAAAGCAAAATATTAACAAATAAATAATTGTAATTATAATTGCATTATTTTTAAATATTACTAATTCATGTGAAGGTATATTGAAATTAAATCTAAGCCAATATGCCAAAATATAAGACACGTTTATTAATATAATATCTGCTATCATTAATATATATTTTCTTGTGGTTCTTATAGTATCCATTTCTACACCTCCTTGCACCCTCTACCAACAATTGATAAACTTCTCTACATTAATTCTTCTATTAACCTCTCGGTGTAATCTTCCTTCAATTTCCCGCATATCCCTTCCCCCTTAAGACTAAAATAAGCAAACTAAAATATTAACAATCTATGAACATATTACCATTGTATAACATTTATTATATTTCCATAAATTCTATATTTTAATTTTATAACAAAAATATACCATTTATCTTATAATTTCTTCCTTTTTTTTAATATAACTTTAATTTACTATTAAATTCACTGTATTTTTTTGCTTTTTTATTCAATTTTAATTTAATATGAATTAAAATTAAATCTCTATACTGCGTTACTTTTATTATAAATATGTAATCTTCTACATATTTATGCATTTTTCTTGATATATTTTAAATTCACCTAAATTATTAATATGAATTCCTATTCATTTTATTGATATGATTAAATATTCTCATAAAATTATTTATCAATTATTAAATACATTTAAAATTAAATTAAAAGCTATTGAATTTTGAATGTATGTTTTTCTCATATAAATGCTTTAATTAATTAAATCTACCCAAATAAAGTTCTAAAAAACTTTTCTACATTTTTCGCATTTACTGAAAAACTATGAACTTTTTCAAATATAAGTAAATTAGGGTTATTGTAAATAAGAACTAACTATATAGGTTCTGTTCCTCCACTATATATTTAGTTCCTTTATATTTTAAAAATTATGCTCCATCTTTCTAGATAGCAACTTCACCAGATTTATTTTTTCCTTTTTTTCTGTCTCCATCTTTTCCGTAGTAGTATTGATAGTAATATCCATAGTATCCTTTTTCGGATACTTCTAATTTATTTAGAACTATGCCTATTATTTTTGCATTTACTTTATCTAAAAGTTCCTTTGCCTTAATGGCAGCTGCTCTTTCTACTTCTCCTGATGATATTACTAAAAGTGCACCATCTGTAAAACTTGCTATTAGTTGGGCATCTGTAACTGCAATTATTGGTGGAGAATCTATTATGATATATTCATATTCTTCTCTTAACTCATCAATAAACTCCTTCATCTTCTTTGAACTTAAAAGTTCTGATGGGTTTGGAGGTCTTGTACCTGCAGTTAATATATCTAAATTCTCTACCTTAGAATCTTGAACTGCATCTTTAAAGTCAACTTTACCTACTAAAAGGTCTGATATACCTATTTCATTTGATAAACCAAAGGTTTTATGTACTGTAGATTTTCTTTGGTCACAATCTATTAATATAGTTTTACTTCCTGACTGAGCCATAACTATAGCTAAATTAGCAGAGGTGGTGGACTTTCCTTCACCAGGCCCTGAGCTGGTTACCACTATGCTTTGAATTTTTTTGTCAAAGGATGAAAACTGAATATTAGTTCTTAATGTCCTATAAGCCTCAGCTATGGGAGACCTAGGATCTTCTATAGTAATTAAATTTCTACCTTCCATATCATTCACTCCATTTGTTTACTTTTTGAAAAAACTAAAGAAGCTTCTCTTTTCTTTTATTTCTTCAAAATCAAACTCTATATTTTTATCTTCTAATAGAAACTTACAATTCTCTTCTAAATTATCGTAGACTTTAGGACTTATATCCTTTACCCTCTTTAGGGTAGGCAATATGCCTGGACATCTTCTTCCTATTCCATGGGCATCAGAAGCCACAAAATTACAAATTCCATGTTTAATCAGCGTCTCTGATGTCTTTTTAACATCCCCTCCAAATACTCCCCTTATACTTCCTGTGTTTATTTGAAATAAACACCCTTCTTTAATAAAAGCATTAATATTTGAAGGAGTTTCAATTATGTACTTATATCTTTCTGGATGTGCGATTATAGGCACTACCCCGAGAATTCTAATTTCATATATTATATCTAAAATATCCTTAGGCATATTCATCATGGAAAACTCCACTAACATAAACCTACTATTATTTAATCCTTTTATAATTCCTTCTTTATAAAGCTTAGGAGAATATTTGTCTAAAAATACTTCTTGCCCGGGAAATACTTTTATATCCACCTTATTTTTAACAGCTTTTTCATTAATTTTCTCCACATGCTTTAAAACGCTTTCATAATCATTTTCATAATGCCCTCTATAATAATGAGGTGTAGCAATTATGCTATTTATATTTTCTTCCTTAGCCATCTTAAGCATTTCTAATGAAGTTTCTAAGTCCTCTGCTCCATCATCAATGCCCTGAAGAATATGACTATGTATGTCCAACATATTTATCAATCCTTTTTATATAGATTGTTAGATATTTAGTTTTCTGTTTTTGGAATTATCCCAATTACCGGTACACCTAAATATCTTTCCACATCATCTTCTGTTTTTATGGTATTATCCATGTATTCCAAAATAAAGGTCAATCCTATAGATGCCATTAAGCCTACGAAAAATGCTATAGCAACATTTAAAGCTTTTTTAGGCTGTACAGGTTTTTCCGGCACCTTTGCTTTATCTATTATGCTTATATTTCCACCAGTTTTATATACTTCTTTTGATTCTTCAACAAAAGCTTCCGATGCTGCATTAATTATTTTTGCAGCTTCCTCTCCACTTCTATTTTCCGCTTTTATCACAAGTATTTGAGTTCCTTGTTGAGGAGTCACTGTAAGCATTTTTTTGATTTGTTCTGGAGTATACTCTCCTTTTAATTTACTTGAAGTAGCTTCTGCCACTCTATCTGATTTTCCTATTTCTGCATAAGTCTTTATAAGATTTTGATACATTACTACATCATTATTTTGAAGATTTCCCTCCTGTCCCTCAAGCTTACCAACAATTATGCTGGTTTTGGCTTCATAGGTTGGAGCTATTACAAAAAAACTTAATATACCTGATATTAATGTACATACTGCTGTAATGAGTACTATAAGATTAGCCCTTTTTCTTAATATACGAAAAAAGTCCCTCAGGTCTAAGGTTATTTCCTCTTCCACGTCGATTCCTCCTTTTGCTAGTTTAGTAGATGTTTAGATAAATCTATTATCTAAACATCTAAACATCTAAATATCTTAAGAAATTATTCTTCAATAAAAACTGTGTATTTTGAACTATTTCCTGAAGCTCCCTTTACAACTATACTTTCAGCATGAATTAGACCTATATTGTCTATTCCAATTCCATCATTTTCTTTATCATAACCCTTAATTCTCAATAGCTCTATTAAGTCAATTGATTTTCTACTGCTTAATTTATTTAATTCGCTTTCGCTTACATTTTCATTTAATGAGGTTAAGGATAGTTCTTTAACTTCTTCAGTAAAATGCACTTTAATACTTGTTACATTTCCTTTAAAATTCTTTGGAACATTTATTGTAATACTACTTCCATCTATTGATCCCCTTATTTTAGAACCATTACTAGTACTTATATCAATTCCAGTTATTTTTATTTCTCCTTGAGCTGGTGGTACTACTCCTCCTCCAGCACCTCCTGCTCCACCACCTGGAGTAACGTTTGCAGCTCCTTCTCCTTCTAACTTAAATCCTTCTGATATTTGTTTTACAACTGCATCCTTAGGTATGTTTATTTCTACTCCTTTACCTTTAGATGATTTAGAAACAATCTTTTCTACCTCTGTACCAGCTGCTAATTCTATTCTTTTTCCATCTTCTACTTCTATTTCTTTATATTTTCCGCTTAATTTTATTACACTTCTATTGCTTGTAATAACAACCTTGTCCACAGGAGTTTGTGATTTTGATTCAATTTTCACTTCTCCATCTAATGTAAGTTTATTTATTGTCGTATTTTCATTTATGTTTACATTAGCTTTTCCCTTTACAAAAACATCTCCTTTGATGTTTCCTTTAAGGTTTACATTTTTATTTTCTCCTGAATTTATCTTTATACCAGAAGTTTGTACATTATTTAAGTTTATAGTTTCCTCTTTTCCTGGATTTACGGTAAGAGCTCCTGAAATATTTAAATTACTTACAGTAATATTTTGTCCATAGGCATAAAGATTACCTTTGATGCTGCCTCCATCTAAAGTAACATTTTTACCTGTTATCTTAATGCTATTATCTTCGTTTAAATTCTTTAGATTTGCATTATCCTCAGTATATACCTTTACCGATGGTTTGATTTTATCAACAGCTGAGTTTGGAAGTATACCTTCTCCACCTAGAACTAATAAGTCTCCTTCTGGATTAACTACAGTATTTAAATAGTCTTCCGTTACTTTTGGCAAATCCTTTGAGGAAAGTACCATTGGTGCATTATATTTTGCTGCAAGAGCCGCTCCTGATAAGGCATCTGCAAATTCATTGCCTTTAGGGCCCACTCCTAGAGCTGTTACTACTTTGCTATAGTCTAAGTCTTCTTCAAATTCCTTTAATATTTCAACGTTTGTATCAAATCTATCCTTACCGGATAATCTATGAGGATTATCTAATTCATCTCCTATTTCTTTTGAGATTACTCCTGTTCCTCCAATTATGTAAGCCTTGTCCACTTCTTTATCTTTTAGATAGTTTTTTACTTCCTTTGGTAAAGTATTTTTATCTGTAAGTATTATTGGCATACCTTTTATAGCTGCAATAGGAGCTACAGATAGAGCATCTGCATAGTATTCAGAGGATGCTATTGCTACTTCTCCATTAAATCCTAGTTTTTCAGCTATTTTTATTGAAGTTTCATATCTATTTTTTCCGCCTATTCTCTCAATCTTTGCACCTTTAATATTGTTTTTTATGTATTGTTCAATTTTAGGAGATAATACTCCCTCTCCTCCAATTAAAATTACGTTTGAAGGCTTTAATCTCTTAAGTTCTCTTTGCCCTTCCTCTGTAAGTCCATCCCCCTTGGTTAATATTATTGGGGCATTATATTTCTTAGCAAGTGGCGCAGCACATAGTGCATCAGGGAAATTTTCTCCTTGAGCAATTATTACATATTCAGAAGTTTCCCATCCATATTTAGATATGGCCTCAGAGGTTTCATATCTGTTTTTACCACTTAGTCTATTGATATCATTTACATTTCCTTCTGCCTTAACATATCCAGTAGACATTACTAAAGCCATTGTAAGAGCTATTGCAGTTTTTTTCATTAAATATTCCTCCTTTAAATCTATAAACCAAACATTCTTCTTACTTCACCAATACTTGCTCCATCTACATTAGAGAATATGGAATCCTTAACTGCTTTCTTTTCTTTTCCACTAAGTTTTCCATATATTTTTTTAACTGATCCTACATTTCCTCCATAATTATAGGAAGGATCCTGAATTAACTTATCTATAGTAGATAGCATTATACCTATTATTTCTTCACCACCACTTGATCCAGTAGAACCTAATGCATTAGATAACTGTCCCCTTACATTTATAAGAGCATCTACTTTCTCCTTTTTACTTTTTTCTATGTCGTCCACAGCTTTATCAATTTCTTTTTTACTTTCTTCATCCTTTGAATCTTTGCCTACCTCTTTAATATCTTCCTTTATTTTGTCCACTATATCTTTGGTAGGCCTTTCCTTGTTATCTTCTATTTTGTTTATTATGTTGTCGATTTTAGACTTTTCATTTTCATCTTTAGATTTGCTTTTTACTTCCTCTAATTGATTTTTTATCTTATCAAGTTCAATTTTAACATTTTTTTCATTGTCAAACAATGAACTTTCTACAAATTTATTCAGTTTTATGTATAATATTCCTTCCCTTACATCTAAAGAACTAATAGAAAAAGGAACTAACTTTTTATCTATTAAAACCTTTCCTTCCTCCCCCTCTATGCCCTTTAGTTCATATTTTTTAATAGAATTAAAGATTAGAGATTTAGGAATAGGTAATTTGCCAACTTTAAAACTTTTAGGAGTGTATTCTATTTTATCTTCTACAAAATCTATCTCTCCCTTAGTATATATAACAATTTCTTTATTCTTATAAATTACTGGAATTTTAACACCAACATAGTTGTCTTCTAAAAATCCCTCTGGAGTATTTATAATAATACCACCCTTTTTAATAGGATTTTTGTACATTATAGATAGGGCCTCATTTAACTCTTCATTATTTATTTCTACTTCTTTTCCTGTTTTCTCCCCATCTCTTATTTTGCTTATAACTTCTGTGGAATCCCCCTCCCACTTTTTATAATTTATTTTACTAAAAGCAAGGGATGTCATTACTCCAAGCAATACTACGATTAAAGCTATGGATATCAACGTAATCTTTACACCTTTTTTCATGCTTTTCACTCCTCAATTCAATGTATTTTCATTGAATATTTATACTCTCCACTATTTTTACAAAAATAACTCAGGTGGAAAACACCCGAGTTATTTATTTGTATGAGGTTATCTAGCTTGTTATTCAGCTACTTTTAGTTCAATTGTATATGGTCTACCATTATAATCAATTGTTATTTTACCACCATTAACAGTTATACTATATGTTGCACCTTTTTTAGTAGTTGCTTCTACTTTAACATCTATTTTTCTTAAGTCTTCTAAAGTAGTACTTTCAGTTATCTTAAATTCATCACGTACAAACTCAAGTGTAGACTTTTTGATGCTAAATGCTCCACCGTTTACTGTTTTTGTAAATATTACAGGTTTTTCAGATGTTGCATCTAAAGTTACAGTGATTTTTTCTATTGTATTATTTTCTGAAATAGCTATTGCAGGTATTTTAATCTCACCATCGCTAGGTATTTTATTAAACCTACCTTCTAACATTTCATATAATGTTTTAAAATCCTTATCTGCCACATAGTTAAGAACTACTTTAGCAAGGTCTTTTCCATCTTTGTCGTCACCCTTTACAGCTTCTAAATCTGTTGCAAGTTGACTAGTTGGATTGTTATTTCTTAAACTTTTAATTACATACTCAACTATATTTTGCTTTTCCTCACCCACTGTAGCCTTTTTAACTTTATCTAATTCCATTACTATATTCTCTGTAATAATTTTATTTTGAACTTCTGCATCTTTTAAAGCTGTTCTCTTATTATTATAAACAGACTTTATAGTATCATCTTCCTTACCTAATCTAAACTTAGCTCCATTACTAAATACTAAATCATATACTTTCTTTTCAGTAGGCTTTGTTGATCCACCACCAGAACTTGAGCTTCCACCGCCAGTACTAGTTGATGGTTTTATAGCATCTGCTGCTCCTGGTCCTGTTACGTTAGCTTCGTTGAATCCTTCAACTTTAATGGATGTTCCACTTGGAACGTATATTTTAGCTGAGTTTTTAGCAGTGTCGTTCATAGCTTTTATTGTTCCTGTTGCACCTGCTGCTACTTTAATGTCTGCTGCTGTGTAAACTTCTACTGTTCCTAATGAACCTTGAAGATTTACTACATCTTCTGCACCAGATCTTATTTCAACTTTGGATAGGCTTCCTGATCCTTTAAGAGTAACGTTACCTTCTACCACTACTGGTTTGCTGATAGTTCCTCTTAATTCTACAGTTTTGTCTAAAACTGTTTTTGGTATATTTATGTTACCAAAGCTTCCGCCTGCTCCTTCAAGTATTATACTTGATAGTGCAGATGTGGATTTTATTTCTGTTCCTGATTCTGCTAATACTCTTGTGTTTGTTCTGCTTATTATATTTAATCTATCAGTTTTTACATTCTTTAGACGAACAGTTCCTTCTGCTCCTGATAATACAACTATACTATCAGCTTGTACTCCGTCTAAGTTAGTTTCTCCATCTTTACCTGGGTTAATATAAACAGTTCCTTCTACCTTTAGGTTTGAAAGATTTGCTTTAGTTCCTTCTACATAAAGGTCACCCTTTATTGTTGAACTCTTTACTGTTATATTTTTAGCTGTGATTACAGCATTACCATTAACGTCTTTTTCGAAAGTAGCTCCTTCTTTATCCATAGCTTCAGCAGTTATTTTTATGCTGTCTACTACTGAATCAGCTACATTTTTAGCTCCACCAAGTATTGTTACTGTACTTGTTGGTGAAAGTTTTTCTCTTGCTACTTCTTTTGTGCTATCGCTTAAAGTTTTTCCAGTTAAAATTACTGGAGCATCCTTCTTCGCTGCTAGAGCTGAACCTGCAAGTGCATCAGCAAATTCATTTCCAGTAGCCCCTGAAGCTAATGCCATGTATGCATTTGCAAAGTCAAATTCTGTTGCAAAAGCTTTCAATACTGCAGCATTAGTTTGGAATCTATCTTGTCCATGAACTCTTTTAGCATTTGGAAGAATTTTCATCACTCCATCATTTACTGAAGCTGTTCCTCCAATTACATATGTAGTTGTTATTCCTGATGATTTTAAATATTCTTTAGTAGCACCTGGCAATTCCTTTACTTTAGTTAAAAGTACTGGAACTCCTTTAATAGCTGCTACTGGTGCTGCTGATAATGCATCTGCATATCCTTCTCCGCTAGCCACTATAGCTTCGTTTACATTTCCTAACTTCTTTGCTATTTTTACAGAAGTTTCATATCTGTCTTTTCCATCTAATCTTTCAATGGAAGTTCCTAAAGCTTTTATTTTTCCTTCAACTTCTTTTGATACTGAAGCATGTCCACCTACTATGTAAACGTGTTTAGCTCCAAGTCTTTTTAATTCCTTTAATGTGTCTTCGCTTATTTTATCTCTCTGTGTCAAAATTATTGGAGCATTATTAGCTTTAGCAAGAGGTGCAGCACTTAGTGCATCTGCATATCCTTCTCCACTAGCTACTACTACATACTCTGATGAAGTCCAGCCTTCTTTTGAAATTTTTAATGCTGTTTCATATCTATCTGAACCCCAAAGTCTTGGATTTTCTGGTGGGTTAGCAGCTGATACTTTTACTGTAGTTAATGAACTAGTTAAAAGTACAGACGCCATTGTACAAATAGATAGAATCTTTTTATTACTTTTGTGCATCCAAACATCCCTCCATGTTTATTTTTCTTATTATGCTAAAATATAGCAAATTAAATATAATTTTAATTATAATTATACTATAATCAAAATTTATTTCCAACTAGTTACATGAATTATTTTCAATATATTGTTAAACTTATCCATGAATGCTCATAATAATACAATAATCGTTATTATTTATGAAAAGTTTATATAAAATTTTTTATATAAATTTGTATTTTTTTAAAATTCACATTAAAAAAGATAACCTAATTCAGGCTATCCTTTTCAATTTATTAATTTATCTAAATTAGTCTAGGCTTATAATACTTGCATCTAAAGAAGTATTTTGCATATATCTATAAACTGGCACTTCCTCGTTAATATCTACAGTTATTATATTAAATTCTGTAAAGCTATCCTGTGCATCTGGTTCTAATGCAATTGATATTAAATTTGCATTAGGTTGATCCATAGTAAACACATAGCTTCCTTTAGGAAATTTAACAAATTTGTTGCTCACATCTACAGTAACTCTATTTCTAAAGTGTCCTTCATAATAGTTTGTTTCAACTTCCTTATTCTTAACCTTAAAGCTTTCAACTGGAAGTTCCATATCATTATTCAACTTCTTCACAGTTACTCCAGAGTAGGATAATCTTTTAGCAACTTCATGGTAAGCTGGTGGAAGTATGTAAGCATTTGGTCTTACTCTTTCCAATGTTGGTATGCTCTCATTGCTGCTAAAGAAATCTGCATCTACTGTTACTCTCTTGGAGGTTTCTAAATCAATTATATTAAACTTAACTGGATCTACTTTTTTGCTTTGGCTATTTAAAATTACCTTATCACTATCTTCTACCTTTTGTCCTAACTTAACTATATTGTTTCTTGCGCCATCTATGGTATTTTTAACCACTTTAGCATTGTCAGCAGTGCTTCTTATTATATTTTGAGCCGCTAATATGTGAGACATTACTCTTCTTTCAAAAGTTTCTTTTCCTATACCTATTCCTCTTGTTTCAAGTAGGAAAGAGAAGGATGGCTGTAATCCATAAGCATTTCTTCCTATCTTAGCATCAGCTCCAGCCTCAAACAAAGTTATGTTTCCATCTTTTACTGAAGAAGTATAGTACATATAGCTTGTATAATCCTTTGATTTCATTTCTTTATGAACATTATCCACAAATAATTTATTTGACATATCCCTTACTTCTTTTGGGATGTTTAAATTTTTAGCAGAGGATATTAAAAGATCGTAATTAGTAAGTGAACCCTTCTTTCCGACTTTTCTAAAACTACTGTCAACGCCATATTCATGGGCGTCAACCACTACTTCAGGCATAAAGCTATTAAAAGCCTTATGTACTGCTATGGTTTCTTTAAGATCAAATTTTAAGTGGTCACGATTTGAATCTATTAGAGTAGCTGTTTGTCTTTGGAAGTAGTATGAACCATCTCCATTAAACCTTGGAAGTATAACTACAGATACCTTGTCCAAAACTTCTTTTCCTAAGTTTCCACCTGCTAAGTTTTTTGCTACTGCAAGCATAGCTTCCCCTCCAGCAGGCTCATTGCCGTGGATTTGTCCTTGAAGCCATACTACAGGTCTTCCTGTTTTTAATATATCAGATGGTTTTTCATACCCTTCCTTTGTAAATATCATAATAGGCATCGGTCTTCCTTCTTGAGTATGCCCTATTATTGAAACTTTCATATTGGATGATGACTTTTGAAGATCATATATAAAATTCATCATTTCTTCATGGGATGTAAAATCTGTTTTCCCCTCTTTAAAAGCTGGAGTCAAAATCTTTCCTTCAGGTTTTTTAAAATAATTTTCGATTATTTCTGTTGGCTGCTTATAATAATCATCTGGAGCATAAGGAGCAGCAAATACCTTTGGAGCTAATGATCCCATTAATACAAATGAAAATGTTAATGATGAAACTATTTTCCTAAAAGTTTTTTTGTTTAACATTAATTCATCCCCCTTTTGTAAATTTTTTCCTGTAATTTTATTTTAGTTCCCTTTTTTTATAATGTCAATCATAATTCAAAAACTATTTTAAATATTTTTAAATTTCTATCAATTTTAATTTATTTTTCCATTTAAAGTATTTATTCATTATAATAACTTATGGCTTAAAAAAATCATATTAAAAATATATTTTATTTAAATATTTTATTTAAAACTCTACATTTTTTTTAAAAATATTGTATAATTATTGATATACGTGTAAAGATTTACAAGGGGGATATTGGAATATGAGATTTATTAACAGAAAAACTAAAATTGCCAAACCTAAAAACAACAATCTTTTTACAAAAATTAAAAGCATAAACCCATTTAAAAAACTAAATTTTAATAAATTTAAAAATGGAAATAAGGTTAACAACAATGAAAATGAAAAAATTACAAAAACAAAAAAACTTAAAGTTAAATCTATAAAACATAAACTTGTTGCTTCCATGCTTACCCTAACATTAGGAAGCTTAGCTTTGAGCACCTTATTTTCTGCCCTAAATATTTATTCAAGCAATAAAAATACTTTTAGTGAAAATATTAAAAATAGTGCTCATTTACTTGATTCTTATGTTCAACAATATATATCTTCAATAGGCAATAATTTATTAACTATTTCTTCTTTACCAAAAGTTAAAGCAGTAGGTTCAGACGTAACCTCATATGTTAAAGTTAGTAACCCTTATAATCAAGTAAAAATTACAGCTAATAGTCCTTATGAGAAGGATTTGCTAAATGTTTTGCAATCCTTTAAGGATAAAAATAGTGGTATACAATCTATTGCTATAGGAGTAGAAGAAAATATGGGATATATAGAATATCCATTATCTCTAAAGTCTAATAATTATAATCCTGTAACAGAAGATTGGTATCAAATAGCAAAATCTGATTTTGATAAGGTACATATATTAGATTCATATTTAAATGCCAATGGTGAAGTAAGCTCCACATTAGTAAAAGCTATTAAAGATGATAAAGGCATACTGAAGGGAGTAGTAGCCTTTCGTATAAATTTAGATACTTTAAACGAAACAGTTAGTAAATTAAGCATAGGAAAAACTGGTTATACAGTTTTAGTGGACAAGAGCGGTACTATAATGTCACACTCAAAGGATGAAAGCCTTATAGGAAGACCCATAGGAAATTTATCTATACCAGAGCTAGACACCGTTAACTTAGAGGAAAAAACCTTTACTACTAATATAAATGGCGTAGATTATACTATTTTCATAACAAACTGTTCCGATAACGGTTTAGGATGGAATTATATAAACTTTATTGAAAGCAGTGAACTTATGTCTGTATTCTACTCCACTGTTTTCAGAAACTTATTAGTGCTATTAGTTTGTGCTGTAGTTGGTGTATTTGTATCATTATATATATCAAATAAAATTACTACACCTATAAAAGCTGTAGCAGGACATTTCTCTTCCTTAGGAAAAGGTGATTTTACTGTAGATCTAGACCAAAAATATTTAAATATACAAGATGAAATTGGTTTAATGGCTAACTCTGCCGTAGAAATGCAAAATTCAATTAAGGAATTATTGTTAAATGTACATGATTCAGCTGGAAGCTTAGATGAACAATCTCAAAGTCTTTTCTCCTCTTCAGAAGAGATGTTACTTGTTTCATCTGATGTAGCTTCTTCTGTACAAAATGTATCTAAAGGTGCTTCTGAGCAGGCTATGGACTTAGAAAAAATGAACACTATAATAGCTAACTTTGCAAGACAACTTGAAAACATAATAAGTGATATACAAGAGGCTGAAAGAAACTCTAACTCAATTAATACCTTAGTTGGAGAAAGTGATAGCAAAATAAACAACCTATCCCTTTCAATTACAGAGATAAAGACTAAGTTTGAGGAGTTAATTAACACTATAACTACTCTTCACGAAAATGTTAACAAGATAAATGAAATAAATATATTTATAAATAATATAGCAGAACAAACAAATCTTCTAGCTTTAAATGCAGCTATCGAGGCTGCAAGAGCAGGAGAATCTGGAAGAAGCTTTGCTGTAGTTGCTGATGAAATAAGAAAACTTGCAGAACAAAGTAAAAATTCTTCAGTACAAATTACAAGCATAATTAATACAGTGTCCAAGCACACAGATAATATAATCAACTTATCAAAGGAAGTTGACAAAAACATGGATGTGGAAATGGAAAATATAGATTCAGCAATAAGCTCATTTAATTCTATAAATAATGAGTTAACTGTATTAATACCAAAGATTCATGCTATAAACAATGCTTCTACTAGCATAGCAAGAGAAAAGGATGACATAATAAACTCTATAGAAAATTCCTCTTCTATATCAGAAGAAATAGCAGCCTCCTCTGAAGAGATTGCAGCTTCCTCTGAAGAAATGAACTCTTCTATAGAAGAATTATCACAGTACGCTAAAGTACTTAAAGATACTAGCGAATCAGTATCTAGCAAAATAAATGAATTCAAATTAAAATAATGTAATAACAAAGTTTACAAAAGGATATGCACTTTATAGGGTGTATATCCTTTTTTATTAAAAAGCGTTCCCATACATTTGAATTTTCTCATAACATATGAAATAATTATTTTATCCGATGACTACCATCCGTAATACTCCCATCTTCTACAAGTGGGAGATACTAGAACTCTTGAGCTTCAGGGATTTAGAGTTCTTATGCTGTGCATAACGGATGCTACGTCCCTGGATAAGTTCTTCTAAGCTTCAGTTGGAGTAAGTATTCCTTTTAAGCAAACTCCATCTGAAGCTAAGAATCACTTGATAAATATAAAAGGTGGGGATTATTTTGAGAGATTATAAATTTATTTTTGGACCTATACCCTCTAGAAGATTAGGTATGTCCTTAGGGGTAAGTCCAATTCCTAAAAAATATTGTAGTTATTCTTGTGTTTATTGTCAGGTAGGTAGAACGGACCACTTAACAGATAAAAGAGAAGATTTTTTTCTTTTAGATGATATAATAGAAGAATTTAAAGATTACGTAGAACATAATGAGGATTTTAATGTAGTAACTGTGGTTGGAGAAGGGGAACCTACATTGTATAAATCTTTAGGTAGACTTATACATGAACTAAAAAAGCTAACTTCAAAGCCTGTTGTGGTAATTACCAACGGGGCAACCCTTGGGGAAGCAGAAGTTAGAGAAGATTTAATGGAATGCGATATACTGTTACCTTCCATAGATGCCTTTGATGAGGAATCCTTTAAGAAAATTCACCGCCCTCATGGAAGAATAAAATTTCAGGACTCTTATGAAGGGTTAGTAGAGTTTTCTAAAGAATTTAAAGGGGAACTTTGGCTTGAAGTAATGCTTATTGAAGGAATAAACACCTCTGAAGAGGACTTGATTAAATTAAAAGCTTTAATAGATAAAATAAATTACTCAAGGATATTTATAAATGCTCCTGTAAGACCTCCAGCAGAAGAAAATATTTCTATTCCACCTAAAGAGAGCGTTGAAAGAGCCGCAAAGATTTTAGGAGGTTTTTCTATAGATTCCTTGACTACAGGAAGTTTTTCCAGTGGAATTGCGGATAATTACCATGCAATTTTAAGCATAATAAAAAGACACCCTATGAATCAATTTGAAATAAATAGTTTTTTTAAAGATAGAAATTGCAATCAGGAAGAAATAGATTTTTATTTCAATAAACTAAACAACGACCCTTCAGTGCAAGTAGTTGAATATAGAGGATATTTTACTTATAGAGTTACAAATTAAGGAGGTATAAGCAATGCATCCAGTAAAAAGAATTGCTGCTATTCATGACTTATCTGGTTTTGGAAGAGCATCACTTACTTCTATAATACCTATTTTATCTAGCATGGGAATACAAGTATGTCCAATGCCTACAGCTATACTATCCACTCATACTGGTGGCTTTGAAGACTATACTTTTGTTGATTTAACGGACTCTATGGAAGCTTTTATGAATCATTGGCATAAAATTGATATAGACTTTGACTGCATATATAGTGGATTTCTAGGTTCTTCAAAGCAAATTAATATAGTTTCAAAATTTATTGATCTATTTAGAACAAAGGATAACTTAGTTGTAATAGACCCTGTCATGGGCGATAACGGAAAACTTTACGTTACTATGGACATGGATATGGTGGAAAATATGAGGTGCCTAATTAAAAAGGCAGATATTATAACTCCTAATTTTACAGAGGCAGCATACCTCCTAGGTGAGGATGTTAATACCAGCCTATCGGAATGTGAAATTAAAGGCTGGATGAAGCGTCTTAGTGAAATGGGACCAAAAATAGTAATAATAACTAGCGTACCAGATAATCATAAAAAGCATAAGAAAACCCATGTATTAGCATACAATAAAGAAGATAATGTGTTTTGGAAGGTAAGCAGTAAACACATACCAACCTTTTATCCAGGTACAGGAGATGCCTTTACCAGTGTACTTGTAGGCAGTCTTCTTCAAGGGGATAGCCTTCCTTTGGCTCTAGATAGAGGGGTTCAATTTATTTCTACTTGTATAAAAGCAAGCTACGGATTTAACTATCCAAATAGAGAAGGTGTGCTTTTAGAAAAAGTATTAGACACTTTAAAATTACCTGTAATAGTTAGCAGTTATGAATTAATATAAAAAAGCCCAATTGGGCTTTTTTTAAAGTTGCATATTTATATTACCCATTAATTCATACATGAATTTTTGTTCATGGGTTATATGTTCTAATAAAGTCTGCCATACCTTATCCTTTTTACCATACTTTTTAACTTCCTCTAGCAAACTTAAAAAATGAGCATCATGCATACAAAATTCATTTATAAGCTTTTTAAGTTCCATTACAGCATATGGTATTGGACAACCTCTTTTTTTCAATTCTTCAACTTTAGTCTTAAGTTGAGAAAATACTTTATTTATATGCATTAGCTGATTAACTATATCTTTAGGTAAGTCTTTCTTAGTCAATTCTCCAAGAGTCTTAATGAATATAGGATGTTCACTTGATATATCGGACCATAAAATCAATTCATTAAATACGCAATTTAAGTTATTTACTAAAGTATAACAATACAAACCTTTTCCCCCTACAAAATATCTCATAATTACAATATATGACCATATGCATAAAAAGGTTACATTATCGTGATTATCATCATAGAGTAAAAGCAATATCTATGATAATATGTATTCCGTATATTGTACACTTTGTGGATTAATCCAACAATTAACGAATATAAAGTTCATTTTACTTACGCACTTATCAATATGAGGAGGATACTATGAAAAAGATTGGTATTATAAATTGTTATGAAGTTTCAAAAAGGTGCTCAGGCTCAGGCTGTTTTAAAGCATTTAATAATAATACAGGAGCTTTTGAGGAATACGCAGATAAGGATACAGAATTAATAAGTTTTGTTCATTGCAATGGATGCGGTGAACAATCTGTAGAAGAAGTGCTAGCAAAGGCTAGAAGAATGAAGGAGCTTGGAGTGGAATATATACATCTCTCCTCCTGCATTAGATCAAAATGTCCTTGGTACAACGATTTTATTAAAGAATTATCAAATGATCATAATGTAGTTGGGTATACCCATAGTAAGAAAAAATAGGAATCTAATTTGTCATAACCTAATTCTGAAAATACATTTGTAAATCACAAAATAGCTAAGTATATAGTGAAATAGCGACTTTTTCTGGAGCGGCTTCACTGTGTACTTAGCTCTCTATTTGATAAACTAAATTATTTTTGTAAAATTTTATTATTGTAAACTAATCTTATATAGCTTATTTAGAAAGTACCTTCGTAAAATACAAAAGAGCTAAGTATGTAGTAAAATAGCGACTTTTCCTTGAAGCGCCTTCATTACGTACTTAGCTCTCTATTTGTAAAACTAAATTTATGTAAATTTAAAAACCTATTCTAAAATCACAGTAGCTACATTTTTACCACCGCTTATTGCTTGAACATTTACTTTTTTATCATCATATTTTTTCTTTAAATCCTGTGCGTATTTATCTGCAAGTTTTTTAACTTCGTCTTCCTTTGATCCTTCCTTAGCTAGGATTGTAGCTATTACGTAGTCTCCCTGGAAATAAACTTGTCCATCCGCTACTATGCTTTCCTTTTTTAGCTTTTCTGTAAGGTCTTCTTGCTTTACTATTTTATCTTCTTCTTTTTCCTCTTCTTTAGATTGGTCTTTGCCTTCATCTTTAACTTCTACCTTATCGTCATTATTTACGTCTACCTTTTGTTCCTGTCCATTAGTATTTTTCTCATCAGTCTTTGGAGATTCTTTTTTTGAGCATCCTCCTACAACTAAAGTTAAAACTAATAAGAATACAGCGATAATTTTTTTATTCTTTATTTTCATTAGTATCTCCTCCTTTGTTACTTAATTAGGCATCTTCCAAAAATAACTTGCCAACATACTGGCATATTTTATTTTACATGCCTTATTATATCATAAATTTATGAACTAATAATTAAGTAGAGAGGGGTAATTATTAACAATTTATGGCTATATTTTAAATTTATTTACTCTACTATTCATCTCTTTTGTCATGTTTGCCAGATTTATAATAGACGCTGCAACCTCCTCTGTAGACGCACCCATTTCTTGTGATGAGGCAGCAATTTCTTCTGAAGATGCGGATATTTCTTCAGCAACTGAGGAAGAAGTCTCTATTTTTTCTACTATTAAGTTTTTGCTATTATTGATATTTCTTGCTCCTGCATTAATATTTCGTATCTTAGGATTTATTTCATTTATAGATTCTATTATTTTCTTAAATGATTCCATAGACTCGTCTATAACAGTTATAGAGTTTTGCAAATCATGTTCCACATTGCTACTAGATTGAATTATATCTTTACTTTCTTTAGATATTTGCTCTATTAACTTGCTAATATCTTCAGCAGACAATTTACTCTTTTCTGCAAGCTTTCTTATTTCATCTGCTACAACAGCAAATCCTTTTCCAGCTTCCCCTGCTCTAGCAGCTTCAATAGCTGCATTTAAAGCCAATAAATTTGTCTGTTCTGATACATTGTTAATTAAGTTTGTTATTTCATTTATATTTTTTATGTTATCTCCTAAGGAATTTATTTTATACATAAAGTCCTTAAATGTTTTATTCACATTATTTATGGATTCTATTAAATCCTCCATTTTATTATTACTGTTTAGTGCAATATCTTCTATGCCCGTTGAATTATCACTGACATCTTCTATAGATTTAACGATATAAGTAAGCTCTTGATTAAAATTATTTAAAACCTCATTTATACTAGATAAATCCTGCGCTTGATCTCCCACACCTTTTGCTATTTCACCAATAGTCTGAGAAATATTATCTGCAGAGGATGCCATTTCTTCAGATGTGGCACTTAAACTTTCTGTTTGAAGTCCAATTTCTTCGGAACTATTTTTAACTAGTGAAAGCATATCTCTTACACTGCCTTGCATATTTTTCACCGCGTTTGCTAAGTCCCCAGTCTCGTCCTTCTCTTTTATATATTTTTCTGGAATCTCTAATGTATAATCCCCTGTGGCTATAACTTTGATATATTCTACCATTGCAATAATTGGAGAGGTAAGTTTTCTTCCTAGAATAACAGTGAACAAAATCCCTATAAATAAAAATATTATAGAAGCTATGGTTATGTACTTCAGTAGAGTATCTATTCCACTTGTAATTTCTTCTTCGTTGGCATATATCATAATTGACCAACCCATTTCTTCAATAGGAGCATATGCCGCATACTTAGATTCTCCTAAATAGGAGTATTTCCCTATACCCTTTTCTCCAGCTACCATTTTCTTATGTATTTCAGCAACTTCCTTAACTTCTGGATCCTCTAAGGATTTTGATATTGTATTCTCCATACTTAAAACTCTTTTTATATCCCCATCAGCAATAACAGTTCCGTCCTTACTGAGCATGGTCGCTCCGCCGCTTTCCCCATATTTAATATCTGCTACCACATCATTTAGTATAGTTCCATCCTTTATACCAACTAAAACTCCTACTATTTCATTATTATTTCTTATAGGTACTGCTATAGGTACTATTACAGATTTATCTGCCACACTAGCCACGGGATCAGAAATAACACTTTCTCCATTCATAGCTCTCTTAAAATAATCTCTGTCCTTTAAATCATAAACGCCGCCATCAGTAGATAAAGCTTTTCCATTTTTATCAGCCATATCCATAATGGAATATCCATTCCTCTTCATTTCTTCTTCTAATATAGCTTTTTTCACATCCCAAGAAACATTAGGATCTTTTATTTCACTTTTACTTGCAATTACCTCTAAAACCATAAGTTCTATATCTATTCTACTCTTAGCAAGCCTTGTGGCTTCACTGGCTGTTTTATTTAATCTATCTTTCATGTTCTCAATGGTTAAATTAGATGAAATTTTGTAAGAAATTGTACCTAGTCCAGCACATATGACCAGTATTAACAAAGTAAAAGAAATTAATAGTTTAGTTTTAATACTTCTAAGTTTCCCTACTTTTTTAAGTTCTACTTTTTTTAACTTTTTTACTTTTTCTTCTTTACCCATAAACTTTGCCTCCTTCTTAAATATAAAAATTAATTTTTTTATAATTTTTATTTAAATTTTTCATTTTTTTATAATTATATCACAAATTATGACAATATATAGCAATAATTTATAATTTATTGGAACATTTTACTTTTTATAATTTGCTAGAAAATAAAATATTCCAAAAACTAAAAAACCGTACGTCAATTCTAATTAGACGTACGGATTAAAATATTTTTTATTTTTACAGTAATCCTTTTACTTATTACACTATTGGGCTAGAGATTATACACACCTGTGCCATTACATAGGTCACCCATATTAAAAATCCTCCATAAGGTATCTTTAGATGGAAAAATTCTGCTAGAGCAATAAGGCTATCGGATACAACGAACACAATAGCTCCAATAAGGGTTAAAAATAACTTTCCATTAAAAGAGTAAACTAATAAAGCAGCCCATATACCCATAGTCAATATTAAGGAAGCGTAGGCTATACCAAAGATTAATTCTCTCTTTTCTCCTTTAAATTTGGGTTTTAAAAATTTAAGGCATAGTGCAATAAAAATTATTAAGATAGCAACATATATATAAATATATCTCACGCTAAAAACCTGATTATATGTGATAGTTTTTATAAAGGCTAAAGTGTACATCATTTGTGCTAAGGCAAATATACTCATGCCACCTATCAGCCTATTTTTAAATCCTAGTGCTTCAGCCATGGCTAAATCTCCAAAGAAGGAGATAATCATACCAAGCAAAACATATTTTGAATAAGGATAGTATTTTCCTGAATTAAACATAAAAACTGCTGCGGCTAATGCTATACAGGAGATACTTAGAGTTACCTTTATATTCAATGGTAAGGAAACGTCATTTCCATACCTAGCACCCTTTTTTATTAACCTATGTGCAACAAAAATAAAAATAATTATTTGCAAAGCTATTACACTAGACACAAATAATTTCATACTATAATTCACACCCCATCCAAATACTTCTATAAATAATTATATCACACCAAATATATACATATGATGAATAAATAGTGAATTAATAAATAATTAACTACTAAATACCTAACTATTTATATTTTATTTGAAGGCTTAAAACTAAATTACAATTATAATAGTAGAAAAGAAGTATAGAAAAAGGACAGTCATTTAGACTATCCTCTTTTATATTTTTTAAAACATATTTTCCTTAACTACTCCGTTTCCACCAAATATTATCATGTTTTTATAAGCCTTTGAACTTATAAAGTCTTTTTGCTCCGATATATTCATATCATTATTCACAAGCATTATTGGCGCATTATTGTAAGTAGCATATACGCTTCCAACTAAAGAGTCAGGGAAGGTTACTCCAGACGCTATAGCAATAGTATCTCCCTTTATATTAAAATGTTTTAATACATTCATATTGGTTTTATATCTATCACTGCCGCTTATTCTTATTATATCTTTATCCTTTAGAGCAGTTAATTTGCCCACTGAATTTTTAACATTTGGGCTTACTACTCCTTCTCCTCCTACGATATATACTTTAGAAGGTTTTATTTTCTTTATATATTCTTCTGCGTCCTTTGATAGACTCTTACTTCCTGTAAGTATTATTGGATATTTATTTATTTGTGCTATACTGGTCACACTTAGAGCATCTGCAAAACCTTCACCACTTGCTATTATTATAGGGCTTCCTTCAGGGATGTTTAATTTTGCATTTGTCTTAATATTAGTTTCATACCTATCCTTGCCTTCCATTCTGTCAATGTTTTTTATGCCTAGGGCTTTTATAGAATCTACCGTACTATCACTTACAGCAACTTTTCCTCCAACTATATGTACCTTACCAGCTTTGTTCATATGTGATTTTATGTATTCTAATGCCTCTTTATCGTTGTTAGGATTATTGCCTATTAAAAGCACAGGGGCATTTAGGGAATTTGCTAAAATACTTGCAGATATCTGATCTGTATAGTTAAATGCATTTGCAATAACTATATCGGAAGTTCCTTTATCATACATCATTTTAGCTATTGATGTAGCCGTTTGGAATCTATTTATTCCTGCTACTCTAGTCTTGTTTAATGTACTTCCTTCTCCCTGATCTGTGCCCTCATCTACAATATCCTCATCACTATAAATAGCTTTAATATCATCGATATATATAGCACCCTTTGTCATTGGCCCCTTACTGCCTGACGCAAGAGACATCAATCTAATTCCTTGAGTTTCACTGATTTTGAAAGGAGCTTTCATGCTCTCAGGAATTTCTGCTTTAATATATTTCCATCCAGTCCAGTTTACTCCTGATTCCGAAGTTAAATTAATATTTTGAGTTTGTCCATTACCATCAACTAAAGCCATTCTCAACCAATAGCCTTTAGCTTCTGGAGTTCCATAAATCCACATACCTATAGCCTTTGGTCTTCCAGATATATTTTGACTTTCTCCTGTACCTGTATACACTCCAAGGGTGGCATTTTTTTCTCCACCTGTAAAATCAAAGTTGATTTTTAAAGACCCGCTGCCGTTTTTTATAGGATCTTTACTTGATGTAGCTTTTTCTATAGAGGCTTTCTCTCCTCTACCAGCGGTAGTTATTTTCCAACTTCCTGTGTCCTTTTCAAAATCGTAAAGTACCTGAGATGGTTTACCCACTGCCACATCTATAGATACAGAAAGGCTAGTTCCCTTAAATGTTCCTGTAATTTTACCTGTTGCTGTTTTATCTTTAGTATGAAGTACTCCATTGTTATCTATGTGTCCAACATCTCCAGATATATCCCATATTATGTCTTCATTTTTAACTTTTAATTTTCTTTCTCTATATTCACCATAAATACTTAATTGAACTTGAGAATTTTTTTCTGCTGAAATTTGTTTTGTGTTTACATCTATTTTGTCGGGAAGAGCGATTTCAACTAGGGTTTTTCCTACCACTTCCCCATAATAGCTTAATAAAACTTCTACTTGTCCAGTTTTTCCAGTAGATTTAAATACTCCTTTTTCATCAATATTTCCAAAGGAATCATCAGAAAGAGACCAAGTTAATCCACTGCTTGGCAATGGTGAAGGTGCACCTGATCTATCTCTTCCTTTTGCTTTAAATTCTACAGTAGATTCTGGTGTATAGCTTTTATCAAAAGGCTCTATATATGCTGAAGCAAACTCACCATCAGATTGAACTTTAGAAACAACCAGCCAAGAGTTTCCAACTACTCTTTCCTTTCCTTCTGAAGGTTTGTTACCTAAAGAAAGCTCATCACTTCCAGGTTTTCTAGAAATATATGTAGAAGAACCTCCTCCATCTAGATTTAATGCTTGTACCGCTCCCATGTCAATCATAATCTGAGCTAAATCCGCTAGAGATATGCCTGCTGAATAAGGTTCCTGCCTTCCATCAATAGTAAGGAAGAACACGGTTCCGTCTGCCTTTATACCTACTGCTGTTCTTGGATCCTTTTCAGTAGAAAGGTTTCCATGAACTTTGCCATTGTTTACAATAATAGCGTTGCCACCTAAGGCTTCCTCAAGATTATCTTTAACTTCATTATATTTTTTTTCATCTCCAATCACTGGAGTTCCATCCTTTAGTATTCCAAAAAAGTTCCATCCCTTTTCATATTTTGATTTAATGGCTCTTCCATCCTTATATACTATACCAATAGGTTCACCTGTTACCATGTAGTAAAAATCCCCATTTACTGCTGCAACTACTTTTTCTTCTGATGTTGTATTAGCCTTTGCTTGTTCTCTTAATATTTGCATTCCATAGGTATCTTTATCATTTGGGGTTCCCACTTCAATTCCTGCATTAGGATTATATGTATCTACTTCCACAGTAACCATCTCTATTTTTTTACCAGATTTATCTCTGAATGAATATTTTTTTTCTTTTATACCTGGAGCTATTTCAAATTCTTCTTTGTTTATTTCCTTTGATATAAAACTAGACTTAACATCGAAATTCCCTAAAGCTTGTACACTTGTGGAACTTACCATGTTAAGTAAAATGGTTGTAGCCACTACCTTGCTCACAACTTTTTTATTAAATTTACCAATACTCTTTCCTTTCATTTTATGACCTCCTACATAACATGTAAAAACTTAAACTATTACCTATATATAATAATAACACTAAAATTTAGTAAAACTAGTGGTAATTGATTACATTTATAATATAACCCACATATAGTACGAAATTCTATAACAAAAGTCATTGGTATATATAGGTAATTGCTATAATAAGGAGCATAACTATGTAATAGTAAGATAAATTTCAATGATAGAGGTTAGTAGTTACAACCTACTTTCTGTAGCCCAGGTTGTTGGTTGAGGTATTTTACGCAATTATAGTATAATAATGTTAATCACTACATAGTAACAACTTAATATTTTATTTGAAATTGTCACATTGCTATTCTATGTGTTTTAAATTTTAGGGAGATGATTTTATGAGAGAAATTGGATTTTTAATTAGTCCAAAGGAAAATGAAGAAAGAAGAGCAATTGTACCAAAGGATATTTTAAACTTAAAGAATTCTAATATGCTGTATTTTCAAAAAGGTTATGGAGAGGTACTGGGCATAAGTGATGAAGAATACATAAAAGCTGGAGCTAATGTAGTTACTATAGAAGAAATTTTTAAAAAAGATGTAATATGTGATCCAAAGATAGGAGATGGAGATTATCTAAAAAATCTAGAACCTAATAAAATTCTATTTGGATGGGTACATGCTGTTCAAAATAGAGAGTTAACAGATTTATTATTAGAAAAAAGATTTAAATGTATAGCTTGGGAAGATATGTTTGAGGATGGAAGGCATAGTTTTTGGCGTAACAACGAAATTGCAGGAGAAGCTGCTGTAATGCAAGCCTTTCAATTACACGGCATATTCCCTTATAACACTAAAGTTGCCATATTAGGAAGAGGTAATACCGCTAGAGGTGCCTATAGGATATTAAATGGACTAGGTGCAGATATTACAGTTTATAGCAGAAATATGGAATCACTGTTTAAAAAAGAAATAGGCAATTATGATGTTATAGTAAATGCAGTACTTTGGGATAATACAAGAGAAGATCATATATTGTATAGAGAAGACTTAAAGAGAATGAAAAAAAACGCATTGATAATAGATGTAAGCTGCGACAATAGCAAAGCCATTGAAACCAGTATACCTACATCAATAGAAAATCCTATTTATTCTATTGATGGCATAGTTCATTATGTGGTAGACCATACCCCTTCACTTTTTTACAAGACCTCTTCTTTTGAGATAAGTAAAGAAGTGGCAAAATATTTGGATGTAATAATTGAGGGTAAGGAAAATAATAATAAAGTATTGCGTAACGCTATAATTATAAATGATGCCCAAATAATAGATGAAAAAATCGCTAAGACTCAAAGTAGACAGTTAAAGAAGAGACATATTGCATGATTTAATGATTTAATAATTTAATCGCTAAGAAAATTGCATACTTTAATTTTTCATCTTTCATTGCAAGCAAAAGAGATAGCCTTTTTTAGACTATCTCTTTACATTTTATCCGATGACTACCATCCGTAATACTCCCATCTTCTACAAGTGAGAGATAACGGATGCTACGTCCCTGGATAAGTTCTTCTAAGCTTCAGTTGGAGTAAGTATTCCTTTTAAGCAAACTCCAGCTGAAGCTAAGAATCACTTGATAAAATATTTTATCTCATAGCTAACTTTTTATAATATCTCCAATCTGTTTGGGATAAGATATAAGAATTAACTAAAAATCTGATTCCATGTTAGTATCTTCATTGATTAGGTAGAAATCTAACCTTTCTCTTGCATTTTTACTCTTGTGTAGATTTGGAGTATCCTTTCTTATTACATCATAAACTGAAACTCCAACAATTTCTGTAGCAGTTCTTAATCTTTCTACACTTATTCTGTCTATAGTATCATAAGGTTGATGATACCAAGGTTCTAATTCAACAGTTACTGGGTCTCTCCAAATAAAGTTTGCTGAATCAATACCAGCTTCCCAGAAGGATACATGGTCACTTGCTCCACGCATAAATGGAGCTTTTATAACATCAGCATATCCTAATCTTTCAGCAGTTGCTCTAGCTGTTTTTGAAACTAAATTATCCTGTCCATCTGTAACATTAACAAATAGTGTAGTTTGTTTTTCTCCAGCAGTTCCTACCATATCCATATTAAAGTTACCTATAATTCTATCTTTTTCATCCTGTGAAAGTTGAGAAACATAATATCTTGATCCAACTAATCCTACTTCCTCAGAACCAAAAGCTACAAAACGCACTTCTGTATCTATAGGGAAGGAAGAGAATATACGTGATAATTCTAATAGGGATACTACACCTGAAATATTATCACTTGCTCCTGGAGCCGTTGGAACTGAATCATAATGAGCAGACACTATAACAATATTTCCGCTATCTTTATTTTTATGTGGCTTTCTAGTAGCTATAATATTTTGAGATGTATCGTATCTATTAACCTGGAAGTTTACAGTAATTCCTTCTTTTAAAAGCATTTCTCCTGCTTCATTGTTTAGCGTAGCAAAAGGAATTTTGCTAGTTACTGAAGAAGAAATACTTAATCTACGCCAGTCATCATTTTGAATTATTACTGCTATAGCTCCAGCTTCTTCTGCATTTAAAAGTATTGTTCTATACATGCTTGTGGTTTTTTCACTAACTTTTACAAGGGCGATTTTACCTGTTACCTTATCAGTAAATTCTTCTTTGGAGCCAAATCCACAGTCTATTACCTCTGAAGTTACTCCTCCTTCTGGAGTTAGAGGTGAGCCTTTAGTTACTTGTATATGTAAATCCATAGTTTCAGGTTGAAGGACTTTTAAATATCCTACATTATTTTCATAGTTAAATTCCTGCACTTCTACATCATAATGTTGTTTTTCAAATTCTGATATTATAAATTCTGCAGCCTTCTTCTCTTCTGGAGAACTAGCCACCTTAGGGCCAATATCCACGGATAAATATTTAAGGTTTTCCATCATTTTTTTAGTGCTAATTTTTGAGATAACCTTTTGATCAAAAGAAATTGGTGATGCATAAACATTGAAGCTTAAACTTAAAGTTACAAGGCTAGTTAATAGGAAAGAAAGTCTTTTTTTAAGTTTCATTAATAAACCCCCTTAATATTTCTTAGTTTTCACATTAATATAAATATGCTTGTCCCAATTTATTTATTACAATATTGATTTAGTGCACTACTTATTTATCGTAATATTTATCATAATATTTATTATATTTTTTATTTTCTGTATAATTATTTTATTAAGTGCAGATAGAAAAAGAGTAAGGATAATTTTAATTTCCTTACTCCACACTCTTATATATTAATTTAACTTCACTTAAATTTCTTATATATGTTTACATATATTTACTTATATTTATATATAATTTATAGTCGTCTATATTAATTTTTACAATTTTTTTCATTTTTAATTACTTTACTGCCACCAATAATCCCCCAGAAGCTGCTGGAGCTTGATGTAATGGCTCTAAATTCACAAATAAATTTTCCCTCTCATTAATCCAATTAAAAACCATACAGGAATTTAAATTAGGTCTAAACATATTAACTGCTTCATCCTTTAAAAACATCTTCAAATTATATGCAGCATATATAAAGGCTGCTTTCTTCTTATTTTTATCCTTATATTTTCTCATATTTATAAGCCCACAAGCTACCCCTGCTAAGTAAAAAGAAGGGTTATAAAGTACATTACGAGAGTCTGATACTACAAGTTTTACATTCTCTCTAAGCTTTGGCATAAGCTGTCTTAAAAGGCTCATTCCTCTTCCTTGTGGTATATCCACATCCATTATTCCTTCACTTAAGCTATTACATGCTTTAATCCATAATTTTTTATCACAATTTTGATTAGTTTCTATGTAGTCCCCTAGAGTAATAGATTCAAGATATCTTAAATCATGAAACACATTACAATCCTCAAGCAAGTCACAAAAATCTATTATAATGGGTTTATCTTCAGTTATGATAATATTATCCCCTTGAAAATCTCCATGTGCATGAGAGGTTAAACAAGTTATTTTTAATCCATTCCATACATCTTCATGATTGAAGAAATAATATGGATTAGGCAATATATTGTCAGTACCATCTAAAGATATCCATTTTATATCTTTAGGCACTCCAATTTCATCAAAGGATGCTTCATATTTTTCATCCATATATCTATAGGATAATTCATTTCTCATTATTTCTGAAGGTGAAATAACTTTCTTCTCATGTTCTTTATTCCAGTTAAATAAGAACTTAGTTATTTTAGATATTATGCTATCTTTAAGATCATCTTCATTTAAGACTTTGTCTAAAAATGTTTCACTTTTATATATATGATCTCCTGCTAAGTCATAAAGATTAACATATAATAGAGTGTTTTTATATTTTATTTCATAATTAGTAATAAGCTTTGCTATATATTTATGCATATTGTTTTTAGAAGCTATTTCATAGGCCTTATTAAATACTTCACTTTCATCGCAATTATTTATCTTCAAAATTCCTACTTTATTGTCATCACCATATTCCACTAAATATACCTTGGCTCCTGATTTACCGCCACTAAATTTCTTTAATATCTCCACTGGTGCAATTTTATCTTGTAGTTCTTCACTTAAAGAATTTATTTTACTCAGTATATCTGAAATCTCCATTTCTTTACCCACCTTATAAATAAATTATTTTGTTATATTTATTATAAGCGCTAATAATAAAAAACTCATGACAAAATAGTTAATATATTATTAAATTTGAACTATTCTCACTATATAATTAGGCTTGTAAATATACTTAGCTCCTTTATGTTTTGCAGATAATTTCTCAAAGATAAATTTCTACAAAGTTAATTTGGTTCCGAAATAGAGAGATAAGTACGTAATGAAGCCGCTCCAGAAAAAGTCGCTATTTCATTACATACTTATCTCTTTTGTATTTTACGAATATATTCTCAAATGTTGCTTATTGCACAGATTGTCACTAATTATTTATTGTACAAAATTTTTAAAAAATGCTATGTGATGCGCCCTATGCATCTGAGCAAAATTTAGAAATTCTTAATTTATTTTATAAAAGTGCCATTAAGATGCTGCACATGTTTCACCAAAGGGAGTTTTATAAAATAAATTTTAGAAGTTCTTATTGCAGCGGGATAGCATAATAATCATTGCATAGCATTTTTCATTTGTTATATCCATAAATTAGTTTCTAAATTATAAATTTCTACAAATATAAAAGAAAGATAGCCTTTTTAAGACTATCTTCCCATATATAACTAATCTCTACAATTAATAGTAATATTAACTGTGTCACATTCAATTCTTATCTCTCCACATCTGTCAGAATCCCAGTCAGGTCTTCCCCATCTTTCAGCTTCTACATATTGATCTGCAGATACTTCATTATATCTAATATCTTTTTTAATTTCTTTCATCATACTCACCTCACTTTACAAAGTTAAGTACATTATCCTTTTCAGGTTTTTAACAACTATATAAGAATAAAGTTGCCTCAATTAGTTTATTAAAAGTATTATTATAATCTATATTTTGTAAAAAAGTATGATAATCAAAAAAACATATATAAAATATCAACTATTATTTAAATATATTATATATACTAATATTATATATACTATGCTTTGAAGTGTTACAGTTTTATTTATTATGTGCTCATTATATTTTCATCTAAATATCTAATTATAAAGAGACAGCCTTTTTTGAAGACTATCTCTTCTATATTTGTATCTATGATCTACAATTAATTCTAATGTTAACTGTATCAGCTTTAATTCTTATTTCTCCACATCTATCAGATCTACTATTACCAGGTCTATTGCATCTATTATCTTCTTCATATCTATCTACGGATATAATATCTTTTTTAATTTCTTTCATCATGCTCACCTCACTTTATAAAGTTAAGTACGTTTCACATTTAAATTTATCTTATTTGCATTGATGATGGTCCTTCCAGAACCACTATCACCTTTAACTACTAGTGTTATCCTCTTTTTATTGTCCTTTTCTCCCAATTGAATTTTATCTATATCTTTAATATTTCTATCAAATATGCAAAGACGAGGTTGGCACAATAAGCTTATTAACGCTATTATTATAATCCATATTATCGCAATCCATATTATTATAAAAAAGCACCATAAGAAAAAGAACATATATAAAACACCAACCCTTATTTAAATTTTTCTATATATAATATTATTATATAAAAAACACTTCAAAGTGCTACAGATTTATTCATCGAAAGGTGCTTTTTTCACTACATACCTTATTTTCTGA
Organism: Clostridium mobile; assembly: GCF_018918285.1. GTDB lineage: Bacteria > Bacillota > Clostridia > Clostridiales > Clostridiaceae > Clostridium_AW > Clostridium_AW mobile. The sequence continues at coordinate 129,671 of NZ_JAHLQF010000004.1, forward strand.
ATGATTATAGGAAATTAGTTACTTCATTGTAAATTTTTACAAGAATACATTAGTTTCGTAGATAAATAGCTAATATATAGCGAATCCCATCTGGTAAAATTATCTATTCAACTATGTACTTAGCCATTTTGTGCTTTTGTGCTTTGTAAATATATTTTCAAATCTGAATTATAACAAATTAGTTTTTCAAATATTGATTTTTATAATTTAACCTATTGTTCACTTTTAATTTTTCATTTTAAAAATTAAAGAGAGACAGCCTTTCTCAGACTATCTCTCTTATTTGAATTATTTATTCAGTCATTGCTACAACAGTTAATTTAAACTCTTTAGTTTCTTTTGCGTCACCTTTAGTAATTGTTGCTTTTAAAGTAACTTCTGCATCTTCTTGATCTTTTGCTGGTCTAGTTACTTTACCTTCAGTTGTAATTACATTTTTATTAGTTGTCTCCCATGCAATAGTACAACCGTCTAATTCAGTTAGTAAATCAAGGTCAGCTTTAATTTCATTTTCTTTTCCAGTTGCAACTACTGATAACTTAGCTTTAGCATCAACTACTGCTTGTTTGTCTGCTAATTTATCTTGGTCAACTTTTGATAATATATTTTCACTTGTAACTGCATCAAAGCTTACAGCTTTATTACCAGCTATATCTGTTACATAAGTTACGTCTGATTTCAATTTAACTGTAAATATTGAATCTTGTGTCATAGCACTATCTTCCATTGTTAATGCAACATAGTGTCTTCCATCTTTGTATGAATAAGCTGTCTTATAGTCGCTTCCTGATTTCATTACTTTATTGTCTCTTACTCTTATAACTTCAAAATCAGCACCTATTAGATCCTTTGAAACTTTCGTATCATCTATTTTTTCAGTAAATGGAACTAATATTGTTTTGCCATCTACTGCTAATGTAGTTTGCTTATCTGCTAATTTTAATTCAGGTTTTACTTTATCAGTAAAGCCAAGATATGAATTACCTGTAACTGTTCTACCTAATCTTGATTTAAAATCAGGTTTAACAGTTAATGTAATCTTATCTGTACTATAAAGTTCTTCAGATAATCTTACTATTGCTTTGCTTCCGTCAACTTCTACATTACTTACTGTATTTCCTGTTACTGTAAAGTCTTCAGAACCAATACCTTCACCTATAGTTTGATTGAATACTACTTCAATTGTTTTTGAATCTACTAAAGTTATATCATCTTTAGTATCATCATCTTTGTCTTTTGCAACTTCAAACTTAGTGTCATACTTGATTTCTTTTCTTTCAGCATATTGTGCCATGTTATTATCATTATGGTCTTTAACACCTTGAACTGTTACAAATTTAAGCTGTTTCTTATCATTAGGATATTTCTCAGGTAATACAAGCATAACTGATTTTCCATCTTCTAATACTTGAATGCTTGTTCCATCTGGGAAGTTTCTAGATGTAGCTGCACCATTTTCTTCGTATTCCATTAAATAGTTGTTAATATTTGTAATAGAACCACTTCCTTCTAAGGACATAGTTTTATTAAATCTAACTATTATACGTCTTCCTTCTACATCTATATTCTCAACTTTAGGTTTTTCTGTATTTTTTATATCTATAACTTCTTCATAAGGTAGTATTGAGTTCTGTAATGTTGTAGTATCCTTTAATCCTTCAAGTTTTAAAGTATGCTCGCCTTCTTTTAAATCTTTATAGAAAGTAAGTATAGCAGTCTTGTTGTTATCTTCAGCTTTTATATTTTGTATGCTAACAGCTTTATCATCTTTATCTTTTAATGTGTAATTTTTCATTTCAGTAATATTTTCAATAGGTTTTGAGAACTTAATTTTTATTTGCTTACTGCTATCTTTAACAACTTCAACTGAAGTAACTTCTGGTCTTGTTTGGTCAAGGTTAGCTGTTACTGCTATTGGTTTATCCTTTGGCATTTCATTATCAGAATAATCCTTTACTCCAGTGATATATAAGTTTACTTCATATGATGGTAACTTTCTATCACCTTTAAATTCAAACTCGTAAGTATCATCTGAAATCTTTTCTACGTTAGTTTCAGAATTATTTTTTACTGTAGTTGAATTTGTTCTTGTCCAGTAAGTGTAGCTTCCACCTCTTACAGTTCCAACCTGAACTGGCTCACTAAACTTAACTCTTACTTTTTCAAATGTAGCTGTTACTTGTTCAACAACTGGTGCTGCTTTATCTTCAACAACGTTGAATTTCAAGTCTTTTGTAATCATTGTATAGTCAGTAAAATCTTTAATTCCTTTTACATTAATTGTGTGTTCTCCATCTGATAATTTTGAATATAGTTTTATTATAACTACTCTGCTATTATCAGCTTCTACTGTTCCTGCTAAATATTTATCATCGATTTTATATGAATCAGCTTTTTCTGCTACTTCTTTCTTTACTGGTTCTGAGAAAGTAAGTTTTACAGCTTTATTTCCTAAAGCTTCTACTTTTTCAATTTCTGGTAAAGCAGCATCTAATGTCTTGAATACTAAATCTTTAACTTCTAGCTTTTTATCTCCTGATTCATTCTTAACATTTCTAATGCTTAATTTGTATTCTTTCTGATTTTCTAAAGCTTTATCATTGTCAAGTTTAACAGCTAATCTAACTGTCATTCCATCATCTAATAAAACTGCTTTTTCAACTTCTCTTCCTTCATTTAAAGTATAGTTGTCTTTGTCTTCAGCAGTTTTCTTGTCAACTTTTTGAGTGAATTTAACTTCGAAATCCTTAAGATTTTCGGATTTTATTCCATCAACTTTAAATTCAGTAACAACTGGGTTAACCATATCCTTGATTGAGCTTTCGATAGCTGAATCTAAGGATCCAGTTCCACCTACTAAGTAAATCTTAGTGTTGTCTTTGTGGTTTTCTTTTATATAGTCTTTAGCAGCACTTGTTGAAGCGTCAGAATTCTTGCTTCCGCTTAGTACTACTGGAGCTCCTACTTTAGCAGCTGCAGCTGATGCAACTAATGCGTCTGCGAACTGAGTTGGAGTTGCTCCACCAAATGCCATGTATATGCTATCTAACTTTAAGTCATCTTTGAATTTCTTTAATACTTCTAAGTTAGTTGCGAATCTGTCTTTTCCTTCAGCAACTCTTGTTCCTTTTACGGAATCGATAACTGAAGTTGGTAATACTCCTGCTCCACCTACTGCTGAAACTGTTAAACCTTCAGCAACGTTTTTAACTACTGATGGAACTTCGTTTTTGTTTCCGAATAATACCGGTGCTCCCTTTGAAGCAGCTATTGAAGCTACTGATAAAGCATCAGCGTATCCATCTTGTCCATTAACTAAGAAAGCTTCTTTCTTTCCAGTTAATTCTAAAACTTTTTTAGCAACACCAGCGTTAGTTTCATATCTTGAAGCTCCGCCGATTCTTTCTACTGTATAAGTTTCAGCCAACTTGTTAGCTAAAGCTGTTGTTACAACACCTTCTCCACCAACAATAACTACTTTTTTAGCTTTTAAACTGCTTAAAGCATTTAATAAATCAGCAGATGGCACGTCTACTTTATTAGTTAAAAGAATTGGTGCATTTAATGCTTTTGCAAGTGGAGTAGCACTTACTGCGTCTCCGTATCCGTATCCGTTAACTAATACTACTGTTTCAGCTCCATCAGCGAATGCCTTCTTAGCAACGCTTATAGCAGTTTCTTCTCTTCCTGCTCCTTCTAGTCTTTCAACAGTTGCTGCTGCACTTACTGGTACTGCAGTTAATGTTGATGTAAGTATTAAGCTCATAACTGTTGCACTTGCTAGTGCCTTGTGGCTTTTCTTACTCATATTATGATAACCTCCTCATTTAAGTGAAATTAAAAATTGTTTTTTATTTTATTTATATATTTAAATTAATATATAACACATTTATACAAATGGCAGTAATTCACCATTTTAGACTTAATGGTAATTATATCATAAAAAATTTTTATTTTCTAGGTTTATTAAAAATTTTTCACAATTTAACTTTATTTTAGGTTTATATACATAAAATTTTATATATAACCATAGTTTAAGATAATTTCTAATAGCATAAACTATTAGCATTTTTAACCTCGGTTACTATTATACAACAACACTTCTAATTTTGCTATACCTTTTTCCTTAGAAAATGTAACCATGATTACCATTTAGTATTATTTATTCTATATCATTTCTTAATCATTTCTTACGTATCCATATATAGACTTTATGGATTACTTATTCTACATAACTTTCTTAATTCCTTCTATAATTTTAATTTTTTTTCTTTTTATTTAAATTTATAGAGAATATAGATCTTCTGGCACTATTTATTAATATAGGAAGAGTAGTGCATAATATTAATGAAGATAAAATAAATTCCATGCTTCCTATATCCATTTTGTAGTATTTAAAAACCTTCATATAATAATAGATTACTAATGGATGGGAAAAATATATATCGAAGGAATTTATTGATATACTTTTTAGTATATTAACCGCCATACCCTTTTTATAATCTCTACTTAATATATAGGCTGTAAATATTATGGAATAAATTATTACAGAAGGCCTTATAAAGGTAGTTGCATAATCTAAGCTCTTTCCAAGGCTTATGCTATTAAAGCTTTCCCATAGAATCCCAGTTACGCATAGTAATAATATGCCTATTATAAGAGTTTTATTCCTCTTTAATTTTTCAATGCTAGCTTTTATATTCCCACTAAAATATATTCCTAAAGAAAAATAAAATAACCAAAATATTATATTTCTCTTAGAATAAAAATCTAAAGTTAAGTCAGGAATATTATAATAATGGCCAGTAGTGATAATTCCGCCAGATATTATTAATGTTAGAATTACTCCCCATATTTTTTGGCTGACAATATATAATACGGGAAAAATTAAATAAAGTTCGATAATCATTGGCAAAAAATAAAGATGATAAAAAATTTTATCTCCTTTTAAAAATAAATTAGGCCACGTACTATAGTTGAAGTTTTTATTTATTAAGGTTAAATATATAACTCCCCATAATATATAGGGAGGAATTACTTTAAATACTCTTTTTTTATAAAAATTCAATAGGCTTTTTTCTTTCCTATAACTTAATCCTAATCCTATACCCGAAAATATAACAAATACTGGTACTGAAAACCTAGCTAATTGGTTTAATATTACAAATATTTTATAATTGAAACTCTCATTGTTACTAGAAGACATAGCAAAGGCAGAGACATGTATCATAATTACAGCTAAGGTAGCGTAGGCTTTCCCAATATCCATTTCTACTATGTGCTTTTTTTCTATATTAATCCCTTCCTTCTAAATTTTTCTTATGTTTCACATTATATCATATATTGATTTTTTTTTATATTATGATAAACTTATTTTATAGTTACATTTATTAAGTTGAAAATCCACATAATATTGTATATAATAAGACGTGGAACTACACTTAAGTAAAAGGAGAAATAGCATATGAGCTTATACAATGAGTGGAAAGAATTAGTTGTATTTTTCGTTCACACTAGAGGGCAAGAGGATTTTTGGAACGAATTAAATGCAGTACAGGAAAAAATAATACCAATAATATTAAAGAATTATAAAACTATCATGAGGGGAGCCCTCAAAAACCTAGCTAAGAAGTTTGATGTTTCTGAAATATCCTTTGTAGGATTTTTAGATGGAATCAATCCTACATTAAAAAGACCTGTGGACCTTGAGAACATAACAGAGAATTCTAGAATTAGTTTAGATATAGATTTTGAAAAACTCTACATTGCTTTATTAGAAGCTGGCGTAGATAATTTGTACAATCTACCAGAATGGAACTTGATTTTTGGAAAGGATAAGTTAGCTGATTTACAAGTTGCTTATTCTGAAGACAAAACCATTACTGTTCCTAAAATAGGCAGAAATGAATTATGTCCTTGTGGTAGTGAAAAGAAGTATAAAAATTGCTGTGGTAAAAATATATAATTTTTATATTTCTTCTCCTTTTTTAATAAAAAAATGATAGCCCCAAAAACATCAAAAGACGAAGGAATTCGTCTTTTGATGTTTTTTGAAGCTTTTAAAGATGATTAGATTAATCTCTAAATTAGTTTTTCATTTATAAATTTCTACAAAGATAATTTAGTTTTACAGGTGAAGAGCTAAGCATGTACTGAAGCCGCTCCAGAAAAAGTCGCTTTTTCACTACATACTTAGCTCTTTTGTAGTTTGCAGATATAATAATGTAATTCAAACTAAAAAATCACGCTAAGTTTTTTGCTTAACGTGATTTCTATAATATATTATTTAACTCCATACACTAAAAGGCTATTATTAATTTATTATATCGTTTTTTAATTTTTTAACTTCCTCTATTGGTAATTGTGTACCTGCTGCTACTTGCTCTACACTCAATCCCATCTTTAGAAAATTTCTTGCTGCCTCAAGTTTACCTTCTTTGATACCTTCTTCCTTACCTTGTTCTCTACCTTCTTTTATGCCTTCTTTTATGCCTTCTTTAATACCTTCTTTAATACCTTCTTCTTTACCTTCTCTTATAGCCTCTTCTTTAATTTTATCTAAAGTTCTTCCTAAATTGCTAACCATATTATCAACCTCCTCTTGTTTGGCTTTATCTAAAATATTCTCTATTTCCTTTTGAGAGTTATCATCAAGCCTTGGCTTTACTATACCTTTCAGCCATCTTTTAAATACATCAAATTGTTCCGGTCCTATTTTCTTTAATACAAAGGCTGAACTTCTTAACCTTTTTACAAGCTCATTCTTATCAATATCCTGTTCTAATAAAAATAGCAAGGATACCATATTAGCAATCTCTAGTAGATCTTCTTTATTATATCTATTTACATCAAATAATATATAGTTAAAATCTAATACATTTTCTCCAAAAAGTTCATTTCCCTGTAATATTTCTTTAAAGCTTGTAGTTGTTGTCCACTTGTTTTTTCCGTTGTAAAGTACTATTGGAATTATTGCCGGTAATTTAAACTCTTTTCTTTTTCTATCCTTTTTTAAGGTGTTTTTTAAAATATCTCTCCATATTTCTGTCATGTAGAATAATAATCTCATAGGCATTTGGAAATCTACCTTAGATTGAAACTCTAGCAATACATAAAATATTATTTCTTGTCCGTCTATATTTATTCTATAAACTATGTCTGACTCTTCTTCTTCAAAGTCACTTAATATATAGGATTTATCTACAAGTATTAAATCCTCTTCCTTGATTAAGTTTACCCAATCCTTTTTAATAAAGCTTCTTATAAGCTCTAAAAAGGTTTTCTTATGTGAAAATATATGTTTGTATCCTACATCATGTTGATGATGCACTTCTAATCTTTCTTTTTTCATTAGTTATCTCTCCCAAGCTTAGTATACCTATATTATATCTTAAATTTTAAACATATTCACTAGTTATATTCATCAAATTATTTTTACATATTAGCTTTTCGTCTATAGATTTCTACAAAGATAATTTAGTTTTACAAGTGAAGAGCTAAGCACGTAGTGAAGCCGCTCCAGAAAAAGTCGCTTTTTCACTATATACTTAGCTCTTTTGTGTTTTACAAAGATGATTTCTAAATTAAGTCATATAAGATTAGTTTATAATTATAAATTTTCATAAGTATATTTATATATCAGAAAGAGTAACTGATATACATAGTGACGTCGCTTAAAGAAAAGACGCTCCTCCCACTATATACAACAGTTCTTCTATATTTTAAAGATATATTTCAAATTTATATTATGACATCTTATTCTTAAATGTTGATTTTTATAATTTTATTGTATAAAACTTAAAAATATTATGTAATGTGCCCTATGCATTTGAGCAAAATCTAGAAATTCTTAATTTATTTTAGGAAAGTGACGTTAAGATGCTGCACATGTTTGACCGAAGGGAGTTTGTCAGCATTAGGGACTTTTTTAAAATAAATTTTAGAAGTTCTTATTGCAGCGAATCAGCATAATAAGCATTGCGTAGCATTTTTTTATTTGTTGAACCCATAGATTGTTTTTAAAATATAGATTTCAATAAAAATAATTTAGTCTCTTTTAGTCTCTCAAACGAAAAGCTAAGCACATAGTGAAACTGATTCAGGAAAAACCCATATTTCACTACATACTTAGCTCTTTTATGATTTAAATATATATTTTTTAATTTACATTATTCAAGAATTCCAAATTCATATCCGCACTCTCTAAGATAATCAATTATTTCTTGTAATGCTTGTACGGTTGTTTCTTTTGCTGGAGCATCGTGCATTAATACATATAATTTATCTTGTCCTAATGCTGTTTCTTTCAATCTAGCCACTAGCTTATCTTTTGGTACATTTTGAGCTTCTGCATCTCCATTTAAAGCATTCCAATCTACTGAAACATATCCCGCATCCTTTACTGCATTTATGAAATCATGTCTTCCAAAGGATCCACCTGGAAATCTTATTACCTTTGAATCATATTCTCCTAATACTCCTCTTATGGTGTCCTCATTCTTTTTAATATCAGCTAAAAAGTTTGATGTACTTGCATATAATTTTTTATAATCATGGCTATAACTATGGTTTGCTATAGCATGTCCTTCATTTTTAGCTCTTTTTAATATTTCTGGATTTTGTTCTACCATATATCCTAATACAAAGAAAGTAGCTTTTACATCATTTTCTTTAAGTATATCTAATATTTGTGGAGTTACGTTAGCACTTGGACCATCGTCAAAAGTTAGATAAGCTATCTTTTTATTTTCAGGAACCTTTTCTTTTCCATCATTCTCTTTATCTTTATTTCCTTCTCCCTTATCTACTCCACCATCAGTTTTTTTATCTTCCTCTTTCTTTGCATCATCTTTCGGAGTCTCTTCTTTAGTTTTATCTGACTTATCTTCTTTGTCTGTTGAAGATTTGTCGTCTTCTTTTACAGCTAAGGCAGTAGTTGAGTTCTTATGATTAAAAACCTTTATTCCCGTCCATGCCGAAATTGAGAATAACATTACTAAAAATGTTAAAATTCCTATTCTCCTTAAAACTCTGCTTTTTCTTTTTCTTCTTTTTCTACCCATACGTCATCCCCCTCTATCCAGTTGATAATTAATGATTGTCAACTAGAGCTATCCTTTACTCTTAACCTGCATTAGTTAAAAATAATTATTACTTATTAATATTCTAACATTAAAAATCTATCAAATTGTAACAATTTGCTTACGATTTACTTATGAATTACTTAAACTTCACATGATTAAAACCTATATTAAAAAATTTTATTTGTTTCTTAATATTAACGCTAACCCTCTACCCCTCTTTTCTCAATACAAATAAGTTCTGGAGGACTATTAACTTGATTTATAAAGGATAGTTTTGCAACATTATATTCCTTTTGATTTAAAGAGGAAATAAAATCCAAAACTTCTTCTCTCTCTTCCTCTCCACCTTCATGTCCATAATATATAACTAAAATAACAACACCATTCTTCTCTAAAATGTTAAGGGATTTTTCTATTCCTTCTATTGTGGTATCTGCCTTTGTTGTAAGTTTGTGATCAGCCCCTGGAAGATACCCTAAATTGAACATAACTAATTTAACCTTTTCTTTAACATATTTATCTATGTTTTGGTGTCCATCTAAAATTAGCTCTACATTTCTCATATCTATATTAATATCATTTAATTTCTTTCTTGTGTTTTCTATGGCCATTTTTTGTATATCAAAAGAATAAACACTTCCATCTTCCCCTACAAGCTCTCTTAAAAAAATAGTATCATTACCATTCCCCATGGTAGCATCTATAGCTCTATCTCCATTTTCCAATTTTAATTTGCAAATTTCTTTTGCCAAATTAGTTGAATTTGTAAAAAAGTTTTTCAAAATAATTCACCTTCTTCATTATCTACTTATCTAACCCTCTTACTAAATTATACTACATTCCCTAGAAATTAGTTTGCAATAAGTAATTATATATTTTTAAATATAGATTTTTATAAAAATAATAGCTTTTAATGGTATACATTGGAATAAGTTCCTGCAAAATTACTGTTACTATTTTTAAAATTGTAGTAAAATATAAAAGGAATTAAAAGTAATTTTATTGAAAAAAATTCAAATAAGAAGGTGCATATTTTGGTTAAATATGAAGTTCCATTCAACTTTGATTTGAGATTATTAGATTTTCTTCAGGAAAGTATAGATAAGGATTGGATTGAATTTATATTTCTTCCTCCTTTTAAAGGTGATTCTCCTAATGCCAGAAGCCATACTGAAGGGGTTGAGAAGGCCTGGGGAACTTATAAAGAACCTGATACTAGAGAGGAATATGATTTTTATATAAAAGAAATTCAGAAAAGAGGATTTAATCCAGGAGTGCTTTTTCAGAAAGAAGAAGGTCTTCCAATGGATGTGGTAAAGCATTATATAAATCTTAATATAAATACCTTTGTGGTGAATTCAGACAAACTAGCTTCCACATTAAAGAAAATTGATTCTAAATATAAAGTTATAGCCTCTATTACCAAAACCTTAAGCGCTAAGGATTTATGGGAAAAGGATTTGAATATGTACGATAAAATAGTACTTCATTTTCCTTTTAATAGAGCTTTATCAAGATTAAAGGAGCTTCCTCCTTATTATAAGTACAGTATATTGGCAAATTCCTATTGCCTATATAATTGTAGCGTAGCAAAAGAACATTGGAATAGTACTCCCGAAAACTCTCAATCTATAAAATGTTTTAAGGGTGATAGAAAAGAAGATCTTATTTATATACCCCCAGAGTATATAAAACTTTTTCAACCTTATGTAGATAGTTTTAAGATTCAGGGAAGAGAATACCCTACTAGCATACTGCAAGAGGAAATATACTGCTATTATAAAAATTTGCATAACCCTATGGCAGGAGCAATTTATAATAGACTTACTCCTTTTAATGTGGATGAATATTTTAATAAAGGAAAGGATTTAGAGTTTGTAAAATATACTCCTAATAATCTTCCTAATATGCCTACTAGTGCTTAAAAATTTCTTAAGTATTTTTTAAACAAAGGCTGTTGGTAATTTATATTTATCAACAACCTTTGTTTTTTATTTTTCTAAATCTGAGTAAGTCTTAATCTCTTTCTCAATTGTACATAAGTCGTATAGTTGTATTCCCAATCGTTCAAAAATTCTATTGCAGAATTTTCACCTGACAAATAGAGCTCTTGTATTTTTTCATCTGATATTTTAAAATCAGTAGCTTTCACACCTAAGTTATTTATATCTATTGTCCTTAAGTTATCCATCCTTGTTACTTCTAAGTTTATATCATTTTTTAAAACCGTCTCAACTAAGGCAGAAAAATAATTAAAAATATTAGTTATTTTATGATTTTTCCCTGCCTTTTTAAAATCTAAAAGTCTAAAGCCTATGGTTGGCCATTCTGGATCACCTTCTGTATCAAATAGCCATACTGGAAAATTACTCATTACACCGCCGTCTACTATATAATATTTTCCTCTATAGTCTTTAAGTATTACAGGTTCAAAATACATAGGTATAGATATACTCATCCTTACAGCTAAGCTCACATCCAACTCATTGGGATCTATCCCATAGTATTCAATGTCTTCTGGTAGAATTAATATTCTTCCTCTTGTTAAATCTGTGGCTATTATGTGAAGCTTATATTTTCTTTTATACCTTGGGTTTTTTAAAAGTATTCCTTCTTCTCCATTTATCAATAAATCCTTGAATTTTACCGATTTTCTATCTCCTAACTTATCCTTCATTTTTAAATAGAGCTTCTCTTCTAACCATTCTCTTATATAATCCCCTTTATATAGTCCTTTGTAAAAGGCTAAATTCATAGCTGATCCTAATCTTCTATCCATTATCTTTCTATAATCTAATTCTTCCATCAATATTTTTATATCGTCGGCAGTATATCCTACGGCAAGAAGTGCAGCTACGATAGATCCTGCTGAAGTGCCTGCTATGTTTCTCCAGCTATAACCACTGTCCTCCATAACCTTTAAAGCTCCACAAAAAGCTATACCTTTAACCCCTCCACCTTCAAATACAGCATCTGCAAGCTTGTTTCTTTTATTCATATAATTCCCTTTCATATATCCATTGGTATAGTATCAATATATGATGTTAGTTATCTAATATTTAATATATGAACGAGATATTTTTTATCAGTTTAATATATTTCTCCAACTTCTAAAGACTCCATATGACAAAGGTTCATCTTGAACATAACTAAAAATGCTTGTATATTAATACTTATGAAAGAAACTATTAAATTAGCTGTTAAATTATTTTGTAATAATTTTCCAACTATAAATCCTATAACACCACTCACTATTAAAATTAGAATTATTTCAAGATAATACTTTTTACCTATTTTTCTTCCTTTGCTTAAAGCCTCCTCCGCTGGAACATCGTAGTAGACCAAATACTCTCTACATGGCTCGTAAGTGACCATGAAAGCTGCTAGTGCTATTAATAACAATGGAGTTATCATTATTAAAGGTCCCATAGATCCAATAAGCATTATTCCTAACGCCAATCCAATTGCTATAGCAAATATTAATATATTTAATCCTAGATATCTAAAATAATAATGAGAAGCCTCTTTCATAGCTTCAATAAAGCTTATTCTTTCTTCCTCTTTAAAAGCTCTTTTACACACAATACCCATGGAACAGTATATTAATGGCCCTAACACTATAGAAACTATAATTAATATTAAGAGTGCTGTACCTATTCCTCCAGAAAATCCTCCATTTAATAAAACATCATATTTATCAGTAATTTGAGCATTTCCTTCGCCAATTATATCCACAGCTCCAACCATCACATAATTTACTAAAATGAATGGTAACATAAGTAAATAGTTATCCTTAAATTTTTTTAACGCTGAATTAAACATATATATCCCTCCCCATATAATATACTATTTTATCATAGTATTATGTTACACTTAGGCCTATGAAATAAAATAACTAGTCGATGATGCGACTAATATTTTATTTCATAGGCCTTTACCTTATTTTATCTTCGACATAAATCTTCTTTACTTTTATCTTCTATGCTCTAATTGTATATCCTCTTTTTTCTAATAATTTCATCCTTTTAAATTTTTGGAAACTTTTATAAATATATATCCGAAAATTCTATGTCTACTTTTTTTATAATATTTTCATTTTTGCAAGTATAATCTAGTGTGGCACAATCCTCTTTCGTGGCTTTAAACAATGGAAAAGTAATGGTTATTTCTGTTCCTACCCCTTCTTTGCTCTTTAAGAAAATTTCTCCATTTTGAAGTTCTACAAAGGCCTTAACAATAGATAGTCCTATACCGCTTCCTTCACATATTCTTGTAAAAGACTTGTCTACTTGAGCAAATCTTTCAAATACATTTATTTGTTTTTTCTCTGGTATACCTATACCATCATCTTTTATATTTATAATAATAAAATCTTTATCATTACAATACATTTGAACAAGAATATTTCCATTTTCATTGCTATACTTTATTGAGTTTGAAATAAGATTAAGAACTATTCTTTCTATCATATCTGAATCACATTTTACATGAGCCTCTTCTATTTCTGTATCAAAAATAATATTTAGATTTTTACTATTTACATAGGGGATTACAAATTCAATTAAGCTTTCTACTATTTCTATAATGTTGAAAACACCTAAATTAGGTTTTAGAAAACCAGTATCAATTTTAGTAATATCTATTATATTATTACTTAATCTTAATAATCTTAATGAATTTTGCCTAATAATATTATTATATTTTTTTATGCCATCTATATCTTTGTTTTCTATGTATATATCTTCTAATTGCAAAGCACTATATATTACATTTATAGGGGTTTTTAATTCATGGGATATGTTCCCGAAAAATTCACTTCTCAGATTGTCCCACTTCTCCCTTTCTTGCAACTTAATCCTCATCTCTTCCAATTTTTTTCGTTCAGTAATATCTCTTCCTATTGCTAAATAATATTCTTTATCATCAATAAGAATTGATATAGCAGACACCTCTAGTACTATAGATTCTCCATTTCTTTTTATAAATTTCTCTTCCATCTTATGAATGTATTTCTTATTACTCATAATCCTTTCTCTTACCTCTTCTTTGCAGTCTTGATGTATTAAAGATAGTAGATCTTCACCAATTATCTCATTTTTATCACTTATCTCTAGCATTTCTAAGAGAGCTTTATTTGCATAAATTACTTTCTCTTCTTCTCTAATAATCACTGCATCTGGCAAAAACTCAAATATCTTTTTATATTTTTCAATATTGCTTTGGAGAGAAACTTTTATATTTTCTAATTCAATATTCTTATTATGTAATTCAATGTTTACATCTTGTAATTCTATAGCTTTATTTTTTATTCCATTAAAAAGAAGATTAAGAGGTTCTCTTAGAGAAGATTTTATTATGACATAATATAAACATACAAAAGAAAAAAACTTAAATGTATGAGCTACTGTACTCAAGGTTATTTCTGGCCCATCAGAATGAATTAAAAATAATTGAGACACTATCTTTAAACCTATGGATAAAACTATATATTTTTTATACTGTGTATCTATGTTATTATAACTTTTTAACTTTACTATGGATAAAATGTAGATGGCACATATAATAAGTTGCTTTACTAATCTAATATCTTTAATTCCATATCTATAAGAAATAGGTGTAAGCAAAAAATCCACCTTAAAGACAAGTATAAATATTATAACAAGATATAAAAAATATATAATACTCACCTTTTTAAAATTTATCTCTTTTTTAAAGTATCTATTTGCGCTCAAAAGAGATATCCCCTCTAAATACCTTGCAAAAACCCACAATTCATTTGATTTATACACTGAACATTGAAGTATTATGTTCATACCATTATGAGTAATAACATGGATTAAATCCAAAGTGCTTATAAAAGCATAGGCTATCCCTAAAAATAAAACATAATTATTATCTGATATATTATAAATATTTATTACAATTATCATTACAGTATATCCAATGACAACTGTAGATATTTCCATAATAAAATTTACTAATATGGGATTAAAAAGACTGGTTAATACAATAATATATATCATGCTCAAAATCATAAGAATTTTGAAGCCATCAATTTTTCTATTCTTTACATGATTGTTAATTATATTCATAAATTTACTCATATAACCACCTCTATATAAAATATGGTATCAGTCTTTTTAATCTATGAAAAGCTAATAATTTAAATTAATTGGAATAAAAAAAGCTCCTCTTATAAGAAATATTCGACAAACATTAAGAAATATAAAGTTATTGCTGGATAATAATTTAACAATTTTTTAGTAAATATATTGTAGTAACATATTTGTTTTTATTGAATATTATGTAAGTAGCAATATATGGAGGATGTTTATGGATTTTTTCTTTGATCAAGATTTATATAGGAGATGGTCCCCTTGGGAAACTCTTCCTGGCAGAATAACTTCAGCTTTAGGGGTATCTTCCTGGGCACCAAATAGATTAGATATCTTTTCTAGAGGAACTAGAAACGAATTGATCCACAATTGGTGGGATGGATCCAGATGGCATAACTGGGAAGATCTTGGTGGAGTTTTAACTTCAGCTCCAAGTGCTGTTTCTTGGGGGCCTAATAGAATTGATGTAGTTGTAAGAGGAACTGATAATGCCATGTACCATAAATGGTGGGATGGACGTAGCTGGAGTGACTGGGAAAATCTTGGTGGTACCCTTACTTCGTCTCCAAGCATATGCTCTTGGGCTTCTAATAGACTTGATTGCTTTGTAAGAGGAACTGATAATCAACTATACCACAAATGGTGGGATGGACGTAGTTGGAGTGACTGGGAAGCATTAGGTGGAAACTTAACTTCTGCACCTGGTGCTGTTTCTTGGGGACCTAATAGAATTGACGTTTTTGCTAGAGGAACAAACAACAACTTATTCCATAAATGGTGGGATGGACGTAGCTGGAGCAACTGGGAAAATCTCGGTGGAACTTTAACTTCTGCACCTTGTGCTTCATCAAGAAGACCAAATCAAATAGACGTTTTTGCTAGAGGCATATTCAATAATTTAATGCATAGAGAGTGGGATGGACGTAGATGGAGTAACTGGAGAAATCTCGGAGGATTCTTAACCTCTGCACCTGCTTCTGTATCCTGGAATCAAAACAGAATTGATGTCTTTGCTAGAGGAAGGGGCAATTCTGTAATACACAGATTTTTTACACCTTAAAGCAATTGAAAGTTGAGAATTGAGAATTAAGAGTTATTTATTAGCTCTTTCTTTCAGCTCTCAACTTTTATATTTTGCATATTTAACCTAAATTCTCTTTGGTCATTTTAAAAAATCTTTTCTATTACTTCCACTCCTTAATAAACCACCTCTTAATTCTTTACTATCAAATTCCAATTTAAATAAGTGAATTATAAATAAAAAAACACAAATACTATTATCTATATATTAAAATGTTTAGAAAGGATGAATACATAATGAGTAAAGAATTAGACTTTATAAACAGTCTTCCAAAATCTGTTCTACCACAACATCAAACAAAGCATCCAGGATTGGAGTCTGATATGAATCCCAAACCTGTATTTCAAAACCCTAATTATAAGCCATCAGGTAAATTTAAGGATAAAGTAGCTCTAATTACTGGTGGGGATAGTGGAATAGGGAGAGCTGTTGCAGTTGCATATGCTCAAGAAGGAGCTAAAATTTCAATAGTATATTATGACGAGCACCAAGATGCTGAAGAAACAAAGAAAGTTATTGAGGGTATTGGAGGGCAATGCTTATTAATCCCTGGAGATATATCAGATTCTAATTTTTGCAATAATGCTATAAACGATACTATAAATAAATTTGGCTCACTAGATATATTAGTTAATAACGCCGCAGTACAATATATTCAAACAGACTTAGCAAATATTACAGATCAACAGCTAGAGAAAACTTTTAAAACTAATATATTTAGCATGTTTTACATGGTTAGAGCTTCTCTTCCTCACTTAAAAAATGGTGCTTCAATTATTAATACAGCATCCGTAACTGCCTATAAAGGACATGAACAACTTATAGATTACTCTTCCTCCAAAGGCGCCATAGTAACATTTACTAGATCCTTAGCTCTATCTCTTGCACCTAAAGGTATTAGAGTAAACGCAGTAGCTCCAGGACCTATTTGGACTCCATTGATACCTTCATCCTTTAATGAAACTGATGTATCTAAATTTGGAAGTAACACAACTATGGGAAGACCAGGGCAACCTGTAGAGTTAGCAGGAGCGTACCTATTTTTATCCTCTCCTGAAGCTTCTTATATAACTGGAGAAGTAATACATGTGAATGGTGGAGAAATTATTAATGCGTAATGCCTTTGGCATTACGCATTAATAATTGTATTTTAGATTTTTAGTTACAATAAAATCTTTCTATGTATAAGCTCTTACTGGTCATATTTTATCTTCTAGTAAGGGTATGTCTACAGTCATTTTCTGAATAATACCAGTAAAAATAATTATAATAGCTGGAATTATAAGCGTCAGTACTATATTTACATGATTGTGTGTCATTGATTTTCCTACAGCCTTAAATCCAATGAACGCACCTACTGGAAATGCTATCCACCTCAATAACCAAAATATAATACCATTCCAGTTGCCAGAAGATAAATATAATCCAATATCAGTAGCTGGACCAGTTAAGTGAGTAGTACGGTTAATGGGTGTCAAACTTGTGGCTGCATTTTGTCCTCCCATGGCCATAGGTATTGCTATCTCTACAAAATGCGTCTCTCCTTCATATGTAAAAAAAGCTGCAATTATTAAAAGCATTCCTGAAAAAGTCAGACCACCCATTAGTCCCCACTTCCTAGTAATTTTAGCTGATATCGTTGCACCAACAACAAATATTAGCACTATAATTAGTATAAATAAAAATCCTCTCATATCACCTTTGGCTATTAACTCACCCAGTTCAGCAGCACGACCAGTCATAAATGAAACCCTTTCATTTGTGAAAACTTGTACACCAACTGTATCAATCCATCCTGCCATCATAACTAGTATAAATCCCACTATATTAACTGGCGTTAATATTTTAACCGTCGAATTATCGCCCACTACCACTTCCCCTTTCAAATTTAGAAAATATTTTTTATTATATAAAATCAAAATACCCCTACACTATGTAATAAATCATCTTTTTAGCAAAATCTAAAACGACGATTTATTAATCTTTTTTAGTATGTATAATAAACCTCCTTTAGCAACATAATGTTAGTAAATCTATATTTTACAGTAATACTTTTTGTACTTTCTTGTCAAGAAAAATTGAATCGCAACATCAAAAACTACTATTATTTTCTTATGTCCATGATAGGTATGGCTTTAACTTTTGTACCTTATATATTAAAAACTTATTTATTTATAAATCTTTAAATATCTGTAAAACATAAAAGAGGTAAGTATGTAATTTTTGTAACTTAATTACAAAAATTACATATAATAAATCGAGTATTTGTTGGTGGTGTGTATATGACTATAATAGATTTATCTCTTCCCAGAAGAGTCGTTCAAAAAACTCCTTTTTTATTTAGCTATATTAAAAGTAAAAGATACTATGTGCCTGCTAAATTAGTAACCTTAAACCTTCTTACTTCAAATTTAAACTCAAAAGGATTGGATGATTACTTAAATTCTAGTATATTTGCACTGATAGAAAGCTTAAAATCCATGAATTACTATAAAATTAAAGCTATGAAAGAACTTTTTAAATCCTGAGTAGAATTTTCAAATTAAATATTTTAAATATTAACTTTTTTGTATTATTCTATTAATTAAATGTTCATTACTGTATATTATTATATAATAAAACAAATATAGCGAGGAACGGTATTTATATGAAAAGAGCTTTAGATAACTTGGATAATTTGTTAACTTGGATAATTAGAATTTTATTTGTACTTAATGCAATTAATAATCTTATTATTAAAGACTACTATTTTTTTCTTATGGCCATGATAGGTATGGCTTTAACTTTTATCCCTTATATGTATAATAGTATATTTAAAAGAAATGAAAGCAGAGCATTGGACTTTTCAATAATATTTTTTATTTTTTTGTCCATTTATCTAGGTACTCTAAATAATTTTTACAAGTTTACTTGGTGGGATACAATGCTTCATTTGATTTCAGGAGTAATACTTGGCCTATTAGGTATAGTAGTTATGAATAACTTAAATAATCCTACAGTTGTAAAATCCCTAAATCCAAAATTTATTTTTATATATATCATTTCTTTTGTATTATTATGTGGAGTGCTTTGGGAAATCTATGAATTTGCTGGTGATATTGTTTTAGGTATGGATATGCAAGGCAGTTTATTAACTGGAGTAGGGGATACTATGATAGATTTAATTGCAGATTTAGTTGGTGGTGTAATTTCTGCTTTATATGGTATGCTATCTTTTAATAGAAACAATGGCATCGATGAAAAACATTCTTCAGTTGATAAACCCTAGTAAATAGATATATATTAAAAAATTTATTCATCTAGAAATTTTAAATACAAAAGAGCTAAGTATGTAGTGAAATAGCGCCTTTTTCCGGAGCGACTTCACTATGTACTTAGCTCTCTATTTGTGATACTAAATTATCCTTGTAGAAATTTACGATTGAGAAAATAATTTATCATAATATAAATTTGAAAATACATCTGTAAAATATAAAAAAACTTAGGTATATAGTGGGAGGATCGTCTTTTTCTGAAGCGATGTCACTATGTACTTAAGTTTTTCTTTTGGATTCTAAAATATCTTTATAAAACTTATAAGTTGGAAACTAATTTGTCATAACCTAAATCTGAAAACACATTTGTAAAACATAAAGTAACTAAGTATATAATGGGAGAAGCGCCTTTTTCACTCTAAATTTTTAATAGATTTTTTATATTCATGAAAACCTCTCTCAATATCTGGATTATCTCTAAAGAAATTATTGAGTATGTCTATTTTGATCAACGCATCTTTAGTTATATTATGCTCCATGAGCTCAATATTAAATAGGACATCCTTTTCTAATCCTAATGTTCTAAAGAATTTTTCAATTATGTTATGCCTATCTAAAAGAAACTTTCCCATCTTTTCTCCCTTTTCAGTTAAAAATATAGCTCCATATTTTACATAGTTCACAAAGCCTAATTTAGTAAGTTTTTGTACCATTTTAGTTACAGAAGGAGGTTGTACATTTAAAGCTTCAGATAATGCATTTACTCTAACGCTTTCACTTTCCAAACTTATTCTATATATCATCTCCAAATAATCTTCCATGCTATGTGTTAAAGTCTTTTTCTCTTTTTCAATTATCTCATACCCTCTTACCGTATGGAAATTCTTATAGTCCCCCATCTTTTATTCCCCCTTTTCTAAATAGAACTACCGACTCTAAATTTTCCAATTAATCTAATTATATGTGTAACAAATTTAATTAATTATTAATATATTACCAGTATAGAAATAAAATCTTTCCCACAACTAACTTTTGGAGGTAATAATATGGAACAAAATATAATGCCATTAAATCTCATCCCCCTTGGTAGTTCTGCCAGAGTACAAGGCTTAACTTCTGATGGAAATACAAAAAGAAGGATGTTGGATTTAGGATTAATAGTTGGAACTAAAGTAGAATCTTTAAGACAAAGTCCCTCTGGGGACCCCATTGCTTACGAAATAAGAGGCGCTGTAATTGCCCTTCGCTCCGAAGAGGCATCAAAAATATTGGTAAAAGTCATTAATTAATTTCAGGAGGTATTGTAATGGGACTTACAAATCAGTCCACAGGATTATTTTTAATGAAGGATATGCTAGACATTAAAATTGATCCTGAGAAAGATATTGTAATTGCTCTTGCTGGTAATCCCAATACTGGCAAGAGTACTCTTTTTAATAGTTTAACTGGAATGAAGCAACATACTGGTAACTGGACTGGAAAAACAGTTACCACTGCTCATGGTAGCTATGAGTACAAGGATAAAAATTTTATTCTAGTAGATTTACCTGGGACCTACTCTTTACTATCTAACTCTGCAGAAGAGGAAATTGCAAGAGATTTTATTTGCTTTGGCAATCCTAACGCTACTATAGTAATAGCTGATGCTACTTGTCTTGAAAGAAATTTAAATTTACTTCTTCAAACATTAGAAATGACAGATAAGGTAGTTTTATGTGTTAATCTAATTGATGAGGCTAACAGAAAAAAAATAAATATAAATTTAAAAGAATTATCAAATATTCTTGGTATACCTGTAGTTGGAACTAGCGCTCGCAGCGGATATGGTGTTGATGAATTGATGGAAGCTGTTTACAAAGTATCAAAGGGAGAAATCATCACCAACCCTTTAAAAATAAAATATAATTCTTTTGTTGAAGATACAATAGAAAAATTAAGCCCAAAGCTTGAAGAACTGTGTGGAGATAAACTAGAGAGTAGATGGCTTGCATTAAAATTAATAGATGGAGAAGACTTTATATTAAAATCAATAGATAAATATTTAGGTTTTAATATATCTGAAGATGAATCTTTGTTATCGCTTATAAAAACCGAGGAAAATATCACCTATGAAATAGCTTCTAGTATAGTAAAAGAAAGTGAAAATGTTGCAAATAAAGTGGTTCATTTTGAAAAAAGCGACTACAACCATATTGACAGAAAAATAGATGATATATTAACTTCTAAAACCTTTGGTATTCCTATAATGATACTAATGTTAGCTTTAATCTTTTGGTTTACTATAAAGGGTGCCAATTATCCTTCTCAATTGTTGTCTGATATGTTTTTCTTTTTAGAAGATAAATTGACTCAATTATTTCTATCTAATGGCTGGTCTCAAGGGTTACATGATATGTTGGTACTAGGGGTATATAGAACTTTAGGTTGGGTTATATCTGTAATGTTACCTCCTATGGCAATATTTTTCCCATTGTTCACTCTCCTTGAGGATTTAGGTTATTTGCCTAGGGTAGCCTTTAATTTAGATAATTTCTTTAAAAAGGCTTGTGCTCACGGAAAACAAGCTTTAACCATGTGTATGGGATTCGGATGTAATGCCGCTGGAGTTATTGGATGTAGAATTATAGATTCACCTAGAGAAAGGCTAATTGCCATTATCACTAATTTCTTTGTTCCTTGTAATGGACGTTTTCCTACTTTAATTGCTGTAACTACTATTTTTATTGCTGGTGCTTCAAATAGTTCTTTTCAATCTTTAATCGCTACCTTAACAATAACAGGAGTTATAGTTCTTGGAGTTATAGTTACTCTTTTAATGTCTAAGTTTTTATCTAAGACAATATTAAAAGGTGTTCCCTCTTCTTTCACCTTAGAATTACCTCCTTATAGAAAACCTCAGGTAGGAAAAATATTAGTTAGATCTATCTTGGATAGAACCATTTTTGTATTAGGTAGAGCTGTAGCAATAGCTGCCCCTGCCGGTTTAATCATATGGATTATGGCAAACATTAAAGCTGGTAACATGACACTTCTAGACCACAGTGCAAATTTTTTAAATCCATTTGCTCAACTTATCGGCATGGATGGATACATTCTCATGGCTTTTATATTAGGACTTCCTGCTAATGAAATAGTTATGCCAATCCTTATAATGAGTTACATGTCAACTGGAGCAATGATTGAGCTAGATAGCCTTAATGCTTTGAGAGATTTACTGGTAGCAAATGGTTGGACTTGGCTTACAGCTATAAATGTAATGCTGTTTTGCTTAATGCATTTCCCTTGTGGAACTACCTTATTAACCATAAAAAAAGAAACTCAAAGTTGGAAATGGACTGCTGTATCCTTTATTCTCCCTACAGCTTTAGGAATACTTACATGTTTTACTGTAACACAAGTGGTTAGATTGTTTATTTAAAATTCAACAATAATTTTGCTCAGTTTAGAATTTAAAATAGATAATTGAAAAGAAGGGACTTTGCATCAGCAAAATCCCTCTCTTAATTATTAACTATAAACTATATGAACTCTTATTAGCTTTGTTCCATTGTACCATTAATATAATTATTCCAGCAGCTCCTATTATTAACTCGGAAACCAAAACTGATGCACTGAAAGGAAATAATATAGACATTACTGTTGGTACTGAATTCCATAGTGTGTGAAGCAATACAACTATTATATATGCACTTATAATCTCTCCATTTATCTTTAAAGGGCCTTCAATATTTTCTTTAGCAAATACCCCTGCCAATATGGCAGTCCATGTTCCATGGCCTAAAGGAGATAGTATTCCTCTCATTAAAGTAATATAAACTGTAAGAGATAGACTTCCTCTACTTCTTAAGAAAGTAGAAAATGCATATCCTGTACTCTCTAGAGCGGCAAATCCCATACCTGCAGCGGCTCCTAGTATTATTCCATCCATATGTAGCCTATGTCTTTTACGTCTATATATAAATAGCACCCCTAAAATCTTAGTAAACTCTTCAATTAACCCAACCATTACAGCAGTTCTAAAATTTAAACTAGTAATAAAAATAGGCTCTAATATAGATGCTGCAAAGGTTCCTAAAAAACCACCATAAAAAAAAGTAGCAACGACATCTGTCATGGTTACATTACTGGTGTTTCTTTTCTCATAGAAAAAAGAAACATAAGTAACAGGAATAAGAAAGTTTCCTAACATAACTACTGCTGGGAACAATACTATATTCCCTGTTAAAATTAGTACTATAACACCTAATATATAAGTAGCCAATCCTATACTTAATAATTTATGCCACTTATACTTCTTCTTTTTTACGCTAATAACATTTTCCATGATGAATCCTCGTTTCATAAATAAAATAATAAATAATACAATACATTATCTATTATTATTATCTATAATACGGGCTAATTTATTCTACAATTAATTTTAAATTACATATCATAAACCACATTATTAACCCATTTATTTGATAAAAGTCTAGTCAATCCTAAAATACACTTAACCACTTCTTCTGCAGTAAGTAGAGCAACCACCAAATAAACAGGCAATTTAAATACAAAAGCTCCAAGGAATGATAATGGTACTCCTATAAACCACATTGTAACTCCTTCCGCTATTAGAGCAAAGTTTGCATCTCCACCGCCTCTAAGTATTCCTACTATGAGTATTATATTAAATACTCTTATCACCATTACCAGTGCAGTTATATATAAAATCATTCTAGCATCATAGGCCACATTTGGAGACACATTAAATAACTTTAATATATATGGCGCTGACAGTGCCAAAATAGCTCCTAAAATTATACCTGAAATACACCCTAAAATAGAGAATTTCTTTGCATATTCTCTTCCCAATTCCTCTTGACCCGCACCTATTTTATTTCCTATCATAACCGTAGAAGCATTTGCCATACCAATACTTACAACCGTAAATAAATTTTGAACCGTGCTACAAATTTGCACTGCAGCTATTGCATCTGTTCCTATTCTTCCATATACTGCAGCATATACTATAGTTGCAAGTCCCCAGCAAGCTTCATTTAATACAACTGGTATTACTGTTTTAAAGGTTCTTGCTATAAAATCCTTTGTTATACCTGACATATCTCTTAATTTTATAGCTAAGACACTTCTAGTTTTATAAACATAAAAAACCATTATCATCATTTCTATAACCCTTGAAATAACTGTTGCTATTGCAGCTCCATTAACTCCCATGGCTGGTAAACCTAACTTACCAAAGATGAATGCATAGTTTAATATTCCGTTGCTTATTAGAGCTATTACACTTATACACATAGGGACAGATGATTGTCCAATACAACGTAAAGAAAAAGCAAAGCACAAAGTAATAGCCATTAATATATAACTTGTAGCAATTATTCTTAAATATCCAACTCCTAATTGTGCTACTTTGTAATCCTTATTAAAAAAGCTAATTATTTCTCTTGGAAAAATAAGAGCGAAAATTCCTAGTACAATTGAAATCATAATACCAGTGAATAAAGCCATTCCAACCATTTTCTTTATATTTTTAGTATCTTCTTTTCCCCAAAATTGTGATATGAATATTCCACATCCACTATATATTCCTATTATTAATAAATTAAATAACAAAAAATACTGATTAGCTATTCCTACCGCTGCTATTGCTGTTTCTCCTAAGCTTCCAACCATAACAGTATCCAACATATTTATAAATGAGTTTATAAAGTTTTGGATAATTATAGGCAAAGCAATTTTCATAAGGGTGTTATAAAATTCCTTATCTCTAAACAGTGAACTCTTAGTTTTCTCCATGGCTTTTTTTCCTCCTATTTTCTATTATCATATATAAATAACCACCCTGAAATTCCATTTCAAAGTGGCTGGCTTCTGCACTACCATATTTTCTTAAATTGTTACAAACTTAAATAGTATGTATTTTCATTAAATTTTAAATAGATTATACAAATACAGTAAAAATTATATTATAAATGACATTTTATTTCAAGTAAATAATCTAGTATAATGTTTATTGTATATATATTTAATATTTTTACAAGGTGGTAGTATGATTTATGAATGAATATAGAGCCAAAATACATTATTTATATCATGATGGTTTTTCAGTTGAAACAAAAAATCATCTTTTAATCTTTGACTATTATAAAGATTCCCCTGTTAATGAGGTAAGAAATTTAAATAACGGCGTGGTAGGGGAAGAGGATTTGAAAATTAAGGATAATGTTTTAGTTTTCTCCTCTCATGGACATAGAGATCACTTCAACCCTGTTATTTTAGATTGGATTAAATACAATCCAAATATAAATTATGTACTAAGTAGCGATATTAACCTTCCTGACTACAAAAAAAACTATAATATATTATGGTCTAATAAAGAGCTTCAACTAGGGGATGTAGTGATAAAAACCTTTGATTCAACAGATATAGGAGTATGTTATTTGGTAGAAGTTGATGGTTTAAGCATTTTTCATGCTGGAGATTTTAATTGGTGGTATTGGAAAGATGATACCATGGAAGATAAGCTAGAAATGGAATTAGCTTTTAAAAAAGAAATAAGAAAAATTGCTGAGCATTATGTAGATATAGCCTTCTTCCCTACAGACCCTAGACTTGATGATTTTTTTCACGTAGGTGGAGAATATTTCATTGATAAGGTTAAACCAAAACTTTTTATCCCTATGCACTTCTGGGCTAAATGCTCTACTTCAAAAAAATTTAAAGATAAAGTTGAAAGAGATTTCTGTGAAATTGTAGAAATTAAAAATAGAGGACAAGTTATAGACTTTGTTAAATAAAGTTTAATATAATATTTTAAAGATAGAATTCTTTTAATACATAAGGCTATTGACGAAAATCAATAGCCTTAATAATATTCTACAAATCTGTTATTAGCTTTTCTTCCATAAGAGACTATGAAAATATTTACTACCTAAATAAACAGCACTTATTATAAATACAAACCAAAAGGTTACAAACCTTACTACTATAGCTAAAGTCATACCTTTATCCGGTGAAATGTTAAAAGGTAC
The DNA here is from genome assembly GCF_018918285.1 of Clostridium mobile. Lineage (GTDB taxonomy): Bacteria > Bacillota > Clostridia > Clostridiales > Clostridiaceae > Clostridium_AW > Clostridium_AW mobile. The sequence continues at coordinate 156,236 of NZ_JAHLQF010000004.1, forward strand.
AAGTAAAAATGTCATACTCCCTTCAAAGGTTCCCATGCCCCCTGGAAGCATAGGTACCATGGCAACCATGTAGGTAAGATATGTAATTATAGCTATAGATATAAAAGATATAGATATGTCTAATCCTTTAGTTATAGTATAAGATTTTAAAGGAAAGAATCCCCATATAAATAAAGATAATAAAAATTGTTTAACCCATACCCTTTTATGACTCAAAATTTCCTTTATAGATATACTTATACTTTCTATTAATTCATTAGCTTTTTCAATCCATTTATATTTCTTTGGAAAAAGGTTTAACAATCCTTGAATCTTATTAGGACGTATCACTATAAATACCATAATTATAAATATCACAATTAATATAATAAAAGATAGAAATAATATTTTTAAAAACACCCCACTTAGCTTAAAATTAACTAAAAGCAGCAAAATGGAAATTAAGTTTAAAATGAGAAAGGCTGAAAAGCTAATTATCTTTTGCACCCCTACTACAGCAGTAGCTCTTTCTAATGGCAGTCCACCTTGTTTATTTAGAATGTATATTTTAGCTACTTCCCCTCCTGCTTTTACTGAAGGTGTTACACTTTCGGTAAATGTTCCTGCCATATTCATATGAAATATTTGGCCAAAGGATATCTTCTCTCCTAACTCTTTTGATAGATAATACCATTGAATATTTATCAAGAGTATTGTTATTATTTGTAACAAACATCCTATTACTAAAACCTTTACATCTATGTTAAGTAAATGTCTATATATTTCTCCTAAATCAGCCCACCACAGCGCTGCACCCGTTATTAATATTCCTAAAATCACCAGCATAAACTTTTTCATCTTTTATTTTATTCCTTTCTATGGTGAATAAAAGAGTAGCCTTCATATTGGAGTTTTCTTGTGATATGTGTTTACAACTATGACAATTACAGTCCTCTGGTATAGCTGAGTAAAAATTTTTCAGTTTATCTTTTGGACTTCTTACAAGTATTCTGCATCCTCTTTCCGCTCTTTGAAGTAAAGTATTTAAAACTTTATCTCTTGGAAATACTTGCAATGCCATATGAATAACAGAAAAATCTGCTGGATCTATCTCTTGTCCCATTCCTTGTAAAATCTTTATTTTCTTATTCATTCTTAATTTGCACACTACTCTTCTTGCACACTTAACAGCTTCAGGATCACAATCTATAACACAAATCTCTGCCCCCGTTTGCTCTGCCAGCTCTATAGCTGTGGAAGGAAAAGCTCCTCCTCCTATACACAAAACCCTGTCTTCTTTTGTTATATTTCCAAGCTCCACTTCTCTTTCCACAACTTTTTTATAATACATTCTATAAAAATGAATAAGTGAAGGAAAAAATGAAGATACTTTTTCTAAGTTCTTTGTAAATCCTGGAATCACTTTCATTCTATGGTCGCCCCCTTACTATACTAACCTCATAATGAATGTGCCTATATGATTTATTAATCCCCCAACTAAAAAGGCACTTACTACTGTAAACCCTCCTATTGCAAGGGCTATTTTTGCACCGAATTCTTTTACCAATACTCCTAAAACAGACAAGCAAGGTATATAGAATAGAGAAACTACTGAACCAACTAACAATTGTAATATAGTTAAATTTAATTCTAATAAAGGTAATACCCCTAACTCTCTTCTTATAATTCCTAAAAGTAATCCTAGTGTAGCTTCTTTAGGTAGTCCTAACCACTTTACTGTCAATGGCGCCATAAAATCATTAGCTATATTTAAAATACCCGTTTCAGCTATTAGTGCAGCTATTGCTATGGCAATAAGCATTGGTACTTCAGCTTCTATTAAGAAATGTTTTGTTCTTATCCAAATCTTTCTTACTACAGTTCTCATGTCTGGTATTAATAGATTAGGTATTTCTAAAAGTATAGGATCGCTTTTTCCAGGTATAAACTTGTTTAATAATACCCCTGCTATAACCATAGTTCCCAAAGAAATTAAATACACTAAAAGCAATAATAAAAAGGAATGTGCTCCAAGTAGAGATATAAAAGCTCCTGTTTGAGCAACGCAAGGCACAGCTAAAGAGACTATGGTTGCTACTATTATCCTTTCTTTATAGCTAGTAGCAGTCCTAGTTCCAAGTATTGCAGGCACTGCACACCCATAGCCCATCATTATCTGTATTATATTTCCACCCTGTATTCCTATTCTTCTTAAGAGCCCGTCCATTAATACTCCAAGTCTAGGAAGATATCCACTATCCTCTAAGAAAGAAAGCACTATATAAAAAAGAAAAACATAAGGTAGCACCAGGGCAAGAGGCCACTCTATACCTTTTATTAAAACTCCGTATTCTCCCACTAAAATATTGAAAAATATTCCTTGAGGAACAAACTTTGATACAATGCCAATAATAAAAGGTGCTATATAATTATTTACTATTGGCAATAAGATTGCTGCTCTAAGTCCTTTTCCCCCACCTACAACTATTCCTAAAGATAATAATAAAACAAAAATTGCTATAAATACTCCTGGAAAAGGTTTTATGCACATATCCCCAAGCTTTTCTAGAAAGCTAACTTCTTTTACTTGTACTTTTTGAACTTTTTTTACTACTTCTTCTGCCCTTGTCCATATTTGTTTCTCACTTAAATTCTCTTTCTCAACTTTTGTATTTGTAACTTTCCAAACTGCATCTAATAAATTTTTAAGACCTATGTTTTTAACCGCTACCATTGAAACTACAGGAGCTCCAAGTTCATGAGCTAATAACACCGCATCAATTTCTATTCCTTGATCATTAGCTACATCTGTTAAATTCAATACATATACCACTGGTATACCATAGGCTTTAATTTGATAAGCTAAATTTAAATTTCTCTCTAAATTTGTTGAGTCTAGAACACAAATTATTGCGTCTGCTCCATCTTCTAAGAAATCTACCGCTACCTTTTCTGCTTCAGAAGTAGCTTGTAGAGAATAGGTTCCTGGTACATCTATAAGAACTGCTTTGTTTTTATCAGATTTTATCTTCCCATGAGTGAAGCTTACAGTAGTTCCTGTATAGTTTGCTGTGATTACCTCCATACCAGTTAACTTTGAAAAAATAACACTTTTTCCTACATTGGGATTACCCATCAGTAATATTTTCAGCTCTCCATTTTGTATATCAACTGGTATTTCTTTGCTGCAACAACTCATACTGCAACCTCCTTAACTTTTATTTTATTTGCTATTTCTTTGGCTATTGCTATGTTTCGCTTTGCGATTTTTATAACTATAGGTCCACTAAAAGGTTGCTTTGACACCACTTCAACTCTTATTCCTTTTCTAACTCCAATAGAGTTCAATAGTGGTATTTCTGGTATGTTTCCTATTTCGCAATTACTGCTTACCTTTAGATCATATAAATTCATAATTGCCCTCCATTTATTTAATTGATAATGAATATCATTCTCCATTAATTTACCATATAATTTCCATGAAATCAATACTTTGTTACAAAAAACACAAAATGGGTATTAAATCCTTGTAAATCTAGAATTTAATACCCATTTTATCCGATGACTAGCATCCGTAACACTCCCATCTTCTACAAGTGGGAGATAACGGATGCTACGTCCCTGGATAAGTTCTTCTAAGCTTCAGTTGAAGTAAGTATTCCTTTTAAGCAAACTCCATCTGAAGCTAAGAATCACTTGATATCTTTGTAAAAGCTTAAATTTATATGCTCAACACTAATTATTCTATTCTAAATAAATATCTTCACCAAAAAACTCATTAAAAACATTGTTGATATTATATACATTGTGAAACTTACTTTCTTTCCTTCACCTTTCATAATTTTAATTAAGGGATAGGCTACAAACCCAAAAGCCATGCCATCTACTATACTAAAGGTAAGTGGTATGGTAACTATAGTTAAAAATGCTGGAAATCCTTCTTCAAAATCTTTTAAAGGTATGTTTAATATATTTGTCACCATTAAGCTTCCTACTATTATCAATACTGGGGCAATAGCGCTATTAGGTATAACTTTTATAAAAGGTATAAAAAATAGTGAAGTCAAAAATAATATTCCTGTAAAAATTGACGTCCATCCACTTTTCCCACCTGAAGTTATGCCCGTTGCTCCTTCTATAGCCACTACTGTAGGGCTTGTTCCAAATATTCCACTTAACATTGATGATATAGCACAGGCTTTAAAGCTATCTTTAAACCTGTCTTCCTTATTTAACATTACATTTACTTGTCCATGAAGTAATCCTATATTTTCAAATACTAATACTAAAGTTATAGAAAAAACCCCAATCCAGAAAGAAACATTGCTTATTCCGCTAAAATCCATAGAAAAGAAAAGACTTCTATAATCTTCTAAAGAAAATAGAGATAAGCTTATTTGGGATAGGTCTACCCCTCCAAATAAATATGAAATAACTGTACCTCCAATTATTCCAAATAAAAAGCTTCCCTTAATTCCTCTTACAAATAAAAATAAGGTAAGTATTAAATTTATAAGAGTTGTATAAACTTGTGGATTTTTAATATCTCCTAGTGCTACGAAAGTGCTAGGATTACTTACTATTATTCCACTTTTTTGAAGACCTATAAAAGTAATCAGTATTCCTATTCCTACTCCAATTCCTTCTTTTAATGAATCAGGTATAGACCTTAAAAGTTCTTCTCCTATCTTAGTAAATGCTATTGCTAAAAATATAATTCCTGATAGGAAAACAACAGCTAAAGCTTGCCCTGGAGGCAATCCCATGGATTTTATTATGGTATAGGAAAATAGTGCATTTACACCCATTCCTGGTACTAGTATTATAGGGGTTTTTCCCAAAAATCCCATTAATAAACATCCTGTCGCAGAAGCGAGCACCGTAGCAATAATTGCTCCTTCTAAAGGTATACCTCCATCGGATAATATGGCTGAATTTACTACAACGATATAAACTACTGCGAAAAATGAAGTTAGTGCTGCGATTAATTCTTCTTTAAAATTAATATTATTATCTCTCAATTCCCTCTTCCTTTTCATATAAGTCCCTCCGCCCACCCACATGTTTATTAACATGCATCTATTATTATATCAAAGATACAATGACATATTAAGAAAAAATTAATATTACTCTCTCCTTTATATTAAGATTTGTATTCTATAGTAATAATATATTAAATATTTAAGGAGATGTTGATTTTGGAAAATAAGAAATCATTAGCTTTATTTTTTTCTTTAATACCCGGAGCAGGTCATCTTTATTTAGGATTACAAAAAAAAGGACTTCAAATTATGGTGGCATTCTTCGGATTAATTGCTTTAACTGATTGGATTAGTCTACCTATAATAGGTATGTTCATTCCGATTATTTGGTTTTACAGTATATTTGATGTAAGAAAAGCTATATATAATCCTCAAAGTTGCGAGGACAATTTAAATTTATCTTTTGACTTTATTCATGTTAAATACCTAGGATATATCTTTATAATCATAGGAGTTATGGCTATATTTAGAAATGTAATTTTCCCATTAACACACATTCATATTGATTGGCAGATAACTAGATACATTAGGACTAGTATTATTTCTTTAATATTCATAGCCATTGGCTCTAAAATGCTTTTGGATAACAGAAAATAAAATTATTAAGGAAACTTATATAATTGAAAATCTATAATTGAAAGTTGATGAATACTTACAATTTTAAAAATATATTTATAAACAACAACAGAGCTAAGCATATAGTGAAATAGCGACTTTTTCCGGAGTGGCTTCACTATGTGCTTAGCTCTATGATTTGGAACCCCAATTATCTTTGTAGAAGCTTATATTTGAAAACAATCTATGCGTACAACAAATAAAGAAATACTATATAATGCTTATTATGCTGATTCGCTGCAATAAGAACTTCTAAGATTTATTTTATAAAACTCCCTAATGCTGACAAACTCCCTATGGTCAAACATGTGCAGCATCTTAACGATATTTTTCTAAAATAAATTAAGAATTTCTAGATTTTGCTCAAATGCATAGGGCACATTACATAGCATTTTTTAAATTTTATAGAATAAATAAATCTTTACTAAATTTGAGAAAATCAATGATTAAAAAACTCTTTATCATAACCTAAATCTAAAAATATATTTATAAACAACAACAGAGCTAAGCATGTAGTGAAATAGCGACTTTTCCCGGAGCGGCTTCACTATGTGCTTAGCTTTTCATTTGTAAAACTAAATTATCTTTGTAGAAATCTACAATTGATAAACCATTTTAATTAGGTGTCTAATTTCTTAGATTTTTAGATGCTGTAAAACATAGATGAACTGAGGTGCATAGTGGGAGGAGCGCCTTTTCTTGAAGCGACGTCACTATGTATCTCAGTTCCTATTTTGGATACCTAATTATTTTTGTAAAAATATATAAATGAAAAATCAATTTAATTAGATATTTACATACCTAGTTTTTAGATTTTTAGATATGTCTCGGCTCATCTAAGCATAGATAATTCTATTAATCTTATAATACTTAAAAGCACAAGCGTAACTGCCCAAATTCTAGTATAAAATAATTCTTTATTATCTGATTTTCTAGTAGGATAACTTATACTTGGATCAATAATCAAAAAAACTGAAATAACCATAAGACAATAATAAATTATAAATATATATAATTGCTGTTGAAATATTGAATTTGTAAGAAATCTTCCTGCACTTAAAATAATAAGAAGAACAAGATGAAAAATATATATAGCTTTAAATAATAATATTCTTTTGCTATTCAAAAGTATTATCCTCCTATTTCATATTTATACAATTATATACAATTTTACAAACTAGCAATTTAATGTACAAGTTTATCAGCCTTTTCAATTTTCCCTAATTTATAATATAATGTATAAACTTGATTATCCTCTAGTTTTGCAAACATCCTAACATATTCATCATTACCATTTAATCTATCAATCTTTATATTCTCTCCTTTTTTAGCAATTCCACTTTCTATTAAATATTTTTCTCCTGCTATTTCAGCTTTTCCACGTCCTCTATAGGGTTCTGAAAAATAATTAAACATAAATACCACTAATACTACTCCTATTATATTTGCTAAGAGAATTTTCCCAGAGGTTTTATCATCATCTTCTTTAAATATATTTCTTATGCTTAATACTGCCATAGCTGGTATCCAGTAATGGCCAGCGCTAATAACTAAGTTTTTATTTAAAAGTCGAAAAAAAGTAAACAATATGCTCCAAACTAAGACTCCCTCTATTATTTTTTTATACTTATAATTCTTTGAATATTTTTCCCATAAAATAGATATTGTAATTAATGCTATAGATATTATGGATGCATATATAAAGTCACTTATAAATTCTGTACTGTAACATAAATAAGAGCCAAAAGATAATGCTAATAACGTGTATATTAAAACATTCTTTATTTTTTTATTTTTAGATATTTTCTGCCCGGCAGAACTACGCTCCAAAAACACAGAAAAAATCATAGCTAAAGCCATAAAAATCAACACAGCGATTCCCCAAAATTTATTCCCCATTTCCTTTCCCTCCTCAATAAAACTTTCAATTATCATCTAAAAAAATGTCAATTGCTCCACCTTATTTTCTGTAAGAGTTGATACTGTGAGTCCTATAAGTCTTATACTATCCTCTATTTCCATATCTCTTAATATTTCATAGGCTATTTTATATATTTCATCTTTATTGTTAGTGTAATAGTTTATAGTTTTACCTTTTGTATGGTTCGCAAATTTAGATGTTTTAATTTTTACTGTTATAGTTTTTCCCCATATATTTTTATTTTTTAAAGTCTCCGAAACTTCCTCTGAAAAATACTCTAAATACTTTTTCATATCCTCTTTATTGGATAGGTCTTTTTTTAGGGTAGTTTCTCTTCCTATAGATTTTCTTTCCCTTAATACTTCCACTTCCCTAGTGTCTATTCCTCTTATTCTGTCATATATCTCTACGCCAAACTTCCCAAAGTATTCTATACAAAACTCTTTTGATAGATTATACATATCTTCTATAGTGAAAATTCCTATATTATTCATTTTTTCTACAGATTTTTTCCCCATGCCATGAACTTTGCTTACTGGCAATGGTTTTAATATATCTGGTATCATATCTTCTGTAATTATGGTTATTCCGTCTGGCTTATTCCAGTCTGATGCTAATTTTGCTAAAAATTTATTATAGGATACCCCTGCAGATACGGTAAGTCCTACCTTTTCTTTTATATTCCTTTTTATAAATTTTGCACATTCTAATGGCTCCATATTAACCTTAGTTATATCCATATACGCTTCATCTATGGATAAAGGTTCTATTATGGCAGTTAAAGAATAGAGCATTTTAAATACTTCATTTGATACTTCTCTATATCTCTCATGTCTTGTAGGTACAAATATTCCCATAGGGCAAATTTGTCTAGCTTTAAAGGCAGGCATGGCAGAGTGCACTCCATATTTCCTAGCTTCATAGGAGGCCGTAGCCACCACCCCTCTTTCACCAACACCACCAACAATCACAGGTTTTCCCTTTAATTCTGGATTATCTAATTGCTCCACCGATGCAAAAAATGCATCTATATCTACATGCATAATGACTCTATCCATATATACATATCAATCCTTTAATTAATACTTTAATTTAATGTTATCACAAAAACTATGATAATTACATCTCTGAAGAAAGCTACTTTTTACAAATTCATAGTTTATATTAGATATTTATGGATATAATCCTAATATAATCAAAATAATAATGGAGGTATACTTATGAAAAGTCTTAAAGGTACACAAACTGCTGATAATTTAGCTAAGGCTTTTGCTGGAGAATCACAAGCAAGAAATAGATATACATATTACGCTATGATTGCAGAAAGTGAAGGTCATGAACACGTAGCTTCTGTATTTAGAGAAACAGCTGATAACGAGAGAGCTCATGCTAAAATATTTTACGATTTTTTAATTGCAGGTTTAGGCAAAGCCCACATTAAGGTTGATGCTGAATACCCAATTGGTATAGGAAATACAGAACAAAACCTGCTTTATGGTGCTGAAGGTGAGAAAGAAGAATGGGGAACCTTATATCCTGGATTTGCGGATATAGCTAAGCAAGAAGGATTCCCAGAAATAGAGTTTGCCTTTAGAAAAATAATAGAGATTGAAACTCATCATGAACAAAGATATTTGGACTTATACAATAGAATAAAGGATGGAAAGCTTTATTCCCAAGACTCTGCTCAAAGATGGAAATGTAGAACCTGTGGATATATTTTTGAAGGCCCTGCTGCACCAAATGTTTGTCCAGCATGTAAATATCCTCAAGGTTACTTTGAAATAATGTATGATCCAGTTTAAGATAATTGAAAGTGGATCCTTGATAATCAATAATTCAATGAAGAATTAAGAATTAAGAGTTCAATGGAGAATTAAAAACGAAGAGTGATGGATAGAATTTTATCCATCACTCTTCATTTTTAAATTTTAGCTAATTCTTCATTCCTAACTTTCAGCTAAATAACTATTAGCTATCAACTATAAAATTAAACAAAACTTAAAGCATATATTCCCCTATACTCATCTTTGCAAACTATATTTAATTTCCATTGTCCTTCATCTATAACATCTTCATTTAATACTATGCTTATTATTATTTCACCGTTTATATTATATGATTTTGGACCTGTATCATATATATGATACTTATTTTCTCCTATATATCCATCGGTATAGCCTTTTGATAATTCTATTAAGCCACTTGTCTTTCCCAAGGGATTTACTATTTCTAATATATAGTTGTTTAAAAACTCCTTATGAAGTTGCAATGTAACATTGCCTTTTCGAGGTCTTATGTGGAATGGTATACTTTGAAATTTATTTATTTTACCTCTCTTGAAATAAACTTTATCCGTATTTGACTGCTTTTCTAATATAAATTTAATCCCTTCCTTCTCTATTATCATATCAATATATTGGCTAAATAAGCTATCCTTATAGCTGAAATTATATTTATCATTAAAAGCAGAATATATAATAAGTTGTTTTTTTAATTCTCCTTTTTTATCTATCAAATACTTTATTCCCTTCATAATTAAAGTGCTTTTGGTATGCACTATATTTTTCCCTGGAGTTACTTTTACCATTATAATTGGCCTTTTTCCTCTAGTATTTTTTAGTACATTTTTCACCATAAAATTTCCATATCCTAAATCATCCCTATGATGTAATATTTTCATTGGATTCTGGCTTTTTAATGCTTTATTTATATCATTCTTATCCCACATTTTTCCTTTTTGAGACAAATCATAAATATAATCAAGTTTACTTTCACCCTTATCATCAATAAATTCTGGGTGATTATAACTAATCCCTGATGTTATAAATCCAATTATTGAATTACTTTCGTTATCATTAGATAAAGCTTTATAGTCATAGTTTGCTTCATCAAAATAAATGGTCCTAGGTAGCTCAATTTCATCTATTCCTGGAATCTTAGATATCTTATTTATGTCTTTAACGTTAATTGTTATTATTCCAAAATTGTATCCTAGGTCCTCAAAGTTTGCTCCTATAAAGCTTAATGCCTCATCTATTTCGTAACGCTCTATTTTATAAGTTGCTATTAACTCAATTTTACCCTTTATAATTTTCCCATTTCTTGAAACCACCGCTAATTCCTTTAAATTTTCTTGTGGTATACTTTTTAAAGCATTCAGCAGATTATCAACTTTAATGTTAATTCCTCCTAACATCATTAATAGAGACCATTATATTGTCACATATAAAATATATGATATGACCAAATTTGTTTATACCTAAAAATAATGTTATTGTAATTACACGAAAGCCTTTTTACTCTCAGTTTTCAACTTTCACTTGTCCATCTCTATACATTTCCATTATCATTTTGTTAAATGCTGTACCAAAATAAGCAACAATTAGTATGTCAACAATTATGCCTGATATACCTAAGTTAGCAATAGGGAATACAATAATACTTAAAACCGAAAAAATAATTCCGCAATAAAATGTACTTTTTATGGTAAGTCCTATATTGTTAAATAAAAATGCCATACCATTTTTAAAGTTTGTTAATATGGATCCTTTGTCTAAAATTATAGAATATTCAACATAGACAAAGAATATCGAAAGGAAAAACGTCACTATAAAAGCCCTATCTAGTATAAATAAGATCATAGGTATTATAGTTACCACTCTATACAAAAATAACTTTGCCCAAATGCTATTGTCTAGCATAATAACTTCTTTCAAACTGAAATCTTCTTCTTCAATTTTACTTAATGTCACTAGATATACTCCAGTAAAATAGCTAACTACAAGAAGAATTGTTATAGCAAAGCATATGGTAAACAAATTTATATTGGTTAATAATCCTGAAACCATGTTATTTTTTAAACTAAATATTGGAGTAGGAAAATCCTCTAATAAAAATCTCACAGAAGCTGGAGTATGCATCAATCCTATTTTAATTTTAAATATACTAAATGCTGGTATATATTTTATCTTGTAAATTAACCAATGAATCATTAAATCCAATGAATCCAACAATATAGGTATTAAGATAATCCAAACATATTTGTTCAATTTACCTAAAGCTTTACTATACTTATCTGAAACACTCATTGTCATTCTCCTTACATTAATCCCAATTATATACTATAATATAATTGTACCATATTTTGGAGGAAGAATTATGAAGAAATTTTATATGTTTATTTTAACTGGAATTATGCTCTTAATTACTATCGGTGCTTATTTTTATGAAAATAGTTATGAAATTCCTAAATATAGCGCTCCTACTTTTAATATAGAATCTAAAAAATTTGGCACTATAAAAGAAATAAAACCTTTGATTTATGAAGATGATTTGTTCTTGCTCATATTAGGAACAACTATAGAAAATTCAGAAGAATACTCAAATATTTATTTTTTAAATATAAAAGATAATACCACTACTCATCTTGATAAGTTTAAATCTCATAAGTATTTGAATAGTTATATGAAAATATCAGATAGATTCTCTGACTATCCTGAAATAATATGTTTTTATGATAAAGGTGTTATTTCATTTTGTTTCGATCCAAAAATTCTCATGAACGATAAAATGAAAAATAAATATATGAATAATTATAGAGTAGAGGTAAAAGATTTTGAAGATGCTACTACTGCTGATATGTCTTCTGACTTAATATTTGCAAAAGAAGGGGACAATTCAATTAATAAGTTTAATGTTAGAACCTTTAATTTCAATCCTTCCATTGGTGCGACTGGATCCATGTCAAATATAATATACACTAGACCTATTGTAAGTCTTAGTTACATGCATGATTTTGAACATATAGTTAGTTATATTTCCTCAAATAGAGGAAAGTTAAGCCTCTATGAACACGACTTAAATAACAATAATAAAAACTACTTTAAAAATAAACCTATTATAGAGGATGTAATTTATATAAATCCAAACAATAAAGATTATATAATTCCCGGTCTAGCTTTAGATAAAACTTCGTCTAGTGAGAAAAAAATTAGTATTTTTTATACTAGTCTTTTTAATAATATAGGTACACAAACATTGGATACTATTGATTTTAACATGGATAAAAGAGGAGAGCTTCCAGCTGTTATATTTTCTCAAAGTAAAAATAAAGATAATTTAATATATACCTTTTATGATGAAAATAGCAAAGGAACAATAAGAGTTAAGAATTTAGAAAATAATTCTTATAAAGATATTATTTCCAAGAAAGATATCTTTGGGCCACTAAGATTTGTGAGACATTATGGACCTGAAAAAAATTCATCTTTCTTGCTTTATTTAATAGAAGAAGATGGGAAAACTAAAATTAAACTCTATAATATGGATGAAGAGACAACAGAAGATATTACAGATATGATTTTATAGTTGTATTTTTAAAATATAAGTTTCTGAAAAATTAACCAGGTATCCAAAAGGGAACTAAGTATATAATGACGTCACTTCAAAAATAATTTAGTTTCATAAATATAGAGCTAAGTATGTAATGAAGCCGCTCCGAAAAAAGTCGCTTTTTCACTATATGCTTAGCTCTTTCGCGTTTAACAATATCTAAAAATTTTAAAAATGTAAAAAACTAGACATCTAAACATCTAACCAAAATTGTTTTTAGCATTAGGGCTTTTTATAAATTAAATTGTTACATTCTTCATTTTAATCTATTATTATCAACAAATATTTAATAAGTATTGTAGCAAACTATCTATTGAGGAGATGCTTATTATGTATATTTTATTGATTTTGTTATTGATAATACTTTTATTTATTTTACTTCTTGCTATATTTCCCGTTAGTATTGCTATTGGGGTTAATTCTTATGAAATACCTGAATATAACTTAACTTTTTCATGGTTAAAATCTATACTTAGAGGAAATATAAAAAGTAATGATGGGATTAAAATAATAAACTTATATTTATTTGATAAAAAAATATTAGATAGACCTTTAAAAAATGTAAATGGTGGAATGAATAATAACATAAATCTTATAAGAAGAATTAAGCCTGATTATATTGTTATGGAAACTTCCTATGGATTTAATGACCCATCTATTACAGGAATGGTATATGGATTTATAAGCTTTATCTCCCAATATTTAAATATTGATGAGTTGTATCATAATGCAGATTTTATGACTGAAGATTCTTTTTTCAACATGAAGGGATTAATAAAAATTAATGCTCTTTCTGCAATAATACAATATTTTTATAGTTCAAATAAATTATATTCTAAAAAAACTAAGGGAGGATATGAATATGAATAATACATCTTTTAATGAAAACATGGATATACTTTTTACTGAAGTACAAGATTTTGCTAAACAAAATTCTGTTATGGGAGCTCCTTTAACTGTAGAAAATAAGACCTTGGTTCCTATAGTTTCTGTTACTTTAGGTTATGGTAGTGGAACAAACTCTATGAAGTCAGGAAGCAACGAAAGCAAAACTCCAGGTGTTGGATTAGGTGCTAAAATAAGCACAGATGCTGTTGTGGTTATCGATAAAGATAATGTATCTATGTTGCCTGTAACTCAAAAAGCTAACGCTAACCAGCTTATGGATAAAATACCTCAAGTGATTAGTAGCATGATGCCAAATGCTCAGCAGAATATGCAACAAGGTGCTCAACAAGGCCAACAACCAAATCAACAGGCTCAACAGCAAAATCAACAGCAAGCTCAGCAACAAAACCAAGCAAAGCCAAAACCATAGTTCGGCCAATAAACAATTAAAAATTAAGATCAAACAAAAAGGATTCACCTATAAAACATAATATAGGTGGATTCTTATATTCTTCATTCTTAAATTTCATTTATTAGCTTTAACTTATAATTAGCCTATAATAAATAAATATTATTATACTTTTCAAATTCACTTAAAATCGCTTCCGTTATACTATGTTCTAAGTTTCTATAGTTTCTTGAACGACATATGAACCTTAGTGTAAGTATTATTTTTCCTTCTCCCATGGAAGTGTAAACTATGTGAGAAAGATTTTGATAATAAATTGGATGAGTCTTCGCTGCAATATCTAAATATTCCTTTGCTTCTTCTTCAATATTACCTAATTCTTTCGAAGCAACATCCATTAAAACATCCTTAGCTTTCTTCCAATCACTATTATTTTTTAAACTTATTTGTATTTCGTTCCAAGTATAAGGGAAGGTGCCTGTTTCATTTACAACCTCACCGAAAATAAATTTTGAGTTTGGAATATAGGTTAACCTACCAGTGCTTTGACCATAAGTTTTATCATTGTTTTGTGTAACCTCAATTATTGTGGTGTGAAACCAATTCATTTCAAGTACATCTCCAAGGCTTTCTCCTATCTTAATCCTATCACCAACTACAAATGGTTTATGAGAATTAATCATGACCCATCCTAAAAAGTTAGATACTAAATCCTTCAACGCATAAGCCATACCAGCTGAAAATAAACCTAAGAAAGTAAGTATATCTTTAGATTCATACCACCAAATCGGTACAATTAATATTGCAAATATAATTTTAGTAAAAATAGACACACTTTTTTTTAGTTTTATAGTTTTCATTGAGCTAAAGTTAGCTTTATCTATATATTTTGCTATAGACTTGTTAATTAAATGCAAAATAATAAATAGCATTAAAGATGTTAAAAATTTTTGGGAAGCTGTGTCCCCATTAAAATGCCTACTTAATGCTTCGAATATATCTCCCATTGCTAGCTTCACCTTTCTCTGAATTAATATATATATTTCTACGAATTAATGTCTATGTTTAAGTATATTATTATAAATTATATTTTACATCATTTTAATAGGAATTTAATAAAAATTTATTATATATTTCATAACCTCATCTATGTTATTTATATAATTTTCCACGGTTGGTTCTATTATCTTGTCCGGAATAAAGGATTTTAAGTCTTCATCAGAATGCTTGAAGTATTTAGTAGAATATCTCACTGTTATTTTAGAGTTTGGCAGTTTAAAACTTTTAACTTCCCCATAGTGGTTAGGCTTTCCTCCTGTAGGCTCTCCGATAAAAAAAGCCTCTGTTTTCTCTTTTAAACTCATGGCATTTAATATTGCAGAAGAAAATGTTTTTCTTCCAACAACAACATATATTTTTCCCTTTTTATTTATATCACTCTTAGATATTTCATCTATAAATTCATTTAATATTCTAGAGCTTCCTCCACCATTATCTCTTATATCAATAACAAGCTTTTCTATATCATTTTTGTTTATAATGTCAATTAACTCCTTGGAAAATTCTTTAAAGGGTTTGTCTTTCATATTAGCACATTGATTATATTTAAAATATATTATTTTACTCTCTTCTAAATGCTCAAACCAATAATATTCATCCCTATTTTTCATATATAAAGGAACTTCTTCTCCTACTTTACCTTTACCTAATATATCATCAAATACCCTATCTCCATCTAAAGTATTTAATTTAATCTCTTGAACTTTTCCATCTAAGCCTTCAAATGTGAACAATGCAGTTTCATCATTTTCTATGATATTCAACCCCTGTAACACCACTGGTAATGTAATATACATTGGAACTTGTGACTTTAATTTTCCTTGGTTTTCGTGAGAGATAACTTCTTTAATGCTTTTTACAACGCTATCAACATCTTTACCATTAATTTTCTTAAGTTTGCTGTATTTAATATCTTTATATTCATCTGATGTATTAATCACATATATGCCATCATCAAACCAATATAATTCTAATGGAAACATCTTTTTCGCTGATATATTAATTGTGGTATGTGCATCTCCTATTGATGCTAATATCTTTTGTATTTCTACTATTATCTCCTCATCATTCATTTTATCAACGGATGCTTTTAAATTTTCCATTTTATTATCAAATTCTTTTTCATCTATTTTAAAAAATAAATCCTTATGTTTTTTAGGTAAAGTTTTATGAAGATATTCTATGTCTTTTTCCCAAGCATCAGACCTATCTCCACTTCTAGAAATATAGCTTTTACTATGCACTGCTAAGCTAAAGCATAATAAAATTATTACTAGCGGTATTAATATTTTTTTAAACATATGCTTATCCATCCTTTTATAAATAATCTCTTCATATATATTTTAATATTATTCCTTTTTATATTCCATATACTTACATTACTATCCCCTTACGTTTTCCATTTTCTCTATTACATTTTAGTAAGATTGTGAATTAAAGCATAAAGAACCGTATTGAATTTCTTCAATACGGTTCTTCATTAATTTTACATACTTTTTATTCTGACAATTTTTACGGTATAATTACCTAGGTTACTTAACATTATTTCCTGGGAAAACTCCAATTTTTCGTAGCATTTTTTCAAATTTTTTATTTTATTATCGACTTTTTATTAGGCATCTAAAATAAAATAGCTAGTCAATGATGCGACAAATATTTTTTGAAGATGCCTTAACTATTATTGCTACCAGTAGGTATAAAAGGTATTATATTTCTTGCTACATTCTGAATTGGCATTGTTTGAAGCCAAACATCCCCTGGTCCTCTTAATTCAGTAAGAAATAATCCTTCTCCTCCGAAAAACACATTTTTAAACCCCTTTACTGTAACCACTTCCATGGAAACAGATTTACTTAATATGGCTACATGTCCCGTATCAACCATCAGCTTTTCTCCTTGATTTAGAGTATGTTTTATAGCACTTCCATCAATCTCTAAAAATACTCTTCCCGGTCCGGTTAATTTCTGCATTATGAAACCTTCCCCTCCAAAGAAACCTACACTAGCTTTTTTCCTGAAAAAAATTTCTAATTGAACGCTTCTCTCTGCACATAGAAATGATTTTTTCTGACATATAATACTTTCTCCATGCATTAAATCAAAACTTATTATGCTTCCTGGAAAAGATGAAGGGAATGCTATAGTCCCTACCCCATTTGTACATGTATAGGTCGTTAAAAAAAGTGATTCTCCAGACAACTTTCTCGCTATACCCCCGAAAAATCCACCTTCCATATTTGTGCTCATCTCTATATTAGACGTCATCCATCCCATGCCACCAGATTCTGTAACCATACTCTCTCCTCTTTGAAGCTCACATATCACTACTGGAAGATTATCACCTTTAATTTCATAGTTCATTGAATTACCCCCTTTACTATTTGATTAAAATTTTTTTAGAAAGTACTATTAATTTTGAATTACTAATTTAAACTAATCTAAACTAAGTTAAACCCAAAGAATAAGAGCTATATATGATTATTTAACCACATTATTATATCTCTACTGACTTCATCTTTATTAATTTCATTTAGCAATTCATGTCTGGCATCTTTGTAAAGTTTCATGCTTATATCTTTTATTCCTGCTTTTCTATATAAATTATATAGTTTAATTACATCTCGTCCATTGCCACCAACTGGGTCACTATCTCCAGATATCATGAGTATGGGCAAACACTTAGGAGTATTATTAATGGCTTTGCTTCCATTGGCCTCTTTTATTCCCTGAAATAAATCGCAGAAAAACTGATGGGTTGGCACTTTTCCACATAAAGGGTCTTCAATATATTTATCTACTTCCTTTTCATCTCTAGTAAGCCAATCTGAAATTGTTCTGTTTTCCTCAAAACTAGAGTTAAATCTTCCAAAAGAAAGTCTATCTATTAGTTTACTTCTTTTATTCTTCCCATGTATTCTTCCCTGTGCCCTTGCTAGTAAGGTACCTAGTTCTAGTTCAAGTGCATTCTTCATCCCAGTACCACAAAGTACAACACCTTTTAAATTATGATTGTATTTTTGAATAAAAGTTCTAGTAATAAAGCTTCCCATACTGTGGCCAAGTACAAAATGCGGTAATTCTCTATGTCTTTGCTGTATTATGATAGATAGTCTATAAAAATCACTTAAAACTAAATTCCATCCATTTTCTTCTCCAAAGAAACCTATTTCATCTTCGCTTGCTGCTGTCCTTCCATGTCCTCTATGATCATTTGCATATACTATATAACCTTCTTTTGTTAATTCCTTTGCAAACCTTTCATATCTTTTTGCGTGCTCTGCCATACCGTGAGCTATCTGAACCACACCTTTTGCATCTTCAATATTATCAGGTAGCCAATTATATACGAATATTCTTATACCATCTATAGCTTTAAAAGTAAAAGCTTTAGTTTGCATATTACCCCTCCTAAAAAAATACTGTACACTTATATATAATATAAGTGTACAGCTTTTATAATTCCCTAGCAATATTATTTACTTTATCTTTCAATTTTAGTAATTATTTTTGTATAAAAAATTCATAGGATTGTAATTCATTAATAGTACTAAATATTTTTAGTAATGCAAATATATATTTTTTAATACAATTTAAAGCTATATTTCTCAAGTACCCATTTTGGCACATTGAATCTTGCAGTCTTTAAAGGATCAACTACCTGACATATTTCTGTATTTCCAACTAAGCTTAAAAGCATTGCTATCTCGCTAAGTGACATGTCCACTCTTTCTTTTAGCAATTCAGCCATTTGATGTACTGATGCATCTACCGCCTCATCTAAAGTTTCTTTTGAAGCTATTGTACTTATGATTTCATCATTTTCTAATAAAGGACTATTGATTTTAATACCCTTTACTACTTCTAGCTTAACTTGCACTCTTCCACTAGCTTCTGCTCCTGTTACAGAAATTTCTCCATCACCCATAACAGCATGTAGATCACCTAATGCAAAGAGACCTCCTTCTACGAATACGGGAAAATATAGTGTTGCCCCTTCTCCTATCATAGCGTTGTCCATATTTCCTCCATGCTCTCCGGGAGTACCGCAGTTTATTCCTTCACCTTCTGGCGCTACCCCTATGACACCTATCATCTTTTTTAATGGAATTCTTAATTTATGGTCAAATATGATTTCATCATTTTCAATAGGTAATATTCTTGAAGTCATTCCTTCTAGTTTATCTCCAAGCACACCTAAATTTTCTCCTGTAGCTATAACTGCTTGATTTCCAATTTCTATTTTTTCTATAGTTACCTTAAGTACATCTCCTGGCATAACATTTTCTATATATACTGATCCAGTTGCAGGATTTATTTTATTCCAATCTATGGCTTCTAACTTATCATCCATAGATTTTACCTGTTCTCCAAAGCAATCCATAGTATAAAACTCTACACTGTCCCCACTTTTAACTTTGGCTATTGGCTTATTTTCTTTTGAAAAACTATATATACAATTTGAATTCAATATTTTTAGCATATAAAGCCCCCCTTATATTCTTGTTATACTTAGGGATATTATAGCAATGATCTTATATATTTACAAAGTAAAAGAGAAAATCAATGACTTTTTAATAAAAGCATTAACTTTCTCTTTAAATTTATTTATTAAATTTCAGTATCCTAGCCACATTTTCAGCAGCCTTTTCTAAATTAAATTTTCCATCTTCTAAAGCCTTTTCTATTGTAGATGCTTCTCTTAAAATTCCTATAACGGAGCTTATACCATTTTCATATAATCCTTCTATGCCTTCTCCAATCCTGCCTGCAAAAGCTATTACGGGAATTCCATATTTCTTTGCTACTTTGGATACTCCAATTGGAGTTTTACCATAGTTAGTTTGGCTATCCATGCTACCTTCTCCTGTAATTACAAGTTCTGCTCCCTTTATTTTATTCTCTAAGTCAGTATATTGAATTACTAAATCTATTCCCGGAGATAGCTTGCCCTTTAAAAATGCCATTAGCGCCATTCCAAGGCCTCCAGCCGCTCCTCCTCCTGGTATACCATTTACTTTTATCCCTAGTTCTTCTTCTATAACTTTTGCATAGTGAGCCATATTTTCTTCTAGTATTTCTACAGTTTCTTTATCTGCTCCTTTTTGAGGTCCAAATATCCTTGATGCCCCTCTCTCACCTAATAGTGGGTTATTTACATCGCAAGCTACTTCTATTGATACATCCTCAATTCTTTTGTCTAATGAGGATAAATCTATATTTTTAATTTTATGGAGTTCTCCTCCTCCGAAACCTATTTCTTTTCCTTCGCTATCTAGTAGTCTTGCTCCTAATGCTTGAATCATACCTGCTCCTCCATCATTAGTAGCACTTCCACCAATACAAACTAGTATGTTTTTTACGCCTTTATCTAATGCTCCTTTTATCAGTTCGCCCGTACCATAAGTAGTAGTTATTAAAGGATTTCTCTCATCCCTAGGTACCAGTTGAAGACCACTAGCTACTGCCATTTCTATGAATGCTCTCTCTCCATCTCCAGATATTCCATAGTATGCTTTAGTTTTTTTACCTAAAGGTCCTAATACATCTAAATATACTAATTCTCCTGAAGTAGCATCAACCAAGGACTGAAGGGTCCCCTCTCCTCCATCACCCATAGGTACAACTATACATTCGCTATCTTTAAATACTTTTTCTATTCCTCTTTTTATTGACTCTCCTGCTTCCTTTGCTGTCATGCTTTCTTTAAAGGAATCTGGCGCTATAACAACTTTCATATACATCCCCCTTTATAAGGCTAAAATTTCAATACTCCAAATATTATTGTTGATACTATAGTCATAACAAGCCCTATTATTGTTTCATAAGGAATTAACTTTAATCTATCCTTCATATCCATATTTATGCTTCCTCCAGTAGCATGGAAAAAGCTTCCGTGTGGTAAATGATCTAACACTGTCGCTCCTGAATGAATCATAGCCGCTGCCCCTAAGTTTCCTACTCCTAGTTGTAAAATTGTAGGGCCAAACACCTGACTTCCTACTGCTGTTCCAGAAGTTGTAGAAGCTGTTGCTGCAGACATAAGTATCCCTGCTATAGGCGCAAGTACGAAAGCTGGTAGTCCTGATGAGCCTAAAGCATTTACTATAACATCCTTCAAACTTGAATTTGCGATTATGCCAGAAATAGTACCTGTACCGATTAATAATATTGCTACTCCACTCATTTTAGCCAATCCAGACTGCATGTAATGATTTATATTCTTAATTTTTCCCATGCATAAGGCTCCTACAATTCCACCTACTGGTAACGCTATTAATGGATCAATATTAATATTTGCCATAGGTCTTAGAGCTAGAATTAATATTGAAACTATAGGTCCAATTATTGCTCCAAAAAAGCCTGGTCTTTCTTCCTTGTTTATAAGAATCTCACTTTTTTCAACTTTAGGTCCTTTATCTGTAAGTTTTTTAGCTATTATGCAAGTAACTATAAGTCCAAATATACCTGGTATAATTCCTGCTGCCATGACAGAAGTTAATGGGACCTTAAAAGCATCCGAAGCTGCAATGGCATTAGGATTTGGAGACATTAAGTTTCCCGCTTTACCCCCTCCTATCATAGCCATTAAAATAGAAGTCTTAGATAAGTTAGCTTTATATGCTACTTCCAAAGCTATTGATGAAACAGTTATAACAGCAACATCAATAAATACTCCTACAGAAGTTAACACCATAGTAGCAATAGCCAAAGCAATAAGGGAATTAGATTCACCTATTTTGTCTATTATTGTTTCAGCTATCTTTGCTGCAGCACCTGATTCAATTAATACTCCTGCTAAAATTCCTGCTGCCAATATTCTTAATATGGCTGTAACAATTCCTTTTGTTCCACCTATCATGAAGTCAACTGTTTGAACAACAGACGCTCCACCAACAAGTCCCCCGACAATGGCACCTGCCATTAAACCATAAGCTGGGTGAACTTTTTTAATAATTAATACAATTGCTAAAATTAATCCAATTATTGCTCCTAAAGCAGTTATCTGCATTTTTAAATCCCCCCATTTTTTAATTTATAATATTATTGTAAACGTTTGGGGTTATAAATTCATCGGTATTAAACATAAAATTTATAGAGAGTTATTGGTCATTTGCATAATAGCTATTTCTCATAACATAAATTACATAAGCTAAATATAGATTAATTAAATCTGAATAATTCCTGATATCTTTACCTGTAACGCTTTTTATCTTTTCAATCCTATAGTTTAAGGTATTTCTATGTATATTTAAATATTTGGCAATTTTGTTCATTTCTCCATTAAGTTCTAAATAAGCCATAAAAGTTTTTGTTAACTCTCCCTCATATCCTTTAGAACAGAACTTTTCTCCAAGTTGGAGCATACTTCCCAGGTTTTTAGATTCTAGAATAGAAAATATATAACTTACATTCTCATAATAGATTATATTGTTGTTTAAATTTAATTTTATTCCAATTTCAGCAGCATCTATACTTTCATAAAAAGCTCTTCCCATGTTTAATTTTTCTTCACTTATTCCCATATAATAATTACTTAAATCTATTTCCTCTTTAATATCTTCTATAAACTTTTCAAGTCTATCTTCTCTTATAAGTAGAAGAAGTTTTTCCTCTTCTAAAGTTATATGGTATTCATCTAAAGATAGGTATTTTAAAAAATTTTCTTTATCCTTTATTTTTTTCTTACTTTGAATCAAAACCGCTCTTCTTTTTATTAAAATATCTATGTGGAGCATCTTACCTTTTTCAATGAATTCTTTAGCATAATCGTTGTAACCATATACCCATTTGAATATATATTCCTCTTTTTCTTTCTCTTTCACTCTCTGTAGATTAGCTATATTTTCTTGGGATAGCAAAAGTTCTGCTGTTATTTTAACTAACTCCCCAAAAGGCTTTACAACATTAGCTTCACCACTTATACCTATAACCCCCATAATTACCCCTTCATATTTGATAGGCATGTTAACACCTTTTTTTACATATTTCGTGTCCTCAGTGATTTCAATCATTCTATTTTCCTGTATGGCTTGCACTGCTCCTTGATGTAAAGTTCCTACCCTGCTTTTATCTCCGCTCCCAATTATAACTCCTTTATTATTCATTATGTTTATGTTATATGGTATTACTTTCATCATTTTATCCACAATTGTTTGAGCTAATTTTGAATTAATTTCTATCATTATCTTAACCCCTTTTCACTGTGTTTTTAAATTTATATTCTTAGGTTTCAATATTACCTACATAATTAATTATACACTCTTAAAAGCTTATATTTAGTTATTTTATTTAAGATGCCTAAAAGCATAATAAAAACTGTACATCAGTGCTAAAAGAATAAGGATGCATAACTCAATTTTGAGCTATTCATCCTTATTTTATCTACTTAGTTATAATTTTATCTATATATTTATTAATATCCTCTGATGTCTTGTTTAAATCTTGAGCCATTGTAGATAGCTTATGAACTAATTTATTTTGTTCTTCTACAGTAGCTGCTACTTCTTCTGTTGAAGCTGAAAGCTCTTGAGATATGCTAGCTACCACTTGAGTCTTATCTAACAATTCATCCTTCTTTCCTATGGTGTTATCTATTGTTGTATTAACATCACTTATAGATGGAAGTATATAGTTAATCTCATCAAGAATATTTTCAAAGTTAACCATTGAATCTTTAATTGTTTCCACTTGGTTTTCTAGTATTGATGTAGCAGAACTAGTTGTAGTTACCACTGCATCAAAATCCTTTGTCATATTTCTTGTAATTTCATCTATATTCCTTGATGATTGAATACTTTCCTCTGCTAACTTTCTTATTTCATCTGCAACAACAGCAAAACCTTTTCCCTCTTCTCCAGCTCTTGCCGCTTCTATTGATGCGTTTAAAGCTAATAGATTGGTTTCTTTAGCAATATTATCTATGGCTTCTGTTATTAAATTAATTTTCTTCATGTTGTCTTCAAAGCTATTTACCTTTTCTATAACTTCGCCAAAAGATTTTTTGATATCTTCAATTGATTGCATTAATTTTTTTAGACTCTCTTCATTTATATCTGCAGAAGATTTTATTTGTGTGCTGCTGCTAGATATATGATGAATTTTTTCTCCTACAATATCTAAACTCTCTGATAGATTTTCAACGAAGGTTGATATATCAACTAATTCAGAAGATTGCTCTGTAGATCCTTTAGCTATTTCTCCCATTACATCTTCTATCCCCTCACTGGAACTATTTAGTTCCTCTGAAGAGTTTGTTAAATCTAAAGATAATTCATTTAATCCATTAAATGAATCTTTTACTTTATTTATTAAATTTTCAATATCGTCTGCCATATGATTGAACACCTGACTTACATATCCTATTTCATCATTCTTATTATAAAGTGATCTACTATGTAAATTACCATGGGATAACTCTTTCATACATTTTATTATTTCTTCAAGAGGTAATATTTTTTTACCTATGATAAACGCTAATAAAATAGTAACTAATACACTAAATACTATGATTATAGCAATGGATATTTTAAATAATCTATCTGCACTTTTATAGAAATCTTTCTCATAACATCCTACATTTATATACCAATCCCAAGGTTCAAAATATCTAACTATATTTACCTTAGGTTTCTGATCCTTTTCGCCAGGATTTTGCCACATGAAATATATTACACCATTGTTTACAGGATTTTTACCTTCTTCGATTATTGACTTTGCCACGTACTTTCCTTTAGCATCTTGGAATTCCATTATGTTTTCCCCTTCTTTAGCAGGATGCATAACTTCTAATCCGGTACTATCTATTGCATACATATATGCTTTTATATCCTCAAAATCTACTGAAGGTTTAAACTCTCTTGTTTTTCCATCACTTGATTTCGGGTTTAACATTATTCTTCTAAAGGTTTCTTGAGCTTCTTCTAATGTATATTTCCCCTGTTTAACCTGTTCATCAAGTATTTTCATTGTTTCTATACCAATATTTGCCTTGTTTTCTAGAGCTCTTATTCCTAGGTTGGTCAATTCTTTTGTCTGATAAAAGTAGCTTAATAATCCAAAGGCAAGCATGGCCCCAGTAATTATTATAGCGATAAGAACAAAAGATGAATATAAGGATTGTCTTAAACCTGTTTTGCTTTTGCTTTTCATAAATATCCCCCTTCTGCAGTCCAATTATTAATTTAGCATAATTTCATATAATATCCAAGTAGTATTATGTGAAATTAAGTAAAATTTAGATTAAAAAAATCGACATAGAGGATTACTTGTAAAATCAATAATCTCCTATGCCGTTAATCTTTATTATTAAATTATTGACTCTTTTCCATAGTGAGTCAGTTCTAATATTCTAATCTATCAAAATACTCCATAAAATATAATCCCTAAAATTGCAGCTACAACAATTACAAGTATAGGATGAAGTTTTGATTTTAAACTAATAATCAAAATTATGGCCCCTATTATTATAGATTTAAAATCTATATATGATTGTTTTGCAAGAGATAAGAAAGCACTTATTATAAGCCCAATTAAAGCCGGTCTCATTCCCATTAATGCTGACTTCATAAGGGAAGAATTTTTAAATCTTAATACATAATGAGTTGCTATTGACACTAGAATAAATGGGAAAGCTACCACTCCAAGTGTTGCAAAAACACTTCCCCAAAATCCACTGATTGTGTATCCTACGAAAGTAGCAGAATTAATAGATATGGGTCCAGGAGTCATCTGTGAAATACCTATTATGTCTAGAAACTGAGAAGAACTTAACCAATTGTTTGATGTCACTATTTCTCTTTCAATTAAAGGTAACATAGCATATCCGCCACCATAACCAAAAACACCTATTTTAAAAAAGCTCATAAATAACTTTAAAAGCATGTCCATTTTAAGCCACCTTCTTTCTTAAAAAAACTATTCCATAAATAGCTGAAAGAAAAATCATTCCAACAGGATGGAAGTTAAACATTGTAATGGCTACTACACATGTTATAGTTATAATAATGTTGATTTTTTTCTTTTCCACAGATTTTGATAAACTCTTTACTGCAATTAATACTAAAACAGGTACAGCCCCACTGATTCCTTTAAATATATTATCCACTATGGGGTTTTCTCTAAATTGCATAAAAAAAGCAGCTATTATTAATATTATTAAAAAAGAAGGCAATATTACTCCTAATAGAGCAAAAATCGCGCCTAAAACTCCTCCTAATTTATACCCTATAAATAAAGAAGAATTCACTGGTAATGCACCTGGGAAGCTCTGAGATATTACAAGTATATCTGTAAATTCTTCTTTAGAAATCCATTCTTTTGATTCAACCACCTCTTTTTCAATTAAAGGAATCATTGCATATCCTCCACCAAAAGTAAATGCTCCAATTTTAAAAAAGCTTAGAAACATTATAATTAATTTTTTCATAAAAATTCCTCCATCATAATAAACTAATAAAATTGTATCACAGGTTTATTATAAATAGAAATTATGATTACTTATGAAACCATAAGCTATAATTATAGTTATTCGAATGCCTTTTATATAAAAATTAAGTTCCATGGAGAACTACAAAACATTGCAATAAAAAAAGACATGAACAAGCTTTAATTAAGCTATTCATGCCTTAATTCAAAAGGAATAATTCTTTATTTTCTAAGCATTATTTCAAGTGTCAATTTTGCTGTATTAACTAAGTTTTCTATAGTAATAAACTCGTCCACAGTATGAACCTTAGACATTCCTGTAGCTAAAGTCACTGCCTTGATTCCATTGCCATTTAGTATATTTGCATCACTTCCACCGCCACTGGAACCTGTGCTAAAAGTTACACCTGCTCTCTTGCAAGCCTCTCTTGTAATGGAAAGTATTTCGTCATTTTCATCTATGTCAAATGCATCATAGTTATGAGCCACTTCAAGTTCCATTGATGCTCCAAACTTTTCTACAGCTTTATTTAAACATTCTACCATATGCTCTGTTTGAACCTTTAATTTATCATTGTTTAAACTTCTAGCTTCTCCTACGATTTCTACTTCTGGGCATACTATATTTGTAGCCTTTCCACCGCTTATAGTTCCTAGATTAGCAGTAGTCTCTTCATCTATTCTAAGTAGTTTCATGTTGACAATAGCTTCTGCTGCTACTTGAATAGCACTAATTCCTTCTTCTGGTGCCACCCCTGCATGGGCAGCCTTTCCTTTTATCTTAGCCAGAATTTTATCCTGTGCTGGTGCTTTTGTTATTACTTTTCCTACATTATCACCACTGTCTAATATATAGGCTTTTTTAGATTTTAAAGTATCATACTGTAAATTCTTAGATCCCTTTAAACCGCCTTCTTCACATATAGTAAATACTACTTCAATAGGGCCATGAGGAAGATTTTTTTCTTTTATTACTCTAATAGCTTCAATTATTCCAGCTATTCCTGATTTGTCATCTCCACCAAGTATTGTGTCTCCACTGCTATATATAGTATCCTCTTTGATTATGGGTTTTACGTTTATCCCAGGTTTTACAGTATCCATATGAGCTGAAAATAATAATGGTTCTAAATCTAACTCCCCTTCTAAATATCCATATACATTGTTTCCATCAGAATTTATTTTTTCTCCAGCATTGTCTGTCCACACTTTCATACCTAAGCTTTCCATATCCTGAATAAGTCTTTTCATCATATTTCCTTCATTTAAGGTTTCGCTATCAATTTGAACATATTCTAAAAAATTGTTTATTAATCTTTCTCTATTTATCATTTTTCCACATCCTCCTTATAATATCTCCTGTAGTTTATTGCTAAACTTACTTATATATAGAATTATACTATAGAAAAATTGCCCTGCATTAAAAATTATAATTTAATACAAATATTTTTCAAAATTTTAATGTATCATAAATTATTTTTGCAGTTTCAAGTTTCTATAAATATAATTTGTTATGTAAATAGAAAACTAAGTACATAGTGAAACCGCTTAAAAAAAGTGGATATTTCACTACATACTTAGCTCTTTTATGTCTTACAAGTATATTTTTAGTATTTTGATTTTACTTCAGTCCAAATTCTATCATACAATTCTAATGATGAGGATAAATCTTCAAATACCTCACTATTTTCAAGATCTTCTATATTTGGATAAGCAGCTTTATCTGAAGTTAACTCCTTTGGAAGTTGTTTTATTACTTCATCCTGTGGTGATGAATATCCTATAAATTCTACATTTTTAAGAGCTACATCTGTTTTACACATGTAATTTATGAACTTTTCTGATAACTCTTTATTATTGCTTCCTTTTGGTATAACCATAGAATCATACCAAATGTTTGTACCTTCCTTTGGAATTACATATTCTAAGTCAGGATTTTCTCTTTTCATGTACATAGCATCACCTGACCAAACAACAGCTAATGCCGCTTCTCCACCTATCATTTTATCCTTAACTTCGTCTCCCACATAAGCAAGAACCAATGGCAACTGCTCTATTAAGGCTTTCTTTACATTTTGTAATTCGTTTTGATCCTTACTGTTTAATGAGTAGCCTAGCATTTTTTGTGTAATTCCTATGGAGTCACGAATACTGTCAAGCATAAATATTTTCTTGCTGTATTTTTCATCCCATAGTATCTTCCAACTATCTACAGGTTCTTTAACCATAGTTTTATTATATATAATTCCTACTGTTCCCCACATATATGGTACTGAATATTCATTTTTAGGATCGAAAGCTAAATTCTTAAATCTGTCTTGAATTAGTCCATAGTTTGATACATTATTCATATCTATTTTGTGAAGCATATCTTCATCTATCATTTTCTTTATCATATAATCTGAAGGAATTAAAACATCGTAGTCATCTGATCCTGCTTTCATCTTTGCATACATTTCTTCATTTGTAGCAAATTCTTCATATATAACTTTTACATTGTTTTCTTTTTCAAAGCTTTCTATAACTGACTTATCGATATAATCTCCCCAGTTGTAGACTTTTAAAACTTCCTTATCACTTTTTCCGCAAGCTGTAAGGCTTAAAATCATAACCAGTGATAATGATAATAATACTAGATTTTTTAAAACTCTTTTCATTTTATTTTCCCCTTTCTCCCTCCATCTCCAGACATTCTATTGTTGACTATCAATAATAATAATATAACGCTAGCAAACATTATGCTTAAAAGTGCGTTAATTTTAGGATTAACTCCTCTTCTTGCCATAGACCATATGGTTATAGATAAATTTGAAACTCCTGAGCCAGTAGTAAAGAAACTTATTACAAAATCATCTATAGACATAGTAAATGCTAATAAGAATCCAGTAAATATTCCAGGAGCAATTTGAGGTATTATAACCTTTCTGAAGGCATACATAGGAGTTGCTCCTAGATCTAATGCCGCGTCATATACTCTTACATCCAATTGCTTCAATTTAGGTAATACAGAAAGTATTACATAAGGTATATTTATAGTTATATGCGCAAGTAACATGGTAAAGAATCCCAATTGCTTGTTAGCAAATATAAAAAGAAGCATTAGGGATATACCTGTAACAATATCAGGATTTAACACAGGCAAATATGTTATATTCATTACCATTGCTTTAGTAAATTTCTTCATATCTTGCATACCAATTGCTGCAAGAGTTCCTATAATCGTTGCACAAACTGATGCAATAAGGGCTATCATAATTGTATTATAAAGGGAAGTCATAATTTGCTGATCCTTAAACAATTGTATATACCAATCAAAGGTAAAGCCCGTCCAGTTCGCTCTTGATTTAGAGCTATTAAAAGAAAAAACTATTAGCACCACTATTGGAGCATATAAAAATGTAAATATCATAGCTGTATATATTTTTTTTAAAGCTGACTTCACCATAAACCTCCCCCTTCATTTTCTTTTTCATATTTCAAGTTAATACCCATACCAACTACCATAATGAGCATTAACACAATAGAAAGGGCAGATCCAAATCCCCAATTCCTTGTAGTTAGGAATTGTTCTTGGATTAAGTTTCCAATGAGAGTAAATTGACCTCCACCAAGCAATCTAGATATTACAAAGGTAGTTAATGCAGGCATAAACACCATTATAACTCCTGATAAAACTCCTGGAAGACTCAATGGAAATATTATTCTCTTGAAAACTGTAAATGGTGGAGCACCTAAATCTTCTGCTGCGTCAAGTACAGCCTTATCCATCTTAACCAGAACAGAATAAATTGGTAATACCATAAAAGGTAAAAAATTATACACCATACCTAATACAACAGCTTTCTCTGTATATAGAAGGTTTGGAGCGTTTAAACCGAAAAAATTAAAAATAGAAGCTACTATGCCGTTTTTCTCTAGCAAAGTCATCCATGCATATGTTCTAGCAAGAAAGTTCATCCACATTGGTATAACAAAGAGAACAACTAAAGTACTTTTCTTTGTTAAATTTTTGCTCGCTAATATCATAGCCATAGGATATCCCAGTATTAGACATATAGCAGTACTAATAGCTGCCAGGGATAAAGATCTCTTAAAAACCATTATATATATAGGTTCAAATACTCTTTTTATATGTTCAAGTGTAAAGTGAATTCCGTTAGCATCTACTGATACTACACTGTAGCATAGAACTAAAGCAAGGGGGATAATAGTAAAGATTATCATCCACAATACATAAGGGTATGCCATCCATTTCCTTTTCATCTATCTACTCACCTTTTTCATTATGTGAATATCTGAAGGAATTATCTTCATGCCTACCTTAGTGTTTACTGGTTCCATTGTAGTGCTATGAACCAACCATTTAATTCCTTTAGCCATAACAGCCATTTCATAATGTACACCCTTAAATATAACTGATTGTACTTCCCCTTCAATCATTCCTTCACTTACATCTACTAATTTTATATCTTCAGGTCTTATAACCACATCTATGTTTTCATTTGGTTCAAAACCTTTATCTACACAAACAAATCCATGACCTGCAAATTCCACAAAGCAATCCTTAACCATTACTCCATCTACTATATTGCTTTCACCTATAAAATCCGCCACAAAAGCATTTTTAGGTTCATTATATATGTCTACTGGAGTTCCAATTTGCTGAATTTTTCCTTCATTCATTACTACTATTGTATCTGACATGGTAAGAGCTTCTTCTTGGTCATGAGTTACAAATACAAATGTTATTCCAAGCCTTTGCTGGATATTTTTCAGTTCTAATTGCATATCTTTTCTAAGCTTTAAGTCGAGGGCACCTAAAGGCTCATCAAGAAGCAAAACCTCTGGTTCATTTACCAGTGCTCTTGCAATAGCAATACGCTGCTGTTGGCCTCCACTCAAGGAATCTATGGATCTTCTCTCAAATCCAACTAGATTAACCAACTCCAACATTTCCTTAACTTTTTTGTCTATTTCCGTTTTGCTGAGTTTCTTAATTTTAAGACCGAATGCAATATTTTCATATACATTCATATGAGTAAAAAGTGCATATTTTTGAAATACGGTATTTACTTTTCTTTTATACGGAGGAAGGTTTGTGATATTTTCTCCCTCAAAAAGAACTTCACCACTAGTAGGACTTTCAAATCCACCAATAATTCTAAGTGTTGTGGTCTTACCACATCCACTAGGACCCAAGAGGGTTAAAAATTCATTTCGACAAATATAAAGATCTATATTGTCTAGAACTGTTTGTCCATCATAATCTTTCGATATTTGTGATAATCTGATAATTTTCTCATGCATTTATCTGCCCCCAATACCATATTTTATTATACAAATATGTTTAGATTAAACATATTTCGACTTGGAAATATTCATGTATAACAATGTAGTTTTATCATATTACCAATCCAATGTCAATATATTAATTTTAAATTACGTTTTTGAAAAAATTTACATTATTTCCCTTAAGTTTCTACGCATAAATAAACAGGAAAAAGCATGATTCTCCACTCATGTAAAAGGGATATCACGCTCTTATTTAATTTCATATTTATACATATTATTATTGTTCTAAAAGAATTCCTTATTTTGTTTTTTCACCTATGGAAAGATGTATTACTATATAACTACACTTATACTTTATGACCTCGAAATGCTCTGCATGAAAGTAATATAAGTAACATGGATAATAATATAGCGCTTATTACCATTGTTACAGGTTGTGTCAAAACTTTGCCAAAGAAACTGTATAATACACCCTCAGAAACTGTAGCTGGTACATTCATGATATTTACAGGAAACAAGTATAATATCTTTTGAGAAGGATAGAGCTCTATGGTAAGGAGTTTCTCAGGAAGATTAATTGTAGGTAGAAAGAAAAGTAAAACAGTAAAAATAATAGACAAAAATGGGCTTTTCATTTTTGATGATATATATAAGGTAATTGCCCCTTGGAACAGCAGCCCAACTATACCTAAACCTAATACCAACAAAAACATTTGAGCAAAGTTAATATTATATGGTGATGTATTATTTGAAACAGAAAGCTGAATTGGGCATTCTCCTCCCACAAAGCCATAGGTTATTCCATATAGAGCAAAATTTAAAAGGGCAAAAGCCACAAAAATTCCAATTACAAACAAAAATGAACTTATTATCTTTGCTGTAGTTAGTTTGCTTTTCCCATACCTTGTTGTCAAAATGATAGCATCGGTTCCATAGCTATACTCCTCAGAAAAAACAGGTGCTAAGCATATGATAAGGACCATACCCAGCCCCCAAACGAGAAAACTTGAAAAATCATCATTAAGCTCACGCCATCCATCATAGTAATTATAGTAAAAAGGTGTTTGGATTTCGGAATACATAGATTTCAATTTTTCAAACTGTGCCATTGATAGATTTGATGGTATTTGGGTATGTTCAATATTCTGATATGTCTTTCTGTCATAAATACCTATGATATCATCCTCTGTAAATTCATTAACAATACCTGGAATATAACCAGGTTTTATAAAGTTTAGAATAGGTTCATATGGATGGATTTCTTTCCAATAAACATCTGTCTTAATGCTGCTAACAGGTTTTATATTTGCAATCTCTTCCTCTGAGTGTCCTTGCTGACGCATTCTCTCCTTCTTACGCAAAGTGCCAATATCATCTTCCTGAACGTTTTTAGGATTATTTTGTATTTGATTTACATGAGATACAATTTCCATTAATCTTTCTTCAGTAAGATACCCTGAAAAAGTCTGTTCTTGTTCCCGTCTTTGCGCAATGGCTTGTAATCCCCTTTTTTCTTCCCCATTTGGTGAAACATCCATTTGCTGCAATACACCATTTACAAAAAAGTTAAATAAATTAATAACTAACGCTCCCAAAAGCACTATAATTGTTAAGCGCTTTTGAAATATTTTTTTTAGTTCAAACTTAATAAGACCTTTCATTGTGCGTTCTCCCCCTTAAAGCAATAGAGATATAAGTCCTCAATATTTGGCTCTACAGTTATTGAATTTTCACAGGGCTTATTTTCAGATACAATCCTTAGACTAATATTATCACCTATATGCTTTAAATTACTGACACAATAGATGGCATTAAGGCGATCAGCTTCCTCCTTTGAAACCTGACACTGCCATACACATCCTTTAATAGCAGAAGTAATGGTGTGCGCATCACCTTTATGAATTAATGTTCCTCGCCTCATCATTAATATAGTATCAGCTATATACTCTATATCAGATACTATATGGGTGGAGAGGATAACAATTTTATCCTTAGAAAAAGAACTTATTAGGTTGCGAAAGCGTACTCGCTCCTTTGGATCAAGCCCCGCTGTTGGCTCGTCCAGTATAATCACTTGTGGATCATTAAGCATAGCCTGTGCGATTCCGAGCCTTTGACGCATTCCTCCAGAAAAAGTTTTTATCTTACCCTTTTTTTCTTCTTTTAATCCCACCATGTCCAAAAGCTCAAAGGTTTTTCGTTTTGCTGCCCCATGTGGAAGTCCTTTAAGAGAAGAAATATACATAAGAAAATCATAGGCCGTAAATTCGGGATAATATCCAAAATTTTGAGGTAGGTAACCTAACAGGCTTCGATAATCCTCATCCATCTTTTTTATATTCTTATTGTTTAGCCTTATCTCACCAGAAGTGGGATCCAGAATATCGCAAATTAATCGCATTAAGGTTGTTTTACCTGATCCATTGGCCCCAAGCAATCCATAAACTCCTGGGGTAAAGGTACTTGTAAATCTATCAACAGCAATTTTACTGCCGTATTGTTTTGTGAGCCTATCTATTGTAAGTTCCACAACAATTCCTCCTTGTTTTTCATATTATTTAATGTTTCAGCTATCTTCCAAATAAGTACCAATGATGTGATAACAAATAGCACACCCCATATCCATATTGATGTTGATTGATAAAGTTTAGGATGTTTTGATAGCTGTGAAAAGCCTGCTGTCAGAAATAATCCAATTGCCATAACAGTATAGCTTGCAGTCTTACCTTTTACCCAGTTAAATATAAAAAGATAAATAATACTTGAAATATTAAAGGGTACCAACACATACAAAATAAGGCTGAGTATATTACCATCATAATAAAATGCTGAAATAGAAAACAAAATGCTCATACTGAGCAAATCTGTTGCACCAATAATAACCATTCTAATAGCCATTATTTTTTGTAGATTATACCTGCAATACTGCTCTATCTCCCACATATTACAGGTAAAGCTTTTTGCAATTTCCGGAATCCCTATTAAAGCAACAATTGGGGCTGATATAGAAAGAATAGAGAAAACAGAAATTGTTTCTTTTACATCATTTCCAGAATACCATAAGAGAATTGAAGCAAAGCAAAGTACTGTTAGTTGTGCAATCCAAACAACAGGTGAAATATAATGTATCTGTTCTCTTAAAACTTCAATAAAAGAGGCTTTGGAAAAAGATTGTTTTTTATTTAGTTCTTGTTTTGCAAGTAAAATTGTACTTCTCATCTGTTCATCAGAAACATCAGGTGGTTGATAACTGTTTAATAACTTCTCTATCTTTTTATTTTTCAAAATAAATCCTCCTCTCTAAGCTGCTTTTTTAATTTATCTAACCCTTGTTTTAATCTTGATTTTGCTGTAGGAAGGCTTGTTCCAACTATTTTTGCAATTTCTCTTACTTTCATGTCATGATAGTAACGCAAAATTATAACGTCCTTTTGTATATCCGGTAAAGTATTAAGTGCTTGACGCACTACATCTGCAGTTTCTAAATCTGCTATCTTGTCATTGGTATAAGCAACATAATTTATAGCATCTATGTCTTCCATATGAATCCTGTTTTTTCGATAGTAATCATTGCAGATATTTACTGCAATTTTAAACAGATAACTTTTGAAATTATTTTTATCAACATATGTATTGATATACTGAACAAGGCGTAGGAATACTTCTTGAGTTAGATCGTAAGCAATGTTGGAATTGCTTATTTTGCGATAACAGAATGCGTAGATATTGCTATAGTATTTCTCAATAAGTAACTCAATCAACTCTGTCTCCCCTTGTTGTATTTTCTTAATAAGTACTTTATCCTCCAACATTGCACCTCCTATCATAAAAAATTATATTTTAGAACGTTCTACATTTAGTATAACGGTAAAATTTTCAAAAAGGATTTAAATTAAATAAAGTAAAAACAATCTTTTATGCTATATCCTTTTATTATCCTTTAGTTATTTAATCTTTTTCTTTATGTTCTTTCTTTATTTTTGAGGGTAAAAAAGCGACTACATCCTTTTTCCAAAATGTAGCCGCGTTTAATATTTCTATGAATGTTATATATTATATAGTATATATTACATATTGTATTTGAAAATATTATAATTGTTTTAGAGAGGAAGTGATCTTATGCCTGGACTTTTATCACATTATCTTTGCGGAGATGAGATGATTAAAATTTTAGATAATCCTAAATTAAAGGATATAATTCTAAAGCACAGACAGGTATTTAATATAGGAACTCAAGGCCCAGATATATTTTTCTACTATATATCTTATCCATGGACTAGTAATAAAGGCTTAAGGAAAATCGGTAGCACTATTCATGAAAATAACACCACACTGTTTTTTCTAAACGCTATAGAATATCTTATAGATATAAAAGGAGATTTAAAAGAATTAATTACGGCCTATATGTGTGGATACGCATGTCACTATTCCCTCGATTCTAATACTCACCCTTATATCTTTTATAGAACAGGGTTTATACGTCCAAAGGAGCCTTATAGCCTAAAATATAAATGCTATCACAGGGACTTTGAAACCACACTTGATTTTATTATGTTAGATAGGCTGTGGCATAAAAGACCATCTCAAGTAAATCCTCATTCTCTTGTATCAGTAAAAGATGATGAGGCTTATGCCATAGGAAAAATGTATCAGCATATACTTAAAAATATTCTCAATATAGAAATTACTGAAAAACAAATAGCAAAATCTACTAAAGACATGGTATTAGTTCAGAGAGTGTTAAGGGACTCTTCTGGTATAAAGAAAAGGCTATTTAAAAAGATTCCTTTTATCGGTAATATGATTTATCCACTTAAGGTAGATGACAATCTTGATTATTTAAATCTTAAAGAAAATACTTGGTGTAACCCCTGTGATAATTCTTTACTATATAAATCATCTTTTATAGATATGTTTAATAAAGCTATTGAAGATTCTCTAATCATCTGTACTAAGTTATTCAAAGATATTTATGATAATGAGAATTTACTCCAAAGAGAAGATTATATAGGAAATCGCTCCTTTTCAACAGGACTAGATTCTAGCCTGCCTCTTGAGTTTAAATATTTTAGATGTATTTATGAAGAGTGATTTTTCATTTGCCACACCCCCAAATTGATTTATCAACTGTAAGTTTTTACAAAAGCAATTTAATTTCTCAAACTGAGAGCTAAGCACATAGTGAAGCCGCTCCGGGAAAAGTCGCTTTTTCACTACATGCTTAGCTCTTTTGTGTATATTTTGTAATATCATTTTTCAATCTTTTCGTTTGAAAACCTACTTAATAAGATTTGCCTCTACATAATATAGGAATCTCTTTAATAACCTCTCCCTTTGAAACCAGATAAGCTTTTTCATATAGATTGCAAGTAGGACATATATGGTTAGGAATTATTTCAATTTTATCTCCTATTTTTACTTTCTTTCTAAAGTCCTTATCATTTATTAGTCCATGTTCATCAAAAACTCCACTTAAGTGTACGTTTGTCATTCCATTAATTGCCCCATTTCCTGGTGTTGAACATATACCTTTTACTCTTTTTTGAGCAGTTAATGCTTTTGCTCCTGCATCTAATACTACCCTTGTTTCCGTTGGTATACTTATTACTGTTGTTAAAATCGTTGCAGCGCACCTACTAAAGTCTTTAATTGCATTGCTTTGTCCAACATCCATCAATATATATGTCCCTGGTCTAATTTCTGTAATTCCTTCTAATATATGTGCATGCATCAATGAAGGAGTAGCACCTATACTTATTGTGTCTATTTCCACACCTAAGTTTCTAACTATTTTAGCTGCATCTAAAGTTCTCTTCTGCGCTTCCAATGTAACCTTTTTACATTCATCAACATTATCCACATTATATGAGTGTCCCTCATGTGAAAATACTCCTTTAAGATGGACTTTCTTCTTCTTTTTTATGTGGTTTACTAAATTTATCAATTGTTCATCTGTTATTACCCCAGATCTTTCTTCTCCCACTTCTATTTCGATTAATACTTCTATTGCTTTTTCCTCATTTTTAAATACTTCTTCTAGCTGGTCTACCCCATACTCACTGTCAACACCTAATCTTATTTTTATTTTTCTATTTAGTTCTCTAATTCTTTCTAGTTTGGATATTCCTATTATTTCATTTGCAATAAAAATATCCATTATGCCATTCTCCGCCATTACCTCAGCTTCCCCAACTTTAGCTACAGTAATTCCAAAAGCTCCTTCTTGTACTTGAATATTTGCTAACTCAGGCATCCTATGAGTTTTAGTATGAGGTCTCAATTTTACTCCGTATTCATCAACTTTATTCTGCATAAAGCGAACATTATTAAACATAAGATCATAGTCAATTAATAAAGAAGGTGTATCAATAAATTTATACTCTGATAAAAACATATAACCATTCCCCTTCCGTATCTATTTACTATTTTAGTATTCAATTTCTCTTTAAATAATTCCTTTTTACACCAATAATATTAATTAATTGATAGATAAGATTTTACAAATATATATTGCGATAAATTGCTTTCACATTTATAAGTTTCTACAAATGTAATTTAGTTTACGAAAATAGAGAGCTAAGTACATAGTAAAGCCGCTCCAGAAAAAGTCGCTTTTTTACTATATACTTAGCTCTTTTATAATTACAAATATTTATATTTATAATTTCATTGTGCAAAACTTAAAAATGCTATGTGATGCGCCCTATGTACTTAATAGATAATAGATTTTTAGATGATAGATTAATAGGTTAATTGATGTAGTGGATATTATTTGTAGCTAACGCATGGTTTTTTATTAAGCGATGTAAAATTGAATTTACGTTAATTTTGAGTTATATTACGAAATAAGAAATAGAATTTACTCTTTAGAAAATGGATATATTAGTATATAATTGTAATAAAATACTTAATAGTAATATTAGGTGAGTTATAATAAAGGAGAGGATGATCTATGAGAGACAATAAAGTAGATAAAGGATTTGAACTTATATACTGGAACTTGAGTTATAGAAGAAAATTTATTAGAACTTTATGGATGATACCTTTTTGCATTGCTGTATTAGCATTTATATGGTTTATAAATAGCAATAGTGTGATGAATACTATATTAACAACATTTGGTGTCGTTGTGTTTGTTATACAGTTAATCTATACTTACTCAAGATGGAAAAAAGATGAACAATCTTGTTAATATGTTGTCTTATAGAAAAGTGTGTATTAGATTTAAGGAAGGGGCTTGTTTTGAAAAAGAAGTTTAATTCACAGCACGAAGATAAGTGGATATACAGGTATAGTCTTATGGACATTAAGCGATGTAAGTTCAATATTGTATCGCTTTAGTAAGATATGACGAAATAACGTAAGATTGATTTTTTATATTTTTGGAGGAGTTTTATGATTGATAAAATCTTACACAACTTACAAAGAGACATTTGTGATGAAAAAGGACATTATAGAACATATATATATATTCTTTGCGCACTTTTTTTACTTGATGTTCTATTTGACTCATATAAACTAATTAATTTACTTTTAAATATACCTATTTTTATTTTAAGTGCAATAGCCTTGCTGCTTCTAATCTCAATCTACTTCAAATTTAAAGGCTCTAGGATTATAAGTGAAAATAAGATAATTATACGAAATATAATTTTCTCTACTTTAATAACCTTAGTATCTATATATAATATTATGAAAAACTTGAATTAAAAATTAACGCTCTGTTAAAGAATAGTGTTGATAACATAACATTTTTTAAGGGGATTTCTTCAATATCTAAATATCTAAAAAACTAAATATCTAACCATCTAAATAAAATTAGTTTCTCAAGTATAGATCTCTACAAATATAATTTGGTTTCCAAAATAGAGAGCTAAGCACATAGTGAAGCCGCTTCAAAAAAGGCGCTCCTCCCACTACATACCTCAATTCCTTTATGTTTTACAGATCTATTTCCAAATTTATATTATGCCAAATTAATTTCTCGAATATTTATCTTTATAATTCTATTGTATAAAACTTAAAAATGCTATGTAATGCGCCCTATGCATTTGAGCAAAATCTAGAAATTCTTAATTTATTTTAGAAATGCCGTTAAGATGCTGTACATGTTTGACCGAAGGGAGTTTGTCAGCATTAGGGATTTTTATAAAATAAATTCTAGAAGTTCTTATTGCAGCGAATCAGCATAATAAGCATTATATAGCATTTTTTATTTGTTACACCTATAAATTAGTTTCTAAATTATAGATTTCTACAAATATAATTTAGTTTCCAAAATAGAAAGCTAAGCACACAGTGAAGCTGCTCCAATAAAAAGTCGCTTTTCACTACATACTTAGCTCTTTTGTAGTCTTATTAATATATTTAATAGGTTTTCAACTCTTAATTATATAAGATTATTGTTTAACCTCAGACCATATCTGATCTAAAGTCTTAATGGCGTCTCCAATGTCTTTTAAGTACTCTCCATTTTTCATTGCACTTTCTGGAGGGTATACCGCCATATCTTCCATAACTTCTTTATCTATATATGGGTATGCAGCTACATTAGGATTTCCATATGGGAAATAGCTGGATATTTCCGCACTTATTTCTGGCTCCATTATGAAATTTATAAAATCTTCTGCTGCTTTTACATTTTGTGCACCCTTTGGAATAACAAAATTATCTTGTTGAAGGAATAAGCCTTCTTCTGGAACTACATATTTTACATTAGGATTTTCTCTTTTAGCAAGGCTTCCCTCAGCGCCCCAGGCAAATATTGCTTTAGACTCCTTGTTTATAAGACTTGTCTTAGGGCTATCGCTATCATAGGATTTTACATTCTCCTGAAGTTTTTTAAGCTCCACCTTAACCTTTGCTAATGCTTCTGGGCTAGTTTCATTAAGTGAGTATCCTAGCTTTTTAAGAGTAATTCCTATAATAACTCTTTGATCGTCTAAAAGTGTTAAAGACTTTTTAAGCTCTGGTTTCCAAAGGTCTTTATATCCCTTTATAGTTCCTTCTGGTATTTTAGAACTATCATAAGCTATAATCCCTGCAAGCCACATATAAGGAACACTATACTTATTTCCTTCATCAAAGGGAAGATTCATAAATTGTTCTCCTATATTGCTTATATTAGGGAGATTATCTTTATTTATTTCCTGTATTAAATTTTGCTTTTTTAATATTTCTACCATAAAATCACTGGCTACTACAACATCATACTGTCCTCCCCCTGCCATTAATTTAGCAAGCATTTCTTCGTTGGAGGAGAAGGTACTGTAATTAACTTTTACATTATATTTTTCCTCAAATTTGTCTATTACCGATTGTGGTAAATACTCCGACCAGTTAAATACATTTAAAACTTCCTGAGGTTCATTATTGTTTTTTCCAATTGCATACGCTCCATATCCAAAGCCACCTACAGCCAAACAAATTGCTGTAAACAGAGCAGTTCCTTTTTTCATATTTATATTGATATTTTTCATTAGGAGTGCACCAACTATCATTAATACTGTAAATAGCATTATTAGCGTTGAAAGTGCATTTATCTCAGGAGTAACTCCAAATTTCACCATAGAAAAAACCTTTAACGGTAAAGTTACACTTCCTGGTCCTCCTACGAAAAAGCTGATTATTACATCATCTAAAGAAAGAGTGAATGCCAAAAGTCCACCAGCTATTACACCAGGCATTATTATAGGTAACGTTACATGTAAAAATGTATTTAATGAGGAAGCTCCAAGATCCATAGCCGCCTCTTCTAGTGATCTGTCAAATCCATCTAATCTTGTCTTAACTACCGCTATTACGTAAGCTACACTGAAAGTAACGTGAGAAATAATCAGTGAAGTTCTTCCTAGA
Organism: Clostridium mobile; assembly: GCF_018918285.1. Taxonomy (GTDB): domain Bacteria; phylum Bacillota; class Clostridia; order Clostridiales; family Clostridiaceae; genus Clostridium_AW; species Clostridium_AW mobile. The sequence continues at coordinate 198,114 of NZ_JAHLQF010000004.1, forward strand.
GGAAGACCTATTATTGCAAAAAAGGCTAGTAGCGATATACCCATGACTATTTCCGGTATAACTAAAGGTATATTTAAAATGGAATCTAATATGCTCTTACCTTTAAATTTATATCTATACAATCCAACAGAGGCTAAGGTTCCTAAAATAACAGATATTATGGTACTAACAATAGCAACCTGAAATGAATTTTTAAGAGCCTCCATTATTCCTTTATTATGAATTAAACTAGCATACCACTTAAAAGTAAAACCTGTCCAAACTACATTAAGCTTAGATTCATTGAATGAGAAAGCTATAAGAACCATTATAGGTATATATAAAAACATGAATATTAGAAACATATAAAGAGATTTTAAAATACTTCCTTTATTTTTCTTCATTTCTTATAGCACCCCCCCACCATTCTTTGTTCCACCATTTTTAGCATAATAGCCAATGAATATCATCATAACTATCATTAAAACAACAGATATAGCGGATCCAAAAGGCCAGTCTCTTGCAGTTAAAAATTGATTTTTTATAAGGTTACTCATAAGTACTACTTTGCTTCCCCCCATTAAATCCGTTATAAAGAACAGTCCTAGGCTTGGAACAAATACCAATAGGCAGCCTGAAATTATACCTCCCTTAGTAAGGGGTAAAGTAACCTGTAGAAATTTATTAATAGTACTAGCTCCTAAATCATCAGCAGCTTCCAGTAATCTTAAATCCAATTTTTCAATAGAAGCATATAGAGGAAGCACCATAAATGGAAACATCATATATAACATTCCTATCATTACCGCTGCATTATTATACATCATTTGTAAAGGAGCCTCTATTAGCGCTAAGTTTAAAAGCAATGTATTAATTATACCTTCTGTTCTAAGCAATATTATCATGGCATAAGTTCGAACTAAAGAGTTCGTCCAAAAAGGTAATATAATCAAAAGTAGTAGTATAGGTTTTATCCTTTTATTTGATTTTGCTATGATAAAAGCAAAGGGATATCCAAATATTAAACACAACACCGTTGTGGCTACTGCAATTAATATGGATTTAATAAATATATTTATATATAAAGGGTTTAGTAGTCTAGCGTAGTTTGATAATGTAAAATTATAAACTATATCTCCTACTTCTCCTCTTGTACAAAAACTAACCAATACTATCAAAATGATGGGTACTATAAAAAAGCCAATCATCCAAAGAGCTATTGGCAACACCGTGACGCAGGGTCCCAATATATTAGATAGCTTCTTTTTTATATCTCTACCTAATCCTCTTTTTGGGTTTAACTTAGCAGTACCAATATTAGACAGTTTATCTTTCACCTCTCTACCCCCTTATGCTTTTATAACCACTGTATGGTTTGGATTCCAAGTTACAAAAACCTCAGCTGATTCATCATCAAACTTAAAGTTTTGCCCTATAGGTTCGTTGACTATTATTTCTTTTCCATTCTTAAGGACCATAACAGTCTTTATATTTGAACCAATGTAAATTCTCTCTTTAAATTTACATTGAAGCCATACGTCTCCTTCTTCCACTTCATCTTTAATCCTAATTCTTTCAGGCCTTACAGAGACAATAAATTTATCCCCAATATGATAATTCAAATTTGGAATTCTTATTATATCTTTTTCTTCTTCAAGATTTAAAAGTACTTCTGTTTCCTTTACTTTTATAGTTTCACCTTCCAATATATTAGTTTCACCTAAGAAATCTGCTACAAATTTAGTTCTAGGTCTCTCATAGAGTTCCTCAGGGGTTCCTAATTGTTCTATATCTCCTTTATTCATAACCACAATTCTGTCCGACATAGTCAATGCTTCTTCTTGATCATGGGTTACAAATATAAAGGTTATTCCTAACTCTCTTTGAAGGTGTTTAAGTTCTAATTGCATTTGTTTGCGAAGTTTTAAGTCAAGAGCACTTAATGGTTCATCTAAAAGAAGAACCTTAGGGTTGTTTATTATGGCTCTAGCTATGGCTACGCGCTGCATTTGCCCACCACTTAATTGAGATGGCATTCTACTTTCATACCCTTCTAGTTTAACTATTTTAAGCATTTCCTGTACCTTTGCCTCAATTTGTTTCTTTGGTACCTTTTTCATCTTTAAACCAAAAGCAATATTATCAGCAATATTCATATGTGGGAAAAGAGCATAATTCTGAAACACAGTATTAACGCATCTTTCATTTGGGGACTTATCTGTAACATCTTCCCCATCAATAATTATCTTGCCACTTGAAGGCATTTCAAAACCAGCTATCATCCTTAACGTAGTTGTCTTTCCGCAACCACTAGGTCCTAGCAAAGTTAAGAATTCTCCCTTTCTAATGTGAAGATTAAGGTTTTTTACTAATGTTTCTCCATCATCGAAAGTTTTTACTATGTTTTCCAACTGAAGAAAAGCATCTGCAGCCACTCCGCAACAACTCCTTTTATTATATAATTATCGTTCTCAAAAAAGAAAAACCTCCTATTAGTCCCATGGGCTACATGGGGCCTATTAAGAAGTTTTATTAAATAGGAGTTATAATCCCGCAAAAATACCACTCAATTATAACTGAAAAGAATATATCATAACGGTGTATAAATATCAATAAGTTTTTTTGTATTTATACAAAGTTTTTTACTAAAAATTTTGTATATATTTAAGTGTTCCTTCCTCATTGCCTCCAAGCTTCCAGAACGCAATATTTTCATACCCACATTCCTTAGATGTTTTAACCCATAATTCTAAAGTTTTTTCATCAGCATACCATACAGAATGGTTTGTGCCATCCTCATCTATGTATTGAAAATATGCTGCTCCGCTTGCTTCATCACGATTTATCTTAGCATTTTTATTTTTAGCTAGTAAGACAGCTTCTTTTTCTGTAAGGGAGCGAGAGTTACCTCCCTCTTTCCAATCAAAACCTCCTATAGAAAAAGCCATCCATTTTTTACCTGGTATGTTATCCATCTTTGTAGAAAGTTTTTTGATAAATTCAATATCTGCTTTAGGACCAGGGCCACTATGGTTGCCATAGAGATTATAAGCCATGATTAAATAATCTGGACCTTCTGGAAGATTTATTTTATCTAATTTTATATTAGGCTCAAGAATAATTCTAAGCTCTATACCTTCCACCTTTAATTGAGAATAAAGCTCTTTTATGAATATAGAAAAACTGTCCAACGTATCCTTATCTATTTTTTCATAATCAATTTCAACTCCATTGTAACCACCCTGTTTAGCATGGCCTACAATTTCTGATATATGTGCATCACGTTTTTCTTTTGATAGTAGAATTCTTTTTAGCATCTTACTATCCTTTTGTGTAATACTTTCATCCTCATTTATTCTATCATTTACAATGGTTAGATATAATTTTTTATTATATTCATTACATATCGATTTAATTTTAGGTAATATATTTTTATATTTTGATGGGAAAGTTATCTTGTCATTCTCATCAAAAATAGCCCCAAACGCCTGCACCAAACTCATATTGTCAATCAATATTGGCAGCTCTTCTAGTGCTTGCTCTCCATTCCAATAAGCTACCCAGCCAGACATCTCTATATTAGTCATTTTCTTTGGTTTATTTGGTTTATTTGGTTTATTTGATTTAGAAGTAGCTATGGCATAAAATATTGATACCAATATTACTAAAGACAAAACAAGTATTATAAAATATCTTCCTATAAATTTCTTCCTGAACCAAACCATATAACCTCTCCCTTTCTCTAAAAGGTTTCTATAAACCAGTCTAATATATGATTATAATGCTCTTTTACTGATGTGTATATCTTCTCAAAACCCTTTAAGCGGCTATCAAAGATTATTTTTCCTTCTTCATTCTGCCCTTCTAAAAGCTCTTGTACAAAAATATTATCAAAGACACCATCATACACCTTGTCCTTAGTGTTTCTTTCACTTGCAGAAGCTTCAAGAGCTAAATATCCACTTGTAATACTTTCATCAATTTTCAAATCTTTCACCGCCACTTTTCCATCAACTAAAATGTCTAGATTACTGCCTTTTATTCTGATTTCAACCATACGTTTTCCCAGTTGATTAGCTTTTAAATTTGGTACAAATTCCTTTGCACCATCCTCTATGCTTTCAGTAATTTGCTCTTTCTTTTTCGTAACTTGTTCTTTTATTTTGTTCTTTTCTTCTTCATTTCTAGCCCTTTTCATATTAAGATTACCTTCATTTATCTCAGCTTCTAACATAACTTCAGCAATAGACTGTGCAGGTTTTTTATCAATATCTTTTAAATTACATTTGAAAATTTCAGTAATACTATTATCTGATTTTTTTTCATGTACAAATAATTCATTATCCTTCAGTGAAACCCGTACAAATGAACTATTATCTGAATTATAGCGAAGGTAAATAGCTTGTTCTCCAACAACATTTCCCTCAAGACTTGCGGATATTTTAAGGTCCCTAAGTTCTTTTTTATCTTTAAGATACATAAACGCTGGTTTTTCTGGAGGAGATGTTAAAACTATTTTACTTTTTATAAATTCCCCTTGCCCCTCAACGATTTCCCATAACCTTGCACGCTCAACATCACCTTGCTCAAAAGCTACATCCTTACCTGTTTCCTGCCATACTCTCATAAGTAAATGATTAGTATACCAATAAGGTTGTACTTGTAGACGTGTTAATTTATAAATATCCTCTTCTTTTCCATTAAAACTTTTTCCCTCATTATTGAAATGAAGTTTAAAAGTCTTTTTAATTTCCTCATTGTTTACATTAGTGGCTAGTGGACTTGCGTCTCCATATAGTCCATTGGCGTGCATAATCATGTAAGCATTTGGGATTCCCCCTAGTTCCTTAGTATAGATATCCCTCATCTGTGCGTAATCCCACTTAATACGTTTTTCCATTTCCGTACGATTTTCCACTGGAATTCCATTTTTATCTCGAATAAAGTCCATAAGATAATGATTATAATCCTCTTCCATATATTTAGCTACCATATTAAACTGATCTTGATTTAATATATTTAAAAAATTGTTAAACCTATCAAATACATTAATGTATTCAAATCGATAACCATTTGAACCCAATTCCCAAAAAGTACTTTTCTCCATTTTCTTTAAGTCTTTTGGCATAAGAAATTTCATATCACCTATGACAAATTTATTAGCATATGTAAACATGGTAGCCTTATAATTAAGTTTTTCCATTATAGGCTGTGCAAATAAAGCAGAATCTTTACGCCCATCCTCAAAAGAAATATACATTGCCTTTTGAGGAAGAGGTTTTCCTTCTTTATAATATTCTATTATATCTTGCTGAGATATGGTTTCAAATCCAGAAGCCTTCATGGCACTAAGATGTTTAGACAGCATATCATTATCTATTAAGGTAGGCTTTTGAATTCTATCCACACCAAAATAGGAGATAGCAATAAAACCTTCATTGTTATTGTAAAGTGAAGAATTTAAGGGTTCATAGCTCTTTATATTAAAAAATGCATTTATTAAAATTCCAAAAACCACTACTAAAAATGACATTTGAAAAACTGTTCTTATGGATTTTTTCCTATCTTTTTTCTTATAATCTAAAATATATTTTTCATTCTTTTCCATCGTTCACTACCTCCTTCACTCCACTTCTTTTTTCTCTTTGCTCCATCTATTTTTCTTTCTATTTATAGCATTAATGTCTTCAGGTGTCATCCTAGTTCCCCATGTAGATTTCCAGAAGGTCACCCACGCTATAGGCATCTGCCACAATAAAATAAATTCATAATATAAACAGAAAATAAAACCAAAAATCCAAATAGAACTTTTCCTAAAGAACAGATCTACAAAACTCATAAGTAAAGCCATTAGCAAAAGCCCTGTTAAAAAGGTAGTTGGAAAAATGCTCTGAGTAATAGGTATAATAATGAGATTATAAACTACAACAATAGGTGCTGCGATAGGTACAATCAAACCCATATAGAAAAGTGAGAACATGAAAGGCTCTTTTCTCCATATAAATTTTGATGCAATGAGGGATTCCCTAAGCCAAGACCTTTTCCAACGCATTTGCTGCTTTAAAAACACCTTTTGATCAGAGGGAACAATAGTATGACAAATAGCATTATCTTGATAGCTTGTCCTATGAGTTCTAAGAATAAAATTTGTCATACTTCTATCATCGCCAAAAGTTGCTGGGTGGCCTAAAAACTTTTGGTTAAGCCATTCCTCTTTATATTTTAAAACTAAATCCTTTCGATAACAGGAAATAGGTCCTGAAAGGCAGGTAACTGCATCAAAATAAGATTCCGCTGCTTTCATAATGCGAAAAGCTACATAGTATCTAACTGCCTGCATCTTTGTAATTATGTTTGTATACTTATTTTCAACATCAGTACGTCCAGTAACTCCACCCATTTTTTGATCTTGGAAAGGCTGAATAAGGTTTTTAATAGCTGTAGGTTCTAAAAAACTATCTGAATCGACAAACACAACTAACTCATGCTTAGCTATTTCAGCTCCGGCAACAAGGGCTGCTCTTTTACCCTCATTCTTTTCTTGTACTACAAGTTTTAAGCGTTCACCAATTTTAAATCGTTGCCCCTCATTAACCATTTTATCCATAGTTTCTCGTATCTTTTCAAGGGAGTCATCATTTGAACAATCGTCCACCACAATTACTTCAATCTTATCAATAGGATAATCTTGATTCATACAACTCATAATAGTTCTACTAATCCATTCCTCTTCATTAAAGCAAGGAATTATTATTGATACACCTGGAGTAAAATTAGGATTAATGGGAACATCTCTATAAAGTGCTCCAAACAAATAACGGGAGAGTAAGAATACTGCAGCAATAATGCTATATAAATACAAAAATTTATTATACCTAAAGTATATGATATTTTCTGCACGCATTAGCATAATAAAGGCGACTGTAATAAAAATAAGTAAGCTAGAAAAGCTGATAGAATATCTCCACCTACGTTTTTGAAAATATTCTAGCAAAGTTTCTTCGTACTGAAATGCCACTAATTTTCCTCGATTACTAGCAGCATCCTCCATCCTTACAACCTTTGCTTTGATTTTAATCATTGATTCAAATCCTTCAGGCATGCTACCGGGGAGAATCTTAAATTTTAGCCAATAAACTTCTCCTAGGCTTAATTTTATATCAGGATCTGAAATTTCCACTAACATACCAGAGGCAGATGTATCAATGGATTTTGTAATGCATTTCTCTTGATACATCTTTCCTGTCTTTTTATCTAGTCTAATTTCTACATTATAATCAGTAACATAACGCTTCCCAACATTATAAAAATCTTCAATAGATTTTTTCTTCTCTTTAATAGAATCATCCTTTTGGCTAAGTCCCCTTCTATCTAACTTTATCCTAATTTTTTCGCTATCTGGAACATTAGGTAACATTCTTCTATCAGATTTCGATATAGGAAATACTTCTTTAACAATTTTCTTCTTATCTTTTCTCAACTTAGTTTACTCTCCTTTCTTTTGTTTTTATCTCACATTTTACCTATTTAATATAATCTGATATTTTTGCAAAGGAATATCCTCTTCTTCTAAGTTCATCAATTGTAGGCTGTAAAACTTCCAATACGCTGGAATCGTCTAAAATATGCAAAGTTATAATGCTACCATCTTCTACTCTATTAAAAATATCATCCAAGATTTCCTTAGGACTTTTTTGAGTATTCCAGTCGTGAGGACTTAATTCAGACATAATTACATTTCTATAACCAGAGGCTTGAATTGCGGCAGCTCTCTCTTCATCGATTTTAAACTGGGGAGGTCTGAAAAACATCTCTGGCTGACGCTGAATTGCAGAGGTTAATACCTGATGACATTTAACAATATCCTCCTGTAATTCCTGAATGCTTTGTTCACCTGTGGTTGTATGACTGTAGGTATGATTTGCTATATCATGACCATCTTGAGCTATTGCCATAAGCAGATTAGGATTAGCCTCAGCCCCCTTACCACGAATAAAGAAACTAGCTTTTATTCCATTAGCTTTTAGAATATCTAAAACTGCTGTGACAGTTCTATCACTACCCCAATCATCAAAGGTTAAAGCCACAGTTTTTCCTGCTGATTTAGGAAGTTTATGAATAAGCTCCTTTTGAATACCACCATTATTTAATTTTACACTTGCAGCATTAAACCCAGGAATTTGTTCTAATGGTTTACGCTCATATTGACTTTTATATAGTTCATCTATAGTTACAAAATCATATCCTGTATATCTTACATGTTTTGCAATTAGAGGTATGGCTTCTATTACAGCAGGATTAGTACTAGCATTTAAAGTAATAATTTCTCCCCTAGTAATCTTCTTCTTGATATATTCTTCAATCTCTTTAGCGCTTTTCATATCCGTATCTTTAGGATTTTTACTGTAAGTCACTACGGTATACCCCAATGCATCCGCTGCTTTACATACAGTGTCATTAGCACTCCCAAAGGTTGGTCGTAAATATTTAGGTGATATCCCTAATTTGTCCTTAAATATTTTATCCGCCATATGAATTTGTTCAAGGACTTTATTATAATCAAGTTGTGTTAAATCTTTTCTTTCTAATGAATTACTTTCAATCTCATGCCCTCTTTTTAATATTTCTTTTGCTATATCCGTATGGTCGTAAACTGCAAAGGCTGGTAGAAAAAATGTTGCTTTTATATGATTTTCATCTAAAGCATTTAAAATACCGTTCATCATTGCTTTATCTCCCATACCTTCAAAGGTAAGTGCTACCGCTTTCTTTGTTGTATATGCATAAGAGAAAACTCCTTTATTTCTCCCTTTATTTTCAGATGCTGAAAATATACTTTTATCTGTTATGTACTCCTTTTTTAATAATTCATTGACATTTAATATGTTATACCCTTGTCTTACTGCATCTTTTAAAACAAATTCCGTAAGGTCTAAGGCATCTTCTTTATTTGCGTCTATAGTTACAATATCTCCTCGATTTATATGAGAACTAAAGTATTTCTTGATTTCTGAGTTAGTCTTGCTAGTGGTTTGCATATTGAAATTGTAGCCTACAGCAGCAACATATCCATCTGCAGCAGCGGCTTTTAAGATATGATCTGTATAATTTGCTCCCTTAACCCTCAACAGATTAGTTTTTACCTTTGTTTCCTTTTCAATAATTTGATTTGATAAAGCAATTTCTTTATAAATTTCTTTAATATCTAAACTGTCCAACTTGCTTTTTCTATTAAGTGTGTTATTTCCAATATCATGTCCTCTTTTTACAATGTTCATAGCAATATCAGGTTCTTCCGCAACACGCATTCCCGGAAGAAAAAAAGTTGCTTTTGAATTGTATTTATCTAATAAGTCCAGTATTCTATCCATAGTATCCTTATCACCCATACCCTCTAAAGTTAAGGCTATAGATTTTGAAATTGTATTAACTTTAGAAATAGTTTTTAGTTTGGATGTATCAGCAGACTGAACAAGTGCCAATATCTTTTCTTCATCCATATTTTCATCTAATGCATAGGAATTATATTCATTAAAATCAGGATTTTTTGTATCTGCTTTATTTTTACCTTTATAACAAGATGTAAGTAACATTGATATCATAAGCAGAATTAAAATAATAAGGTGTAATTTCTTTCTTTTTAATTCTTTTTTCCAAACATCCATAAATTTTCCCCCTCCCCCTATACTCTTTTATATAGATATTTTTTAAATCTTGTAATGATAAATATGTATATTCCTGGTTTTAATTCATATTATACAAATTTTTACCTATAATCGATATGAATAGACAATGATTATTCTTAAATATTATATATTATTAGCAAATAAACGACAATAAGTCTTAAAAATTTTTTTATTCCAATTATGAAACTTTTTTCAATTACTAATTATACAAGGTTCTCATTTCATAATGAAAGCATTAGTATAATTACATAAAACTTTATATTTTACATATACAAATAAAGAGTTAAGCATATAATGAAGTAGCTCTAAAAGTCACTATTTCACTATATACTTAACTCTTTTATATGTTATAAATCTTTTTTAAATTTTAATTCTATTTAGCTGCATTTTGGCCAGCAATTCTACCAAATACAGTAATGTCTGCAAGAGCGTTACTTCCTAATCTATTTGTACCGTGTACTCCTCCAGTAACTTCACCTGCTGCATACAGTCCTTCAATTACTTTACCATCTTTGTTAATTACTTCAGCTTTAGTATTAATTTTAAGTCCTCCCATTGTATGATGAACAGCAGGAGCTGCTTTTAATATATAAAATGGAGCTGTATCTATAGTAGATGGCATACTTCTCTTATTAAATTCTTTATCCTTACCATCTTTAACATAACCATTGTATCTATCAAGAGTTGCTTTAAACTCTTTTGCGTCTATATCAAAGAAAGCTGCTGCTTCTTCTATTGTGTTTGCTTTTACAAGTAACTTATTTTTGTATAAGTATTCCATTTCTGCTCCATGTTGTTCTTCTAACTTGCTTGCTTCTAAACCTTTTTGGTCAAGTAACTGATAGCATACACTATCTGTCTGTTCCTTGATTGCCATAGATATTACATCACGTCTTTCAAGTTCTTCAACAAAACGTCTACCTTCTTTATTTACCATTATTGTATGTCCATACATTCTTGCATCACCAAAGTAAAGTAGTGTACCTGTTAATGGATCACAAACTGGATAGGTTTGGATATGTTCCATGCCAACTAATTCTGCTCCAATCTTTTCTCCCATAACAATACCATCCCCTGTACTTCCTACTGTATTTGTAGAAAGAACTTTTTTATCCATAGCAGGATTGTATTTAACTCTCATTTCAATATTTGAACCAAATCCACCTGATGCAATTATTACTGCTTTGTTTGTATTAAAGGTATATTTTGTATCTTCGCCCTCTGCTTCTACACCAATAACTTTACCATTAGAATCAGTAATAAGGGACATTGCAGTGGTATTATATAATATAGGAATATTTAAACTCTCAGCTTTAGCAACTTGTTTTCTAATAATTTCTTTACCATTTGCGCCAGCTGGAATTAAGCTTCTCTTTACAGAATGTCCACCGAAAAACATTAAATCATCTTGCCATACAACTCCAACTTCATCTCTAAGCCATTCCGCACCTGCAAGGGCATTTTCTGCCACAACCTTTACTAATTCAGGGTCATTTTCATTGTCCCCACCTTTAATCGTGTCTTTTGCAAACTGGTCAGGACTATCTTTAATTCCTTCCTTCTTCTGTATCCAGTTATTTGGAGCAGCATATTCAGCACCAGAAATTAATGTGTTTCCACCGGCCATAGGCATTTTTTCTAAAACAATTACATCAGCACCTGCCTGCTTTGCTTCTATTGCAGCTGAAAGACCTGCACCACCTGCACCAATAATAACTATGTCATGAGTTTTACTAACTTCTTTTTTAGTTACATCCGCGTCTTTTCCTTGGTTCTTCTTTAACATATCAGGTGTTGCACCTGCTGCTTTTAAAGCTGCAGTAATTGCTTCAAGATAACCTTTAGAAGTTAATGTACAACCTGCAACTATATCAACCTCAAGACTGTTTTTTGAAAGAATGTTTTCTTTTAAGGTATCCATAGCAGTTTCATACCCAGGGGTTTCCTTCTGCTCTAAAACCTTAACATCAGTGATAGTATCATCTTTAATAGTTACTTCAACGGAGATTTTTCCGCCTTTACCATTTCCTTCTCCTTTATATGTACCGTTAGCAATTGCTGTCTGTGATTTATTAGCATTACCACAAGCAACAAGGCTTATAGTCATAAAAATTGCTAGTAAAATTGTCAAAAATCTTTTCAATTTCATTCCTCCTAATTATGCTTTATAATTTGTTAAATCATTAACTTATATTGATATTATTTTAACATTTAATATTCACAAAGTATTTACATTTATTTGCTTGTTTTTGCATTTTAAGCTACAATATTTGAAAAAATATGCGAACCATATATAATAAATAGTGAATATACACACTAAATTAATATTTTAAATGTGAAATACTATACAAAAATGAGGAGGGTAACCATGTCTTTGCGTTTAAAAATTATTACAGCTTTTATGTTGTGCATTATGCTTACTTTTTCTCCTCTGTTATATATGATGCAAACCAAAGCTAAAACTTACAATATGAAACAGCTGGAGCATCAAACCCTGCAGTTAATCGATTCTAAAAGCAATGAAATCGGTTCTTGGCTGAATCAGCGTATAAGCGAAATTAAAGTTATCCATGAGCATCCTTCCTGTAAAGAACTGGACTTTCCTGAACTAAAACTTTATTTAACGCAGTTAAATCATGTGCTGGGAGATAGGTACGGAACTTTCGCCGTTGGAGGATTGGACGGAAAAGGCTGGATTAATGATACCCTTACCATTGACGTGTCTAATCGTGAATATTTCAAAAAGGCAATGTCAACGAATGTAGAATATGTTATCAGCAAGCCCGTTGTTTCAAAATCTGACAATACGCCCATTTTTCTTATATGCTATCCCATTATCAATGATAAAAATGATAAAATGGGGTTTATCAATGGTTCTGTAAATTTGGACAAGATCTCTCAAATCGCCCATGATATCGATATTTATGATGGATTTGCATGGATTATGAACAAAGATACAGACACCTACTCTATTACTAAAGAGGAATTGAATAATCAATATATTTCTTCTGAGTCACTTAATACAATTATTGAAGATGCAGAAATAAAAAATTCAGGCACAGTTGCACTGAAAAATCTATCTAACAATGATACTACAGTATTTTTTTCCTCTGTCCCCTATACAGAAGATTGGCTTTTGTGCATCATGATAGAAAATAGTATGATTCATGAACAAACCAATAGCATCATTAATCTAACTATTGTCATGGGAATCATTCTGCTGTTGACTGCTACACTACTAGCTATTGCTATTTCAGGCTCTATTGTAAAGCCTATTCAGCGATTGAAAGAAAATATGGTGGAAGTATCTAATGGTAATCTCCATAGCTATTATAAGATAGAACATAATGATGAAATTTCTATACTAGGACAAGTTTTTAACAAAATGGTAGCTGATATTAAGAATCTAATTAATCAAGTCTATCAGGTACAGGCACAGAAACGAAGTACGGAACTAAAGGCACTACAATCCCAAATAAACCCACATTTTTTATATAACACGCTAGATACAGTACAGTGGAAAGCTTTGGAGTACGATGCCTTTGAGGTTGCTGATATGATTAATTCTCTATCTGGATTTTTTAGAATTTCTCTCAGTGATGGAAAGGAATTCATCACCATTACTGATGAAGCAGAACACGTAAAAAGCTACTTAGAAATTCAAAAGATGCGTTATAAAGACAAAATCAGTTATCATATTGATGTGGATGATTCAGTTGAACAATATCTTATCCCTAAGCTAATTATACAACCCTTGGTGGAAAACTCTATATATCATGGATTGAAACTTCGAAAGCAAAATGGCACAATTTATATAAACATCTCCACTGAGGAGGGATATCTTATTATTCAGGTTATAGACAATGGTTTGGGTATGGACAGTGAGCAACTGACAATCCTTCGTAAAAATCTGGCTCAATCCATTGAATCAGATCATTATGGACTATATAACATTAACGAACGATTAAAACTTGCCTTTGGAGAAAAATATAGCATTATAATAGAAAGTGAATTTGAAATAGGTACAAAGGTATTGTTGAAAATACCTGTAATAAGTGAGGGATTTGAATGTTTAGAGTAGTAATTGCCGATGATGAGGAGACCATTCGCAATGGTTTAAAACGCTTGATTGAATCCTATGAACTGGATTTATCAGTAATTGCCACTGCCCAAGACGGTGAAGAAGCCATAGAGGTCATTAAAAAATACCACCCTGAAATTATTTTAATGGATATCAATATGCCCTTTATGAACGGATTAGAAATCATTGAAACAGTCCGTGAAACAGATAAAGATGCTAAAATTATTATAATATCTGGATATAGCCAGTTTGAGTACGCTCAAAAAGCTTTAGAACTAGGAGTGTTTAGCTATATACTTAAACCTATCAACTATCGTGACTTTAAAAACATTCTTCTCAAGGCAATGGACGCTTATTCCCAAAGAATGTGGGAGGTAAGTAAACTAAAAGAAGGAGATGCTGAAAATGAAGGCTGTAAGGATGTAGGCAAACTTGCAATTGCCTATATGAAAGAAAATTTTTCTCAAAATCAGCTATCTTTAAATTTAGTAGCCCAGCAGTTTCATATTAGTCAATCCTATCTTACTAGAGTGATTAAGCAAAAAACAGGAGTTAGTTTCACAGACTACCTTAATAGACTAAGAATCAACATGGCAACAAAACTTCTGACAGATAAGGATAATAACTACAGCATAAACGATATTTCTAACATGGTGGGCTATAGCAGCCAACACTATTTTAGCAGAGCCTTTAAAAACTATATGGGAGTGTCTCCAAATAAATATCGTAATGGGGAATAAATGCATTTGTAAGCTTTTAATTTCAATAAATAAAAAATGCTATATAATGTTTGTTATGCTGTCTCGCTTTAATAAGAACTTCTAAAATAAATTAAGAATTTCTAGATTTCGCTCAAATGCATAGGTCACATTACATAGCATTTTTAAAGTTTTAGACAATAAGTAAGTATTCATAATGCTTATAATAATCAATATTTGGAATATAATTGTAAAACATAAAGGAACTAAGTATATAATGGGAGGAACGTTTCTTTCTGAAGTGACATCATTATGTATTTAGTTCTTCTTTTAAATACTCAACTATCATCGTGAAAATTTATAATTGTGAACTAATCTTATATAACCTAATTCTAAAAATATTTTTGTAAAATACAAAAGAGCTAAGTAGGTAGTGAAATAGCGACTTTTTATTGGAGCGGCTTCATTACCTGCTTAGCTCTATGCTTCGGAACCATAATTATTTTTGTAAAAACTTATGCTTACGAAAAAATTTGTTCTAGCTAGTTTTGCTTCCCAAACTTTATCCAATGACTACCATCCATAATACTCTCATCTTCTACTAGTGAGAAATAACGGATGCTACGTCCCTGGATAAGTTCTTCTAAACTTCAGTTGGAGTAAGTATTCCTTTTAAGCAAACTCCATCTGAAGCTAAGAATCACTTGATTTATTCTGCAAATAATGGAATTATATTTTGAGTTGCAACCTCAATCATTCCTAAGTCGGACATTTTAACTTCTGGTATTACAGGTAATGCTAGTGTAGCAATTCTTAAAAGAGGATTAGGGGTTTCTTTTAATCCTAGCTCTCTAAGGGTATCTTTCATTGAGCCACATTCCTTTGCTAATTCTTCACAAGGTTTTGTTGAAATAAGTCCAGCAACTGGTAGCGCTAGATGATTTAATGCTTCTCCATCTTTAGCACAGCTTATTCCTCCACCTGTAGCTTTTAAATCATTAAATACCATTAAAGCATTTTCTGGTTTGTCGTAAACTATAGTGATATTATGACAGTCATGAGAAACAGTACTGCCTACTGCCCCTTCTTTTGTTCCAAAGTTTCTTATTATAGCATATGCTTTTGTATCAAATCCATTATGTCTATTTACTACTATTGCAAATTTTAGATTTTCATCTTTTGATATGTCTAGATATCCATCTTTAACTTCAATTTCTTCCGTATTCAACTTTGTTGGTGAGAAAAGTAAGCTCGTATAGTTGATTACATTTACTCTAACTTTTCCTTCTTTTATTGGAGCTTTTATTCTAAAGTCCTCTAAAGTTAAATCTTTTACATATACAGTATTTCTATTTTCTACTTCAAAGTCCATGAATTCCATATCTACTGCAAGTTTACCTTCCTCTGCAACTAAATCTCCTTCAAAGAATACCGCTTTTGGCTTTATGTCCTCTAAAGACTCTGTAATTATCAAGTCTGCTACGTATCCTGGAGCTATTGCACCTAAGTTGTTTATTCCTAATTCTCTTGCAGAGTTAAAAGTAGCACATCTTATTGCATCAATTGGATGCAGCCCTCCTAATACAGCTTGCTTTATAACATCATTTACATGACCTGCTTCTACAATATCTTCTGGTTCTCTATCATCCGTACACACAGTTAAATTATCTAAATATCTAAAATCCTTTGCTCCTGCAACTAAAGATTTTATATCCTTTGAAATAGAGCTCTCTCTTGCGTCTACATACATTCCCACTCTCAATTTATCCCTTACTTCCTTTTGAGATCTTGATTCGTGGTCACTTACAGGTCCAGCACAAAGATAAGCAGATAGAGCTCTACCATCTAAAAATGGAGCGTGTCCTTGAATGAACAATCCTTTTTCTTCCGCTGCAGCTAATATTTCTACCATTCTAGGATTATTATTTATAACCCCTAAAAAGTCCATAACTTCTCCAAGTCCTATTATTCTATCAAGGCTGAATAATTCTTCTATTTCTTTTCTTAAAAATTCTGCTCCTGCATTTTCCTTTCCTGGTACTGCTGGCACACAGGAAGGAGCTAAAATATACTGTCTCATAGGAACACCTTTGCTGCACTCGTGCATATATTTAACTCCCTCAATACCTAAAACATTAGCTATTTCATGAGGATCTGTAACTGCAGTAGTTGTTCCGTGTGGTATAACTGCTTTGGCAAAATTTCTTGGTGTCATCATAGTACTTTCAATATGTATATGAGCGTCAATAAGACCTGGTATTAAATACATGCCCTTTGCATCATAATATTCTTTACCTTTGATCTTCTTCTTTTCTACATTACCGTCAGGATTACACTCTATGTGAGCTATAAAGCCGTTGTAAATTCCAACATCCCCTTCATATATTTCCCCAGTAAATAAATTTAAAATATTAGCGTTTTCTATAACTAAATGACACTCTCTTTTTCCTAAAGCTGCTTCTATTAACGCTTTTTTATCCTTTGGCTGTATTCTCATTGTAATCTCGCTCCTTCTCATCTAATTTTTATACTTAACAGGCTATGATTTAAAATATTAATTTTAAATCATAGCCATAGATACCTTTTACATAATTATAAAGTAAAACACTAGTGGAATACAAAGTATAAATATTCCCCAATTTAGTTCCTTTATTCTTCCTGATACAATTTTAGTAAGAGCGTAGGATATTATACCTATACTGATACCATTTGAAATGCTAGAAGTAAATGTAGTAAATATAATTGTTGCAAAAGCTGGAAAAGCTTCTGTAAAATCTGAGAAATCTATGTCTTTAACACAAGAAATCATAAGTAATCCTATTAAAATTAATGCTGGCGCTGTAGCTTCAGCAGGTATCATCGCTGCAATAGGAGTAAAGAATAGTGTAAATAAGAAACACATTCCTGTAGATATTGCAGTTAATCCTGTTCTTCCTCCTGCTTCAACTCCTGATGCTGATTCTATATATGTTGTAACAACAGTAGAACCCATTACTGCACCAACCACTGTAGCAATTGCATCTACTAAAAATGGCTTGTTTATTCCTGGTAAATCTCCATTTTCATCTAATAAGCCTGCCTTAGCAGATACCCCTAAAACCGTTCCTAATGTAGAGAAGAAATCTCCTACAAAGAAGGTAAACATAAGTGGGAAGAAACTCCACTTTAGAGCTCCAAGTATATCTAACTGAAAAGCTATTGGTGCTATTGAAGGTGGCATGGAAATAAAGGAGTCTGGTATTTTTGTTATTCCCATTGGTATTCCAATTAATGTAGTTAAAATAATACCAATAAGCACATCTCCCTTTACCTTATTTGCCATTAAAGCTACTAATATTAATATTCCGATTACTGTAAGTAGAGTTTTAGGATCATGTAAATTTCCCATCTTTATTGAACCATCAGCTATAAGCATTAAGTGTCCATTCTTAAATCCTAATTGTGCAATATAAAAACCAATTGCCGCTCCTATAGCAATTTTTACATTTTTAGGTATGACCTTCACAATAACTTCTCTTAGTCCAAATATAGTTAATAATATAAATATAATTCCTGATATAAATGTCATTCCTAATCCTTGTTGCCAAGTTGCAAGTCCACCAGCCACTAAAGTGAAAGCAAAAAATGCATTACTTCCCATTGCTGGCGCTAAAGCAAATGGGAGATTTGTATAAAGTCCCATAAAAATACTAAATACTGCTGAAAGTAGTGCTGTTACCACGGTTACTGCTCCCACATCCATGCCTGCTGCTTTCATAAATGAAGGCTGAACAATAAGAATATAGGCCATGGTCATGAAAGTTGTTATGCCCGCTGCTATTTCTGTTTTTGCGTTTGTATTACGTTCTTTTAGTTTAAATAGACTTTCTAACATAAATTACCTCCCGAGATATTTCTCTATATTGATATGACCATTGTAATAGCTATTAAGACATTTGTCAACATTAATTGCTATTTTATATTATATTGTTCGTGTTTTCGCTAATAATTATAGTTTAAAACTAAAAAAACAAGCATCAAAGAAATAATTTACGAACATTATTTCTTTGATGCTTATTTCGAAAAATCTATTCAGTTATTAATTTATGCAATGTTTTATATAATATCTCTATACCGAAAGCTATATCTTCCTCTTCAGTAAATTCTTCTGGACAATGGCTTCTTCCCTCCACACTTGGAACAAATATCATAGCTACAGGGGAAATAGAAGCCATTAAACTAGTGTCGTGATTTGCCCCACTATACATTTCTCTATAGCTTATATCTTCTTCCTCAATTGAATTTTTTATTACTTCCATAAGGTTTTTATCCATATTAACTTCACTAACTTCTGTTAGCCTTTTTATACTGTAAGCAAAACCTTCCTCTTCAATAAACTTTAGTCTCTCTTTAATTTCCTCTTCTGCTTTATCTAAATTTGAAGGATTTATTCCTCTAAGGTCTACTGTAAAAACTACCTTCTCAGCGATTACATTTACATTGCCAGGATAACATTTAACACTTCCTACAGTTACAACCATGCTATCATCATCAATATCTTCAACTATATGAGGAAGTTTACTTATAAGTTCACTAGCCTTTACCATGGGGTCCCTTCTAAGATTCATAGGGGTAGCCCCTGCATGATTCGCCTTTCCTTCTATCTCTATCTCAAACCATCTTAATCCTACAATGCCTTTAACTAGACCAAGAGATTTCTTTTCTGTATGTAGAACACTTCCTTGTTCAATATGTAGTTCTATAAAGGCTTTTATAGCTTCTCTTATCCTACATTTTTCTAAAGAATCTATAGGATAACCAAATTCTTTTACTCTTTCATACATACTCTTATTGTTTTTATCTTTAACTTTTTTTATATCTTCTAAAGTACATTTTCCTACTAATGCTTTACTTCCCACAAGATTATACCCAAAATTAGAACCTTCTTCTTCTGTAAAAATAACTACTTCATAGGGATAGCTCATTTTTGTTCCCTTCTCTACAAAAACTCTCGCAGATTCTAAGGAAGCTACTACGCCTAATATTCCGTCATAAATTCCACCTTTATAAACAGTATCTATGTGAGAGCCACTGATGACTAAAGGCTTATCTTTGTTATGTTCATTTTCTAATCTTCCCCTTATATTTCCTATAGAATCCACTTCTACTTTCATACCTAAAGCTTTCATTTCATTTATCAGATAATCTCTTGCCTCTTTATCTTCTTTTGTATAGGAATATCTTGTGCATCCTTCTTCTGGCGTTTCATTAAATTTTGATAGGTTTTTTAAATCTCTCATGACTCTTTCTATATTTATTTTCATTTTAAAGCCCCCTTTGATGATAATTTCTTATAAGATTAATCCTATTTGATAATTATATCATCTTCTCATTAAAACAAAACCGTATGATTAAATCTCATACGGTTTATATTTTACTTTCTTAAATTTACTTTCTTAAATTAGGAGAATCTACGAAAAATCCTGTAACCTTAGCATCTTCATCTTTATTTGAAACAACAACTTTGACTATGACATCCTTACGCTCTTTGTCAAATTTACTTTTATAGAACACTGTGTAATTTTCTTCATCTTCTTCTATCATCCAAAATTCCTTTGATTGATATTTCCCTATACTTGGAGTAATAGTATCATATAACTCTTTAAAAAGCTCTTCTGTCATAATATTTTTCATATCATCATCAAAATCCTTAGAAAAAGATTCATAGTCTTTATCTTTTAAACTCTGTAAAATATTCTCAGCCACAGGCTCTACTTTGGCTTTAATCTTTTCGCCCTCCTCTTTATTTATTGTATCTACTTTATTTGTTTTATCCACATTATCCACTTTCTTTGCTGTACAACCAGCAAATATAAATAGAGATAATATTATAGTTAAATATAATATTTTTCTATATTTCATCTTGTATTTCCCCCTTTTCCCCACCGAAATTGGATTTAGATCTTAAGGTAAATAGCAGCAGTAAAATACTTGCTATAGCTACCCATCCTTCTATGGCCCAAATATTTGTAAGCATACCCTTTTGAAACAACGCCGCTGGAAAATCAATAAGCGCGTGTAATAATATAGCATAGAGTAGATAAATATATTTTTTGTTTTTGACACCTTGCAATACTAGAACCGAAAGCCCAATTTGTATAAAAATTACAAACATCCTTTCTATTCCCGGTACTAAAAAAGCATATGAAGGGGTGTCTATTAAAGAACTTTTAATTCTCTCTATCATAGCAGATGGCATGTTATATTTATTTAGAGCATTTATATTGCCTAAATTTATATTTATAGAAAGTATTAAATTTTGTATTGCAGTCATCCCACCTATAAGTATAGCTTCTATGCCTCCATGGCCTATACCAAAAGCTATTCCATCAGTCCAGCTTCTTTTCTTCCTAAGCAATGTTATGTAGGCTAAAAACCTTCCACATTCCTCAAAAATTCCTGCAGCAAAAGAGCCATATATGGCATATGCCCATGGATTTTCTAAAAAAGTAGAGGTATTAAAATTAGTGAATAATAAATAGTTATGCATCCTTCTTTCTAAAATCATTACAAATAATATAAATACAAAGGCTCCTACAGCTACAGGCCATAGGGACATTTTATGTTTTCTATAAAAATATATTCCAATAATTATAGGGAATCCAATTGATAGTATAATAGTTATAATCATAGATATAATCGAAGTAATACTTACCATAATCTTACTCTCCTTGTAAATTCTTCTTAATATAAATTATATCACTAATTATATTATATTTAACAGTAAAGGTTTAAAATCCTCCTTAAATTTTCCATAAAATGCATTAAAATTTTGCAAAACCTTATAGTATGCATAAAGTTTATATTATAAAATAATACTATACAAGGGGGTATGGTTATGGAACGAATATCAATAGGGAAAATGGCAAAACTAAATAATGTTTCTGAACAAACTTTAAGATTATATGATCGCAAAGGTCTTTTAAAACCTTGTTATATTGATGAAAATACAGGTTATAGGTATTACAACATAAAACAATGCGCTCGTCTAGACATGATACAATATATGAAATCTCTTGGAATGCCTTTAAAAAAGATACAAGAACAGTTGGATTATAAGGAAATTGGCACAGTGAAGAAAATGCTCAATAGTCAAAAGAAGCTTATAGACGAAAAAATTATCGAGCTTCAACTAATGAAAAGAGCTATAACAAAATCAGTAGAAAACTTTGATCGCTATGAAGTTGCACCTAAAGAAGGCGTGGTTGTACTAGAATATATACCGGAGCGTAGAATATATTGCTATGACGGAGGAATAAATATATATGACTATGGATTAGAGACATATGAATATATATTAAGGCACTTAAAAGAGCATATACTACTAAACAAATTGCCTATGATGTATTTTTCTAATGTTGGTTCAATACTCCGTAAAGATATATTAAATCAAGAAAAGCTCATATCTACTGAGGTTTGTCTTTTTATTGATGAAGATTTTCAAATTGAAGATAATGTAGAAATAATATCCTCTAACACATTTGCATGCATCTATTGTAATAGTTTCTGGGAAGAGAAAAAATATGCAAAACAACTCCTAAATCATATCAAAGAAAAAGGGTATAAAATAATTGGAGATTATATTTGTGAAGTAGTGGCAGATCTCCCTGTATTCCTTGAAAATGAAAGGAATATGTTTATAAAATTACAAATTCCTATAGAATTGAAATAACCTCTTGACTTTATACTTAGTATAAAGTGTATTGTTAAAATATAGACAATATTTTGAAAGGAAGGTTTTAATCATGAAGGAAAAAATTAGAGTTATCCAATATGGATGTGGAAAAATGGGAAGGGTATTTTTACGTTATCTTTATGAAAAGGGAGCAGAAATAGTTGGCGCTATCGATAGCAATCCAGCTATTGTAGGAAAAGACGTTGGAGAAATTGCTGGTCTTGGCTTTAAATTAAATATACCAGTTCGTTCAGACGCAGAGAATGTTTTTAAAGAGTGCGATGCACATGTTTGTATAATATCTACACTTAGCCTTATGGAAGATGTTTATGAAGCTTTTGAGCTTGCTGCAAAGCACGGTGTAAATGCTATTTCTACATGCGAAGAAGCTTTATATCCTTGGACTACTTCACCAGCAATAACTAATAAATTAGATAAGTTAGCAAAAGAAAATAATTGTACCCTAGCTGGCTCTGGATATCAAGATGTTTACTGGGGAAACCTTATAACAACTTTAGCTGGTTCAACTCATAAAATAATTAAAATTCACGGATCTTCAAGCTATAATGTAGAAGATTACGGTATTGCATTAGCAGAAGTTCATGGTGCTGGTTTAACTCCAGAAGAATTCGAAGAAAATATAGTTAAAAATGAAAACCTACCATCTTATATGTGGAATGCTAGCGAATGGTTATGTTCTCAATTTGGATGGAGCATAAAATCCATAGAGCAAAAATTAGTTCCTATATTCCATGACAAAGATATATATTCATCTACTCTTGGAATGACTATTAAAGCTGGTAATGCATTAGGTATGTCTGCTGTTGTTACGATTGTGACAAATCAAGGTCCTGTATTGGTAACTGAGTGTATAGGAAAGGTTTATCCTGAAGGGGAAGTTGATAAAAATATTTGGACTATAGAAGGAGAGCCAAATACCACTGTTAGAATTGAACAACCAGCAACTGTTGAGCTTACATGCGCAACTACAGTAAACCGTATACCTCAACTTATTATGTCTCCAGCTGGTTATTATACTACTGAAAAAATGCCTAACGCAAAATACATTACTTATCCATTAAACCTTTATGTAGATGACTTAATATAAAAAGAATACTTTAACTATTTAAGCATACGTTTGTAAAATTATAATTTCATCAATAATATTAAAAGGCTGTTGTAAATCTACAACAGCCTAAAATTTTTATTCCATTTTTTGAACATTGGTGGCCTGAAGTCCTTTTTCTCTTTCCACTACATCGAAGGTAACGTGTTGACCCTCATGCAAGTCTTTGTCATGCCCCTTTTCTTTTATGTTAGAATGATGAACAAAAACATCTTCTCCATCATTTCCAGAGATAAATCCATATCCCTTCTTGTTGTCATACCATTTTACAATGCCAGTATACATCTTTTAACCCTCCAAATAATAAATTTACCACTTTATTATCTGTAAATAGGTAAAAAGTATACTCTCTTGATTAGTCAACTACATTTACAGGCTCTCCACTCATAAAGGCTTTTAAATTACTCACTGCTATATTCATAAGCCTATCCCTGGATTCCCTTGGAGCCCAAGCTATATGAGGAGTTATAAATGCATTTTTAGCTTTGAGTAAAGGATTATCAGCTTTTATAGGCTCTACTGAAACCACATCTAATCCTGCTGCATAAACCTTACCACTGTTTAAAGCTTCTGCTAAATCTTCATCTACTACCAGAGGCCCCCTTGAAGTATTTACTATTATTACTCCATCCTTCATTTTTGCTATAGTATCCTTGTTTATTATACCCTTAGTGTTTGGAAGCAGCGGACAATGTAAGCTTATTACATCTGAGTTGGCTAATAATTCATCTAAGTCCTTTGCATACTTCATATTTTCATCTTCCAAATCTTTATTTTTGTATTCATCATAGGCAAGAACCTTCATTCCTAAAGCTTGAGCTACTCTTCCTGTAGCTTGACCTATTCTACCATAACCTATTACACCTATAGTCTTATTAGCTAGTTCTATCAACGGATAATTCCAAAAACACCAATCTACATTGTTTGTCCATTCTCCATTTTTCACCGCTGCATTATGTTCAGATACATGATGACATATGTGAAGAATGTGAGCCAAAACCATTTGAGCTACGGAATCTGTTCCATAAGTCGGTATGTTTGTAACAACAACTCTCTTTTCCTTTGCCGCTTCCACATCTACTATATTGTATCCTGTAGCAAGTACTCCTATGAATTTCAAGTTAGTTTTTTCTAAAGTATCCCTTGTTATAGGTACCTTGTTTGTAAATACAGCTTCAGCGTCTCCTATTCTTTCTAATATTTTATCACTTGAAGTTCTATCATAAATCTCTAGATCTCCCAATTCTTTTAATTCATCCCAAGTCAAATCCCCTGGATTCAATGTGTACCCATCTAAAACTACAATTTTCATGAACAATTCTCCTTTCATAAAATATACTTATTTTATAATTGTTATATAAACTCTACTATACAAAAGCATATGTTTCAATATTTAGAATATTTATAATTTAGCCCAAGCTTCGTTTAATGTACGTTTAGCATTGGCTACAACTATTTCAGGATCTTCATCCCCCCATGGTTTTACTTCGAAACTTACTATTGGAGGATTTTCTGTATTTAAAAATCCTATAGATTTTAAAACTCTCAAATACTGAACTAATTCTTCTACATCATTTTCTCCATTAGGGAAACCAAATCTTGGATGCTGATCTCCATAGGCCGGCATGGAGCTATCCTTAATTACGCAATTCCCCATATGAGCATGAACTATATAGTCCTTTATAGGAAGTATAGATTCCTCAATTGTTTCATGAAGCTGAGGAATGTGACTTAAATCAACCATTAAACCAAAATTATCATATTCTTTTCTAATGTCCTCAGCATATCTTTTAGCAAGATCCACAGGTCCTATTAAAGATTTTTTATCTACATCGTAATCAAATACTTCCAAAACTACAGTTATTCCTTTATCTTTTGCATACTCACAGAGTTCTTTTGTGGATTTAACTAAAGCATTATAGGCTTCCTCTTTTGTTTCTTCTTCATATTTTCCACTTAAGAAAGCAAATCCCTTAGCTCCCATGTATTCAGCCTCATCTATGCCTTCTTTTAAAGAATCTAAAGCCTTTAATCTTTCTTCTTCATCTATAGCATTAATATTAAGTCCTGTGGTGAGTAGTCTTGGTTGTCCTCCATAAGCAACAGTTATATGGCTTTGTTCAAGAATTTCTTTAGCCTTTTCTCTTGTTTCATCATCTTTAATCCATGTTATTTCGATTGCATTAAAATAATCATCTATAGCTACTTTTTTTAGGCTCTCCAGTATAGGACCTTCACCTTTAATAGTTGAAGGATATACCATAAAGTGTATTATACCTACCTTCATATACTTATACATTGATTCTGTCATTTCTTATTCCCCCTTCTTTTTATTTATAACTTCTCTTACTTCATAAATGATTTTTTCTGTGCTTAACCCATATTTTTGTAAGAGATTATCATAGTCCCCTGACTCGGTAAAGGTATCTTCAATGCCTACTCTTCCAGATATTACTGGACATTCTCCAGCCAAAACTTCTGTTACTGCTCCATATAATCCTCCATATATGCTATGTTCCTCCGCAGTAACAATAGCTCCTGTATCTTTTGCACAATCTATTATCAATTTTCTATCTATAGGTTTAATAGTATGCATGTTTACTACCTTAGCATTTATTCCTTCTTTTTCTAGTATTTCTGCTGCCTCTAGTGCTTTGTGAACCATTAATCCTGTAGCAACTATAGAAATATCTTTTCCTTCTCTTAATACTGCTCCTTTTCCTATTTGAAATTGGTAGTTTTCATCGAATATAATTGGCATCTCTGCTCTACTAAGTCTTAAATAAACAGGCCCTTCAATATTTAAACATTCCCTTACTGCCTTTTCTGTTTCAACTCCATCGCATGGACATATAACAGTCATATTAGGAATTGTCCTAAAAAATGCTATATCCTTATTTCCATGGTGACTTGCACCATCATAAGAGTCCGATAATCCTGAATATGCTCCACATATTTTCACGTTTAATTTTTGATAAGCTATAAGACTTCTTATAGGATCTCCTGCTCTAAGCATCATAAAAACTGCAAAGGTATTTATAAATGGAATCTTTCCCATAAGGGCCATTCCCGCTGCCATTCCTGCCATATTTGCCTCAGAAATTCCTACATTAAAAAATCTTTCAGGAAACTTTCCTCCAAACAAGGCACTCTTTGTTGATCCTGACACATCAGCATCCAGTACTACTATATCTTCTCTTTCTCCACCAAGCTTTAATAAAGCCTCTCCATAGGCATCTCTTATTCCTTTCTTTTTCATTTACCTTACCTCCAATTCCATTAAAGCTTTGGCATATTCTTCGTCTCCAATAGGTTTTCCATGCCATGTGTTCTTGCCTTCCATGAATGAAATTCCTTTTCCTTTAACGGTT
The DNA here is from genome assembly GCF_018918285.1 of Clostridium mobile. GTDB lineage: Bacteria > Bacillota > Clostridia > Clostridiales > Clostridiaceae > Clostridium_AW > Clostridium_AW mobile. Next base: position 224,769 of record NZ_JAHLQF010000004.1, read on the forward strand.
TTAGCTATAATAACTGCTGGCTTTCCTTTAATACTTTTAGCTTTATCCAATGCTTGTGAAAGAGCTTGTATATCATGTCCATCCGTTTCTATTACATTCCATCCAAATGCATCCCACTTTTTCGCTAGATCCCCAAGGGGCATAACTTCCTCAGTAGTACCGTCAAGTTGTACCCCATTGCTGTCAATTATAGCTATCAAATTATCTAACTTATATTTGCTAGCCGCCATGGAAGCTTCCCAAACAATTCCCTCTTGAAGTTCTCCATCTCCCATTAACACATAAACATAGTTCTCTTTCTTATCTAACTTTAGAGCTGTTGCCATTCCAACTCCAGCAGATAACCCTAATCCCAATGGTCCAGTTGACAATTCAACTCCTGGCGTTTTCACAGAGCAAGGATGACCTTGCAGTATGCTATTTACTTGCCTTAAAGTCTTTAATTCTTCTTTTTTAAAGTAACCCTTATCAGCTAATACAATATATAACATTGGTGCTGCATGTCCTTTTGCAAGTATAAACCTATCCCTATTCTCATCTTTGGGATCTTGTGGATTTACATTAAGCTTTTCATAATATAATGTGGTTAATATTTCTACAGTAGATAAGGATCCTCCAGGATGTCCCGTTTGTATAGGATATAGAGTTTTTATTAATTCAATTCTAAACTCTCTACATTTGCTTTCTAAAAATTTTATTCTTTCAGGCGATAATACCAAGTCTATTACTCCTTTCTTTAATTTAATATTTCTCTCTACAAATTATAGATTTGAGCTCATTTATGCAGTGCTTAGGACTAGACAATACAGGGCATCCACATATTTTTTCGATTATTTCTTCCATATGAGACATAGAAGCTTGAGCTAAAACAACAACGTCCCTTTGTTTTATTTGTAATGCCCCTTTCCTTAACAACTCATCATGAAGCTCCTTATCTCCTTTTTTTATGGCATCATAAGCTTGGTCACAACAAATTATATCTATATCTAAGGCTTTATTTAATTTAATAGATTCACTTAATAACTTATCTCTGGTAGGCTTTATTGTACTTTCCGCTGTAGCCATAATAGTAACTTTTGTTCCCATGCTCACTGCTTTTTTTATCATAGCCTCATCTATTGTTATAAGAGGAATTGAGATAAAATCTCTTATCTTTTCAACTGTAGGAGATAAAGTTGAACAAGTTACCACCACGACATCTGCACCAGTCATTTCTCCATTTTTTATTGTGTTAAATAGCCTATTCATATTATTTATTGTAAATTCTCCTTTTTCCGCAGGATCACTAGCCAAGAATTCATCTAAGATATTTATAATTTTTATATCTCCTAGTTCTTTTTTCACTTTTTCACCAAAGTTTTGAAGTACGCTTTGTACAGTATGAATTAGAACTATTGTCATAACTATTTTCCTCCATAAATTTTATTAAATATTGGTCTTAGATGTTTTATTGCTTCTTCTGTGGCAATTTCTTGGTTAGGAATTTGAAATATCTCTGTACAAAAAGCCCCATCGTATCCTGTATCCTTAAAAGCTTGTATAATTTTTTCAAAATCAAAAGCACAATGACCTGGATATCTTCTATTGTTATCTGCAAGATGGACATGAATATTATAATCTGCATACTTTTCTATAGCCTTAAACATATCTTTTTCTTCAATATTAAGATGGAAAATATCCATCATAATCCTAAAATATTCATTGTCTACATCCTGTACTACTTTAACTCCTTCTTCTACTGTGTTTATAAAATTAGTCTGCATTAATGTCACACTTTCCAAAGCGATCTTTACATCTTTTTTTCCACCGTATTCACTAATATTTTTAAAAGCATCTATAGCATACCCATAAGAAATTTCTCTAGGGAGATCATGACAATATTCACCTCTAACCCTTCCAATGTTTATGTTTGCTCCTAAATATGAGGCAAAATCAATTATTTCCTTTACTCTTTCTATTGATTTATTTCTTACTTCTAAATTTTTATCCATAAAGGATAGATTTTGTTGACCAAATATTTCTCCCGTGCATACAAGAACTATATCTAAATTATTTTTTTGAGCCTCTTCACAAACTTCATCCCAGCTAAGTTCTGAGGGATTTAATGTCATAAGCTCAACACCATCGTACCCAAGCTCCCCTAAACGCCCAAAAGTGTAATCAAGCTTACCTTGGAAAGCTGTTACTGCAGGTGATATAGCCACATCTGGCGTTGCCACTTGATAGCATAACTTCATATTCATTCCTCCTTATATGACTATTTAATAAACTCTTTTTAAAATTCTTTGATGTTACCTTCAAAACTTAATATAGTTTTCTTACATTTATCAAAACATCTAAATTTTAAGCTACTGATTTACTACTGCTCTGTCTAGCCTTTTCAATCTTTTTCATGATGATAGGAATCAAGCAGAAACTTATAGTTAAAATCATCAATACAATTGATATAGTGCTGCCTAAAAATACACTTATACTACCAGCTGACATATCAAAGGCTTGCCTTACATAAGTTTCAAGCATAGGAGTTAGAACAAAAGCTAATAATAGTGGAGCTGCCGGAATATCTCCCATTTTCATAATGTATCCTAAAATCCCCATAGCCAGCATAAATATAACATCAAACATACTGTTGTTTACAGAATAGGTTCCAATTACACATACCACCGAAATTACTGGTATCATAATAGAACTTGGAACTTTAACAATTCTCATAAGTATTGGTATACAAGCGATAGCTATTGCAAGGCAAATAATGTTACCAATATACATTGATCCAATTAATCCCCAAACAAATTCAGGATTTTCACTAAATAACATAGGTCCTGGCCTAAGCCCCCACATCATAAGCCCTCCTAAAAGTACTGCAGTGGTTCCTGACCCTGGAATTCCTAAAGAAAGTAGCGGTGCAAAAGCCCCCATTGCCGCTCCATTATTAGCTCCTTCTGGAGCTGCAACTCCCTCTAATGCTCCCTTCCCCATATTTTCTCTATTCTTACCTATCCTTTTTTCCATGATATAAGCTAAGAACGCTGCCATAGTAGCTCCTGCTCCTGGTAAAACTCCAACAAAGCATCCAAATAAACCAGATCTAGTAGCTACGGGGAAAACTTTTTTCATTTCTTCTTTGGACAATATGCTTTCTTTAATAGTAGGACTTTTAACTTCTTCATTCTCATAGCTACTCCTATTTACAACCATATCTATAACCTGACTAAACCCAAACACTCCTATAACAAGTGGTATAAATGCAATCCCACTTAAAAGATTGACACTACCAAAATCAAATCTAGGCTGACCCAGTGTTTTATCAACTCCAACGGTTGCTAGCATGATTCCTAATGCTGTAGATAGTAACCCTGCACTTGGATTATCTCCTAATACCCATCCTATGGATGTTAAGGCAAATAATATTAACCAAGCAAGTTCTGGTGGACCAAAAACCAATCCCCAATTTGCAAGCATAGGACCAAATATGGTAAGTATAATTATTCCAACTGTTCCACCTATAAAAGATGAAATTGTAGCAGTAAATAAAGCTCTACCAGCCTTTCCTTTTCTAGCTAGTGGATATCCGTCTAAAGATGTTGCCACCGCTGGAGAGTCTCCTGGAATGTTTAATAAAATTGCACTAAAAGATCCACCATACATATTAGAATAGTAAAGGGTTGCTAGCATTATAATTGCTGTAGTAGGGTTCATCTTAAAAGTAATTGGAAGCAACAATGCTACCCCCGCTAAAGACCCGATGCCAGGCATAGCCCCTACTATTAACCCCATTATCGCTCCTGCAAAAGCCGCTATAAGATTTTGAATACCCAAAGCAGTTTTAATTCCTTCCATTAATAAATCTAAATTATTCATAGTATCAAGCTCACTTTCTTTTAAATTATTGATACTTTTATAATAATCCTAATATGCCTGTTGGTAATGGAACACTTAGCCACAGGACAAATATTCCATAAACTACAACAGAGCAACAAGAACCTATAATTAATGATTTTAATGTTTTATATTTTTCTATATATTTAAGCCATAAGAAAATGTATATAGCGATAGCTAATATTAACCCTAGTAAATATGAGATTAACAACATAGAAATCACACCAACTACAGGTAAAAAAGCTTTCCAATTAAACTTAATCTTGTCTTTATCATTTTTTTGTGATTTAAGTACTAATATTGCGAAGATTACTGCTAAAATTCCTGAAATTACAGGCAAAAATCCCCCTCCTGGACCTTTTCTTATCCAAAATCCATACTTAAATCCATATATGACCCAATAACATCCAGTTATTATCGATAATATTGGAATTATCTTTTTCAATTAAAGCCCCCCAATTCTATAAAATTACTTGATTAAACCTACTTCTTTAAACATGTCATGATATAATTTTGACTGTTCATCGAAGTATTTCTTAGTATCTGCGGAATTTAAATAGTAATTGGTCATTAGGTTCTTCTCTATATAATTCTTCTTCCACTCTTCAGTTTCTGTAACTTTCTTTAATAAGTCTTCATAGAATTTAACTGCTTCTGCTGGCATGTTAGGAGGACCTGATATAGCTCTTATTTCCCTTAATTCAATTTCTTCATAACCTAATTCCTTAAAAGTAGGTGCATCTTTGAATAATTCCGTCAATCTTTCAGGTGAGTAAACAGCAATTGGTGTAACTTTCTTAGCCTCAATTTGACCTATGCATTCTAGTGGATTAAATATACCAGCATCTATATGGCCACCTAATAATGCTGACATAGCGTCTCCTGAACTATTGAATTGAACATATGTGAACTTTGAATTTGTATACTTATTTAACATTTCAAAAGCTAAATGATCTCCATTACCTCTTTGAGATCCGCCTATTTTAATACTTTCTGACTTCTCTTTTATATCTTTTAACATAGTCTCTAAGTTCTTATATTTTCCATCAGATTTTACACATATAGCTAACTCATCTAACGCAACTGTACCGATATAAGTAAGAGCATCTGCTTTAATCGGGGAATCGTTTACAATAGCGCTCATAACTTGCCCTGAGTGTAGAACCATCAAAGTATGTGGATCTTCTTTTTTGTTATAAACATAAGAAAAAGAAACCGCCCCTGATCCACCTGGCTTATTTACTACCATAAAATTTTTAGGAGTAAATTTATTCTTAAAAGCTATATCCGCAATTGTTCTAGCGTTTAAGTCACTTCCACCACCAGCACTTGACGGAACTACAAATTCAATTTCTTTTTGAGGATATTTCCCCTCCTCTTTTTTACCCTCAGCATTGCCACATCCTGCAAGCAAACCTAATGTCAATCCCAAAGAAATTAATAAGTTTATGGATTTTTTCATTTTAGCCCCTCCTATTTATTTAAATATTTTTATCTAAATATTTTTACTTAGATCCCCTTATTCCTTCTATCGCATTGAGCAATTCTAGCTGTCATTTTTATTGCATTTTCAAACGCTGTTGTCTTTGCTATTCCCTTTCCTGCAATATCGAAAGCCGTTCCATGAGCTGCTGTGACAATTGGTGCTGGAAAGCCCGCCGCAACAGTTATTCCCTGATCAAATCCCTTAAGCTTCATAGCTATTTGTCCTTGATCATGATACATGGTAACCACCGCATCAAAATTCCCCTCAAAGGCTTTTACAAACAATATATCAGCAGGATACATACCAACTATATTTATACCTTGTTTTTTTGCTTCTTCTATGACTGGTTCAATAACATCTATTTCTTCTCTTCCACATAAACCATTTTCACCAGCATGAGGATTTAGCGCAGCTACGGCTATTCTAGCATTTTCTAATCCTGCACGCTTTAGCGTTCTATCCGCCAAACGTACTGCTCTTAAAATTGACTCAGAAGTTAATTTATTGCTTATTTCTTTAACCGGTATATGACTTGTTACACGTGATGTCCATAGATCTCCTAAAACATTCATTTCCCCAAAAGGTCCTGTCCAATTAAAATAATGAGCAAATAGCATTTGTTCACTTTCAAAAGTATGGCCTCCTTTTTTCATCGCCCCTTTATTTAAAGGCGCAAAACAAAAACCTTCAATTTTCCCTTCTTTATAAAGATTAATAGCAGTTATAAGCATATCTCCAGTAACTTTTCCTACATAAGAGTCCACTTCTCCTACTTTTACCTCTTCTGAGTTTAAGTTCTTTTGATCAAAAACAATTATTCCATTGGTAAAATCTAAGTTATCCACATTTTCAACAATTTTATATGGGAAATTAACCTTTGCTATATCCATTCCCATTTCTAACACTCTAACATCTCCAATAATTATTGGATAACAATATTTTTCAAGTATGCCCTTTGCCGCCACTTTAGCAACAATCTCAGGACCAATTCCCGCTGCATCCCCTAAGAGGATACCTAACACGGGTTTTTCTCCAAGTTGATTACTAGACATTGTCTCTCTCCCCCTTATTTAAAATATGTAGTTTTCATTTCACTAACATATTGAGCAAAGATTATGCCAATGATGAAATATTGTATATTAGCCTATTTTTTCAAATATTTCTTTATTAATAATCAAAATAAGTTCCATAACGAAACAATGATGTTTCATTATGGAACTTATAAATGTTTCATTTTGAAATACCCTCTAAACGTTTTATTTTTCTCCATAGAGTAGTTCTACTTATTCCTAGTATTTTAGCAGCTTCAGTTTTATTGTTATTTACAGTATGTAAAACTTTTTTTATGGCATCCATCTCTATATCTTCAATGGATGTACAAATTATATCTTCATTTTTATATTCCTCTTTGCATTCCTCTACTTCTCCCTCAAATATTTCTACTTCTTCTTTTAAATTTAGCTGTTCTAAAACATCCTTTTCAGTGATATACTCTCCTTCCATTAGTACAACTAATCTCTCACATATATTTCTCAGTTCTCTTATATTTCCCGGCCAACTATAACTGCTTAAGATACTTAATCCTTCAGGTTTTATCATAGCTGTACTTTTATTGATTTTTTTACAGTACTGTTCAATAAAATGATATACAATATGCTTTATATCTTCTTTTCTTTCTCTTAATGGCAGTATTCTTAAGTTTAATACATCCAATCTATAGAGTAGGTCTTGTCTAAATTCCCCTTTCTTAACTTTTTCCTTAATATCAATATTAGTTGCAGAGATAACTCTAACATCTATGGGAATTACTTTATTATCACCTATTCTTCTTATTTCTCTTTCCTGAAGCACTCTTAAAAGTTTAGCTTGCAAAGTAAGGGATATTTCTCCAACCTCATCTAGAAAAATACTTCCATTATGGGCTAACTCAAATAATCCTATCTTCCCTCCTTTTGAAGCTCCAGAAAATGCTCCTTCTACATACCCAAATAATTCACTTTCCAATAAATTTTCTGGTAAAGCTGCACAGTTTACTGCTACGAAGGGCTGAAACTTTCGATTGCTAGCATTATGAATACTTTGCGCAAATAGCTCCTTTCCAGTACCCGTTTCTCCAATCAATAAAATATTTGATTCCACCTGGCTATATTTATATGCCATCTGAATAATACTATTTAATTCTTTACTTTCACCTACAATATTTCCAAAGCTATATTTGGCTCTTAACCCTTTATCACTTAGACCCATTCTAATTTTACTCTCAGTTTCTTGTATCTTATCAACATTTTGCATTGTAATGACTGCACCTTCATTATTTCCCATGACTCTTATAGGAGCTAAGCTTGATACTATCATAGTTTCATTTATATTATCGATAATGTCACTTTCCTCTTCCCCAATTTCAACTGACTTTACTAATCTGCTTTTAGGAAGAAATTTCTTCAAAAATTCTCCTTTTATATTTCTATTATGAGATATTTGCAAATTCTTATATGCAGATTTATTAATTTCTTTTATCCTTCCAAATTTGTCTACTGCTACAATGCCTTCTTTAGCATTATCAAGTATTATTTTAAATAACTGATTCTTAGCTCTTTCATGTTTTACTACACTTCCAGCATTAATGGCTTCCTTGATAGCCTGCCTTATGGCTTCTTTACCAGTTCTTATCCATACACATTTCCATCCTTGACTTTCCGCCATATTATAAGTAGTTAATCCTCCTACAATAGCGTCTATATCATGCTCTTTAGCAGTTTGTAAAGTTTTTAATACATCTTCTTCATTATCAATCTTAAAAACCTCTATATGAAGATTCATAATTTCTCCTAAACTTTCAGCACCAAATATCATTGTTTCAGAGCCTACAACTGCAATTTTCTTTGGATTATATTTATTTTTGCATTCGTTAATAGCCCTAATAACATCATATCCAGTCACCTCTATTTCTATCACCGGTATATCTACTAGAGCATTTTTAAGAGCTAGATAAGTTAACCCTCTAGCAATAATAATATCAGAATCTATTTCTTTTAATAAAAGGTCTTGTGTGCCAATTATGTGAATAGTTTTAAAGGAAACCCCCTCTTCCTTAGACTCCATAAGAGAATTATAAACTTCATTTTGAATTTCACTGTATGGAATAACAAAAGTTATCTTAATCAAATTCCATCCCCTCACCTTTTTAAACCCTCTTGAATATCCATAATATTTCGAAACCTATTATTAATATTCTACATGGATTTCACTTATCATTCAAAAACTCAGCAAAAATCGTGTTTGTATCCTAGGGCTTCAATATATTTAGAAAATTCCTCATCAAATATAAAAGTTAATTCTTGAGTTGTCGCCCATGCTGGGTGTACACAAAAAGCAAAAGTGCTGTCACACCTAGAAATATTTCTATTGTGAGACAGCACTTTATTGTTAAAAGAGAAGATAAACTTACTTTCATTATTCAATTTTTTCATAACAATTCATTGTATCTTCCAATAGCTTATTAATGATCTCAGAATCCTCTAATTTAAGAATTTTATTGCTAATTTCCTTTGCCTCTGTAGTGGAAAACTTCTTCATGTGTCTTCTTAGTTTTAAAACTAAAGCTGGACTTACACTAAACTCATCAAGATCCATTCCCATAAATACAGGAAGAAGTTTTATATCACTGGCTGCTTCACCACAAATACCTACTGTTATACCTTCTTTATGTCCATTTTTTATTACAGTGCTAATAAGTCTAAGTATTGCTGGATGGTATGGAGTATATAATTCTGATATACTTTCATTTAATCTGTCTACAGCAATAGTGTATTGTATAAGGTCATTAGTGCCTATACTAAAAAAATCCACTTCTTTTGCAAGAATATCAGAAATAATAGCAGCTGAAGGTATTTCAATCATTATACCTATTTTTATGTTTTCGTCATAAGCTATTTTATTAGCTTTTAATTCACTTTTACATTCTTCAAGAAGTTTCTTTATAGCTCTAACTTCTTGAACACTAGATATCATAGGAAACATCACTCTTACATTTCCAAAAGCACTTGATCTTAAAATTGCCCTTAATTGAACTTTAAATAATTCTTTTTCTTTTAAACAATATCTTGAAGCTCTAAAGCCGAGGAAAGGATTTTGTTCCTTTTCGATGTTTAAATAAGGAATTTCTTTATCTCCTCCCACATCTAAAGTTCTAATTATTACAGGTTTTCCATTCATACCTTGCACCACTTTTTTATAGCAATTTAATTGTTCTTCTTCACTAGGTGCTTCTCCTCTGCCCATATATATAAATTCGCTTCTAAAAAGTCCTATTCCTTCACCATCATTTTCTATTACTTGATTCAGTTCTTCTGGCGCACCAATATTACACACTATTTCAAAGGTTTTACCGTCCTTTGAAATAGATTCCATACCAAGTACATGTTTATTAAGTTCTTCTTCCTTCTCTAAATAGTTCTTTTTCTCATTAAATTGATTTATTATAAGATTATCTGGGTTAATAAAAAATTCACCTGTGCCACCGTCCATGACTATTAAAGATTTTTCATTAAATGAATCTAATACTTTACCGGCACCTACAATAGCTGGAATCCCCAAATTTTTAGCTATAATAGCAACATGAGATGTTGGGCCTCCTGCCTCTGTTATAAAACCAAGCACCTTATTTTTAGGTAACTGGGCTGTTTCAGATGGTGTTAAATCATTAGCTGCTAATATGACAGCTTCATTTAACTTACTGTAATCAATGGTGTCCAAATTTAGTAAATTATTTATTATTCTATTTGAAACATCTATAAGATCAATGCTTCTTTCACGCATATAGCTATTATCTAAAGAATTGAACATGTCTACATAAAAATCTGTGGCATCTTTAACCGCCCATTCAATATTAAACTTAGATTCTTTAACTTTGCTTTCAATAAGAGTAATGAGCTCTTCATCTTTTAACATATGAATATGAGCTTCAAAAACTTTTCCTTCTTCCTTTCCCAATGTATCTTCTGTAAATACAATGAGGTCTTTTATTTGGCTAATTGATGTATCTAATGCTTTTCTAAATCTTTTTATCTCATTATCACAATCTTCAATTTTATATTTTTTAACTTCAATTTTATTACCTTTAACTAATACGTTGCCAATAGCAATACCTGCAGATGCGCCTATTCCTTTCATATAACGACCTCCTCCAGCACCTCTTCATAGTTTTAATTGCAAACTTTTAGAAAATAACTATTTTAAGCAACTACCTGCCTTTTCGTCTACAATTATGGTTACATCTGGATGTAATTGTAGTATTGATGCAGGTACCTGTGGAATTATATCACCATAAATAGCTCTATATAATATTTCTGCTTTTTCTTCACCATTAGCAAGTAAAAGAATTTTCTTAGAACTCATAATAGTTTTTATTCCCATACTTATTGCTTGTCTTGGTACATCTTCAATACTATTAAAAAACCTTGAGTTAGCCTTAATTGTATCCTCATCTAAATTTACTAAAAACGTTTTTGATTCAAATTTAAGATTTGGTTCATTAAAACCAATATGTCCGTTCCTTCCTATCCCAAGTAACTGTATGTCTATGCCACCAAATTTTTTAATTTTTTTCTCATAATCTTCACATTCTTTTTGAATATCTTTGGCTAATCCATTTGGAATATGGATATTTTCTTCTCTTATGTCTATATGATTAAACAATTTAGTTTTCATAAAATTGCAATAACTATTTATATCATTAGATTTCAATCCACAATATTCATCTAAGTTAAAAGTAATTACATTTGAAAAGCTTACAACTCCTTCATTATATAAACGAATTAGTTCTTCATAAGTACCTATAGGTGTAGACCCTGTTGCAAGCCCTAAAACACTTTTAGGTTTTAATATAAGTTGACCGGCTAATATACTTGATGCCTTTCTACTTAGCTCTTTATAATCTTTCACTTTGATAATTTTCATAATTTAAGATTCCTTTCTAAAGCATAAGTTTCCTTCTACAATTGTATATAAAATATCTATATTTTCATTAAACACTACAAAATCAGCATACTTCCCTACTTCTATGCTTCCCCTCATATTATCCATACCAATGGCACTGGCAGGATTTATTGTAACCATCTTAATTATTTTTTCTAGTTCCAATTCTGTGTTGATTCTCATGTTCTTTACTGCCCTATCTAAAGTTAAGAGACTTCCAGCTAATGTACCATCCTCAAGAACTGCTCTATCCTTAGACACATATACCTTTTGTCCCCCTAAATCATAACTGCCAGATTTCATGCAAGCTGCTCTCATAGCGTCACTTATTAAAATTATCCTATCATCTCCTTTAATTTTTTCTAAAATATTAAATAATGCAGGATGTACATGAATTGTGTCTGCAATAAGTTCACAGTAAATATCACTGTTTAAAATTGCTCCAACTGTGCCAGGATTTCTATGATGAAGTGGAGTCATAGCATTAAAACAATGAGTTGCACTTTTTATACCATCTTCTATAGCACTCATAGCTTCTTCATAAGTAGAATTTGTATGTCCTATTGATAATAATATATTTTTATTCCCGTTCATTGATTTAATAAAAGTGTGATTTTCATCCATTTCGGGAGCAATAGTAATTACCTTAATTATATCAACATAAGATTTTATGGTCTCCGCTGATGGTGTTAAAATATATTTTTCATTTTGTGCTCCTTTATATTTCGGACTGATAAAAGGACCTTCTAAATGCGCTCCAAGAATTTTAGAACCATGGAAATTTTTGTTCATAGAAATTTTTATTACATCTAAAGCTTTGTGAATATCCTCCATTGGCATTGTCATAGTTGTAGGAAGGAATGCCGTAACTCCATGACTACAAAGACTTTTACTAATAGTCTCCATATTTTCAATATTACCATCCATAACATCAGAACCTTTAGATCCATGGACATGCATATCTATAAATCCAGGAGATATATAATTTCCTTCCACATCAATAGTTTCTATATCTTCATTCAAATATTTATCTTCTACAATTTTAATTATTTTTTCATCATATATAATTGATTTTCCATGTAAAATTTTATCTTTTAAAATTATCTTACCATTTTTGATACATTTTACGGTCATATATTTACCTACCTTTATATTTTTCCCAATTTATTTCCTTATTCCATAATTGACTAATAACTTGTACATTTTCATAAAAATATTGGCTTTTTGCCATATCTTAAAATCTATAATTTAAACTTAAATTTTTGCCATGGTTTAATATAATCTAATAAATAAATTTCATCCTCATCAATTCTGCCTACCACATTGGTTTTACCGCTATTCTCCATATCTTTTAATGCTATTTGAAGTTCTCCGCTATATCTTTCATAAAGAGAGCTTTCAATCAATACATCTCCTCTCTTTATAGGTTTTGCATTAAATAACTCAAATTTATGATCTTTATATTTTACACGGCTTTCCGTTGATCTGATCATATATTCAGATATATCTCCTCTATTAAAATGACTTTCTTCTAAAACTATCCTTTTCTCTATTTCTGGTAAATCTTCTAATAGTTTAACCTTAAATTCTATAATATCTTTATTTAGCACACCAAGTGTATAAAGTTCTTCTTCTGATGCAAAACAATTTGCTATTACAACATCATCTATCAATCCTGTATTAAATAAATCCTTTGCTTGAACATCAATAGGTAAAAATCTATGTTCTTCTAAAGTACAGAGTCCATGGTAGGTTGGCCATGGTCCAAAGGTTCCGCTGGATGAACTAATAAAAGCAGCAGTTCTTATACCCTTTTCCTTAAACTCTCTTGACGTATTTAAAAAATGTTCTCTTGACAATCCTGTATATCTATGTGGATAAAAATTATGACATCCTATTATGTTATCTTTATTAGGACAATAACTTAAAATATTATCAAGATATTTTGTTCCATTACTCATATTTATTTCAATCTTGAGATCATAAGGATTTACACTCATTATACTTTCTTCCATTCCCGAGAATCCCAAATCTAATCTTATTCCACTTAAATTTAGTTCAGAGAAAAATTGAAGATCTTTATAACTTAAATTTAGCTTTTTAAAAATTGAAGGATCTACATCTGCAATAACTTTCATTCCCAGTTCTTTTGCAGTATTGGTTATTTCTTTAAATTGATTTAAATTATTATCTATATCTTCTCCTAAGGATATAAGACAAGTAAACACTCTAGTAAATCCATATTTTGCAGCCATTTTTAAATAATCCTTATATTTCTTTATCTCTCCTTGTGGAGGATATACTGATACTCCTAACTTACCCATTTAACTCCCTCCATTTTTACTTTAAAATTTAATTATTATTTAAGATTTTTTTATACATATCTATAAACTCTATTGCTAAATCTTTTACTGTTATGGCATTCATTAAATGATCCTGCGCATGAATCATAAGCAATGTAATCTTGACTTTTTCATCTCTTGCCTCTGATTGAATAAGCTTTGTTTGTTCTTTGTGTGCTTCTTCTAGGCTTGTATCTGCTAATTCAATACATCTTTCAGCTTTTTTAAAATCACCTGCTTTTGCATGAACTATAGATTCCATAGAAAGACTTCTAGCCTCTCCGCTATAAGATATTATTTTAAATATTATATTCTCCATTTTTAATTCCTCCCTACTTAAATTGAGGTAAATATTCCTTATTTTTATCTAATATATCTTTTAGTAATTTTTTAGTAATATTTATTGAACCGCCTAGTGGATTATTGATTAATGCTAAAAAAGCTTGATTATAATCTCCATTTACTGCCGCTTCTATTGTAAGAATTTCGTAGAGCTTTATCTGTTGCACAAGACCCTTTACAGAATTTAGTAAAGCCCCTGATGATATAGGTACTGCTCCAGTTTTATTTACAATGGCATTTGTTTCTATAACAGAATTATATGGTAAATCTAATATAGCTCCATTGTTTTTTACATTTACAGTATGAATTTCATTTTTATCATTATATATAGCACTCATAAGAGAAACTGCTGCTTCTGAATAATATGCACCTCCTCTTTTATCTAACTCTGATGGTTTTTCATCAAGGTTCTCGTCATCATATATTTTAAATAATTTATTTTCTATCTCCATTACTTGTTTCGCTCTAGTTCCTTCTCCTCTTTTTATACTTTCTAACTCTTCTTTTAAAACTTCATCTTTCATATAAAAATATCTATGATAAGGACAAGGAATCATATTTAAACATTTCAAAAATTCTTCATTCCATTTTAAATCAGGAATATTATTCATATTTATAGAAGCACCATTAGAAAGCCTTTCGATTATCTCTCTTGTTATATCTTTACCATCAAGATAAACAGATTTTCCATAAACCATATGATTAAGTCCTAAAAAATCTATTCTTATTCTATTTACTTCTACATCAAGTAATTTTCCAATATTATTTTTCATTGTTATTGGAACATTACATACTCCAATAGCTTTAACTTTTGTATGATTTAAGACAGTTTCAGTAATAATTCCTGCTGGATTTGTGAAATTAATTAAAAATGCATCTGGAGCTAACTCACTAATATCTTTACATATATCAAGTATCACTGGTATTGTTCTGAGTGCTTTAATAAATCCTCCTACTCCAGTAGTTTCTTGACCAATGAGATCATACTTTAATGGCATTGTCTCATCCTTTGATCTTGCTTCTAGCCCTCCTACCCTAAATTGAGCAACAACAAAATCTGCATCTTTTATAGCTTCTCTTCTATTTAAAGTTGAAGTTATTTTCGTTTTGATATTATGTTTATTTAACATTCTTAAAGAAAGTTTGCTAATTATATCAAGTTTCCATTTTCCCTCTTGTATATCTACTAATGCTATTTCTCTTACAGGGAATTCCTCAATTCTTTGTATTATTCCATGAATAAGTTCCGGAGTATAACTACTACCTCCACCAATTACAGCAATTTTAATACCTTCCATGTTTCCCCCTCCAATTGTATAATTGTATAATACTTTTCCTTTAAATAGGAAAGCAGTTTTTTTGAATTATGCATGGAATTTACAATGAATATTGTAGATTCCATGCATAGTTTTAAACCTTAACCTTTTATACTATTATCTGTTTCTTTCACAATAGTTTCAGATTTTTTATCATCAATTCTTTCTGCTAAAACAATGAAAGGAATATATATAATCACACCGATAACAAGATTTACTATTTGCAATATGGAACCCCTAATTGATCCAGTTGCAATCCATCCACTAATTAAAGGTGGTGTTGTCCATGGTACCATAGCAATAGTATGAGGAACTAGCCCTGTGGCAATAGCAATATAGCTTATTATTGTTAATAGCACTGGTGTTAAAATAAATGGTATTATAAATGCTGGATTTAATACAATAGGCATACCGTATATCATAGATTCATTTATATTAAATAATCCTGGTCCTAATGAAAGATTAGCCATATTTCTATGATGCTTACGCTTTGAAGCTATATAAATAGCAATTATCAAACAAATTGTTGCACCTGAACCTCCCATATATACAAAAGCATCGAAGAATGGTTTTGTAACGATATTTGGTATAGCCGTTCCAGCTACAGCAGCTGCCATATTCTTCTCAAGTGCTGGAAGATAAACTGCTTGCATAACTGGTTCTAATATATTTGAACCATGTAATCCAAAGAACCAGAATAAATGATTTAAAAGTGCAATTAATATTGCTGACCAAAGTGTATTTGCTACAGCTTCTAAAGGTGCTTGTAGTGCATCATAAATCAATTTATGAATATCATCTACTCCAATTACAGCAAATAAAATTTTAATTACTGAAAATATAGCTATTGTTATCATAACCGGTAATAATGATGCAAAGGATTTAGAAACTGCTGGCGGAACATTATCTGGCATTTTAATAATAAGTGACTTCTTTCTTCTTAGCCTTACAAATATTTCTGTAGAGATAATTGCTACAATTATTGCTAAGAATAATCCTACTCCTCCAGCTGCACTATAAGGTATTCCAGAACCATCTGCTGTAGGTTTTGTTATAGCTAATAATGCTGCAAAAGCTACAACACCTGCTGTAAGTCCATCAGATTCATAGGACTTTGCAAGATTATAAGCTATAGTAAATACCACAAGAAAAGACATTATAGCAAAAGATCCTGACCAAATATTTCCTCCAAAACTTTTCCACGATTCACCAAACACATTAGTCATAAAATTTTGATATGCTGGTATTGGTAATGCATTGATTAATGTAGCTAATGAACCCGCTATAATTAGCGGCATTAAAGTTACGAATCCATCTCTTATGGCTACAAGATGTCTTTGAGCACCTATTCTCCCTGCTATAGGGACAAAATGTTCTTCCATAAAACTAATAAATTTTTTCATTTTTTACCCCCCCAATATTTATAAAAGAGATTTTATTTACTTAATCATATCGATAGCTTGCTTTAATACTGCCTCTCCATTCATAGTTCCATATAAAATACTATCAATGACTTTTACTGGTATTCCTTTTGGTACCATTAATTTCTCCATCTTTTTAAGCAAATATCTAACTTGAGGTCCAAGTAAAACCACATCTACATCTTCATGATTTTTCACATCTGCTTCTCCTACTGCAAATATTTCAACTTTTAAGTTTTCTTTAGTTGCAGCATCCTCCATCTTTTTTACTAGTAAACTAGTAGACATTCCTGCACAGCAAACCAACATTATTTTTTTCATAATTTCCTCTCCTTTTTAATATCCATTACTTTTTAAGGCTAAATTTAATGCACCATGGGCTGAGTCGTCATAAGGAGTATGAATTATTATTCTAGGGAATTCATCATTTATCTTTTTCTTTAATAAATTATTCATAAGAGATGATTTTAAAAGTATGCTGCCTCCAAAACTTAGTTGAAAATTCTGAATTTTAATTTTAAATGAAAGAGTTTTAACTATTTTAAATAAGTCCTCTACTGCTTTATCTACAATATCTCTAGAAATTTTATCGGAATAATAGCTTTCTAATACAAGAGGTGCAAGGTCCGCAATATATTGTTTTTTTGAATTATAAATAAATGGTATAAGTTCTTCATAGTTTGAAATTTCAAGAGTTTTACTTACCTTTTCCCATAGTATAGTTTCTTCACTTCTTCCATCGTAGCTTTCCATTATCTTCTTTAAAGCATCCCTTCCAATAGCAAATCCACTTCCATCATCATCAATTATGTGTCCCCAGCCTCCCACTCTAACCGCATTCCCATGAATATCAATGCCATAGGATATTGAGCCAGTACCACTAATTAAAATGGCACCTTTCATGTCACCATTTGCACCAACCAAAGTAGTTATGGAGTCATTAAATATTAATAATTTATTTTTATAACCTAATGCCTTAAAAATATTCCTTAAAAGGTTTTCATCCTCCTCACAGTCAACTCCAGCTCCGCCTAAACATATTGCGATAATATTATCTTTATCAATATTGTGTTTATTATAAAAATAAGTAAACATAGAGCTGAATACTTCTTCTGTTTGCTTTACGCCTATACTGTGATAATTTGTAGGACCAGATTTAAAACTGTCTATAACTTCATTATTGCAGTTTCCTAAAAGGCAAATAGTTTTGGTGCCGCCTCCATCAATTCCAATATAATAACCCATATAATCCTCCTTCTCGTAATGGGACATTAATTGTTATTCATTAAGTAAAGTTTTATTGAATAATTCTTCTAGTTCATTGAATGCTCTTGTCTCGTCTTCTCCATCTATTAAGACAGATATAATGTCCTCCCTTTCTGCCCCAATACTTAAAACTCCTATTATACTTTTTGCATTTACTGATCTTCCATCTTTTTCAATGGTAATGTTAGATTTAAATCGTTGTGTCAAATTAACCAATGCAGCTGCTGGCCGTGCATGAAGCCCTGATTTACTTTTTACCGTTACATTTAATTTTTTCATAGCTTACCTCCTTTACACTAATAATTAAAGCAAATACCGTGCCAAAACTTTTGTTTATATATAACAGCTTTAAATTTTCTTCTTTATCAATAATAAATAGCTTCTTTCAACAGCTTAAAGCGTAAATATTCTTACTTCAGCTATGAAATAAAGTTAACTAAGTACTAATTTTATTTAAAGGATTAAAATATATTTATGTACAAAAATAGTGTGTATATTCAATTACACACTATTTTTATATGCTACACAGATTACACTGAAAACACTAATCTGATTCATTATACATAAACATGCGGCAAATATAAGTCAATTCATTATCTCCAATTTTTACATCATATTGCTCTTCAAGATTTCTCAAGCTTTGTTTTATTTGCACAATTTCTCTGCTGTATTCATTCATAAATTCTTCCAAACCTTTGAATGTCGATTCTCCACCGCCATTTTTAAGTTTATCTATTAAAAAGCACATGTGAATTATTATTCCTATTTCCACTTCATCACTAATAACTTTTTTTAATTGGGCTTTTATATCTTCAATTGCTTGTTTTACATCCTCAACAATTCTCTCAGAGCCCTCAAAGTTTAAATGTTCTTTAAGTGATGAACTGATTTTAGTATAGTTATTATTAGTTTCAATTATCTCTTTTAGAGTATTTATTCCACTGTCTATTAATAAATCTTTAGCAGATATAAATTGTATGTCATCTATATGAATTTTTACCGTTCCAACTATAGCTAAAATATTATAATTTTCTTTGTAGTAATCTATTGAACTTAAAAATTCTCTTCTATTTATAATATTCATTGGAATTATCTCTATATTTTCAAGATTTGACAACTTTTCGTAAATAACTCTTTTTAATCTTTCTGCTGCCCCATCTCCAGTAAAGCAAGCAGTTATTATAATGTTTTTCTTTTTTATATTGGTTTTTCTAATTATTCTTCTTGTAGAATAATTGTTTTCTCTACAACTTTCATATATCTCAATTAAATCTCTGCCTAAAACTGCTTTTCTTAAGGCTTCAATTACTATAGGTGTACTTACTCCGTCTACAGTTTTAGCAACTATCCCTGTTTCTTCATATATCATATCTCCAAAGTTTACTAAGGATCCCATATCTACTAAAAGTAACACCCCCTTGCCTTTATTTATCTCTTCAACCTTCTCTTTTGCTCGTTTATACGCCTCTTCTACATTCATATTTAAAGGCATGTCCAAGGCAGCTCCGTGATTTATCCCAATCAATTCATTAGCCACTTGAAGCATACTACTAGCTGTACTATTCCCATGAAACATCACAAGTACTCCAACTTTATCCTTATCTTCACTTTCTAATTCAAAAGAACTTGCTGCTAAAAACATGGCAATATAACCTATTTCATCAAGAGGTGTTTCAATATGAAAATTATTATCAATAACTTTCGCCATCTCCATAGCTATTAAAAATTCTTCATTATATTTTGCTCTTATAAAATTTAACTTTGGGTTATATATCTTATTTCCATTTTCAATTCTTTTTACGCTTCCATTTAAATGTAATGCAAAAGCAAAATATAGATTTTCATCATATTCTCTATATAATTTGTTTTGTGCATAATTTAATATATAATCCACTGTATTAACTATCTTTTCTCCAATTATATTTATTATTTCATCTCTATTAACCTTCAATGTCATATCTTCAATATGTTTTTTAAAATGACTTTCTATATCAATATTAAGAATTTGATTAATTTCATTGTCTTGAATACCGGATGCCTTTAAACTTTGAAGTTTTCTTTCTATATCATCATAAAAATCTCCTTGTCCTTTATGACTCTGTCCTAAGTTTTTATATTCTTTTTCCTTATAGTAAAATTTAAGAACTTCTCCACTACTTTTTAAAATATTATTTATTTCTTCTCTATTGTTTTTTATCTTTAAAATTCCTCTTTTCACATAGCTAGGTAAATCTTCTTGAGTGATTACTATATAATTCTTTTTTTGAGCTTTATAATTCAAAAAGGCCTTTGCACAAGCTAACTGTATATCACTTTTCAATTGTCCTACATTATTGGGACAATCATATAATAACAAAGATTCTAAAGAGTTTCGATTTATATATATACTTTTAGCCAATCTTTTTGACTCATCTTTTATAAATAATTCAATAAGCCTATACCTTTCTTTCATAGATCTATTCATCAAGGTTGGTAAGGTTATTATCATTGGGATTCTTCTAGTAAATGTACTTAAAAGATAAGATTGAGGATTTTCTGTAGTCGCTGCTATTATTTGAACTGATACTTGTTCTTTTTTTTCTGTTTCTCCTAAAGCTCTAAAATATCCTTTATCTATAAATGTAAAAAGAATTTCTTGCCCATGAGGAGGTAATCTGTGTACCTCGTCAAGAAATATAATTCCACCATCAGCTTTTTTTAGTAATCCTTCTCTATCTTTATCTGCACCAGTATAAGCACCCTTTTTTACTCCAAAAATATAAGCTATCAAAAGCTGAGGATTATCTGCGTAGTCTGCACAATTAAAATGTACAAATGGTGCTCCAGAAAAAAGCATTCCTGTTTCCACAGAAAACTTATACATAAGTTCCGCAAAAAGAGATTTTCCAACTCCAGTTTCTCCAAGTATGAGAGTATTTAATCCTCTTGGGGGATAAAGTATAGCTGCTTTTGCCTGCTGAATAGCTACTTGCAAAGTATCTTGAGCACCTATAAGACTATCCAGACTACTATTCTTAACCTCTTCAATTTTAATCACATCTTCTTCTATGATTTTATATAGTACAGGGCGCCCTTGAATTTTTTCAAGTTTTTTTTCTGAATAAAGCTCATTAAGACATCTGCTGACATTTGCTCTATTAAGATTTAAAGTCTTACTAATATCAATAGCTGATACACCTTCTGGCATTTTTCTCTGCAATACCGAAACAGTCTGTAATATTTTATCTTTATTTCTCAAAACATTCCCTCCAAACATTAGTAGGAAAAATTTATCCGATGACTACCATCCTTAATACTATTATAGCACTTAAAAACAATATTAACATTATTTGTAAATGGATTTCAAATGCTGTAGGTTCTCCCCACTTGGAAAATTTAGATATTTTGAATTTTATTAAAGAAGAAATGTAACATACTGTTGATGAGATTCCAGAGACTTGAAATTAGGTGTTTTAGACAATAAACAAAAACCCCTATAAGATTAATCTTATAGGGGTATAGCATTCAAAAATTATCTTCTGAATCCTCTGTTGTTGTTTTGTTGCTTTCTTGCTCTTCTGCAATCAGCACATCTTTGTGGTTCGTTTTCGAATCCTTTTTCTTTGTAGAACGCTTGTTCTCCTTCAGTGAATATGAATTCTTTTCCGCAGTCTTTACATACTAATGTTTTATCTGCCATTTCAACATTCCTCCCTTTTGATTCAAGATTTAAAACATGACTAACCTACTTTCCTCAAAATGGGAATGTTGTTCATCACTTAAATCTTTTTCAATAATACGTTAGATTTCTTCTAACTTTTACATCATAACATATAACTCTTTCTCAGTCAATATGTTTTCTGCTTTTTTAGAAAAATTTATCAATAATTTTTTCCGCTAATCTTTTTTCTATATTGGCTCTATTTATAAGGGTAAGTACTAGTAATATCAACTTAATATATTCTTCATCTTCTTTAAAATTATCCGCTTTTTCGTTGATAATATGTACTAATTCATTCAATTGTTCCTGAGCTACTTTTTCTTGACTTTGTTTAATTTCCAAAAAATTTTGATATAGGTTTTCAACTGTTGACAGGTTACTTTCTTCTTGTTGTGGAATCTTTGAAATATGATTAAATAAAGTGCTAATATCAGCTAAAGATAAATTTTGCTTTAAATTATATATTAAATTTAATAGTATTATCTGCTCTTTATTATACTTTTTTCCCTTTACTGGCGGAAGAATCTTAGCTTTAGCATAGTTATTTATCATAGTTTTTGTCATTATTTTTTCATCTTTATTTCTTCTTAAATTATTAAGCTTCATTTCAAATAAAGTAATAACTTGATCCATATATAAATCAATATCTGGAATATCAGAAAGATTAATATCCTCAAAAGAAGTAACTTCATTAATTACTTCATATATTTCTTCTTCTCTAAATGCCACTCCTATCACCTCATAGTATAATTATATAGTATTTAATACTACTAATCTACATATTAATACTCTTTAATATTTCTTAATACTATTTAATATTTTTGTAAATGACAGTTCATTACTCCTCATCCATCGGATAAATTTAAAATATTAGTTCATAATAAAAATAACACTAAAATATATTAATTATACCTATTGAAATATTATTTTAATTAGTATAATATATTAATATAACATAATATAGTTTTCAATACTACATATCATGGTATTAACTATATAAGAAGAGAGGATTGGTATATATGTTCAAAAATTTTAGAGATCCTGTTAGCGGATTGACTCACTTATTCGGCGCACTTGCCTCTGTGGTAGGTTTAATAGTATTAATAATACTATCCATTAATGAAACGAGCTGGCATGTGATAGCTTTTTCTATTTTTGGCGCTAGTTTAATACTTTTATATACTGCCAGTTCTATTTACCATCTCATCCCGGGCTCTGAAAAATTAATAAAATTACTACGAAGAATAGATCATTCTATGATTTATGTACTCATTGCCGGAAGCTATACGCCCATTTGCCTCATTGCATTAAAAGGCGTTTGGGGTTGGAGCATATTTACTATTATCTGGAGTCTTGCCATTATTGGGATAGTTGTTAAAAACTTTTGGTTTAATGCGCCTAGATGGCTTTCTACCTCCTTTTATCTTCTTATGGGCTGGTTAGTAATTATAGCTATCTATCCTTTATCTAAGGTTATTCCAAGTGGCGGAATGTTATGGTTAGTAATAGGAGGAATAGCTTATACTATTGGAGGCGTTATATATGGAACGAAATGGCCAAATATTAGTTTTAAACATTTTGGTTTTCATGAAGTATTTCATATATTCACACTTGCGGGAAGCTTTTGCCATTATTGGTTAATGGTTAGATATGTTTTATATATTTAAAAAATGTACAACATTTTTGTAAGAACATAAAGTTGATTAAAAAGTTAAGAATTAAGAGTTGAGAGAATTCTCAACTCTTAATTTATTATAATTATCAATTAAAAAGTCTATTTCTTACTTTTACTATTCATATTAATTTTGGAACATTTTCTATAATCATTTCTTTAACTAAATCTAATATAATCTTTCCTTTACAGGAAAACAGCTGTCTATTTTTGTCTAAAACTTCAATGATATTATCTTTATTAAATACACAGCCTTCAAGTATTTTTTCTATTATTGTAAATTCTTTTGTGTAAAGAGAATCCGTATATATCTTACATTTTTTAATTTCACTATCTTCTGCAGAAATATTGATTTCTATTTTACCCTCGCTGGTTACTCTATCTATAGAAATATGAAAATCAGGACTATCTCCATATATCCATTGAGAGCTTGAGTATTTATTTGTGAGTTCATGGAGGTCTAAAACTTCTTCATCCAAATATTTTATATCATTTATCTCTCCATACTTAACTTCAAAAGCTCTTATTAGAGATTTCATAAGGGACTCTATTGTTAAGTCCTCCCTATATTCTTTTAAGTTAGCAACTCTGCTCTTTACAGAATCTATACCCTTGGAGGTTAATTTATGAGTTGGTGGAGTTAATATTGCCGTAAGTTTTTCCACATCTACTTTATAAAGTAAAGTTCCATGGTGATAATATTTGTTATTATCCCAATAGAAAGCATTCCCTGATATCTTCTTGCCATCTACTAAAATATCGTTTCTTCCAGAAAAACTACTTTCAATTCCCTGTTCTTTCAAAGCCTCTATTATTACTGATAATTGCTTAGATAAATCCTCGTTTTTCTCCCCAGTTAAAAAAGTAAAATTAAGATTTCCTAAATCATGATAGACAGCTCCTCCCCCTGAGAGTCTTCTAGCTATCTTACCTTTCATATTAGAAAGTTTTTCTAAATTACATTCCTTCCAGGGATTTTGGTTTCTACCTATAACTACTGTATTTTCATTTCTCCAAAGGTATAATACCATCTCATCTTCCTCTATATTATTTAATAGGTATTCTTCTAAAGAAAGATTAAAGTATGGATTAAAGCTATTTGATATTATTACTTTTCTTTTAGATATCAAAATGTATAGCACCACCTGTCAATGCTAATGCAGCTTCATGTATAGCTTCTCCGGTAGTAGGATGAGCAAATATTGTTTCTTTAATTTGTTCTTCTGTAAGGTTGTTTTTAATTGCTAAAGTCAATACTCCAATTAAATCTGAAGCATGTGGTCCAACTACAGAAGCACCAACTAGAGCATTTGAATCCATATTCTTTATTATTTTAACAAAGCCCTTTTCTTCACCATAGGTTAGTGCTTTTCCGTTAGCCATAAATGGGAACTTACCAACCTTTATATTCATTCCTTTTTCTAGAGCCAAGTTTTCTGTTATTCCCACAGTTGCAACCTCAGGTATTGTGTATACTACTCCTGGAACTGCTGAATAATCTATTTCTTTTTCTTCTCCTAAAATATTGTCTACTGCTATCATGCCACCATGAGATGCTACATGGGCAAGCCCTATCTTATTGTTTACATCTCCTATTGCATAAATATTTTCTACATTGGTTCTTAATCTGTCATCAACCTTTATTCCTTTTTTATTATCATTCAATTCTATTCCAACTTTTTCAATGCCTAAGCCTTCTAAATTAGGTTCTCTTCCAATGGCTACTATAACGTTATCACAAGTTACTAATTTTTCCTCTCCATTGGTTTCAAAAACAACAATAGCCTCTCCATCTTCACTGTTTTTAACACTGGTTACTTTAGATGATGTGTAGAATTTTATTCCCTTTTCTTTTCCTATAGAAACTATTTCATCAATTACATCATCATCCATTGTACAAAGTACTTTTGGCATATATTCTACTACAGTAACATCTACACCAAAATTAGCATATATAAATGCAAATTCCATTCCAATAACTCCACCGCCTATTACTACCATTTTGCTTGGAAGTTTTCTCATATCTAAAGCTGTAGTACTATTTAATACCTTATCGCTATCAAAACCTTCTATATTAATTTTAGAAATCTTTGAACCTGTCGCAATAATAATATTTTTTGTATTGATAGTCACTTCTTCTCTTTTACCTTTTACAAATACTTTGTTTTTATCTATTATCTCACCAGCACCAGTGATTTTTTCTATAGAATTTTTTCCTAATAAAAAGTCTATACCACCTACTAATTTATCTACTATTCCATTTTTTCTATCTATAACTTTCCCCATGTCTACTGACGCTTCTGAAACCTTTATACCAAAATCTTCGCTATGCTTTATATCATTAAATACTTCTGAAGATCTCACTAAAGCCTTTGTCGGTATGCATCCAACATTTAAACATGTGCCACCTAATCTATCTTTTTCAACTAATACAGTTTTCAGCCCTTTTTTTGCAGCATAAATGGCAGCTACATATCCTCCTGGACCAGCACCTATAACAGTTAAATCACATTCTACTTCTCTTTTTGTTGGTTTTAGCATAGAAGCAAAATAGTCCATTCCTTTAGGTTTTTGCTCAGTTTTTACTACTCCTTCTATGAGGGCAACAATATCTCCTACATTTACTTCGTCACCTTCTTCTACCTTTAATTCCTTTAACAAACCGGAACAATTAGATTTTATTGACGCATTTCCTTTATCACATTCAACTTGTAAAATAAGGTCGCCTTCTTTTAAATCGCTCCCTACATTAGCGTTTATTTTACCTACTTTTCCCTTTTTGCTATGACCTGCTAATTTTTCTATCTTCAATTCAACCATTATTTTCCCTCCTAAAAAGAATATAACTATACCTGTGCAAGTTCATGCACAGGTATATATTTAAAATTATTTGAGATTACTTGAAATTATTTAAAATCTTTTTCGAATTCATCAATTGAATCTTTAAGAAGAGTTACTGAGTATGCCATTGCTGGACCACCACCAAAGGCAACTGCTACCATAGCTGCTTCCATTATTTCATCTCTAGTTGCACCTGCTTCTAATGCTTTGAATACATGGAATACTATGCAATATTCACAACGGTTATATGCTGCAACTGCTACACTTATAAGCTCTTTTGTTTTAACATCTAATTTTCCTGGAGCATATGTAGTCCCTAATAAATTCATAAAAGCTTCTACATGTTCACCATTAGTAGCTCCTAAATCTTGTAATCCACCTAAAAAAGCATTTAACATTTCTCTTGGATCTTTCTTCATAATACCTCTTCACTCCTTATTAATTTAACTTGTTATGCTAATTGTTTACATGCCAATACTTGCTATAGCAAGTATTCTTATAAATAATAATACCACTATAAGGTGGTATTATCAATAGTAGTTTGTTAAAAAGTTTTCAATGTATTTCTACTGGTTATTTTTTGTATTTACATTTGTTATAATCTGTTGCAATACTTCTTTAAATATCTTTAAATGTTCTTGGCTAATACCATGGATTCCCTCTCTTGAAAATTCTTCTCCGATAGGTATAACCGCCTCCCTTTTTTCACTACCTTTCTCTGTCAAATGAAGCTTTGTTACTCTTCTGTCTTCAGTATTTTTTATCCTTTCTACAGTGCCTTCCTTCTCCATTCTATCAATCAATCTTGCAACAGTAGATTCTTTAATATTCATCTTATCTGCTAAATCTTTTTGAGTTATTCCTTTTTCTTCTCCTATATAATAAAGGGCAATCCATTGAACTCTTGTTATGTCATGAAGAGCTAATCTATGATTAAAAGCCTCCACAATTTCCTTCGTGCCTCTACTAGTTATAATTCCGATACAATCATCTAAATTAAACATAAGAACCTCCTTTTTTAAAAATTGCTTGTACAATTTTTACATAAGAATTAAGAATTAAAATTTTACATAAAAAAAGTTTTAATGTAATTATACATAATTAATCTTCTTTAGACTACTAATAAAATTTATCCTTGAAACTAATATCCGTTTGGTACGGGTAAATTTTCTTTTATTCTAACTTTTTTATATTTCCTGTTTAAGTATATTACAAACCATGATGTTAGAATTATTCCTTTAAGCACACTACTTAAACTTATACTCCACCATACTCCATTAAGTCCTAATAATTTTTCAGAAGATAATATTAAAGCTGCTGGTATTCTAAGTGCTGTAAATATTATTCCTATCAATGAAGGTGGTACAGTTTTACCTAAACCATTAAAAGCTCCTGCAGTTGTAATTTCAATGCACATAAATAGCTGAGAATAAGACAATATTTTAAGGTAGTCCACACCTAATGGTATAACATGCTTCTCTGGAATAAATAAAGCGAATAAAGGCTTGGATCCAAAATAAAGTAAAAGAGTAGTACCTATTCCTAAAATGCTAGCTGCTAATAATGCCTTATAATATCCTTCGTAAATTCTATCCCATTTTTTCGCTCCATAATTTTGTCCTACATAGGCACTTAGAGCTGTAGAAAATCCTCCAGCAGTCATCCAGGAAATCGCTTCTATTTGAGACCCTACCTTTTGAACCGCAATAGATGCATCGCCAAAGTCCGAAACTATTCTAGCTATAATCATAGCGAATATACAAAATAGTCCATTTTGCAATGCTACAGGCATCCCATATCTAAATACTGATTTTACACAATCAATATCAAATTTCTCTAATAGATTCACATCTTTTAATAAATCCGTCTTTTTAACTATTGTATATATAAAGCAAAATGAAACTACAAATTGCGCAAAAACTGTAGCTATGGCCGCCCCTGCTACCCCAAGCTTAGGAATAGGTCCAAAGCCAAAAATCAATACAGGATTTAAAACTATATTAACTAACAATCCTATAATATTAGTTTTAAAAGGCGTCTTACTATCTCCATATCCATTAAATATTGATGTACAAATAGGATTTATAAAAAAGAAATTTAATCCTAGCGCAGCAATTAAAAGATAGTCTTCTGCCATTTTCACAATAGAGTTTTCTCCTAAATTAAAAAATCCTATTAAACTTTTCCTAAATATAATCAAAATTAATGCATAAACAAATCCCATTATAATATTTAGCTTTACTGTATTCTTTATATATTTTTTAGCCCTTTTAGTGTCTCCTCTACCAATGGACTGGGCTACTCCAATTTCCGCTCCTGCTTTCGACAAAAAAATGATTGAGTTAGCAAACCAAGTAAAGAAACCAGCAGTACCTACCGCTGCTACAGCCTTACTGCTTAATCTTCCTAGATACAGCATATCCGTAAGATTGTATGCCATTTGAATAAAGGATGTCCCTATAATTGGCATAGATAATTTCACTAGTGTTGTTAATATATTTCCTTCAGTTAAGTTTAATTTTTTCTCCATATCTTCCTTTACCTCTTAATAATATTCTAAATTTACAACAAGTAATATTTTAGCACAAAAAGTCGTTAAGGGGTAAAAAAAATCATACTGCTTTTCTTACAATTACAATATGATTATTTTTTTACAATATTTAATTTCCATGATGGAGTTAATTCAGCTAAGGCTATTTCTCTATAATCCTTTACTCCTTCTTTCTTTAACTGATGCATAAGCCACTCTTCATTACGTTTAATATGTATTATATTAGTATGCAAAATGGCTCCATCCATAATCAGCGGAATAGTAATTCCTTCCTCTTTAGATTTTATATTTAAATCTTTTAGCTTAACAGGACTATTCTCAGCTTTAGGAAATACTGATACATTACCCTGCGGTTCTATTATTGCTGTATGTATCTCTGATATATTATCATACCCCTGCTGGCGAAGTAGACCTTTTAATTGGTTTAAACTTAATCCCATATATTTTAAAGCCTTCATATCTAACTGTCCATTTTCTATAACAATAGTTGGGAGATGTTCAAATATTGGGTTTAGTTTATTTATAATAGCCAAACGAGAAGTCAGTAGCATCAGTAATATTAATAATCCTGAACCATATACTGATTTTACAATTACTTTATCCACTAGTGGCTCTGCAGCTACGTTAGATAAAATCATGATACCAGCAATTTCATAAGCAGTCATCTGTGCAATAGCCTTTTTAGTCAAAGTTCTTGCACAAAGATAAGTGAAGAAATATACTACTACAACTCTAAAAGTATATATAAAAAACTGTTGCATATTTAACCCTCCTTGAAATCAAATCCTCATTTATACGATAGCCATCATTTACATTAAGGTCCAGAAAAGGGTCTAATTACATAATCAATAGAATACTTAAGGGATCCTATATACTCTAAGGCCGTTTTAGATTCCTGTTGAACTGCATAATCCAATTGTCCAAATATGTAGTCAAAATTAATAAATGCCTCTGTAGCATTATTCATTTGAATTATAGGCCTTTTTTCAATATAAATTTCTTTTAACTCTTTCATACCTTTTTTGGCCTCCTGCCAATTGTCATTACTTATGCTATGCTCTATCTGTTGAAGCTTAATTTCTATATCATTTTTGGGTAAAATTTTATAAAATATAGCCCATAAACCAATAAAAGCTATAAGCCATACAAAAGCAACAATACCTCTTATATGTTTTCTATTAAACAATAGTATTTTACCTCACATTTAACTTTATTTTTTAACCTTATTTTAATTAAATTAACTTGATAGAATATGATCTTATAATATATTGTGTGACATATTTGGGGATTTATACTAAAATATAATGCAATAAAACCGTATACACATCAGGTATACGGTTTCATCTATACTTTATTTTATACATTTACCTTTTTCCAAAAGGTTGGAAATATCAATAATAACATTGGATATATTTCAAGTCTACCTATAATCATACATAAGGATAATACCATCTTTGATAGATCTGAAAACTGTGAGAAGTTTCCCATTGGTCCTACCATTCCAAGTCCTGGACCTATATTTCCCAAAGTAGCAGCTACAGATGTAAAGGAAGTTAACATGTCCTTTCCTTCTAATGATATTATTAAAAGAGCTATAATAAATATGAAAATATACATAAAGAAGAATGAAAGTATCTCTGTTAAAGTTTCCTCTTCAATAGATTTATTACCGAATTTAACTGTATAAACTGCTCTAGGATGTATTATCTTCAATAATTCTCTTTTCATAGCTTTAAAAAGTAGGAGTATTCTAATATTTTTTATTCCTCCACCTGTAGAGCCAGCGGATCCTCCCACAAACATTAATAATATTAATATTATCTTACTAAAAGACGGCCATTGATTAAAATCTGTAGTAGCATATCCTGTAGTAGTTATAACTGACGCTACTTGAAATGAGGAGTGTCTCAACGCTTGTCCTAAACTCTTAAATACATTACCATAAATATTTATTGTTATTAGAATTATTGATGTTGCAACTATTCCCATATAAAGTCTAAATTCTTCATCTTTAAAAATTGCTTTAACATTTCCTTTTAAAGCTTGGTAATATAAAGAAAAGTTTACTCCACAAGCTAGCATAAAAATTGTAATTATAATCTCTATATAAACGTTATTATATGCTCCTATACTTAAATTCTTAATAGAAAATCCTCCCGTCCCTACTGTTCCAAAGGTATGTACCAAGGAATCATATAGGGGCATGCCTGCTAGCACAAGTAGTACTACCTGAATAATAGTTATACCGAAGTATATTATATACAATATCTTAGCTGTATGTCCTAGTCTTGGAACAATCTTTCCTGGTGTTGGGCCAGGACTTTCTGCCTTCATTATCTGAAGACTTCCTTTTCCAACAGAAGGTAATAGAGCTAAGGTCATCACTAGTACTCCCATTCCTCCTGCCCAATGAGTAAAGCTTCTCCAAAACAAAATACCCTTAGGCAACCCTTCAATCTCCGTCAAAATACTTGCACCTGTCGTAGTGAACCCTGAGCTTGCTTCAAAAAAACCATCTATAAAAGAAGAGGTTACTCCACTAAAAACAAAGGGTAGTGATCCAAAAAAAGAAATTAGTATCCACCCAATAGCAACAATAGCGAATCCATCCCTAGCGTAGATATTTTTATTTTTAGGTTTTACTGATGCTGCTAAAAATCCTACTATTAATAGTATAACTATGGTAATTATAAAAGCTCTAATATCGTAACCTTTATTTATAATAGATACAAAAAGAGAAGGAACCATTATAAAAGCTTCACATATTAATAAAATCCCCAAATTTTTTAAGACCATTCCAAAATTCATTTTCCAATCCTCCATTTGCACTTGCGATTAAATCATCAATGCTATTAACATTTTTACATTTTGTGATTACAATAACACGATCTCCTTGAATAATAGAATCATTACCATTGGGAATTATAATATCATTTTTTCTAACTATGGTTGCAATAATAGAATCTTCTTTAAATTTTATATTCTTTAATGGCTTATTTATATAGCTACTTTTATCCTTTGCTATAAATTCTAATATTTCAGCCTTTCCTTCTACAATACGATATAAAGATTCCACTTTATTTCCTCTGACATATTTCAATATTTGATTTGTAGTAATTGCCTTAGGACTTATAACATGGTCAATACCTAAGTTATTTAATACATTCATATAATTGCTTCTACTATTTTTAGCTATAACCTTTTTCACTCCACTTTGTTTTGCCAAAAGAGATGATAATAAGTTTTCTTCATCAATTCCTGTTACAGCAATAAATGCATCCATGTCCTGTAAATTTTCTGATAGTAATATATCTTCATCAGTACCATCTGCATTAATAATAAGCGCTTTAGGGAGAAGCTCTGAAAGCTCTACACAGCGCTCTCTATCTATTTCAATAATCTTAACCTTCATTCCCATCTCCGATATTATATTAGTTAAATAATAAGCAATTCTTCCTCCGCCTAGGATCATAACATTCTTAAATTTTAAAGGTATTAACCCTACTAATTTACAAAAGTTATATAAACTCGAAGACTTTCCTATAACATAAATACTATCATTTTCTTGAAGCACTATATTTCCACTAGGAACAATTACTTCCTCTCCTCTTATAATAGCACCAGCTAAAGCTGATATATTGGTGTTATAAAAAATATTCTTTAAATTTTTCCCAATGATGGGCATACCTTCTGTCAACTTTAATTGAATCATTTTTACTCTACCTTTTGCAAAGCTTTCTACATTTATAGCTGGAGAGAAATTGAGAGATTGTGCTATTTCATCCGCTGCAGCTAATTCTGGGTTGATGACCATTTCTAGTTCCAACTCTTCTCTTAATAAAGAAAGTTCTTTGGCATATTCCGGATCTCTAATCCTTGCAATAGTATGTGCCGCTCCTAATTTTTTCCCAGTTAGGCAAGCTACCATGTTTATTTCATCACTTCCAGTTACAGCCATAAGCAAATCTGCTTCATTTACCCCTGCTTCTAATAGAATATTAGTGCTAGTACCACTGCCTTTAATACACATTACATCTAAATTTTCTTCTGCTTTTCTTAAAATTTGGGGGCTTTTATCAATTATAACCACATTATGGTTTTCCTTTTCTAAATTTTCAGCTAAGTTATAACCTACTTTACCCGCTCCAATTATGATGATGTTCATAAAATCCTCCTAATTGACTTATGTTAAGCCTGTAATCAAAAATATCTAAATAAATATTGTATGATATAGAATATATTATACAATAAAATAAAAACAGTGGTATATGTTAATAAAATTTTATTTACTTTCCTAAATTTCGCCAATGCTCATAAGCTTCATTTAATTCCATTAAAGCTGATGACTTATCCTGAGCCATAACAGCTCCTTTTAAACGAGCTAAACTAGCTCCTAGTGAATTTATTTCGTCTCTCTCTGAGCTATATTGCACCCTTTTCACTATTCTTCTCCATGCATCGTCCAATAAATTTATACTTTCATCAACCTGCTTCCAATTCTCATGATTAACCTGATCTATAGTTGTTTCAATAATTAGCGGAAGATTATCATTTTTACCTAAGGGTCTTTTTAAATAATTACCACTTAACATAATTAATATAAAGAATATCAATATAACAACTGGAATGGCTTTCTCGAAAAACTTCCTCATATTATATTCTCCTTACTTATTTTTTTGTATTATCTTTATTTTTTCCATTATCCTCATATTTATCAATATAAAGATTCCCTGTAGACTCTAACGTAGCTAAAAACACTTGTGATATATCTTTTACTTTTTGTTTCTTTAATTCTTTTATAAGCCAATTTTTATCCTTTTTAATTTTAGCTAGGTTTTCCTCAATAATCATTCCATCATAGATTAATTCAGTACTAATATTAGATGGCTGAACAGATATGTTCATATCTTTAGGTGTTAATGGATTATGCTCTGCTTTTTTTAGAACAGAAATGTTGCCATTAGGCTCTAATATAGCAAATTCAACTTCACTCAAATCAAAAATATCCTTATTTCTTAAGAGTTGCAAAACATCCTCTATTCTATATTTCATTTTTCTTAGCGCATCTTCCATTATTTCGCCATTCATAATTACTATGGTAGGTTCGCCATCTACATATTTAGCTATATACATCCATTTTATAGTCATGGATTGCAGTAAAAAACTTAGTATTGCCCATGTAAAAAGCCCTACCCAGTGTGGCCATGCCCTACTAGATAAATCCGTAGTCAATGAAGCAGCAATGGAACCAATTGTTATCCCTAATACGTAGTCAAAAAATGTTAACTGACTTATTTGTTGTTTTCCTAAAGCTCTAGTAAAAATAAAAAGAGAAAAATACCCTATAATAGATCTTACTACAACTACCAATCCTTCACTCAATTTATCCACCTCTATCTATAAATCCTCTTAAGTATATTTTGCAACACAATCCTATATTTATACTTAAATTGAAGTGAATAGCGACAAATAAAAAATGAAGAATATAATGATAGGCCTTCCACAAAGTTCATACCAATATTCTTCATTCTTAATTCTTCACCTTTAAATCTTTATTCTTAAACTATTAATTTATCTAACATTTTAACAGCCGGATCTATAATGGGTATAGAGCTTTTTTCCTTTAACTCTTTGCAAAAATAAGGAAAATGAGTGCAACCTAAAATTATTACTTCACATTTAATGCCTTTTAAAAATTCCATAGCCTTATCTAAAGCAAGTTTCTCTATAATTTCTTTTGGTTCCATACTCATTTCAATTGCATTTACAATAGGTAATGCGCCAATTCCTATTATATGAGCTTTCGGATTGCACTTTTGTATAATTTTTTCAATACCAAAAGTACTTTGATTATTAGCTGCCAATACTCCTATAATATTAAATTTTTCCCCCATATCAACATATACTTGAAGAGGAGTCACAATATTTATATTAAATTCCCTAGCTAACTCTTCCATATCAACAGCTGCACTTAATGAATTGCAATATACAAATATATTTTTTATGCCCTTGCTTTTAATAGTTTTTATTTTCTCTTTAACCATATCTTTTAGTAAATCTGGATATAAAACCTGAAGAATCGATTGCTCATCTGGTATTCTTGAAATAGGATACCCTTCAGAATCATATCCATGCTTTTTTAAAAATTTTTGCCCCAACTTTGTATCAACTGGAGTTCCTGCGATTACAGCAATATCCATACTAATACCCCCTTAAAAATTATTATACATTTCAACTTATGCTTTATATTACATTTTACTTTATATTTAAATATTAACATAAATAATTTAATTTAGTTAAAATATTGTAGTTTTTCAAGAACTTTTTATCTCTCTAATAAATATACTAATACTGTAGCTTTATTAAGGAGATGAACTTAATGTCTTATGATAATAGAGAGCTATTAGCTAGGCTTATAAAATGTGAAGCCGGCGGTGAAGGTGATAATGGCATGAGAGCAGTTGCTTCAGTAGTTATGAACAGGGTTAATGTATCTTACGGTGAGTATCATAGACTAGGCCAAGGTGATATAAGAAAAATTATTTTCCAACCTGGTCAATTTGATTGTGTTGCTTCTGAACTATATGGGGTGCCTAATCCCCAAACAATTTGGGCCAGTCCTCCGGAGGAAATACATTTTGAAATTGCGGATTGGGCATTAGCTGGAAATAGATTGTATACTACCGGTGCTTCTTTATGGTATTTTAATCCTTATGTAGAAACATGCCCTTATATCTTCCCTCGTAATGGTAGCGGTAGCTTTCAAGTTAGGGTTGCCAATCATTGTTTCTACAATCCTACAGAGCTTTATGCCCAAACTTAATCTATAATAATATAATTTATAAGGAGGTCGTTCTTTTGTTTACAAGAATGCCAAATAATTATTACGATTATCCAATGTGGGACGAACCAGCTATGGATTATCCCTATACAACAAAACCAGAAATTCATTTTGATACACCATCTTACGAGAGACAAGAATTTCCACCTGCTACAACCCCAACCCCAACACCAACACCAACACCAACACCAACACCTCCACCACGTCCTGGTACCACAGGAGGCCCTAGCTTAGTAATAGAACCTGCTCCACCGGTTCAACAAGATACAAATTATACTCAAGGTTGGTTAACAACACAAATAGGAAACTATGTTAAAATCGAGTTTCTAATTGGAACCAATATGCTAATTGACCGTGAAGGTGTTTTATTAGAGGTTGGAATTAGTTATGTTGTCATACGAGAAAGTGGAACAAATGATATGTTAATGTGTGATATATATTCTATTAAATTTGTAAGGGTTTTCGATGACCAAGAAAGAATGTTAAGTCTTTACCAAAGTAGATAATATATTAGCATTTCAATATAATAAACATACATAAGAGTAATAATTGAGTGATTTATAATAACATTAATTTTTATCCTATAAAGGCCGTATACACATTATGTATACGGCCCATACTTTTGCGGAGGTTATCTGTATCCACAAAATAATTATTTTTTATCTTCTTAGATTTACCTTCAAAGGTTTTAATTATATATTTAATATAATTATATCTTTTTTGACATTATATGTCCACAACAATAATTTAATCTATTGTATTATCATTAGCTTTCTCTTCAGCAATTTTTTCTGCTATTTCATTAAGATAAACCCATGTCTCCATTTTTTCTTCTAATTGCTTTTCAACCTCTTCCTTCTCTATCAATAGATTTTGCAATTTGCTATATTCTGCAGCGGCATTATTAATATTAATCTCAAGTTGTTGTAATTTATCCTCAAGTTCAGAAATAACGCTGTCTATTTCTTCATACTCCCTCTGCTCTTTATATGAAAACTTTAATGGCTTATCTTTTCTTCTTTGTGAATTATTTTCCTTATGTGTTATCTGTATTCCTTCATTATTATTGTTTATATTTTTATTTATTTCTCTATCATTATTAATTTTTTCTTTTAAATCCGAGTAATTACCAGTATTTTGAGATATATTTCCATAACCTTTAAATAAAAATATTTTTTCTGCTACCCTATCTAAAAAATATCTATCATGAGAAACAGCGACAACTGCCCCCTGAAAATTATCAATATAATCTTCTAAAATTGTTAATGTTTCAATATCTAGATCATTAGTAGGCTCATCTAAAAGCAATACATTAGGGCCCTCCATAAGCGTTCTTAGTAAGTATAATCTTCTCTTTTCCCCACCAGAAAGTTTAGATACAGGTGTCCATTGCATAGATGGGGTAAATAAAAATCTTTCTAACATTTGCGATGCACTTATTTTCTCACCATCAGCAGTTGTTATTATTTCTCCCCCTTCTTTTATATATTCTATAACCCTCAAGTCTTCATTCATATGATTGGTTTCTTGAGAAAATAGACCTATTTTAACTGTCTCTCCAACTTCAACTTCTCCACTATCTGGCTTCATTCTATTAGACATTATATTTATAAGAGTTGATTTCCCAAAACCATTTGGGCCAACTATTCCTATTCTATCATTTCTAGTTACTATATAATTAAAGTCCTTTATTATTTCCTTGTCACCAAAGGATTTATTTATATTTTTTAATTCCATAACTTTTTTACCTAGATAGCTCCCTGCCACAGAGATTTCAACTTTTTTATCAAAAGATTCTATACTTTCTTCGCTTAACTTTTCAAAACGGTCTATTCTAGCTTTTTGTTTAGTACTTCTTGCTTTTGCACCTCTTTTTATCCAAGAAAGTTCTTTTCTTAAAATATTTTGTCTCTTTTTTTCAAGAGATTCTTCCATCTCTTCTCTTTCCATCTTCTTTTCTAAGAAGCTTTCATAGTTACCATCATATGTGTATATATTTCCTCTATCTATCTCAGCAATTTTATTTACTACTCTATCTAAAAAATATCTATCATGGGTAACCATAAGAAGAGCTCCTTTTCTTTTATTCAAGTACTCTTCTAGCCAATCTATAGTTTCATTATCCAAATGATTTGTAGGCTCATCTAAAATAAGCAATTCACAAGGATTGATAAGAGCTGAGGCTAAGGCTATTCTTTTTCTCTGCCCTCCAGATAAACTCCCTACCTTGGCGTTAAAATCTGATATACCCAATTTCATCAATATGGATTTAGCTTCACTTTCTATTCCCCAGGCATTCATAGCATCCATTTTACCAGTAAGCTTCATTATATATTCACTTGAGCTATTAACATTTTCTATGGCTTTTTCATATTCTCTTATCAACTCCATAATTGGTGAATTTCCTTTAAATACTTGTTCTAATACTGTAGCTTCAGTTTCAAAATATGGATTTTGAGAAAGGTATTCTATATTTACTGAGTTACCCTTTATTATTCTTCCTTCATCTATACTTTCTTCTCCAGCTATTATCTTAAGTAATGTGGTTTTTCCTGTCCCATTTATACCTATTACTCCAATTTTATCTCCATCATTTATGCCTAAATTTATATTTTTAAACAGTTCTTTTTCACTATAACTTTTACATAGGTTTTCTATACTTATTAAATTCATGTTATTTCCTTTCTTAAAGAGATTTACTTTTATTTTCTTTATAACATATAGTAAAAAAAAGAGCAAATATAATAATTTTACTTTAAAAAATTTCTACAATCTTATATAATCTTTTATGTATGTTTTAAAATTTGAAACCATTGAGAAAGGAATTGAGAAATGAGTATTCTATCAGTTAAAAATCTTAGCCACGGTTTTGGTGACAGAGCTATTCTAAATAATGTGTCCTTTAAACTTTTAAAAGGAGAACACATTGGACTTATCGGCGCTAATGGTGAAGGAAAATCTTCTTTTATGAGTATCATAACTGGCAAATTAGATCCAGATGAAGGAGAAATAGAATGGGCTAAGCGTGTTAGAATTGGTTACCTAGACCAACATACAGCATTAGAGCGTGGAATGACAATTAGAGAGGTTTTAAAAGGTGCATTTAAATATTTATTTGATTTAGAAACTGAAATGAATGAAATATGCGATAAAATGGCAACTGCCACGCCTGAAGAATTAGAACAATTATTAGAAGATATGAGTACAATTCAAGATATTTTAACGCATAATGACTTTTATATCATAGATGCAAAGGTTGACGAAGTAGCCCGTGGTATGGGATTAATAGATATAGGCTTAGATAAAGATGTAAGTGATCTTAGCGGTGGTCAAAGAACTAAAGTTTTACTAGCAAAATTATTGCTTGAAAAGCCAGATATCCTTCTTTTAGACGAGCCTACTAACTACTTAGATGAACAACATATAGAATGGTTAAAGCGTTATCTTCAAGAATATGAGAATGCATTTATTTTAATTTCTCATGATATTCCATTCTTAAATAGTGTTATTAATCTTATATACCATATGGAAAATCAAGAATTAAACCGTTATGTTGGCTCTTATGATGATTTTATGAAAGTTTATGAAGCAAGAAAGCAACAATTAGAGGCTGCTTATAAAAAGCAACAACAAGAAATTGAAGATTTAAAAGACTTCGTTTCTAGAAATAAAGCTAGAGTTTCTACAAGAAATATGGCTATGTCTAGACAAAAGAAATTAGACAAAATGGAAGTAATAGAACTTGCTAAAGAAAAGCCAAAACCTGAGTTCAATTTCAAAGATGCTAGAACCTCTGGAAAGCTAATTTTTGAAACGAAGGATTTAGTAATTGGATATAGTGAACCTTTGTCTAAACCTTTAAATCTTCGCATGGAACGAGGTCAAAAGATTGCTCTTGTTGGAGCTAATGGACTAGGAAAAACTACACTATTAAAAAGTATTTTAGGAGAAATTAATCCAATATCAGGTTATGCAGCTCTAGGTGACTACCTGCACATAGGATATTTTGAACAGGAAATTAAAGAAGCTAATTATAACACTTGTATAGATGAGGTATGGGGCGATTTCCCAGGCTTTACTCAATACGAAGTGCGTGCAGCCCTTGCAAAATGTGGACTTACCACAAAGCATATAGAAAGTAAAATAGTTGTATTAAGTGGTGGAGAACAAGCTAAAGTTAGATTATGTAAATTAATCAATAAAGAAACTAACCTACTAGTTCTAGACGAACCAACAAACCACTTAGATGTAGATGCTAAAGAAGAGCTTAAACGTGCACTTAAGTCCTATAAAGGAAGCGTACTTTTAATCTGCCATGAACCAGAATTTTATAAAGATGTGGTAACAGAAGTGTGGAACTGCGAAAATTGGACTACTAAAATTTTCTAGTAGTTCAATATGTAGCACTTTATTGAAAGTACTATAAATACTAGCATTGAAACAGCAGTAATATTAACAAGTATTATTGCTGTTTTCTATTTTCTTATCATCTTAACATAAGGGTTGCAACTGGCAGTTGCGAAATTGAAAGGGCCATTTGATGGTGTGCAACCGTAAAGAATGTTAAACTTATTCCATAAAACAAGGGAGGTGTTTCAATGACATTAGGTGAAAAAATTCAAATGTGTAGAAAGTCAAAGGGCTTATCACAAGAGGAAATGGCTTCTGGTCTTGGAGTGTCTAGACAGGCTCTATCAAAATGGGAGTGTAATACATCAATTCCTGATGTTGATAAAATTATTGCGTTAAGCAACTATTTTAGTGTTACCACAGACTATCTGTTAAAAGATGAGTATATAGATGAAAATGTGATCTTAAGAACTGAAACAAAGAAACAGAGCGGAAATATCCCTATTGCTATTTCTACCGCAATAATTGCAATAGGTCTTATTATCGCTTTAGCAATGGCTAATGATGGAACTCTGTTTTTCTATTGGCAATTTACCTCTGCTGCATTAGGCATGGGTATTCAAATCGCTGGAATATGCATTTTTGAGGTTTTATATTTTAGTAAGCATTTTGAAATAAAAAACCAGTATTTATTTTGGGCGATTAATACTTGGCTATTATCCATTATGCCCATCATTCTTTCATTAGGTATATTGTCCAAACTATTAAATAGATTTGAAGTTTTTCATTATTCCTTCAATATTATGCTATTTTACCTTATTTTTAATGGAGTAGTAACATTCATTTTTTCAAAGAGATGGTACAATGCAAAATGAGAAAAATCCTTACTTAATTAAAACATTTTTTCGATAAAAACGGTATGCTAGTTTATTATTTTAGCATACCATTTTACATTAGCTCTCATATCCATTGCTCAATATTTGAAACTTTACACTTTTATTAAGATATATAGAAACCCATTTAAAGTAATTTCCTGTATATGTTTTTAATAATTTATGTAGATAATAACCAAGTGCTGTACATAAGGCCGTAACTACCAACTGTACTAAGTAGTTTTCGAAACCTATATTTATTGGAAGACTTGGGAAGATCCAATGTAATATAAGGAAAACAGGCGTTGTGAGCAATATATAAGCTAAAATATATAAAGTAATAATAAGGAGACTTATACTCAAAATTAATGGTACAATTGCAAGCATATTGAATATTCCAATTATTATATTTGCAATGGCAAACAATTTACTAGAATTATTCTTTGTGTTTTTAACCTGATCTGAATGCTCAGCATGATATTCTGATATAATATTTCTTGCAATAACATTAACATCACCAAGATTACTTGATATTTCTTCTTCTGACTTACCAATTAGTATACCTTCTTCAAAGTGATTATAATAATCTTTTAATATATCATTTCTATAATTTTTAGGTAAATTCCCCAGGCTTTTTTCTAACTGCTCTAAATAACTGACCTTATTCATTAATATCAACTCCTTTTAAAAAATCTGTTACTGAATTGAATATTCTAAACCATTCTTCCCTTTGATTTTTATAATGTTCAATACCGCTCAAAGTTATTTTATAATACTTTCTTGGAGGTCCTACTGAAGACTCTTTTATATAGTATTCTAAATATTTGTCGTTCTGCAGTCTTTTAAGAAGAGGGTATATTGTTCCTTCTGAAATATCTATAATTTTAGAAACCTGATCCACTAATTCATAGCCATAACAATCTTTTCTATATAAACTTTCTAATACACACAATTCAAGTACACCCTTTTTTAACTGAATATCCAAATTTCCACCTCCTACTGTATAGTATAATATACGGTATTATATAATACAAGATAGTGCAAAATAAATTAGCACTACCTTGTTCCATATTTTGGTATAAAATGTTATAATAGTATTTACCTTGGAAGAATGTTAGGAGTGATGTTAATGAAAGTCCTAAAAAAATATTATGGTTATATATTACTATTAATTATTATCATTCTATCTTCTATAAGCTATACTCAATATAAATCAAATCTTAATCTTCAAAGTAGATTAAACTACATATATTTTAATAATATTCAGCATTTACGTGGAAAATTAAATATAGAACTAGATCGTGTTGATAGTATAGATGATTGGTCTAAAGATGATTGCAAATATATGCTTAATACTTTTAAAGACCTATAGCTTATATCAATGCAATTTCCAGAAAATTCAGCCTTAGATGAATGTTATCGACTTTTACAATCGAATTTAAAAATTTATTCCGAAAATCTAAATAATACAGATTCTATTCCACACAAACTATCAAAGGAAAATATTGTCATTTTAGTCAATACTTTATCAACCATATATAACGATATGAAATCAACTAATTATCATTACGAAATGTGCAAACATCCTAAAATAGGAGTATCAAAATATAATAAAGACTATATATATCCTGCAATAGATAAGGTTAATAAAAATTTAAAAGAAATAAATCCGTACTTATAAAAGTAGGGATTTATTTCTTATATTATGGTGTAAAGCTACAATATCCTATTTTATCACACTCTTTTTTCATCTCATCCCATTTTTCTTTTTCTTTAATAGCTTCTATTGCAGATGGATATAAAATGTAATTTTCTTTAAATATATGATCCCTCAAATTAAATATTATATATTTAGCAACCTGATCCAATGACTTTTTAAATTCATCAAAATCCAATTGACTGATGCCTTTAGCTAGGTTTTTTAATTCTCTTTTCTTTTCTCTTAAATCTTCATGTTCCATTCTCATAATTCTAGTAGGTCCTGTTATTTCTCTATTTTCTAATTCCATGAATAAAACTTTTTCTTCCCTTTGATGATGATTTTCTGCATCTAAAATGTTGTCTGCTAATACTATCAATTTGTCAAATTCTACTTTGGAAGACTTATATAAATTCATTTGTTGAATATATGAATTCACTTCTTCTAGCTCAGTTAAAAATTGAAGTATTTTATCATGTTCTGCTATCATGGTATGAATTACATGCCCCGAATAAATTTTTGTCTTTATTTTATTTAGTTCATCTTTTAACACTTCCATATGAATATCACATAAATGTCTTAAGTCTTGAGGATTCATACCTTCTTCTATAAGTTTTTGTTCTGCTATGGATAGTTCTATTGGATTGATGTTCTTAACAATATCTAAAGCTTCATTTCTTAGTTCTTCTGTTATTCCGTAAGTATTTAGCTTCCTTAAAATCTCTGTTAATTTTTCGATTTTTTTATTATCCATAATTTATGCCTCCTATATAAATAAAACTTTTCTATTTATAATCTTAATTAATCTTTATTATGTTTTTATTATATAGGTTTATATTTTTTAAAAATATGATTACAATCAAAATTTGAAAATATATTATTTTTTACTTTCAGTTTATTTTCTTATAATATTTATTTTTCCATACAATAATTTAACCAAGGGTATTGCAATAATCGCTCCTACAGTTACCTGTCCAATATTATTTGGAATACTTGCAAGCGCTATTGCTAATGCCTCTCTATAAGTATCCGCTTTAAATAGTATAAATTTAACTAGAATTATTTTGGTTATAAAATATCCAAATACCATCCAAACTCCTGAGACTGCAAATGCAAATATGTTGTTTAATAAATTCTTACCTCGGTAGTCTTTTCTATAAGCAATAGATGAAACTATCAACGCCATTATTCCTTTTATTAAAAAAGTGAATGGCACATAATAGGCATATCCTGATAAAAAATCCGCTAAACTCATTCCAAGTGCCGATGTTATTATACCTTTTCTTCTTCCAAATAAAATTGCCGCTAGAAAAACCATGCTATCACCTAAATGAACATACCCAATGCCCATAATCGTAGGTATCCTTATCATCATAGTAGCCACACATATTATAGACGTCATAAGAGCCATTTGAGTAATCTCCAGTGTTCTTGAATTGCCCAACTCTCTTCTTACAATGTCCTCTTTCATTTAGACTCCCCCTAACTCTTTCATATTTTTGTAATTTTACCTTTAATTACATGATATAATAAAAACTATAATATTCAAAATGTATGGATACATTCTAAAAGTGCATTTACTACGACTACTTGACATTACAAAGTAGTCGTAGTATTATTTTTATATAAACTACTATGTAATGCAAAGTAGGTGATATAATGGCACAAAACACTCAAATGTTAAAGGGTATATTAGAGGGATGTATATTGAAAATCATAAGTGAAAATGAAACTTATGGTTATGAAATATGTGAGAAGCTACTAACATTTGGATTTAATCAAGTGACAGAAGGAAGCGTCTATCCAATTCTTATAAGGCTAGAAAAAAAAGAACTTATATATTCTGTTATGAAGCCCTCTCCTTTAGGCCCTATGCGAAAATATTATTATATTAGTAATGAGGGTAGTATTGAATTAAATAATTTTATTATCACTTGGAATGAAATCAAAAAAAATGTAGAGAACGTATTGGGGGAATGACTATGTTTTTAGAATTAAAACTTTTAAAAATAAGAGGTAGAGAAGAAAAGAAGCTTAATAGAGAAAATCATGAAATTTTTAAAGTAATGGAAGAATATATAGTAAAAAGTACTTTGAGTTTTTTCGAGAAAGAAGAAGTTTTTCAGCAAATATTGGATATAATGCTCCAATCACAAATGGAAAATAAAGATATAAACTTATTTTTAGGAAAGGATCATAAAGAGTTTTGTGACTCCATAATAGATGAATACAATGAATCAAAAAGTTTTGTATTAAAATCTGTAGGATTTATTGAAGAATTTATTATTTACATAATCATGTGGCTTTCCTTAGATATGTTATTTTCCTTCAAACTACAGTTTAAGTTGGGCTCTTTAATAACAGCCTCGCTATTTTGTATTATAACTTTTATAAAA
Source organism: Clostridium mobile (assembly GCF_018918285.1). Taxonomy (GTDB): domain Bacteria; phylum Bacillota; class Clostridia; order Clostridiales; family Clostridiaceae; genus Clostridium_AW; species Clostridium_AW mobile. Next base: position 269,719 of record NZ_JAHLQF010000004.1, read on the forward strand.
AAATCTAAAATAACAAATTCATCAGAGGATAATATAAAATCAGCTATTGAATCTTTTTCATATGTATTACCAATAGCTATTTTATCAAAGCTTATAGTAATCGCTGTAGCTCCTACTATAAATATTGATATAAATATGATTATAAGTTTATATTCAGCAAGATATTTTGCAATAATTTCTATACTATTTTTGCTCTTTTCGGAATTGTATAAGATAAAGTCCAATAAAGTAAAAATTCTTTAGTTATATATTAGTTATATAATTTTCTTATGGAGTTTGCATTTTATATAAGCAAACTCCATAGAAGTTTTATAAATAATTTTAACATCCACAAACTTTTAAATATCTTTTCAATTCATCTGATACAACAGTATTTCCATTTCTTTTATCAAATCCATCCATAAACCTTCTAGCTTCTTCTTCAAAAAACTCTTTTAATTTGATAACATCGTATTCGCTTTGTGAATATATAGGTGATTTTTTTGAAATTTTTAATTTAATTTTCTGTACATCTTTTTTCTGTAGGTTCGAGAATAAGGCAAAGGAAGCAGCATTAAACCACATATTATCCTCATCATTCTCACTTTTGAATAAATTAGGATAATTTTTTTGGAAAACTTCAATTCCCTTTTCTATATTAGTAATAGATAAGTACATTATATGAGCTGATACATACATAATACAGTCTTCATCTCCGTTGACTAACCTAAGCCCTTTTCTATGAAATTCTTCTGCTAATTCATATTCTCCTAAAGAATAAGCTGGAATCAAGAAGTCAGCAAAGGTAGTGTCGGGAACTTCTCCACATTCAAATCTCCTATTTATAATATCTTCTGATTCTTGTAGGGCTCTTTTATAATCTCCCATAAAAATATGATAATTTACTTTTTTATTTATAGTACAAGCTTTGCAATCTTCATATCTATCATCTACAGATGATGTAATCCACTTTTTATAATATTCTTCTATACTAGTACCATCATCAATCCCTGACCTACAAGCTCGTACTTTTAGGGAATAGTATGGACTAAGGCTTAAATTATTTTCTAAATATAACTTTTTCATTTTTTCAAAAGTCTCATTTATTTTCTCACTAGGAATAGCTATGTATTCAACCATATTACTCAGTATATATTTGTACTCCCAAAGAACTTGATATACTACTTCATCATTTGTATATCCTTTCTCCATTTGAGCCACACACCAGAAGAAAGTAATTATCCCCTTTTTTCCCTGTCCGGAAAATATATATACTTTTATTAAATCAAATTTACAATACATCTCATTTAATATATCATTATTCTCTCTTGCTATACTTGCTGCCTTTTCTAATAAGGGTACAGCTAAAGAATATTTTCCTGCATCATCATAATCATAAGCTTTAAAAACCAATTCTTTCATTTCATCTTCATAATTCATATGCCTATTTCTCCTCTAATACTAAGTTTATTAACTTATTAACTCCATTTGTAAAAAGTTCATTATCTACATTTTTAATAGGATGATTCCCAAGCATTAAACTTTGAACATAAAGAATTTCTATAACAGCTTTTTTCACTTCCTTATCATTACATCCTATAAGTCTTTTTACTAAAAAATTATTGTAATTGAAGCATAAACTAGCAAAGCTTTCCTGAATTTCCTCCTCAAATATACTTGCTATTTCTCCAAATAGGTTAATACTGCTACTAAATGACTCTTCTTTAGTTTCCTTAATTTCTTTTAAAAATTTTGCTTCTTCACTAATGTTATATATAGCTGGAATTTCTTCAGGTTCAAATTTTTTAATGCTACAACTACATTTTTCTCTTCTTAAAACTCCATCAGCAAAATCAATAAAATCAAAAGTCTTATTCATTTCATTAATACTTAATCCTTCAAATTCTTCCGTAATATCTTCTGGTTTTACCCTCTCTACAGCTCCTAGTTTGATGCATTCATTAAATTTTTCTACTAAATCTGCATCATTTACATACCCTCCGTTGATAATACAAATATTTTGAGCTTTGGCCGTTTTTTCTATTTGCTTAAATTCATCTACTGTTAATGTGTATTTTATATATTTAAATTCTTCATAAATATTCCAAAGGCTCTTCTTTCCTAAAGTGGTTTGGAAGGGAAGATAATTAATTAAAATAGAATACAGCTCGTCCTCTTCAATTGCCATTAATTTTAAAGAATCATAATGCACATTGATGATATCAACTAATTTTTTTTGATCTGCTGCTGCTAATTTATAAAAATAATTTTTAATGCAGTCTGAAATTTCATCTCTCATTTTTTCCAAAGCCTTATCTTCAAAGAAGTCTTCCCTGGATGCCGTAAGTCTTATGTCTTCAGCATTAAGCAATGGTTTTATAAAAAAGGCCCAAGAAGGCATTAATTTCTCACAATTATCAGAAACAAACATATCTTTTACATAAATCTTCCCTTTAATTTTCGAACTGATACTAATGCTTCTAGATAAAATATAAGCTACCCCATTTAAATTTCCTGTAGAAGACTTTATAGGTATACAATCTATAAAGTTTTCCTTAAATTCTTCTTTCCCTACTAAAAGCCAGTATTCTTTGTTTAATACATCTTTTTTCCATGGAGCAAAATATTTATTGACTTTTTTATTTTTATCTTCGCTATTTAATAGGATTTTATAAGGTAAAAACTTACCATAATATTTTAAAGTATCATATACGTAATCATAATCAAAAAATTCTTCGCAGTCTTCTTTTGCCTTTAGATATACTCGTGTTCCAGCCTCTAAAGATCCATCTATTTTCTTTATGGTGTATGTACCATCATTTTTTCCTTTCCACTCATAAGTTTCATCACTATGTATAGATTTTGTGATTAATGTTATTTCATCACAAACAATAAAGCAGGACAGCAACCCTATTCCAAATCTTCCTATGAAATCATTGCTGCTTAACTCTGAATTTTTACGTTTTGATGATTGTCCAATAACGGATAAGAAAGTATGAATATCTTCTAATGTTAATCCTATGCCATTATCTTCAATAATTAGTGTATTACTATATAATTCAAAATTAACAACACCTTCTAAATCATCATTTACTTTTTTATGTGCTGTAATAGCATCAACTGCATTTTGCAGTACTTCCCTTATATATACTCCTGGATTGCTATATAAGTTTTCTGAGAGCAGAGAAATTATTCCATCTAAATTCACTTGAAAATTATAATTTTTTTCCATATAAACCTCCTGAATAAATGCAAATTTTAACTATATATCTAATTAATCATATCAAGTTCTCCATACAGTTATCGATATGAAACATTTAATCTTCACAATCTATATATACAATCTATACAATAAAAAAATGAGTATATCTACTTTTAAGAAATACTCATTCTAAAAAATTTTATTATTTTTTACTACTCCATTTTTTTCTCTGGTTCTAAGCAAAAATACTTAATCATAATCATATGACCATAAATTTATAATCTGTGCTTGTTATTAAAAATACTTCTAACGTTATGTCTATAACTGTAAATGGTGGCCATGAAATAACTTATTAATATAATAGCCATTAAAACCATAGGAATAGATATGTTATAAATAAATTGTAGATTGCCTATATAAACTCCTACTTTATTTCCAAAACGAAGTATAAATGTATACAAGAGCATAACAGAACATAAAACAGAAAAGACACAGGGCACTCCGAAGTAGATGGTGACTTGCTTTGTAATAATTTTAAATATATTTTCTTTATCAACCCCCATCTTGTTTAAAACAGCAAACTTCCCTTTATTTTCTATAGAGTCTGTAAGCTGTTGTAATGCAAGGACAGTTAAGCACATAATGAAGAAAATAATACCTATATAGATGCCCAATAATCTTACAGAGACTGCCCCTAACATAACATCATTCTTTTCTTTTGTTTTAAATCGTATGGGGTGAATAAAATCCCTATAATCCTTATCACTACTATATTTAACTTCATATTTGTCATATAAATAGCTGTATTTTTCTTTGAAGGTCTGCCCTATAGTCATCTCTAATTTTTCACATAAGTTATAATTTATGGGCTGCTTTGTATTAGCATAATAGTTTGTTATGGCAATATGAAGACCTTCACAAACCTCATCTGGAAACACCAACACATCATCTGTGTTAAAATTAAACATATAGCTAGTTAATGGTTCATTATAAATTTTAACGGGATTCAGATTTAATACAGTTCCATCATTTAGTTTGATGGATTTAGAACTAGCCTCTATACTTTTTAATACCTGTTGTTTATCCATTTCATAGTCTAAATGCATGACAAATTCATTATCATCTAAACTGATTGGCTCATATCCTGACATTTTTCTTATCTGATTATAGTCACTAATGGAAATTGCTAGCCTTGGATAATCCCATTTATTTTTCCTTGTCTCCTTGTTTTTGAAATCATCCCATATAAAATACCCTTCCATCTGACAGCTTTTCTCTATTTCAATATCATGTTCCTGTAAAATATCATCTATAAAACTGTAATCTATCTCTGGAATATCCTCAATTTTATCAATATAGTTGTATTGGTTATTGATTATAATGTCATAAGGCACCCTGTAGTCTAAATATCCTTCGGAAATATCCGCAAGAACAGGAGCTAACATAAATCCTGCCACAGCAATCACAATGGCGATGGTTACAGTTGTCATCACTTTTGCATTGGAAGAAATCTTAGAATACAAATTGTTGAGTAAGATTAAATTCAAGTTTAAATATTTAAAGCTTGTCAGTTTTTTCTTAACTAAGACTATGACGTAAGAAATGCTATAATATCCTGAAAATACACCTAAAATAAGACTTATAAATAATAATGTTTGAAATCTATTGCTTATATCAGGAGGAATATTGCCTGTATAATTTCTGCCCATGCTAAAAAAATCCTTTATGATTGTAAAAGCACAGGAAAAACAGATAACAGTAATCACCGTAGAAAGGATATATCGGATACTGCTAATTTTTTTACCCTCTGCTATTTTATCATCTGACAGTAAATCGATTAATTTAGATTTTGCTAACTTTCTAATATTCATAAAACCAATTAAAATGAAAACAATAGTAAAGAAAAGTAGAGTTATCACAAATGTATCAGGGTAGAAACCTAAGTGGAATTTAAAGCTATTTGTTATGGATATTAGAATTAATGATGTCAATGCTCCAGATAAAATAGTCCCCAGTACACTTCCTACAATAACAGCAAGAATACCGACCATCAGGGTTTCCATAAAAAATAAGAACGCTACATTTGATTGCTCCATGCCTAATATCATATAAGTTGAAAATTCTCTTGATCGCTTTTTTAGCATATGTTTATTTACATAATTAATCAGAACTACAAATGCAAGGGAAATACTATAAGTAGCATATTTTATTATTTGTTGAAACATCCCAAAAGAATATTGGGGGGTATCACTTAAAATAGTGTTATTTCTACTTGTCAAAGACATAAAAGCAAAAAATAATCCTGCACTGATACTTAATGTTGCAAAATAAATAGCATAGTTCTGAAATGTCTTTTTAAAGTTTTTATTGATTAACTTAAAGTACATCAGAAAGGTTCCCCCCTAACAACGACATCACATCAAGGATTTCGTTAAAAAACTGTTTCCTTGATTTTTCGCCTTTTATCAGCTCATTAAAAATCCTTCCGTCTTTTAAAAATAAAATTCGTTTAGCATAACTGGCTGAAAAGGCATCATGTGTAACCATTAGAATTGTAGCACCCAAATCCTCATTCATACTTTTTATAGTTTCAAGCAACATTTGAGCCGATTTGCTGTCCAGAGCCCCTGTTGGCTCATCGGCAAGAATAAGTTTTGGATTATTAATAATAGCTCTTGCACAGGCACATCGCTGTTTTTGTCCTCCTGATGTTTCATAAGGATATTTCTCAAGTATATATGATATATCCAGCTTACTTGCAATTTCCTCAACCTTCCTGTCAATTTCCTTTGGGGACACTCTGTTAATGGTTAGGGCAAGGGCTATATTTTCTCCAACAGTAAGAGTATCTAATAAGTTAAAATCCTGAAAAATAAACCCTAAATTTTCTCGTCGGAATTTTGCAATCTCTTTCTCTTTTAGTTCTGTAATATCTCTTCCATCAAGAAATATATGGCCTGCACTAACAGTATCAATTGTTGAAATACAGTTAAGCATTGTTGTTTTCCCTGAGCCTGATGCTCCCATAATACCAATAAATTCCCCTTCAAATACTTCAATGCTAATGTCATCAATTGCTTTTGTAACGTTGCTTTTATTTCCATAATATTTTTCCATGTGGTCTATTTTCAAAATTTGCCTCATATTCTTCACCTCCATTCAAGTTTAATTTAATAAGCATTTGAAGTGTATTGATTTATCTTACAAAGTTCTTACAAAAGTGAAAGAACTGAAAAACATCAATCCTGAATTTTTACAAGTGTACCTTTTGGAAAAAATATAGTTATCCTTGTATATCGGTAAGTTTCCGAGTTTGCTGTTATTTTTAACCCAAGCTTATCGCAGAGCCGCTTGCAAAGGTATAATCCAATACCTGTAGACTTTTGATTATTTCTTCCGTTTTTACCTGTAAAGCCTTTTTCAAACATACGCGGCAAGTCGCTTTGGGAAACTCCAATACCATTGTCCTCAACACTAAGAGCGATACCGTTATCAATATTTTTAGAATAGATTTTTATAACAGCTTTACCTTCCTTTCTATATTTAACAGAATTGATAATCAACTGGTTTAAGATAAACTCCAACCATTTGCTATCGGTATACACAGTATCTGAGCAACCTTCTATCTGTATGTTAATATTATTTTGTATTAGCATCTGTTTATTTTTAATTATCATGTCGTCTATGCAATCACAAAGTTTTATTTCTTTTATCATATAATCTTTTTCCACATTTTCGCTTCTTGCAAAAAATAAAGCTTGCTCCACATAATTTTCCGTTTTTATAAGTTCTGTGATAATTCTTCTTGTTGTGTCGAACTTGTTATTCTCACAAATAAGTTTTATTGCCGATATCGGGGTCTTAACTTCATGAATCCACCGTTCTATATACTCTTTGTACTCTTTTCTCTCATTTCTTACATGAGCTATGTTTTCAAGCATGGATTTATTGGCAAGCCTTAAAACCTCATAATACACCATGTCATCAAATCTATCAGGCTTGTCCATAACTTCTGAAATCAGATATTTCTGGTCTAGACTTTCAACGCCCTCCATAAGTTTAGATAAATATTTCTTTCTACTATGAAAAGAAGCAAATAAGAATATGCTTAAAACCATAGCCCAGAATATAAGAATTGTTAATATTTCACTGATACCCGTTCCAATTGATAACAGATAAGCAGATAGGAAAACCATGCAGATAATATTCAATAAAATACTATAAATTTTATTTTTTAAATAGTCTATGAATCTCATATCATATATCCCTGCCCATGTTTTGTAATAATAAAATTAGCTATCCCTATTTCAGCAAGCTTATTTCGTATTCTCGTTATATTTACGCTCAACGTGTTATCATCTACAAACATCTTATTGTCCCAAAGATATTCAATAATATCTGCGCGGGAGACAATTTTTCCGTTATGTTTAAAAAGATAATATAATATCTTCATTTCATTTTTTGTAAGTTCTACGCATTTACCTCTATATTCTACTTCTCCAACATCTAAACATAGCTTCAAATCTCGATATCTTAATTCATACTGTTCATTAAAATCACCATAAGCGCGTTTTAACAGTGAATCAATCCTTGCAAGTAAAATAGAAATATTATAAGGTTTTGTTATATAATCATCCCCACCTAAAGTTATACTGCTTAGTTCATCCATATCTGTATTGCGACTAGTAACAAAAATAATTGGGACCGTTGAGAAGGAACGTATTTGAGTGCACAGTTTAAAACCATCTTTACAAGGCAAATTAATATCTAAAAGAATCAAATGTGGATTTTGCTCTTTTATCTCATTTATTACTTTTGGAAAATCTGTAACAGCATATACAGAATAACCGTGGTTTTCTAGGACTATAGACAACTCTCCACGAATTGTTTCATCATCTTCAATAAGAAGTATTCGTTTCATATCCTCATTCCTTTCTCTTGTAAAAATATGAAAATTTTAACTATATCTTTATTTATTATACCAAATTATTTATACAGTTATGGATATGAAGCATTTAATATTCACAGTTTATATGCTCAATCTATACATAAAGTCTGTATAATAAAAATGAGCATCTCTACTTGTAAGAAATACTCATTTTAAAATTCTTATTATTTTTTACTACTCCATTTTTCCTCTGGCTCTAATCCAAAATACTGATAATAATAGCATTTTAATCTTCCATTATATAATTTTCTATTCTTATCTGATTTTTTGCCAAATAACTTTTCAAATTCATCATGAGAAGTAATCACAAAATAGGACCAATCCTGCAATTTTTCAAAAACCTCTCCCATGGCTTTATATAAGCATTCAACCTCTTTTAATTCTCCAATTCTTTCTCCATAAGGAGGGTTAGTTATAATAAATCCATACTTTTTCTTAGAGGAAAAATCTCTCATATCCATCTTTTGAAAAGCAATATAATCTCCTACCCCTGCTTTTTTAGCATTTTCCATGGCAGTTTTCAACACTCTTCCATTAAAATCTGACGCCATTATTCTGAATTCCTTATTATTTATAGAATTTCTTGCATGTTTTCTTATGTCTTCCCATAAGTCCTGGGATATTATTTCCCATTGTTCCGATACAAAACTTCTATTAAGTCCTGGTGCTATGTTCTTACCAATCATTGCTGCCTCTATGGCAATAGTTCCTGAACCACAAAATGGATCAGCAAGCATTCTTGACGGCTCCCATTTGCTTAAGAGTACAAGGGCTGCTGCTAAGGTTTCTTTCATAGGAGCTTCTCCAGCCAGCTCTCTATATCCTCTTTTATGTAATCCTGGTCCTGTAGTATCTAAAGTTAAGGTTACTATATCTTTTAATATTGCTACTTCTATTTTGTATGTAGCTCCATCTTCAGGAAACAAATCCCTTCTATATTTTCTTTTCATGGCCTCCACCACAGCTTTTTTAACTATCGATTGACAATCAGGTACGCTATAAAGCTTGGATTTAACTGACTTGCCCACTACATGCATAAAGCCTGTTATAGGTATGATATCACCCCAATTTACAGCTAGAGTTCCTTGGAATAACTCTTCAAAGCTTTCCGCCTTAAATTCTGCCATTTTTATTAGTACTCTATCCGCTGTTCTCAACCACATATTACAGGTGACTATATCCATTTCGTCTCCTTCAAAGGTTACCTTTCCATTCTCAATGGTTAAATCATCATAGCCTAATTCTTTTAACTCATCCGCCACTACCTTTTCAAGTCCAAAAGTTGATGTTGCAATTAATGTATACATTATTTTTTCTCTCCTAACTCTTCTATTACAAATTGGTGAAAATCTATTTCTTCTATAAAGTTGTTTTGGTCAAAGCTTGTTTTTAACCTTCTATTATATTCATTTACATTAGATGGTAGCCAATAAGGCTTTGAAATATCAAATTTATAACATAACTCTATAATACATGCTTTTAAATTTTCTTGATAGCTTTCATGAGTGTCACATTGAACTACTTCATCTCTAACTATTTTGTTATCTTTCATTATTTTTCCCCATATCTTCAGCATGAAATCCTCCTAACTTTAAATATGTAATCAACATTTTTAAATATGTAATTAGCATTATAATATAATAATTTTATCATAAAAAGCAAAAATTGCGATAAAACTTTTAAAGCTTATAAATCTTATCCCCACAATATATAAGTATTCACAATATATAATAATCAATATTTAGAAATATATTTGTAAAACCTAAATTATTCTTGTAGAAACTTATAAATGTGAAAACAATTTAGGTATTCAACAAATAAAAAATGCTACATAATGCTTCTTATGCTAATTCACTGCAATAAGAAGCATTATGTAGCATTTTTAAGTTTTACACACTAAAATTATAAAGATAAATATTTAGGAAACTAATCTGTCATAACATATATTTGAAAATACATCTGTAAAACATAAAAGAACTAAGTATATAATGGGAGGAACGCCTTTTTCGAAGTGACGTCATTATGTACTTAGTTCTCCTTTTGGATACTAAAATATCTTTGTAAAAACTTACAAACGAAAAAATAATCTATCACAATATAAATTTAGAAATATATCTGTAAATCACAAAAAACTAAGCATGTAGTAAAATATCGACTTTTTCCGGAGCAGCCTCACTACCTACTTAGCTCTCTACTTCGTACAGCAAATTATCTCTATAGAGACTTACAACATGAAAATAATTTAGTTCATTCTAAAATTTTTAAAATCCTTTATTTTAAATTATAATTTTTAATACATCGCTATTTTTCTTAAAATTCTATTCCCGAACTCTTATTAACATCATCTGCAATTATTGCTACTCCTGTTAACTTAGTATTAGGCACTACTTTTTGTTGAATGTATGGATTTTCTGGATATTTAGCACCATCAAATTTCATGTAAGCATATGATTCTTTAGCTCCTCCGCCTGACACATGTACTATAATATCACGATATCCATTAGTCCAGCCGTTAGTAATTATTATAGGATTATTAACCAATGTAAATCTTGAAAGTAATTTGTACTCTCCATTTTCACAGGAAAAAATTGCCGCACTACATCCATCTTCTCCAGAAAATTTTGGCCCTACAAGATATACAAAAGTTTCAGGTTCCATATCATTATTAAGCTGCACTCTATTGAAATAATATTTAAACTTATCTTTTCCCTTTTCTAAGTTATAGGCTTTTGCTATAGCTTCTTCAAGTCTTGGATCTCTATTTTTTTCAGAAATAAAATATTGAATGCCTGATAAATCTATATTATCTATACTTTTAAGCTCAACTATGTTTTTATCATCATATAATTTAGAACGCACTATATTATTTGATTTTACACCTTTAGAGCTTAGCATCATCTTATTAGAGTAATTAAATCCTATTAAAAAAATAATGCACATTACCATCAATAATTTTTCAAACTTTTCCATAAACAGTACCCTCCAACATAATGTAATTTTACCTTTATTATGTGAATAGTTAGGTTACTGTATTCTAAAAATTAGTGATTTTAAGCATGATTTACTATGAATAATTAAATAAGCTACGTTTCATAATAATATTATTAGTGTTATTATAAATTAGCCCAAGTTATTAGATGATTACTCTTAATTTAAACTAATTAATGAAAGGGTGGAAATTTACAATGTCAAAAAAGAAGACTATAAAAACTATAAATCAAGCTGCTGAAGCTGCCAGTAATGATAGTAGATACTCTAAACACGGATATATGAATAGAGGAAATTCTAGCAAAGAATTTGCTGATCAAGGAACTAGAAATAAAAATTAAAATAAATGTTGTACAAGAATTCTTGTACAACATTTACAATTATTTGCTATAATTTAATATTTTTTTCTTCTTTCATAGTGAGTATGAAGTAAAGTATGACTTAATTCACTATTAGGCTTTCCTAAGAACTCCTCATAAGCTTTAATTATATATGGATTCTTATGAGACTTTCTTATAGGCTTTTCTTTATCTTCTTCATAAATAGCTTTTGCTCTTTCTAATTTTATATTTAAATGTTCTAATATGTGAGGATTTACAATTGGTTGACCTCCTCCAGTTACACATCCTCCTTCACATGCCATTACCTCAATAAAATGAATTTCTTTTTCTCCGCTTTTAACCATGTCTATAAGTTTTCTAGCATTACCTAGACCATGGGCTACTGCTGTGGTAATAGTATTGCCATTTGGAAGCTCAATTTCTGCTATTTTTATATCTTCTATACCTCTAATAGCTTTAAAATCTATTTCTTTAAGCTCTTCTTCTCCAACTATTTCAAATATTGTTCTTAGAGCTGCCTCTGCCACCCCGCCTGTAGCACCAAATATTGCTCCAGCACCGGTAGATTCTCCCATAGGATTGTCAAACTCCTCATCAGGTAAATCTTCAAAGTACATACCACTTTCTTTAATCATTTGAGCTAACTCTCTTGTGGTTAAAACATAGTCTACATCCTGAAGGTTATTATTGCCTAACTCTTCCCTTCCATTTTCAAATTTTTTAGCTGAACAAGGCATTATAGATACAACTACTATTTTCTTTGGATCTATGCCCATCTTCTTAGCAAAATAACTCTTAATAAGTGCTCCTTCCATTTCGTGAGGGGACTTACAGGTAGATAGATTATTGATCATTTCTGGATAAAAATGCTCAACAAACTTAACCCATCCTGGACAACATGAAGTCATCAATGGAAGGTCCCCTCCTTTTTCTAGTCTTCCTAGCAATTCAGTACCTTCTTCCATAATAGTTAAATCTGCTCCAAAGTTTGTATCAAAGACCTTGTAGAATCCAAGTCTTCTAAGAGCTGATACCATCTTACCTGTAACTCTAGAACCCACTTTCATAGCAAACTCTTCTCCTAGAGCTACTCTTACTGCTGGAGCTGTTTGAACAACTACATACTTGTCTTTATCTTCTAAAGCCTTCCAAACTTTATCAATATCACTTTTTTCACTTAACGCTCCAACAGGACATGCCATTATACATTGTCCACAATTTATACATACCGTTTCTCCTAAAGGCTTTTCATATGGGGTTTCAACTTTTGTATTAAAGCCTCTATTCGCAAATCCTATGGCACTAACCGTTTGTACGTTGGAGCAGGTGCTTATACATCTACCACATAGTATACATTTTTCCCTATCTCTTACTACTGAAGGAGATGATATATCCAATGGCTCATTTATTTTTTCTCCAATATATTTTATATCTCTAACATTAAGATCTCTGGCAGCTATTTGTAATTCACAATTTTCACTTCTATTACAAGTTGTGCATTCTCTCTTATGGTTGGATAATAAAAGCTCTACTACAATTCTTCTAGCCTCTCTTACTGCTGGAGTATTAACCTTAACTACCATACCATCCTCAGCTTGAAGAGAACAGGATGCTATAAATTTATTTCCTACTTCCACAACACAAATTCTGCAGGAAGAACATTGATTAACATCTTTTAGGTAACATAATGTAGGTATTTTAATACCTATGCTTCTAGCTGCTTCTAATACTGTCGTTCCTTTTTTTACTTGAACTTCCTTGTCATCTATTTTAAGTTTTACAAAATCCACAATCTTCACTCCTCTCACTGAAAATTATCTTCTCTCGATTGCCTTAAATGGACACTTAGCTACACAGGCTCCACACTTAATACATTTTTCCATGTCTATAGTATAAGGATGTCTAATCTCTCCGCTTATAGCATTAACAGGACACTGCCTTGCGCAAATACTACATCCCTTACATTCACTACTATTTATCACATATTGCACTAACTCTTGACAAACTCCTGCAGGGCACTTCTTATCTACTATATGTGCAATATATTCATCTTTAAAATACTTTAAGGTTGATAATACAGGATTAGGGGCAGTCTGACCAAGCCCACATAGAGATATTGATTTGACTTGCTTTGCTAGATATTCTAACCTGTCTAAATCTTCCATGGTACCTTCACCTTTAGTTATCTTCTCTAAAATTTCAAGCATTCTTTTAGTTCCAACTCTACAAGGTGTACATTTACCACAGGATTCATCTTTTATAAAATCAAGATAAAACTTTGCTACATCTACCATGCAATTATCTTCATCTAATACAATCATTCCTCCTGATCCCATCATGGATCCTAATGCGCTTAGTGTATCATAATCAATTGGTGTATCAAGATTTTCCGTGGTAATACATCCTCCTGAAGGTCCTCCCGTTTGAACAGCCTTAAATTTCTTTTCGTTTGGTATTCCTCCACCGATATCATAAATAACTTCTCTTAAAGTAATTCCCATAGGCACTTCTATAAGACCTGTATTTGTAATTTTGCCTCCTAATGCGAAAACTTTTGTTCCTTTGCTTTTCTCAGTACCAATATTTGAAAACCATTCTGGTCCATTTAATATTATTTGAGGTATATTAGCATAGGTTTCAACATTATTTATTACTGTAGGCTTTCTCCATAAACCACTTTGCGCTGGGAATGGTGGCTTAGGATTAGGCATTCCTCTTTTTCCTTCTATTGAATTTATCAATGCCGTTTCTTCACCACATACGAAGGCTCCAGCACCTAGTCTTATACTTATTTTAAAATCAAAGCCTGTACCTAATATATTTTCACCTAAAAGTCCATACTCCTCTGCTTGTTTTATAGCTAATTTTAATCTTTCAACAGCCAATGGATATTCTGCTCTAATATATATATATCCTTCATTAGCTCCTATAGCATATCCACCAATAGCCATAGCTTCTATCACAGAATGTGGGTCTCCTTCCAATATAGAACGATCCATAAAAGCTCCTGGGTCTCCTTCATCTGCATTACATATCATGTATTTTTGATCATTTACTTGCTTAGCTGTAAGCTCCCATTTTACTCCTGTTGGGAAGCCACCGCCACCTCTTCCTCTTAATCCTGATTTTTTTAATATATCTGTAACTTCTTCTGAAGTCATGTCCATTAAAGCTTTCTCTAGTGCTTTATATCCATTAAAAGCAAGATATTCATCTATATTCTCAGGATCAATAACCCCACAATTTTTAAGAGCTATTCTTGTCTGTTTATTGAAAAATTCTACATCTTCTAAAGATCTTACACTATAGTTATAAAAGGACTTGTAATATGCTAACCTATTTACTTTCCTGCCACTTACTAAGTGCTGCTCTACTATTTCAGGTATATCCTTTATACTTATTTTGCTATAAAAAGTTCCTTCTGGAAACACAATAAGCATAGGCCCTAAGTGACAAAGGCCTAGGCAACCTATTCTTATTAATTCTATTTCATTTTCCATTCTATGTTTCTTAAGCTCAATCTTTAATGCATTAGCAATATCCATAGAACCTTCGCTGCTACATCCCACTCCACCGCAAACTAAAACTTGAGCACGAAATAAATTCATATATATCCCCCCTCTAATTAGTCGCTTAGCACTACGTAATCATTCATAATTTTATCTTCAATGACGTGCATAGTATAATCTTCAATAATTTTACCGTTTCTAATATGCTCTCTTATAACCCTTCTAGCCTTCATTGCACTCATTTTTACATAGGTAACCTTCTCATGTCCCGGCATTATAACCTCTACTATAGGCTCTAATCTACATATTCCAATACATCCTGCTTTTACTAAATCCACATCTTCAATACCTAGTTCTCTTATCTCATCTTCTATAGCTTCCATTACATATTTTGACCCTGCGGCTATACCACAAGTTGCCATTCCTACTACTACTCTAGGTTTTTTTCTATCTCTCCCTTGATTAACTTTATCAAAAGTATTTTTTCTTATTTCGTTTAATTCCTCTATAGTCTTCATATTACTCCTCCTCTTCTATATACTCATCAAGAATTCTTCCTATATCATCTAGAGTTACTTTTGAGTAAACCTTATCGTCTATAGTAATAACAGGAGCAAGACCGCAAGCTCCTACACATCTTGTCGCCTCCAATGTAAACTTCCTATCTTCTGTGGTATTTCCTGCCTTAACATTTAACTCCTGAGATAATCTATTGAGAATTGTCTGTCCTCCTTTAACATAACAAGCAGTACCCATACATACTCTTATGATATGTTTTCCCTTTGGCTCAAGAGAAAAGAAATGATAAAATGAAGCTACACCATATATTTCAGACATGGGTATATCTAAACTTTCTGAAGCATATTGTAAAATTTCCTCCGGGAGATATCCATATATACCTTGAATACCATGCAATAACGGAATTAACCTCCCCCTTACATCTCTTAGTTCTTCAATTATCTTTTTAACTTCCTCAATTCTTTCATCTTCTCTAATATCTCCACAGCAGCAATGTTTTTCATTTACTGACAATTTAAATCCCCCCTTGAACTCATCTACTTTTCTTAAAAATAATCAAGAATATTCTGATATTTGAATTTTTGATTTTTTGAACTATTTCCTCATATATATTTATTCTATGTATTTTAGAATATTCCTCTTAAATTTCCCTTTTTTACATAATTTTTTTAATTAAATTATAAATTAATTAAAATTTTAACAATTTAAAATGAATAATTTGATAAATTTTTATCAAATTATCTCGCAATTGAATTACATTTTCTTTAATCTTTTATAAATTTCTACTAACTTATTGGTGAAATTAGTTATTTTATCTACTATTTTTTATATACTCCTCTAGACAAATTCGTTAAAAAAATAAATAGGCTTATCTTAAAGATAAGCCTATTTATTAAAAACATCTTCGGAGCACCTAAACCATTAATGGGATAAATTCCCCATTTATTTCATCTATAACGTAGTGGGTTTCATCATTAGCTTTAATTAAGTTATCCATAACTATGTTTGTTGCAAATTTAAGAGTCTTAACTAGGTCTTCGATTTTGTCTCTGCTCTCCCCTACAAAATATTCATTTAATATAATTTCTATTGCTTCCTCCCTATAGTCCAAACTGTGAAGTTTGCTTATTATTGTTCTACCTATATCCTCTATAGTATTTAATACCATTAGATTGGTATCCCCATCTTTGTCTCGTTCATAAGGATTATTTTTCATATACTTATAATTCATATTATATGCCTTACATAAACCTTCCATTATGGAAGGAACTTCCCCATTAGACAATTTCAAAAGAACCGAAACCAAATTTTCAATTTTTTTCCCTTCTGGAGCAGTTCCAAATATTCTCTTCTCCACTACACTTGCCTCATCTTCAAAATTGTTTAATATATTTTGCGCATATTCCATTTAAATCCTCCATTTCTTTTATAAATTCATTTTACTTATAACAATATTTATCTTAGATACATATTCTTTGCAAAAATAAAACCTCCGCACAAACGGAGGTTTTATATGCAAAATGCTTATATAAAACAGGATAAAACTCAATGGTCAGCAAATAAAACATTTCATCCTTATCTAATGTTTTTATATAATTTCACTTCCCTCCGAAGTTACATATATTGATCTTGGCAGGTCTCCTGGCTCACGAATCATCCTCTACCATCCTTCCCAGAGGTTTACTCCAGTGGAATTGGCTTTGTACTCGTCTACAGTAGCGGGGGCTGCAGCGGATTTTCACCACTTTCCCTATTAAACCTTATAGGTACCAAAATAGTTTATGAAATTTTTATTATATATGAATGATTATATCAACTACTATTTAATATTTCAACCACTTCACAGGTTGCGTTTATATACTTACCCGCTCACAATTCTCTTTAATACATCATATTATAAATATGAATAATATTAAAAAAGAGGTATAAAATGTATAATCCTTATTTTAGAAATATGAGTTCAACTGCTTATGCTAATGTAAAAGGTGGACCACTTGCCCCTAACATAAATGGAATAGTATATTTCATAGATGTACCAGGTGGAACACAAGTATGCGCCACGATTAATGGACTTCCAAAATACAAGCCAGGTACCGCAAAAACTCAACCTGTTGGTCCTCACGGTTTTCATTTGCATCAATTTGGCAACTGCCAAGTAGGAGATCCAAAAGACCCTTTTCAAGCTGCTGGAGAACATTGGAATCCCGATAATCAACCTCATGGTAATCATGCTGGGGATTTTCCAGTATTATTTTCAAATAACGGTCGTGCTATGATGTGCTTCTTTACAGACAGATTTAAAGTAACTGATGTAATTGGTAAAGCAGTGATAATACATGAGAATCCTGACGACTATAGAACACAACCCGCTGGCAACGCTGGTAAACGTTTGGCTTGTGGGGTTATTAGGGCAATGTAATTTCTTTTTATAACTTAACAAGATATATGTTGTTATTTAAGAAATAGTACTTCCATATACAAAATAACATCCTTTCTTTTTTAAAGACTGGATGTTATTTTTATATACTAATTCATATTAAAAATTGTACTATCTAATATTTACTTCATAAGCTTCCTTCTCTAGATGTTTTCCAACTATACTTTTTATAAGTCCACCATAATCATTTATGAGTAAATCTAAAGCTTTTTCTTTTCTTCTTTTTAAAAGCTTTACAACGTCGTCCTCCCTAGTCCTCATTTTTATCCTCCTTTAATTCCTATAAGAGCTCTTACACTTATTACTTCGTATTTATTCATAACATTTCTATCAATATATGAAAAAAAATCCTAAATTTAATTCTTTTCTTCTTAAAATTTATATTGCATGGATTTTATAATCTGTGATAGAATAAAGTTTTTTGTTAATTTTTAATTATTGTGGTATACTAGTAATATAAAGAAAAAAACACTAATGTTGAGTGTTTACTATAGGAGGTCAGTTAATGAAAACTGGAAAAGTAAAATGGTTTAATTCTGAAAAAGGTTTTGGATTCATCGAAGTTGAAGGAGAAGAAGACGTTTTTGTTCACTTCACAGCAATACAAGGAAATGAAGCAAGAAAAAGTCTTGATGAAGGGCAAGAAGTTCAATTCGATGTAGAAAAAGGTCCTAAAGGAATTCAAGCGGCTAATGTTATAAAATTATAAATTTCTTTATGATGATGCACTAAAAATTTGATATATAGACATCACGTGAAATACCACCTTTGTAAAGGTGGTATTTATATTATATCTATTGAATAAGTAGCTCATATTACTACATAGGAAGTTCCTATCAGTACGTAAAATATCTTAAAAAACTAAAAAGGAGAATAATTAAAGTGAAAAAAAATTATAGAATGCAAAAAACAATATCAGTAAAACGTTTTATTTCAGAACTAGGAGAAAGTTTCTCTGATAATATAAAGGATAGATTGTTAGATCTAGAAGTGAGAACAGTTTTAACAAGAGAGGAAGACTATAATATACTTGATATAAAACATGTAGAACATACTAAATATGATTGTCCTTCTAATTTAAATAATGGATCAAGTAAACACCAGAAAGAATACAATTATGGTCAATTTGTGGTAGTTGATGGAGTGCTATATTTTTCAGAAAAGTGTATAGAAAATGATGAAGTAATGGAGTCTCCAGTTGTGAATACTATTTATGATTCTCTAAATACTGATAATATAATAATGGATTCTGGTATTAGTGCAAAAAAAGTAGATGATAGCAATATAGACTATGTTATAGACAATATATTAAAAGCATGCCCTGAAGTATCTAAAGAATATATGGAAATTATGGAGGACATGCTGTCACGAGAAAAAATCAAATCACCGCATAGACAAATTCATCGCTAATATAGCATTTTCTTTTCATGTAAATTCATATTTCTTAAAATCTTATTATTTTTTTATAATTGCATCTTTTATTTCATGACGTGGCTGCCGTCATCTCTTATACCCTTCAAATGAGAGATAACGCCAACTAACGTCATGGATAAGTTCAACTTAGCTTCAGTTAGAATACAAACTACAAATGAAGCTAAATTGAACTTTATATCAATTAGGTAAAAGTTATAAATATAGATCCCTTTCACCTTTTTTTAATCTTTCAATGTTTTTTATTGCGATGTCTTTTATATCTTGTCTTTCTATTTTTTCAATCTCTTGTAATATAATTTTCTCGCCGCTTTCGTAAAGTTCCTCATCTCCATAATCTAATATAAACTCCATCAATGTCATCAATGCATTTGGAGTACATACATTATGAATCTGCCCAGACTTTGCAAGTTGCATAAATCTATCTCCGGTTCTTCCCTTTCTATAGCAAGCGGTACAGTAAGAAGGAATGTATCCATCTCTTAAAAGTTCCTTTAATATTTCCAATGGACTTCTCTGGTCTTCTACTTGAAACTGATCAACCTTTCTTCCTGTTTCTCCTTCCCTATATCCACCAACTCCAGTACAAGAGCCTGCGCTTATCTGAGATACTCCATAACTTAATGCCTCCTTTCTAATATCAGCACTTTCACGAGTAGACAATATTATTCCTGTAAAAGGTACCGCAATTCTGATGATGGCCACTATCTTCTTAAACATTTCATCATCTACCATATGTGGAAACATACTCAAATCCATACCTTCAGCTTTTTTCAATCTCGGAACAGATATTGTATGAAATCCTACACCAAACTTCTTTTCCAAATGCTCATTGTGTAGCATTAATGCTAAAACTTCAAATTTAGCATCATGTAATCCAAATAATACTCCTGCCCCTACATCATCTACTCCACCTTCCATAGCTCTATCGAAAGCAGTTAAATGATATTCAAAATCTCCCTTTAAAGATTTGGGATGCATTTTTTCATAAGTTGGCTTGTGATAAGTTTCTTGAAATAATATATAGGTTCCTATACCCTTCTCTTTTAATTTTCTATAGTTTTCTACAGTGGTAGCTGCAATATTTACATTTACTCTTCTAATTGCTCCATTTTCATTTTTTGTTGTATAAATTGCGTCTAAGGCATCTAATATATATTCTATAGGGCAATTTACAGGATCTTCTCCTGCTTCAAGAGCAAGTCTTTTATGCCCCATTTTTTCTAGAATTCTTACCTCTTCTTGTATTTCTTCACGAGTAAGCTTCCTTCTTTTAAATTCATTACATCTATTATATCCACAGTAAACACACTTATTTACACAGTAATCTGATACATAAAGAGGTGCAAACACCACCACTCTATTACCATAAATATCTTTTTTAATCTCTCCAGAAATTTCAAAAAGCTCTTTTAGCTGATCTTTATCCTCTGTCTGTAAAAGTATAGCTATATCCTTATGCTCTAATCCCTTTCTACATCTAGCTTTATCTAATACACTTTGTATATCCTCTTTTGTTGCTTTTTTACCTTCTTCTAATAAATTTTCAATATACTCATGATCAATAAACATATTATAAGCGCCTCCATTCAATATTATCACCTCTAGAGAGATCTATTTTAAATCCAGCATTTTCAATTCTATTTTGTATACAAAATCTACATTCAGCCGCTTCATCACCAGTGCATATTTTATTGTCATACAATAAGTACTTTTCTCTTACATCTCTAGGAGATAGATTAGGCATGACTACATTAGCACCTGCCTTAAGTCCCATTTCCCTTCCTAATGGATGAATTGTTCCAAGAGCAGTAGTAACAGGGATTAATGCTTTAGGAAGTAGGAGCCTTGTTAAAGCTGTCATAATTATTGAGCTTTCTAGTGTTCCTTGTTTTTTCTTATTAAATTGAGTATCCTTTTGAGGGATAAAAGGACCATTCCCTACCATATGGGGATTTAATTCTTTTAAAAATAACAAATCATTAGCTAAGTTCTCTGAAGTTTGATAGGGGGAACCCACCATAAATCCTGCACCTATCTGGAAACCAATTTCCTTTAAATCATATAAGCATTTCTTCCTATTGGAAAAACTTAACTCTTTAGGATGAAGCTTACTATAGTGCTCCTCATCTGCTGTTTCATGTCTAAGTAAATACCTGTCCGCTCCAGCTTCATAATATTTTTTATAGGATTCATAAGATTTTTCTCCCACAGATAGGGTTATAGCACAATCAGTATACTTATTTTTAATAGCTTTTATCATTTGAACAATTCTATCGTCAGTAAAATAACCGTCTTCTCCTCCTTGTAATACATAAGTTCTATAACCTAAGTTATAGCCCAATTCACAGCAATCCATTATTTCTTGAAGAGAGAGTCTATATCTTTCTATATTGCTATTGCTTTTTCTTATTCCGCAATAATAACAATCATTCTTGCAGTAATTTGTAAACTCTATAAGTCCTCTCAAAAATACCTTATTTGAGTAATATTTATGTCGGGTTTCATTAGCTTTTTCTATTAGATATTCTTTAGATTCCTCATCTATATTTTCAATTATATAAATCAGCTCTTCCTTGGATAAATTGTTATTTCTATATAATTTATCTATTAACTCTTTCATTACACTTCACCTTCTTCCCAAATTTTTAATGCCTCCGGAAAAGGCTTAAGAGCCCTTGGGAGAATTCCCAAAACACAGGCAATTAATATGCCGTAGTTTACAATAGGTACATTGTAATTTTTCGCTCCCTCTATTCTACTGATCATACCCGTTCTATTTATCATGCATCCTCCACAATGAACTATTAGAGCGTATTCTTTAATTTCATCTGTAAAAGTAGTTCCAGAAGTAAACTGAAATTCAACATTCTTACCTGTCTTTTCCCTTATCCATCTTGGAATTTTTACTGTTCCAAGATCATCTTCCTGTTTATGATGAGTACACCCTTCTGCTATTAAAATCCTATCTCCGTCTTTAAGGTTTTCAATGGCCTTCGCCCCCTTAACAAGTTCTGATAAGTCTCCTTTATACCTAGCAAAAAGTATTGAAAATGACGTCATTAAAACATCTTCTGGGGTATCCTTAGCTACTTTATCAAAAGCTTGAGAATCTGTTATAACAATCTTAGGATTTTTAGCTAAGCTATTTAAGGTTTCCTGCAATTTATTTTCTTTAGTTACTACAGCTATTGCATTGCTTTCTAAAATATCTCTAATAGTCTGTTGTTGAGGAAGTATAAGCCTACCCTTTGGCGCAGCCTTATCTATCGGAGTAACTAATATTGCAACATCCCCAGGGTTTATTAGATCTCCAACTATCTTTAAACTTTCTTCATCTTTTGGAATAACCTTGATTATCTCATTTTTTAATTTCTCAATGCCGATTTTATTTAAAGCAGAAACTACAACTATAGGACTGTTTAATTCAGTTTTTAGCTTTTCTATTTTTATTTGCGACCAGTCCTCAGTATCAATTTTATTTAAAACTATAATCAAGGGAATTTTCTTCTCTTTTATTCTTTGAGAGACTAACATATCTTCTTTAGTTAATCCAACTTTAGCATCAATAACAAGTAACGCTACATCAGTCTTATCTAAAATTTCTAAGGTTTTCTTTATTCTAAGCTGCCCTAAATCCCCTTCATCATCAATACCCGCTGTGTCAATAAGAACACAAGGACCTATAGGCAATATTTCCATGGATTTAAAAACTGGATCTGTGGTAGTCCCTTTAACCGGTGACACTATTGCTATTTCTTGATTAGTAATTGCATTTATAACACTAGATTTTCCTGCATTCCTCTTTCCAAATAAGGATATATGAACTCTTACTGAACGTGGAGTATCATTCAAGTTTATTACCTCCTCTTAAATAAAAAAACTTTCCTCCGAAGAGAAAAGTTAGATAGCAAAAACATAGGTATACTAATATACGGTAATACCCTAGTCATTTATTATATCTAATTTCCCTTCAGATTAGATTTTTCCTTTCTGTTAGGTTATTATTTTTTAAGTACAAGTAAATCCGGACTTCTCCCAATTTACCTGAAACTATACTAATCATATAATAAAATGATACTATATTTATATGGAAAATTCAATTTTAATATGAATCACTCATCTACTATTTTTTCAACAATCTTTCTAAAATAAATAGCTACATTTATATATAATATTATCAAGTTTCTCTGAACTCCAGCTTAATTAAGAATTTCTTATAAATAAGCTCAAATCCAAAACTAAGAATCACTTGATGTATAGGATTTATCCTTATTGGCCTTAATATTCTTTTTTCTTATATATATAGCAGCAATGACTATTGCTATTAAAATAATTGATGCTATAATACTATATTGTTTCATAAATAACTGAATATAGTCCCAATTATCACCTATAAAGTATCCTAAAGAAATTAGAATTGAATTCCAAATTACTATTCCCGCTACTGAATATATGAGATATGTTGAAATATTTAGCTTTACTGCTCCCGCTACAATTGAAATATAGGTACGTGTAAGAGGCAATAACCTAGCTAAAAACACAGATGCTTTACCATATTTCTCAAACCATTTATTTATAGCATCAATACTCTTCTTTGTTTTAGGAAATTTTTTTTCTATTTTTTCAATAAGGGGACTTCCTCCATAATATCCAACTGCATAACATAGTGAAGAGCCAAGCAATCCACCAATTATACTAGCTAATAGAGCCCCTAAATATGTAATGTTATTTTGTGTTGCCGTCATTCCAATGAAAGGTAATACAACTTCACTAGGCATTGGAAAACATGCATACTCTAATCCAATAATTATTACTATACCTAAATAACCTATTTGGCCGATTATTTGCATTAAATTGTTAATTATAATATCTAAAAAATATATAATGCTCATTCCTTTCTTATTTAAACGATTTCTCTTATTACTTTGAAGCGAAAATTTAAAAAGACCCTATAGCCAAAACACATTCTAGCTATAGAGTCTCACAAAACTTTAAAAGCTATCAAAGCCGGGATTAAATCCGCAATGACGACTTTGAATCCTGTTAATTTACAGGTAGTTACTCCCTCTATGAAGATTACTTTCAAATACATATAAACTTATATGTATTATGCTAACATTAGTCAAAAACTATGTCAACTCTCCATAATAAATTTATTATATTTAAATTGTTAAATCATTATTACATATCTAATTCCTTATTATTTTTCCTTCTATATAAATAATTGCATATCTGCATTTAGCGCATACCTCATATATTCATTTGCATCTACAATCTCTAATTCAGGTATTAGCTCATCCTTTTTAAATCCCATTACATCTACTGATAACTTACATCCGTAGAATTTCACACCTTTTTTTCTTGCTCCATTAAGAAAGTCTATTAACTCTGGTGCTTCATCATCCTTCATCATTTCTAATAGCATTGACTTTCCTAATCCACTAAAATTCATTTTAGATAGAGGCAACTCATCAGGTCCTTTAGGCGTCATCATTGAAAACATTTTTTCATATGCGCTTTTATCTTCCTCTGAAAGCTTATTAGGATCTCTTAATAAAAACAGTCCCCAAAAAGCAAAGAACATTCTTACCTCAGCACCTATCTGTCTTGCAGCATTGGCCATTATCAGTGCAGCTAGTGCCTTATCATATTCCCCACTAAACAATACGATGCTAGCTTTTTTATTACTATAATCCTCATTCATATAACAAACACCCTTTCAATTATTCTTTTAGAATATTAACATAGTAAAAATTATTAATTTCTCTATTCAAAGTTATTTTAGGTAAATAACAAATTTTTATTCAAGGCATAAAATTATTCAAACAATAAAAAAGACTACATTAAGATTTGTTCTTAATGTAGTCTTAAGTTTAAGCTTATGACTAGGCTGCTAATTTTAAAAACTGTTCTATAGACATAGAATATTGTATTTCTTTCGCTAAATCCTTGTCCTTTGTGAAACCTACTTTTTTAAAAGCTCTTTTTGAACGTTCATTTTTAAAATTAATTTTTGCAATTACTTCTTCGGCTCTCCATGTAAAAAAAGCTTGTTTTAAACCTTCAAAAATCGCATTAGAACCTAATCCTTTTCCCCACTTTTCTCTGTCACCAATGACTATAACCATTTCTGCTCCTTTACCTTTAGGAACAAGCCTTAAAAATCCTACAGGTTCTTCGTCATTTGTTGTTAACATGAAAAAACTTCCATCTTGATTAAACAAATGGGTAAGAATAGGCATATTAACTCTATATATTATTTGCTTAATGCTTTTGCTAACATTCTGTCGTTCATTTAAGTACTCTGTTACTTCATTATCCTCTAGCCAATCAATAATTTTCCAAGCGTCAGACTTAAAAACTTCTTGACGCAGTGTTATACTATTGTCCTCCATCAGTACTAATCCTCCATAAAATAATAAAAAGCCCCATTATTCACGCTTTTGGGCGCAAAATAATAGGCTTTTTTAAATACATAGATATAGTACCATCCTGCCCCATTTAGGTCAAATGCTGTAAATGAGTTTACATGGCTTTACTAAAGTTTAGAGTAGGATATTGGTCAAAAGAAGACTATTCCTTGATAAATCTCCATATTCGGTACATGAGATTATATCTTGTACCAGGTTTTAATATAACTTATAGTATTTACTAAAATATTTTATAGTATTTTCTGAAATATTTTTGTGCTAATAAAAGTATTTTTTATCAAATCTATCTTTGCTCTCCATAATAACTTCTATAAATGTCTCTGCGATAGCTGGATCAAATTGAGTACCGCTGCATGCCCTTAATTCTTCAATAGCTTCCTCATAAGTTTTTCTTTTGTTATAAGGTCTATTAGAAGTCATAGCATCAAAACTATCTACTACTGTTAACACTCTAGCAAGAAAGGGTATATCTTCACCTTTCAAGTTATCAGGGTAACCCTTCCCATCATATCTTTCATGATGATGTAGTATTAAATGAGAGATATTTTGGAGTGATTTTACAGGCTTTATTATCTCCACTCCATTTAATGGGTGTTGTTTTAATATCTCCCATTCTTCATTGCTTAAAGGCATTTTTTTATTTAATATTTCCTTCGAAATATTAATTTTCCCAATATCATGCATGTAAGCTCCATATATAAGATCTTTTTTGTCTCTTTCATTTAATTTAAGCTTATCTGCCAATAATCTGCTGTAGGTTACTACTCTCTCAACATGGCCATATGTATATCTATCCTTTGCATTAATAACGCTTATTAATGTTTTTATTGATGTAACCAAGTCTATATGTTTTTCATCAATGTCATTTTTTAGCTCATCTAAAATAGATGTATAGGTTTCTACTCTGTTTTTATTAAAAAACTTAGCTCTATAGAGGGCGTCGTCAGCACTCTTGATAAGTTCTATATCACTCTTAGCCTTATCAGGGTAAATGGATATTCCTATGGAAACAGTTAATTTTCCATTTGGCTGATTTTCCTCTCCCTTAAAATAAGTAGATTCTATTTTACTCCTTATGCTTTCCGCTATGTTAACCGCATCTTCTTCATTAGTATCAGGCAATATCACTGCAAATTCTTCCCCACCATATCTAGCTACTATATCTTCTTTATTTACACTGTTTTTCAATATAGTTCCTATAGTTTTGAGAACTTCATCACCCTGTTGATGTCCATAAAGGTCATTATAGTATTTAAAATAATCTATATCAATAAATATCATAGAAATAGGCTTGTTCTCCTCTTCACATGATATTATTTTCTCTCTTAATGAATCATGAAAAAACCTGTGGTTATATACACCTGTTAATCCATCCTCATTAACCAAACTCTGAAGCTTTTTAATATAATCACTTTCTACTTTTACATAAAACCCTAATGGCCATGCTGTGAGCAGAAAAACCCCAACTAATATTAAATCATTTTCAAAATATTGATTAATGGGTGCCTTAGGCGCATATACAATGTCCATAGTTAAAATAATAGCTGAAGAAATAGTGGCTATTATTATTCCATGCTTCATACCCGACTGTATTGTGGTGGTTATAATTATAAATAAAAACAAAAATTTGTATTCACTGGCGTAAGCCCCTGACCTAAATATTATAATAGAAAATATTATAATAAAAATAGAATTTTCAATTAGTTGTATACGTTTAATACGTTTTAAATTAAATTTTTTAGTTGTTGAAAATGCCCATATGAAATATATCAACGCTAAAACTAAAATAGCACTAATAATCATATACATAGGAATCATATTCTGCACTATCTTACTGCTTTCAATAGAAAAACATTTAAATATCCCTATTCCTGCAAACAATAATGAAGATAGTTTTACTGCTGATACTATATCATTTATTTGGTTGCGTTTATTATCTTCTATGTTATTCATACTCTATTACCTCGTAATCCAATTTACCAAATAATAAAGACCGGTTAAACCGATCTTTATTTTATTCTTCTCTTAGGCACTTCGGTTCTTCTGGTTGATATGTCATCCAATAACACGCTGATGAAGCCACTGTAGATGCAAGAAGAGTAGTTAATGTTGCAATTAACATTAATACTTTTGTATTTAGTTTTTTCATATCTTTTCACCCCCTATAATATTTAATATATATGCTTTAAAAAAGTATCTATTTTACCTAATATTAAGTGTCCACCTTCGGTAAGAGTAAACACTTGCCACACTGTACCGCCATATATACATAGTGTATATATAAGTAAACTTTGTCCCCCTGTTTTCTTATATAACATAAGTATAAATACTGTAATAATTAAATAAGCACTTAAAATTATGATAGAACTTTTCTTTAGCCTGATTCTTTTTTCTTTTTTCCTTATAGGTTTTGCAGGGCTATCTACAGGAGCTAGTTTGTAAATCATATAGTACGACCACACAAAAATCATAATCCCCAATAACAAAACCATATTGAAATTTAATTTATGGGCTAATGCAAACTTGAATAAGACTGCTTGTCCAATGCATACAATAGTTCCTATTAAAGCACATCTACTTGGAGAACTTGCATGAGCTCCCCCCGAATACTTTCTAAGTATACTTGCTACAAATGATATTACTAAAGCCTCAATTTCAACATGAAATATCCAGCCAAATATAATTACAAGAGCTATAGAGAAAATCATTTGCAAAAAAGCAAAGGTTCCATAGGCTATTACTTCTCTTTTGTCCTTATCAAAATTTAATTCTGATGCCAACTTAGTGGCAATATTATTAGATATACTCTCTATATTAAACATGGTTCAACTCTTTTCTTTTTAATAATCTAATATAATACAAAGTTAATATACCTGTGAAAATTAATAATGATGGAATTCCATATAATATTTTTAATTTAGAATCGCCAAATACATAATTCATATCTGTTTTAAAAATATACTGTATAATAAAAACATTAATTCCTTCACATATGAATTGAAGAATTACTGTAATTATAACTGCTTGTATAGATTTAACTATATCTATTTTATTTATACTCACATTCAAAACAATAAGACCAATAATGTTAAGTATAGTATGTACGCCATAATGAATTGGAAGTAATCTAACTGTAAAAGTTATAATACTCATTAATATACTAGATATTAAATAATCTCGTTTATTTATAGCATGGCCTGAAAATACATATAATGCAAAAATAAATAAGAAACCTTCTGGAATAGCTCTTCCAAACAACTCTATTAATGATACTTCAATCATATTTTGCTTCCTCTCTAACAACTACGTAAACATCTATGTTTCTCTTTATAATTATAACATTAACATTATATAAATAAAATACTATTACTTATAACATTTACCAACTATATAGCTAAATATTACTATATTCAACTTTATTCATATGCTTTATAGTATTAAAAATTATAATAAAAACGAATAATCTTATAAATATATCTCCAATACTCAAAATACTATAACCTACATCAATTACATCTGTTAAAAACTTTAATTTAGTTGATGAATTTCCTAGAATGTGTATATCATTAACCTTCATAAAAGCATCGGGTTTTGCATAGCCTGTTGAATATGATAATGTTGGAAATACAGGCATTTTACCATTGTTTGCTGATATTGCTATTTTATTTAAAATTGTACCAATAAAAATACATGCTGATCCTATAATGGCACTTATGTATTGTTCATATTTAATAATCAGGGCTAGATATGAGCAGAAGTAAAGAGTTTCCAATACATTTGCATATTTTATAAAACTATAATTTTCTTTAAAAATATTTGCTTGCACAAATAAATATATTAATTCAAATACTAATATAGGATATATTGTCCATGACTTGAATAATGATTTTATCTTATATCCTTTTATTTTTGCAATAACTAACGCCAATAATATAGTTTCTAACATATATTGTCCTCACTTATTTTCTTCAGCTTAAATATTTTTGTATTATGATCTTTGCTTAGAATTCTGAATTAATATTAACAAAGGTCTTTATTTAAGAATTTTCTTT
Organism: Clostridium mobile; assembly: GCF_018918285.1. Taxonomy (GTDB): domain Bacteria; phylum Bacillota; class Clostridia; order Clostridiales; family Clostridiaceae; genus Clostridium_AW; species Clostridium_AW mobile. The sequence continues at coordinate 299,559 of NZ_JAHLQF010000004.1, forward strand.
ATCCTTTGAATTTTATTATACTATTTTTTCCTCTTTGTTGCTATCCTTTTAACAAATTTACCCTTTATCTCTAAACTATAAAACTCACTAACAATCTAATACTATTATATCGTCTATAAGTTTGGTAAATAAAAATCCGGTTGTTATCAAAGGATAGCAACCGGCTAGTCTGTTATTTTTTATATTATTAAATATGCAATAATTAATTATTATAGTAAAGGCTAGCTGAAGGATATTCAGAATCACATGTTATATCTATGCCAAGTTTTCCAAAAGTCTGTTCATCATTTCTAGTTAAAATCGTAGTTGAATGAGCTTGACATCCCTTTAGCATTACTAACTTTTCCATAGCCACTTGTGAAAATTCACAATATAATCATACCTTCAATATTTTCGTATTCATTATAACACATATTTCACACTAATTGAAGGCGGATTTATAGCATATATAGTTTAATAATTTATGTTATTATCCGAAAGAATCAACCTCAATTTAAAAAATTCCTACATATTATATATATTCTTTTATAGCCTGTCTTGCTGAACTCTGTCCAAAGTAAAAACCTATAACCAATGTAAATACACTCAAAAATTCTGTACTAGATAATACTCCTCTAAGACTCAAAATACAAAACACTATAGTTGTAAGCAATGCTATTAACTTTTTTATTTGTAACATTCTTTTTATTATTTACTACATAATATTTTATATTTTGTATTTTTAAAACATTTATTGCAATATTTATTTTATAGTGTACAATTGTATTTATAGAGAAGTATAAAGGAGGTCTTATTATGAAGCATCCTTGGAAAAAAAACTTTTTTAAAGTTCCTTCAGAAATATTATCCAAGCTAGATAATATTAATTCAGAATGTGTAATTGTGGGCTCTATAAAAGAAATTCCTATTCAAGATATTATTAATGGAACATATAATCATCTTAATATAACTGTTAGGGATTCGAATATTCAATTTCCTTCTCAAATAATACCTAATATTAATTCTGGAAGATATTCCAAATACAATCTTTTCGGTAGGGTAATTCCATTAAAACATTTGCCTAAAGTAGATAAAGATTTTACTGTTGAAGCTCCTATTTATGGAGATTCTTCAAAAGGTTATACTGAAGTAACTTGGACTAAAAAAGTATGGCAAAAACAAATTATTTTACCTAGAGAATTGTCCATTAACATATCCTTATTACAAAAAGGAGAAGCCTCCTATATTTTTAAATTCTTTATTGAATTACCACTATTTAAAAACGCCAAAAACTTTTTTGAAGACTTGCTTTTTTATTGCAATTTAATTCAGGAAAACACAGGTGCTTGTAACATATTTGAAGAAGATGCTGCAAATCAACAATACATAAATACCTTATATGTTAATTGGGAACTTCTACCCGAAGGAGTAAAAGATTCTGAGTTTTTTGATATTATTCTAAAGAAAATTAAAACCACATCTCCAGAAACAATTGAAGACTTAAAGGAGAGATTAGAATTCTTTAATACTCTTGAAGTCAAACATAAAATATTAGGAACTAATAATTTTAATAGATACTTTGGAGCTGTTCTTAAAAACGATTTTGCTATATTTGAAAATATAAAATATGGCAATGCAATATATATATTTAAGAAGAATTGGCATGAGTTAAGCAGAATGAGTAAAATAGAACTTCAACAAATAGAAACAAAAGATATTATCAGAATACCTCATTCAAAAAATTGGAAAAAGAATGTAACAAGAAGTATTGACGAAGTATCTTAATCGATACTTCTTTTATTTGGTGTTATTGACATCCTTATCTTTTAATTTATTATATTCATTTTGCTCCCTTTGAATTATTTGCTGTGTTTGTATGTTTACTTCCTGTGTAAATTCCTGCAAAACCATTCGAATAACTATTGCTGGTAAATTACAATTATCTATAACATCCGATAGGTTTTTTCTAAAATCTATCACTTTAAGATTGAATCCTTTTTCTATATTATTTATCTTAGGTTCATTACTCTCTCCATCATATTGTAACATCGTAACCAACTCCCTTTAGCTTGTCTCTTAATTCCTCTAAAAATTGATTCAGTTGGTCTTGAATTATTGCTGGATTTTTTTCTACATATTCTTTATCTAAAATATTAAAGCTAACCGTTAAATTTGTGCCTGTTTCATTGTAATTGGAATTTATAGATACAATAGCCTTATCTTCCTCTACTATTGTTGCATAAATATTATTATTACTTGAAGAATTTATCATGGTATCTCCTCCCTTATTTTAACTTATTGAATTTAAAGTTTCTTTCATTCGGACAAAATGATAAGCATTTATATAGGTATCATTTCCTACGAATGGAATTTGATTGCCAGTTCCCGAAATGTCATTGATAGCATCTACTACACTATTATAGATAACTGCCGTAAAGTCATCATCCTTTGTAGGAATGTAGAATGTCCTACGATTCCACGTTTTCCACTCTCGAAAATCATTGACTTTGTTACAGAATGACTTCCATTCGGTAGCAGTTACTGGATATGCATAAACAGTTTTATCTCCCACCACACGGTAGTTCATAGCATCCCCGCTATTCACATTGAATCCTGTGAAGTTTGAAGGTCTACCTAAAACTTTAATCGGATTAGGATAAATAAAGTCTGAGTCGTCATATCCATCCCTTTCAGTACATGCAGCGAAATAAATCCAATCTCCTATTGAAACTTCCGATTTAGGTACTAATGCACCACCACGCCAAGCTCCTTGATTATTTACTCGATACATTACATAAACGTCAAACTCCTGTGACGGAGGCATCGCCTGACACCATACGTAATTATTATCTTGTGATAAAGCAACAATTTGTGGAGGTGGACATTTCGGTCTACTTATTGTAACGTATATGGTATTGCTCCATGCCGACACGTAATATGTACCACCAGATTTATAGTATGCTTTTACCTCTATTTTATAGGTAGCACCAACAGTAAATGTATAACCACCGTTTCTACTTGTAATAACCTGATTACAACCTTTATATAAACTACTATAATAACCTTCCGTATCAAACGCCCATGATGCATTAGTCTCTCCATCTACATAACCAAAGCAACGGACTATATCAGGAGAGTAATCTCTAATAATTAAATTTAAAGCAGGTCTACCGCCCCAATCTGCATAACCTCCACCATCTATGCTTATATATCCCATAATATCACCCTTTCTTATCCAAACTTAGGAATTAACGATGTACCACCTGCTTCTGAAAGTTTATAACCTACACCATTTCTTACATTGTAAAAACCATCTTGTCTTACTTCTGCTCTCAAGCCTCCATTAATATAAAAAGATGTTGTATCTCCATTAATTAACATATATGAATAGTCTGAGTATCTAAATCTAAAAGCATTATTACGATTATCTATTGAATGACCATTATTAAAATTAAGTACATTTCCTAATAACATTTCAGTAGCAAGTGTGCCAGTTGTTATTTGGTCTGCGGATATACTAGCTGTTGAAATTGCATTATATGTTATCTGAGTAACTCTATTTTCGGAAACAATATCACTAGTTGATGCAACACTACTAGGTAAGTTTCCCCATGACAAACTTACATTACTTCCAAAATTTAAATTATTGCCATCAAAATACATTGAATAATTTGAGCTATTTCCTATCCTAAATCTATTATTAGCTAAGTCAAAATAACTATATCCGTTCAAGCTTGCCACTTTGCCAGTTCTTATGTTATCTCCATTGATGGTTGTTTTCCCACTTTGAGATAAGCTATTAAAAGTAACATATCCAGCTAGATCTATGTTTAGGGACTTCATTTCTATTTTCTTGGAACTTAAATTTATAGCACCTACAAGACTATCTCCATTGATAGAATTGTCTTCTTTAACTACTAAACTAATTTTGTCAGAAGTTTGCTTTATTTCAGTTTTTATTTCTTTATACACATTTTGAGCATTATCATAACTATAAATATCTGTATCGTTAACTTGTACTTCTGAAAGATAATTATATATGATTTCTGACGATTTTATAGTTATTGGCTCATTTACTTGATATACTGTTCCTCCTGTATAGTTATAAGATTCCAATGGATTGAGAGATAATCCCGCTCTTTCAACGGTTAATTTAGATGATTTCGGGGTTAATGTATGCTTTAGAAATTTATTACTTTCAGTAACAGTACCAACAATAGCATCTGGTGTTACTTTTAGTTCTACATTAGAGATCTTTTCAGTTACTTTTTCCATCTCTGCATTAACATTATCAATATTAGTGTCTGTATATTCTTTAGCATTTTTCTCTGTCTCTGCAACTTTATCATTAATTTCTTTTTCTGTTTTAGTGCCAGAAATATTAATATCAAAAGTATTACCATCAAACTTTACTCTATCAGCAAAATTAAAAGTGCCATCATCCATATTGATCCATGTATTACCCTTTTTACTTTTCAAAAGTCCTGCCTTTATTAAATTAGCATTCAATACTCCTGTAGTAATAAAATCTGCAACTATAGCTCCATCCATAGTCATTGCTAATTCAAAGTTACCATTATAACCTGTATTGCTATAGCCAAGCCCATTTACATTCCATCTCCAAACCTTTTGAGCTGTCATTACATCCTTAGTGTCCATTATTAAAATTTCATTTTCTCTTTTTAAAACATATCCGCTCATTGCTGTGGTTAATAAATCCGTAGCATTATCTATAGCCTTGCTTAAATCGCTTTTACCTATTTCCATAGCATCAGATATTTCATTTAATGTTTTATCTATATCTCTAAAACTATCAGCTATATTTTCTTTAAAGTTTCCCAACTCTATTTCTATATATTTTTCTCTTATAGAATCCCATCTATATTTGATTACCTTAGATTTTAAATCAAAACCTAACTTTTCATGCTTAACTGTTACTATATCTCCCAAATAAACTCTCTCTAAAACTGCATAATCTTTATATTTCTCAGTTTTGGATAATTCAACAAAATTTACTGTATAGTTTACTTTTGGAATATCAATTTTATTTTTGTCCATCCAATCTGTAGCTACTTTTCTCAGTTCAGTCACTGCTTTTTCTTCTGTTATACCGTTTTCCTCATCAATTTTTACATTACTGAATTCAAATTTACAAATTTTAGGATGTGGATAGTTATTAATTAGTGGACTATCTATGTAACGTTCTGGTAGAAGTAAACCATTGAATCCTTGAGGAACTAATTTTGTAATTACACTATCTAAGTCTAATTGTTCTTCAATTCCTATAAGATTTTTACCATATCTAATAGTTACTCCCCTGTCTTCCCCTCTTTGAGTTAGTAACTTAATAATATAATTGTCTCTTACTAACTCTCCACTCCATTTTTCTATAACAGTATTTATGGCTTCTACAGGGTTTTTCCTTATGAAATAAGCAGTATTAAGAGTTTCAATATCGCTTGTGCTTTTAAAATTATGATGGTATTGAGTATTACTTAAAATCCACTCTAACGCTCCTGCTCCATTCAAATTGGTAGGTCTAACATCTTCTAAAAAGTTATCAACTAAATCATAAAATATATGTCTTGCATTTACAAAAACATTATTCATAGTCTTTTGCTTTCTACAGATTCTGAATAACTGATCTCCTTGTGGAGTTGAAGCTTTAATAATATTACCTTCAACTAAGTATTGCCATCTGTCATTTGTATCTATGGAATGCTCTAGTTCTAGTTCATAAATACCATTCAATTCTTCTTCAACAACGCAATATGAAGGCTCTAAAATACATATACCATTATGTGTAAAATCCATTTCCCTACTATCATATATTTTTATCACGTTTTCACCTCTCTTCTTAAAATCAAAAAGAGAGGCATAATTATATTTACCTCTCTATCACAAAAATCTAGTATTATGTTGTATTTCAAATGCTGTTAAATTTCCTAAATAACTGAAGTTATTTTCTCCAACTTTTAGGACAGGAAAATCTCCTATCATCTTATTATTTCTCAACTCTGTTCCTTTGTAACAATTCATCATTTCAGAATCTATTACAACATATTCATCTAAATTCTTAATCGTAATGTTGTTATTATTTATTGTTATTGTAATGTCTCCACTTCCATAAAGTTTTAAAATAGGCTTTGCCTCTATAGTTCCATTGTTGTAAATTATAAAATCTCTTGTATGATTAATTAAAATCGGCTCATTTTCTTGATATACTTTACCTATAGTGTAATTATAAGATTCTAAAGGATTTATGGCTAACCCTGATCTAGCAACCTTGACTTCACAAATTCTGAATAAATCTAAATCATCTAATTTATATTTAAATGATTCACATATAAAGGCAACTTCAAATTCTCCTAAAATTCCTGAACTCTCCTTTATAGCGAAACTCTTAACTTCTTTAACTTTAAAGTATCTATCAGCATAATAAGATAAAGTTAATTCTCCACCTTCTCCATTTAGCCAGCTATTTAATTTCTCCATTGCCGCATTAGTTATATCTTTATCTAGCATTACACAATTTAATCTAACTTCTACATTTTTATATGTACCTATATCTTCTACTAACGTTCCATCTCTGCCTTCAACATCTATGTATTTAAAATTTCTTTCAGCTCTTGGAAGTGCAGGGCGTTCAACTAAATATATTCCAAAATCCAATAAAGAATTATATTCTATTTCACTTCTATTTTTAAATGTAAAGCTAATCAACAACCATGCACCTCCTAATATTTTTTATTTTTATAGACTAATTCTTCACTTACAACGCTTGCTACTGCTCTTCCTACTTCTCTATTATTCATTAAAAGTTGTATATTACCCATTCCACTATCGTTAATAGCTTTCATAAATGCGTTATATATAAAAATTTCTAGTTTTTTTATAGGTAGTACTGCTTCAGCACCATCTTCTCCACCTACCATTGCCTTTCCTGTTGCACTATTTACTCCAAAAACTGTTGGTTGTGTAAGGATTCCACCCTCTGCATACCATTCTACGCCCAACTTGGGCACTCCATTTTTTAACCAATCTACAGGATTCATAGAACCACTTATATTAAAGTGTGGTAATTTAATATCTACAGGAAATATGTTACTAAAACCATCTTTGATTTTATCTATTATTCCTGTTATCTTATCCCATGCGAATTTTATAGGGTAAAACAAAATATCTGTTACCTTATCCCATATATTTTTTATAGCATTTAAACCAAGTGAAATTGTATTCTTGACCGCTCCTAAAGCACCAGAGGTTATTTGCTTTACACCGTCCCACGCTCTTTTCCAATTTCCTGTAAAGAGTCCTATAAAAACGTTAAGTATTCCTGTAATTGCATTAAGTACTCCTGATATAATAGCCTTTATAGTTTCTAAATTATTTTTTACAAAAGATTCTATACCATTTATAAAAGGCATTAAAATAGAACTTATAAAAGTTATAAAATCTTTAAATCTAGCAATTATAAAGTTAATTGCAGCCCCTGCTAATTCTTTTATAAGAGGAAAAATAACCTTAAATTTATCTCCTAACTCATTGATAGCATTTCTAACAGTTTCGCTGTTTTGGTAAAGCAAGTATAAAGCCCCTACAAATGCACCTATAGCTAATACTATTAAAGTTACTGGCGAAGTAGCAAATGCTACAGCAGAACCCCATGCAGTGGTTGCCGTAGTAGATATAGCAGTTGCAATCGCACTAGCATTTTGTGCTATGTTATAAGCTATAATAGCAGTTGTAATTGTACCAATAGCAATTCCTATAGTTATAAATATTGGGTAATTTTCTTGTATAAATGTAGTCAGTCCCATTATTCCATTTATAATACCTTGTATGACTACTATTACTCCACTTAAAACAGGCGAACCGACAATGCTTAAAAAATTTGCCCAAGTAGCTTTTAAATTTCCCATAACATTTTCTAAGTTATTAGCTTCTCTAGCACCCTGCCCTAATGCACCATTATTTTCATATATTTTTCCTACCGTATCTATAAGTAAATATTCTTTTTGTGTATCAGTCAGGTCTTTCCACGACTTGTTGTATTCTTGCTTGGCTTTTATGTCCATTTTGGTTGCATTTATATTAATTCCAATAGCATCTCCAGCTTCAAAATTCCCCATAACTAAAGACTTTAATCTACTTGTTACATCTTCTAAGCTTGTATCATAGTATGCCGCACCATCTGCCGCCAATTGCATATATTTATTAGTTAATTCTAATGACTGATTAGCATCTGCACCATTACCTCTAAAAGTACCATAGAAACTACTCCATGCTCCTCTAAGTCTATCAACATGTATTCCTTGATCTTGTGCTTGTTTTGTTATTAATTCCATTGCTTTCGATTGGTCATTTTTAAATGTTTGCTCAAATTGAGAATTTAACGCTTGAACTTTAGCCGTTGTCTCAACCATACTTTTACCAAAGTCTACAATTTTATTTACTGCAAAAGCACCTGCAATAACTGCTCCAACCTTTTTAAAAGTTCCTGATAGCTTATTTAAACTACTTTCGCCCTTCTTTTCTATATTGTCCAAAGTCTTGCTTGCATCATCTTTTATAAAAACAGACCCAAACAATCTGAAAATTTCCATACTCTTCTAACCTCCTCTCTACAAAAATAAAAGTGCATAAGATTAACTCCTACACACTTGTTTTAAAATGCTATTTACTTTATTATAAACCTCTTCTTTACTTTCAATTTTAATAACTGCTGTGCATTGCTTAAAATAATCATCAAAAGATATATAGTTATCTTTTGACATAAAGATACTTTTAACAATATACATTTGGTACAACTTATCTTTAGTGTCGTTTTTAAAGGCTGTTTTAATTAACTCAATACCCTCTTCAATATCCATATTTAATATATATTCTATGTTGCTATATCTTTTCATCAACAAGTCATATACTTCAAATTCACTTTCTACTTGCTGAGTAAGGACAAAAAACCCTTAAATACCTCACTTCTAAAGAGTTCTTTTAATATTTCTATTGTTTCTTCAAAGTCTAATTCTCTAGCTTGTTTTTGGTCTATCTCTTTTATTGATGCAATTACTTCGTAAAACTCGTCCTCTGCTTCTGTAAGTCCCATTACCATTTTTAATACTATATCCATGCCCAACTCTTCTTGCATTTGAGATATTTCTTCTTCTGTTTTGCCTTTTACTGTTTTAAACATACCTTTTACTTCATCTAATATACCTATTTTTTTAACTACTTTTAACAATTTAAACATTAGCTCTGTTTTAAATCTCATTTATATCAACTCCAAAATTTTATTTTTTTATAATATGAAAAGGACTTTTAAGAGTCCCTATTACACTATAGTAGGATAATATATTGCAAATGGAGGATTATCCAAATTATCTACACTATAATGTCCTTCAAAATTAAGTTCTGCTACAATATCCTCACTGTCTTTTGGATTAAGTTTTAGTCCTTCCGTATTTAAACAATTGAAGACCTGTATAATTACTGGCTCTCCACTTCCACTTAAACTACCTATCCAGGTAATGTTATCTATATAATCTGTATTCTCTATAACGTTTTTACCCTCTATTTTACTGTAATTTTTAGTATTTACCGTAGTAGTTGTTGTAGTTGTAACTGCTAATGCTTTTTGCAATACTTCTTTTTTTAGTTCCAGTAAACTCGCACCCATAGTAACACTCCAAGATTCTAAAATTTTAAGCCCTTTTGCTTTACCCTTTACACCATCCACTTTTATATCTCTAAAATTAGGTTTCGCTTCAAAATTTCCTCCACCAGATGTTGCTCCTAAAAGTTTTGTGCTTGCAGTTTCTAATGTGTCTGTGTCTATTTCAAAATTAACATAAAAAGCACCTGTATCTAGTAATAAATTTTGTGTAGTTTCTTCCGTAAATCCACTTATAGTTTTTCCCATATTTAACTACCTCACTTTCTATTTTTTATAAAATCTAATTATATAATTTAGTTGTTTTCGTCTTATATTTTTGTCTTCATCTTTTAAGCTTAAAGTCCATAAATTAGCCTTCTGAACAATAAAAAAAAGCGTATTATTTCTATACACTTCATCACTTATCGCCTTGTCTATTTCTTCTGCTAAATCTTCTATCTCTAAAACTTGATCTTTTATCCCCCAAATATCTATGCTTAATGGAATATCTTTTCTAACCTTATTATCAGTTAATTGTAAAATATTGTAGAGATTATAAACTATTTTTATATTATCTATAACTGTTTTACCTTCTTCATCCCTCTCTAAATCCTCAAAAAAAGTATCTCCAAGTGAAGAAAGTTTTAAATAAATCCAGCTCATTAACTCTTCCATTATTTATCACCCACTTTAGATAAGTGTTCTTTTGCAATTTCTCTTATTTCTTCTATATTTTCCATTACTGCATCCTTTAAAAACGGCTGTGCTTTCTGTTTGCTTGTACCTTCATGCACAAAAGAGGCATAATCAATATTACTACCAATTTCTACTCTATCTTTATTAACTTTATACCCTTGCGACCTTCTTAAATTACCCGTATCTACTGGTGTATTCATCTGCGATTCTGCTGTTACAAGTTTACCTATTTCCTCTAATGCCTTAATTAAGTTATTATTTATGGATTCTTTAGCTTTATCAAATTTCTTTTCAAATTTCATTTAACATCACCTCAATATAATCATCCCATTCAATTATTTTTACTATGTCATATGACTTGTTTTTGTATTTAATAAAATTAGTATTAATATTTATATCTTCTAAATCCATAAACATTCTCTTGGTGCAATTAATAGTAAATCCATAGTCTTTTTTAGCTTCTTCACTAGAATATGGTTGTATATCTACCATAGTAGTTTTAATTAGTACTGGTTTAGCTTCTATAATTTGCCCTATATTATTTTTGTTAGATACACTCCTTCTCCATATTTCAATTTCCTTATTATAAAACATATTGTTACCACATCCTTATATATGGTGTGGGTAGTAAATTAGCCACACTATCGGTAATAATAAAAGCAGTATTATCTGCATATGCTACACTTCTAGCACCTTGTGTCATGGATTTTATATTTTTATTATCTTTGAAATTATAACCATTTACTACTATATCAATTATCGCATCTGAAAAATTGGTTTGGATATACTCTACAGTAAAAGCAGAATTATTAAGATAGTTTTGTATTAGAGTTATTGCTTTCCTTATATATATATTTAAGTTTGAATCTTTAGAGTTATCTTGTATATTTAATAATGTTTTTATATCTTCTAACATTTAATTGTTCCCTCCTTTAATTAAGTTAAGAGGGAAATTAATCCCTCTTTGATTAGGCTAGTGCTATTGTATAATTTAATACTGCTATAGCCTCTGGTCTTAAAACTACAGAGTCATAAACTGCTAAACCTCTTATACCATCAGCAAAAGCAGTTTGCAACCTCATAGCCTCTAATTCATCAATTTGCTTTGCATAACCTGTAGCACTCTTATGTAAAGCTACTACTTTATTTGTAGGTACTTCTTCAGATATAATAACTGTCATACCATTAATTTTTGCGTTATTTACTATACCATTAGCTAATACCTCTGGATTCCTAGTAAATCTATCATCTTTTTGTAATAGATTTAAGAAATCATTATTTATTACTACATATCTATCATTCATTGGCACTTTGTTTTTTCCTAGCAAAGTTCCTAGGTCAACTATGCAGTCATAGGCTTCAGATACCTTTGCAATAGATTTTGCTGTTGTTTTCGTTGGGTAGTTACCTGTTTTAACTCCAGCAACTGCTTTCCCTAGCACATATCCATCTATAGTTTCTGATAGCACTGCACCATGTTCACTAGTTGTAGAAGTCATTACATCTGCAACTAATTGAGCCTTGTCTACATCATCTAAACTAAATGCAAAATACTTTTTCTGTCCAAAAGTCATTTCAACTGGTGTTGTTGTAATTTCATCCCATGCAATTGTACCTGTATAATCTTTTAGACTTCCTGCTCCTACTCTGTTAAATATAATTTTATCTCCATTTTTATCTGAAGGTTTAGTAGTTATTGTATCTGCTACAGATACAGAGTGAAAATTAGATAATAAAGCTCCTTCCCATAAAGTTTTCTTAAAATTTGCTACTGCCATATATAATTACCTCACTTTTTTAATATTATAGTACTTTCTTTAATGTCTAAGTCTAAAGACATTATTTTTAATACAATAAAACAAGATAGGCTATTTAGCTATCTTTGAAAATGCTTCAGCTATTTGTGTTGAAGTCATATTATCTGCATTTTTAAGTAGATCTTCGTATGTTGTTACATCATTTCCCCCTCCATTATTTGGTGGAGTATATGAGTTACCTTTTAATCTTTCTGCAACCAAAGTTTCCATAGAAGTATTAAACACACTTTCCAACTTTTCAATATTTTCAATCGTACTTTCTTCATTCTCTCCTATTAAATAATCAATCAATTCAATAGGTAACTTTTTATCCGTTGCTATTTTAATAGCCTTGTTGGTTAAATCTTTTCTAAGACTCTCCTTTTGCATTTTCTCTATTTCAACTTTTAATTTAGCTAACTCTGTATCTTTTGGATCTTGCTGTGGAAATCTCTTTTCGATCTCTTCATTTATCAACTTTTCAAGATTATTTGTTTTAAAAGTATCAATTCCTTTAGCTAAATGCTTATCTTTCTCACTATCTAAAAAAGCTGTAAAATCCTTATCGTTGGTTAACTTTTCTTTAAATACCTCTAAAGTTGGTTCAACCTTAAAACTATTTAAATATGTTCTAACTTCTACATTTTCTTTATTTTCTTCTAACCATTTTTTAATCTCTTCTAAATTCATTAATATTTACCTCCTGTCAGCCCCTCTAACCTTAGTGACTAGAGACGCGGTTTAATTTTAACAATAAAAAAAGACATCTATTTAATGTCTTGTTGTTCTAACCATTCCTTATAATTTATATAAGGGATATATTCTTTTGTAATATTATCTTTTCTAACCTTTGGTTTCCAACCCTTAAAAGGAATGTTTATATAACAACTCCTACAAAAAGGATGTGCTGGTAAACTAGGTTTATTAGGGTCATTAATTTTATATCTTTTCCCATCATGCTCCCTACAGAACTTACTTGTAGCATTATCTAAGGTTGAAGTATACATTTGTTCTTCAATACTATGATCTTCAGCAAAAACATCGTTAACCTGATTTTGGCATCTTGCAGTTTCAGTTTGTACTAACCTTCTTGTATTAAAAGCATTTTGATTGAATCTATCCTTAATTACATTATTAATTTTATTTACATTAGTTTTACCTTGAAGAAACCTCTCAATTTCAAGGTTTAAGGTCTTTTCTAAGTCTTTTTTATTAGTCCAAAGCCTATCAGACCATAACTCTCCATCAATAGCCGTATCAACTATGCTCTTTATCTGCTTATCAGTTATTTTTTGAAGCTTAAAATCCAATCCAATGTTAAGTATATACGTGCTAGAATAATATTTATCTTCAGTAGCTTCCTCAAGTATGTTATTTATAATAGTTTTTTCTTTTTTAAATTCATCTATGGCTATATTAGATATTAGCTTACTAAAATCACTTCTAAGCTTTAATTTTTCAGCACCTTTAAGAAATAATTTACTATCTAAAATTGTATAAACTAATAAGACCTGACCTATCTTAGACAATAATTCTTCTCTATGTTTTACCTGTATTTTATAAGCTTCCTTAGATTTTTCGTCAGCTTTATTGAATCCCTCTTCGGTAAATTGTAGGTTTAGCTGTTCGTATAACTTATCCATTTACAACACCATCCAATAAGGATTGTCCTTGTAATAATTCCTCTTGTTCAGATTTAAGTTGCTTTATTTCAGCATCACTATTTTCTATAAAGGATAGTTGAGATAATGCTGTTCTGAGTGATATTTTATCTCCAAGTTGGCTAATTATTTGACTCATCATTAGATCGTCGCTTGGAATTACGCTATTGAACTTTATAGCAATGCTTCTATAGTTATAATCCTTATTTTTTAATATCTTTAAATACATAAATAAGAATTTAATTCTGCTAACTATTACATTCATAAGTGCTTTATTGTTAAGTTTAGTTTTTTGCTCAAGGTTAATTAATCTACTTCTTAAAGCTAAACTTGAAGTATTACTCTGCATACGCTCTTGATTATTAATATGGAAACTTAATTGATACATTTTATCTTCAAGTGTTTCAAGCATTAATTTTTGGTATTCTGCATTAAGATTTTTTAATAGCCAATTTAAGTCAGCATCTTTTGAATTAGGTAAATTAGCGAATCTATACTTTTTTAGTTTTTCTATCTGTTCTGCATCAAGTTGAAAGCCCTTGCCTTTTAATATTGCCGCTCTAGTATTGGTTATCTCATTTACTCCATCTGAACTAATAATAGAAAATCCATTTTGTATATCAATTATATCATTGAAAAGTGTATCTTTTTCCAATTCTTCGGATAGTATACCTATTGATACAGGCACTTGTCCAAAAATATGAGTATCAGCTTTTTTTATTTCTTTAAAATCAGAGTTAAAATGTAATATTTGATTCTCTGTATAGATATCAATATATGTATTATTATCAAATTTTAAGTTGTATATATGCATAAAGTATAATATGTTCCCAAAGTCATCTGAATAAACATAACCATTGCGAGGTGTTATTACTTTACTATTAAATTGACCATCTTTACCGATGTAGTACAATTCATATACGGTACCATACAAAAGCATATTTTTCATTAATTGAGCATCATGGTTTTTATCCCAGTGATACATATAGTATTCTATCTCTTGAACAATATTATTGTCATTTGTTTTACTTACATAACTTAGTGGTGTTCCCACAGAATAGGCAACCTCTTCTTTTAAAAATTTTTTGAGATAGTTAAAATTCATTTTATGGCTCTCTTGATATTCCATGGCACTATACTTTCTTATAACATCAGAGTCACCTACATAATATTGATACATTTTATCATATTTACCTTTGTTTAATTTAAAGTCATCATAGCACTTTTTTAATAATCCTATATTCAAAAACTCACCTACTTCCCTATAATCCTAATTTTCTTATATCGAATATTTGTAATTTACCTGTCACTTCTATAGTATCAAGCCTATTACTAGCCTCTGCTACACAGTCTATAAAATCATCATGTAAAGTATATAATTGACCTTGGAAATCCATCATCTGCTCGATAGCTTCTTTCATAACTCTCTCTTTATCAAAGATAATTCTTCCGTTATTAATAGCATCAACTACTGTAGATATTTTTTCATCTTTATTTTTCTTTTGCATTTCATTTATAAACTCAAATTGTCTATTTCTTAATTCTTCATCTTTGGATATTTCTTCTTTTAACTTGTCTAAATCTAATCCCATATAAGTATTTTTTTCTATAACTATATGAGTTATATCATCAAAGTCCTTTAATATATCACATATGTGATTTATATACTCTTCAAAGCTGATAAAGTGTAATATTTCACCTTTTCTTACATATTTAAAATTATTATCTGCTAGGCTTTCTACTACAAATGCAAAATAGTCACCCTTTTTCTTATTTTTTATTCCAGCAGGGTCTACATTTAATATAGTCTTGGTAAAATCATGCTCTTCTATTTCTTCTGTAGTTTCTGTCCTATTAGATTTAAACCATTTTTCACCTATAGAAGTCGCATCATTCATCAGCTCAGACATAAAGGAAACTCTATTTTCCCAATAAGGAATAGCTAAATCATTAAAGCAATCCCATTTTTCTTCCCACAAAACAGGGAATTTCATTTCTTCATAATGTTCCCCATAGAATTGCTTAGCTTCTTCTTTAGGATTATCAACTTTATCATCAAAATAGATTTTCTTACATTTTAGCCATAGATCAGATTCAAAAATATCATCTACAGTTTGTTCTGGATTTAAAATAATCGCCCTTTTTAAAATAGTGCAGTAATCATTATTCCTACTTAATCTACTAACTAAGCAATCTTTATGTAATACTGTTCCAATGTTAATAATTTTAGTAGCAGATTTTATTTTTTTACCATTTCTAAAAACTGCTTTATCTCCTACTTGTTCAATTTCCTTAGTCCATCTATTATATTTCTTATCTCTTGCATCTTCTGTTAATATATCTTTTTCATCCTGGTAATCATCCGCAATTACAACTGTAGGTCTTACTCCCTTAAAGTTAGCACCTCTAACGGAAGATGCTGAACCAACTGCTCTTATATACATACCATTTGTAAATTCAATTTCATTGGCATTAACTTTAAATTTCTTATTATCCATGAGTTGACCAAAATTATCAATTATTATTTTATTTTCTTTAAATACTTTTTTTATGGAGTCTACAAATTGAGTAGCATCATCGTCTTTTTTAGCTCCTATAAGAGTAAATTTAGATTTTTTATATGCAATTAGCCATATACTAATTGCTAGATCAAATATAGTTGTTTTTGCAAAACCTCTTGGACAAATTATATTAACCTTATCATGTATATCATTTACAAAAGTATCATTTGCTATATCCCATAAACCGTAATGATCTTTACTTAATTCTCTTGCTTCATTTGTATCTTTAACTACAAAAATATCTTGGAGGTAATATAAACAGAAGAAGGCAATATCTTTTTCTCCTAAAGCTCTTGCAATTTGTGATAATTTTGTAGAATTATTTTTTATAGTGTTTATTGCCGCTGTTTCTCCATAGTGTTTTGATAGGTATTTTTTTAATATATATGTATTGTATTGCTTTTCGCTTAATTGTAAGTTATCAATATAAACCAATTTTATTATCACCCCCATTTTTGAAAGTTAAAAATATAATATAATTTTTTATAGCTTATCGCCCCTCTTTTTCATTTTTCATTTTTAGAAGGTAGGCGGCTTATTTATAGACATAAAAAAAAGAAGATAGTTTAATTACTACCTTCTAAAATTCTTTAATGCATCTTCATATTCATCATCTACGATATGCGTATATATCATTGTTGTACTTAAATCACTGTGCCCCAAAGCCTTCTGTACCAATCTTATATTCTTCGTAGCTCTTAATAAATCTGTAGCATATGTATGACGTAGTGTGTGTGGACTTATACTCTTAGTTATACCAGCTTTAGTTGCATATGTGTCTATCATTCTCCTAATACCTCTATCATCTAATTGTTTCTTAGTATTAGTTACAAATACATATTCACATATATCTAATTTATCAGCCTGTTTAATTCTATACTCCCTTAATATTTCAAGTATATCCTCACCTATCCATACTATTCTATCCTTACCGCCCTTTCCTTGTACTACTTTTAATTGTCCTGTAGTTAAATTAATATCCTTCCATTTAAGATTAATCATTTCGGATAATCTTAATCCAGTATTTAAAAATAATTGTATCATTACTTTATTTCTATAACTATTAAAATATCTTATATTAAATACATTTACTAGTTGTTTTTGTTCTTCACTTGTTAAAAACTCAGGTATTTTTCTTTTACCCATAAATAACACCTCTTTATACTTTTTACCCTATAATATGTATTTTAGGGTATTATTCACTTATATTTATAGTATACATGATAGATATATAAAACTCAAGTATAAAAGGGTATTATTCACATTAAAATCTTTATTTCATTAACTATTTAGCTTTTGTATCTAATTCTATAACATTATTAAATTCTAAAATTGTTTCATCTAAATCAAATTTTTCTTCTTTTTCCTTATCCTCTGTTACATCCGCAACCTTGCTTGTTGGTGTACCGTATATCCTATTCAACAGATATTGCAGATTCTCACTTCTTATCTTTTCAGATTTACTTGTTAATGCTAATTTCTTTATTTCTTCTACTAAAATATCTACGGATTGAGTTAACTTCTTTTCAGCCTGACTTTTCATCTCTGTTAAGCATTTGTTAATGCCAGCCTTTACATCCTTACTATCTAAATCTGCATATATTGTATTTCTACTAACACCACATACCTTAGCAATATTAGTAACCGTCTCACCTTGAGCATATAAATCTATAACCTTTAATTGTCTATCATTTAATGCCAATCTCCTCACTTCCTCTCTTAACAACCTCACATTACTTCAAGTATTTTTACTTTACACTACATATTATTAATATTTAACTTTCTTTGACCTTTAAAAAATAAAAATGCTTAGTTTTATATTCAAGCATTCTTTATTCTTCATTTATTTAGTTGTATTTTCAATATCATAGTCAAGTACTTCTTTTAGATTATATAAATAACCTAAAATTGCTATACATTTATTACTATTAGTCTTATTATTATACTTAATATCTAATCCATGTATGACTCCATGCCTATTGAACGTTGAATAAATTTTATTTTTTTCATAATAACAATTTATATTATCAGTGTTAATTACTAATGAATGTAATATTTCTAAAGGATAATAATTAATTGCGTACCATAGATCTTCTTTATTTTTATCAATATTATTCTCTTTAAATATTTTTTCTAACGATTGTTTAGTTTTTGGCTCACTTTTCCTTCTGATTTTCGAATAAATACTTTCTCCTAATATTTCTCTACTAATACCTTCTATTTGTGTCAACATAGTTGGTATACTAAGTGTATATAGTTTTTGCTTATGAGCATTATACGCATCTTGAATTATCTCAAAACGTTCTGGAAATACATCTATTAAGTTATTAATTATCTTCTCAGAATTTTCTTCAACAACTTCATTCATAAAATCATCAATAGTTTCTATATATTCTTCCTTATTATTTTTCAAATCTGAATTTATCAAATCATATATATCTCCTAATCCTCTGATAGTATAATCCATTAAATTATAAAAATACCAACCAAACTTTGAAAACTCATTATGAATTTTTCTAGTTTTTTCAGGTGCTTCTGCTAAAATCTTAGCTATTTTATCTTTATTAGAAATAAATTCATCCATTGGTCTCCTATATTTTAGAAATTCGTAATTCACTCCAGTGATCATAGATTGAATAATTTTAACAACACTAGCTAATTTAGCACTACATTCCTTAATACTTTCCTGACTTGAACTATTTAAACCCTGTTTTGGAATTTCATCTAGTGAGCCTATTTTTATAGTTCTTTTTGTAAATTTTATACCTTGAGAAATACTTTTTATTTCATTCACAAAAACACCTCCATAATTTTACTTATAAGGGTATTGTAACATATATTGAAATTTATCAAAATGTCATCAACAGATCAGAAATAATCTATAGCTAAATCAGTCAAAACTATTTTGTAATAAGGTAAGATTTTAATTTTTACTTAATACCAATATATCTCTTAATGCTTTTTACATCTTCAACTAGGGTATCAATCTTTACATCAATATTTTCATTAGTAACATCTATTTTTTCGCATACATTATTTGTACTTAATTCTTTTTCAAGTTCATCCAATA
The DNA here is from genome assembly GCF_018918285.1 of Clostridium mobile. Lineage (GTDB taxonomy): Bacteria > Bacillota > Clostridia > Clostridiales > Clostridiaceae > Clostridium_AW > Clostridium_AW mobile. The sequence goes on from NZ_JAHLQF010000004.1 coordinate 318,974, forward strand.
TTTTCAGAGACATATAAATTCTTAAATGCTCTGCTAATATTTCATCACTATTTTTAATAGCTCTAAAAATAAATATAAGAAAAAATGCACAAGAAATATTTAATATTAAGCTTAAGTCTAAATGCTCAAAAGGTTTTATAATATATGAAAAAAATATAGATATAAAAACTCCTATAATTGCAATATCTAAAGCAAAATTATTAGAAATCCTAATTCCATGATGCTTTCCTAATTTCTTTTCTAATCGTATTTTTTCATATTTAATATCATCTTTATTGTTTATAAATATTTCTTTATAATATTTTTTTATTTCTAGATATGCTTTTTTTATATTCCCTAACTCATATTGATATTTTTTATCCTCTTTAAAGTTATTTATTAAAGATTCATAATAATTTTCTGTATATTTTCTGGCATCTTTCCCCATAAATAAATATTGCTCCTATCAAATTATAATATCCAAACAATTATATTCGACAGAAGCTTTAAATTCCCTTCAAGTAGTACATATATTTGTAAAACAATAGAACACTCAACAAAAGCAAGTGTTCTATTTTCCTATATTTGATTTAATAATTTCAGATATTACTTTTGCACCAAAGTCTTTAATCTGTTCTATTCCCCATTCACCTGATTTTGTAACAATATATTTCACTTTGTCTAAACCACTTAGTGTTTTATCTATACCTAGCTTCTGCTCAACATAATCTATGCCATAAGATGAAATCAACATATCACCAAATCCAAAATATTGAACCTCACCTTCAGCCCAAAAGAATTCAATGTTTTGAATTAATCCTTCGTTTTCGAGCTTTCTCAAAGCCATAACAAATACCTCTTCATCTAATTCTAAGTTTTCCCCAGTTATTGTTTCCTGCATATTAGGTATATCTTTTTGATACTCAGTATAGATTGCAATAAGAACTCTTTGTTTAGCATCTAATTTCACTTTTATTTTCATCCTCTCATAAAGTCTTACATATAATTATAACACTAAACTTGCAATAAAATTATGTCTTAATTAATTACTTAATACCAATATGTTTCTTAATGTTTTTTATATCTTGATTTATGTCATCAACTTTTGATTTCATATCATCTTCATTAGTAGCAGTTATTTCTTTTAAATATTCCTGTTTATTCTCTGAGTCTTCCTTCATGACATCGTGTAAAATATTTAAGCACAAAGTATAAAACCCTTTATTAATTGTCTCTCTAATTTTAGAACGACTCTCTAATATTAGAAAATATGTTATAGCTCCCATAAAAACTAACATTAATTTATTGAATACTCCATAATAAGCATATCCTTCTTCACCAAACACTTTCGATAAACTCTCTACAACCATAGATATAATAAGAGTTAATATAATAGTTATAAAAATATCAAAATTGCCTTTTATAAAATTATATTCATTTATTCTATCATTCAACAATAGCTCTTCTACTTTTCTCTGTTTTAAATCCATATCAATATATTTTTTAAAAATCATATCTATTAGTTTATTATAATTAATTTTTTCAAATGTCGGCTTTTCATCATTAAACCATTCACTAAACATCTTACAATATTTATCAAACTTATACTTTTGAACATTTAACATTCTAAATTTCACATTACCACTCCTGTCAAATTATGATATACAAGTAATATTTATTCGACAGGAGTTTCAATTTTCCTTCTAAAATTATCTATTTATGTAAAATAATAAGAGAACCCAAAGTGGATGCCTTTAAATAAGCTATTATATTAGTTCAATTTCTATAGATTTTAAATCATTTAGCTTTATTGTTCTTTCCTTATCCTTATCATAAGTAATTGTGACTTCTTTCCCTAAATTAAGTTGATCATTTATTAATTTTTCTTTACAAAACTCTGATAAATTATTCACTACCCTACTATCTAAAGTATTTTGAATTATCTTTTCTCCATTTTTTAAATGTAAAACAATACCCATTTCCATTCCCCCTAAACATTTAATATATTTCTCTTTACGTCCAATATTCCACAAAATAATGTAAAATCCTTCTAATTTATTTCCCTACTTCTCTCCTTTTTAATCGCATAAGCTATTTGCTTGAAGCTAGAATTATATTTTTTAAGAAAATCATCTTCATCATATCTTTTTAACAAATCCCTAACTGTATTAGTAACTAAATATACAAATGCATACATCTCTTGCTCATTCCTAATTATTTTATCTATTCTTTCCTCAAAAACTCCGTATGTATGCAAATATGCTATCTTACCTCTATTAACTACTTTAATTTCTTTATATTCCATAATACTTTTCCTCCTCGGTGCTTTTAGGATTAAGCATAACCTTAATTTTTAGAGTTATATACTCCAATTAACTTTCTTTAAAACTAAAAGCTGATTGCAATATATAAATGCATCTCCTTTTTAATGTCACTTCTCTAAACACATCTCTCCTTTAATTGATTTCATATATAAGGTTACTACAGCACGATCTACTCAGTATTAAATTAAAAATAAAAAAAGCCTTAGATTATTTCTCTAAAGCTTTATCATCCTTGTAACATAACTTTTCCAAGATTATATTGGGATAGGGGAAAGGAATGTTTCGTACCTCAACATTCTTTACATTTCCCCTCCCAAACCCAACCCCATTGTATGTTATATTTATTTTTATATAGTTTTTATAATATAATTATTTTTTACCCCCCTATTTTCTATATATATATTATAGTAATTCGGGGGGTAAGAATTTAAGAGACTTTTTTATAGATACCTCTTTTAATCATATATTTACTTAATAAACCTTTTAAATCGTTGTTATTTTCTTTGGATTTATCAAATTGCCTTTGACTTATACCTATTTCATTTAACATATCTTTTGTTTTTATTTTCTCACCATTCCATGTATTATTTATCCAATTTATAATTTTTTGTGGATTAGTTTCCTTTCCATCCTTTGTTCTTCTATCTATAATTTCACTTTCTATAAATTCAATGGGTTTCTCCTCTTGGATAATCTCTATACCAAATCTACGTTCAACCCTAGTTATCATATCATAATACATGTTAAAAACATAAATATGTACTGGTGTAGTTGTATTATTAAAATCTCTTATTTTAGTTCTGAAGATTTCTTGTTCAAAGTCAACTAATAGACTTAAAATCAGATATTTTTGTAAGCTATCAGATTTAAAACTACCTCTTTCCAATTTAAGCTTATCTAACATTTTCTCTTTTTTCTTTAGATTTTGCATTTGTTCAAAAAATTCTTTAACATCTTCTTCAAGCATAAGACTTAAATATCTTGCTATATATTCAATTTCTCTCATCCTATTAAAGCCTAAATGAATCATTGTAGTACATTCATTCCAATTATTTTTTCCTTTTGTCATTCCAAAACTTGGAATATTCCCTTCATACTTGACTAAATTTAATTCGTTTCCTAATTGCTTATCTAATATATCTTTTATAGATTTATAGGTTACTAAAAATATATCCTCTCTATTACCAAAACTACCTTTCAAGTAATTTGCACAAGTTATTAATTTTTTACATCCATCCTTTGTAATAGCCCATTTAGCCATGTTTATCGGTATATTATGTATAAATAAATTATCAAATTTTCTTTCATCGTTTATATTTATAAATTGATATCTATTATAATTAAAATAACTCATATCATAGTAACTTGTAGCATCAAATATTATTGTCTTAACTTCGCTTTCTATTTTCTTAAGCCCTAAAGTTTTAAAATATCTTTTATTTTTGCCCTTTTGATCTATATTATTAGAATATAATCCACCTTCATCAACTAATAATTTCTTTAAATAATTTATCTTATTATTTGTATATTCACTTAAATAAGTATTGCACAATTGAAAGAATTTAATATCATTTTTAGTTAATGTAGAGCCTTTTTCAGGGTAATAAATATCAAGCTGTCTTTCACACATACTATTAGATAACTTAATTATCATTGAATTTATTTCATTTATTTCCATTCTTAAATAACTCTTGTTTATATTGTCTTTTTCAATATCTTTGATTTTTATATTTTCAATAGAGTCAATAATACTTGCCATAAAATTATTGTCAATATCTACTATGTCAAATATTTCAGGCTTTTCATCTATTATTTTTACAGCTCTTTTATACTCTTTTTTATCATTTTCATTATTCCACGTTTCATACTTTTCTATCTTTTCATTTAGAATAGAAAGCCTCTGAGAAGACAGTAATAATATAGGACAATTTTTTTGTTCTTTTCTTTGCTTATAAATATTTAAATAATATTCTTCTTCTGTTTCGTATGGTAATCTTTCAGTATATTTTAATAAATATGCTTTGTGACCTTTTTTATTTTCAATTGTACCATCTATAAATATTTTAAATTCTTCTAATTTGGTAATTTTATCAGTTATAATTATAGCTCCCTCATTATGATGTGTACTAAATTCAGTTATTAAATTGTCAGCCAGTGTTTTCATAGCACATTTAATTAAAACTGATTTACCAAAACCACATTTTGCTGGAACTAGATTTACTTTTTTGTTTATTATTTCGCCAAAAATTAATTTAGAAATTTTATAAGCAAAGTCTTTTTGTTGATTATTAATGTCTATACCATACTCTTTCATGGTTTTCTTAAATAATTTTATTGTCTTATTAACTAACATTTCAGTCTTATTATTAAGTTTCACTATATTTTCAATATTTAAAGCGTCTTGTGATGTATCAAAGCTATATATTGAATTTAAGTTTTTAATTAAATCATTAACTTTCAAACCATCCCATCCTTTCATCATTCCGTTTTTTATTTTTTAGGAGTAATTTCTTCTAGATCTTTCAATAACTGTTCATTCTTCTCAAAAATAAAAATCATATATTTCCTATCTCTTCTATCTCTATCTACTTGTACAATTTTATGTCCTCTATCTAGTAGTAAATTAGCATCATTGTAGTTTCTTATAATTTTAATACTTTCATTATTTAATATCATTTTCATCATCCTTCCTATTTAATATGGTTAGGTATTTTACCTTTCCACATGTAGCCTGTAGGGATGTAATCCCATACAGGCGTATACTTTAACATATAATACTTGCACTAATGTAAGTTGTCTTGATTTCAATATCTTTTAGAGATACTTCTAATTCTGTTTTATCTGATAATAAATCTGCTAATAAATCATAAGTGCATTTTTTCATTCCCTTAACTTTATTGTTATAGATCATTTCATTGTCAATATAAAACTTGTCTTCATTTTTACTAACAATAAAGTTGTTATCCATATCTATTGGTCTAAACTTAATTAATATAATTTCTCCTATTGTAATTTCATTTTGTTTATTTTCTATAGCTTGCATATCCTGTTCTTTCCTAACTGTTTTTATTTTTTTATAATTTTTAAACATCCAATTGTATTCACCATCTAAATCTTCTTTATAGGCATAGATATCATTAAAATAAGTATCTAATAAACTTTGCACTACATTAAAACAACAATCTATAATAAATTTCGTTCTTATTGCACTGTTTTTATTTCTAGACATATGTAACAAAGCTGTAGCCATTGTATCTATGTCATATTTTTCTGTTAAAACTATTATAGATCGGCTTATTTGTAGATTATTTTTCTTTAACTCCTCATTTCTTTTACTTATATTATCTTTCCATGTACTTCTAATTCTTTCGGCATTATTGCTCCAACTATTAAAAATTGCTTTAACTAAATTCGTAACTTCTGTGGTATGCTCTGTTACTTTAGCGTTATTTAGTATAGTATGTACACAACCAACTCTATCGCTCTTTGCATATTTTTTAATGTCTTCATTTTTTTCATACCACTCTTGCATCAATGTTTTAGCAATTTTTTTTGCATGTAGATTTAAAACTGAATGTGTATTACTATATCTTTTTTCTCTTCCATTCCTATCTTTTCTATCATCATATCTTGTTGTATACTTTCTAAAAATTGGATTCTCTTTTTCAGTAATTTCTTTCATTAGATCTCTTATTATGCTTTTATCTACTTCTTTTAGAGTTTTTGGCATATCTATTGCAAGCATTTGCAATTGCAGTGATAAATAAGATTGCTTTTTATATTTATAAAATTGTTTAGTTAATATTTCTTTTATTTTACATTCCTCTAAGTTTTCAATCGGAATTAATTCATTCTTGTTAATCTTTTCTTCCAACGCTTGTTTAAAATACTCCTTTTTAATTCTATCTACTTCCCAATTTTTTTTTGAATACTCTCTGTTAAGATTATCTAATTCCCATTCCTGTTCATATACTTCTTCCTGGTTTAAAGTATATTTAAAATTCTTTAGAGTATCCTTTATATTATCTATTCTTCCACCTATTCCCTGAAGCTCTTTAATCTCTGTTACGTTTTCTTCAAACTGTTCTTGTTTAGATTCAAAGAATATATCTCGTAACTCTTTATATCCGTAGCTTTTATTGTTCATCGGAAAATAATATCCAATTTCCGTAGCTAAAGTACATATTTTCATACCTATATTCGCAATACTCCCGATTGCATTTCCAGACGCTTTTAATACACAATAGTATTCATTTTCTTTTGTATAAGGCATTTCTATAGCTTTTTTATTATCTTCTGTATTTAAGAAATTATATCCGTCCTCTGCTGATACCACCGAATTATATATAATCTCATTCTCTATTACAAAATTTGTATCAGTATCAAAGTCTTCGCCAGAATTAAGCATCGCTCTGTTGTCCTTTTGATTAAAAAATATAATTTCACTTGTTAAATCTCCGCAATACTTTTCTAATAGTTCATTTTTAGCTATAGTAAATTTGTGTATTTCAGAAAAACTATTGAGTGGGTTTCGACTCATAACTCTCTCACCTATTTCATTAGGTATATAAAACTCATTTTCTTTAAGTCCGTTATCACTAAATTTTCTGGTCATAATCCAGTCCATAAAGGTTATAGGGCAAGTGGAAGCAACTTTGTAATTACCTTTTACATAAAATTTACCTTCAGCCAATTCTCTAATTTTCTTATTTATCATGTTAATAATTGTTTTTCTAATAGGTGGTATTGTGAGTGCATCTTCTGTAGATTGTAATAGATAATGGGCTTTATCAAGAGCATTTAGTTCCAAGGACTCCTCTGATACTATGTCTCCTAATAATAGATTTACATAGTTAATATCCATACTTAGTACCTTTTTATACATGTCAAATGTCGCTTGACTTAATTCTTCTAATTCTTTAGGAGTTAGTGCCAAATTGGAGATAAGTTGATAATTTGTTCGAGAATATTCTTTAGGCTGCTTTTTATTAAATTTAGTAACATATAAATTAGTTAAAACGTATCTATGTTCATCATATTTTTCTTTTTGAAGTTCTTTGTATAACTCTTCTTCAGAATCCCACCATTTAGCCCATTTAGCCATATTCGTATTTATAATAATATCTGCGTTAGATATATTAACCATATTTCCCCAAAAGTCCAGCGTATAAAATCCATCTTTTCTTTTCTCAAAAACATTTTTTATATCTTCTTTATACATTTCTTTAAAATAAGAATTAAAATCAACTTTAACTAATAATCCTTTTACAGCTAACCCTTTATCTAACCTAATACCAGCCCAATCTATATGATAATCAACTCCTAAATTCTTCTGGATTATTTCAGCCATTTTAAAGCTCATTAATCCACATCCATCTTGGAATTCAAATTCTTTTTTCTGTTCTTCTATATATTCTAATTTGCTGTAATCTTTATCTTTAAAATAACAATAATCTGAAACATATGTATAAGTAGTGCTTGGCAATATAACTATATTGGGACTATATTTAATTTCATAGCTACTAGAGGTGTTTAAGGATAATCTAGCTATAACATCTTTATTTAAAGCCATTTTTTCTTCATTTACACGCTTTACTGTTAATTTTCCTAGTGATGTTATGTCTTCAAATATCTCTATAAATTTTTTATCTTCTTCTGCTATAAATAGATATTCACATTTAAAATCTTCCTCATAATAGTCATCTTCCCCCTCTTTTTTCATCATGGATGGGGAGGATACTAATGGTATGAATTTTTTACCCATAAATGTTATACCATTATTCAACATTCCTAACGCTTTGTTATTTTCTTTATCATCTGGCAAAGAAATTTTAATAATATTATTTAAATGTATATTCCCTCTTTTAATACCTTTGAAAATCAAATATTTTCTTATTAAATTGTTTTCTGATAATGTTATTTCCCTCTCAAATAACTCATCTTCCGTAAATTCTTTTTTCTCTAAATCACCACTTGGAATCGAATAAATTTTATACATGTTTGCTTTTATCATAAATTCATCATCCTTTCTTCTAATCATTCTTAATCGAGTAAACACGATCTTCACATGTAGCCTATTGCGCCGTAGGTGCGGTAGGCGTTTACTTTAATTTACTCAGTTAACCTAATTTTATATATAATAATCCCCACTATGGGGACGCCCATTTAAGGCAGTACCTTTATTTAATTCCGTCATCTTGACCGATTAGAGATTTTAGGTCAATATTAATCTTAAAAGTAGTTATACTCTCTTTAAAAGAGGTCACAGAGAGTGACCACAATTTTAAAATATTAATATCTTCAATACTTCTCTTTATACTGTCCTTTTAGGGGACACTAATGATTCTTTTCTTTGCTCTCGATACTATCGATACCCATTTTTAAGAAACGATTAGACATTAATGTTATCGGTGTGACCGACAGCTTTGACAGTTTGTTGTCAAAATCTAGTAAAATCAATGATCGTGTTGCTATCATCTTCACGTTTAAAATGTTCAAGTGCCTTTCTTTTTTTTGAGAAACCTTGTGATATCAATGGTTATAGTCTTAACGTTCGCAACGTTAGCTGAGCGTCAAATTTAACGTTTAGGTGACTTTCTCAGCGACACGTTTGACAAAACTGTCAAGCGAGAAATTCCCAAGGGTGGGAATAAAAATCCAATAGTGACAACATGTCACAGTTACATATTAAAATCTGCTATACTAAAGTGGTAGAACGAAATCTTGTACTTTTGAATTTTCTTAAAGGAATTTCAAAATTCTCCTTGATATTTAGTGGTTTTTACATTCTGTTCTTTTAGAACATTACGTTTAATTTTTTAATTGTTCAAGATGAACAGTTAGAATTACCTAACTAACCTTCGGAAACAAATTGCCGAAAGTGGCAACTACGTTACTAAGTGTCCTTCAGTAAGTAAAAATATTTTACCTACTAACTCAATCGATTTAAACGACCCAGTTTAGTAAGTTGTGATTTACAACCTACTAACTCAATCACAAGGAGTGATCCAATTTACTTTGAGACTCCTACTAACTCGGTTTCAGATGGAAACCACAATTTCAAGGAATCGCAGATCTAAGACACCTATTAGTTTTTAAACCATGTCAAATTCGGCACAGTCAGAATTAGCAATTAGTGTGGTAAATTTATATTTACTGTACTAATTTTCATTGACTTTCAAGGCTTTAAGTGGTAAAATCTATGTAAATGAAAATTATTAAGCAAATGAATAAATAGTTTAAAAAAGGCAATACTAAGATATGTAGAGATAGCTACCAACTACCTCCACATGCAACTATTTAATTTTAGGGTCAACAAATAGACATAATTAGCCCTATTATTTCATTGTATCATTTTAAATATTATTCATCAATTTTCAAACAACGTCATATTTTACCAAATAATCCGATTACGGTTAATTATCTTTACATTTCTTTTAAAAGGTAATTATTTGTAGTCTTTTTGTGATTTTTGAGTATTTGGTTTTGAAACGAATAACTCTTTCCCCACTTGTGAGGAAAATCATCTTTCGCCAACTTGTTGTCGAAGCGTTGATATTATTATTTTGCCTGCCGTCGTTCCGACACTAGCATCCGCATAGCTTATCAAATTCTTTTTTATCTACTTTACTTTTAATTAAAATAGGAACTTCTCCATTCATGTACACTTCAAAAACATGAGGATATTTTGGATCTTCTCCTTGTTTTGTATCCCAATCACAAATTTCTGCTATTTTATTCTCTAATTTATTCCTTTTGACTTCTAGTACATTACTCTTATACATATTGTAGCCCCCTTTATGCAGCATATATCATCACCTCTATGTTACCCATGCTTATGTATGCCTGTCCAACTAAAACATCTACTTCTATGTTATCTATAATATCTTTGCTAAAAACTATAGGAGATCTTTCAGTATATTCGTCTTCAAATATGATTTCAGATTCTGTTTCTGTAATAAAACAGTTATTTATAAAGTCTATATTTTGGATGCCTGCAACGTAGTCTATTACTATTGCCTTCCCTCGTAAGTCTGTAAAGAAGTCCTTTACCTCGTTTTCTATTCCTTTAACTAATGTAGTTAAATTTTTATTCATCTTAAATTCCTCCATCTTTTTATTTTTGTTTTATTTAACTCTTCTCCTTAATGCAATTATGTTTAATTAGATACAGTTAAAATCTAATTACGAATAAACCGTATTTAAAATTTACTTATTGCAGTTTTAAACTTGTTAAGGTTACTAAATGTTAATTCTACATTTAAAGCTTCTGCTATTAATATAAATTCTTTTAATATTTTCACATCCACTTCTTACACCTCACTTTATTTACTATAGTTTTATATTACACTATACTTTTTATATTGTCAACACTATAATTATTATTTTTATAATGACTATTTATAGTCACATACACTATATTTTTTATATTATATGTGTTATAATATTTATAGTAGGAGGTGATAAATTGATTAAGGTTAAATTAAATGATATATTGGAATCTAAAGAAAGAAATTTAAATTGGCTAGCTAAAAAGTGTAATATAAGTTATAGCACGCTTTATAATTTTGCTAACAATAACACTACTGCTGTAAGTTATAATGTAATAGAAGCAGTCTGTGACGTGCTAGAAGTGGATATATCGGATATTTTACAGATAATAAAACAAGAAGAAAAAAGGTAGAGGAATAAAATCCTACTACCTTCTTTAATATATAAAAATTTAATAATATTCCTCGAACTCAATACCTAAGATTCTAAACACTTTCTTTTTACAATTATCTTTCCATATCCATTCTGACTCATTATGATGTTCACCTTTTTGTACTTCTATCGCTTTTAGAATATATCCTTCCATATCACATATAAAAAAATCTACTTCACAACCCTTTAAATATTTATATTCTTTTTCGCTTAACAATTGTTTAATACATTCCAGGTTAATTAATTTATTCATTTCATAATTAGGTAACACAAACCGACCATCATTCGTGTTTCTAGATATAATATTTCTAGTAATTTCTGCTCTAGATTTAAATATACTCTTGATAATTTTATTTTTAATTAATAATTCATTAGAACTATTAATTATTTCTTTCTTTGTATAATAAGTATTCATTACAAAATCTTCAATGAAATAATTATTATTCAATTCAATATTTAAATATCTATGACAACATATTATATTTTCATAATCAATATATATATCTCCTATTTTAAAAGAAATTTCACCTTTATATATCTTATAAAAATCGTCAAAAGATGCTCTTTCTAAATAATCATATAACTCATTTAAAAATTTAATTTTATCATTAATATCTAATTTATTATTATTATTTATCCTAAACGATAGAAATTTATTAATTATTATTTCATTTAAAATAGCGCTAATTTGATTTTCATTTAATTTGCTTTTTGTATGATATATAACTCCATGTTCCAAAAATTCTTGTAAGGCAATATTTCTCCTCGAATACTTAGAATCCCTAATTTTAATCTGTTTAATTATCTTTACAACTTCATTTATTGTCTTAGGATTAAATGATAATATTTCGTCTTCATCTTTAGTTAATATACTTGAATATGCCTTAAAGTCATCTTTCATTCTCTGTATGCTCGGAGTAGTGCTATCTTCTAATTTAAAATATTCATCTATAAATCTACATTTTATTTCATCTACTAAATTTTTTAAATTAAATTTTATAGCATGATATAATCTTTCTTTAATATCCATGCAATTTTTACAACAACATTTTAATAAAATACCATAATTATAATCATAACTATCCCTTTCTTCTTTATGACTACAGGTTAAACATTCATATTTGGTACAATCTAGCTCATAATTATAAATATATATAATTCCATCTCCATCACATTTAGGACACTTTATCCTATACTTAACTGGTATTATATACTCTTCTTTCCCTTTTTTTAGTCCTAATAATCTTTTTAGATTTTGAATATTAGCTTTTTCACTACTATTTTCATTTTTATATTTCCAATATATATAACTAACAATTTTATTTTTTATATTATCATCTAGGTATTGAAAATTAGGATTAATTTCTTTAGTTGGTGTAGAATTTAAAATAGGGATTACTTGAATTATTTCCTCAATTATTTCCTTGCTATCAATAAATAATTCACTTTTAATAGTTTTTATATTTTCTTCTACAATATTATTGAAATATTCTTTATCATAACTATATTTAAAATTATATTTTAAAATATTCAAATTATCAACTTCTGTATTTATATTGTCAAAATCTCTATAACTTTTCAACTCTTTTGAACTAATGCTTAAAATATCCATTTCTCAATACTCCCATATAATATATAATGTTACTATATATGATTTCCAAGTTTTATCTATTTAAACAATAAAAAAATGTAGACACTATATACACTAAATTGATTCGTATATAAGTCTACATTATTACCATTCAGAATATTTATTTTTAACAAACGGATAATTATAAATCTTAATACTACTATCTATATGGATATAGATTTTATCTGCCTTTAATTCATTTTCACAGATATACTTAACCAAGCTATATCCTATTGGTAATAAGTTAGCTTTTTTATCTTCTCTTGACCAATATCATTAAAAAACATTTCTTGTTCTTCTGGTGGCATTTTAGCCCATATTTTATATGCTGTAGTTGCTTTTAAAGTACCATTTTCAACTAATGACTGTAGTTCTGGTATTAGGTCGTTGAGTTTTTTATAGTTTTGTAATTGCCTTTGGTCTATTCCTATCTGTTCTGCTAAGTCAGATTGAGTTTTATTAGCTTCGGAAATAATTTCCGAACCATTAAATTGATTATTTCCCTGTTTTATTCCATAAATTCTTTCCAATTCTTTAATACATTTAGCCATTTTCATAGGATTTACATTGCCTATTTAAACAATAAAAAATGTAGACTTATATACTAAATCAATCAGTATATAAGTCTACATTTTTATTTTTACTTTTAGTACAATGTTATTTTATCATTTACATAAAGGTCAATAAATGGCTTATATTTTTATATCAAAGGTCAATAAACGGCTTGCATATTAATATGATTTCAGGTTTTGTTTTGTTTAAACAGTTAAAAACAAGCCAATCATTGACCTTTTATAAATACATAAGCTTTTTGTTGACCACTGATTCTATAGTAAGCCATTTATTGACCTTCAGCAGTGTTATCTAGTAATTTTATTAAGGGTATACATTCAGCGTGTACCCTTTTACTCATCTTCCATATCCTCAATCCAATCAGCCCACATCTTCTGAGATTCCTCTAATGTTTTAAATTTTCTTTTTCCATCTTTAAATTCTTTTATTTCTTTGAGGCTTTTTTCTATGGATTCAACAGGAGTACAGTCTATCAAAACCTTCTTTTCCACTGATAATACTTCTTCGCTCCAATTCATGGGAACAACATCTTTTAAAGACTCTTCTGTTGAAATTATAGTAGATTTCTTATTTTGTAAAATACCTAGGCTAAGTGGCTTAATTTTATTCATATCAGCACCTCGGCACGTCTTTTTCATACCATTCTACATCATCAGAATTGTTTTTATCTAACTTTATCATTCTGTCTTTACCTGTATTCAGAGGTAACTTATTGCTAAGTCTATCTAATAAATTCTTTTCACTCTCACTCATCTTCTGCCCCCTCTTTATGTTTATTATGCATACACTATATAATTAATTTATAGATAATTTTAATATTCTACAATATAGAAAAACAATATTAGTGCTTCTTATCTATCTTTGTTTCATCCATATCTTTAATACTAATTATGTTTTTTATAATATAAGTAATAGTTTTAGTAGCATTTATAGAAAACCTTTTTATACTTTCAATATATAAAAATATAATACTAATAAGCACAATTATAATTAGTAAAATCCATATATGAATGGAGTATTGATTTAACTGAAGATCTTTTAGCAATCCAAATTTAGATTCAACTATACTTAACATATCATTGATAGGATTTAATCCAAATACTATCGGAACTAACATTGCTATAAATGCCATAAAAGAATTATATTTATTACTTAAATTTGATTGTTTTAAATTAATAATCTCTTCATATGAAGCTAACCTTTTTTCCAATAATTCTTTTGGCAAAAAATCTATAAGTTTTGAATTTAAATATTCTTGCAACCTTTTTACAGATCCATATCCGCCGTATGAAATAAAGAAAGAAAGATCAGTTATTTCTATTATCTTAGCCTTTCGTTCTCTTATTTTCTTTAACGGTTCATTTATATCCAGTTCTCTAATTATAAATTCTGTATAATAACTTTTTTGTATAATGACATTTTCTAAAGATGCAGATATATATGTCATTGCAGCTTTATATAATTGTTCTGTAGTCATTTTTATTTTATCATTTTTATTTATAGGTATGTCAAAAACATCGGAGCTAAATAACAAGGCTGTTCTACCTGTGCTTGAACAAAAAATTCTAAGGTATTTATTAGCGTTAAAACCCTCTTCTTCCCAAAAATCCTTATATATATTATTTTCCTGATCATTAAAATATCCAAAAGGATGATTGAGAATCCAAAATGTTTTCTTCTTTAAATTTCCATTAGCAGCATTGAAGTTAGGAGGTATATCATCATAGTCTATTAATGTATAATTTTTAAAAAATGTAAGTTGTGAGTCTAATTTTTTTAATTCTTTAAGTATATATGTATCATATGCTAAAATAGCTTCATTGAAATTTTTATAATTTTTATTAATATAATTATAACTACTATTATTATCTTCTATATATTCTGGAATATATATCTTATCAAATAATATAATTCTTTCCTCTGGTGAATTAATTAAATGAAAGAATTCATAACCATCTATAGGTATACTATATTGTATTATGATTGTCCCACAACTATAGAATATTATTTTCACATTAACTATTTTAAATGTATTATTATATTTTATATAAATAGGTTGGCATAAATGTGTTTCCGTAAACAATCTAATTGGCTTTCCTAAATAAATAGTGTTATGTTCCATTACATTACACATATTCATTAAATTATCATATAAAAAGTTTTTATAATTACTCGAAATTTGTATTTGCAAATTTTTATCTTTTTCATATATATTAATTAAAATATCTTGAAGCTCTATTTTGTCTTGATTTTCTTTTGTTGCAGCTATTTCTTTATCAGATATTCTTATATTTTCAAAATTTTTTATATCATTTTCAATCCTTCTAGAAATCTCATTAACTCCATTATCAATCTCTCTTTCGAAGTCTTTTTTTAGAAAGTATATTACATTTTTGTCCTCAACTTCATAGTCAGATATTACACAACGCATTTTCTTAACTTTTTCAATATATTTTGAGCTATCGTCAGATTCACATATTTTATATGCTCTATAAATATCTAGATATCCACTATTTACTTTACCCATATTTAATTCACTCATGCTCAATATACTACACCTCCATCTATATAAATTATAGTATAATTCAAAAAAGAAACCTATATAGAAATCCCCATATAGATGCAAAATTAATCACATTTTATTGCTTTTAATATTTATTATCAATATATATCTATTTTTGAATTAAGAGTTAACTTTAATTTTATATGATATTTTAAATTCCTCTATTTTATAGCGACTATTAAATTATATTATATTAAAAGAAGTATATATATTTCCGGCACATCCTTGTCATATCACTTTTAGATAAGTTTGTCGCATCCGTATAGCATGAATGTCGTCTCACTTTGTAAAATTGGATACAAATGGAAATGAATTGTATTCTTTTATAAATGTTTTAGTAGTTCGCATCTAAAAAATACTTCCTGAAAACATAAAACACTTATAATAAAATACAAATATTAATTAATAATAATTTTCTTATTAAATTTTTATACGCCAAATACACTTACTCTGTTTATATTTTTAAAAAAGTTTGATATAATAGTAAGTGTAAAAGTTTGTGATATTAAGTTGTTTGCACTTGTTCAGAATGCCCGTTCTGCAAGTGCTTTTTCCCTTTTTTGCTTAGGTTAGTCCTAAAAGCTTATTTGCTAGATTAGTATAATAATCTGTTCCCCTACCAGTATAATCCCACGTTCCTTTTTGTAGCTCGTTACCTCTGTTCTTATTTATGTACTTGTTGCATTTATCTTTGATATTAGTAGCTACTTCTTTTGATTCTGCATATTGCTTTTTAAACTGCTCCAAATCATCATCAATAAGTAAATGGTATCTGTTGCTCATCATTCTCCCCATACGTTCTACTGCTACTATTCCAGCCTCTATAAGCTCTTTTAAGTAACGTTGAATGCTTCTAATAGATTTACCCATCTCTATAGCCAAAAGTGCCTGTGAAGGATTACAAAGCTTTGTTGAACTATTCTTATGCCCCTTTAATATTAACAAAAGTTTTATAGCTTGAGGTGATAGATTAACTTGTAGTATTTTTCTTAAAAATAGGTCTTTTATGTATGGCTTTACGTGTTCATACCACTTTTTCTTAGTCATTTCTATCTACCTCCTCCATCTTTTTTAATTGCTTTTCTAGGCTTTTCTAAGTCCTCTAGTATACTTACTTTATCTGCTAATTTCTTAACCTCTTTCTTGCTAGAAACATAATATTCGCTTAAAGTTTTTAACTGTGTATGCCCTGTGATTCTAGCTAATCTAATAATATCTATATTATTATTTACACTATGCGTTATAAAAGTTCTCCTGAATTTATGTAGTCCTGTTTGTTCAAGTCCTTTTCTTTTTGCATATCTATAATATCCAGTTTGTAAAACGCTCCTTTTTAATGGCTCTCCAAATACATTACAAAATAAAGTGTCCTCTTCAGTTAAATATTGTCTTTTTTGTAGCCATTCCTGCATTAGTGGACTTAAAGATTTAGAGATTGGTGTTATTCTAGGCTTATTTGTTTTTGTATGCCTTGTATATATAATTCCCTCTTTTATATCTACATCTTTTACTTGCAAACTTATTAGTTCGCTAACTCTTAACGCAGTGCTACAAAATGTAGCTATTATTACCCTCATTTGCATCTGCATAAATGTTTCTTTTGGGTTTGGTGTTAATAATCTTACAATTTCTTCTTTGCTATAAACTTCTTTTTTACATTGTTCTGCTTTTAGTCTTTGTATCTTAAACCCTTTATTGTAACTTCTGCTTTTAGCAAAGTTATTAATAAAAACATTTATATGTATTAGATTAGTATTAATAGATGTATTTCTATTCGTAGGAGATAGATACTTTACTAGTTTATCAATATCTTTACTATTAACTTTACTAATTTCTTTATCTCCTATAACTTTAATAAATCTATTAATTATTTCCTTATAAGTATAAATAGTATATTTACTTTTATTTTCCAACTTCATCTTTTCTGCGAACTCTTCCAATGCTGTACTAATTTTTTTAGTATTATCCATTACTTTTGTAGACATCCATTTTCTAGACATATAAAAAATACCCCCAATATTTTGATTTAAATATTGAAGGTATCATATATACTTTTTAAAATTATCATGTTTACATATATTCTGAGTATCTCTTGTAGCCATTGATTTATCTAGGTTTAATTATTATAGTAAAGGCTAGCTGAAGGATATTCAGAATCACATGTTATATCTATGCCAAGTTTTCCAAAAGTCTGTTCATCATTTCTAGTTAAAATCGTAGTTGAATGAGCTTGACATCCCTTTAGCATTACTAACTTTTCCATAGCCACTTGTGCCATTGGATTTGTAGCAGCACAAATACTTAGCGCAATCAGCACTTCTTCACAACTTAATGCTGTACTTTTACTGCCTAATGTCTTCAACTTTAGATTTATGATTGGTTCAAGTATAACTGGAGAAATAAGATGAATTTCATCAGATATATTGGCAAAATATTTAACTGCATTTAAAACTACAGCAGCCGTTGCATCCATTATATTTGAGCTTTTTCCAGTAAGTATTGTACCATTATGAAGTTCTATCGCTACAGCTGAACAAACTTCATTTTTATTAGATATTTCCTTTAATTTAGCTGAGCGCTCTCTTGCAGGTATAACAACTTTTCTATCTTCTGCTTTTAGATTAAGTTCTTCCATAATAAGTTTTGCTCTCTGGAAAGTTTCCTTATCTACATATCCTTTTTTATACTCACAACTTGTTTTAAAATATCTTCTTATTATCTCTTGTTTGGATGCTTCTTTAATAACCTCATCGTCAATTATACCAAAACCTACTCTGTTAACCCCCATATCTGTTGGAGATTCATAAACAGATTTCTCTCCTGTTATTTTCTCTATAATTCTTTTAAGTACAGGAAACATTTCAATATCACGGTTATAATTTACAGCCATTTCATTGTAAACTTCAAGATGAAATGGATCAATCATATTCACGTCTTGAAGATCTACCGTTGCAGCTTCATAGGCTATATTTAGAGGGTGCTTTAAAGGAACATTCCATACAGGGAAAGTTTCAAACTTTGAATACCCTGCTACTCTACCTTGCTTGTATTCATGATAAAGCTGGCTAAGGCAAGTTGCTAACTTTCCACTTCCTGGTCCTGGTGCTGTCACCACAACAATAGGTTTTGTTGTTTCAATATATGGATTTTTACCGTAACCCTCATCACTTACAATTGTATCTACATCTGTAGGATATCCTTTAGTTGCCTTATGTTTATATACTTTTATCCCTCTACGTTCAAGCTTATTTATAAAAACAGTTGTGGCCGGCTGTCCCTCATATCTAGTAATTACCACACTATTTACTTCAAGATTATAACCTCTTAAATCATCAATGAGCCTTAAAACATCCATGTCATAGGTGATTCCAAAATCCCCTCGTATTTTATTTCTTTCTATATCACCTGCATATACACAGATAATTATCTCAACTTTTTCTTTTAATTTGTATAATAATTTAATTTTCGCGTTTTCATCAAATCCTGGTAAAACTCTTTTTGCATGAAGATCAAATAGAAGTTTCCCACCAAATTCTAAGTACAACTTGTCATAATCATTGACTCTTTCTAAAATGTATTTCGATTGTTCTTCTAAATATTTTTCATGATCAAATCCTATCTTCATTTTTACTCCTCACTATATGAATTATTAACCATTTTATCATTTTCATATTTTTATAAATACTAATCATAAATATAGTTTTACAACTTTCTATTATTACATAGTTTTAATTTAAAGTAAATAATATTACATTTATTTTAAACTATAATGTAGAATTATAAAAAACCATATAAATAGGTGACAAACGCTTATGAGTCTGTCACCTGCCATTTAATATTCCTTTTATTAAACATCAATAATGTTTGAAAAACCACAGTCCATAGTATTGTATTGGAAATTACACTATTTTTATAGAAAACTATAGAAATTAAAATAAATACTAGAGTACTGACGATTCCCACCACTCTATTTCTTTTAATAAGCTCAGGTTTTGTCAAGGGCATACTTGGATTAATTACTGGTGCCTGATGTAAAATGCAATAAAAAGATACTGCACTTAAAATTACTTTAGATATAAAATCAATATTTAAATTAACACTTAAGTAAATAATGCTGCCAATAATTATTAAAGTAGCAGTAAAACATTTTATCTGAGTATCCTCATGATAACCACCGATATATGGCTTAGTCATAACCATAGTTCCCATGGCAATAATAGCCTCAATATGGTACCCCATTAAGCTAAATATAATTATTATACCAGCAATTTTCAGGGTCTCAAAAACGATTATCCTTAATGCATATTCTATTTGTTCTTCTTCATCTTTAGTGTATTTATTTACTCTGGAGATATATCCAGCAATTAGTTTAATTACTTTCCTCAAATATAATACCCCCACATCACTTAAAAACCTAAGATTCTAAGAATCTTTATATGGAATTTCAATCTTAAACTGTGTCCATTGGTTATTACTTTCAACTGAAATTTTCCCATTGCATTGACTAATAATATTACTTACAATATTAAGACCATACCCTCTATCACCGCTTGAATTCTCCTTTGTACTAAATCCTGATTCAAAAATTTTATTTCTAATTTCTTTTGGTATCTCTGGCCCATTATTAATTATATTAATAATAACTCCATCGTAACCGTTATAGCTTTTAAACTTAATTATTGGATTCTTAACATCTTTTAGCGCATCTCTGGAATTATTAACAATATTAGATAACACTTTTATTAGCTCACCATCTGTAATGTTTAAATTTTCATAGTCCGCACTATCGAAAACAATTACATCAATATTTGCTGCAACAGCAGAATGTAGTATCGAAGCAACTATTGGGGTTGCTTGGACACTTATATTTATCGTCGTATTTAAAGATTGATATCTTTCAACAATATTTTTTAATAATTCTCCAATCCTATCTATTTTTCCAAGTTGGTAAAGCCCATAAAGACTGCTTATTTCACTTCCATAATCATGCTTTAGCTTTTTCAGTTCAGTAATTTTTTCATTTAACGCAGAATTTAGCATTTCTACCTCTTGTAATTTATCATTAATTTTTGCAAAATATATTATAGCAAAAATAAAAGCCATTAAACTTATAAGATATAAGCTATACTTAAATATATCTCCTATATCTTCTATTTGCCAATGTATGCGCATAGTATCTGTTAGAATTAAGGTATAGTTTAAAAGTAAAACAAAAATTAAGGATGGTCTTAGACTTTTTAAACCCATAATAGCATTAAAAAAATACTTTCTGAATTTATATACTAAAATATATACCAGCCAAGTCGGTATATAAATGAACATAAGTGTTTGCAATTCAATTGATATATTAAAATTCAATTTAACTATTAAATTTTGATAAAATGTAATTATAAAATATGATGTCAATATAAATATTGAATAAAGTATCCCAAACCCAAGAAAAGTATCTAAAATAGATCCTCTGTAAAACAAAATAATAATTGACAAGGTGCTAATTATCATCATCAAATTTGCATATGGAGTATCAATATTACTATGAGTAAATATCATAGATATTATAAAAATAATTCCCATTAAAATACCAAGTTTAAGTTTTGAAATTTTATTGTCTTTAGATACTATATTATTGCATGTAAATACAAATAAAAATGATTGGCAACCTGTGGTTAGCATATCACATATATTTAATAGCACTAAAATCTGTCCCTTCTATATATTTAGATAAAAATAAATAAAGAAAAACAGTTCATCTTTTGTGTTTTAAACTTTTATCTTTTGTGTTTTTTAGTTTATTTCTTATAATAAGTTGTAAGTTTAACGAGTTTTAGTCATGGATTCAGGCATTTCTTCTACTCCTACGCTAACAAAAGATGCAGGTGCCACCACAACCATTAATGCTGCTATACTTAAAAAAACCTTTCCCATTAATTTACAAATTTTTTTCATAATAAACCCCTCCATTTTTTATGTAATTTGGTATAATTTAATTATATAATAATTATGGCATATTTGGAACACACTTCTATAAATAACATACAAACAATTAGTATATTTTCATAAAATCTTTTAATTTTAGTCTATTATTTTGGATTATGATATTTTTTGACAGTTTTATCTTAGAAAACATCTATTTTTTATAACAAAAAATACCATACTAGATTTTCTCTAATATGGTCTCGAATTTTAAAATATGGTTTCTTTTGTTTACTAATATTCAAAATTGAAATCTCTGTCTATATATTTAGTTAGCAATTCAATGGAAGCATCAACATCCTTCATATTAACTATTGCGTTTGGTCCATGTGGATACCTTGTTACAACAGATATACCTGCTGCTTTTACTCCAAAATTAGATCTATTAATAGAGCTTGCATCGGTTCCTCCAACATAAATTACATCCATTTGATATTTTATATTATATTCCTCACAACATTTTACCATTTCCTCTACAAGATATTCATCACATATTACTGAGGTATCTGATACCTTTATTGCTGTCCCCTCTCCAACCTTATTGCTTCCCTCCAAATCACAAGGATAGTCATGAGCTGGTGTAATATCAACAGCTATTCCTAAATCTGGTTTTATTCTTTCTGCAGCCACTATAGCTCCTCTGCATCCAACCTCTTCTTGTACTGTAAATACAAAATAAGTATCATTATAAGGATCATCTATCTTCTTTAATGCCTCAATGAGAATATAGCAACCTATTCTATTATCTAATGCTTTTGCAGTAATATTATTATCTTTAAGTTCCGCATATTCTCCAATATAGGAAGCTACATCTCCCACCTTTATATACTTTAAAGCCTCTTCTTTTGATTTAACTCCAATATCTACATATAACTTTGTAAAATCATTCTTTAAATCCTCCACTTTTACTGTGCTTGAAACAATACCTATGGTTTCGTTTCTGAATTTAACTCTACTCATATATGTTGTTGGAATCCAAAGAAAGCCTAAGGATTTTACCTTAATCATTCCATTATCTTCAATTTTAGTTACTTGAATACCTATTTCATCCATATGAGCTGCTAGCATTATATTCTTTTTATTTGCTCCTGAGCCTTTTTTATATACAATTAAATTCCCTAAAGCATCAGTTAAAATGTCATCTGCATAATCTACGATATCATTTTTTATAATATCTCTTACTTCTCTTTCATATCCACTTACTCCAAATGCCTGTGTTATTTCTTTTAGAATCACATCCATTACCCCTCTCTTTTAATAATTATGTTTGTTTATTAATTTCTCTTTTCCAATCCAGTGTACTTTATTCATCAATGGATGACGAAGCCTTATAGCACCTTCTATAGGCATTCCGTAACGCGGCAGCCACAATACCAATATTCACCAGGATGCATTACTATCACTTCTATTAAAGCATAAAGGTTTTGAGTTTGTTTTTCTCTTCTAATTTTCACTATTTATCCTGTAATCTAATACTAACACAGGGCTTTGTATTAGACAATATGCATTTTGCAAAATGCAAAATGCAAAATATTATCATTGTATTTTAATATAAGGACAATTATAATAAAATAAATGAAGCTAATTATAAAATATTATTAACATTTGAAGAGGTAAAATAATGAGAAATTTGGTTAAAATTACTTTAGCAGAGCAAATTTATACAATTTTAAGAGAAGATATTATCAATCAAAATATTAAATGTGGTGAAAAGCTAACTTTAAAGATTCTACAAGAAAAATTCAATACAAGTTCAACTCCAATTAGAGAAGCTTTAAATAGATTAAGCCAGGAAGGACTAATTGAACACGTAACAAATATTGGGGCGAAAGTAATTGATATTAAAGAGAAAGATATTGAAGAGATTTATGATTTCTGCTTATATTTAGATTTAGCTGCATTAAATTTAGCTTTAAAGAGCAAAAAAATAGATGATATTATATGTGAACTTAATAATTGCATTGAATTACAAGAAAAATCATTAGAATTAGGAAATCTAGAAGACTTTAGACTTCACTCAGATAATTTTCATGATATTTTCTTTAAATATGCTGATAACTCAAGATTATATAACGCTTCAAAAAATATAAGAAGTCAATTTAGTATATTAACAACTATATATCAAAATTTTACAGTTGCACAATCACTGGTTCTTCTAGAACATAAAAATATTACATCATCTATTGTAAATAGAGACTTTGATAAAACAATTTCCCTTATGAAGAGTCATTTTGAACATGCCAAAAGTTATTTATTAGATAATATTAGGAATATAGAACATAAAGATATGCCTTTATAAATCAAAGGCATATCTTTTCTTTACATACTAATAATTTAACAAACTACATCTACTTAATAGTTTTAAGTTCAACTAATCTTTAGCCACTCCTTTCCATCAACAAACTTTGAAACTAACATCGAAGAAACAATATTTCCTGTTGAATTTAATACAGTAGCTGGTGCATCTATAATCGTACTAATAACAGCGATTATGGGAAGTGCTTCAGGTGGAAATCCATAAACACTTATTATTAGCATTTCTCCTATCATTCCGCCACCTGGTATTGCTCCCATAACCGCACCTACTAGAAAGCTTACTAAAAGTATTGATAAAATTACTGGAATATTGTTAATTTCTTTACCAAACAAGCCAAATAAAAATACTATTTTTAGCACTCCACCAATAACAGAGCCATCCTTATGTGTGTTAGCCCCTAGAGGAATTGCGGTTTCTGCTATATCTTTTGGTACACCTATTTTCTTAGCAGCTTCGAGATTAACTGGAATTGATGCAGCACTGGAACAAGTAGCTAAAGCTGTTACTGTTGGTGCGATTGCATTTCTCCAAAATCCTCTAAAACCTAATTCCCCAGCGGATATATATGCATATATACTAAAAAATATAAAATAATATATTGCTGTCAAACCTAAGTATAAAAGAAAAACCTTTAAGTATCCTTGTAATATTTGTGTCCCTAATTGCCCTATTACAGAAGCAAAATAGCATCCTAATCCAATTGGAGCATAATACATAATTATTTCTACCATCTTCATCATTGCAACTGTAGCTGAATTTAAAATTTTTTTTATAATTATTGCCTTTTCCCCAGCTAATGCTGTTGATATTCCAAATATCACAGAGAAAACAATTATTTGAAGCATATTATTTTTTGAAAATAATTCCGAAAAATCCCCTACCGTAATTGTTCCTACTAACTGCTTTGATAGTGATATCTTTTCAACTTTCTCTCCAATTCCCACTCCCCCTTGAGATAAAATAGCTTTAATAGATTCCCACTCTAAACCTGTAGTTGGATTAAAAATCATTGCACCTATAATTCCTAATATGCCAGCTATCAATGCAGTAGCTACAAAAACCGTTGCAATATTTATCATTATTTTTCCCAATCTATTTATACCACTCATGTTAGCTATAGCTGATGCTACACTGAAAAACACTAATGGTACTATTATAGTAAACATCAAGTTTAAAAATATTTCTCCAAAAGGTTCCAGCACTATAGCCTTTGGTCCTAAAATAACCCCTATCACTCCTCCTAGTACTATTGATAAAAGTAGCATCAAAGACATTTTATAGCTCTTAAAAAAATTTTTCATATATAATCAACTCCCTATGTATGAGTTATTCTTATTAACTATTATATTCGCTACATTTGCTATTTTTATTGTATTCAATGCTCAGTTTATTGCATAAAGTGCTATAATATAATAGATTATTAGTTGATAACTGAGGTGTCTATATGGATGATAAGGTTTCTATAGAAAAAACAAAACGAGGCTATCTTAAGGAAGATTTTCTCTTTTTTAATCTAAAAGATCAGAGAAAAAATGAAATTGAATTTCATTACCATGATTTTAATAAGATAATTATTTTCATATCAGGAGAAGTGACATACATGATTGAAGGGAAATCTTATAAACTGAAGCCTTGGGATGTATTATTGGTTGGCAAAAACGATCTTCATCTACCAATAATAAGCTCCACTATGCCTTATGAAAGAATGATATTGTGGCTAAATCCATTATTTTTAGAAAAGCATAATAGGGATAATTCCGATCTTCTAAGTTGTTTTCAGTTAGCATCTGAAAGAAAGCTTAACCTTATTAGACTGAGCAGCAAAGATATAAATTTATTAAAGAAAAACCTAGCTGATCTTGAAGAAGCAATGAAGGATACTGATTTTGGAAGCACCATATTAAGAAATACTTTATTTCTTCAATTCATGATAAAAATAAATAGATTATTTCTTGGAATTGATATCAGTAAAAACATTAATGATATTAAATGTAATCCTGTAATAGAAACTATTTTAAGTTTTATAAACTCAAACCTAGACAAGGATTTATCTATAGATATTCTTGCAGAAAAAGTTTATCTAAATAAGTATTATTTGATGCATTTATTTAAAAAAGAGACCGGCTACACTTTATATAACTACATACAAAAAAAGAGGCTCTTAAAAGCCTCAGATATTATAATAAGTGGTATGTCTTTAGGAGAGGTTTGCACTCTTTGCGGCTTTGGAGATTACTCTAGTTTTGTACGAGCCTTTAAAAAGGAATTTCAACTATCACCTAAGCAGTATTATAAATCCAATGTATAGCTAAAATATCCTTTCATATATGTACCAATTGAGGTAAGGAGCTAATGGTGATAAAATTTAAATATTATATTTCTAGGAGGAGATAATTTGGACTTAAAAGAAAAAGCTAAAGGGCTCCCTTCTTGTCCAGGGGTATATCTTATGAAAGATTCCCTTAACAATGTGATTTATGTGGGAAAATCAAAAAATCTAAAAAACAGAGTTTCCTCATATTTTCAAAACTCAAAGTCACATACTCCTAAAGTTGTGAAATTAGTTAAAAATCTAAAAGACTTTGACTATATAACTACTGATACAGAATTCGAAGCCTTTATACTAGAATGTAAATTGATAAAAGAAATTAAACCTTTATATAATAAACTAATGAAAAGCCCTAAATCTTATTGTTATATAAGGATAAAATTTAAGGAAAAACATCCTTACATTGAACTTTCCAGTGAATATAGCAAAGATGATGATGGTGTTTATTTTGGACCATATACAAATAAAAATACAGTAGAAAGAGCTATTCAAGGAATAAAAGAATACTTCAAAATACTATGTACTAATAATTCACAAAAAGACTCCTATTGCTTGAACTATTCTTTAGGCTTGTGTATTGGTATGTGTTTGGATAAAACTTCAAAAGAAAAGTATTTTGATATATTTAATAAAGTAGTAAACTTGTTTAATGGTACTGATAAAAGCATCATTGAGAGAATGGAATTTAATATGAATTCTTCATCAGAGAAATTTGATTTTGAGAAGGCTATTAAGTATAGGGATTATTTAACTTCAATAAATTATATAATTGATAAAGTTAAAGTTGTAGAATATACAGAAGAGAATAAAAATATTGCTTTACTTGAGTATTTAAATGATGATATGATTAAATTTTTTCTTATTAAGGGAAATAAAATTTTTTTTAATGAAAAATATATACTCAAAGATTTTGATGTTGAAAAATTAAAGCATATTTTAAAAAATAATATTTTATTATACTTTAATGATAAATCACTAAATGATTCAATAGAGGTTGGAAGGGACGAAATTGATGAGTCTCAAATAATTTATACTTATTTAGAAAGTAAATCTAATGACTGCAGATATGTTATAATTTCAGAAAAATGGCTTAAGGATATAAACGATATAGATTTTGACCATGAAATTAATAACCTTCTGATTGTGGAATCATAATGATTTTAAATTACTATAAGCAAAAATGAGGGGCTATACAGCACTCCCCCCATTTCTTTATAGTATATAATACTATTTAAGCTTTTTTATATTGAGTACTCTCATTGCATTTAAGATTGCAATTACAGACACTCCTACATCTGCAAATACCGCTTCCCACATTGTTGCAATACCTGCTGCTCCCATAATAAGAACTATAGCCTTTACTCCTAATGCAAATACAATATTTTGCTTTGCAATTCCTAATGTACGCTTTGATATTTTCATTGCTGTTGCTATTTTCGATGGTTCATCAGTCATAATAACTATATCAGCTGCTTCTATCGCTGCATCTGACCCAAGACCACCCATTGCAATACCAATATCTGCTCTAGCTAAAACTGGTGCATCATTAATTCCATCTCCAACAAAAGCTAGCTTTCCTTTTGCGGATTTTTGTCTTAATAGCTCTTCTACTTTTTCAACTTTTCCTGCTGGAAGTAATTCTGTATATGCTTTATCTAATCCCAGTTCTTTAGCTACTTTCATACCAACACTATTAGAATCACCTGTTAGCATAACAGTTTGCTTTATATTGGCTGCTTTTAACTCATGGATTGCTTTTGCTGCATCTGGTTTCACTTCATCTGCAATTACAATATACCCTGCATATTTATTATCGATTGCCACGTGTACTACTGTTCCCACTATTTCTCCCTTATAATAAGGGGCATCTATCCTCTGCATTAATTTTATATTACCTGCATATACTGTCTTACCTTTTACAACTGCTCGAACTCCATGTCCAGAAATTTCTTCCACATCTGTTATTTCAGATTCATCAATTTTTTTATTGTAAGCTTGTTTTAAAGATATTGAAATTGGATGATTTGAATAATTTTCTGCATATGCAGTTAATTCAAGTAACTCATCTTTAGAAATACCTTTTGCATTTATTTCTTGTACTGTAAATACGCCTTTTGTTAATGTTCCAGTTTTATCAAATACAACCATTTCTGTCTCAGCTAATGCTTCTAAATAGTTACTTCCCTTTACTAGTACACCACTTTTAGAAGCAGCTCCTATTCCTCCAAAGAAACTTAATGGTACAGATATAACCAGTGCACAAGGACATGATATAACAAGGAATGTTAATGCTCTATAAATCCACTCATTAAATGTAGCTCCTTCTATTAAAAGAGGTGGTAATACTGCTAGCATAGCTGCTACAATAACAACTGCTGGTGTATAGTATCTTGCAAACTTTGTTATAAAATTTTCTGAATTTGACTTTTTACTGCTTGCATTTTCTACCAAGTCTAATATTTTACTTACAGTAGATTCTTCATATTCTTTTGTAACACGAACAGTTAAAACTCCATTAATATTAATACATCCACTTAATACATCTGAACCTACTGATAGTTCCCTTGGAACTGATTCACCAGTTAATGCTGACGTATCAATCATAGAGTTTCCATCTATAACAACCCCATCTAAAGGGATTCTTTCCCCTGCTTTAATTACAATTATATCATCTATCTTTACTTCATCTGGATCCATCTTTACTAGCTCACTGCCACGCTTTACATTAGCATAGTCAGGCCTAATGTCCATTAAGCTAACAATTGATTTTCTTGATTGATCAACGGCATAACTTTGGAACACTTCACCAACTTGATAAAATAGCATTACCGCTACACCCTCTGGATATTCTCCAATAAGAAAAGCTCCTACAGTTGCAATACACATTAAAAAATTTTCATCGAAGACTTGTCCTCTAAAAATAT
Source organism: Clostridium mobile (assembly GCF_018918285.1). Taxonomy (GTDB): domain Bacteria; phylum Bacillota; class Clostridia; order Clostridiales; family Clostridiaceae; genus Clostridium_AW; species Clostridium_AW mobile. Next base: position 348,289 of record NZ_JAHLQF010000004.1, read on the forward strand.
TCTTAATTGCTTTTAGTACAACATCTCCACCAACAATAATGTAGCTGATTAAATATAATGCTAATTGAAATTCTGATTTTGCAAATAATGCTATAAGGAATAATGCTCCACCTAAAACTATCCGAGTAATACGCTTTTTATTATTCATAGCATATCCCTCCTCTTTAGATTTTCTTTACAATAATATCTGGTTCCATTTTTTTAATTACTTCCTTAAATGCATTAATAGCTTCTTCCATTTTGTCATCATCTGCTTCTAATATTAATTTTGTTGTCATAAAATCTACTGTTGCATCATTTACTACTGACAATTTCTTAATTGCATTCTCTATCTTTGCTCCACAATTTGCACAATCTAATCCTTCTAATCTAAATTTCTTTTTCATAATTAATTCCTCCTAAATTCTATCCCTTAATTTTATTCCTTTATTAATAATTCTTTCACTAACAGTTGAATGAGCGCTCAACTTATATTTTTATTATAGTTGAATGATCACTCAACTGTCAAGTATAATTTTATAATTTATTAAACAAAAAAACTGCTACAGTTATATCTTGTCTAAGTGTTGATTTAAACTTTTCTTTAATGTCAACGCTTAAACAAGATGTTTACCCTGTAACAGTCTTCTATATATTTATATTTTTCTTAATTGTTTTCTATTGTTCTACAATATGATCTAATGCTTTTTCTAAAATATCTTTTACATGTTCATCATCAAGAGAATAAAATACATTCTTCCCACTTCTTCTTGATTTAACTAAATGAGCTTCCTTCAGGGATCTTAATTGATGTGATATTGCTGACTTTGTAACATTTGTTAATACTGCTAAATCACAAACACACATTTCATTCTGTACTAAAGCACATAATATCTGAATTCTAGTACCATCACCCATTATTTTAAAAAACTCAGTTAAATTGCGCATTGCTGATTCATTTGGCATATTATCTTTAACCTTATTAAGTATATCCTCATGAATTACATTGCAATCATGTGCCTTTACCATATCACTCATTAATAAACCCTCCTACTAAAGTTAATTATAATAATATTATGGTGAAGTAACTCTATATTGTCAATTAAATTGCCTCTTTATATATTTTAGTTATTTTCCCCCATTATCATTCTTTTATATATTAACTTTTACTTATATATAGTTTTATCTATCCATATTCTTTATGTTTAACACATACACTCCCCTCTATACTAAAAACGAAAAATCCCCACAGATGAACAATATCGTCCGTGGGGATTTTATTTATATAGATAGAATCTATCTCTTGTATTTTTCTCACTTGTACAATAATTTTATTATTTTATTGGCAATTTTATTATAAAGTTGCTCCCTTCATCTAATTTACTATATACATTTATAGTACCACCATGAGCCTTTACTATTTCTCTTGATATTGCAAGACCTATCCCAATTCCTCCGGTTTCTCTAGCCCTTGACTTGTCTGTTCTATAAAATCTCTCAAATATATAGTCTTTATCTTCATCACTTATACCTATTCCGCTATCTTTTATAGATATATATACATTATCAAATTTAGTAAAACATCTAACAAATATATCTCCTTTATTTGGAGTATACTTAATAGCATTTGAGATAATATTAATTATTACCTGGCTTATTTTATCCTTATCTATCATAATATTAATATGTTTAATATCTACTTGCAAATTTATATTTTTATCTAATAACTGCTTTTCAAAATTTGTTAAAATTGTAGTTATTACAGTATCTAAATCTACTTCTGATTTATTTAACCTTAGTTTACTACCCTCATATCTTGATAAATCCTCTATGGATACAGTTAATCTATTTAATCTTTGAAGCTCATCATGTATACTCTTTAACCTTTCTTGAGACGGCTCCCATAGACCATCCATTATTGCCTCAAGTTGTACTTGCATGGTGGTTAGAGGGGTTCTAAGCTCATGTGATATATCTTTCGTTAGCTCTTGTCTTATTTTTTCTTGTTTATCTAAATCTCCTGCCATCATATTTATTGATTTTATAAGTTTATTGATTTCATATATACTGTAATCTTCTTTTATACTTTTAGAGTAATTTCCTTCTGATATAAGATTTGTTGCATCTATCACCTTCAAGATAGGTTTGCTGATAGCATAAGATAATAACCATCCTACTATAATAGATATAATAAAAAATACTATACCTAGTATAAATAATACTCTATCTAACATTTTCAAAAATATAACATCTGAATCTTCATAATAAATTGGACCTATATACTCAATTTCTAATTTTCCTATTAAAGTTTCACCTTGTTTTAAGTCAAACTTATCAAATGTATTTTTAATATCTATATCTGGGCTTACTTTATTAGTATTTTCTATAATTTTATTTAAAATCTTCTCACATACAATATTATCATATTCTCTTGCATCCCATATAATATTATCATTTTTATCTTTAACTGTTATAAGCAGACCTCCAGTTATTGCATCTGATCCTATGTTCTCAATAGCTTTCTCATCCCATGAATTATTATTGTATGCATTTAATACTTTATTTTTGATTTCCATTTTCGACTGTTGTATTTTTTCGCTAGTATATATATTAAACTTCTTCTCGATGTAATGATGATTTACTATGTTTACTAAAAATATGATACTCAAGGAAAATAATATAAAAATAAGGCTTACTCTATATCTTAATTTATTAAACATTAAACCTATATCCCATACCACGAATAGTTTTTATATAGGTTGGATTTTTACTATCTTGATCTAGTTTAGCTCTTATATTTTTTATATGAGTATCAATTATTCTATCATAAATACAAATATTATCTCTATTTATATAATCCATTAACTCTTCTCTTGAAAATACTCTATTAGGATTTCTAGCTAGTATAGATAGTATTTTATATTCTGAAGCAGTTAATACAATCTCCTTATTATTGTATTCTACTTTCTTATTGACAATATCTATGATTAATTCATCATTAAAAATTAAGTTTTCACCTTGATTTCCCTTAACTCTTTTCAAAACTGCATTAACCTTCGCTACTAATTGCTTCGGACTAAATGGTTTTGTTATATAATCATCACTTCCAATTGAATATCCATTTAGTATACTATCTTCACTTGATTTAGCAGTTAGCATAATTATTGGTACTTCAGATTTTTCCCTTATGCGCTCACAGACGTTTTCACCTGATATATCAGGTAACATTAAATCTAATATTAATAGGTCAGGATTAAACTCACTTTGCTTTTTTAATGCCTCAATCCCACTTGTAGCCTGTATTACAGTATATCCCTCATTTTCTAAATACAATTTTATAACTTCTATTATCTTAAATTCATCATCTATAACAAGTATAGTTTCTTTCATAAATTATACCTCCATGGGTACTTAATTAATTATCTTATTTATATTTTCATCAAGTATTTCTTTATTAATAATTCCTACATGATCATACACTAAATTTCCTTCTTTATCTATAAATATTGTTCTTGGAATAGCATTTAATTGATAATTATTAGCTGCATCAAGGTCTAAATCGAACATTACGTTCATATCATATCCTTCTTCTTTCATAAACTCCTCTGCAGACTCTTTAGTTTCTCTCATTCCATCTGTAATATTTACCATTAGTATTTCTAAATCCTCATTATTATATTTATTTGTTGCTTCTTGAAAATGTGGCATCTCATCCTTACATGGAGGACACCAGCTTGCCCAGAAATTTACTACTACAGCCTTCTTCCCTTTATAATCTGATAACTTAACTTTATTATTATTCTTATCATAAACTGTAAAATCTATTGCTGGCTGAATACTAGAATTTTCATCTGATAAATTAGTAATAGCTTGATTACTATTGTAATTACTTGATAAATAGTCATATCCAAATTTAACCGCTACAAGTAAAACCAACATTATAACACTTATATATATATATCTTTTATTATTTTTCATATTTATCACTCCCCTTATAATTTAAAATGTCAGCATTGATAATAATAAGTTTAGGTAGCCAGTCATCATCATTATCCCTATAATAATTAGAAGAACCCCTGATATTCTATTTATTGTCTTATAGTTTCTCTTTATGAAATCAAAAGTGGTTTTCAGAGAATCTATTAGAAGTGCTGATAGTATAAATGGTATTCCAAGACCTAAACTGTAAGTCAATAACATTGATGCTCCCATAAATACATTAGTAGAATTTGATGCTATCATAAGCGCTGATCCTAGAAACGGTCCTACACATGGTGTCCATCCAATTCCAAATACCATTCCAAATAATACTGCAGACATAATAGGGGACTTTTCATATCCTGTTGGCTTATTCATTCTAAAGGTTCTATGCAATAATTCTACATTTATTACACCTAAATAATTTATACCAAATATTACCATAATAGATCCTGATATTATATTTATCTCCCTCATATATTTATTGAAAATGACACCTACTGTTCCTGCTGCTGCACCTAATAATGTAAACACAAAGGTAAATCCTGCAACAAATGCTATTGAACTTATTAATGCTCTGTTTTTATGATTTTTATTATCTATATCTCCTCCCGCAAAATATGAAACGTATATTGGAATCATTGGCAATATACAAGGAGATATAAAGGTTATTATCCCTTCTAAAAATAGTAATATATAGTTCATTGTTTGCCTCCTAAATACCACACTGTAAACTTCTCATTACTTCTTCATATATTTTTTCTTTATCCGCTTTATCTAATCCATTTACAACTCTTATGCCACCAATTAATTTATTGTCCATAAGAATCCCATAATCTACACCTTCATCAAGTTTAGTAGTTAAAATAAATTCATTGTTTTTCGTATAGGTCATATCCTGCTTTTCTCCATTTGACGAATTAATAAGTATTACCTCACTATCCTTATTAATATTATTGATTTTTATATTAAACTCTTCTTTAGCGTCAACTATCGTTACTATTCTATCTAAGTAACTTCCGTCATAACTTTTATTTATTTCACTACTATATACCTCATCAAATTTTTTAATATGCTCTGCTTTGCTATGTGATAGAGCTTTAGGGTCACTTTTTGTATCCTTGTTGAATATGTAGAAACCTACTGAAGTTAAAATTAATATACTTACTCCTAATATTGTTAATATTTTTAATCTCACAGCATCACTCCTTTTGTTTAATAATAAAATAATAATACCTAGCTTACTTGTTGATAATATGAAGATTTACTTTCATAATTTTACCCCTAGGAATCATATCAAAGATTAAATCATCAATTTCTATTATTAATACAAATCATTAAATTTTTAGTATAATATCTTTATTATACTTAGGAGGTACAACATGAAATCAGCACAATACTATATAGAAAAATTAGACATGATACCACATGTGGAAGGAGGGTACTTCAAAGAATCAGTAGTAGCAGAAGATTTCTATAGAGAAGATAAGAAATTATTTAGTAGCATATATTTTTTACTTGAAACTGGAGAGGTATCCAACTTTCATAGATTAACTTCTGATGAGATGTGGTATTACCACGACGGCCAAGCTCTGACTATATATATGATAACACCAGAGGGTGAACTTATAACTAAGCAATTAGGATTAGATATAGAAAAAGGAGAAGTTCCCCAAATTTTAGTTCCTAAGGAGTATATATTTGGTTCTTCTATGAACAATGATGGATTCGCTTTAGTTGGATGTATGGTAGCCCCTGCATTTACTTTTGATGATTTTGTACTATTTGAGAGAGCAGAACTTTTGAATATGTATCCAAATTTCGAAGATATAATAAAGAAATTAACTAGATAAAACATATTCTTTATATTAGCTACCACCACCGCCACAGGTTCAACATTGCATCTTACTTTATCTATGTCACTTTTTCTTATTATTAGTTTTTTACCACAATAGCAATAACAAAAATACAATCGCCTGCAAGTAGCTATTTAAGCCACTTGCAGGCGATTGTTGATATGCAAGGTGCAAGTGATACGTGAACTTTAAACTATTTGATACGGCTCCACTTTGACTTTACTTGTAATATACCATCTACAATTTTTATATCACAATTCCATAAGTAAGTCTTCATCCACAGTTTTCCAGGCATTGGTTGCCAACCCTTTTGAGGATTAATTTGAAGTTTAATCGAATCATTATTTTTCTTTACTAAATAAATTCCCCCCATAATTCCTTTAACCTCATCAACAGATAATGAAAAATGTCCTAATATTTCTGTATTATCCTTTAATGAAATAATATCTGGTATAGGTGGGGAAAAAGTTATTTTTATTTCACTATTGCTGTCAATTTTTTTTACACACTTTATTTCAGGATGTGTATTGTTTATATTAATTGAATAAATACAATTATCTATATTTATTTCATCTACATCTGTAGTAATTTCTATTGGTTCTATGATACCTGTATAATCATTATTCAATTCTTTTATATTATTAAAATAAGAATACCTAGCCAAATAAACTCTTTTAAAATTACACAATGGAAAAAGTTTAATAGGCTTTAGATCTTTTTCATCTACCTTTACAAATATATCGGTATGTTTTTGTTCCACCATATTAAATTTTTTTAAATATATGATAGGAAATTTATCTGGTCTATCACTCATAATACCTACAGGTGCTATAAGACCAAAACTATCTAGTTTCTTCTTATTTTCTTTTATTTTAAACTCTATAATTCTATTTTCCTTATCTCTTAAAGATAAATATGCATCTATCCCCTTTTCAGTTACATCAAACTGCACCTTCATAGAATCGACTTCATATAAAGTTACTTTATTTAGCAATGATTTATATTTATCCTCATGGATTTTTAGTCCCTTTGTATAGTAAATATCTGATTCACCATCATGTCTTCCCATAAGTACAATGTAATATATTAAATTTTCTTGTTTCACTTGCTGTAATTCTATAGCTTTATAAGTAGTATCTCCCTCAAAATCAATTAGGCAAAGCTTCTCAATTATCACTTGCTCATCTTTAAATTTAATTAGTGGATAAATATATTTGTTCTTTTCTATCTCATAAATTGAAGGATTATTCTTTTTATCACCTAAGTACTTTTCTTCATTAACTGGATTGTTTTCAGGAACCATAAAGATTGGACAAATTTTTGAAATTAATTTTCCTATCACTTATATACATCTCCTTTAAACTTTTAAAATGCATTAGGAGCATTTTATTATTTAATTTTTAAAATCTAATATTTTATATTACTGAATTAGTAGTTTATATAGATATTTTAGGTTTGATAAAATTATTGCTTTGGTTTCCTCCCTTGTGTTTATAAAACTTCGATTATTAATCCATTTACACAATTCACCATGCAAATAACTATGTAGTATATTTCCAATATAATTTGCTCTTTCATTTGGAATGTTTTTATTACTCATTTTTATAAGATCTGAAAATCCCTCTCCTGGTTTGTTCAATATTTTAGTAACTTCAGGAGAAGGATTTCCACCTATAGACTCAAACCATATAAATCTATACCATCCGGGATGTTCCATAGAAAAATCAATTAAATTGGATAAAATTAAGAAGAACCTTTCTTCATCATCTTTTTTGTCACTCATACCATTACTGGAATAATCCATCATCATAAGAAGCACCTGACCAAGTGCTTCCCAAAATATTTCATCCAGACTACTAAAATAGTTATATAAATTTGTATGTGCACACCCAACTTTTTTAGCAATATCTCTTAAAGTTACATTCTTTATTCCTTCATTTTTATCAATCAAGCTTAATGTAATTTCTAAAATAATCTCCTTACTTACATGTTTTTTATCGTTTTTCAACTTAGCCTCCCCTTTCATTACCAACGGTAATTACCATTGGTAATATTATACCAATATTTTCATATTGTATCAATAAAATTAAATATAATCTACTTTATTATTTACACTGATATATTGTTTCAAAAAATAATGGGATTATCTCACTCTAAAAATCACTTTTTATTTTGAGATGATCCCATTATATATCTTTATTAATTTTATATTAATCTAAACTAAGTATTCTATAATGCTAATTTCAATAAAGTCTATGTTGCTTATCTACCGTTCATTCGCCGTCAGATTTTCCATCCTTCTGATTCTTCGCGAATCTGAATAAATTCCTTATACAAACCATCTTCTCTGATAAGTTCAGCATGCTTTCCTTTCTGTACAAGATGTCCCTGATCAATCACCAGTATCTGATCTGCATTTTCAATCGTTGCCAGACGATGGGCGATGGTAATGACTGTTTTCCCAATAATTAGTTTGGAAATAGCATCTTGTATCAGCTGTTCGTTCTCTGGATCAATGCTTGCGGTTGCTTCATCAAGAATAATGATTGGGGCATCCTTCATCATAGCTCTGGCAATGGAAATACGTTGTTTTTCCCCCCCAGATAGTGAAGAACCACCTTCCCCTACTAAAGTATCATAGCCATTCGGCAAGGACATGATAAATTCATGACACTGTGCTTTCTTTGCTGCTTCGATGATGTCTTCTTTTGTTGCATCCGGTTTTCCAAATTTAATATTGTTGTAAATCGTATCTCTAAACAGATATACATTCTGAAAGACCATGGATATATTCTTCAGCAGACTATCGCAAGTAAACTCACGAATATCATTTCCTCCTATTTTTATACTTCCATGATCAACATCATAGAATCTTGCTATCAATGAACAGATTGTTGTTTTACCACTTCCGGAAGGACCTATGATTGCTGTGGAGCTTTTCTCTGGAATTATGAAACTCAAATCTTTCAGAACGCTCTTTTTTTCATAAGCAAAACTCACGCTATCAAATCTAATGTCATACTTATTTACAATAACATCAGAACTACCTTCATCAATATAACTGACATTTTTAATCTGTTCCAGTTTGATCAGCACTTTATCAAGCACACCTAAGACATGTGATGAGTCCGTAAGTGCCTCAATACTACCAAACATCATAAACGCAAACATGCAAATCATAATAAAATATGAAATCTCAAGCGTTCCCTCATAAGCAAATAATGTGGCAATGAAAATAATCCCAACTGCAGTTGCCTTTAAGACGAACATGTGCAGACAGTTTCTGGGTGTAAAATCCTGATTAATCTTAATATGAATATCCTTACTATCCTTGCATGAGTTCCTGAAATTCTTAATTGCAGCACCCTGCTGACCATAAGATTTCACTACCTGCAGTCCTTTCACATACTCCAGAATAGAGGATGATAAGCTTTCTGTTGCTTTGTTTGAGATTGGTGCAGTCCTGTTACTATATCTATTCATGTTTGTAAGTAATAGAAATGAAATAATAGAACCTACCAAAGCAACCAATCCTGCCTGCCAACAGAATATCGTAATACATGTAATGATGGCCAGTAGATTAGCATATCCATTCATAACAGCATCAATCATCTTTGTTGCCTGCAGTTCCAACTGTGACATTTCGTTAGTTACCGAAGATAATATCTCCCCAGTATTCTTTTCACTAAAATAGCCTAAAGATACACGTTTGAGAATATCTCCTATTTGTATTCTTTCTTTTGCACACAATTCCGTTCCAATGCTTTCCTGCAATACTGCTTTCCAGTAAGAAAACAGGAATCTCAAAAGAACTGAAACAAGAATCACAACAAATCCAACGATAACAGTACTTATTGTCATTATCTCATTTCCATTTTCATTTTCAATGACATGATTCAGCATCCACGCTGCTGTAATGATAGGAACTGAGGTACACCACGTCTGAAGAAAAGAGCATACAACTCCTAAATAGATTCTCTTATGATATCCATCTGCCCATTTTAACAGTTTTGAAATTGTTGCGAACATGCTATATCATCTCCTTTCCACCAGTAGAAACAGCCCATTCTTTTGCACCAATATGTGACTTCCACATCTTCTGATAGAGTGAACATGAACTCAGCAGTTCTTCCTGTGTTCCAATCGCTTCTATCTTTCCTTTATTCAGGACAACAATCTGATCTGCATTCTTGATTGTAGACAATCGGTGTGCAATGACCACTAATGTTTTTCCTTTTGTCAGCTGTGCAATGGCTCTTTGAATCTGATACTCATTCTCTGGATCGATGCTTGCAGTTGCCTCATCAAGTATGACGATAGGCGCATCCTTTAGAATAGCTCTAGCAATAGAAATTCGTTGCTTTTCACCACCTGATAGGCGATCACCTGCTTCACCGGCTGAGGTATCATATCCCTTTTCAAGTCGTGATATGAATTCTTCACAGCAGGCTTTTCTTGCAGCTTCGTACACTTCCTCATCTGATGCATCCGGTTTTCCTAATCGGATGTTTTCCATCAGACTACAGTCAAACAGATAATTGTCCTGATTCACATAACTGATAAGATCAGCCAATTGCTGTTGAGGAATTTTTTTCAAATCAACATTACCGATTTGTATTGTACCCTGTCCTACATCCCAGTATCGTGCAATGAGTTTGGCAATGGTTGATTTTCCGCTTCCGCTTGGGCCAACAAGTGCAGTAAATTTTCTTTCTGGAATTGTCATTGAAAAATCTTTGAATACATCTGGCTGACTTTTTTCATACGCAAAGTCAACGTGTTCAAAACGAATATCCGTAGATTGAATTTCTACTCTATCGCTTTCAAATGCAAGTTCAGGAAGTTCTAAAAGATCTTTTGTAGCTGTAATTGAATATTCGATAGCTTTAATTGTACTGATATACCCAGTCACTTTTATAAGTGGTGAAATGATTCCCAGACAGAGAATCAGACCCATTACATAATCAGTAGGTGTGATCTGATGATTGATATAAAGAAGCGCTCCTACCGGTACTGTCACAAGAAATGTGGAGGGAAGGACCGACATCATCAGATTCATTGGCTTCCAAGAACTATGGTACCAGTCCATTGTAAAATCTTTGAATGATTCCACTGCATTTCTGAATTTCGCATAGGAGGTCGTTGTCTGATTAAATGCCTTTACCACTTCAATTCCTTCAATATACTCTACGATAATACTGTTTACTCTTTCATTGGCCTGCATATAAGCATTGTATTTTTCACTGAAACTTTTCATCCCTTTTGCCATGGGAAACAATGCAATGGGTATCGTTGCCAAAGCAGCAAGTGCCATCCTCCAGTCAATCATAATGAGATACACATATACACCAATCACAAGAAGGATACTTGCACCAACTTCAGGAATCATGTGTGCAAGAGGAACTTCCACATCCTCCACTTTATCTAGAATCACAGTCTTCATATATCCAAGTGATTTGCTTGTCGTGTCCCCCAAGGATGCCTTCATCAGACGTTTCGCTATATTCATACGGATATTTTCAAGAATATTGTAGGCACTATAATGTGACAGTACGGTTGAAATACCGAAGAATACTGCCATGATCGCATAACCGACAAGGCATACGAATATCCAGTAGACAATCTGATCCCATTCAGGATTACCTGTCATAAAGATATTGATAAGATGATAAATTCCAATATAAGGTATGAATCCGCCAACAACACTGATTACAGAGCAGATTACAGATAAAATCACTTTTCCTTTTGTATTGGATGCAAATTTCATCAAAGTGATAAACCAACTTTTCTTTTTCACTATTTCATTCTCCTTTCTTTCAAACAAAAAAAAGCATGATCTTCAAAAGATCATACTCATTCTATCCTTAATCTGATTTTGTTTCTTCTCCAAAGCGGCTCATTTTATCCAACTAGACAAAATTATTTCGATATACCAGTGGCGTCATTCCCATGACACTCTTAAAGGCCGTTGAAAATTTACCGGGACTGTCATATCCTACGATTCCTGCAATATCACTTACACTTAATTCTTTTTTCATCTTCAATAATACAGCAGCCTGATTCATCTTATATGTTTTCATATAAGAAAATATAGAATCTCCATAAATATTCTTAAAACATGTCTTCATGACGGTTAATGAAATATTGAATCGCTTAGATAATTCCTCAAGTGTATAATGTTCTTCCATGTTTTCTGTCATCAGTTTGTGAATAGCTTTTACTTTTTCCACCTGCGTTTTATAGAAATATGGATGTTCTCCCTGATCGTTTGATTTTTCAAGTGCATCTAAAAACAGCAGCAGTTCAAATACCTTTAACACCATATACGGATGACGTATCTTGTCTGGTACTGCATATAGTTCATGAAAGATATGCTGAATCGATTCCACACCGGAAATGATATATGGCTCATCATTCATGCAAAACTTATTCTGTAGCTGATTTACGTCAATCTCAAAAGAAGGAAACTCCTTCTTCAATGAAACTCTTGCCTTATCCACATCAATATATATGGTAATTCCATGATAATGATTTAGAGGAAGTAGAATATTTCCTTTGTGATGCTTACGATTATCTATCTTCAGATCGCCTGCTCCAGTATAAGCGTAAACTCCATCCTTGATTTCATGTTCAATACGTCCTTCACGGCAATGGTCAATACACAATAGATTTGATTGCACTTCCAGATCGGATTGACATGAATGCATGTGAAAATCATTATACATCAGACTCACTCCATCAAACAGTTCATAGTTTGTCATAACGCCATCACCACTGTCGTCTCTAATCTGTGTAATTGTACAGTTCCCCTGCTGAACCACTTGACAGGTTGCTCCTACAATTAAATGATTCTGATATAAATCTATCACCGGCTTTCACCACCTTGCATTATAATTGAAAAACCTGATTACATGTCTGATTTAGAAATTCGATATCATGAGAGATAATCATAATACAGTGTCCCCTTTCAGACAATGACTTGATCTGCTTCGATACATTGATCATTCTTCGGTAATCAAGTCCGCTTGTTGGTTCGTCAAAGATGAGAATCTTTTTTTCAGAAAGAATGGACGTCTCAACTGCCAAACGTTGTTTCTGTCCTCCAGAAAGTGACATAGGATGCGCATCCTTGTACTTCAGTAGATCAAACTGTTCCAACACATCAAATATCTTTTCATCAGACACTTTCTCATTTCCAAGTCGGCATTCATTGTAGACACTGTCTGAAAACAACTGATGATTCACATCCTGCATGACCATGCTACAAAGTGCACGTCGTTTCTTCATTTTTAAAGGTTTTCCATTCCACTTTATTGTACCGCTTTTTTCTTTATGAAGTCCAGCAATACATCTGCATAACGTAGATTTTCCAACACCATTTTTTCCTGTAATTCCTAAGATACTGCCTTCCTTAAAACTTAAATTCAAGTTTTTAAATAGAAATTTCCTTTTAAAACCACAGCTCAATCCAGTGATTTCTACATTTACGAAATCCTTGTCATTGGAGCCATACGAAAGGCATAATGTTTCTTTATGCAGTGTTCTTAATCCCATACTAATTCTCTGATCCTCACTCAATTTGAAAAACTCATCTTTATTTAATATCTGTTCAATCTTACCATTTCTGATATAGATAGCTCTGTCGATGATATCCTTCAAAAAGAACAAACGATGTTCTGCAATAATGACAGTATGTCCCCTCTCTTTAATCTTTTTTATAATTTCTGTGAGTCGTTCAATGGCTTCCTGATCAATATTTGCAGTTGGTTCATCAAGTACATAGATTTTTGGATTCATTGCGTACACTGATGCAAATGCAAGCTGCTGCTTTTCTCCACCAGACATTGAGAATACACTTCTGCCTGTTAGATTGTTCACATGCAGATCGCTCACTACCTTCTGAAATCTTTTCTTAATAAAGTTAGTATCCATCCCTTCATTTTCTAGTCCAAAAACAATTTCAGCATCTGACTGGGTATGAAAAAACTGTGACTTTGGATTTTGAAATACGGAACTAATGTATTTTGCAATCTCATACATTCTCATATTTCCAATGGTCTTACCTCGGTAAATGACCTCACCATTCAGCGTGCCCTGATTATAAAAATGGGGAATCAAACCGTTAATCACTTTGGTAAGTGTGGTTTTTCCGCATCCACTCTCTCCACATAAAAGAATACATTCTCCTGGTTGAATATCCAAATTGATATGTTCTAAAGAAGGCATCTGCTTTGTATAACTAAACGAAACATCTTTTACTTTTAACATACAGTACACCTCCTAAAATAATATAATAAGAATCGTAATAATCAGCACTGAAAATAGTGAAATCATATAATCTCTACTTTGTAATTTCAAATCAACCATCGATGTCTTCTTTGCTGGGTTGTCAATTCCTCTTGTGATAGCAGCTTCGGATAGTTCATCAACTGTATTCGTAGCTGAAATCATTAGCGGAACAATAATACTGCTAATTTTCTCGGCTGTATTCATATTTTTCAGTTTCATTGCATCATTGATATAGCGAATCTCTTCCTTAATGGCCGGAAAATATCGCAGAGTAATAGATAAAGAGATAATTAGTTGCTCCGGACAGTGCATCCTGCGTAGTGCTGTAATCATTTCATACATCGTCATTGACTTTACAATCAGATATCCAATCATCAAACAGGGAAGCATTTTCAATGCGTAATTCACCATAATAGAAAAAGACATAGCAATCACTTTAGGTGAATTGGGCAATATAAAACGAAGCAAGCCAAAAAGAATAAAATACACAACAAAAAAGCGAATGGTTGCTCTCGTCATTTTATGGTACAGCATCAAGGCTGAAACATATAGCAATAGTAATCCAATTCCCTCAACAGAAGAAATATTGAAAATAGCGATATTTGCAATCAAAAGCAGGAACAGTCCTGCTCTTGGATCGATTTTATTTTGTACAGTATCCATTAGATAATCCCAGCCTTTTCAAAGTGCTTTTTGAAAATAGCTTTTGCAATCAGAATTCCAACAAAAGAAAAAACAACTGTGGCAACAATCATTACTACCAGCATCTCAGTTGATGCAAATCCTGATAATGTGTTTATATAATCTGCGGGCATTCCCTGAGACTGAATCTGTGCAAAGAATGATTCCTTAAATAACCAGACTGGCAATGGTGATCCTATCATTCCTAAAGAAAAAAACATAAAAGAAAATGTATTTCCCTTAAAACTATTGTATTTGGTTACAATTCTGATAATCTCTCCAATGATACATCCGCTTCCAAAGGTAATCAGAATGACTGGTGTAAACTGACCTGTAACAAAGTAGATCAATGCTGTAATACTCCCCATTATGAGAATAGCCCCCGGTTTTTGAACTTTAGCGCACAGTAACATATATGGGATACCTGTAAACAGTGCGATCATAGCAGGCATAAGAATCCACATGATTGGTATAATCCCCATTATCATGAAAATAAAATTGATAATAAAGTAAATGGCTGAATAAATACCAATACTGATAAGATCCTTTCCTGTTAATTTGTTTGAATTCATAAATACGTCTCCTTCCTCAGTTAGTTATACCTAACTTCAGGTATGATTATAAAACTTTTACGTATTCATTTCTTCTCCATATCGTCTTTTTTTATCCATTTGGTCATTTTTTTATTGATTTGGTAATTTTATGTATTTAAAAACGCAACCATTTATACAATGATTGCGTTTTCCATTGCCTGTTGACAATTAGCAGTAAGAAAGGGAGGAGGGCTAAATTAATTATTAAGGAAATTCAAAATTAAACAATAGGTTTATTGGTTCTTACACATCTAATCAAACAAAATTTTGGATTATAAACGAATATGGCTATTTGGAACTCCATTTAAAATATGTTATTATTATTAAAAGACTTTTTACTAATGTAGAGTAAATAAAATCAACTTTAAAAAACACAGGAGATTTGTATGGAAAAACTTACTTTTGTAATGGAAAATTATTTAGAAGCTATCTATGAGTTATCAAAAGAGGGCAAAGGAGTTAAAATGACTCGTATAGCAGAAAAGCTTGGAGTAACTAAAGCCAGCACTAATAGCGCTATGGTAACTTTAGCTGAAAAGGGACTTATAACCAATGAAAAATACAAGGAAATATTTTTAACTTCTTTAGGCTTAGAAATAGCTAGATCTACATCTAAAAAGCATCACATTATTAAAGATTTTTTTATAAAAATTCTAAACATTGATAGTTCTATTGCAGATGAAGACGCTTGTGCTATAGAACACGTTATTAGTTCAGATTCTGTTTACGCTATGCAAAAATTTCTTTTGGAACATGAGAATAGGTAAAAAACAACGACTCAAAATTGCTTTAGCGATTTTAAGTCGTTAATTTTTTTACCTTTAAGATACCTGACTTCTATAAAGCATAGCATAAGTTCCTCTAGAACGAATCAGCTCATCATGGGTTCCCGTTTCTTTAATGCCTGTTCTTTCTAGAACTACAATTTTATCTGCATTACGAATAGTTGATAATCTATGGGCAATTACTATAGTTGTTCGATCTTTTGAAATTTCATCTAATGCAGCTTGGATTTCTTTCTCTGTTTTTGTATCAAGAGCTGACGTGGCTTCATCTAAAATAAGAATAGGTGAATTTCTAAGAATTGCTCTAGCTATAGAAATTCTCTGTTTCTGTCCTCCAGAAAGACGTACTCCACGCTCACCTATTATGGTATCATAACCATTTTCTAAATTTTCAATAAAATCATGAGCATTAGCTGCCTTCGAAGCCTCAAGAATCTGCTCCCTAGTAGCTTCTTTCCAGCCATAAACAATATTTTCATAAATTGTTCCGTTAAATAAAAAGGTGTCCTGTAAAACCATGCTTATATTATCCCTAAGACTCTTTAAAGTTACATCTTTAATATCCATTCCGTCGATTAAAATGCTTCCATTCTGAGGATCATAAAAGCGATTTAAAAGGCTGGCTATTGTGGTTTTACCAACTCCAGTTGCCCCAACAAAGGCTACAGTTTCTCCCGGATTTACTTTTAAATTTATATTTTTCAAAACATTTATCTCATCATTATAGGAGAAAGCAACTTCCTTGAACTCAACTTCTCCTTTAACCCTAGGCATTTTCTTTGCATTAACTTTCTCTTTAACATCTGGAATTTCATCCATAACCTCAAAGACACGCCTGCACCCTGCAAGTGCGTTACCTGACATTTCCATAAGCCTTGAAAAACTCTTTATAGGTCCATAAAACATGCCAAGATACATAGAAAATCCTACAATATCTCCAATGTTAATTTCTCCTCTTGAAACCATAAATCCGCCAAATATTATAACTATAACAGAACCTAAAGCTGTGAAAAATGCAAGAAGCGGGAAAGTGGTTTCAAAAAAGAAGCTTGCCTTTAAGTATGCTTTACTATGTTTCATAGAAAGGTTCTTAACCCTTTTTTCTTCTCTTTCCTGTTGATTGAATATCTGTATTTCTTTAATTCCAGAAAAATTATCTTGAACAGTACCAGAAAGTTCTCCTCTAATCATAGAATTCTGCTTCCATATAGGGGAAAGATGCTTACTCTGCCAAAGAGTAATCATAATAAGAAAAGGAATAGTAACAAGACTTAAAAAAGCTAACTTTACATTAATAGAAAATAATAATATCCCAACACCTACGAAAGTCAATATATTAACAACAAAATCAGGAATTACGTGAGCTAAAAGAATCTCTACCTCCATAACATCATTAATAACTCTGCTAGTTAAATCTCCTGTACGACTTTTATTAAAATATTTAAGCCCCATATGCTGAAGCTTAGAGTAAAGTTCTGTTCTCATATCTGCAACATAATGCAAAGCTGCATGATGGTTTAAATATCCTGAAATAGAACTTCCAGCTGATTGAAGTACAGTTGCAACTAAAAGCATCAATCCTATTCGTAAAGATTGAGCTCCAAAATCAGCGCTTCCTTCTGTTGCTATACTTGTAAGCTCTCTTAAAGCCCAGGGATGATAAAATCCTGCTATAGTAGAAATAATAACAGCTATTAACGCTAATATTAAATAAATCCAATATTTTCTGGCCCCTATAAAAATACGTAAGGTAGTTTTCATATGGCTACTGCCTCCTTTTCCTTTAATTTCACTTCCTCATTTTCATCTATATTTTCATCTATAATATCATAAGTAATACATACTGGACGATTGCTCTTAGGCTCAATAACAACATCAGCATTGATGTTAAAAGTTTTTCTAAGAACCTCTGGAGTCATCACTTCCTCAGGAGTTCCATGTTTTATTATAGATCCTTTTTGAATAGCAATAATATAGTCAGAAAATCTTGCAGCAAGATTTAAATCATGAAGTACCATAACAATAGTACACTCTTGATTACGGTTAAGCTCATATAAAAGTTTTAAAACCTCTAATTGGTGAGCAAGATCAAGGTAAGTAGTAGGTTCATCTAATAAAATTAAATCAGTTTGTTGTGCTAAAGCCATAGCAATCCAAACTCTCTGTCTTTGCCCTCCTGATAAAGCATCAACTTCTCTTCTCTCAAAGTCACTTAACTTAGTTGCAGCTAAAGCCCATTTAACAATTCTTTTATCTTCCTCCGTGAGATTTCCAAAACCTTTTTGATGTGGAAAACGTCCATATGCAACTAACTCGCCTACAGTAAGTCCACTTGGTGCAGTAGGAGTTTGAGGAAGTATTGCCATCTTTTTAGCTATTTCTTTTGTAGGTAATTTACTTATATCTTGTCCAATTAGATGTACTATACCCTTCTTAGGCTTTAATATACGTCCAACCGCTTTCAGAATAGTTGATTTACCACAGCCATTTGCTCCTATAATAGAAGTTATCTTTCCCTTTGGTATCTGCATATTTAATTCCTTTACAATGAGAATATCATCATAAGCTATATCTAAATTTTTAGTTTCAATACTTTTCATAGAAACCTCCTTAATTTGACTTTACTAATAGGTATAAGAAATAAGGTGTAGTTAATACAGTAATAACAATTCCTGTAGGAACATCAGCCCCAAGACTTATAGTTCTAGTAATAGTGTCTGATAATAGAATAATTATTGAGCCTACTAAAGATGCCGTAGGAATCAATAGTTTATGATTTGAGCCTACAAACTTCCTTGCCATATGTGGAGAAATCATTCCAACAAAAAAGAAGTTTCCACCTAAGGCTACACTACCTGACGATAGAGCAACAGCTGCTACAGCTAGACCTATGAATTCTCTCTTTACTGCTACTCCTAAGCCTGTTGCCGTTTGATTGCCAAGGTTTAAAGTATTCAAAGTACGAGATTTATAAAGTACATATAAAAACAGAATCAATATCCAAGGTGCAAGAATAGAAATATACGTCCAATTGTCTCCCCAAAGACTTCCTGCACTCCATCTTTGAACAAAATCCATCTGTTTTTCATCTAGCTTTAAAGTAAGCATCATAGTAACAGCACTATATCCACTTCCAACAGCTACCCCTGTCAAAATTAATTCTGTAGGTGATATATTTTTTCCTCTTCTATAGGAAAGTAAAAATATCAACGCAGCTGCTGTCATTCCACCTATAAAAGCTAAAAGTGGGAGAGCAATAGCTGAAGGTACACTGTCCACCTTAAAAATAACTATAAACAATAATACAAATAACCCAGAGCCAGAACTTATTCCTAAAGTTCCAGGGCTAGCCATATCATTGCGAAGTAAACTCTGCATTACACATCCGGATGTTCCTATACCAATACCTACAAGAATAGTTAATACAATACGAGGAAGACGAAAATCATATACTATAAGATTTTGTTTAGCTGTACCTTTTCCAATAAGAACATTAAAAACTTCCAAAGGAGAGAGATTCATTTTACCTGAATTCACGCTTATTACTGCCACAACTAACAGAACAATGGTAAGTATCAAAATAATAGTTAAGCCGCGTGAAACTGAATAGCCCTTTTTCTTCATTCAAATTCCCTCCTTTGTTTCCTTGTAAGATAAAGAAAATACGGAACCCCTATAATAGCAAAAATAATTCCAATGGGAGTTTCATAAGGCTTATTAATAAGCCTTCCAACTAAATCTGCTGCCACAGTAATCAAAGCTCCATATAATCCTGAAGCTGGAATAATGTATCTATAATCTACCCCTATAAGGTAGCGGACAATATGAGGTACTATTAACCCTACAAAACCAACAGGTCCAACAACAATTACAGAAAGGCCTGTAAGTATTAAAACAACTACAGTAGAAATAGCTTTAACCTTCTTAGTATTAAGTCCAAGACCTATAGCTGCATCATCTCCAAGGTTTAAAAGAGTAATTGAAGGTGATATAATAAGAGCTGTAATTATACCTACAATAAAAAATGGGAAAACTATAGCAAGTTCACTCCATTTAGCACCTGCTGTTCCTCCAGCAGTCCAATAAGCTAAAGCATGCCCAAGTCTATATTTAATAGAAAGATATTGACTAAAAGCACCAAATAACATTGATATAGAAATACCTGCCAAAACAAGTCTCTGTGGTTTCATGCCTCCTCTGCCAATAGACGCAATAAAATAAGTCATACCTGTAGTAACAGCTGCACCAATACAAGCAAAAATCATCATCTGTCCATAACTTCCACCAGGTAAAAATGCCATACAAAAAGCTATAGCAAAAGCAGCACCGCTACTTATACCCATAAGTCCAGAATCAGCAAGAGGATTTCTTGTAGTTCCCTGCATTATAGCACCACATATGGAAAGGCTTGCCCCAATAATTATATTAGCTGCTATACGAGGAAGTCGGAGAGTTCGAATAATCTGGTGTTCAGTTAAAGAAGAGTCAAAATTAAAAATGGCTCCCCAAGCTGTAGACAAATTCATATCAGCAGCACCAAAGGAAATTGATGCTGCTGACATAATCACCAGCAAAACCACCCCTGCAATCATATAGATTGTAAAATTCAAAGCCCCTAATTGTCGCTTTTTATTATAGGTATTTTGCATATTTATTTTCCTTTCTTAATTAGAATCATTTAGCTAGTGAATTTATTGCATTAACCATATAGTCAAGTTGTTCAGTAAGACTTGTAACATCAGAATAAAAGAAAAGTCCTGCATAATGTCCTGGAATTTCTACAACTCTGACTTCTGCAACAGCAGGAATGCTTTTCCAAATTTCTGTCTTTGCATAATCAGACTCTTTACCTTCTTGCTTAAACCATAATATATAGTCACCAAAATACTCATGAGCTACTTCATAACTTATAGATCCGCGTCCTTCTCCTGATTTTTCTATAAGTTCTTTAAGCTTGTCTGGATATTTAAGTCCAAGATATTCATATACTAAAGTACCACCTCTAGATCCTGTCTCATAATATATGCCACTCCACTCACCAGTAGCTCCCCAGTCTTCCAAAATGCTGAAAGTTTTACCTTCAAATGTATTACCTTTAAGAATTTTCTTCCCATCTGTAAGTTTTTCTTCAAAATTAGAAACTGCCTTCTCTGCTTCAGTAGTACGTCCTGTAGCTTCTCCTATGGCTTTTATACGCTCAAGGGAATCCATATCTCCTTCTGGAATAACAAGAACTGGAGCTATTTTGCTGAATTTATCAAAGTCTGCTTCATCATATGTAATGATAAGATCTGGTTCTAAAGCCATAACTTCTTCTGGCTCCCACTTTTCAATTTTTGTAGAAGCTATAAGAGTATCATAAAAAGGCATACTTTCTTGTGCCCAAGCATTATATCCAACTAAGTTTAACCCTAAAGTGACAACGTCCCCAACATACCAATTAGCGATAACACGCTTAGGGTTAGCAGGAACTTCAATATCCCCTTTTACAGTAGATATAGTACGAACAGTTGCTTCTTCTTTCTCTGCATTTTTAGATGAAGAGCAGCCAGCAAAAATCATAGCAGTCATAAGTATTGCACAAAATAATGACAAGAATTTTTTCATTTTATACCTCTCCCTTATAAATATCTTATATTAATCAAATAACACTAACACCTGAGCTATATACAAATGTAAGACTAGTCTAACTTTTTAAAGCGTAGCATTTATAAATTCTCCTGTCAACATCTCAGAAACCACCTTTTCAGAAGTCATTTTCTATTAAAATAAGAGTAACTTATTGTTTTATAAGAATTAAATGAAAATACTTCTCATCATTATGGATTGCAATTTAAATAAAACGGATTATGTTCTTATTGAAAATCTTTCTCAAATGATGCTACAATATTGTTACTTTAAATCAAATAAAAGAGAGGGGTAAAAATTTTATGGATGAATATAATGATTCTTCTTGGAGTGCTTTAGCAGATAAATATAATTTTGTTAAAAGGCCTTATGGTAATGGACAGATTTATGATTTTCCTCCTCATTGGTCAAATGGATGGATTGCGGAAATAAATGCTGCTAAAGGATTATTTGTTTCAAGTGCTTGGTTTGCCCCAAGTGAACAGATAGTACATACAATAAATTCAAGTAAGCCTTTTATGATTATCTTTTGTGTTGACTGTGGAGAAATAGTCTATTCACATCAAGGAAAAAAGAGGCAAGCTCTTTCTCCAATCACTAATTTAATTGTTAACCCTCAAAAACAATTTGCCTTTACTTTTTCTAAAGACGTACACTATTGTTTTACCAGTGTTTTAATTTTTGATGACTTTATAAAACCTTTTCTCAAAGATCGGACCCATTCACCTAAAATCAGTGTTCAGGATGCAAAGCTTTGGAAAACTCAACACTGCAATACTCCTGATATAATGCTTATTTTAGAGCAAATTAGATGGGCTGTAAGAAATACAGACATGCCTTTACTTGCTTTTGAGGGTATGACTTTGCATCTTTTATCTGCAATCAGTAGAAACTTTCCTGATATCCCTAAAAGAAGAAGCAGCCGCCGTCACTATGTTACTTGGGAAAATGAGCAAAAGATTTATCAAGTTAAGAATAAGATTGATGAAGATATTTTAAATCTTCCAGATACAATTGAACTATGCAGAATAGCTGGAATGAGCGAAAGTAAACTTCGCGAATCTTTTAAAAACCATTATGGAATTCCTCTTTATAAATATATTCGAATAGAAACCATGAAAAGAGCCATGCAGCTCTTATCTGCTGACCATCTAAGTATTCGTAATATATCTGAACTATGTGGCTACAAAAATCCAGCCAAATTTGCTGCTGCCTTTAAAGCTGTACATGGAATTACTCCAAGTGATTTTAGGAAAACTTTTAACTTATAAAAAAAGACTAATGAATATAAAAAAGTAACTCCTAGAAATGGTAGATACTCTAATGAAATGTTAAAAGCTAAGAATGATTTTTACGAGAAATTTATGAACATAAGGTAAAAGCCGTATGTAAATTCTTACATACGGCTTATTTTTGGTGGAGGCGAGGGGACACATTATTCCATTGTTTCCAAATGGTGCTGACTATATCTTAGACTTGAATATCAAGCCTCCTGGCGTATTATAGAAGTCATATTATAGTTTCAATACTTCTATCCTAGTACTCCATATCTTTAGATTTAGGAGCCTATGAGTCGATACATGGCTGTTGAGTTTCCTCACATACCACTCGGCATTGCCGTCGTCTTAACACGTTACGGTTTCACCGATAAAGCCAGATTTTCACTTATGAATCACTTCATAAGGCGACTCTATTGAATCGAACCCCTGTCCGAAAGTAGCAACCCCTGGGCATCTCCGAGTGCAGTCCTTATTTTAACATTCCCTCTACCAAACACCTAAGGACAGGTTTTTGGTTTCAGTAGCTTCATAAATTCCGTTCCTAGGTCAAAGCTTTCCTAGGCTCGTTTCCCCACTGTCGACGCCAGACCCTAAGTCGTGGGACTCTTAGGCTGACGAGCTGCTAACTAGGCAGCTAATGCAAAATTATCGTTTGCGTTTAATTTAAATCCCAGTTTTTTAACGCGGGCCCAGGACCCCTCGACTCGCTTCCCAGGAGCAACTTACCCCCGTCGAAACCATGTACGCCCCCATGTTAATGAGGTAAACTTCAAATTTAAAAAATGAAGTTTTTAAACGCATAATTAGCATTTCATGTTAACTTTTATATTAAATTTGCATTGTCTTAATGACAATACTATAATATATCAATTTTAAATATTTATCAATAGTAATTATTAGTTTACTTGTTAGCCTTAATCTTTAATACCTACTTCTTTCCTTTAGCTGTCTTTCAATGTCACGTTTAGCTGCTTTTTCTAGCATGTCGTCTCTCTTATCGTATAATTTCTTACCTTTGGCTACTGCTAAACTAACTTTTACCCTTCCATTCTTAAGATACAATGATAAAGGAATTAGGGTATACCCCTGTTGAGCTGTAAAACCAGTTAGCTTAAATATTTCACTCTTGTGAAGAAGTAACTTTCTTTCTCTTAAAGGATCCTTATTAAATATGTTTCCTTGTTCATAAGGACTTACATGCATATTGCATACAAATATTTCTCCATTTTTTATATCTGCATAACTATCCTTTAAGTTAGCTTTACCTGCTCTAATAGATTTTACTTCTGTTCCAACCAATTCTATGCCAGCCTCATAAACTTCTTCTATGAAGTAGTCATGTCTTGCTTTTCTATTTTCAGCTAAAGTTTTATTTTTAGAATCCTTCCCCATAGAAACACCTACTTTATTATATAATTGGTAGTATTTTATTATAACATATAATACTATAACATTCAAATAGAACAAACAACTCTTAATTACTTGTAGTATTCAATAATAGTTTCTTTATCTATTTTATAGCACTGTCTCATAAAATAAGGCATATCATTCCAATTACCTACATTATAGCCATACTCAGTCACTGGTGTCTTTTTAAGTTTCAATATACTTTTATCTGCACTCTTATGATATTTTTCAATTGCATTTAAATTAAATTCTTGAACATATGATGCAGTCTTGTATCCATTATAAGTAGTTAAGGAAACCTTTAAAGCTAAAATTAAAAATATTGACGCAATGCTTACTTTAAGAAGTTTGTTGCATTTACTAGAAAAAAATTTTACACATGAATATACAATAAATATACTCATAAGCAATAATGATGGAAACATAACTTTATATGTTCCTGCAAATCTAGGATCTGCAACTATAAGCATTACTTGTGCGCCAATAGCATTAATGCAACAAAATAGCAAAAATGGATAGTCATCTTTTAATAAAATTAATACAGAAACATATAGAAGGCTTATTAAATAGACTAATGCAAAAGTTATAAACCAAAAACGTAGCACTGCATCGCTTCCTGAACTAAAAACAACTTCTATACTATATTTTCTATGTAATATGACATAGGCATAACCTATAGTCCACAATGATAATATGAAGATCATAACATTATTAATATATTTATTACGATTAGAAGAGTAATGATATAAGCAAAATATACAACATACACACAATATAAGTACATAAATAGCAACTGGAATAGAAAAAATATTAGTCTTTAATAAGTTGATGATTGTCATATTTAAATTCATCTCATTACCAACATTTTTCTCAAAGATCATTCTTTTAATTGAACCGTAAGTTACAAGGGCATAGCCAATAAAAACGGCGCAATAATATGGAATAATGCCTTTTTGAATCTTATTTTTCTTAAAAATTTTAAAGTATAATGAAATAAGCACCGTAAAACCTATTGCAATCATACCTGCTTGTTGCGTTGATGAACCTGCAAAAAAAGCAAGTAATAAAATCCACCATTTGCTTCTATAATTATTCATATTTGCTCTATAATCCTCATAAAGCAAATATGCATAAAGTATTACAATGGTAATTGGATAAAGGTAGTTTAACGAACATGCCGCATAATAAATAGTGGTATGGGTTATTTCAATAGGTAATAAAAGAAAAAATATGCTTGCACAACAAGTTGCAATTAAAAAATTCTTATCCTTAATTTCTCTACCTATACTAACCCTTGCTATTAATAATGCAGTAAGCATAATTACAATAGGATTGACTATTCTATATAAATATATATTGTATCTTAAAATTCCAAATAACAGAACATGAACCCAAACTCGTCCGTTAATATTTAACTGTTTTAATGCAAACTCTGGTAAGTAACTTAACCCTCTAGATGCATCTCGGCCATAATATAAATCATCTCCATAAAGAAATATATATTGATGAATTGCTAACATTATTAACAAAAGTAAAATTAATGGCACATATTTTTTCCATTTACTTATATATGTCATTAGTTAATTCCTCCTAACAGTTAAACATTTTATTGTATTTTCCTCTATTTAGTATAATTTCAAATCGTCCAATTTTTATCCCCCTGAATATGTCATCCTTTTATTGTGAATAATAGAGATGGTTTCATTTATTTGCATTATAGCAAGGAGGATTACTGTGATTTCAATAATTATGCCTGTATACAATGAGGGTGAGAAGATATATTCTAATGTGGTAAAAGTAATGTCTATTTTATTAGACCATGAAATAGAACATCAATTTCTTCTAGTGAATGATGGCTCCTCTGATAATTCTTGGCAAGAACTGCAGCGATTATACAATAATTATAATAATATATCAATTATTGAGTTAAGCCGTAATTTTGGTAAAGAAGCCGCTTTGTGTGCAGCGCTAGAAAACGTATCAGGTGACGCTTGTGTTATAATTGATTCTGATTTACAGCATCCTCCAGAGTTAATTCCTAAAATGATACGCCTTTGGAGTGAAGAGGGCTTTGATGTTGTTGAAGGTGTAAAAGAAAGTAGAGGTAAAGAATCCTTATTAGGTAAAATTGCCGCTTTAACATTCTACAAATTATTTTATAAAACCTCTGGAATAAATCTTAATAGTGCATCTGATTTTAAATTATTAGATAGAAAAGTTATAGATGCATGGAAATCCATGAATGAGTCAATAACATTTTTTCGAGGTATGTCAGCTTGGGTAGGCTATAAGCGCATTCAAATTCCATTTGAAGTTCAAGAGAGAACCTATGGAGCATCGAAATGGTCATTCTCAAGCTTAACAAAATTAGCTGTTCAATCTATTACTTCATATACATCAGCACCACTTTACATGGTTGCATGGTTAGGTGTAATTATGCTATTTATTGACTTTATTTTGTTTATACAAACATTATTTATGAAGTTTGCTGGTAAAGCGCTAACAGGATTTACTACCGTTATAATTTTAATATTAGGAATTGGTAGTTGCATCATGATAAGTTTAGGCATCATTGGTATTTACATATCCAAAATTTATGATGAGGTTAAAAGAAGACCTAGATTTTTAATTTCTAGTAAAAAAGGAAAAGGATTTTTAGATGATTAATAATATTAAAAAGTTAATTAAGAATAAAGAAGCGCAAAAGCAGTTTATAAAATATTTGCTCATTGGTGGATCTACTGCCGTTTTTGAGCTTATGCTATATGCTTTTTTTAGAAAAGTGATTCGTTTTGATCTTACTCTATCTAATGTTACTGCAGTTGCTATTGCAACACTACTTAATTTCATATTGAACAAGGGGGTAGCATTTAAGGGATCTTCAAATTTTTTTCACAGTTTAATACTATACATTATTTTATTTTGCTTAAATACAATTTTCAGCACCTATGCAATTGCCCTTATGGTTCAGTATGGAGTTCTTGATATACTTGCAAAGCTTATTACTATGGCACTGATAACCATATGGAATTTTATACTTTATCGAAAGGTAATCTTTAAATAAATAAAATTTATTTAGTATTCATTAGACAATAAAAAAACTACCTTAATAGGTAGTTTTTTATAACAATACATTTAAATGTTTAGTATGCTATTCATATTTAATAACAAATTACTTATTTAACATGAATAGCTTTCACTTTATGACATCATTTTAACTTCCTTGAACTTACCGAGGTCAATGTAGATTTCACCTGTATATGGTTTTCTCTTTGTTTTCTTCATCTTGTATATCATATAAATGAAAACCGCTACATTAACTGCAAGGGCTAAAGCTGCTACAACTGTGTAAATTGTTGGATTATAGGTGGATTTAACCACAAACATTCCTGTGTCTTGAAAGCTAGGAAAGGTCTGGGCAAACATACACCATATAGCTAAAGTTTGAGCTCTGTGTTGAAGCCAAGCTCCTTTTCCAATAGTAAAGGCACACAGGGTTGGTGCAATTAATAATGCTAAGCCTGCATACCATGAATGAGTTGGTATGCAATTGTAGGTATATACAAAATTCCATAAATCATATGCAATAATCCAGAACCAAAGCATATCCGGCCATAGCATATCCCTACTCTTATCTTTTTTAGTTTCCTTTCTAATAACTATTCCAAGCCATCCCGTTATAGTTATAATGCTCAATATACCAGCAGCTGCATTCATATAGTTCCATATTCCTCCCATTACACCGATTACTTCTCCTTCGATAGGGCCTGAGTTTGTCATCCAGTATAAATATCCAACTTCAATATCCCTTGCAACTGCCTCTAAAATATTAATAGCAAGAATCAATGGTGGAAAGCACAAGGCTATTTTATTATCAGCTAGTCTCCAAATAACCTCTCCAGTTTTTTTATCCTTTTTCTCAATATGACGTATACACCAAAATCCAATACAACCTGCCGTTGCGGAATAAACCTTAGCTAAATGAAACCAATCTGTATAAGTCACATCTCTTAAAACAGTAAACCAAACAACCGTCAAAATAATTGGTAAGATTACAAAGCTAAAGAATCCTGCCCATTTCTGCCTTCTAGAAAACTCATTGAATAAAAACAAAGATATAAGCACAATAAACCACATTCCCCAAGCGGTAATCATTGTAGCTCCTTCAGCATAGTTAAATTGAAACATTTTTATCCCCCTTACCCCTTTAAAGTTTTACAATTTTTAGGCTCTTATTTTAATAAGCAACTATTTGCTTAATTAAAAACTCTTTTCCACTTAATAACTCCCAGTGTTTACTTTTACAATAAGGGCATTCTTTTCTATTTTGAAGGAGGTTATAGACCTTATTGCAGCTTTTACACATGGCATTTCCCGGAAGTATTTCTATCTTAAGTTTTGTACCTTCCAACATAGTGCCATCAACTGCAGCTGGATAGCAGTTCTCTACATACTTTGGAATCATGGAAGAAAGTTCTCCAATTTGTAAAACAACGGTATCAATTTTTGTTAGGTTATTTCTTGCAGCAAAGTTTTCCACCACCTTCACCACTTCAATTACCACCCCAAGTTCATGCAAAGTAAAACACCTCCAATAATGCGGCTAAAAATATGAAGCTTTTCTTCCTTAATTTAACCGAAAATTTTTCTTATTTTTTTAGCTGTAACTTTCACCTTGCGTTTAAGAACTTGTTTTATAATTACAGGTTTAAGATCTTCATAAGCTACACTTTCGCCGTCATATTTTCTTACAAGGGAAATAGCATCAAATTTACATTTAGTTGTGCATTGCCCACATCCCACACATAAGAATTCATCTATAATTGTTGCACCACAATTAAGACAACGTTGTGTTTCCTTTTTCATCTGTTCTTCTGTAAGAGTGCCACGTAAGTCTTTGAATGTTTTTCTTGATTTTTCCCCATCTACATGTGCTGTTCTTTGCCTTTTAGCATTGTCATAACTTTGAACCTCTATATTTTCTTTGTTTAAAGCATGATATTCTCTTCTATCACGACCAATAATCAGGCTCTGCCCCGGTTGAACATGGCGGTGAATAGAAATCGCTGCTTCTTTTCCTAAGGCAATAGCATCTATGGCAAATTTAGGCCCTGTTAAAACATCTCCGCCTGCAAAAACATCCGCTTCATCTGTCTGTAATGTAATCATATCTGCTTTAACAGTATTGTTTCCATTAAGCTGAATTTTACTATCTTGTAACAAGTTTCCCCAATCTATTCCTTGTCCTACCGAAAGCACTACGGTATCTGCATTAACAATCATAGTATCCTCTTCATTGTATTTAGGATTAAATTTTCCGCTTTCATCAAAGACTGAGATGCACTTTCTAAATTCTATGCCTTTAGCAACACCATCTTCAACAATAATTCTCTTTGGTCCCCAAGAGTTGTTTATTTCAATTTCCTCCAGTAATGCTTCTTCAATCTCTTCTAAAAGGGCAGGCATTTCTTCTCGACTTTCTATGCAATACATTTTAACCTTTGTATCTCCAATTCTAGTAGCTGTTCTTCCAACGTCTATAGCAACGTTACCTCCCCCAATTACAACTACATTGCCTTGAAGACTTAAATCTTTGCCTAAATTTATCTCTCGCATAAATTCAATGCCAGTAATAACATTTTCAGCTTCTTCACCTTCTATATCAAGCTTTCTACCTGCGCAAGCGCCAATTGCCACGTAAAAAGCTTTAAATCCTTCTTCTCTTAATTTATCAAGGCTTATGTCTTTCCCAACTTCAATGCCCGTTTTAAATTCTATCCCTAGTTCTTTTAATATCTGAATTTCAGCATTTATAACTTCTTTTTCAAGTCTGAAGGAAGGTATTCCTAATGTTAACATGCCTCCAAGAACATTTTCTTTTTCAAATACTGTTACCTTATAACCTTCAACAGCTAGGAAGTAAGCGCAACTAAGTCCTGATGGTCCACCGCCTATGACAGCAATTTTTTTATTATAATCATGTTTGCGTTTCGGTATATATCTGTGATTCACATTCAAATCTTGCTCAGCAATAAATTTCTTTATTTCATCAATAGCAACAGGCTCGTCTATATCTCCTCTAGTACACTCAGATTCGCATTTTCTTGGACAGATACGCCCACATACAGCTGGGAATGGATTTTCATGCTTTATAAGCTCTAGTGCTTCCTTATACCTTCCCTGAGAGGCAAGTTTTATATAACCTTGTACCGCAATATGTGCTGGACACTGGGTTTTACAAGGACTTGTACCTGTGTCTACTACATCTTTTCTATTAGTTCGATAATCAGCATTCCATTTATCAGGTCCCCACTCTGTATCTCTTGGAGTATCAACTCTCTTTATCTCTGTAATAACGGGCTCTCTTGAACACAATTTTTGTCCCAATTGCAATGCATTAACAGGGCAATTTTCAACACATTCTCCACAGGCAACGCATTTATCTTTATCTACCTTAGAAACATAATTTGAACGCACCATATCAGCATTAATAAACATATTGGCTGTTCTTAAAGATAAACATGAACATCCACAACAGTTACAAATAGCATGAGTTTTACCAAAACCATCTAGGTTAGGTATTTGGTGCATTAGACCATTTTCTTCCGCCTTCCTTATAATTTCAAAAGCTTCCTCACGGGTAATCTGTCTACCTCTTTTTGTACGTATATAATATTCCGCTGCATGCCCCATCTGAATACACATATCTTCTTTCAGGTGACCACAACCTTCCCCCATAACTTCCCTTGTTATACGACAAGAGCAATCTGATACTGTGAAAATCTCATTGTCATTGAGATATTTCGAGACCTCCTCATAGGATGCTCTTCTTGTTTCACCTTGAATAGCATGTTCTATGGGAATAACACGCATAAGCCCTACACCTACAGGAAAATTTCCTGCTGTCTTAGGTCCTCGTACTCTTCCATAAGCTTCAAATGCTCGTGCAATTTGAGGGTACTTTTCAACATTTTCCTTGTTGGCAGTCATCATTTCCATAATTCCTGGAACCCAAGTTTCATACCAAAAGGTATCTACTCCATCAATTTCATTAACAAAGCAAACACCTATATCTGCTAACTCCAATAATAGCTCTGTTGTTCTTTCTACAGATTTACCACATAAAGGTGCTATCTCTTTTGCTGTAACCTTTTTGCGCATTTCCATATAAAGTACTACTTCCGCCATTTCATCTGTAACAACAGGTTCAAGAATCATATACTCTGGATCTGTAGCTTTAATTTCATTTTTTGAACCACGTTTCTTATTACTGATATGATTTGCAAGATCAAGTACCTTTTCTTTGACCATATATTATTCCGTTACGTAAAATCTACTAAAATCCAATGTCTATTTTTCATTATTATTTTAGTAAATTTGTAACGGTTCCCCCTCCCTTTTTTCTTTAAATTTTATATTTTTATGTTTTATTAAACTTGTCTGCCTTCTCTTTATAATCTATTTATCTTTCCAGGCGCTAATTTGCAAACGTATCCATTCGATCCATTCTTCCATTCCCTCTCCGGTTTTAGCCGATATTGGAATAACCTTAATATTTGGATTAAGTTTTTTTACTCTCTCTTTCACTGCCTCTAAGTCGAAATCGAAATATTCTGCTGTATCTATCTTATTAATTAATAAAACATCCACTATGGAAAACATTAAAGGATATTTTAAAGGTTTATCATCTCCTTCTGGTATGCTTAAAATCATAGCATTTTTTGATGCACCAGTATCAAATTCTGCAGGACACACCAGATTACCAACATTCTCTAATATTGCAAAATCAATATTTTCTGTTCCTAGCCCCTCTAATCCTTGTCTGGTCATATCTGCATCAAGATGACACATTCCTCCTGTATGCAATTGAATTACTTTGGCGCCGGATTGTGAAACCTTGTGTGCATCAACATCTGAATCAATATCTGCTTCTAAAACGCCAATATTAATTTCATTTTTTAAAGCCTCAATGGTTCTTAAAACAGTAGTTGTTTTTCCGGATCCTGGTGATGACATAAGATTTAATAAAAAAACTCCATCTTTTTTCAATTCTTCTCTCAGCAAATCTGCTTGATGATCATTATTGTCAAAAACACTTTCTTTGATTTCTAAAATTTTATACTTTTCCATATAACCTCTCCCCATTCCATATTAAACCTAGGTTATGATATTAAAAACTAATAATGCCTAAATCATAGTTTGTAATATAACATAACACTTGTTATGTTTATGATATAATATGGGTTTTGCTTTGTCAATAATTTAACATTCAAAAGATAAAATATTTGGAAAATATAAAATATTATTATTTTGAACTATAAGCGATATAATAAGTTAAATCTAATATTGAAAAAATATGATATACTATTTTTAAATGAGGTGAATAAATTGAACTATAATCAGCAAAATAAAAAAAAACAACGTATTTTAGATGCAGCAATTAGTGTATTTATAGAAAAGGGTTTTGAAGAGGCAAGTATGCGTGAAATAGCATCAGCCGCTGGTCTTACTACTGGTGCCATCTATCATCATTTTAAAAATAAAGATGAGCTATTTTATCATGCAGTAAAAGAAGCTATGTACTTTGCTCAAAAGCTTTCTGAAAGAGATGAAAGTAGTAATCTTAAAAGTACAGAAAATATGTTAAATGAAATTAGTGGTAAAGTCAGGGAACGTATGTCAAAGGTTGATGAGCAACGTCTTTTAGTTTTATTAATAGGTTATGTAATTTCTAAGGGTGGAACCCTTAATGAAGTCCTTAGAAAGGATTATACTGAAATAATCAAGAAAGTATCAGATATGTATTTCTATGCCTTTGGAATTGAAAATACGGAGTATAAAAAAATCCTTGCTTCAATTTTAGTAGCAGCATTAGATGGTGTTGCGATACAATATTCCCTTGGTATTTTGAAACAAGAGGATCAAAAATTTAAGGACACCTTTGTTAAGTTTTTCGCTCAAAGTATCCCTACATTCTTAAAGAAGAATATACTATCAAGTGATTCTTAGCTTCAGATGGATTTTGCTTAAAAGGAATACTTACTCCAACTGAGGCTTAGAAGAACTTATCCAGGGACGTAGCATTCGTTTAGAAGATGGTACTCATCGGATAAATAAAAACCATATTGATTATTTTATCAATATGGTTTTCGTGGATTTTCAATTTATTCATCAGCTGTTTTATAAGTTGATATTGGAGCTGCTATTTCCATTTGTCCTTCTTCTTTCGATTCAAATTCCCATTGACCTTCTTCACCTTCAAAATGTTCTTCATTAGAGCCTAACAGCTTAAAGTAAATCTCATGACTGTTTAAGTCAACTTTATCCACCCTAACCTTTACTTCGTCACCTAATCTATATATCTTCTTACTTCTTTCTCCTATAAGAGAAATATGCTTTTCATCATATATATAGTAATCGTCTAAGAGAGTACTAATGTGTACAAGACCTTCAATGGTGTTAGGTAGCTCTATAAATAATCCAAAAGAAGTTACTGAGGAAATTATTCCATTGTATTCTTCTCCAATTCTTTCACTCATGTATTCAGCTTTCTTTAAGTCATCTACTTCTCTTTCTGCTTCTTCAGCTAATCTTTCCATCTGTGAGGATTGGGTAGATGCATAATCTACCTCTGTTACTAATCTTTGTATTCTTTTTTCTGTAACTTTTCCATTTATAAATTCTTTAATTATTCTATGTATTATTAAGTCTGGATATCTTCTTATAGGTGAAGTAAAGTGACAATAATATCTTGCAGCTAATCCAAAGTGACCCACACATTCCGGTGAGTATTTAGCCTGCTGTAAGGATCTTAATAGTAGTGTATTTACTACTGTCTCTTCTTTTTTCCCTCTAGCTTTTTCTACGATTTGTTGAAGAGCTTTAGGATGAATTTCTTTTCCAATCTTAACTACATATCCTAAATTGTGAACAAATTCATTAAAATGATCTAGCTTTTCTAAGTCTGGCTCTTCGTGAATTCTATATACAAAAGGAATATTTGACCAGAACATATGCTCAGCTATGGTTTCATTGCATACTAGCATAAATTCTTCAATCATTCTATTTGCTATAGCTCTCTCATAAGGCTTAATATCTATTGGCTTGCCCATTTCATTTAATATTATCTTACACTCTTCAAAATCGAAATCTATTGCCCCTCTGGTAATTCTTTTGTTATGAAGAATATTGCATAACTCCTCCATAAGCCTAAAATCTTCTACCAGGTAATCATACTTTTTAATTAATTCTTCGTCTTTATCTCTTAATATCTTTGTTACATCAGTGTAAGTCATTCTTTCACTTGTTTTAATTACACTTTCTGCTACTTCATAATCTACAACTTTACCGCTATTATCTATCTGCATAAAGCAACTAAGAGTTAACCTATCTACTTTAGGGTTTAAACTACATATCCCATTAGATAGTTTCTTAGGAAGCATAGGTACTACTCTATCAATTAAATATACGGATGTTCCTCTCTTTAAAGCTTCTTTATCTAATGGATTCTTTTCTTTAACATAATGTGATACATCGGCTATGTGTACTCCTAAGTAATAATTACCATTAGGTAACCTCTCTATTGAAATTGCATCATCAAGATCCTTTGCATCTTCTCCATCAATGGTTACTATTCTTAAATTTCTCAGATCTAATCTCTTTTCATATTCTTCTTCTAAAATCTCCTCTGGAATTTTATCAGCATAATTTTCAACTTTATGTGGAAATTCTTCAGGCAATTTATATTTCTTCATAATGGTTAATATATCTAAACCTTTATCACCTTTGTTTCCCAGTATCTCTATAACCTTACCTTCAGGATTTCTTCTTCCATCTGGCCACTTTACTATTTCTGCAATAACTATTTGGCCAGATTTTGCTCCTTTTGTATCTCCCTTAGATATAAATACATCTTGATATATTCTCTTTTCTTCAGGAATAACAAATCCAAAGTTTTTGCTATCTTCGAATATTCCTATAACCGTCTTATTAAACCTATCTAATATTCTTATTACTTCGCCTTCACATTTCTTGCCTTCATTTTCTTCTCGTAAAATTTTTACTACTACTCTATCGCCGTGCATAGCCCCATTCATATTAGATATAGGTATAAATACATCTGGCCTTTCAATTTCTGGTATTAAAAATCCAAACCCTTTTTGATGACCTTGAAGTTTACCTACTACTAAACCCATTCTTTCAGGTACACCATAATGTTCAGTACGGGTTTTTATTATGATACCATCTTTTTCCATAAAATTTAATACTTTTACAAACTCTGTAAATTCATCACCTTTTATATTAAAAGCTTTACCTAATTCTGATGCATTCATAGGCTTATATGCCTGTTCCTTCATAAATTCAATTATATTATCTTGTATATTCACATCCCACACCTCCTAATTTATATATTTTTAGTTTAGGTTAAATATAACAAAATTATTCAATTTAGCAAATAGGACTCATCATAATGATGAGTCCTACATATAAACAATATATTATTTAAACATATTCAATAATATTCCACCATATTGAAGTATAACTGGTGCAAATACAAGTGAAACTATTGTCATAAGCTTTATAAGAATATTCATTGATGGTCCTGATGTATCCTTGAATGGGTCACCAACAGTGTCACCAACTACTGCTGCTTTATGAGCATAACTTCCTTTTCCACCATGAGTACCTCCTTCGATGTACTTCTTAGCGTTATCCCAAGCACCACCAGCGTTTGACATAAATATAGCAAGTAAAACACCAGTAGTAACGGATCCACCTATAAGTCCACCAAGAGCTTCTTTACCAAGAAGTAATCCAATTGCAATTGGAACTACTATAGCTAAAATACCTGGAATAACCATTTCTCTAATAGCTGCTGCTGTAGAAATATCTACGCATTTCTTATAGTCAGGTTGACCCTTTCCTTCCATAATTCCTGGTATTTCTTTGAACTGTCTTCTAACTTCTTCAATCATTTCATTTGCTGCTTTACCAACAGATTCCATAGTTAAAGCACCAAATAAGAATGGTAACATACCACCTATAAATACACCAACTAATGTAATTGGATTTAATAAGTCTATAGTTGTTATTTCAACAGCATGAGCGTAGGAAGCAAATAATCCTAATGCTGTAAGAGCTGCTGATCCTATAGCAAATCCTTTACCAATAGCTGCTGTTGTATTACCAACAGAGTCAAGCTTGTCAGTAACTTCTCTTACTTCTTTAGGAAGTCCTGCCATTTCAGCGATACCACCAGCATTATCAGCTATTGGTCCATAAGCATCAACTGCAACTGTAAGTCCTGTAGTTGAAAGCATACCTACTGCTGATAAAGCGATTCCGTATAATCCCATCATAGTATCCTGCGCTCCACCCATTACGAAGAAAGAAATTAATACACCTACACATATTAAAACAATTGGCCATAAAGTTGAATACATACCAACTGCAAGTCCTGAAATTACTGTTGTTGCAGGACCTGTTTCTGATTGATTAGCAATCTTTTTAACAGAAGCATATTCATCTGAAGTATACATTTCTGTTATTTTACCTATAGCCATTCCAACTACTAATCCTGCTGCTATAGCAAAGAATGCCTTTAAGTTTCCAAACACCATGTTACTTAATACTGCAGCAGCTATAATAACTATAACTCCTCCAATATATGTACCAGAGTTTAAAGCCTTCTGTGGATTTTCAGCTTTACTATTTCTTGCAAACATA
This sequence comes from Clostridium mobile, assembly GCF_018918285.1. Classification (GTDB taxonomy): domain Bacteria; phylum Bacillota; class Clostridia; order Clostridiales; family Clostridiaceae; genus Clostridium_AW; species Clostridium_AW mobile. Next base: position 385,491 of record NZ_JAHLQF010000004.1, read on the forward strand.
ACTCCAATTATGGAAGCTATGATTCCTATAGCTGAAAGTAGTAATGGATAAACAATTCCTTCTTTATTTGCAAAAACAGCTGCACCTAAAGTTAAAGCTGATATTATTGATCCAACATAAGATTCAAAAAGGTCGGCTCCCATACCAGCAACGTCTCCAACATTATCTCCAACGTTGTCAGCAATAACCGCTGGGTTTCTTGGGTCATCTTCTGGTATTCCTGCTTCTACTTTACCAACAAGGTCAGCTCCAACGTCAGCAGCCTTAGTATAAATACCTCCACCAACACGAGCAAATAATGCTATTGAGCTGGCTCCAAGTCCAAATCCTGTGATAAAGTCGATGTTACCACCAAATACATAGTAAGCAACACCTAGTCCAACAATACCTAATCCAACAACGGATAGTCCCATAACTGCTCCACCTGAAAAAGCAATCTTTAAAGCTTTGCTTTGACCATGTTTTGCAGCTTCTGCTGTTCTTACGTTAGCCTTTGTAGCTACGTTCATTCCAAAATATCCAGCAAAAATTGAAAATACTGCTCCAAATATGAAGCATATAGCTGTCTGCCAGCTTACTAGAAATCCTAATACTGCAGCAACTATCACAACAAATATTGTTAGATATTTATATTCAGTCTTTAAGAAAGCCATAGACCCATCATGAATATAGCCTGCAATTTCAGCCATTCTTCCGTCTCCAGGGCTTTCTTTTGTAATAGAACTACTTAATACAAATGCAAATATAAGTGCTAATAGTCCTGCTAAAACAGTGTAAATTAAATAAGCGTCCATATTGATCCCCCTACTTTATGATTTTATTATAATAGTATATATAAATTTTATATATAAAAATATATAAATTTACTCATGAGTTATTAAATAAGATTAAGTGCTAACGTTACTGCTGCAAATAGTATTGCAGAAACAATAGTTAACTTTGACATTGCTGACTCAAAAGTTCTTCCTTTATTTTTAGAATAAAAAGTCTCACTAGATCCTGTCATTAAACTAAATCCTGAAGATTTAGCAGGTTGTGCAAGTACTGAACCTATTAAAGTAAAACTAAGTACTATCTGCGCAGCTATTAAAAAAGTTTTCATTCTCAAAACCTCCATTATATAATCCACAAAATTATTTTTTCAACACATTATATTTTAGCATAAATTTTCATACAGAACAACGATATTGTAAATTATACTATAAAGTTTTTACATAAATATTTTGTCTCCATCACATAGTAAAATTATGGAGAAGCATCTTTTTTTATATCATTGACACTTCTCCATAATTTTATAACACTTTATATATTATTTTCTTATATTATAGAAAGCTTTTAATCCTCTATATTCAGCTGCATTTCCTAATTCCTGTTCTATTCTTAATAGTTGATTGTATTTAGCCACTCTTTCGCTTCTTGCAGGTGCACCTGTTTTAATTTGTCCTGAGTTAACAGCTACAACTAAATCAGCAATTGTTGTATCCTCTGTTTCTCCTGATCTATGTGAAACTACAGCTGTATATCCGGCTCTTTCAGCCATTTCTATTGCATTTAAAGTTTCAGTTAAAGTACCTATTTGATTTAATTTTATAAGAATTGAATTAGCAACTCCTCTTTCAATACCCATAGTTAATCTATTTGTATTAGTAACAAATAAGTCGTCTCCAACTATTTGAATTTTGCTACCAAGTCTTTCGGTGATAAGCTTCCATCCTTCCCAATCTTCTTCTGCCATACCATCTTCTATTGATATTATTGGGTATTTTTCTACTAAGTTAGCATAGTAATCTACCATTTCTACAGGAGTTAATACTTTTCCTTCTCCCTTTAAATTATATTTTCCATCTTCAAATATTTCTGATGAAGCTGGGTCTAATGCTATAAATATTTCTTTTCCTGGAGTATATCCTGTTTTTTCTATAGCTTCAACTATAACTTGAATAGCTTCTTCATTAGAATTTAGATTTGGAGCAAATCCTCCTTCATCACCAACACCTGTATCATATCCTTTAGATTTTAATATTGATTTTAAAGAATGATATACTTCTGCACTCATTCTTAAAGCTTCGCTAAAGCTTGATGCTCCAGCTGGCATAATCATAAATTCTTGAAGGTCTACATTGTTATCTGCGTGTTTACCTCCATTTATTATATTCATCATAGGAACAGGAAGAACTTTTGCATTTACTCCACCTATGTATTGATATAGGCTTAATCCTAAGTATTCTGCTGCAGCTTTTGCACAAGCAAGGGATACACCAAGCATTGCATTTGCGCCTAACTTACCTTTGTTTTCTGTACCATCAAGTTCTATCATAGTCTTATCTATTAAAACTTGATCAAATACATTTAACCCTATTAATTCTGTAGCTATTAATGTGTTAACATTATCAACAGCTTTAAGTACTCCCTTTCCATTATACTTTGATTTATCTCCGTCTCTTAATTCTACTGCTTCATACATTCCTGTAGATGCTCCTGATGGCACCGCTGATCTTCCTATTGTTCCATCTTCTAATACTACATCCACTTCGATTGTTGGAAAGCATCTTGAATCCAATACCTGTCTAGCTACCACATCAACGATTTCAATATAATTTCTCATTATAAAATCCTCCCTTTATTTCTTTTTATTATTATTCACTTTTAATTTTTAATAAGATTTTTCCCTGTCATTTCCTTAGGAACTTCTACTCCCATTTCATTGAGTATAGTAGGAGCAATATCAGCTAGTATTCCACCCTCTCTTAGCCCTTTAGAGTGATTGCTGATATATATATATGGTACTTCATTTGTTGTGTGGGCAGTCATTGGTTGCCCTGTTGAGTAATCTATCATTTGCTCTGAATTTCCATGATCTGCAGTTAGGAATACTGTCCCATCTTTTTCTAATATTTTATTTACTATTTTACCCATACATATATCTACAGTTTCTATTGCGACCTTAGCCGCTTCAAATACTCCTGTATGACCTACCATGTCTGGGTTAGCAAAGTTTAATATAATTAGACTATATTGATTTGAATCAATTCTTTTTAAAACCTCTTCCGTTACTTCATAAGCACTCATTTCAGGTTTTAAATCATAAGTCGCAACCTTAGGAGATGGTATTAATGCTCTATCCTCTCCATCATTAGGTTTTTCAACTCCTCCATTAAAAAAGAAAGTAACATGGGCATATTTTTCTGTTTCAGCAATTCTAAGTTGTTTTAAACCTAGTTTGCTAATGTATTCTCCTAAAGTATTTTCATAACTTTCCGGCTCATAAGCGATGCTAACATTTTCTATAGTCTTATCATATTGAGTCATTGTTACAAAATTTAGGCTTAAAGTTTCTCTTTTAAAGCCATCGAATACTTTATCATTTAGCGCCCTTGTTAATTGTCTTGCTCTATCTGGTCTAAAATTGAAGAATATTATGGAATCTCCATTTTTTATTGTAGCTGTAGGCCTTCCATCTTTCATAACAACAGTTGGCAGAACAAATTCATCTGTTTTATTATCTTTATAGGATTTATCTACCGCTTCAATAGCTGAATTTACTTCCTCGCCTTGACCTAAAACTAAAGCATTATAGGCTAAATTAGTTCTTTCCCATCTCTTATCTCTATCCATAGCATAATATCTTCCTGCTATTGTAGCAACTTCTCCCAAGCCTAGTTCTCTCATAAAGCCTTCTATTTCTGATATATAACTTTTGGCAGATGAAGGTGGAACATCTCTTCCATCCAAAAATCCATGTATATAAACCCTGTTTAGACCTTTTTTCTTAGCCAATTTTAGTAAAGCCTTTAAATGATCAATATGTGAATGAACTCCGCCATCAGATAATAATCCCATTAAATGAAGTGAGCTATTATTTTTTAAACTCTTATCCATAACTTCATTTATGACAGCATTATCATAAAAGCTACCCTCATCTATATCCTTTGTTATCCTTGTAAGTTCCTGATATATAATTCTTCCCGCACCAATATTTAAATGTCCTACTTCTGAATTACCCATTTGTCCTTCTGGTAGCCCTACACTTAATCCACTAGCTTTTAAATAAGTATGAGGATATTTGTTCCATATATTTTCATAATTTGGTTTGTTTGCAGCTAATATAGCGTTTCCATCTACCTTATCGGTTATACCAAATCCATCAAGGATCATCAACATTACTGGCTTAACCATATTTTACCCCCTGTTATAGTTTACGATGGCTCCAAATTCTTCAGCCTTAAGACTTGCTCCTCCAACTAATGCACCATCGATATGAGGCATTGCCATTTGCTCTTTTATAGTGGAAGATTTAACTGAACCACCGTACTGTATTCTTATTTTTTCACTAACTTCATTTCCGTATAATTTTTCTACTATACTTCTGATATATCCTATTGTTTCATTTGCCTGTTCTGATGTGGCAGTTTTTCCTGTACCTATTGCCCAAATTGGTTCATAAGCAATCACTAAATTTTCTACCTGACTAGCTGTTAATCCGGATAAATCTAGTTTAATCTGTCTTCCTATAACTTCTTCTGTTATTCCATTTTCTCTTTCGTGCAAGCTTTCTCCAACACATAATATAGGAATAATATCATTTTCAAAAGCTTTCTTTATTTTTTTATTTACAATTTCATCTGTTTCATTAAAGTATTGTCTTCTTTCACTATGACCTATAATTACATAATCTATTCCTAAAGCTTTGAGCATGCTTGGTGATACTTCTCCTGTAAATGCTCCTTTATCCTCAAAATACATATTTTGAGCACCTAGCTTTATATTCGAATCCTTTATTACTCTTTTAACCTCTGAAAGACATATAAAAGTAGGACATACTATTACTTCACATTCTGCCTCTTTTACTAGAGATTTTAATTCTTCTACTAATTTTACCGCTTCTTCAATGGTATTATGCATTTTCCAATTTCCTGCAATTATTGGTTTACGCAATATGAACACCCCTCTCTTTTTCTAGTTGAGAATGAATAATTGTATATTCTTCATTCTCAACTCTCATTATTAAAACTATTTATCGTTAAGTGCCGCGATCCCTGGGAGTTCTATTCCTTCTAAGAATTCTAAGGAAGCCCCACCACCTGTTGATATATGAGTCATTTTATCTCCAAATCCTAATTGGTTAACTGCTGCTGCACTATCTCCTCCGCCTATAACTGTAGTGGCATCTGATTCAGCCATAGCCTTTGCTACTTCTATTGTTCCATTAGCAAAGTTATCGAATTCAAATACTCCCATTGGTCCGTTCCAAATTACAGTCTTAGCTTTTTTAACTTCATCTGCATAAATCTTTGCTGTTTTTGGCCCAATGTCTAATCCCATATAACCTTCTTTAACATTTTCATCTTCTGTTATAATAGGAGTAGCATCTGCCGCAAACTTATCAGCAAGAACATAGTCTACTGGTAAAAGTAATTTTACGCCTTTAGCTTTTGCTTTTTCTATCATTTCTTTTGCATAATCTATTTTATCTTCTTCAACTAATGAATTTCCTATATTAAAACCTTGTGACTTTGAGAAGGTATAACTCATACCGCCGCCAATTATTAAAGCATCAACCTTTTCTAATAAATTATTTATAACATTTATCTTATCTGATACTTTAGCTCCCCCAAGTATTGCAACAAAAGGCCTTTTTGGATTTTCAACTGCTTCTCCTAAAAACTTTAATTCCTTTTGAATTAAATATCCACAAACTGAAATAGGTAAAAATGTTGTTACTCCTACTGTTGAACAATGAGCTCTATGAGCAGTTCCAAAGGCATCATTTACAAAGATATCTGCTAAAGATGCTAATTCCTTTGAAAAATTTTCTTCATTCTTAGTTTCTTCTTTTCTAAATCTAGTATTCTCTAAAAGAACTACATCTCCCTCTTCCATCTTTCCTACTGCTGCTTTAGCGTTCTCTCCTACCACATTATCGTCTGCAGCAAATACTACTTCTTTCCCTAAAAGTTCTGATAATCTTTTAGCTACAGGGGATAAAGATAATTCTGGCTTTACTTCTCCCTTTGGCTTTCCCATATGAGAGCATAAAATTACCTTTGCACCCTTTTCCATTAAATATTTAATTGTTGGAAGAGCTCCTATTAGCCTATTTTCATCAGTTATTTCTCCATCCTTTAAAGGTACATTGAAGTCACATCTCACTAAAGCCTTTTTACCTTTTAACTCTATATCCTCAATAGTCTTTTTATTAAGACTCATAATATCACCCTTTCTTTAAAAATAATGCCTAAAAAAGGGTTTTGTCTTATAGCTCTAACTACAAATCAAAACCCTTCTAAGCTAACGTTAACTATAAGTTATTATAATCTATCCGCAACATATTTAGTTAAATCAGCTAATCTTTGTGAGTAACCCCACTCATTGTCATACCAAGCTATAACTTTAACCATTTTTTTACCTATGCTCATAGTTGAAAGTCCATCTACTATTGAAGATCTTTCATCTCCTCTATAGTCTATAGATACAAGTGGTTCTTCACTATATCCTAATATTCCTTTCATATCTGTTTCTGATGCCTTTTTGAAAGCTGCATTTATTTCTTCTATTGTAGCTTCTTTATCTAAAGTACACACTAAGTCAGTTACAGAAACAGTTGGAGTCGGTACTCTTATAGCTAAGCCATTTAATTTTCCTTTTAATTGTGGAAGCACTAATGCAACCGCTTTAGCAGCTCCAGTTGTTGTTGGTATCATAGCTTCTGCAGCAGTTCTTGCTCTTCTTAAGTCTCTGTGTGGAGCATCTAAAATTTTCTGATCGTTTGTATATGAATGAATTGTTGTCATAAGTCCTTCTACTATACCAAATTCTCTATCTAAAACTTTAGCAAAAGGTGCTAAACAGTTTGTTGTACATGATGCATTTGATATAATATTGTGTTCTGATGAATTGTACTTTTCTTCATTAACACCTAATACAATAGTTATATCTTCATTTTTAGCTGGTGCTGAAATAAGTACTTTCTTAGCTCCAGCCTCGATATGAGCCTTAGCTTTATTTGCATCAGTAAATAATCCTGTACATTCTATTACGATGTCTACTCCTAATTCTCCCCATGGTATGTTTTTAGGATCTCTTTCTGCGTATATTCTTATTTCTTTGCCATCAACCACTATAGCATTTTCTGTAGCTTCTACAGTTCCATCATATTTTCCATATAGTGAATCATATTTTAATAAGTGTTTTAATGTAGCTGAATCTGTTAAATCGTTAATTGCAACTACCTCTAATTGTCCATTGTATTTTTTTACTAAAGCCTTAAATACATTTCTGCCTATTCTTCCAAAACCATTAATACCAACTTTAATCATAAAAAATACCTCCTTATATTTTAAAAATTCTATATTACCTTCTTATAATTTAGTAATATATATTTTTTAGTACATTATATATATTTTGCATAAAATATTAGTAATTATTAAATAATTTTAAAATTTCTTTCGCAGCACCTTCATCTGTTATTAGAACACCATTTTTATTATTTAATTCAGTAGCGATTATAGCCTCGCCTTTACTGCCTCCACCTGCCACTGCAATTATATGTTCCACATCACCTATGTGCTGATTCTTTATACCCATAGTGGGTGTGTAGTATATTACATTTCCTTCTCTATCGAAGTAATAACCAAAGGCTTCTCCAACAGCTCCCTTAAGTTTCAACATCTCTATCTCTTCATCAGACAACCCTCTTCTTTTTGCCATTTCATCAGCTCTACCAATGCCGTAAATTAATATATTAGCACTATATATTATATCTAAAATATCTTTAACTGATTTTTCTTTTATCATGGCGTTTACAGCCTCACTGCTTAAATTATCTGGAGCATGAAGGAGCTTATAGTTACAGTTAAACTTATTAGCTAACTTTGAAACTAAGGTATTTGCTTGGGTTTCTAAATTCCTACCCATTCCACCTCTAGCAGGCACTATTGTCACGTTAGACAAATTATTTAGCTTTGACATATTTTCCACCACATCTCTCACTGTAGTTCCACCAGTAAGAGCAATTACATTGCCATCGTCCAAAATGCTTTTTAGATAATTTGCTGAAGCCTTTCCTAATTCTTTCATTACATTTAAATCTTCATCTAAATCTCCTGGAACTATTATTACATTTTTTATCCCTAGCCGTTCTTTGATTATTTCTTCTAAATCATTTAAACCTTTAATTTGATGTATGTAATTTTTTAATTTATCTATCACTTCTTCCCCATAGGGTGTTATAATCATTCCTGGGAGAGTGATTTCTATAAAGTTTTGTTCCTTCAGAAAGTTAATTTCTGTTCTAACAATTCTTTCACTTACGTCTAAATTTCTGGCTAGCATTCTTCTTCCAATAGGCTGATTGTAATAAATATTTCTTAATATATTATATCTTTTTTCCATAACTTCTATCATCTCAGGTATGATCTTTTGTTGTATTTTTAATACTTCCTCCAACCGAAGCACCCCTCTGGCCATAATTTGTCCCACTAATTAATTTTTAGTCCCACTTATATTATAAACCAATCTGAATTATTTTCCAATAGCGAAAACATAAATTTAAGTAAATAAAATTTAAATAGAGAAGAAATGTATTACTCTTCTCTATCTTTTATTAATTATAATTTAATTAATATCGTTTCCTTCCCTTAGAAGACTTTATTCCAATTTCTTCTCTGTATTTTGCCACGGTTCTTCTTGAAATATTCACGCCATTATTTTTTAATGTATCCGCTATATTCTGGTCTGACAATGGATTACTCTTATCTTCCTTATTAATTAAATCTTCTATTTTTCTTTTAACTTCTACTGTAGATAGAGAATCTTCTGCTCCTTTAAAAGTCAATCCAGTGGTAAATAAATCTCTTATCTTTATAGTTCCTTTATCTGTATGAATGTATTTATCCCTAATAGCTCTACTTATTGTAGATTCATGCATTTCTAACACATCTGCAATCTCTTTTAGAGTCATTGGCTTTAAATATTTTTGCCCATGATCAAAATAATCTTTTTGTATTAAAATTATTTTTTCCAAAACCCTATAAATTGTACTTTTTCTTTGTTCAATACTTTTTATTAAAAAAGTAGCACTATCTAATCTATCCTTAACAAACTCTACTGCTTGTTTATCTTCTCCATTATTAATTATTCCTTTGTAAAGATTATTAATAGTTAATCTAGGAGTTAATTCCTCATTCATTATTATATGATATTCTCCGTCCAACTTTTTTATATAAGCATCTGGAAGAATATATCTAACCTCTTCTCCAGTATAAAAACCTCTGGAAGGCTTAGGTTGGAGGGTTTTTATAAAATCACCGTAACTTTGAGCCTTTTTAACATCTATATTAAAAGATCTAGCAATAGAATTATATTTATTTTCAGCAATATCTTCTAAATGATTATCTATAATTCCAAATAATATAGTATCGTATAATCCTCTTTTTTCACATTGAATTCTCAAACATTCCTTTAAGTCTCTAGCACAGATTCCATCAGGCTCTAAACTCTGAATTACTTCAAGAGCCTCCTCTACTAAATCCAATGGCATTCTAAGCTGGTTCTGTATGTTTTCTAAAGTTTCAGCCAAGTATCCTCTATCGTCTATATTTTCAATTATATATTCACCTATAAATTTTATGGAATCCTTTTCATTCAAGTAACACAATTGCTCAAATAAGTATTCTTTGAGAGACTTCTTTTCACTAATAAAAGCAAAAGGGGAAACTTCCTCATCATCACTTTTATAATTTCCGTAATAGCCATAATTGTCAGATTCTAAATATTCTATCATTTTTTTGTAGTCTATTGTATTTGACTTCTCTCTATTTTCACCATATTTAACTTCTAAAAGAGGATTTTCTTGTATTTCTTTCTCTACGAGTTTTTGTAGTTCATATGAAGATAATTGCAGTATTTTGACGGAAAGTTGCATTTGTGGTGTCATTATTAATTTTTGTTCCTGTGAAATATTTAAATTAAAATCCATATTCATTTAATCAACACCTTTCATACAGCTATATTATAGCACTTTACAAGACTATAGTACAAGTATTAGGCTCTTCATTTTAAATTATAGCAAACTTGATATGCTTTAGTATAGATAAATTTCTATTATTTTTTACAATTTTTTTAATATTTTAAAGAATAAAAAAAGAGTGTAGTTTAATACACTCTTTTTAAAATTATCTTTGACCTTTTTCGTAAGGTACACCATTTGCAGCTGGAGATTTAGTTCTACCAACAAATCCCGCAAGAACAAGCATAGTCATTATATATGGGAATGCTGCATAAAATTCTCCAGGAATACTCCATCCAAATCCCTTAGCAAATAATTGGAAGGTCTCTGCAAATGCAAAAAGCATAGATGCCCACATGGCATTAACAGGCTTCCAGTTACCGAATATCATAGCCGCTAATGCTATAAATCCTCTACCACTAACCATATTTTCTCTATATAAATTCATTATACCTATAGATAAAGTAGCTCCTCCAAGCCCTCCTAATACTCCAGATAAAACAACACATAAATATCTTATTTTATATACATTTATACCTAGAGTATCCGCTGCCTTTGGATGCTCTCCTACAGATCTTATTCTTAAACCTAATGGTGTCTTATACAAAACGTAATGGGATACAAAAACCAAAATTAAAGCCATAAAAACAAACCAATTTAATTCTTTTAAGATAGGTCCAAGTATTGGTACCTTTGCCATCAATTCAGCTGGATAAGGTATTGAAGGCACAACACTAGTTTGAGAGTTTGTTTTAAAAAACTTTACTATTAAATATCCAGTCAAGGCAGATGCAAAAACATTAATTCCTACACCTGAAATAATTTGGTCAGCCTTTAAATTTATACTTAAATAAGCATGTATCAACGCCATAATTGCTCCTGATACCATTGCAAACAATATACCTATCCAAGGATTACCTGTTAAATAAGATCCATATACCGCAAAGAAAGCACCTGTAGTCATAAAGCCCTCAAGGGCAATATTTACAACTCCTGATTTTTCTGAAAACACTCCACCTAAAGCTGCAAATATAAGTGGTGTGGCAAGTCTTAAGGTGGCAGCAATAATTCCAATTAAAGAAATCATCAATGAATTATCCATTTACTAATGCCCCCTTCTTTCTTTTTTTAATTATTAATCTAAATACATATTCTCCCGCTATGAATATTATTACAATACCCTGTATTAAATAAACTATTGTTTTCGGTATTCCAAATAACATAAGAGTTCCAGAGCTGAAATTTAATGCCCCAAACAATAAAGCTGATAATAATATACCAAAAGGATTACTCTTACCTACTAAAGCTACTGCTATTCCGTCCATACCAAAGTTTGTAAATCCAAATAACTGAATGGACTGATGCTGAACACCCATAGTATGTATAGCTCCACCTATTCCTGCTATAGCTCCTGATATAACCATAGCTAAGACTATATTCTTATTAATGTTTATACCGCCGTATTCTGCAGAAGATGGGCTAAAGCCAACGGCTCTTATTTCATAACCTGTGGTAGTTTTCCAAAATAGGAAATATACTAAAAAGGCACATATAACACCTATGAAAATACCTACATTTAATCTATTATATTCTCCTAAAAATCTATAAAGTTTAGCAGAGTCTTGTATTACATTGGTACTAGCAGAGTTTGGTTTATGGAAAGGTCCCATAACCAAATAATTAGTAAAATGTTGAGCAATAAAATTCATCATTATAGTATTTACAACTTCATTCGTTCCAATCTTAGCCTTTAAATATCCTGGGACTGCTGCCCAAGCCATACCTGCCAAAGCCCCCGCCATCATAGTAAGAGGTATATGTATTATCTTTGGTATACCAGGTATTAAACCAACTAAAGTTGCTGTAGTCATACCCATAATAAATTGACCTTCTACCCCTATATTAAATAATCCTGTCTTAAAAGCAACAGCATGAGCTAATCCAGTAAATATAAGAGGCGTTGCAAAAACAAAGGATTCAATTAAGTTCATACTTGTCCCAAAGCTTCCCTTCCAAATAGAAGTAAAAAGTAATTGTGCTGCTGCCACAAATCCGTAGCCTTTCGCCCACATAACGAAGAATACTGATATAAATAAGGCTAATAATATTGATAATATAGATACTAAAAAACTCTTTATTAAATCCTTATTCATTCTTCTTACCTCCTTCTACCTCTTTTTGTAAAGTTCCACCAGCCATAAGTATTCCAAGCTTTTGCTCTGTAGCATCCTTTACATTTAATATATCTACAATCTCACCATCATATATTACTGCTATTCTATCTGATAATGACATAACTTCATCTAATTCTAGAGAAACCAAAAGTACTCCTCTACCATTATCTCTTTCTTGAATTAACCTTTTGTGTATATATTCAATAGCCCCTACATCCAAACCTCTGGTAGGTTGTGCAGCTATTATCATCTGTGGATCTTTTTCAATTTCTCTAGCTACAATTAGCTTTTGTTGATTACCCCCTGATAAAGCTGAAGCTGCTACATCTTCATTTGGAGTTCTTACGTCAAAATTTTTAATTAAAGTATTTACATGTTCTCTTATTTTTTTATAATTCATTATAATTCCTTTTGAGTAAGGTTCCTTATAGTGAATTCCTAAAACCGAGTTTTCAAGTAGGGAATACTTAAGTACAAGTCCTCTCTTATGTCTATCCTCAGGAATATGTCCTATCCCCGCGTCCATAATCTCTCTTGTAGTTTTCCCTGTGATATCTTCACCTTTTAAATAAACCTTACCGTCAGTAACTTTTCTTAAACCTACTATTGACTCTATCAGTTCTTTTTGACCGTTTCCATCTACTCCAGCTATTCCTAAAATTTCACCTGATTTTAACTCTAGATTTATTCCCTTTAAAGCTGGTAACTCTCTATGGTCTAACGCCTTTAAGTTTTCTAATTTTAAAATAACATCTCCTACTTTAGGCTCATTTTTTTCAACTACTAAGTTAACCTTTCTTCCAACCATCATTTCAGCTAATTTATCTATATTAGTTTCTTTTGTATTTACAGTATCTATATATTTTCCTCTTCTTATTATAGTTACCCTATCACTCATACTCATAACTTCTTTTAATTTATGGGTAATTAATATAATTGATTTTCCTTCTTTAACTAGATTTTTCAGTATAACACCCAATTCGATAATTTCTTGAGGTGTTAATACTGCTGTTGGTTCATCTAGAATTAATATTTCTGCTCCTCTGTAAAGAGCCTTTAAAATCTCAACTTTTTGTTGTTGTCCTACTGTAATATCTTCAATTATTGCTTCTGGATCTATATTAAATCCATATTTATCTGCAAGTTCTTTAGTATCTTTTTTAGCCTTTTCCATATTTATAGTCATAGATCCTTTTTTAGGTTCTTGACCTAATACCATATTTTCTGCCACACTAAAATTATGCACAAGCATAAAATGCTGGTGTACCATTCCTATCCCTAACTTTATAGCATCTTTAGGATTTTTTATATCTGACTTTGTGCCATTTATATATATTTCTCCAGATTCCTGCTGATAAAGTCCATAAAGAATGTTCATTAAAGTGGTTTTTCCTGCACCATTTTCTCCTAATAATACATGTATTTCTCCTTTATTCAGTTCAAAATCTACATTATCATTTGCAATAGTTCCCGGAAAAACTTTAGTTATTCCTTTCATTTCAACAACTTTTGTCATGATAGTCCTCCTTTCTTACCACCTTTTAGTGAATAATTAGATAAAAAGGCTAGATGCAACAAGCATCTAGCCATGCACTTGCAATATTAAATCTCTGGAACTTTAAATGCCTTAAGTTCTGCTCTTGTTCCTGGAACCTTGAATTTTTCTGCTTTTATTGCTTCTTTATATTTGTCCGCTAATTCTAATGCATCTTTCTGAACTTCTGGATGAACTGTTGGTGCTATACCAACTCTGTCTTCTTTTATTCCAACAACTTTATGTTCTCCACCTTTGAAAGTTCCATCTTGGATAGATTTTATTGTATCGTAAACAACTCCTCCAACTTTCTTTTCCATGGAGATCATTATATGATTTTTGTATTCAGCTAGTTCTGGGTCTGCTGCTTGGTCTGAGTCAACACCTATAGCCCACTTGTCCATATCTTTTGCAGCTTTAAATAATCCAAGGCCAGCTCCGCCTGCTGCGTGGAATATTATATCAGCACCAGCGTTATAAAGCATTTTTGCAGCTTCTACACCTTTTTGCTGATCTGTAAAGGAGTCAATGTATCTTGTAAACTTTCCTGGGGTTTTTTCATCAACAGGCATTAATAATTTTCCTGCTTCTGGATTAACAGACATAACTCCAGCTACAAATCCAGTTTCAAATCTATTTATAACTTCCCCTTCTTTTCCGCCTATGAATCCAATTTTATTAGTTTTAGTCATTTTTCCTGCTATAACTCCAGCAAGGAATGAACCTTCTTCTTCTTTGAATGTTATTGATAATGTATTTGGTGTGTCAACTTTAGCATCAACTATTAAGAATTTCTTATCAGGTAATTGTTTTGAAACATTCCCCATAGCTTGTTCCATCATAAAGCCACAGCCTACTATTAAATCAGCAACACTAGCCATGTTCTTTAAATTTGGTTCATATTGTTCTTGTTGTTTTGATTCAATTGCTGGCATATTTTCAATTCCTAATTCAGCCTTAGCTTTTTCAAGTCCTACGTAAGCAGACTGGTTAAATGAACCGTCATTTACTCCACCTTCATCAGTAACAAGTCCAGCTTTTATGCTTGTTTCCTGTGCAGCTGGCTCTTTACCCTCTCCAGCAGGTTTCTTTTCTCCGCCACCACAACCTGCGAATAATGTAACTGACATTAACGCAGCTGTAAGTAGGGACACTAATCTCTTTTTATTCATTTCTAATACCCCTCCTAAAAAAATATATATTAAAATTTTGAATAGCATAATTATTATTCTACATCGTTTACAAATTTCCTTCTGCCCACCGGAAACCCGTGCTACTATTTTACCACTTATCATTGGCTTTAACAATGAGTAATATTTTTTTTAATTCTATTAAAAATACCCTCATTAATTTCTTAATTTTTATGAGCTAATTGTTTTGTATAAAAACTACTCCACAAGCTCCCCTTCCTGCATGCACGCCAACAACACATCCTACTTCACATTCTATAAATTCGACTTCTTTTTCCTTCAAATTTTCTCTTAAAATATCCAAAATATCCTTATTTTCTACATGCAAAAGTATGGCAGTTTCGTCTTTCTTTATACCATTTTTGTCAATGTAATCCAATATGTATCTTATAGCTTTTTTACTTCCTCTTACCTTATCTATTACTGCCATTTCGCCATCTACTATTCCAACTATAGGTTTTATACCTAGTATACTACCTATAACCCCTGCAGTTTTAGATAATCTTCCACCTTTAACTAAATTATCTAGGGTTTCAAAGGCAAAGGCACACTTTACATGTGGTATTATTCTTAGTATTTCATTATAAATCTCTTCTGCACTTAATCCTTCTTCTTTTAATTTTGCTGCTTTAATTACTATGGCACCAAAAGTTGCTGTAACCTTTTGAGAATCTATTACATATATAGAATCACTTTCAAGCATGTCTCTAGCTATACACGCTGATTGATAGGTTCCACTCATCTTCGAAGAAATATGTAATGAAACTATTTTATATCCTTCATCTAAATACTTCTTATAATATTCCATAAACCTTTGAGGATTAACCTGCGCTGTGGTTGGAAATGTATCTGAATTATCCATTCTTTCCAATAATTCATGAAGGTTTATATCTACCCCATCAGTATAGGTTTCCTCTCCGAAATTTACATATAAGGGAATGACTTCTATGTCATATTTGTCAATTACACTTTTAGGCAAATCTGACGTGCTATCTGTTATTATTTTTATCTTCTCCATTGCTAAAACCCTCCTACTTCATATTTGGAAAATTCATTTGTCTTAAAGCTTCATAAGTTACTATAGAAACAGTATTTGAGAGATTTAATGACCTAGTAGTTGTATTAATCATAGGAACCCTTATAGAATTTTCCATCTCACTATTTCTTATATAATCTGGTAACCCTGAAGACTCTCTTCCAAATACAATAAAGTCCCCTTCTTTATATTTTACATCACTATGAAATTTGCTTGCATGAGTTGTGGAAAAATAAAACTTTCCATCCTTATACTTTTCTCTTAAGTCTTCATAAGACTTATGAATTTCCAAATCTAGATATTGCCAGTAATCTAAACCTGCTCTCTTCAAATGTTTTTCATCTAAGCTAAATCCTAAAGGTTCAATTAGATGAAGTTTACAGTTAGTAAGTACACAAGTTCTAGCTATATTACCTGTATTTTGCGGAATTTCTGGTTGAAATAATACTATATTTAAAAACACTTATATTCCCCCTTATATTAAAGCCATGGTAAATATATATCCTAATATTACTCTATAATTAATAAATAGTAAAGCATACTAAATGATGTAGTTTATACTGTGTTCACCGAACAAATCCGTAAGATTATTTTTGAAAAACTCTTTCATATCTCGTAAATCTTCATCTTTATAAATATATTTTCCGTAACCAAATTGGCCAAACTTAAATTTTCTTAAATCTTCTTCCATAGGAAGAGCTGTATTTGGATATATGGTAAGTATATTTTCTTTTGCTCTTTTTGTAAACCTATGAGAAATCACTTCAAACTTTAATTCTAAATCTCTAAAGTTATAATAAATTTTATTTATTAATTCTAAATAATCTTTTTTCCAATCTTCATATAAAAAAACAGGAGCAATAATAAAACCTAATAGATATCCACTTTCACCTATTTTTTTAGCTGCCAATAATCTTTCCTCTAAAGAAGGAGTTTTATGCTCATATCTATTTATTATTGTTTCACTATTTAAACTAAATCTAATAATGGTTTTTCCATTATGTTTTAAATTTAACAAATCCTCTACATCTGTATATTTAGTAACAAATCTAAATAACGCGTAGTCATTTTCTCCAAAAAATTCTATAGATTTTTTTAATGCACCACTATATTTCTCCACTGGTATAGGGTCAGAAGTAGCTGAGCCTTCAAAAATAGTAACCTCAGGCTTTCTCTCTTCAATATATTCTTCTGCCCTATTTAATATGTCATCTATGTTTACGTGTATTTTTATGTAAGGTTTTTTACCCATCTGAGTATTTAAATAGCAATATTCACACATACCTGTACAGCCACTCACAATAGGAAGTTGATAATGAGCTGACGGCTTACAAGACTCGAATTTTAAACTTTTCCTTATACCAACTACTAAGGTATTTTTTCCTTCACCATACATCTGGGAACTATCTTTTCCTGGAATACCAGTTATCCTTCCACTCTTTGAGTATAATATTTCTACATCTTCATCTTTAAATTTATAAAATAGATCCTCTCCCATTTTATAATCTAAAGCCTTTTCTTCAAATATAACCCTTTTAGGTTTAAACATACTAATCACCTCTTAACATTAGTATGTTTATTTTTATATATTTTTATAAAACGAACTTTTCAATGGCCTTAGCTACACCATCTTCATTATTTGAAGCTGTAATATAATCCGCATGATTTTTTACTATTTCATCTCCATTTCCCATGGCAACACCTAATCCTACAACCTTAATCATTGAAAGGTCATTTTCACTATCCCCAATGCACATTACCTCATTCATATTTATATTGTAATGCTTTGCTAGCATTTCTACAGCACTTCCTTTTGATACTCCCTTTCTCATCACTTCCACATTGTTCCTAAAAGAACTAACTACTTCTAAGTCTTTCTCTTTTCTTAGTTCTTCTTTAAGGAGTTTTAACTTTTCCATATCATCATCTACGATTATACACTTTAATATTTCTTCTGAATTATTTAGAAATGTTTCATACCAATTAGAAGTTACTTCAATATTTATCCTTCTTTCCTTAGGAAGACTCTCATTTGCCTTTGAATAATATTTTGAGGAGTATATTAGTTTTTCAGTGTAAATAGTATTATAAGTATTGAAATGAGGATATAGCTGGTATTTATTTACCATCTCAATTACTCTTTGACAGTTTTCTAGCCCTAAAATTCCTTTATAAATTACTTTATCGCTTCCTCTTTCCCTTATATAAGCTCCATTAGAAGCGATTATAGGTGTTTTCACCCCTATAATATCTGCATAGTAATTGGCAGATACAAAAACTCTTCCCGTAGTTATTGCTACTTGAACACCATTATTCGTTGCTTTTTTTATAGCTTCAAGATTTCTTTCACTAACTTCATTATTCTCATTTAATAAAGTGCCATCCATATCAATACAAATTAACTTATAAGACAATTTCAACATTCCTTTCGTTAATAATGCTTCATATTATATTATACCAAAAATAAATTTTTTAAATTTATTAATCTCCTTAATTATTTAACATTATATATTTTATTATACCATTGGCAATGTTTTCACCTGTATTTTTCAATATATTTTCATCTTGAAGCTTTACTCTGTCATCTTTATTTGTCATAAATCCAACTTCTACTAATGAACATACATATTTACTATATCTTAAAACAGCAATGTCTTGTTCTTTGATTCCTCTATCAAACCAAATACCATCTTTACTAACTTCCTTTTGTATTGTTTCTGCTAACTCAATTCTTTCTTCATTTTGAAATCCATCTGGTGAGTGATAAAAGGCACTTATTCCATCATATCCAGGATCCTTAAAAGAATTTACATGAACAGAAACAAAAACATCAGGTTTTTTATCATTAACAAAGTCTCCAATTTCCTTAAGAGATAACAAAACATCCTCTTCTCTTGTCATATATACCTGAAAACCTTTTTCTTCAAAGTATTCTTTCATGTAAAGAGCAATCTTTAGATTTATATCCTTTTCATATAAGTTTTCATAGTTTGTCCCTTTATCAATGCCACCATGACCTGGATCTATTACTACAGAATGTTTTTTATCACTTTTCTCTGTAGCGAGAGAAATAAAGCTTTTTCTATATAATAAATTATGATTATAAGTCATATCGTAGTTTACAAAAAATACCACTAATAAGATAAAAAAAATATATGCTCTCAAAGATTTTTCATTATTTTTATATTTCATAATTCCCGCTTTCCCTCTTCTGCATAATATTTGTGAGGGTAGCATTAAATACATTGCTATACCCACACAAATATATTATACCATATTTTGTAAAATTAAATTATACAAATAATGCTTAAATCAGAAAAGTTTTAATATATAATATTTGAAAAATCCTTGTTTTTCTTTAATATGGTTTTCCACAAAATAATAACAGTTCTTTTTTTCTTCAATAGACATGATATTTTGATAATTACATCCATAATATTCTTTGCAAACACATTCAACTATTTTTTTTAGATTTAATCTAAGATCTTCATCTTCTAATTTATTGATATATTCCATTTCTCCTTCACATTCACTTACATTTATATTTATAGTTTTAAGTCTTTTTAATATATAAAGATACAATGGTATTGATTTATTAGAATTTATTAATTTATTTTTTCTAATAATTATATAAAATATCTTAAGGATAAATAATATAGGTATAATCCATAGTAAATATTTAAAATAATTAGTTTGTGAAGTTTTAGGAATGTCTTGGATATCTTCCTCAATTTCTTCTAATTTTTCTCTATTATATTGATAATTACGGTCACTATTATCAATATTCTCTTCGCTAATTCTTTCTCTTTCATTTCTTTCTATTTCATCAAAGGCAGAAGGAGTCGCATCGAATATAATCCAATTATCTGACTCTGGAGATACTAAAATTTCTGTCCATGCATGGGCATTTTTATTTGATACAATGTATAATCCGTTTACATCTTTATCATTGCTCATATTAAAACCTTCCACATATCTTGCAGGAACACCAATCATTCTTAACATAACTGTAGCTGCTGTAGCAAAATAAGTGCAGTATCCTTTTTTCTCCTCAAACAAAAAGTAACTTACAAATTCTTTTCCCTCTGGTATATCAGATACATTTAGAGAGTACTTAAAGTTTTTATTAAGAAAATCATATATGTCTTTTATCTTATCATTAACTGTTGAAGAATTTTTAGTTATGTCTTCTACTAAGTTGTAAACTCTTCTAGGAATATTATCTGGCAATTGTAAATACTTCTTATAATCATCAGTTAAGTTATAGTTAATTATAGGCAAATCATTAATATTTGAAATAGACATATTATTAAAAGCATCATAAAACTCAACTTTATATTCTTCTTTCACAATTTTGGAAGATAAGAAAATTTTATCTTTGTTTGAATACACACGCCCTTTTTTATTATTAATATTTATAGTGTTAATAGGAGAAAACAACGTAGATGTATTAATTTTCGTTGGATATATTGTAATATATGTTTTTTGACTTCCACTTATTAAATTATCAGGAATACTATCCTTAAAAGTGACTCTCTTAAAAGAATCCTCATAACTCTTCCATGAAAATCCATCATAATGATGTTTAGTAGTTCCTCTTAAATAGTAGGATTTATCTGCTGCCACTTTAAATGCTTCTCTGCTATCTAATACAACAGTTCCTCCTAATTTTTTATCCGTTGGATCATATCCTGAATCCGCTAAATTATACGAATTTTCAACATCTTTTTTACTTTTTGACATTTTGTTGAAAATTCCATCTTCACTATGGTATTTGCCTTCTATATTTTTAGGTAAAAAATTTTGTATACTTGAAAGAACGACGGAAAAAATTACTACATATATTATTGGCCTAAATCTGGATAAATTATTTTTTACACCTCTTATACTAAAGTCCTTCATATTCTTAATATAGCTATTTATAGAGTAAGTAAAAATATTTAATAATACAAAGTAAAATGTATATTGTTTAATTATTTCTACATATCCGTAATACCAATAAAATAGCATAATTCCTAAATTAACCACTACTATAAAATCACTAAATACTTTATTTACTACATTCAAAATAAGTATTACAATCAAAGGTATAATTATACCTATGATAAATTTATATTGATAAAAAAATGTAGGTTTTCCATTGAAAATACTAGAGTTTAGCTCTAAAACATATTTTATATTTAATGCTATTTTGTTAAAAATATAACTCTTGTAATAATAAGCTAGTAGAGTTGCAATGAAAATAATGACTAATGTAAAAAACATCTTATATAGTCTTTTCCATTCTAAATAATTATAAAAGTAATATATAAAAGCTCCTATGAGGAAACAACCTGTAAAATATACATAAGAAAAATTATTTATTTTAAAGCATTTTTCTGTAACTCTTATAATAAATAATAAATTTATATAAGTTATAAATAAATTTATTAGCTTTTTAAAATTACTCATAACTCTCCTTCCTTAAAATAGAGCTGATAACTTCTATACCTCTCTCTTTTAGGTAATAGTCATTTTTAAAAATTTCTAAACTCTTACTCGAATAAAAAACTACAATCCTATATCCTAGTTTACTTGCTAATAATAAAGCTTCTTTAACATTGGTATCTATCTTAGGAGTACA
Source organism: Clostridium mobile (assembly GCF_018918285.1). Lineage (GTDB taxonomy): Bacteria > Bacillota > Clostridia > Clostridiales > Clostridiaceae > Clostridium_AW > Clostridium_AW mobile. The sequence goes on from NZ_JAHLQF010000004.1 coordinate 407,054, forward strand.
TATTATAATGGTATTTTTACCTGCCATCTTGTATAAATTATCTATTATATATTGAGCAAAACTTCCTTGACCCTCACTTTTATTTACCAAAAAGTATTCCATAAGGGCATTAAAATCTTCTATATTATTTATATTCATATTAGAATTTTCTTCATTATTTATATGAATACAGCTCTTCATATTGTTATTAAGTATATTATTTATTATTGATACACAAATTTCCACTAGTTCTTCTTCATTTTCTTCTCCATGCTGGTCATAGAAATCTTCTTTGTTCATATTTAAAAATATATTATATTCTTCTCCCTGCAGGGCATCAAACTTTTTTACAAAAAGCTCTCCATATTTAGCACTTAGCTTCCAATGTATCTTTCTTAAGCTATCCCCTGTTCTGTATTTTCTTATATCACTTATAGTGTAATCTTCATTAATTATCCCCTTCTTGTTCATAAATTCATTTATGAACTCTTGTCCATGAAAATTAAAATCTTCCATTTGGTGTATTTTGGGGTATACCTTTACTTTTAAATCTTTTTCAAAAGTTTTACTTAAGGTAAGCATATATAAGTAATCTTTAAAGGTTAAGGTTACATTTCCAAAGTCATAAATCCCCCTATTTAAAAATTTTATATTCCTACTTAGCCTTTTGTTCTCATCAAGTTTTATGTTAAGAGCCTCTCCATTGTACTCCCTATCTAGAGAATACAGAGCCTTATTTTTCACTTCTATATAAGGTAAGGGCAGTATATTGTAGTTTTTAATGACTGTTGTTATTTTTATCTCTTCTCTAGTGCTTACAACATCCTTATCAAGTTTTATATCCACTCCTACATTCCTATGTAATATGACTATTACAATAAAGGATAGTATGAATGGTATAAGAAAGCTATAAAATAATGCATAGGGAAAATATCCCCCTTCAAAATAAGCATAAATAAATGTTATCAGAATAAATAAAATAATTCTTTTGTTTATTTTTATCATACTCTCCTACCTTTTACTCTTGGTACTGGTAATGCTTTAATGATATCTTTTACTATATCTTCTCCCTTAAGGTTGTTTACTCTTGCATAAGAAGATAATGTAATTCTATGACTTAATACTGATACAGCGTTTTCCTTTACATCCTCTGGTATTACATAATCTCTACCATTAATAAATGCCCAAGCCTGAGCTATTCTCAATAGCCCTAAGGATGCTCTTGGACTAGCTCCTAGTGATACAGATTTATTATTTCTTGTAGCTTCTACTATATTTACTATATATTCGTTGACCTCTTCAGATACATAAATCTTTCTAACCATATTTTGAATGTTTACAATATCTTCTCCAGTAGCCACACTTTGAATTTTCTCTAGTGGCTCTTCACTTCTATAAATGTTTAACATTTCTTTTTCAAATTTTTTTTCTGGATACCCCACATTAACTTTAATCATAAACCTATCTAATTGAGCTTCTGGAAGTATAAATGTCCCTTCATAATCTATAGGATTTTGAGTCGCCATAACTATAAATGGCTCCGTTAATTTATAGGTTTCATTTCCTTCTGTTACCTGTTTTTCTTCCATAACCTCTAAAAGAGCAGATTGAGTTTTAGGTGAAGTCCTATTTATTTCATCTGCTAATATTATGTTAGAAAATATAGGTCCTTTTCTAAATTCAAATTCCATAGTTTTTTGATTATATAAAGATATACCTAAAATGTCTGATGGAAGTAAATCTGGTGTAAACTGAATTCTTTTATAAGATAGATTTATTGATTTAGCGAGAGCTTTAACTAAAGTAGTTTTACCTACTCCCGGTACGTCTTCAATTAAAATATGGCCATTAGCAATTATCCCTTTGATTATATTATAAATTTCAAATTCCTTACCTATTATAACCTTAGAAACGTTATGCACTATACCCTTAATTATTTCATTTTCTCCCATATTATTCACCTCATCTATTTTATAGTTAAATTTATTATATATTATATACTAATAAAGTACTATAATATCAATAAAATGAATAAAAGGGTTGTACATATTTTGTACAACCCTAAATAATTAGTTTTTCTTAGTACCAACTTTCACAAGTCCTTCTACTGGTCTATAAAAATCATCAGATACAAGTTCTTGTTTAACTAAAGTCTCATTCTCATAAATATTTCTATAAACTTTTACTTTGTATCCTGTATATGCCTTTTGAACTACTTCCTCTGATCCTTGAGGTAATTTTGGGTCTTCCACAGTCTTAGTAGTAGATTCTACCGTTGAATATACATCGTTAGTTATAGCATAACGGTTTTTGGTTAAGGATTGATTAGAATATATATTAAAAGTTACATTACCACCACTGGTAGTACCCTGTATATAAACCGGGAAATTCAATGTATTCTTAAACTTATAATCTATATTTCCCCAATCCACTGTTGCATCTCTACCTAATTGTACATAGCTTGAAGGTAGAGTATGATGAACTCTTTCTACTGATCTCATGTTAGACATTAGAACTGCGTTATATAGAGTAGAGGAAACTTGACATATTCCTCCTCCTAGTCCAGATTCCACTTTGTTTCCAATTATAACTGGTCCTGCTTGATATCCTCTTGCCACTGTTCTTTCACCAACAGTACCATTGAAACTAAAAACATCTCCTGGCATAAGCACAGTTCCATCTATACTTTTAGTTGAAACTACAATATTATTAGCTCTTTCAGCAGAAGAAATACCACTATAATGAGTTGAAAAAGTTGAAATTAGACCATCAATACTAGCTAAAGAACTCTTAGTTATTCTAGCTTTTACATCTTGTACTTCAGCACTTACTTGTAAGTCTTCTTTTATACCATATTCCATTTTGCTTAAAATATCTTCCATAAGCTTTTCTTTGTTTAGCTTCTTACCTACCGTTTCTGATGTAATATTAAATGCACCATTATTTCTAGTAATTTTAGCATCTTGTGGATTTTTATTTATGTCTTTTTCTATTCCGTCAACAAACTTTTGTACAGCATCTTTATTATAAGCAAACTGCAGGCTAAAGGCCTTATTCTCAGGATTCTTTATAAGTTTATATTTTTTATATAAATTTAAATCTTTGCCATATGTAAAAGCTTCATTAACTACTTTATCTATGTCATATTTAGGATCTACTTTATCAAAACCTAAAGTATAGTCTTTACCTGGAGTTTTTACAGTTAATTTGCTCATTAATACTTTATCATTAAAGCTTTTTTGCAAAATAGCTTTGGCATCCTGTACACTTTTTCCTGATATATCTACATTTTCCACCTTAACACCAGGAAAAATCAAATTGTTATAATGTTTTACATAGCTATATCCATAGGCTATAGCCGCTGAACCAGATCCCAATAATATTAGCATAAATACAGATAATATCATTATAATTGCTTTCTTTTTGGCCCTAGCTCTAGCTCTTTTTTTCTTCCTTGTCATTTGCATCACCTCACTGATTACATTTTTATTATACTATATAATACTATATATACAATAATAGTACGAGTTTTATATCCCAAAAGTCAATTTAAAACTAACAACAATGGCTAGGAAATTAATAGTAATTTTCCGTTATTTGTACATAATTATCTTCGACAAAAATTCAAGGATATGAATATAAATTCATCAAGATGAAGTTTTAAATTGAACTGATTAAAGGGATTTTGATAATCAAAATCCCAAAATTAATCTTTCATGATTTACTTTTTATATTTTAATTATAGACTTATTACCAATCTCCAGAAGAACCTCCGCCTCCAGAGGAACCTCCACCAAAACCACCAAAGCCGCCTGATGATCCTCCTCCGAATCCACCGAAGCCACCACCACCAAAGCCGCCGCCTCCATGGCCTCCTCGTCCACCTCTGTTATTCCAAAATGAACTCCAAAATATGGCGGACATTATTTCTCTCGTTACTCTTCCTCTATTAAATAATGTGTCTAAAACAATTAAAATTACTATTATTTTGATTATGCCACTTCCCGGAAGAGAACTGCTTTTACTTTTATTAATTTGCAAATTAACCTTGTCATTTTTAACTAACTCTACATTATATTCCTTAGCTATTGCATCAGCAAATGCTGAGTAAGAATCTCTTATACCCTTATCATAATCTTTATTTTTAAAAGCGGGCTTGAATAGTTGCTCCATGACATTATCTGTATAAAGATCTGGGATAGCTCCTTCCAAGCCATATCCCACCTCTACTCTTCTTTTTTTGTCATCCATGGATATCAACATTAAGAGTCCATTATTTTTTTCCTTTTGTCCTATGCCCCAGCTTCTAAATAGATTATTTGCATAGGTTTCAATATCATATCCTTCAAGTGAGTCTATAATAACAACTATAGATTGAGCTCCAGTTTTATCTTCTAATTCTTTACCTACTGATACAATATACTCTTTAGCTTCCGAACTTAACACCCCTGCATAGTCATTTACATATTTTAAATTGGTAGGCTTAGGAATATTAGCTTCTGCACTAACAGTAGTAATACATAAGGTCAACAAAAATAATAAAGTTACAAAAAACCTTTTAAATTTATTCATAATTATTTACCTGTATTAAAATCTACTTTAGGTACTTCCTTAGCTCCTTCAGTTGCCTTGTAATATTCTTTTTCTTCAAATCTAAAGATTGAAGCTACTATTGAGTTAGGAAACTTTACTATTTTACTATTATACTCAGCTACAGCAGCATTATAGTCTTTTCTAGATATATTTATTCTATTCTCTGTTCCTTCTAATTGAACCATTAAACTTCTGAAGTTCTCATTGGACTTAAGTTCAGGATAACTCTCTACTACTACAAGTAACCTTGAAAGAGCACCTGATAATTCGCTATCTGCATTAGCTCTTTCATTTATAGTATTAGCTCCTCCAAGCTTTGCTCTAGCATTTGTTACATCTGCAAGAACTTCTTGCTCCTGTTTTGCAAATCCTTTAACTGTCTCAACTAAATTAGGGATTAAATCTGATCTCCTTTGAAGATCACTATCTATATTTGATTCAGCAGTTTTAACCTTCTGATCTAAGGCTACCATACTATTATAGCTTGATATAACTGGAGCTATTAGTAATATCAGCACTCCAATTACTATAAGTATATTTCTTAATGTTTTATTCATTCATATGCCTCCTTTAAGTACCTATTAAGATATTATAATATATTTTACTTTAAAAAATACCTTTACTTCAAGAATATAATATTTATTTAATAATAATTTAATGTTATGTTTATATTATCATAAGGGAGGGATTTATATGATCGCAGAAATAATCTCTATAGGAACTGAAATTTTATTAGGAGATATTTTAAACACTAATGCTGAGTATTTATCTAAAAGATTAGCCAATTTAGGTGTTTATCTTTATCATCAATCCGTGGTAGGAGATAATGCTAAAAGATTAGAAGATGAATTGGAAAGAGCTTTTAGTCGTTCAGATTTAGTTATAACTACTGGAGGTCTAGGCCCTACTAAGGATGATCTCACTAAAGAAATAGGAGCAGAGTATTTTAATATATCTATGGAGCTTCATGAAGAATCTTATATAAAATTAACTGAGTATTTTAAAAAACAAAATAGAGAACTTACAGAAAACAATATAAAACAAGCGTATTTCCCAGTAGGTTCTATAATACTTCCTAACCATTTTGGAACTGCTCCAGGATGTATAATAAATAAAAACGATAAAATCTTAATACTACTTCCTGGTCCTCCAAAAGAAAATATACCTATGTTTGAAAACTATGTTGTACCTTATATTAATAAACTTTCTAATAATACATTGATATCTAAAACCTTAAGAATTTGTGGCATGGGAGAATCCATGGTGGCAACAAAAATAAATAATATAATCGATAACCAGTCTAATCCAACAGTGGCCCCCTATGCAAAAGATAATGAGGTTACATTGAGAATAACTGCTAAAGCTAATAATAAAGAGGAGGGGGAAAAACTTATAGCTCCTGTTGAAAATGAAATAAGAAATATATTAGGTGACAATATATATGGTATTAATGAAGATACATTAGAAGGGGTAGTAGGTGAAATACTTATAGAAAACAATTTAACTATATCTGTAGCTGAGTCTTGTACGGGAGGACTCCTTTGCGGAAAATTAGTAAACTATCCAGGCATATCAAAGGTCTTGATAGAAGGATGTGTAACCTATAGTAATAGTTCAAAGATGAAGAGACTTGGAGTAAGCAAAAGTACTTTAGATAAATTTGGAGCAGTAAGCGAAGAAACCGCTAAAGAAATGGCAGAGGGAATAGCTAAAGCTTCTAACTCCAATATAGGAATTTCTGTTACTGGCATAGCTGGTCCTGATGGTGGCACTACTGAAAAGCCTGTAGGCTTAGTTTATGTAGGCATATACATAAATGGTGAAACTTTCGTAAAAAAGCTTCACTTATCTGGCAATAGGCAGACTGTTAGAGAAAGGACTGTAACCTTTGCTTTAGATTGGTTGAGACGACTTTTGAGCAAAATCTCTCTTTGATGGAGAATTGAGAGTTGAAAAGGTCTATAAATCTTCAACTCTCAATTGTTAACTTTTAATCTTCAATCAAAGAAAAGTATTCACAATAAGGAGCTATAGGACACTCCTCACATTTAGGTCTTCTAGCAACACATATATTTCTTCCATGCCATATTAAAAAATGATGGGTATCGCTCCATAATTCTCTAGGTATGTTATTCATAAGTTCTTGCTCAACAGCTTCAGGAGTTTTTCCCTTAGTTATTCCTATTCTGTTTGATACTCTAAACACATGAGTATCTACAGCTATTGCTGGAATACCAAAGGCGTTAGATAACACTACATTTGCAGTTTTTCTACCTACTCCAGGTAATCTTATTAAATCCTCCATGGTATTGGGTACTTCCCCTTCATATTCTTTTATTAACTCCCTTGAAGTCTTTAATATATTTTTGCTTTTACTTTTATATAGTCCACAAGTTTTTATTTTTTCCCCTAATTCTTCTTCTGATAAAGATACCATTTTTTCCGGAGTATTATATTCTTTAAATAACTCTTCTGTTACAATGTTTACTCTAACATCAGTACATTGAGCTGACAGTATGGTGGCTATTAAAAGTTCATAAGAAGAATTAAAATTAAGTGCACACCTTGCATTAGGATAAGTATGCTTTAATATATCTAATATTTTATCTATTCTATCATTATCCATTACTTATCACCCACTTTTAAATAAAAATTTAGTTTTAGAAAACATCACTAGAGTATAAATTTGGATGAAGTTCATTTATAGAACCTCATCCTTACATTCTTATATATTACCTGTTATCTAATTTATATACTCCTTGATATTCCTCTGGTAAAAGGGAGGCTATACTATACATAAAATGATTAAGTGTTCTTTCTTCATATTTATGCTTATCTTCTCCACTCTCTCTATTAGGTACCTCTATAGGCTTCCCAATTATCACTTTAACCTTTGCATGTTGGAATTTTTCAGAGCCCATATCACTTTCATTTATAGGCAAAAGCTTTTCCGTACCTGTCATAGCCATGGGCACAACAGTTGCTCTTGATAGTTTTTGTATCAAAACTACACCTTTTTTCCCTTCTATCATACTTCCTACTCTACTTCTAGTTCCTTCTGGAAAAATTAAAACATTATTATCCCCTTTTAGAGTTTTTACAATGCTAGAAATCGCTTCCTTATCCGCTGTATTAGGTTTTATTGAAATGGTTTTTGTTATTTTTATACCTAAACTGGTTAATGGATTATCAGAAAGTTTTACTCCTGCTACAAATGTTAAATCTTGATCTTTTAATACCTCATTTATAACTAAAGCATCAGAATTGCTTAAGTGATTGCATATAAATAAAATTGGTTTTTTTACATCTTTTAAATTTTCTAATCCTTCTACTTCTATATCTGCATATTTATTTAAATATCCTGCTAATATTTTTTTAGCAATATATACTACTACCCCTTCTGGAAGATATGAAATTAATTTAGCCAATTTGGGAGAAATCATAGATGCTCCACCTTTCATAAAAAATTATATAATTAAATTATAGTTTCTAAAGCTCTAAAAGTCTATTATAATAATCCTTTAAATAAGGTGAGCTAATATCTTTAACTAAATTTGGGTCAAATTTACCATCTATAAAAGCATTTATCATGGCATTTCTAATTATAATATTTTTTCCCCTCCACCCACTAGAAGTCAGTCTGTACTTTTCTTTAAATGCTTTATTATCCAATTTTATCAATTCTTCTATATTAGGACTTTCCATAAAAGGAAAAGGCTTAAATTCTTTAATATTTGATTCAATAACTTTTCTGTTATGTGGACATACTGTTTGGCAGGTATCACATCCAAATAATCTACCATTCAATAACCCAAACCATTCTTTTTCAATATTTTTCTTCTGAGTGATGTAGGATAAACAAATGTTTGAATTGCTAATGCCTTCCTTTATAGATTTAGTTGGGCAAGCTTTTAAACATAAATCACAATCACCACACTTAGATGGTATTTTTTCATCTTCCTCTAGTTCTAAGTCTGTGATTATCTCTCCTAAAAACACAAAAGAACCATATTTTTCTGTTATTATCATATTATTTTTACCTATAAAACCTACACCACATAAATTAGCAATGTATCTTTCTGGCAATGGATTACTATCGACAAAATATATAGAGTTACCTCCTAACTCAGAAATATATTCACATATTTGCTTCAGGTAATTTGTTACTACCTTGTGATAATCTTGTCCTAGTGTATACTTAGAAAAATAAACATGATCTGTAGTATTTTCATCATTAAATAGATAGGGGAATGCTATAGAAATAATGCTTTTTCCCCCTTCTAAAAAGCTTTCTAAATTTATTCTAGATTCAATATCCTGGCTTTCAAACTCATTTTCTAATTCATTATTTTTTCTATATATAAGATGTTCCTCTAACTCCGTCAATCTTCTAATAGACGTAACCCCTAGAGTGTCTAGACCTAAGGACTTACAGAAGTTTACTATCTTTTCTTTCTTTTCTTTGTTATTCATTCTACTTTCTCCAAAAATATATTTTCTATTTCTTAATCTTCATGTCCAACCAACTTTGCAGGTATACCTACTGCTGTATAGTTAGCTGGAATATCTTTTAGCACTACAGCATTAGCGCCAATTTTCGAATTATCACCCAGAGTAATTGGTCCTAATACCTTTGCTCCACTTCCTATTGTAACATTATTGCCAACAGTTGGATGTCTTTTGCCTTTATTCTTTCCTGTTCCACCTAAAGTAACACCATGATACATTATTACATTATCACCTATTTCTGCCGTTTCTCCTATTACTACACCCATTCCATGATCTATAAATAAACCTTTACCTATTTTGGCCCCTGGATGTATTTCTATACCTGTAAAATGCCTTGATAATTGTGACACTAGTCGTGCTAAGAAAAACATTTTGCGTTTATAAAAAAAGTTAGCAATTCTATGATTTATAACAGCATGAATGCTAGGATATAATAAAAAAACTTCTAATCTATTTCTCGCTGCGGGATCATTTTTCATAATAGAGTCTATATCATACTTAATATTTTTAAACATAAAACCCTCCATCAATAAATTATATTTAATTAATTTAAATAAATAAAACATATTAAATCATAACTCTGCAAAAACAAAAAACTCCGTCTCAAAAATAGAGACGAAGTAAAATTTTTCGCTATTCCACTCTACAAAAAGTAAAATGTATCAATACATTCAAGCACTTATTAAATGCTCTATTACTATAACGGGTAATCCCGATGCAGCCTACTATATTCGGTGCACTACTCCAAAGGGCACTTCACATATACTCTCAATAGAAACTCTCTCAGCATAATAAGCTTCCTCTCTGTAAATTACATATATGTTACTTTCCTTCTTCAATGTATTTCCGACTATTTTACTAAGATTTATATAATTATTATATTCTAATCAATGTATTTGTCAACCATTTTATTTGCAAAATCTGTGTTTTCCAATAACTTTAATTAAAGGTCTAGACCATATCCAACTACTGGTTGCCGTTGCTGGATTAAAATAGTAAACTGCTCCTCCTGAAGGATCCCACCCATTCAAAGCATCATTAGCTGCCTTTATGCTATTTGGTTCCATTGCAGCATGTATCTGTCCATCTGCTATAGCTGTAAATGCTCCTGGTTGATATATTACTCCTGCTATGGTATTAGGGAATCTAGAGTCTCTTACTCTATTTAGCACCACCGCTCCAACGGCTACTTGACCTTCATAAGGCTCACCACGGGCCTCACCATTTATAAGCCTCGCCAGTAACTGAACATCTTGATTAGAGGTACCAGGATTACTGCCACCTCCTGTATTCGGATTAATACCCAAAGCGGCTAAAGTAGCACTTCCTACGATTCCATCTACCCCTAATCCATTTTTAGTTTGAAATTTTTGTACCGCAAGAAAGGTTTGGTAACCATATATTCCATCTACATTCCCATCATAGTACCCCCAATTTTTGAGTCTCCTTTGTATTTCAGATACAACGTCACCTCTTGAACCATAGTAATATGTAATTGCACTTAAAGCTTTATTGTAGGGAGCAAAATATATAATAGCGCTGAAATAGGTCATTAAGGCTACCATCATATAGAGAACGATTTTCCTAAAAGAAAAATATTTCTTCATGTTAATACACTCCTCAGTAAATGTTAATTTTTCTTATCTTATTTTTTACCTAAGAGCGTAAAAAAATACATTTATTTTAATTAAAATTAATAATTTTAATTAAAATAAGTATTCTTACTGCATGGAATAATTAAAAAACATATGGATTCGCAAAATAAAAAATCACTAAAAAATTAATTAGTGATTTTTTTTATATCCATTTTGGGTTTTATTAATATTCTATTTCTTTTTTTAGGATTAGGCTTTGTATTTAATGCTCCTAATATTTCTATTCCGTCTTCTATACATTCTATTGTTAAAGGGAAATCTGGACCTTTCTCTCCATCTATGTCAGTCACTATATCTTCATAACATTCAATATGTAATTTATTTGTTTTAAAATACAATAAATTTGGTACACTTTCTAAGTGATCTCCCTTTAGCATACTTATAAATAATGGCACTAAATCTATAAGCATACCCGCTTGAATTATTATTACATCTAACATGCCATCGTCAATTTCAGCCTTATATGCCAGATGTAAGTTGCCAGCGGTCTGACCATTAAAAATTAATATAAGATACATATCTCCATCATAATTTATCTCATCTGAGGTCACTTTAATTTTTAACTTCCTAAAATTAGGGATTTGCTCTATTCCCTTTACATAATAAGCTAATTTCCCCAAATTATTTTTCAGATTTGTATCAGTTTTTTGAGATATATCTGTGAATAAACCCGCACTTGCTACATTGATAAAATATTTATCATTTACTTTTCCTATATCTATCTTTTTAGGCGTGCTATTTAATATTTGCTCGCAAGCTTCTCCTACATCTATAGGCATTCCTATAAACTTTGCAAAATCATTTGCAGTACCTACAGGCAATATTCCAATAGGAAGATCAATGTTTTTTTCTTTAATAAAGTTTACTACGCTATCTACAGTTCCGTCTCCACCTGCAATTAATATATATTTATAACTTTTATCTATATCTTCAAAGGCATTCTCCAAAGTATGATTCATACTTATTCTATAAGGTACTATGGTATATCCATACTTTTGATGAATTGCTATAATTTTATCTAAATCATCTATAATTAAGTTTTCTCCTGAATATGGATTATAAATAAATTTTACCTTATTCATATTGAGCCTCTCCTAATTTTCATAATATGTATATATTATTATAGCACTATACAATATTTATGTCATCAAAAGTATAAATGATAAACGTAAATAGATTAAGTCTAAATCTATTTACGTTTATCTCTTAAAGCCTTAATTTTCTACTGTATATTAGGACTACTTGGTTCAGATATATTCGTTAATGTTTCTCCTGCTTTATTTGATAAATTTGGCTCTACTGATAAATCCCCTAAAGATAGCATTCCAACTAAAGAATTATTCTCCACAACTGGTAGTCTTCTTATTTGTCTTTCACTCATTATTCTAGCAGCTTCTCTTGCCTCTATTTCTGGACTTACTATTACAGGGTTCGAACTCATTATATTTCTTACAGTTTGTCTTTGAGCATTTTCTCCTTCTGCTGCAGATCTTAAAGCTACATCTCTGTCTGTTATTATTCCTATTACCTTATCTCCATCACAAATTGGAAGAGAGCCTATATTATGTTCTCTCATCATCTGAGCTGCACGTTCTACAGTATCCTCAGGAGATAAAGTTGCTAAACTTTTAGTCATAACATCTTTTACTTTCATAAAAAACACCTCCTAAAATATTTTACCCTTTAATCGCATATAATATTTAAGAAAACTTAAAGATTAAAATTATCTTAAATCTGCTTAAAAACTTAACGATAATAAGCTATAATGTAGTATAATTAGGTATAAAGTTTTTAGGAGTGATAATCTAATGCAAAAAAATTCTCTACCAAACTTATTTACTTTTGGTAATTTATGCTGTGGTATTTTATCTTTAATGATGACTTTTCAAGGTAAATATAAAGATGCTTGTTTATTCATATTATTAGCTGGATTAATGGATAGATATGATGGAAGGGTTGCTAGATATCTACAGGTTAGTAGTGAACTTGGTAAGGAACTTGACTCTCTTGCAGATTTGGTTTCTTTCGGTGTAGCTCCATCCATATTAGTATTTAATATGCATAATTTTTCCAATCTTGGTTTATTAGGATATTTTTTAGTTCTAATATTTCCACTGGCAGGAGCATATAGATTAGCTAGGTACAATACAACCGATTTTGATGGAGTCTTTACAGGTGTTCCTATTACCGCAGCCGGTATGTTAATGGCACTTTATTCTTTGTTTACCATGAATAAAATTATTAGCCCTGTTCTTACTATAATTTTAGTAGTAATGTTCTCATATCTTATGGTAAGTAAAGTAAAATTTAAAAAAGTTTAATTTTAAAATATAAAAGACTAACCTTTTGCTCCTATTAGCAAGTTAGTCTTTTAATTTTAATTCCTCATCTATTTCTGTTAGTATATATTTAAGTTGGACCTTAGATTTAAGTATATCTCCTTTTATTTTGCAATAATTAGTATATTCACAAGAACATTGCTCTAAAGTGTCTATTATTTCATCAATTACACATCCTAGTTCATTAGCTCTATCAATAGCCTCTCGTACATCTTTCTTTCTAGCTAATGCTATTCCATTTAATTCTCCCGCTCCTCCAATGAGCAGTCTATATGCATTAACTAACTTTGCTAGAAGTTCAGCTAAATTATTTATATCCCCGTAATATCTTTCCACTACTCTTCTATGATTCATTTTACACACCACATATAAAACTTAATTTATATTTATCTATATGGAAAGAAATATAATTTTATTACCTATTATATCGATAATACTATTTGAAATAACTTCCTCCAACAAACTCTCTTAATATAGAGTTATCAGGCACATGCTTTACATCCACATCTTTAAAAAAGTTTAAAAAACTCTTTAATCTAGATGCTTCATGAAAAATTGGGCTAGAAGGCGTAATTTGATTTAATTCCTTTAATGCATATTGTCTTAAAACACACAGCTCATAAACTAAAGTAGAATTAAACATAACATCCGCATTTTCTTGAAATACAAATATATTTTTTTCTTCTCCTCGTCTAATAGAAGGCCACATATTTAAAGTCTCCTCAGCGCTGTATCCCCTAAATAAGGAGTCTCTTACTATTCTTCTTATTGTTCTTACATCTGTTGTAGCTATTCTATTGTGATCATCTAAATTTAATTGGGTTAAGGCACTTATATAAATCTTAAACTTTTTATCTATAGGTATAGATGAGGTCAACATTTCATTTAGTCCATGTATTCCTTCTACTATAAGTATACCATTTTCAGGAAGCTTCACTTTATGCCCCTGCCACTCTCTTTTTCCGGTTATAAAATTATAAGTTGGTATTTCTACCTCTTCTCCTTGTAATATGGAGGTAAGATGTTTATTAAACAGTTCTAAGTCTAAAGCATTAATAGATTCAAAGTCATACTCTCCAAACTCATCTTTAGGTGTTTTTTCTCTATCTATAAAATAATCATCTAAACCTAAAGGAATTGGCATTAATCCATTAACCCTCAATTGTATACCTAATCTTCTTGCAAAGGTAGTTTTCCCTGATGAGGATGGACCTGCAATTAATATTAGTTTAACGTCATTTCTCTCATGTATCATATCTGCTATATAAGCTGTCTTTTTTTCATGCAATGCTTCTGATACTCTTATAATATTATAAACTTCTCCACTTTCAACTTTATCATTTAAGGAACCTACATCCCCGACCTCTAATATTTTTCCCCATTCTTCAGTTTCTTTAAATATTTTTGCTAATTTTTTATGTTCCACAAATTCTGATATTTCTTTAGGGTTGTTTTCTGTAGGATATCTCAATATGAATCCAGGTTCATAATACATTAAGTCAAAAACTTCTATCACTCCCGTTGAATATGCCATAGGTCCATAAAAATAATCATATCTTCCTTCTAATTCATATAATTTTACTTCATCTGCCTTCACATGTCTTAATAATCTAACCTTGTCTTCCATTTTATAATCTTCAAATATTTTTATAGCTTCTTCCCTTTTAAGGGCAATTTTATTTATACGAGAATTTCTTTTCACTATTTCTTTCATATTCTCTTTTATTTGCCTTAAATCCTCTTCAGTAAGAGGTGTATCTTTACGCACTTCACAATAAAGTCCCTTACTTAGAGAATGTTCTATGGATATTCTCGCTTCTGGAAATAAATTAAGTACTGCTTTTATTAGAACAAATTGTAGTGTTCTTACATAGGTTCTCATACCTATATTGCTAGTAATATCCAATGGTTCAAGAGTGTTTTTCTCATTAATTATATGTGTCAATTCACAAATATCCTCACCAACTTTAGCCAAAACCACAGGAATATCTTTACCCATAGAATTTTCATTTATTATTTCGCCAATTGAACTTCCCTTTTTAACTGTGATATTTTCACCATTTTTTAGTTCCAATTGTATTTTCTCCATAAATTTATCCCCCATTTCAAGTCAATATAATATCATTATAACTCATTATACTCATTTTTTTCAAAATTAGCTCTTACTAAGTTATATTTTTACGTTTTATTCAAATAATATAATTTACAAGGAGTGATATGATTGTTTACAGTATTGATTAGAACTATAATATTATACTTTTTAGTAATCACAGCCATGAGGATAATGGGTAAAAAGCAAATAGGTCAGCTAGAACCTTTCGAATTAGCTATTACTATAATGATATCTGAACTTGCAGCTCTACCAATGCAAGACACAAGAATTCCTCTCGTACATGGAGTAATATCTATTATTACTCTCATTTTACTGCAAACTATTTTAGCTATATTACAACTTAAAAGTGAATTTTTAAGAAAATTAATTAATGGTACACCAAGTATATTAATAAAAGATGGTGATTTAGATATTAATGAATTAAGATATCAAAGATTTAATATAAATGACCTCATGGAAGAATTGCGATTACAAGGGTATTATAATATCTCGGATATAGAGTATGCAATATTAGAAACCAGTGGTCAATTATCTGTAATACCTAAAACTGATTTAACTCCACCTAGCAAAAAGGATCTAGATATAAAAACTACTCAAGATAGTTTACCAATTACTCTCATACTAGATGGAAAAATAAATCATAAAAACCTTCAATCCTTAGGAAAGGATATAAGTTGGTTAGAAAAAAATCTAAACAAAAATGGTATTAAAGATTTTAAGGAAGCCTTTATAGTTTTAATTGATTCTCATGGTGAATTGTATTTTCAAAAAAATTTAAAAAATAATAAAAAATAATTTTAAAGGGTGATTATTATGAAAAATATATTTATTTCGTTTTTTATATTTTTTTGCATGATACTAGGAATTATATTCTCCTTAAATGCTCTAGACAGAATATATGGTAACTTAGATAATCTAAATTCCAAATTAGAACAGTCCATAGAGAAGGAAGATTGGGAAAGTGCTAATCTATTGGTTAATGAAATATCTGACGAATGGCATGAAAATTGTAATAAATTATATATATTCTTGAATCATAATGAAATAGATAATATAAATAGTGAGTTGAGTAAATTAACACAATATATTAAGTACAATAATAAGGAAGAATCTATGGCAAGCCTTTATGTCGTTAAATTTTTCTTTCAGCACACTTTAGATTTAGAAAAAATTAGTTATCAAAACATATTTTAGATTTAACATTATCATCTCTATGTATGGTTCTAGCAAATTTTAGTATTATGATTTATAATAGATTTAGACAATTGGTCAATAAAAAATAGTTGGAAGGTGGAATATTTATGGCTTTAGTAACAACTAAAGAAATGTTTGAAAAGGCTTTTAAAGGAAATTATGCTATAGGTGCTTTCAACATTAACAATATGGAAATAATTCAAGCAGTAGTTAATGCGGCGAAAGAAGAAAATTCTCCTGTAATTCTTCAAGTTTCCTCTAGCGCTCTTAAATATGCTGGTCCTAAGTATTTAAAACATATGGTAGATGCTGCCATAGAAGATACGGGAATTGATATAGCTCTTCATTTGGACCATGGTGCAAATATAGATCAAGTTAAATTGGCTATAGACGCTGGATTTACTTCCGTTATGTTTGATGGTTCTCACTACGATTATGAGGAAAATATTAGACTAACTAAAGAAGTAGTAGAATATGCTCATGACAAAGGTGTCGTTGTAGAAGCAGAGCTTGGAAAATTAGCTGGAATAGAAGATGATGTAAAGGTTGCTGGTCACGAAGCTACTTACACAGATCCAGATCAAGCTTTAGACTTTGTAAAAAGAACAGGAGTGGATTCTTTAGCAATAGCTATAGGAACTAGCCACGGTGCTTACAAGTTTAAAGGAGAGGCTAAACTTGACTTTGACAGACTTGAATCCATAACTGAAAAACTTGAAGCAGATGGCATTAAAAATTTCCCAATAGTATTGCATGGTGCATCTTCTGTTGAACAAAAGTATGTTGCTATGTGTAATGAATATGGTGGAGATATAGGAGGAGCTAAAGGGGTTCCAAATGAAATGTTAAGAAAAGCTGCATCTATGGCAGTATGTAAAATTAACATGGATACAGACTTAAGACTTGCAATGACAGCATCCGTTAGAAAAATTCTTACTGAAAATCCAAAGGAAATAGATCCAAGAAAATATTTAGGTGCTGCAAGAGAAGCAATTCAAGACTTAGTTAAAGATAAAATTAAAAATGTTTTAGGTTCTTCAAATACACTTTAAATTAATTGAAAAATTAAAAGTTAAAAATAATAAATGGGATTTTAGTAAATCTAAAATCCCATTTATTATTTAGTAGTTAGCATAAGTAGAATTCTATATTTTAATCTTCATTCTTTTTTACTATGTATTCTTATCTTTTTACTATGTATTCTCAAATAAAGCTATTTTTCTATATAATTAATAATATTCTTTATAACAATATTTATAGTTCCATCACCATTTCTCTGAACTTGAAACTTATTAACATCAGTATAAGCTTCTTCATTTATATACAGGTCTATATCTCTATCGATTTTAAGTCTAGTTCTTTTATATTTTTTCTCAACCCAATCTTTGTCTATCTCTATTTTTTCTTTAACCCCCTCTGAATAAACATAATCCATATAATTAGCTTGAACTTCTTTATTTTCTCCAAATATATCTTGTGATACTTGGTAAACATCCAAATTTTCCTCTTCTTTTAATTTCTTTCTTACACTACTTCTAATTTTTTCAGCCTCTTCTGCATTTTCTTTTATATTTGTTCTTGTCCACTTTTCTGTAGCTATAAGAAATTTTTTCGTTAGATCTCTTTTATTATCGATTATAGTGCAGCCTAAAAATTTACTAATAAAATAGTTAGCACCATACTCTTCGTCATCCTTTTTCTTTTGTTTATCTATTACATATAAATGAAAATCATCCTCTTCAAGTATTGGTTTTATAAAAGCACATTTTTGTATTCTCTGAGCGCTAGAAGGAAGCCCTGTCACTTCTGGAACAATCTCTATGCCAATTTTATTCTCCACAAAGTTAACACTATGGGTGTAATTTTTTACATAATCCATTTTTATTATACCTAAAAGAGGACCATGCTCTGTAGATAATGATACTACTATCAAATCTCCAGAAGGTATATTTACATTGGATTGCATTAATACAAAAAGCTGCCTTCCTATTTCTTTAGAAGCTTCAATTATATTTATTTGTCCATTTAAATACTCTATGCTAATTTCTTTTACTATATTTCTTTCTTCATTGAATAAAGCATATTTTAAATCTTCATCCTTTAAACATTTTTCAATGTGCTTTAATAAAAAATTATATATTTCTTCATTTAAGTTTAATTTATACTCATTTAATACTGGTTCATCTGCGTTATTATCTAATATATGTATAACAGCTTCATTTATATTTACTTCATTAATATATTGCAAGTTTTCCACTTCCTTTTATTAATTATTATATAGTTAATAAACATATTAATATTTATGATACTTAATTGTATCCTTCTTTTCAAGATTTGAACTTAAAAATCAACTAATATAAAAAACTAGGGAATTTTCTTTTGTGAAAATTCCCTAGTAATTATTCCATTATTTTAATTCTTGTTGCATTTGTGTTGTCTTTGATTTTACCTGTTGAACTTCGTTGTCTGGGGCATCCTTTGTTTGATACCATCCCTTTTGCTTCATAGCATCAAATACTTGATACTGTGTATTTTCTGCATTTTTGAAGTTGTTTAACAATACTGTTCTTAAGTTCGGACAAGATGTTTCTGTTATTCCCGTACTATATGCTGAAATTGTTTGTTTTTCTGTAGCTAATAAATCATCCATTAAATCTTTTTCGCTTAAATTTGGTGTATTATGCATGATATTCCCTCCTAAATTTTAAATTATTATTGATGACTCTCAAGGTATGACTTTAGATCATTAAAGTTTTGTTTATGAGTACTAGCTGCTTGATTGCATAGATCCTTTAATTTAGTGTCTGTGCAGTATTGAGCATATAAATTGAACTTTTTGTTTAGTAAACATTCATAATTCAATTGATCTGATATAACCTTTAAATTATTGCTTTCTATTTGTTTGTTTGATGTATTCATATTTTTACCTCCTGCTTATAATTTTTTTGTATCTTACGATATTTATTTTACCCTTTAAAAAAACAATTATTTATTTTTTTAAAGGGTAAAATAATACATATATCTTTTAAGTGTACAAGAGAATAATTTATGTGCTATAATCTCAATTAAATGGGAGTGATATATTTGAACGAACTTGAGGTTAAGATACTTAATATAGATTTAAATTATATTAGGGAAAAGTTAAAAGAATTAAATTGTGAAAAAGTCAAAGAAGAAAACCAAATAAATAATCTTTTTGATTTTAAAAATAAATATCTTTTAAAACAGCATGGTTATGCAAGAATTAGAATAGTAGAAGACTTATTAAATGAAAAATATAAATATTACATGACAGTAAAAAAATTACTGAGTGATGACAAATTTAAAGTCATGGAAGAAAATGAAGTAAGCATATCTGATCCTATTGAAGGAGAAATGATATTTAAATCATTAGGTTTAGAACTAACTCAAAGCATAAAAAAATATAGAGAAAGTTACAAATATAAAAATTCGCTAGTGGAAATAGACATTAACGATAAATCTTTTTGTCCTTTTCCTTATATTGAAATTGAATCTCCTAATGAAGAAGAGCTTGAAGAAGTTGTTCTAATGCTTGGATATAAAATAGAAGATACAACATCTAAAAGTATATATGAACTAATAGAAATATTTAATACTAAGGGAATTTAATTATGTTTGGATATGTAACACCTTGTAAAATGGAGTTAAAACTTAAAGATTATGAAAAATTTAAATCCTATTATTGCGGCCTTTGCAAAGCTATTAAAAATAATTTTGGTAATGTACCTAGATTTGTTTTGAATTATGATATGACATTTTTAGCTATACTACTACATTCAATCGATGAATGCTCTCCTTCTTATGAATTACAACATTGTATGGTTCATCCATTGAAAAAAAAATTAGTGCTTTTAGAAAATGAGCCTTTAAAGTATGCGGCTTTCTGCAATGTAGCTTTAACCTATTTTAAGCTAATAGATAATATAAATGATGATAATTCTTTAAAAAGTAAAATACTTACTAATATTTTAAGGAAATATATTAATAAAGATTATGACAGTTATAAAGATAAATTAGAATACATCGAAAAAACTCTTAATGAATTATACTTACTAGAAAAGAAAGAAAGTCACTGCTCTATAGATGAGTTAAGTCATCCTTTTGCTCATTTAACAGGCTACATACTTTCTTCGTATATAACTGAAAAAGATGAAGTTTCTAATACTCTTTACGATTTAGGATATAATTTAGGAAAATGGATTTATATTATAGATGCTTGGGATGACTTAGAGAAGGATATGTCACAAAATAAATTTAATGCTATAAATTCCGTTTTTAACAAAGAAAATAAATCTTTTGAAAAATTTAAATTAGATATAAATGATAGAATTGACTTTATATTAACTCTTTGCGGAAGACAATGTCTTAGCTATACTAGAAAGCTTCCAATTAAGAAAAATGAGGAACTTTTATACAATATACTTCAGTTTGGACTTATGGAAAAGATGGATAAAATTTTAAAAAGGAGTGAAATGCGTAATGGGAAATCCATATGAGATATTAGGAGTTAGAGAGGGATCTTCTAAAGAAGATATAAAAAAAGCATATAGAGAGCTGGCAAAAAAATATCACCCAGATCAATATGGGAACAATCCTTTAAGAAATTTAGCTGAAGAGAAGATGCGTGAAATAAATGAAGCATATGATTATCTTATGAAAAATACTAGTGACTATAATACTTATAACAATAATTATAATGATACTAATTATAACAACAATAATTCCAATAATAATTCCAATAATAATTATAGCAACCAGAGAAATGATTCTGTAAACTTTCATTCTATAAGAATGGATATACAATTAGGCAAACTCCGTGAAGCTGAACAAAAACTTCTAAATATATCTTTAAAAAATGCTGAATGGAACTACCTAATGGGTATAATAAATCTAAAAAAAGGATGGTATGATGCTGCTAACAACTATCTTAGAACGGCATGTAGTATGGATCCTAGAAATACAGAATATAGGGATACATTTAATAGGATAAATAATATGAATAATACATATAGACAACCATATCATAATAGCAGATATGGAAATGATTCAGAACTATGTAATTTTTGTGCTACTTTATGGTTTTTAGATTGTTGTTGTGAATGCTGCTGTGGTGGGGATATAGTAAGCTGTTGTTAATATGACTGGAGGTATTATATATGAAAACTTCTTACTTAACTAGAGGTGGAATTCTTACTTCCCTAAGCGTGATTTTAGTATATGCAAGTACCATTGCACCAACAAATAAACTTTTTTTATTGGTAGTAGCTTCTAGTTTAATTCCTTTAGCAATAATTAGTACTAATATTAAAACTAGTATAGGTATATATTTAAGTACTTCTTTGTTAATTTTATTGCTTATAGGCTTTAAATCTTCTGTTTTTTTATATATAGTATTTTTTGGTATATACGGTTTAATAAAATTGTTAATAGAAAAAATAGATAATTTACTTATAGAGTTAATACTTAAGTTTATATTTTTTATTATATGTCTCTGTACAACTTTCTTTGTTTTCTCAGCCATTTTCCCTATTAATAACTTAAGTAATTTCCCAGTTCCGTTACCTGTAGTCATAATTATAGTTGTATTATCATTTTTTTTATACGATTATACTTTAACACTTTTCATATATAAGGTTTCAAAATTTTTTGTTAAAAACAGTTGACAGCATATTATATTTTGATATAATAGTAAATGTCGATATTGACAGAATAACTGATGCCCATTAGCCAAACGGTAAGGCACCTGCCTCTGGAGCAGGCATTGTGTTGGTTCGAATCCAGCATGGGCAGCCATAAAACTCTTGAGAGATCAAGAGTTTTATTTTTATATCCGCATGTTCTTGACAATAGTTTAATAGTATTATAGAATGATATAAATCAATATTAAAGACTGTGAACAGGAGTAGTAATTTTTGATTCATTTTAAGAGAGCTATTGGATGGTGAAAAATAGCAATGATAAAAAATGAACTCGCCTGGGAGTTTATTTGCCCTAAAGGCAAATACGGTTTTTTCCGTTATAAATTTCGAGTGAAAACCTCATCTAGGTTTTAATTAGAGTGGTACCGCGAAGCATACCTTCGTCTCTTTGGAGATGGAGGTTTTTTTATTTGAAATAAACAATATGATAAAACGAAAAGGAGCGATAAATATGGGAAACTACGGAACTCACATTGATGCTAAATGGCAAGAAAAATGGGAGGAATCTAAGCTTTATAAATTTAATAAAAACAAAAGTGGCGAAAAATTATATGTGCTTGAAATGTTCTCATATCCATCAGGTAGCAATCTTCATGCTGGTCATTGGTTCAACTATGGTCCAGTAGACTCTTGGGCAAGATTTAAACGAATGCAAGGATATAATATATTCCAACCTATGGGTTTTGATGCATTTGGACTTCCAGCAGAAAATTACGCAATAAAAACTGGAATACACCCAAAGGATTCTACTGTAAAAAATATCGAAACAATGGAAAAGCAATTAAGAGCTATGGGGGCTATGTTTAATTGGGAAAATGAAGTAATCACCTGTAATGAAGATTATTACAAATGGACTCAATGGTTGTTCTTAAAGCTATACGAAAAAGGATTAGCATATAGAAAGAACGCACCTGTTAACTGGTGCCCTAGCTGTAATACTGTTCTTGCTAATGAGCAAGTTTTAGATGGTGAATGTGAAAGATGCTCTAGTGAAGTTACTAAGAAAGATTTGACTCAATGGTTCTTTAAAATTACTGATTACTCAGAAGAATTACTACAAAAGCTTGATGAATTAGATTGGCCTGAAAAGACTAAGGCAATGCAAAAGCATTGGATAGGAAAATCTATAGGAGCTGAAGTAACCTTTAAAATGGCTGATTCAGACCTTTCCTTTGATGTGTTTACTACTAGAGCAGACACATTGTTTGGAGTTACTTATGTAGTATTAGCTCCTGAGAATCCATTAGTAGATAAAATTACAACAGAACACTATAAAAAAGACGTAGAAGCTTATAAAGAAGCAACAAAGAAACAATCTGAAATCGAAAGACAATCTATAACAAGAGAGAAAACTGGCGTATTTACAGGTGCCTACGCTATAAATCCTATAAACGGAAGAAAGGTTCCTGTTTGGGTTGCAGATTATGTATTGGCTACTTATGGTACTGGTGCTGTAATGGCTGTACCTGCTCATGATGAAAGAGACTTTGCTTTTGCAACTAAGTATGAACTTCCAATAGAAAGAGTTATTAAAGGTGGAGAAGGTCTTCCTTATGTTGATCCTGGCATTATGGTTAATAGCGGCGAATTCGATGGCATGAACTCAGAAGAAGGAAGAGACGCTATAATAGCTAAATTAGAGAGAGAGAGCCATGGAACTAAAAAAATAAATTACAGATTAAGAGACTGGTTGGTATCCAGACAAAGATATTGGGGAGCACCTATTCCAGTAGTATATTGCGATAAATGTGGAACTGTACCAGTTCCAGAAGATCAGCTTCCTGTAAAACTTCCATATGAAGTTGAATTTACACCTGACGGAAAATCACCTTTAGCTAAGTGCGAAGACTTTATAAACACTACTTGTCCGCATTGTGGCGCACCAGCGAAGAGAGAGGCTGATACTCTTGATACATTTGTCTGTTCTTCTTGGTATTATTTAAGATATGCAGACAATAAAAATGATAAGGAAGCGTTCAATACAGATATAATAAATGATATCCTTCCAGTTGATAAATATGTTGGCGGCCCAGAACATGCTTGTATGCATCTTCTTTATGCTAGATTTATCAATAAAGCTCTAAGAGATATGGGATATTTAAACTTTGATGAACCATTCTTATCTTTAACTCACCAGGGCTTAATACTTGGTCCAGATGGACTTAAGATGAGTAAGTCAAAAGGAAATACTATTTCACCTGATGACTATATTAAAGAGTTTGGATCAGATGTATTTAGAATGTATTTAATGTTTGGTTTTGATTACACTGAAGGCGGGGCTTGGAGTGACGATGGAATAAAATCCATAGGCAGGTTCATTGATAGAGTAGAAAGAATATTAGATTCCTGCAGAGACTATATTAAAGATCCTAAGAACAGCAAAGACTCTATGGATAAATTAGAAAAAGAGTTGAACTTTGTTAGACACTCTACAATTAAAGCTATTAGTGAAGATATGGATAAAATGCAATTTAATACTTGCATAGCAAGAATTATGGAATATACAAATGCGTTATCTAAATACATTAATGAAGAAAGCAAAAATCCTACTTTCTTGAAAGAATCTTTAATAGATTTTATAAAATTACTTGCACCTTTTGCACCTCACTTCAGCGAGGAACAATGGAGTCTTTTAGATATGCCATTTTCTGTATTCAACGAAAAATGGCCAATATTTAATGAAAGTGCATTAGTTAAAGATGAAGTTGAAATAGCAATTCAAATCAACGGCAAAGTTAAGGGAAGAATTAATATTCCTTCTGGACTTTCTGAAGATGAAATTAAATTAGCTGCACTAGCTTCTCCAGACACACAAAGAAATATAGCTGGAAAAGATTTAATGAAAGTAATTGTTATAAAAGGAAGACTTGTTAATATAGTTGTTAAATAAACCTTTGTTTAATGAAAAGTGAATGATGAAATTTTACGAAAGCTAAAATTTCTACTATTATAAAGACTGCTGATAAATTTGTATAAAAGCGAATTTATCAGCAGTTTTTTCTATACTTAATAATCAGATTTCAGCCAAAATTAAATATAAATTGATATTACTAAAAAACAAAAGGAATTTTGCATTGCAAAATTCCCTCGTTTATTCTTTATTCTTAACTTTTAACTCTTAACTAAAAAATACTTAGTATTTTTTACTCTGTCTTAATAGCTTCTAAAGCACTTAACTTAGTGGCTCTTTTAGCTGGATAGTATCCAGACACTATTCCTACCAAAGTTGTAAATGCTAGAGCCGCGAAAACTAGCCATATAGGAATGATGGACAACTTAGTTTCTGTCGCTGGACCTCCACCATAACCGAGCATATTTACGTTACGGCCCAGAAAATTAATTATCGAAGAGAAACCATAACTTATTCCTATACCCATGAATCCTCCTAAAAGACCAATAGTTCCAGCCTCAAAAAGGAATATTCTTTTTATATCTTTTATTTGAGCACCAATAACCTTCATAACCCCAATTTCTCTGGTTCTTTCATATATTGACATTATCATTGTATTAGTTATACCTAATGCTGCTACTAGCAAAGATACTGCTCCTATTCCTCCTAATACTCCCTGTATAGTCAGTGATACTTTATTTAAGGATTCAAGCATATCATTTAAGCTATAAGCCTCGTAGCCCATATCTTTAATTTTTTTCTGTATTTCAGCTACTCTATTAACATCCTTTACTTTAACTAATATTTGACTATATTTATTTTTGTTATTACCATTTTGTCTATTTCTATTTCCATCTAGTTTCTGTTGCTCTTTTTTTAGTTTTTCAACTTGCTTTATGTTCATATAAACATAATTGTCCTTTTGAAAATCTCCTTCTTTAAGAACTCCTACTACATTTACTTTCATAGGTTCTTTTGGAGTTTTTTCTTTTCCATTTTCATCATATAAGTTAAAATTCATAGTAAATTTATCTTTTAATGGTTTTATATTTGGTTCCTTAAAGCTACCGCCAGTTCTTTTTTCATCATAAAAATAATGCTTTATACTTCCTCCAAAAATTAAGTTAAAAGTATCATTTTTTTTAAGATATTTTCCCTCTTCAAGTTTAAAATCAAAGGCCTCCATAGTTTCAGGATCAATACCTCTTAAATTTATATGTGCTGAGTACTTTCCTGTCTTTATTTTCATGTTCAAGTCCATCATCGGAGTTACTACTTCTACTCCATCTATTTCTTCTAATTCCTTTATAGCCTTATCATCTAAATAAACCTTTTTCTTATTTAAGCTTCCGCCACCTGGTCCGCCCATACCATAGTTTTCCATAACATTAATAGTGTTTAGACTTCCTATATTGCTTATTTCCTTTTGAAAACTATCACTCATACCAAATCCTAAGGAAAGCATGGTAATTATAGAGCTTGTACCTATAATTACTCCTAGGATGGTTAGAAAAGTTCTTAACTTTCTACGCCATAGATTTTTCAACCCCATTCTAATAATGTCTAAACTATTCATCTAAGGTCATACCTTTCTTTTTCTTATTTTTCTTCCAGAAAACAAATCCTGCGCCTGCTGCAATAATTATTACTGCACCCCAAATTAATTTACCTTTCTTTCCTCCTTTATTCATTTCAGGAGGCATATTATCCATTCCTGGTTCCATTGGTGGTGCATCTACTACATTTATAGAGAAATCTTTTTTTACCTCTACTTGTTCTCCTGCGCTATCATCATAAGAAAATACTAATGTTCCTTTTAATTCACCTGCTTTAGTAGGAATAATACTTCCATCGTAACTTTCTGAATTACCTGCATTAAAGTCACCTAAGAAATAATCTCCATTTTCTTTGTTGAAATCACCTTCTAATTTTATCATTACATTAGTTAAAGTAGCCTTACCTTTATTATAGAATTGAGCCATAACTGGGATTGGTTGTCCTACATATCCTTCTGGTGGTAATTCTATATTTCCTATCTCTAATTTAGTCTGTTGAACTACAGGTACTCCTATAAGTTCTGTCGCTTCATATTTTTCTCCATTTTCATCCTCATACTCAAATTTCGCCGTCATAGTATAAGTTTTTGGCTTAGCATCAGGAACTGTAAACATTTTAAGATTTTTTTCTACTCTTCCCTTTGGTGGAATTTCATCTATATAAAATGTATTACTGCTCTCAACAGGGCTAAATACACTTCCACTTTGTTCAGTCTTTTCATCTACAGTTAAAAACATCTTTATATTTTTAACTTTTTTACTTGCATTTGTGTTGAAGAAAGATAGATTAACATCAAAGTCCTGTCCTGCTCTTACAATTTTAGGTTCAAAATTATATTTATCAATTATAAGCTTTGGTACTGATTTACTAGAATCTCCACCGTTAACAAGCATACCTATATATTGAACTATTTTATTATTTGAAGTTGCTACAGCTCCTTCTTTAGCATCCTTAACATCATTAGCATCATCAAATTCTACAGTAATGCTAATAGGATAATTTTTAGTTTTAGCTTCAGAAGTTGCAAAAAATACGTAGTTTAGTCTTACTGATTTTCCAGGTTCTAGATTTGCAACTTTTTGAATTTTAGTGGACTTAGGAACTACAGCTTCGTCAGCACTATCTAAAGTAACCTTTACATTAGATATTTTTCCTTTTCCTTCATTTTTCAAATCAAAACCTATATTTATATCTTGATTAGTAGAAACTCCATTAGTAGGATAGCTAATATTTTGAACTTTTAAATCATATAAGCCACCGCTTCCTCCTACATTAAGGTAAACTTCATGAGTCTCTTCAATAGGTTTGTTTTGTGGATCTTTATAATTCATTTTAAGTTTTAATGGATGAGTACCATTAGAAATATTGCTAGCAGCCTTTAAGTGATATTTTACATATGTATAACCTTCTCCACTTATTGCACCAAAATAATTTATATTTGAACCACTAGCAATTGTAAATGATCCACCTAATCCTTCTAAAGTGTATTTTACGTCTCTTGCTTCTACATTACCTTTATTTCTAATATAAAAATAAGCTGTAAACGTTTGTCCAGCTGTTATATTGCCAGGATCAGTTTCTATTTTATCTACTACTAATCTAGCTGGTGTATTGGTATTTCTTACTTTTACATAGATCGTCTCAGATTCAGTTTTAGAATCTCCATATGCATTAGTAAATTCATATTTTATTGTTATCGGATAATTTTTTTCTGCAGCATCTGAATTTACTCTGATTTTAAAACTAACGTCTGCTGAATTATTTCCCAAAAGAGAATCTATATTCTTGTTGAATACCAAATCTTCAAAAGTAAATGGATTATCCTCAGGCTTTCCGAATTCAGGTGTTATTAATATATTGTAAGCTGAATATCCGCTACTATTCTTTACAGTAAACTTTATTTCAGCAACTTTTCCAGCTTCTATAGTTGGAATATCTTTATTTATTATGTTTAATCTTGGCATATACCTTTCTGTTTCTCCTGCCGCAGAAACTGGAAATGAACTTCCTGAAAACATTAACATTACTGTTAATAAAAAGACAAAAAACTTTTTCATTTTTATGCTTCTCCCTTAACTTCTATATTTTTATTATTTACTATTTTTTCTATATTACCGTCTCTTATATAGACAATTCTGTCTGCATAAGAGGATATCTCTACATCATGTGTTACTATAATCAGTGTTTGATTGTGTTCTTTAGCCATACCTTTAATTAGATCCATTATTTCTAATGTGGTTCTTGTATCAAGGTTTCCCGTAGGCTCGTCCGCAAAAACTATGTTAGGATTATTCACAAAAGCCCTTGCTATACTCACCCTCTGTTGTTGCCCCCCACTCATCTGAGATGGTTTATGATAAAGCCTTTTTTCTAATCCTACCGCCTCTAGCATTTTTTTTGCCCTATTCTCCCTTTGAGCTTTACTTGCATTTCTGAATATCAAAGGTAGAGTTACATTTTCTAATGCAGAAAAAGTAGGTAATAAATTATAAGACTGAAACACAAATCCTATGTATTTCTGCCTAAACATTGCTAGATGGTCTTCGCTCATTTTTTCAATATGATTATTTTTTATAATGATTTCTCCCTTAGTTGGTTTTTCCAAGCCAGCCATCATGTTTAATAAAGTACTTTTACCAGATCCAGAAGTCCCTAAAAGACATAAAACTTCTCCAGCATATACTTTAAGGTTAATATCATCTAGAGCAATTATTTTTTCTTCTCCCATTCTGTAAACTTTTCGTACATTATTCAATTCAATTATACTTTCCAACTATATCCTCACCTCCTAGTATACCTATTCATATTTTACATTAATAATACGTAAAAATATATAGAATTTGCTAATAATAGCTAATTTTAAGGATTTTTTAAGAAATAGGTCTTATTACTATAATATAGTAATAAAAAATAAAAATCTAGAAGATTTTCATCTCTAGATTTATCTATATATTATATTTATTTATATACTATATACTATATTCATCTATATACTAGATTTATCTATATATTTCTAATGTTTTTTCTGTTGATCTTAATAAATTATTTAATTCAAATATTTCTCCTTCTTCTATTAGTTTATTTAATTGAGTTTGATATCTTAAGGATTCTGCTGATTTCCCAATAGATGATAAAGTAAGTATATTATCCATAACATCTGAAACTATATTTGATTTTATTTCAAATAACTTTTGTGCATCCTTAATCTCATCTTTTATTTCTAACATTTGTTGATCTAGTTGAAAAGCTGCATCCGCGGCACCTTTAAGCTTATGCTTTATTTCCAAAGGTATGTCATGTTTATACTTATAATTTAGTGAATGTTCAATAGTCGCCCAAAAATTCATAGCTAATGTTCTAATTTGAAACTCAGCTAATATTTCCTTTGTTCCTTCTGCCATATTTACAGGATATTTTATTATTACATGATAGCTCCTATAGCCGCTGGATTTAACATAAGTTACATAATCTTTTTCATACATAATTTGCAAATCATTTCTCTGTCTCATTATGCTAACAACTCTCTCTACATCATCTACAAATTGGCACATTACTCTAATGCCAGCTATATCTTCCATTTCATATTCTATCCTATCTAAAGGTATATTAAATTTGTTTGCCTTCTCTAGAATGCTAGACACTTCTTTCACTCTACCAGTTACAAATTCTACAGGTGAATATTCATTTTTTCTCCTACATTCTGTTCTTATACTTCTAAATTTTACTTTCAATTCTTCTACAGCTTGCTCATAGGGTATTAGGAAAGTCTTCCATTCTCTTATAGCCATAAATATCCCCCTTCTTAAGTTCCTTCATTATCATTATAATACATTAAGAAAGAATAAATAATACATTTTTCTTATTTTTTGATATAATATCTTTATATTAACAAAATAAGGATTAGAGGTTGAGTTATATGAACAACAATATTTTTTCAGGTTTAGAGAAACTTGGATTTCAGGATATAGAGGATATAAAAATATATAAGGATACAGATGATGAAGAAAAAGATGATAGAAAATCTTCAATAAACTCTCCTTTATATAATAAGTCAGTAATATGTCCTGTATGTGGATATGCCTTTAAAGCAAAGTCAGTAAAGTCATCTTACTATAGAATTGGTAAGAAAGACTCAGACTTCTTTATAAGATATCTTACTATTAATCCTTACTTCTATGATGTTTGGCTATGCAATAGCTGCGGCTATGCTGCTTTAAAAGTAGATTTTGAAAACCTTAAAGAACGTGAAATTAAGAAAATCGAAAAAGTAATTAAAGCAAGATGGAAATATAGACAATATCCTGAAAATTATGATGAAAACATAGCTATTGAAAGATATAAGTTAGCATTATTAAACTATGCTGTAATAGGTTCAAAATCAAGTAAGAAAGCATTAACTTGTCTAAAACTTGCATGGATGTACAGGCTTTTAAAAGATGAAGAAAACGAGATAACCTTCTTAAGGCAAGCTTTAGAGGGATTTAATCATGCTTTTTTCAATGAATCCTTTCCTTTTTATGGAATGAATAAATATACAGTAATGTATCTTATAGGAGAGATCCATAGAAGAATTGGAGAATATGATAATGCATTACTTTGGTATAGCCAAGTTATCACAACTCCTGGAGTCTCTCAAAAATTAAAAGAATTAGCGAGGGATGGTAAAGATTTAATAAAAGAAGAGCAAGAAGCTAATCAGTCAAATGAAGAAGAAGATAATATTACTACCGATATTAAAGAAGAATCTAAAAAAGGAATTTTTTCTAAATTCTTTAATAGATAGTACTTTATTTGATTTAAAATTAATAATTTACGGTTTAAAATGAATTACAGAACTTCTGAAAATAAGAGTGTTGAACAATTCATAGAAATGTATGGAAATAAAGAGGTTGTCCACAAGAACAACCTCTTCAATAGCTATAACCCATACACTATCAATTCTAACTTAAATAAATAGATTCACATTTGAATCTTCTGCTTCACCTAAGTAGTATCCAACCCCTCCTATTTCTACTCCATCTATCAACTCTTCTTTTTTCAATCCCATAACATCCATAGACATTTGACAAGCTACTATGTTTATTCTATTATCTATCGCAGCCTTTATAAGATCTTCCAAAGAAGTTATATTTTTATCCTTCATTACCCTTCTTATCATTTTAGATCCCATGCCCATCATATTCATATTAGAAAGCTTTAACTTTTTACTTCCCCTTGGCATCATGGCTGCAAACATTTTGTCCATGAATCCTTTTTCAACCTTTGTTTTCTCTGGTTTTCTTAATATATTTAACCCCCAGAATGTAAAGAACATGGTAACCTTCTTGCCCATTGATGCTGCGCCGTTAGCTATTATAAAAGAGGCAATTGCCTTATCTAAGTCTCCACTAAATACTACAATAGTTTTGTTGTCCTTCTTATTAGAAGTAATTGCTATATCACTATTCTTAAGTTCGTCTATATTTCCTTTTCTTATAGTAGCTACAATTATTCCCTTTTCCTTCTTTAAGTCTATTAATTCATTGTTAGTCCTTTGGCACCAAGCTTTTATATCCCCCAAAAATCCAGGATCAGAAGCTTTAGCTTTTAAAATTTCTCCATCTTCCATGAATTCTACGGTCTTACTTACCTGCATCAAAGGTCCAGGACAGCTTAATCCACAGATATCTATTTCTTTATCCACTTTATCCATAGCTTCTTTATCTCCTTTTTGTGAGTTATTAGTAATTTTTTCTTCAACTCTTTTGGGAGTAAACTTACTCATAGTATAAGTTTTGTATCCTCCATTCAGGTTTTTTACATTGAAACCATTGGCTTTTAATATCCTATAGGCTATATATCCTCTTAAACCTATTTGGCAATATACTATTATTTCTTTATGTTTATCTAATTCATTTAACTTGCTTCTTAACTCTTGTAGTGGAATATTAACAGAACCTTCTAAGTTGCCACCAAAATATTCTAACTCTGTTCTAACATCTAAAAGTATACTTCTGTTCTTGTCTCTATTATCTAACTCTCCTACTGATATCATTTCCACTATATTCTCTAACATATTTTCGGCTAAAAATCCTGCCATATTTACTGGATCTTTAGCTGAAGAATAAGGCGGTGCATAGGAAAGTTCTAGCTCCTTTAAATCATAAATTGTACCACCAAATCTAATGGCAGTTGCTATAACATCTATTCTCTTATCAACACCATCATATCCGCAGCCCTGAGCCCCTAATATTTTACCTTTATCATCGAATATTACTTTTATACACATTGGGATTGCACCAGGATAATATGACGCATGAGATTGTGGATGAATATACACTACCTTATAATCCATATTTAAATTTTTCAACACTCTTTCATTATTTCCTGTACTTGCAGCTGTTAAATCAAAGACTTTAATTATTGAAGTTCCTTGAGTTCCTTTATATTTTGAGTCTATTCCACATACATTATCAGCAGCTATCCTTCCCTGTTTATTTGCTGGACCTGCAAGAGGTATAGCAGTTTTTTTATTATTTATAAAGTCTATAACTTCTATAGCATCTCCTACTGAATATACATTAGAAACATTGGTTTCCATGTTTTCCTTTACTAAAATATGTCCTTTTGCTCCTAATTCTATGCCGCTATCTTTTATGAATTCAGTATCAGGTTTAACTCCTATAGCTAATACAACTATATGAGCATTCAATGTGTGCCCATTATTTAATGTGACTTCTATATTTTCATCATTGTCTTTAAAAGCTTTAACACCATTATTTAATATTAAAGATACACCATTATCCTCAAGCTCTTTTTCTGCATAAGTAACCATATCAGAATCAAAAGGAGCTAAAATATGTGGAGCAGCCTCTACTAAGGTTGTTGCAATTCCTTTATGGATTAAGTTTTCAGCCATCTCTACTCCAATATATCCTCCACCTATGACCACTGCACTTTTAACCTTTTCATTATCTACATAAGACTTTATTTTATCCATGTCAGGTATGTTTCTTAAAGTAAATATTTTCTTACTCTCAATCCCTTTAATAGCTGGCCTTATTGGCTTTGCTCCAGGAGATAGAATTAAATAATCATATGTTTCTTCATATATTCCTCTCTCCTTACTATTTACCTTCACATTTTTATTCTTAGTATCTATTCCTATTACTTCACTTTTTACCCTTATGTCAATATTAAACTTCTTTCCCATCTCCTCTGGTGTTTGTAATATAAGATTTTCTCTTTCCTTTATGGTTTCTCCTATATGATATGGCAATCCGCAATTAGCAAAAGATATATATTCTCCCTTTTCAAACATTATAATCTCTATAGATTCATTTAACCTTCTAAGCCTTGCCGCTGCAGAAGCACCTCCTGCTACTCCACCTACTATTAAAACTTTTTTATTCATATTTTTCCCTCCATAAAACTCTATTCTTCAAATAGGGATTGAATTAATTTTATTGTTACATCATTACAAATACTATAATTTATCTCTAGTCCATTTCTTTCACCCTTTATAATTCCAGCAGTTCTTAGTTTCTGTAAGTGCTGTGATATTGTAGATTGAGGCATATCAAGACAATTTTGCATATGTGTTACATTACACTCTCCCTTTTCTATTAAGCCTTTAACTATACATAATCTAACAGGGTGGGCTAACACCTTTAATAATTCTGCTCTCTCATTAAAATCTTTTATATTATAGTTATCCATGTTTAAATTACCTCCATCATTATATTTATATATTACGATTTTTGAATATAGTTGTCAATAAATTATCCTACAAAAATTATAATATTTTTGTAGGCATAAAATCTAAATAATCACAAGAAGTTAAAATATATTCTATTCCTCCTAATTTCCCCTGAAAAACCTTCTCTTTTGGAATACCATGCAAATGCCCATAAATTACCTTTTCTACATTGTACTCTTTAAGTATATCAATGAACCCTGATTCTTCTCTTCTGTCATAGGTTGGAGGATAATGAAGCATAACAATAAATTTATTAAATCCCTCTTTTACTGCTGACTCTAAAGAAAGTCTTAATCTTATTAATTCTCTCTTGTATATCTTTTCATCATGTTCTGTAAATTTTTCTCCACCTGGGCATATCCATCCTCTTGTTCCACATATAGCGTATTCGCCATAGGAAAAATGATTGTTTTGAATGAAATTCATATCGTCATATAGATTATTTAATTTGCTTATGCTATTCCACCAATAATCATGATTTCCTTTCACAAATATTTTCTTCCCTGGAAGTTTGTGAATCCATTCTAAATCCATAATACTTTCATCTATTTTCATAGACCAAGATATATCTCCCGCTACAAGCACAGTATCTTCATTACTTATTGTATTAATCCAATTATATTTTATTTTTTCTTCATGTTTAAACCATTTTTCTCCAAATACATCCATAGGCTTTTCAGTAGTAAAAGCCAAATGAAAATCTGAAATCGCATAAATTGCCATATAGTCACCCTCTGTCTATCATTTCATCTATATCAACTACGTATGCTATTACTTTAGCTATAGCATCATATAATTCGAATGGTATTGAATCCCCTACATCCACACTAGTAAGCAAATTTGCCAACTCTTGATCATACACTACTGGTATATTTTTTTCTTCAGCTTTTTCAATTATCTTATCTGCAATATATCCCATACCTGTAGCTGTAACTATTGGAGCGCTGTATCCATTTTCATATTTTAAAGCTGCTGCCTTTTTCTTTTTCATAAATAATCCCCCTAAAATTAAAGAGAATCATACCTTAACATTAATGCTTCCTAAATTATTATCAACAAAAAATTCTCTACAATTTACAATATTAAAATCTTCCTTTTTCTCTTCTACTTTGATGAGTACATTATACCCCATTTGTGCTAAGTCATTCAACATTTTATCCTTTCCATTGTCTATTACTTTCGTCCACTGGGGATAACACTTAATATCTACATTCATATTGCTATTATTTACACATATAAAAGCATCCACAGTTCCCATATTTACAGTTTTTATAGATGTAGCAATCTTTACATTTTTACTATCTATTTTTTTCCCTTTTTTTCTTTCATCTTTGATTATTAATTTACAATCATAGTTTTCTTTATTTAATTTTAAAGGTATATCCATATAGTAATATTCATTAGACATGGTATTATATACTTTAAAATTATTTACATTCTCTTTTATCCAATCTATGACTTTATCGTAAGCTTCTACCCTGACTTTGCTCTTTACATCTAAAATAGATTTTAATGTTTCTTTCATTTCTTCTAGCTTAGAGTTTATCTCATTCTTTACTTCCTTCCAAAGCTCCTCTTTAGGTTTATTTTTAATAACAGTTTTATCTAGACTGATAATTTCTTTTTCTTTTAATGTGATATTGTCATTTTCTTTATTTGCCACGGTTACGCTACTATTTTTATCTATCTTATTATCATTTAAATTTTTTTCTCTATTTATATCTTTGTTTATATCTCTATTTATATCTTTTCCAATAGATTTATCTTTAACAGCTTCTGAGTCACTACTTTTTTTAGTTTCACTTTCTTCTAAAATTACTTCCTTACTTTTAATTTCACTATTTTTCACTTCAGCGTCATTTTTCATTTCAGTTCCATTTTTCATTTCACTATCTAAATACTTTTCTATATCGCTTATAGCTTTATATATAGCTTTCTCTCCCTTAAAAACATTCTTAAACCCCTCCACATTATCTTCTGTCAGGTCTATGTTGTTTTCAAATAGAGTTAGCATATCATCTTCATTTAAAGTTTTTAATTCATTAAAAACTTCCTTTAATATATTTGTAACCTTCTCACCTTTTATTGAATTTTTTTCAATTCCTCTGCTTTCTAAATACTTATTTATAAAAGCTTCTTCTTCCTCTGGATTCTCCAATATCTTATTTCTAAAATCAACTACAGTTTTTAATTTTGATATATTTTCTTTAGTAAGAGGTATATTATGTTTAGTCATCTTTTCTAGAAGAGGGTATTCTTCTTTTTCTATAACAATATTATGCTTTAACAAAATATCATCTAAAGAATCTTTATTAGAATTCTCTTCATCTTTCTTAGGATTAACTATAACTAACTTTATCTTTCCATCTTCATATCCTTCAACTTTAAATTTTAAGAGCCCAGTAGGAGGAAATTCTAAAGGTATGTTTAATTTAGCTGGAAACTGCCATCCGTCTAATAACCTAAGCATCACTTCATTTTTTAATTCATCTACACTTACTATTCTACCAACTAACATCTCTCCTATTTGAAATGATATTTTATCTTTAATTTTACTTGAATTTAAATCATATACTCCATTAACATTCCAAATGCCTGCCATAATTCTCTCCCCCCTTAAATTTTTAGTTTAATTATTATGTATTTTACAAATTGCTAAATAAGATTCAATTATTATAATTATCGTGTAAACTCTTCAGAGAGTGAAGAGTTTAAAATGAAAAGTTAAAAGTATACTTATGAATTCTCAGAAAATTTATTTAATTATATTAAAAAAGTTTGCAATTAAAAATGCAAACTCTTTAATAACTCTTAAATATTATTTTTCTACCTTTAAATCTAAAATCTAGTTTTTAGCAAGCTCATTTTCTGCATTTTCCTTATGGAGCATTGGAGACACACTCTTATACATACCTAATGTTATTATTGATACAAATACTCCTTTTATAAGGTTAAAAGGCACTATTGTCCAAAGTATAAATGTCCATAAATCTGTCACCATTGGATTCACTTTTGATGCTAATTCAACAGAAGCTTGTATTGGCACATTAAGAACCTTTTCATATAAAGGCAATAGTACGTAGTAATTAACCATTGCTGCAGCTATGGACATAGCTATTGAACCTATTGCCAATGCCAAAATAGCTGATTTTTTTGTTTTATTACCTCTGTATATAATTCCTGATGTTCCAACAATTACAGCTCCTACTAAAAAATTAGCTACTTCACCAATAAAAGCTGTCTTAGTGGCAAATACTCCATGTAATATGTTTTTAATTAATTCAATAATAATTCCTTCTAAAGGACCAAAAGCAAAGGCTCCTATCAAAGCTGGTATATCACTAACATCTATTTTAAGAAACTCTGGGAAAAATGGTATCGGCAATTCAATGTACATTATTAAAAAAGCTATAACACTCAATAATGTAATTTTTATTGATTTGTTTAATTTTTTATTTCTCATTTTATTTTCCTCCTACATTATATATTTTAACAAAAAATAAAACCCTGACAAAAAATTGTCAGGGCGCAATTAATAACATAATTACATCAATACCTTCTTTCATCCAGACTATACTGTCGGCTTCGGAATCTAACCGAATCATGCCTCTCGGCTCGCGGGCTATACCGCCGGTGGGGACTTACACCCCGCCCTGAAGATAAACTTATTATCTTTTCACTATCATTATAAAACAGTGTTGTTAAAATTTCAACATAATTTTAATAAAATATTATATTTCCTTCATAGTTAAAGCTATTCTTTTCCTTTTTAAGTCTACTTCTAATATCTTAACTTCTACGATATCTCCAACCTTTACTACATCTAAAGGATGTTTAACAAATCTATCTGCTAGTTGACTTATATGAACTAATCCATCTTGATGTACTCCAATATCTACAAAAGCTCCAAAATCAGCTACATTTCTAACTGTACCTGTTAATATCATTCCTGGTTGCAATTGAGCTATATCTATTACTCCTGTTTTAAAAATTGGCTTTGGCAATTCCTCTCTAGGGTCTCTGCCTGGTTTTTTAAGTTCCTTTATTATATCTTGTAGTGTAGGAATTCCTATATCTAACTCTTCACTTAATTTATCTATACCTATTCCCTGTACTCTCTCCTCAACATCTTTTAAGCTTTTATTTTTTAAATCTTCAATACTGTATCCTAGAGTACTTAAAAGTTTTTTTGCAGCATTATAGGATTCAGGATGCACTGATGTATTATCTAAGGGTTCATTGCTTTCCATAACTCTTAAGAACCCTGCACACTGCTCAAAAGCCTTTTCTCCTAATCTTTTAACCTTTAAAAGTTCTTTTCTATTACTAAACTTACCCTTTTCTTCTCGATATGTTACAATGTTTTGAGCTATAGCAGAATTTATTCCTGAAATATAAGACAGTAATGCAGGAGTGGCTATATTTAAATCTACTCCTACTGTATTTACACAATCTTCTACTACACCTTTTAAAGACTCATCTAATTTTTTAGGCGTTACATCATGTTGATATTGTCCGACTCCTATGGACTTAGGGTCTATTTTTACTAACTCTGATAATGGATCTTGTAATCTTCGACCTATTGATATAGCGCCTCTAATTGATACATCAATATCTGGATATTCCTTAACAGCTAATTCAGAAGCAGAGTAAACTGATGCTCCAGCCTCTGATACTATAACATAGAATAAATCCTTGCCATTTTCCTCTTTTACTTCTCTTATAAGCCTTTCAACAACTTCCTCTGATTCCCTGCTTGCAGTACCATTTCCTAATGATATTACATCTATATTATGTTTATATACTAATTCTTTTAAAACTTTTATGGCTCCATCAACATCTCTCTGGGGCACCGTTGGATAGATGGTAGCTATACTCATTAATTTTCCTGTATCATCTAGTACTGCTATCTTACATCCTGTTCTAAATCCAGGGTCATATCCTAAAACTACTTTTCCTTTTATAGGGGCTTGCATAAGAAGAGCATTTAAATTAGCTTTAAATATATCTATAGCTCCTTCTTCCGCCCTATCTGTAAGTTCCCCTTTTATTTCTCTTTCTATGGAAGGGTAAATCAACCTCTTTAAAGAGTCCGCTATACTCTTTTCTAAATATGTATCAGTAATTTCATTGTTTTTTAATATTTTAACTTTTAGATAATCAATAATTTTATCCATATCAACAATTATCTTTACTGAAAGTATCTTTTCCTTTTCTCCTCTGTTTATAGCTAATATCCTATGAGAAGGTATTGATTTTACAGCTTCTGTATATTTATAATACATTTCATATGGAGTAGGCTCACTGCTCTCACCCTTTGTTTCTATTACTCCTTCTTTATTAACATACATTCTGATCCATTTTCTATATTCAGCATCATCAGATATTATTTCACTAATTATATCCATAGCTCCCCCTAGAGCTTCTTCATAAGAATTTACTCCTTTTTCTTCGTTTATGTATTGGGAAGCCTCCTCATTTATATTTCCTTTAAAATTTCCACTAATTATTATTTGCGCTAAAGGTTCCAATCCTTTTTCAGCTGCAATCGTAGCTCTTGTTCTCTTTTTAGGTTTATAAGGTCTATATAAGTCCTCCACTTCTGTTATGGTTTCGCTAGTTAATATTTTTCTTTTTAACTCTTCTGTAAGCTTTCCTTGCTCTTCTATTATCCTAACTACATCTTCTTTTCTACTTTCAAGATTCCTTAAATAAGATAATCTCTCACTTAATTCTCTTAAAGTTACGTCTGTAAGCCCTCCCGTAGCTTCCTTTCTATATCTAGCGATAAAAGGAATTGTATTTCCTTGATCCAACAATTCTATAACGCTATTTACCTTATTTAAACTTATATTTAACTCTTTAGATAATTGTTCTATAATGCTTTTCATATTTACCTCCATTAAAATTAATTCAAATTTATTTTACAACAGTTATATATTTTTTTCCAATATAATATATTTTATAAGACACTATTTTTTATAAGGAGTTATTTATGTCTAAGAAATTATCTAGATTTTTATCTACTCTATTTTTAATTATTTTCTTTTTCTCATTTGGAGTATCTATGAGAATAGAAAATTTTGATACTAATAATGTTAAAAATGATATACAATACCTTTCATCGAAGGAGCTAAAAGGAAGATTAGCAGGCACTGTAGAAAATATACAGGTTGCAAACTTTATAAAAGAAAAATTTGAGAACAATAATTTACTCCCGTTTAATAACAGTTATTATCATAATTTTACTACTTATTATCCCCAAAAACTAAATGATACTCCTTATTTGAGGGTATTAGATGAAAATAATCAAGTAATTAAAGAGTTTGAGTATTATAAAGATTATAAAGAGGATATGATAAACTTCAAAGTAAATGATATTATTTTTGATAAAAATAACAATGTGTCTTTAAATAAAGAGTTCATTGCTGTTGGTAGTGATAAAGGTACTGTGCTTTTATATGTAGCTGAAAATGACAATATGGAATTTAGAAGTTCATTCTTACCTGAGTCCTCAATGGATCTTTACTTAATGATAACAAGTAACACTAAAAATCAAATTGAAAATTACTTAAAAGACGGCTATAAAATCCATTGCTACATTCCTTATGAAATAAATAAAACCACCGTAAGTAATGTAGTAGGATTAATACCTGGTAAAGACCAGAGTTCTTCACCTATAGTAATATCTGCCCATTTTGACCACCTAGGAACGGATTTAAATAACACCTTATACGCCGGTGCCCTTGACAATGCCTCTGGTATTGCTTTCATCATGGAAATGAGTAGGTATATATCTTCTCTAGGACAACCAGAGAAAAATATCTTATTTATAGGTTTTAATGCAGAAGAGTTTGGATGTTTGGGTGCTAGAGAATTTGTTAAAGACTATGGCGATTTATTAAAGGATAGCAAAGTATTTAATTTTGATATGATTGGGACTAATAATCCTGCACCATTATGCATAATGGGCGGAGAAAAAGATTCCGTAAACTCTCCACTTGTTAAATCTGCTGCCTCGGCATGTATAAAAGAGAACATACATTTTAATTATTTATTTCAAGATT
Organism: Clostridium mobile; assembly: GCF_018918285.1. GTDB lineage: Bacteria > Bacillota > Clostridia > Clostridiales > Clostridiaceae > Clostridium_AW > Clostridium_AW mobile. The sequence goes on from NZ_JAHLQF010000004.1 coordinate 448,408, forward strand.
CTAGTGACCATGAAGCCTTTAGAAATGCAAATATAGAAGCAATAACTTTTATTGACAATGATTTAAGTAGAATTCATACTCCAAACGATAAACCTGAATTTATAAGTGATAAATCCATCAATAGATGCTTTAAAGTCGCATCTAAAGAACTGATTAAACATGCTTTTGCCAATAATCCTCTTATAATATATAATAAAATTATAACATTAATTTCATTAACATTTTCAATAATCCTATTTAGTTTAGAAAGAATAAAGTGGTCAAAAAATCCCCATATATAATGGGGATTTTCCTTTATATTCCCTTTAAATATTCATTTATGAATAAGTCTATATCTCCATCCATAACTGCTGTTAAATTACTGGTTTCAGCTCCAGTTCTATGGTCTTTAACTAAGTTATACGGGTGAAATACATAAGAACGTATTTGACTTCCCCATCCCATATCTTTAAGCTCTCCAGTTAAATCTTCTATTTTTTCCTTATGAGCTTCTTCTTTTAGTTGAACTAATTTTGCTTTAAGCATTTTTAAGGCAGAGTCCCTGTTTGTATGCTGACTTCTTTCATTTTGACATTGAACAACTATGCCTGTAGGTATGTGAGTTATTCTAACAGCAGATTCTGTTTTATTAACATGCTGTCCTCCTGCTCCTCCTGCCCTATAGGTATCTACTTTTAAATCTTCAGGTCTTATTTCTATATCTTGACCTTCAGTAAGTTCTGGCAATACTTCTAGTGAAGAAAATGATGTTTGTCTTTTCCCATTAGCATTAAATGGTGAAATTCTTACAAGTCTATGAATACCTTTCTCTGCTTTTAGATATCCATATGCAAAATCTCCACTAATTTTTAAAGTAACACTTTTTATCCCTGCTTCATCTCCTGGAAGTAAGTCTAAGGTTTCTACTTTATACCCTTTCTTATCAGACCATCTAGTATACATTCTTAAAAGCATTTCAGTCCAATCCTGAGCATCTGTACCTCCAACTCCCGAGTGAAGAGTTATTATAGCATTATTTCTATCATATTCACCACTTAAGAGAATTTCAATTCTAAAAGTTTCTATGCTAGATCCCAATTCTTCTACTTCATTTAACAGTTCTTTTAGAGAAGAAGAGTCCTCTTCCTCTCTAATTAAATCACAAAGAATCCTTGCATCTTCTACTCTGTACTGAAAATCCTTAAATCTTTCATACCTTGCTTTAAGAAACTTTTCTTCTTGAGTAATTTCTTGAGCTCTTTTCAAATCACTCCAGAAGTCTGCTTCTCCCATTATATTTTGTAATTCATCCATTCTTAACTTAATTTTATCTAAGTCAAAGTGAATCCCCTATTTCATTAAGGTTTGACTCAAAAGAATTTAATTCATCTATTGTTGAATCTAATTCCAAAAACATCCGCACTCAACTCCTATTAAGCTTCTCTTCCACAACAATTTTTATATTTTCTTCCACTACCACAAGTGCATGGTTCATTTCTACCGATTTTATTTTCTTTTCTTATAGGTTCTCTTTTAACTGAATCATCTCCACCTTGATTAGTAGCTGTTTCTTTAGCTACTCTTTCTCTTTCTGGAGCAGCTTGTATTTGAACCCTGAAAAGATATTTTATTGTGTCTATTTTTATGTTATAAATCATTTCATCGAACATCTGGCTTCCTTCAAACTGATAAGCCTGAACAGGATCTTGTTGCTTATATGCTCTAAGACCTATACCTTGTTTTAGATGATCCATATTATCTATGTGATCCATCCATTTTGTATCAACAACTCTTAGAAGTATAACTCTTTCGATTTCTCTCATTTGCTCAATACCAAAATCTTCTTCTTTATCCATATACATATTCTGAGCTATAGTAAGCAACTTTTCTTTTATTTCCGCATTTGTTAATCCAGATAGTTGTTCTACTTTTACATAATCCTTTGGAAGGTACATATCTTCTAGATAATTTATTAAGTTTGTCAATTCATTTTCAAACTCTTCTTGTACTCCAGAAATATGTGAATCTACAACAGAGTATACTGAATCTCTTATCATATCTTGAACTTGTTCTTTTAAATCTTCTCCTTCAAGAACTTGAGATCTTTGTTTGTAGATTATCTCTCTTTGCTGATTTATTACATCATCATACTGTATTAATGTCTTTCTGATATCGAAGTTATTACCTTCAACTTTCTTTTGAGCATTTTCTATGGCACTACTAACCATCTTACTTTCTATGGCTTCATCATCACCAAGGCCTAATTTTTCAACTACTCCCTGTAATTTATCAGAACCGAATATTCTCATCAAATCATCTTCTAGTGAAACGTAAAATCTTGATTCCCCTGGGTCCCCTTGACGTCCTGAACGTCCTCTTAACTGGTTATCAATTCTTCTTGATTCATGTCTTTCAGTACCTATGATCTTAAGACCGCCTACTTCTACTACACCATCACCTAGTTTAATGTCAGTACCACGCCCTGCCATATTAGTAGCTATAGTTACTGCTCCATATTCACCAGCACGAGAAACTATTTCTGCTTCTTTTTCATGATATTTAGCATTTAGCACCTGATGCTTAACTCCCTTTTTCTTTAGCATGTCAGATATTAATTCTGATTTTTCAATGCTTACAGTACCTACAAGAACTGGTTGACCTTTTTTATTAGTCTCTGCTATCTCTTCTACTATAGCTTTGTATTTACCTTTAGCTGTCTTGTAAACTAAGTCTGGCTGGTCTTTTCTTACAACTGGCTTGTGAGTCGGTACTAAAATTACGTCTAAACCGTATATTTCTCTAAATTCATTTTCTTCTGTTAGTGCTGTACCTGTCATACCTGACAATTTATTAAACATTCTAAAGTAATTTTGGTAAGTTATTGTTGCTAATGTTTTAGATTCTCTTTCTACCTTAACTCCTTCTTTAGCTTCTATGGCTTGGTGAAGTCCGTCGCTATATCTTCTTCCATCCATAACTCTACCTGTAAACTCATCTACTATCATTATTTCGCCATCTCTTACGATGTAGTCTTTATCTACTTTCATCATATAGTTAGCTTTTAACGCTTGAACTACGTGATGCTGCACTTCCATATTCTCTGAATCTGCATAGTTTTCTAATTTAAAAAATTCTTCTGCTTTAACTACTCCATCATCTGTTAATAAAACTGCATTGGCTTTTTCATCCACCGTGAAATCTTTATCCTTCATAAGAGATTTAGCAAAATAGTCTGCTACTCTATAAAACTCTGTAGACTTTTCTCCTTGGCCAGATATTATAAGAGGAGTTCTAGCTTCATCTATCAATATGGAGTCAACTTCGTCTACTATAGCAAAATTTAAACCCCTTTGAACTTTTTCTTCCTTATATATTACCATGTTGTCTCTTAAGTAATCGAAACCAAACTCACTATTTGTACCATAGGTTATATCACAATTATAAGCTTCCTGCCTTTCTCCTTGCTCTAATTCATGAAGAATAACGCCTACCTTTAATCCTAAAAATTCATGAATAGGGCCCATAAGCTCACTATCTCTTTTAGCCAAGTAGTCGTTAACTGTAACTATATGTACTCCATTACCTGAAAGTCCATTTAAATAGGACGGCAAAGTAGCAACTAATGTCTTACCTTCACCAGTCTTCATTTCTGCAATTCTTCCCTGGTGAAGAACTATACCTCCCATTAGCTGCTCCCTGTAATGTTTTAATCCTATAACTCTCCATGAAGCTTCTCTAACTACTGCAAAAGCTTCTATTAAAATATCATCTAAAGTTTCTCCCTTAGCTAATCTATCTTTAAACTCATCTGTCTTTGCTCTTAATTCTTCATCAGTAAGCCCTTGCATCTTTGAGTCTAAAGCATCTATTTTATCTACCATAGGGATTATTCTCTTTAATTCTCTATCACTATATGTGCCGAATAGTTTCTCAAATAACCTCATCTTTTTCATCCTCACTATTTCAAATTTCTAATTATCCTTATCTTTATAGATTATACCATCTAATTTATATGCGTTCAACTTAATATAGAGCTAATACACAAATTGTTAAATATTATTTTACAATAGTAACTTTTTCCTATTATAATAAAACTATAATGATTTGGGAGTGATTTTATGATATCCAAGTATAAAAATTACTTGTTTATAATTGAAGATTTTTTATATAATTCTCCTCAAGAGAGGATGGAATGGATTAAATTTATTAATAAAATCCCAATAAACAAAAGATATTTTGCTACATATAGCTGCGATATTAGCAGACAAAGTCTATACTCAACCATAAGTAATCTTAGCATAAAATGTAACTTTTATAACGTTTTAACTCCATCTTATCTATTATTAGATTATTGCAAGAGTATTTATAGTAAAATAAATATCTATCCTATAAGCTATACAATGGATTTTCATGACCTTTATTTATGTAATATCAAAATAGATTTTATAGATCCAAACTTAATTATAATTAATACTAATGAAATACCAAAAAAAGATATGACTACAATAAATAATTTTAATATTCCATTAATATTTTCTTCAAATTTATGTACTAATAGGTTTGACACCTGTATAGCATGTAATGATAATTGCAGTTTAAAATACATTAAAACCTTCTATAAAAATAGATTGATAATACCTGATTGCCCTCCTTACTATAATACGACTTATCTATTTAAAAAATTTAATATAGATACTAAAGATACTATATTGGTAACTTCTAAATTTAGGAACGATAATTTAGAATTACAAAAGAACGGATGCAAAATTGCATTGATTTTAAAAAACAAACTAGAACTTGAAGAGTATATAAAATCACCCTATGATGTAGATATTATTGTAGAAAACTTAGATAATCTATCCTATTGGCTAAACTTAAAAGAGGAGACATAGTCTCCTCTTTTATATATTATGTTAATTATTCAAATTCTGGTTCAATAAGTCCATAATTTCCGTCTTTTCTTTTATAAATTACATTTACATCGCCAGTATCTGCACTCTCATAAACAAAGAAATTATGTCCTAAAAGTTCCATTTGAAGCAAAGCTTCCTCATCTGACATCGGCTTTATAGCAAATTTTTTTGTTTTTACTATTCTAGGCTCCTGTACATCCTTACGTTCTTCGTCAGGTATAAATTGGAATTTAAGTGAATCACCATGAAGCCTTTTTTGAAGTTTAGTTTTTTGTTTTCTTATCTGTCTTTCTAGTTTATCCACCACTAAATCAATTGAAGCGTACATATCTTCAGTTGCCTCTTCCCCTCTTAAGATTACTCCATTGAAAGGAATTGTTACTTCTATTATTTGCCTACTTTTTTGTACACTCAATGTAGCGTGGGCTTCTACATTTGGACTAAAGTACTTATCTAATTTATCTAATTTCTTTTCAACTACATTTCTTAATGCATTTGTAATTTCAATATTCTTGCCATTCACTATAATTTTCATACATTCAGCCCCTCCCTATACTCTTATAAAAGAGTAATGTTTGTTTTGTTACCTTTATTTTAATACTGTTGAGTATAAATTACAAGTTAAATTATCTAAATTTACAAAATATTAAATATAATAGACACTCTCATATTAACTATTCCTTAAACTATCACCAAATTACTATATTGCTCTATATATAAAAAAGAGTTCTTATCCTAAAATAAGAACTCTTTTTATCAAGTTAGCTGACCTGATCTTTGACCCCACACCCGCCTGCTGGAGTTTTCGCTACCGGGAATTAACCTCTCACTACTGGCCCTCTCGTCAATAAATTCTAACGGCAGGACTTACTTCTAAGCCGCACCATGCTCATTAAACATTTTATTTAACTTACGTGGATCGTTTCGCCTGCGACTGGCATCGACTTTCAATCACAGACCTAACTCAATATATTAAAATTATACATTACTTTTCGCTACAGTCAAGATATTTATTTCTTTTGCTCCGTTATTCATAAGCTCTTTTGCACAATTATATGCTGTAGCTCCAGTTGTAATCACATCATCGATTAATATTATTTTTTTATTATTTATTTTATTTTTATTATATATATAAAAGGAATCATGAACATTATTCCACCGCTCACTACTATTCAACCCTATTTGATCTAAGGTATCCTTAGTTTTACTAAGAGATTTAATAACTGGTATATCTAAATATTTACCTACTACCTTAGCTAAATATTCACTTTGATTATATCCTCTTTTTTTAATGGCTTTTTTAGTCATTGGGACAAAAGTTAAATAATGAGCATGGATTCCACTTTCTATTATTTTCTTACTCAGTAAGTGCCCTAATACTTCACCACATTGAAAGTCTTTTTTATATTTTAGTCTTATTATCATATGTGCTATATTATCTGAATAGTTTGCTAAACTATAACATTTAAAACTATAATCTTCTCTCTTAATTGAAAATGAACCTGTAATAAAATTTATCTTATTTAGACATCTTTGACAAAGAAAGCTCTCTTCCATATAGGCCTTACATAATGGGCATTCATCTCTTTCACTATATATTATGGATAATACTGCATCTACTATATTCTTTAAATACTTAATAATCCCATTTCCCACGCTTCTCTATTGAATTTCCTTACCATATTTTTAGCTTTATACATTTGTTCATTTTCTTCATTTGCTACAAATAGGAGCTCTCTGCCTATTCTGTTTTTATTTAAAGCCTCTGCCCCACAAAAATAAACTAATTTTTTATAATCAAACACATGGTTATCGGAAAAAAACACCATTTCATTAGTATCTTCGCTAGGGTAAAGTCTAAAGGCTCTCTCTTTTAAATCATTCGTTATCAATATTCCCGATTTACACTTTTCAAAATTTAACAATATTTTTTTAGAATTTTCATTTTTATAATAGCAAACTATATTATTAGTTAGCTCCTTACAGTATTTATCAATGTACTGAAATACGTTAAATATATGTTCTTCATATGGAACATATAAAATAATTTTTTTATTACTATGAAGCCACCATTTTAAGTATTCATAAATTGTATATGGTATATCTAAATTTAAGTCTATTTTTGTAGTTACAATTCTCGGCTCTACTAATGGCAGTCTATTCTCCAAAATAGGAAAACATATTTCTCTTTTTTTATTAAACAAAGCTTCAACAGAATAAGATATGAGCTTACCATTCTCTTTACAACATTTTGCCATTATATCTATAATTTCATATTTACTATAAATAGGAAAACTCCTTATGTCATCGTAGATTACTATATCAAATTTACTTTTTAATTTTAAAGCATTATCGTAATTACATACTATTAAATTTCTATCTAGCTCTATGGATGGATTTTTTAAATAAGCATAGTTTCTAGGAAAAGCTCTTTTTTTAAAATTTCTGAGTACATCAATATATTCCTCTTCCTCATTTGTTATATAGAGAATTTTGTTATTCAATCTTAAATAATCTCCTATAACTTTAGTTAATAAATATGAGGAATTATTAGGTACAGTTATTATGTTTAAAAATTGCTCTCCTGAATATAACCAATTTAAAATTTGATTTTCTAGCCTTTCCTCTTCAGAATTTAATTTCGTAATTTTACTCATAAACATAAGTCCTACACTCCAATATCATTATGTTTTAATTAGCAGCATTCATAATGTTTTCTATTCTCCATTTTAAAAGCGAATATCTTTCAAAACTCTTATTATTGTCAATCATAAATTTTATAGATTTTAAAGAGCCTACTATTACAACCAAACTCTTAGCACGAGTTATACCAGTATATAATAGATTTCTATTCATAAGCAATGGCGGTCCCATAAAAGCAGGAATAATTATTACCGGGAATTCACTTCCTTGACTTTTATGTATAGTTATAGCATATGCTAATTCCAGCTCATCAAGATAAATACTTTCATAAACGACCTTTCTTTCTTCATCAAATACTACTGTCAATGTATCATTCTCTTCATCTATATCTTTTATATATCCCATATCACCATTAAATATACCTACCCCCTCATTTTCACCTATTCCAGCTACTCTTTTCCACTTTAACGAGTAGTTGTTTTTGATCTGCATTACCTTATCTCCAGCTCTAAATAAAGTTTCTCTAAATTGTTTTTCTTTTTTATCACTCGACTTAGGATTTAGCACATCTTTGAGTTTTTCATTTAAATTATCTACTCCAAGCATGCCTTTTCTCATAGGGCTTAATATTTGGATATGTTTTAGTTTATCCCAATCTTTATTAAATTTCGGTAATCTTTTGTCTATTAGGCTAATTACTGTATCTAAAATTTTTGAGCTATCATCATTATTTATAAAATAAAAATCCTTATCTTTCTCATTCAAAATAGGAATTTCACCATTATTAATTTTATGAGCATTTAAAGCTATCATACTCTTTGAAGATTGCCTAAATATATCTTTTAACCTTACTACTTTTACACAATTGCTTTCAATTAAATCTCTTAGCACATTTCCTGGCCCAACAGATGGAAGTTGGTCCACATCTCCAACAATTATCAATCTTGTACCTAGCGGCACTGCTTTTAATAAATTATGCATGAGAACTATATCTATCATCGAAGCTTCATCAACGATTATAACATCGCACTCTAAAGGAGCTTCTTCAGTTTTAGAGAATAATTCCTCATCATCTTCCCCCATTCCCATTTCTAGCAATCTGTGTATTGTTTTAGCCTCTTTCCCTGTAGCCTCCCCCATTCTTTTTGCTGCTCTTCCAGTAGGTGCAGCCATAAAAACACTCATTCCATACTTTTCGAATATTTGACTTATGCAGTTTATTATTGTGGTTTTTCCTGTACCAGGACCTCCAGTAATTATTTCAATACCATTTAATAATGCACCCTTTATAGCTTCTTTTTGAGAAGGGGCAAATTTAATATTGTTATTTTCTTCAAACTCATTTATTTCTTTATCTATATCTATTTCTAGTTTATTAAAATTCCCTAGAGAAAGTGTAATAATTTTTTTTGTTATACCTAATTCACAGTAATAGTAAGGTATTGTAAATACATATTGTTCTCCATTACACTCCTCTATTTTAATTTTGCCTTCATAAGCATTATATATTAAACTTTCTTTTAGAAGTTCTTCACTAACCCCTAATATACTTATTCCTTCTTTAATAAGCCTATCCATAGGCATGCATGTATGACCTAACCCACAAAACTGATTTATTATATATTTTATTCCACAACCTACTCTAAAAGGGGAACTGAGTTCAATTCCCAAATTTCTTGCGATTTTATCTGCAGTTTTAAATCCAAAACCTGATATTTCTTCTGTTAAAATATATGGGTTCTCCTTAACTATTCTTATAGAATCACTCTTAAATCTTTTATATATTTTTAAACATTGATTAGTAGTTACTCCGTAATTTTGAAAAAACATCATTATATTTTTTAACTCTTTTTGTTTGCCGTAGGATTTATAAATAATGGCTATTTTTTTCTCCCCTATGCCTTCAATCTCTTTTAGTCTTTCAATATCATTCTCCAATACATTAAACGCAGATTCTCCAAAGGCCTCCACTATTTTTTTGGCAGTAACAGGTCCTATTCCAGATATTATTCCTGAAGCTAAATATCTTTCTATACCTTTTATAGTATTTGGCAAAGTTTCTTCACAACTATCAACTCTAAATTGCTCTCCAAATTGAGGATGTGTAACCCATTCCCCAACTAAGTTCAAATCTTGCCCCTCCATTATATAAGGTATGCATCCTGTTATAGTTATTGTTTTATTTTTTTCTTTCACCCTAGCTACTACATATCCATTATCATCATTTTTAAATATGATAGAATCTACAGTTACTTGTACTTCTGCCATAAAATCTCTCCTACTCTTTTTATCCGATAGCTAACCGCCACTAATATCCCATTTGGGTTCTTCGCTTAAGCCACACTAAATTTTACTTTATATGACTACATTATAACATAATATTTTACATCATTAATATTATTGACTACCTATAAAATAAAAACACAATAATCACTATGGTTATAATTTTTTTCTATCTATGTAATAATTATTACATAAGTGTATTGCTAAATATTAAACAACAAATTAAATTACTGTTTATATTAATTTGTTCAATTTTTCAAATCAATGTACGTAAGCCATTTACATAGTAGATATATTGACTGAATTAATCGTTTAATTTACTATAATGATATAAATTGATATAAAAATAAAAAGAAGGTGTATATATGTATACTAAAATTTTAGTGGTTGAAGATGAGAAAGCTATCGCTAATTTAATCGAATTGTATCTAACGAATGAAAATTTCATAGTGTTCAAATGTTATACAGGAACAGAAGCAATGAAAGTTATAGAAACCGAAGATTTAGACATGGCTATTTTAGATATCATGCTCCCAGATATAGATGGGTTTTCTATTTGCAAAAAAATAAGAGATTCGTATAACTTCCCAATCATTATGTTGACTGCAAAAGATGAAGAGGTGGATAAAATCACAGGTTTAACATTAGGTGCAGATGATTATATTACAAAGCCATTTCGACCACTAGAGCTAGTGGCACGAGTAAAAGCACAATTAAGAAGGTTTACAAAATATAATCAATTAAACAAATCCCCAAAAGAAGACATAATCTCTATAGGAGGGCTAGTAGTAGACAAAAATAATCATGAATGTTTTTTAAATGAAAAACCTTTATCTTTGACTCCTACGGAATTTTCAATTCTATGGGTTTTGTGTGAGAACAAAGGGCAAGTGGTAAGCTCTGACAAGTTATTTCATGAAGTTTGGGGAGATAAATACTTTAGCAACAGCAACAACACCATCATGGTTCACATTAGACACTTGAGAGAAAAAATGAATGATTCAGCTGAAAATCCGAAATATATCAAAACGGTATGGGGAGTTGGTTATAAAATTGAAAACTAATAACACTAGAAAAAATGATTATTTAGCGTTCAAACGAAAAATATTTTTTAAAGTATTAATACTTATTTTATTAAGCTTTGGATTTTTAGGGTTATTAAGTTCCTTATTACGAGGCCGTTTTGGTAATTGGATTGTAGATTTCTTACGAAATACATTTTATTTATCCGAGTCAGATGCAGTGATTATTCACCAATATATATTCCGCAATAACATAGATAAAATTATGTTAGTTTTAAGTGTCATTTTTTTCTTAATTATTTTTCAATTTGCTATGTCTTGGGTTACAAAATACTTTGATGAAATTGATAAGGGCATGGACGACTTAATGAAAGGTTCAGATAAAGAAATTGAACTATCTCCAGAACTGAGCTTCATGGAAACTAAACTAAATATGTGCAAACATATTCTAGAGAAGAGAGAAAGAGATGCAAAACAGTCGGAACAAAGGAAGAATGATTTAGTTGTTTATCTTGCACATGATATAAAGACTCCTCTTACTTCAGTTATCGGATACTTGGATTTAATGTCAGAAGTCCCAGATATGCCTATTGAACAAAGGGCAAAATATATGGATCTTACTTTAGAAAAAGCAAATCGACTTGAAAAGCTTATCAACGAATTTTTTGAAATTACCAGATATAATCTTCAAACCATTGTATTAGAGAAAAGAGACTTTAATTTATCCTATATGTTATTTCAAATGGCAGATGAATTTTATCCAATGCTTTCTGAAAAAAAACAAGAAGTTGTAGTAAATGCAGAAGATAATATTATGTTTTATGGTGATCCGGATAAGCTGGCACGAGTATTTAATAATGTATTTAAAAATGCAATTGCATATGGTGATGAAAATAGTAAAATTACAATAGATGTCCATAGACAATCACAGGATGCCATTATAGCTTTTAAAAATTATGGAAAAACTATTCCATCACAAAAACTAAATAGTATATTTGAAAAGTTTTATAGATTGGATGAATCCAGAGGAACGGCCACCGGCAATGCCGGGCTAGGTCTTGCTATCGCCAAAGAGATTGTAATTTTACATGAAGGTGAAATTTATGCAGAAAGCAATGATGGTTATACAATATTCCATATAAAAATACCTGGAGTAATCAACAACTAAAAAACACTATTCCTTTATGATATGAAGATTCATAGAGGAATGGTGTTTTTTTATTTTCACTATATTTTAAAATTTAAAATATATCTTCGATGAATTTACTCTCTATAATCAAATTTCCCAAAATAATACCTACCGAAAATATTAAGCGCTCCATAAGTAATTCTTAAGATATTAATAAGTATATATATACAAAGTTTTTCCTCATTTTCTATAAACTATAATTATTGCTGGAACAGCCAATAGCAAATTAATAAATTATGTAATCAAAGTATGGAAATACAATATAAAAAATAGAGGTGGATTAATTATGAAAAGAAAATTTTTAACAATTTTAATATCAGCAATACTTTGCATATCTATGTCAGCATGTAATAAATCTACAGGAAAAAATTCAAAACAAACTAAAAATGAAACTAATAAAACAGAAACTGTGCAAGATGATACGGCAAGAAGGTTTGAAGATTTAGGAATTGAGTTTAGCTTACCTAATAAGTGGAAGAATAAAGCAGAAAATATAGATGCATATGCAACAGCACCAGAAGAGAATATAGAAGGTCAAGTAATCGTTAGTTTTATACTTGATGAGACTATGGAAAAGGCACGAAAGTTAAATGAGGAGGCATCTAAAATTCCAGAAACAGATAAAGAAGAAATCAAAAAAGCTGCAGCAGAAATTATGGATTTAACTAATGAATTTAAAGAATTATGGACTGTAGTAAGTATAGATAAGAGCAAAAAAGAAGGCAAAGTTCAAAAAGATTTATTTTCAAAATATGAAAATAAGGATTTAATAGGTAAAGAAGGTAGTCTTGAATTTTACTTATTATATAATAATAAGCCTGATACTAATGGTTTATCAGAAAGATCTAAGAAAGACTATGAAGAAATATATGGAGGAATTAAAGAATTTAAAAGCTTAATTAAAATATTTAAACCAGTAACAGAACAAGAAAAATTAAGTAAACATAAGAAATTTGAATTTAAAACTAAAACTCTAGATGGTAAAGAAATAGATAGCAGTATTTTTAAAGATAGTAAGCTTACGATGGTAAATATATGGGCAACATATTGTAGTCCATGCATAGCAGAAATGCCTGACATTGAAAAGCTTTATGAGGAAGTTAAGGATGAGAATATTAATGTAATTGGTCTTGTTTCAGATACACCGGATGTAGACAATGAAGAATTAGCTAAGAAAATTTTATCAAAAAAAGGTGTGACGTTTGCTAATATTATTCCAGATGAAAAGATTATGAATAATATATTAAACGATGTTTCAGGAGTTCCAACTACATTCTTTGTTGATAGTGAAGGAAATATCATTGGAGAGTTTGTAGTAGGTTCTAAGAACAAAGATGAATATATGAAAGAAATTCAAGATAGATTAAAAAGTATAAAATAGCAAGCTACATACATCGGCAAGAGTAATAATTTTATGATTTTAAGGTAAATTATTTTGATGAACTTTTATAGTTTCAAGAATGAATATTCTATTATAAAGATACTTTAATAAATGATATATTAAGGGCGTGAAATTTATGAATGTAAATAGATTTGATAAAAGTGAAGTATTTATAAGATATAGTATCTTAATTATGAGTATTGTATTTATTTTCACTGGGATATATAGAGATGAAGTAAGAATTGTATTAAAAAAAGCAATAAACATATGTCTGGAGTGCATAGGAATTGGATAAAAGAAGAATAACACAAATTATTGTAGCTATAATGACAAATGCAAATATAAATGGTTTTCTAAAAGGTAATATATTTAAAGGAAATACTAAAAGAATCTGTGTTCCAGGTCTAAACTGTTATTCTTGTCCTGGAGCTCTGGGCTCTTGTCCAATAGGTTCTTTGCAGGCTGTTATTGGAACTATAAAATATAATTTTTCATTATATGTAGTTGGATTCATGTCTTTATTTGGTGTTATATTTGGCAGATTTATATGTGGGTGGTTATGTCCCTTTGGCCTTATTCAAGATTTACTGCATAAGACACCTTCTAAAAAGATAACTGTAAATAAAAAAGTAAATAATGTACTCAAATATTTAAAATATATCATATTAGCATTATTTGTTATAATATTACCTATGTTTTTAGTAAATGAATTTGGAATAAGTCTTCCATATTTTTGTCAATACATATGCCCTGCTGGAACACTAGAGGGTGGAATACCATTAATTTCACTAAATAAATCTTTAAGGGGAGCTATCGGATATTTATTTGCCTGGAAGATGTTCTTACTAATTGTCATTATTATATCATCAATATTTATATACAGACCATTTTGTAGATATATATGTCCATTAGGAGCATTTTACTCATTATTTAATAAAGTAAGTTTTTATAAATATGAAGTAGACAAAGATAAATGTACAAGCTGTAATGCTTGCACACATAAGTGCAAAATGAGTATAGAAGTTTATAAAAACCCTAATAGCTGTGAATGTATTAGGTGTGGAGAATGTGTAAAAATATGTCCTACAAAATCTATAAAAAAGGGAGTTAAGTTTTAGAATCTTAAATATGAATAAGTATAGAATATTTAAGATTCTAAGAAACACCATTCCTTTATGATGTAAAATTCATGAAGGAATGGTGTTTCTTATTTTTATGATTTTTAAAATCCTGAAATTATTAAGTAGTCCTTAAGAAAATCTTAATAGGTCTATAAGCCGTTGTTTACACAAAGAATGTTCAATTTTATTAGAATTATGTTGTAAGGAAATATTGAAACTTATATTTAAGGAGGAATATTAAAATGACAGCTCATAGACAAAAATACAAGATAAAAAAGAAGAAGATAAAGCGTGTTCGTTCAATACTATGTGTATGCGCAGTATGTATCACAACTTTATTTTTGTCAAATTATCTAATAAATAGAATCAACCAAAAAACAGAATCATCTGTAAAATCTTCAAAAATAATAGTTGCCGATGGAGTTAATCAGATTGTAGCTAATAATTTATATAGTTCAAATGCTATTCTCATTGGTCTAGATGATAATCATATATTATTAGATAAATCATCTGATGAAAGAATCTACCCAGCGTCACTTACAAAAATTATGACGGCAATAGTGGCAATTGAAAATCTACCAGACTTACACGAAATGATTTATCTGCCAGAGAATATGTTTAAAAAATTGTATTCTGAAGGTGCTTCTATGGCAGGTTTTTTACCCAAGGAAAATGTAGAAGCAATAGATTTGATTTATGGGGTGTTATTACCCTCCGGGGCAGAAAGCTGTATAGGATTAGCCCAAGCAATCTCAGGTTCAGAAAGAAAATATGTAAAGCTAATGAATGAAAAAGCTAAAAAATTAGGAATGAAGAGTACTCATTTTACTAATTCCACAGGACTGCATGACAGGAATCATTATAGCACTGTAAATGATATTGCTAAACTACTGAAATATGCATTACAAAACGATACTTTTCGAGAAGTATTCACTTCAAAACGTCATTCGACGAAAGCAACTGATCTCCATCCCGATGGAATCACTTTTCACAGTACAATGTTCAAACACATGAGTACAGAAGAGGTGAATAACGGTATTATCCAAGGTGGGAAAACTGGTTATACAGAGGAAGCTAAATTATGTCTTGCTAGCTTGGCAAAAATAGACGGCAAGGAATATATTTTAGTCACCGCTAATGCAGAGGGGAATCCTCAAACAGAGCAATTCAACATTTTGGATGCATTTACTGTATATAATCAAACTTTCGAAAACAGTGCTGCCTCGAAGTAAAAAGTGAGCTGCCTCACTTTTTATTTTGAGGCAGCTTCTTTCTTTTTATAAATATTTCTTTATATCCTGAACCTTATCTAAGTTTTCCCATGGAACATTTAAATCTGTTCTTCCAAAATGTCCATATGCAGCTGTCTGCTTATAAATAGGTCTTCTTAAATCTAAGTTTTTAATTATAGCTGCAGGTCTTAAATCGAATACTTTGTTTATTATTTCAACAATTTTATCATTTGGTATTTTTCCTGTTTCAAAGGTATCAACAGCTATAGAAACTGGTTTAGCAACTCCAATAGCATAAGCTAGTTGGATTTCTATTTTATCTGATACTCCTGCTGCTACTAAGTTCTTAGCCACCCATCTAGCTGCATAAGCTGCTGATCTATCAACCTTTGTTGGATCCTTTCCTGAGAAAGCTCCACCACCATGTCTTCCATATCCTCCATAGGTATCAACTATTATTTTTCTACCTGTTAAACCCGCATCTCCTTGTGGCCCTCCCACAACGAATCTTCCCGTTGGGTTTATATAGTATTTTGTATTTTCATCTAATAATTCCTTTGGAACAATTTCATTAATTACATGTTTTAGTATATCTTTTTCTATTTCTTCTCTAGTAACTTCTGGACTATGCTGAGTAGACACTACTATTGTATCTATTCTTACAGGCTTACCATCTTCATATTCTACGGTAACCTGAGTTTTACCATCTGGTCTTAAATATGATAATGTTTCATCTTTTCTAACTTCTGATAATTTTCTAGCAAGTTTATGAGCCATAGCTATTGGCATTGGCATATATTCTGGTGTCTCATTTGTAGCAAACCCAAACATCATACCTTGGTCTCCAGCACCTATAGCCTCATCTCTATCCATTTCTCCTTTTTTAGATTCTAAGGATTCATTTACTCCCATAGCAATATCAGGAGATTGTTCATTTATAGATGTTAATACAGCACATGTATCACTATCAAAACCATACTTTGCTCTTGTATATCCTATTCCTTCAATGGTTTCTCTAACAATTTTAGTGATATCTACATAACAGTTAGTTGTTATCTCTCCAACAACTAGAACCATACCAGTAGTTACTGTAGTTTCACAAGCAACTCTTCCTTTTGGATCTTTTTCAAGTATTGCATCTAAAACTGCATCGGATATTTGGTCACATATTTTATCTGGATGTCCTTCTGTAACTGACTCTGAAGTAAACAACTTTCTCATCTTTTTTCCTCCATTTCAACTTGTATAAAAAATAAAGCCTCTTCAATAAGAAGAGGCGCCATAACGTTACGTTCCTCTTATCTTGCAGAAATTTTCTGCAGGAATTGGCACCTTAGCACATAGTACTGGTTGCCGGGTTTCATAGGGCCCTTTCCCTCCACCTCTCTTGATAAGAGCATTTTATTACATTTTACTTAAGTATTATATCATACTAAAAATTTTATGTCAATTATGTCTTTCGTAATTAAACAAAATAAAAAAGACACATAAATGTGTCTTTGGTGGAGGAGGACGGATTCGAACCATCGAAGGTATATACCAACAGATTTACAGTCTGCCCCCTTTAGCCACTCGGGAACTCCTCCATACATGGAGCTGGCAATAGGACTTGAACCTACAACCTGCTGATTACAAGTCAGCTGCTCTGCCAATTGAGCCATGCCAGCATATTTATTAAATTTTATATGGTGGAGGAGGACGGATTCGAACCATCGAAGGTATATACCAACAGATTTACAGTCTGCCCCCTTTAGCCACTCGGGAACTCCTCCACATATGGAGCTGGCAATAGGACTTGAACCTACAACCTGCTGATTACAAGTCAGCTGCTCTGCCAATTGAGCCATGCCAGCACATTTTATAATTAAATTGTCCAGTTAACTTAATGCGTTAACAAGGAATAGTATACATTCTTATTAAATAAAATTCAAACGTCATAATGCACCATTATTTAAATCCTTATTGAATTTGCTTAATATTACTCTATATATCTTTCATTTAATGTATATGTTATATTCAATTATTTTTACTTTATTTGTTTTGAAGTTTATATTATAATGCTATTGAATCAAGTAATTACTATAAATATTTATAAAACAATTAAGGAGATAATTATGCAAAAACTTTTAAGTAAATTAAGAAGAGCCGTAATTGATTTTAAGTTAATAGAAACTGGAGATAAAGTAGCCGTTGGATTATCTGGAGGAAAAGATAGTATCACTTTACTTCATTTATTAAGTAAATATAGGACTTTTTCTCCAGAGAAGTTTGAACTAATAGCTATAACTATAGATCCTAAAACAGGAGCTGATTTTACTCCATTAGAAAAACTTTGCAAAGAGTTGGATGTTCCTTTTCATATAATAGAATCTAATATTAAAGAAATAGTTTTTGACATAAGAAAAGAAAAAAACCCTTGTTCTTTATGCGCCAATTTAAGAAGAGGTATATTAAATGATAAAGCAAAAGAATTAGGTTGCAATAAAATTGCTTTAGGTCATCATAAAAATGACGCTATAGAAACTCTTTTAATGTCTATGTTTTACGAAGGTAGAATAAATAGTTTTTCACCTAAAACTTACTTAAGTAGAAAAGATGTGACTATAATAAGACCTATGGTATACATAGATGAATTAGATATTAAAAATACATCTAAAAAGTATAGCTTTCCTATAGTTGAAAACCCTTGTCCTGCTAATGGTTTTACAAAAAGACAGTATATAAAAGACTTAACCTATAGTTTAGAAAAAGAAATTCCCGGATTAAAAGATCATTTACTGGGTTCATTAACGAATATTGAACAGCTAAATGTTTGGGATAAAAATAAGTATTAACCAATAAAATTAATAATAGTCCACCATGCCTCATATACATTATTATGGAGGTGTGACTATTGAATAAAGTTAAAGCTCATTTTAAAGATCCTTTTTCTTATTTAAGCATAGGTGACTTTATAAGTAATCATATGGATTTGAATACAATTATAGTATGCATAGGTACTGATAGATGTATAGGAGACAGCCTAGGCCCTTTAGTAGGCACATTTTTAACCGAAGAACTTTTCCCTCTTCCTATTTACGGAACCATTTCAGAACCTATCCATGCTTTAAATATCGATAGAAAACTCAATGATATTAAATTAACTCATCCTAATTCAAATATCATAGCTATAGATGCTTGTTTAGGAGATCATGATAATATAGGTGAAGTGCATGCAAGAGATTATTCTATACATCCTGGTAAAGGTGTGGGTAAAACCCTCCCCTATGTTGGTGATGCCTCAATCATAGGAATAGTAGACTCCTCGGAGAATAATATATTTATTAATAATAAGATTAGATTAGATTTAATATTCAAGTTAGCTAAAGTTATCACTAAATCCTTATTTCATAGTTATCAATTAAACTTCTCTAATAAGTGAATAAGACAACAATAAAAAGCAACGGTTTTACACCCTTGCTTTTTATTGCTAAACATAACTCTAATCAATTAAACTTATATCGTCTCCTGTCCCCCCTGAATCTAGCTTATCCACAAAATCTAGTACCTTACCAGTACCTAATGCTACACAAGAAACTGCATCCTCTGCTACATGAACAGGAACTTTAGTTATATCTTGTATTAACTTATCTAAACCATGCAATAAAGCTCCTCCTCCTGTCATTACAATTCCCTTGTCCGCTATATCTGACGCTAGTTCAGGTGGTGTTTTTTCTAAAACTGAATGAGTACATTCTGCTATAGCAGTTACTGGTTCACTTAAAGCTTCTCTCATTTCTTCTGAAGATACCGTTATATTTTTAGGAAGTCCTGTAACTAAATCTCTTCCTCTTATCTCCATTGTAACTTCTTCGTCTCTCTCATAAGCTGATCCAATATTAATTTTTAAATCTTCTGCTGTTCTTTCACCAATCATAAGTTTATGTTTTTTTCTTATATATCTTATAATAGATTCATCGAATTTATCTCCAGCAATTTTAATAGAGGATCTTACAACTATTCCACCTAAAGATATGACAGCAATGTCTGTGGTTCCTCCACCTATGTCTATAACCATACTTCCACTTGCTTTAGTTATATCAAGTCCCGCTCCAATAGCTGCTGCTAAAGGTTCTTCTATTAAAAACACCTTTTTTGCTCCTGCATTCTTTGCCGCATCTATTACAGCTCTTTTTTCCACCTCTGTAGCTTCAGTAGGAATACATACAACTACTCTCGGGGATACAATCTTTCTCTTTCCACAAACTCTTCTTATAAAATATTTAAGCATTTTTTCTGTTAAATCATAATCTGATATGACCCCATCTTTTAGGGGACGGATAGCTACAATGTTCCCAGGAGTTCTGCCTATCATCTGCCTGGCCTCTTCTCCTACGGCTAAAACTTTATTTTTACTTTTATCTATAGCTACTACTGAAGGATCCTTTAATACAACACCTTTTCCTTTAATAAATACTAATACTGTTGCGGTTCCTAAATCTATTCCCATATCGGTTCCAACATTGAAGAAAAACATCCCTATTATTCACACCTACTCTTTCGTTATACTTTTATTGAAATGAAAATTATTGAAAATTTGCCATAACAATATAATTTAATTATAATAGGAATGTGACTATCCTTCAATAGCTTTATACTTCATTTTAGTTGCTTTTCCACCTCTTATATGTCTTTCCGATTTATTGTAATCCATTATAGTTTTTGCTTCTTCAGCAATTTGTGGATTTATTTTCGGCAATCTTTCAGTCATATCTTTATGAATTGTACTTTTACTTACTCCAAACACCTTTGCGGTTTTCCTAATAGTAGCTTTTGAACTTATAATATAATTTGCCACTTCTAGAACTCTTTCTTCAATGTAGTCCTTCAATACGCTACCTCCTTAACTCTTCTATATTTATAAATATGCGTTACCATTTCTTTAAATTACATTTGGTAGGCCATTTCCCCATGTTATATGAGGAAAATGGCTACACTTTTAATTTTAATATTGTATATATTTTGCAGGATTTATAAACTCTTCATTTTTCATTACTGCAAAATGTAAGTGATCTCCATAAGTTTCATAGGATGCTCTAACAGTGCTTTTGCCAACAGTTCCTATTTTAGTTCCTGTTTTAACTGTCTGATCCTTAGTTACTGATACTTTTGGATCTAAATTAGCATATACAGTTTTTAATCCATTTTGATGATTAATAGTAACTTGAACTCCGTCTATGCTATCAGTCTCAATGCTCTCTACTTTACCTTCCATAACAGCCACTACTGACTTACCAACTTCACATTTAATATCCATACCGAAATTAGGTCTATGGCTATTAGTAGATTTCCAATATACAGGTTCTTCAGAATAGTCTCTTGCTAAAATTCCTTCTACTGGTTTTATAAATTTTGTATTTACTGTAGTAGAAACTTCTGCAGTTTTATTTTCTTCCTTTTTAGTTTCTGTTTCTTTTTTCACTGTATCATCTTTATCATTTTTAACTTGAAGAGCATTATCAAAATCTTCAAAAGGTTTTTCAGTAATTTCACCTATTTCTTTTCCTGTTTCATTAACAATGCCAGGTTGATTTGAAGATATTTCGTCTTTGTTAATTCTATTGTTCCTTGATACCATAACCGCTACTGTAGCTAGTATACAAAGGCACAGGAATAGTATTACGTAAAACCCCTCCTTCTTAATAAAGTTTGAAAATTTTTTAGAGAATTTTTTTTCCATACAAACACCTCCTTTTTGTAGTTTGTCCAGTACATAGTAAAAAATACATTTTTTATTTAATTTTTTTTCTATTTATTTCTATATTTTTTTACATTTTTTGATAAAATAAAATAAGCTGCTGATTTTTCCAAATCAACAGCTTATTTTATCGCCTCACTACCTATAATTCCGTATATTTTTTTATATTAATACCTTTATAATAGTGAGTTAGTATATCCTCATATGTCTTCCCACTCTTAGCAAAAGCATTAGCTCCCCACTGACTCATACCAACTCCATGGCCATATCCTTTACAAACTATATCTATAGTATCTTTGTTAAACACAAAACTGAAGTTAGTAGAATTCAATCCTAACATGCTTCTAAATTTAGTACCTGTGATAGTGGTTTTACCTACTTGTAATTCTTTTACACTACCTGCCGAAGTTCTACTCTTTATTTTAATACTATTTTTTAAACTATTAGATGATGGTATGGAATTGGGATAATAACTATTAATTATCTTAGCAAAACTAGAGTAAGAATAGCTTACACTTGAGTTGAATTTAGGAGCACCTTCCTCTCCTGGGCTATCTACACTTTGTAGGTATGGAACTGCTTGAGAGAATACATCTTCTGCATCTTCAGTTTTTCCACTACTTACTGCAAAATAATAAAGTTCTTTAGCTATAGAACCATTATATGTTACTACCTCTCCTTTTGTTTTAGCAACAGCTTCCTCGATTTTATTCCAATACTCTTCTCTCTTACTATTAGGCCATCCGCTGAATCTTTCTTCTTTAGATATATAAACTTGGCAATGAACCGTATCGCAAATATCTCCCTCATTACTTTGGGTGCATTGCTGCCCTCCAATCCCCTTCATGCGAGTTAATGCATAGGTTCTTGCTGCTACCGCCTGTGCCTTTAAAGCTTCTATATGAAACTCTGCTGGCATTTCAGCAGCTACTACACCTTTTATATACTCTTCAATATCCATTTCTTTGATAGATTTAGTTTTCGAAATATATACCTTAATCTTTAAATCTTCTTTCTTCTTCTCTTTTAAAGTAACTTCACTAGGGTTTACATTGAATTCCTTAAGACTTTGCCCTTTGCTGTTATTAGGTTTTAGTGTTAAATATGAGATTAATGTTGTAAAAGTCATAAGCAAAAAAACTGTCACCAATAACGTAGACAAATAAAAAAATACACTATTTTTTTTCATATAGGTTTTCTCCTTTTTAAGCTTAAGTTTATTTATTAATAACTATATGAGAAAACCTTTTACATTATTACATCATTAAAAACATCTATATATCTCTGCTCCTAATCCTTTTAATTTTTTTTCTATGCCCATGTATCCTCTATCAACATGGTATATATCTGTTACTTCCGTATTACCTTCTGCCGCTAGTCCACATAATATTAATGCTGCTCCAGCTCTTAAATCTGTAGCTTTAACTTCACATCCAGTAAGCTTATTTACTCCTTCTATTACAGCACTTCTACCATCAATTTTAATGTTTGCCCCCATTCTTTTCATCTCTGGAGCATGCATAAATCTATTTTCAAATATAGTTTCTGTAATTACACTTGTACCCTTTATAGAACTCAACAATCCCATCATTTGAGCTTGCATATCTGTAGGAAAACCTGGATATGGCATAGTTTTAATATCTATTGGTTTTAATTCCCTTCTGCCATCAATTACTAAATTATCATTATCAACTTCTATTATTACTCCCATCTCTGTTAGCTTCGCAATTATTGGCTTTAAATGTTCCTCATCTACTCCTAGTATTTTAATCTTACTTTTAGTTATAGCACTAGCTACCATAAAAGTACCTGCTTCTATTCTGTCATATATTGGCCTATGAGTTACACTCTTGAACTCTTTTACTCCAACTATTTTTATTTTTCCTGTTCCAGCTCCCTTTATATTAGCTCCCATCTTATTTAGATAATTTGCTAAATCCTCTATTTCTGGTTCCTCTGCCGCATTTTCAATTATAGTTTCACCCTTCGCCATTGTAGCTGCCATCATTATATTTTCAGTAGCGCCAACAGATGGGAAATCTAAGTATATATTATTTCCTATTAATTCATTAGCTTTAGCTTCAACATATCCATAACCAACATTAATATCTGCACCCAATGCAGCAAAACCTTTTAAATGCAAATCTATCGGCCTTGTTCCTATATTACATCCTCCCGGAAGTGATATTCTAACCCTACCAAAACGCGCAACCATAGGGCCCATTATCAAAAAAGATGCTCTTAATTTTTTTACCAAATCACAACATGGCTCAAAATCACATATATTTGATGATTCTATAATTACTCTATTATTATCCCTATCTATATTTACGTCTGCAGAGATAGACCTTAAAACATCACTTATTACAAAAACATCTTCTAGCATAGGTGCATTCTCTATAATACATTTACCATTACTTAATATACTAGCTGCTATAATAGGCAGTACAGAATTTTTAGCAGAACTAATTTTTACATCTCCTGTCAAGGGCTTGCCACCCTTTACTACTATTTTATCCATTCCTATCCTCCATCTATAATTTCTAATATGAAACAAGTATTTCTGGCGTTCCAATTATAAGATAATTACCAGAGCGATAACTACATAAAGCATAATTCAAATCTACAAATTTTCTACCTACTGTAATATGATCAAATTTTTTAGTGTATGCAATAGTGCTGTATCCATTATCAATTTTTATAGATTCAATATTCTGTGCATTGTTACGTTTTAATAAAGCCATTATCTTATTGTTTTTATCCATTAAATCATTAGTATGTAGCCTAGCTTTAATATATTTAAAATAACTTGCACTTTCATTTCCAATAGCATTTTTTATTATCTCTTCCAGTTGGTATAGCTCATCATTTTCAGTTACTTTAACTAAATCTACAACTATTACTTTATAATTTTCATATTTAGTACTTTGAACATACCCACTTATGTTATTACCTATAATTTCTATTGAGTATATTTTCTCATTTTCCTTTATATTAGTATGGTAGGGTTCTTCAAATTTCAAATTTTTTAATATACCTTCAACAGTCTCTTTTTCATCATCATAACTTATAAAACTTGCTTTAACCCCACATTCCTGTATGTCCCCTTCAACTTCATTAACTATTTTCGTCAAAAACTCCTCTGAGTTGCTAGCCTTAGGCTTATCCATATTTATAATTAAAAAAACTAAGCATATAAAGCTTATCACAAACCAAACTCTCTTTTTCATATAATACGCTATAATAGCTTCCCCCCTATAACTCAATCCATTTTATTCCTTTAAATTAAATTATAGACACTTAGCTTTTTTTTATTCACTAAATATATTATTAATATATAATTAAATTGAGAAAATGTTACAAACTATACATTTATACTTCGTAAAATTATAATAATAATATTCTTCTTTCAACATGGTTTTTCAATAAATAATATAAGTTCCCTAAAAAAAGAGAATCTAAGTTAAAACCTAAATTCTCCTTTACTTTATTTCATATTTTCACATAAAATTTTTACTTCTTCTTTAGTTACTTTCATTAAAGCTTTTGAAATATTAAAGCTATATGTTTTTCCATTAATATCTTCGAACTCAGTATTAGAAGGCCTTAAAACAGCTATTAATGGCGAATGATTTTGCAATATCTCTATTCTACCAACTAAGCTTTCTGTAACTAATTTTTTAACATCTAGATTATAAAACTCCTTATATGGAGATGCAATTATGAGTTTAAACATATATCATCTTCCTTATTTAATAACTTTATTCTTGTTTTATATCTTTAGCCCTTTTCGCAACATCTTCTATGGTTCCTGCAAATAAAAATGCACTTTCAGGTACATTATCATACTTTCCTTCTAATATTTCCTTAAACCCTCTTACTGTTTCTTTTACTGGCACATAGGCTCCCTTCATGCCTGTAAATTGCTCTCCTACAGTGAAAGGTTGTGATAAAAACCTTTGGATTCTTCTTCCTCTGGTAACAACTAATTTATCTTCTTCAGATAGTTCATCAACCCCAAGTATAGCAATCAAATCTTGCAATTCTTTATATCTTTCTAAAATATGTTTCACCTCTGTAGCTACATTATAATGTTCTTCACCAACAATCCTTGGGTCTAATATTCTTGATGAAGATTCTAGTGGATCTACAGCTGGATATATTCCTAATTCAACTATAGATCTAGATAAAACTGTAGTTGCATCTAAATGAGCAAATGTGGTAGCTGGTGCTGGATCAGTTAAATCATCTGCTGGTACATAAACCGCTTGAACAGAAGTTATGGATCCATGAATAGTAGAGGTTATTCTTTCTTGCAGTGCTCCCATTTCTGTAGCAAGTGTAGGTTGATAACCTACAGCGCTAGGTATTCTGCCTAGAAGAGCTGAAATTTCTGCACCTGCTTGGGTAAATCTAAAAATATTATCTATAAACAATAATACATCTTGCCCCTTATCTCTGAAATATTCTGCCATAGTTAACCCCGTTAAAGCTACTCTCATTCTAGCTCCTGGCGGCTCATTCATCTGCCCAAAAACTAGTGCAGTTTTATCTATTACTCCAGAGTCTTTCATTTCATTATATAAATCGTTACCTTCTCTTGTTCTCTCCCCTACTCCTGTAAATACTGATAATCCTCCATGCTGTCTTGCAATGTTGTTTATAAGCTCCTGTATGAGTACTGTCTTACCAACTCCCGCTCCACCAAATAGTCCTATTTTACCTCCCTTTTGATAAGGTGCCAATAAATCTATAACTTTTATGCCCGTTTCAAACATCTCAGGTTCTACAGATTGTTCTTCAAAGGTCGGTGCTTTTCTATGTATGGGATAATATTCCTCTCCAATAACCTCATCACATTCATCAATAGCACATCCTAACACATTAAAGAGTCTTCCCAATACATTTTTACCTACAGGTATTGATATAGGTTTACCTGTATCTATAGCTTCCACTCCTCTTTTAAGTCCCTCTGTTGGTTCCATAGAAATTGTTCTTACAATATCATCTCCTATATGTTGAGCCACTTCAGTTATTATTTTTTTATTTCCCAAATCTATTTGTATAGCGTTATGTATATTTGGCAAATAGTCGGAATCAAACTTAATATCTATTACAGCTCCTATTACCTGAACTACTTTCCCTATATTACTCAATAGAATACACCTCCTATAGAAGTCGTGGATATCTTATCTTTGAACTTCCGCTCCTCCTATAATTTCTGACAATTCTTCTGTGATAGATGACTGCCTTATTCTGTTATACTCTCTACTTAATTCATCTAATATATCTTTTGCATTTTTAGTTGCTCCATCCATAGTTGTCATTCTAGAAGTTTGTTCTGATGTTTTAGAAGTAAGTAGGATATATATTAACTTCTCATTTATATATAACTCTAACGCCTCTTCAAATATTTCATCACTACAAAATTCAAGCTCCATGTACTGTTCCTTAACTTCATTATTTACTATTTCAATAGGAAATAATTTTTCTGTGTTAACCACTTGCTTACCAGTAGAAATAAATTCCGTATAAATGGCATAAACATTTTTAACTTCCTTTACTTGGTACATATCCATTAATAATTTACTTATATTTTTAACTTCTTCATGTTTAATTTCATCTTTAATTTCTAAATATTTAGTTTCAATTTCCATGTCTCTTTTATTAAAAAATACTTTCCCTTTTTCCCCTACCACAACAAATATAGGTTTTTCCTCTTCTTTGTCTACATTCTTCATGGCTTCATTAAATACATTAACATTATATGAACCGCATAAGCCTAAGTTAGATGTTATAATTAGATAAATATTTCTCCCTTTTTCTCTCTTTATACTATATGGGTTATTTTCATTCATTGAACTTATAATATCTTCCATTATATCGTTCATATATGTCTTGTAATTTTTATTAGCTTCTAACTGAACTTTAACTTTCCTAAATTTTGAGGTAGCAACCAATGACATAGCCTTGCTTATCTTCTGAATGCTAGTTATAGATTTCATCCTTCTTCTTATGTTATTTAAATTAGATACTCCCATAAACCTCACCTACCACAAAGAAATTACTTAAATATATTTTTAAATTCCTCAATTGAAGAGTTTAATTTTTCTTTTATGCTATCAGTTAACTGTCCCTCTTCTATAATCTCTTTCCCTATATCTCTACGATGAATATCCATAAACTCTAAAAATTCTTTTTCAAATATCTTTATTTTTTCTACTGGAATATCCATTAAAAAATCGTTAACTCCTGCATATAAAATCATAATTTGTTTTTCTATTGCCATGGGTTTATATTGCTCTTGATGAAGTATTTCTGTTAATCTTTTTCCCTTTTCTAGTTTTCTTTTAGATTCTTTATCTAAATCAGAACCAAATTGGGCAAAGGCAGCTAATTCTCTATACTGAGCAAGTTCTAATCTTAAAGTTCCTGATACCTGCTTCATAGCTTTGATTTGGGCGTTTCCGCCTACTCTAGATACTGATATTCCAGCATTTACCGCAGGCCTTACTCCATTATAAAAGAGCTCTGAATCTAAAAATATTTGACCATCTGTTATAGATATTACATTTGTAGGTATATATGCTGTTACATCTCCTGCCAATGTCTCTATTATAGGAATAGCCGTAAGGGAACCTCCTCCTAACTTAGAAGAAAGCTTTGCTGCTCTTTCTAGCAATCTAGAATGCAAATAAAATACATCTCCTGGATAAGCTTCCCTTCCTGGAGGTCTTCTTAATAATAAAGACATAGTTCTGTAAGCTACTGCATGTTTAGATAAATCATCATAAATTATTAATACATCTTTACCTTTATACATAAAATACTCTCCAATACTGCATCCTGAATAAGGAGCTAAGAATTGTATTGGAGCAGTTTCTGATGCAGTAGAAGATACTACTACTGTATAGTCCATAGAACCCATTTTATTCAAATCATTTACAATATGAGCCACCGTAGATTGTTTCTGCCCTATAGCAACATATATACATATGACATTTTTTCCTTTTTGATTCAATATTGCGTCTATAGCTAGTGCAGTTTTACCTGTTTGTCTATCTCCTATAATTAGTTCCCTTTGGCCTTTTCCTATAGGTATCATAGAATCTATCGCTTTAATCCCTGTTTCCAATGACTGTCTTACAGATTGCCTTTCTATTACCCCTGGGCCTTCTGTTTCTACTGGCCTTCTTTCTGTAGTATTTACAGGACCTTTTCCATCAATAGGAACACCTAATGAATTTACCACTCTTCCAATTAGAGCTTCACCCACCGGCACCTCTACAACCTTACCAGTTCTTTTTACTACATCCCCTTCTTTTAAACCCTCTTCTTCTCCAAACAATACACACCCTACATTATCCTGCTCTAAGTTTAGAGCCATTCCATATATATTATTAGGGAA
Organism: Clostridium mobile; assembly: GCF_018918285.1. Lineage (GTDB taxonomy): Bacteria > Bacillota > Clostridia > Clostridiales > Clostridiaceae > Clostridium_AW > Clostridium_AW mobile. The sequence goes on from NZ_JAHLQF010000004.1 coordinate 477,316, forward strand.
TTCCAATAACTCTCCTGCCATACAATCATCTAGACCATAAACTCTAGCAATGCCGTCTCCTACTTGAATTATTGTTCCTGAGTCTTCAGTTTCAATCTTTTTTTCATATCTTTCTATCTCTTTTTTAATAATTGATGTAATCTCTTCAGGACTTATATTCATATTTTCACCTCCATTTTGCAGTATTAACAATGTTTTTCATTTCTTTTAATTTTGATTTTATTGTGCCATCTATAACATCGTCACCAATTCTTACATATACTCCTCCAATTATGCTCTTATCTATCTCTTCTTTTAAGATTACCTTTTTGTTATACTTATTTTGAAGTTTTTCTTTCAATTCTTCCCTCTCCTCATTTTCTAAAGGAATAACTGTTTTAATATGAGCACGAAGCATATTATGTTTTTCAAGGTATATTTTTTCTAACTCTTTTTCTTTTTCTTTAAGGTATAATATTCTTCCCTTTTCAATCAGTATTAATAAAAATGATAATAATTCCTCATCTATTTTTCCTTTAAATATTTTTATAAATATTTTTTTCTTCTTTGAAGTGCTTATTTGAGGATGTCTAATAAGTTGTAATAATTCTTCATTGCCATATATAATATCTACTATTTCTCTATAATCTTTTATAAATTCCTCTATCTTACCCTTTTTCTCTGCTACTTCATAAAGAGCTAGTGCATACCTTCTATCCAAATATTCATACATAATTAAATACCTACCTTGGAAATGAAATCTTTAATTAATTCCCTCTGCTTTTTCTCATCTATAGTCTCTTCTAATGCTTTAGAACTCATTAAAATAGATACATCTATTATTTTATTTTTTACCTCATCTCTTGCCTTCTCTTTTTCTAATTCAATTTCTGCTCTAGCTCTTTGAATGATTAAATTAGCTTCATCATGAGCTTCTTTTATAATTTCTTCCGAAATTTTTTCTGCTTTATATTTATATTCTTCTACTAAAGTTTTTCCCTGTTGTTTTGATTCTTGTAATTCTTTATCTTTTTCAATACTTAGAGATTCAGCTTTCTCTTCTCTTGTTTTTGCATTTTCTATTTTTTCTTTTATATAATTTTCTCTTTGAATCAACTTGCTTTGTATAGGCTTGAATAAGAAAAATTTCATTGCAAATAGAAAAATTATGAAATTTATTACAGTAGCTATAGATTGAGATATGTCTATCATTAATCCAAGCCTCCCTTCATCACTATTAAATCAATGCTAATATTACTTTAAAAATTAATAGCAATCCAATCAACGCAGAATATATAGCAGTTGCTTCAGAAAAAGCTCCTCCTATAATAAGAGCACTCATAATTTTTCCATTAGCTTCTGGTTGCCTTGATATACCTTCTACAGCTTTACCTGTAGCGTTTCCTGTTCCTATCCCTGCACCTATACATCCTAGAGCTGCTAACCCCGCTCCAATGGCCGCCATACCTGCTATAAAAGCTTTTGAATCAATCATAATAAATTCCTCCTTAATGTTCTGATATTATTTTTATATTAATCATAGTTAACATAACAAATATAATCATCTGTATTATTCCATCAAATATATCAAAATAAATGTGAATTGGTATTGGAATCAGTAGTTGTGCAAAAGGGTTAATACTATATAGAGCTTTATATATAAGATCAACAATTATTATAGCCGCAGTCATATTGCCAAATAATCTCAGACTTAAAGAAATAGGCAGCATAAACCTTTCTATAATATTTAAAGGAAATATAAAAAAATATGGCTTACCATAAGCAGTAATATAGTTTATTAATCCAACTTTTTTAACGGCATACCCTTGAACTACTACAAAAGTTATCATCGCCATTCCTAAATTTATACTTAAATCTGATGTAGGAGGTACAACCCCTACTAACCCAACCAGATTCATACATACCAAAAACAAAATCATTGTACCTACAAAAGGAATAAAATTAGTATAAGCTTCTCCCATATTCTCTTTAACCATCTTGCCTATATATTCAACAAATATTTCTAAAATGCTTTGCTTTCTATTAGGAATTAACCCTAAGTTTCTAGTTAGTAATATTGATAATGCAATAAATATTAATATTATTATCCACTGAACTATTATATTTTCAGTTATATTAATGTTAAACCCAAATAAGCGTAATATAAAAATACTTTTCGACGCTTCCACTATACCACCTCATTTTTTCTTAGCCTCAAAGAATACATTAGTATTCCTATGAAGTGTAAACTGTATCCTCCGATAAATGCCAACCCTCCACTTTCACTACCCCTCATAATACCCATGGCGATAATACAAACTAAAGCTATTCTAGTAATTAAGCTTATGTAAATTAAAGCTCCTGGATTATCCTTTCTCATAGTGAAAACATACGAAGTAACATAGGAATTTATCAAAAAATTTATAGATGCTATAGCTAACCCCAGTATTATGTATCCAATATTAGTTACCAATGAATAATAACTTATTATTGCCAAGATAAAAACAATTAACAGATTGTAAGTATATACTCTTTTTAGCATATTTAAAGTATCATTTATCAATTTCATTCACCTCAATGGAATTTTTAAATCACGATATAATTATATATTTCTCTTATTTTTATACAAATTTGAAAAACATTCATAAACCTCCTAATATTATTATTTTTCTTCATTTATATTAATTTATACTTACTTTAATCTTTTTATATTGGTGTAGATATTTTTTACTAATATCATGAATTAATCAAAAATGCTTATTCTTATTTTTATTAATTCTAAATTTATTAATCAAATCCATATGAGGCATTATAAGCATCCTAAAAAATATAGGTAAATATAAGCTCACAAACATGAATATTTATAAATGAATATATTCAATAAATTTTTAAATAAAAAATAGGTAATCTCTAATATTAGAGATTACCTATTATAAATGATTACCTATTTTTTATTTAACTATCTTTCAACTATAAGAGCTGTTCCCATTCCTCCACCTATGCAAAGAGTAGCAAGTCCTTTTTTAGCTTCTCTTTTCTTCATTTCGTGAAGAAGTGTAACTAATATTCTAGCTCCTGACGCTCCAATTGGGTGTCCAATAGCTATAGCTCCACCGTTTACATTTACTTTTTCCATATCAAATTTTAAATCTTTACCAACAGCTAAGCTCTGAGCTGCAAAAGCTTCGTTAGCTTCTATTAAATCAAGATCTTCAACAGCTAAGTTAGCTTTTTCTAAAGCTACTTTAGTTGCATGGAAAGGACCATATCCCATTATTGATGGCTCCAATCCTGCTGAACCATAGGAAGTAATCTTAGCTAATGGTGTTATTCCTAATTCCTTAGCTTTATCTGCACTCATTATAACTAATGCTGCTGCACCGTCATTTATACCTGACGCATTACCTGCTGTAACTGTTCCATCTTTCTTAAAAGCTGGTCTTAATTTAGCTAGGCTTTCTGCTGTAGTTCCAGCTTTAACATATTCATCAGTATCGAATATTACTGGGTCACCTTTTCTTTGAGGAATTTCTACTGGAACTATCTCCTCTTTGAACTTTCCTTCTTTTATAGCTTTTTCTGCTTTTTGCTGAGAAGCTGCTGCAAATTGATCTTGTTCTTCTCTTGTTAATCCCCACTGTTCTGCTATATTCTCAGCAGTTATTCCCATATGATAGTTATTAAAAGCATCCCATAAACCATCATTTATCATACCATCAACCATTTGGCCATTACCCATTCTTTGTCCCCATCTAGCAGTATTTAATATGTATGGTGCTTTTGACATGCTTTCCATACCACCTGCTATTATTACATCAGCATCTCCAGCTTTTATCATCTGGCATGCTAAGCTAACAGCTCTTAATCCAGAACCACACACTTTATTTAAAGTAAATGCTGGAATTTCAACTGGTAAACCTGCCTTTATAACTGCTTGTCTTGCAGGGTTTTGTCCAAGACCTGCTTGAAGTACATTACCCATTATAACCTCTTGAACTTGTTCGCCTTTTATTCCCGCTCTTTTTATAGCTTCTTTTATAACTGTCGCTCCTAGGTCAACTGCTGCCACATCTTTTAATGCACCACCAAAGGAACCTACTGCTGTTCTAACTGCACTCGCAATTACTACTTCTCTCATTAATAAACCCTCCTAAACTATAATAGTTGCAATTTTTCGAATCTTAAATAACGAAATCTTTTATCAACAATTTCATTATAAACCTATTTATTAACTTTTTCAATATATTTTTGTTAAAAAAAACACAATCTTTATAGTGTATTGTATTCGTCAGGTCTATTTTCTTTTAAATTATAGTGATATAAAATACTATCCACTATTCTGGCAGAAGCATTGCCATCCCCAAAAGGATTTATGGCTTTACTCATTTTTTCATACTCCAAAGGACAGTTTATTAGCTTCTTAGCCCCTGTTAATATATCTTCAATCTTTGTACCTACAACTTTCACTGTTCCAGCCTTTACAGCCTCTTGTCTCTCTGTAACATCTCTCAAAAGTATTACTGGTTTGCCTAAATGTGGCGCCTCTTCTTGCAATCCTCCTGAATCCGTCATAACCATATAACATTTGTTCATTAAATTGTGGGCTTCCTTTGTATCTAATGGAGGAAGTATATGTACTCTATCCAATCCATCTAAATGTTCTAAAACCACATTTCTAACAAGAGGATTTAAATGAGCTAAATATATTACTTCAACATCCTTATTTTCTTCTACAATATTTTTTAATGCCATACATATATTTTTTATTCCATCTCCCCAGTTTTCTCTTCTATGGGCAGTTACCATTATAACCTTTTTATTTTTGTAATCTATTTCATTTAAAATATGATTTTCAAATATATAATCTTTTTCTACTGTAAATTTCATAGCATCGATTACAGTATTACCTGTAACAAAAATAGATTTTTCTTCTACACCTTCTCTTAATAAATTCTCTTTAGAACTTATGGTTGGTGAAAAATGCAAATCCGTTAGAGCCCCTGTTAATTTCCTATTCATCTCCTCTGGGAAAGGAAAATATTTATTAAAGGTCCTTAAACCAGCCTCTACATGTCCTATTTCTATTTTGTTATAAAAAGCTGCTAAAGCTCCTGCAAAAGTAGTAGTAGTATCTCCATGCACTAATATCAAATTTGGCTTCTCTTTCTCAAATATATCTTTTAAACCTTCTAGAACTCTAGTAGTAATCCCTGTAAGACTTTGTTTTTCTTTCATTACATTTAAATCAAAATCAGGTGTTATCTTAAACAGATCTAAAACTTGATCTAACATTTCTCTATGTTGAGCCGTCACACAAACTTTATTATCTATTTCTTCCCTTTTTTCCAGCTCCTTAACTAAAGGGGCCATTTTTATTGCTTCTGGCCTAGTACCGAATATAGTGATAACTTTAATTTTATTCATTATTTTACCTCCAGAAATTAATATTAGCTATTCCTTATGCTTAAAAAAACCACACTTCCATGCTATAATAACAAGCATTGACATTACTACAGCTAATAAGAAGTATGAACTCTGACTGCTTACTTGCATAGCTAAAATAGCGAAACTTCCAAGAATCGCGCTTATTAGATACATTATTATAACTGCCTGTCTTTGTGTTAATCCCATATCTAATAATCTATGATGTAGATGCCCTCTATCTGCTCCCATTATAGGTTTACCGTTTATTTTTCTCCTTACCATAGCAAATATAGTATCATATATAGGTAATCCTAAGGCTAAAATCGGTACTGAGATAGCAAAAGCTGCTACAGATTTAACAGCTCCCTCTATTGATATTGCTGCTAATAAAAATCCTAATAGCTGAGCACCTGTATCCCCCATAAATATGGAAGCTGGATTAAAATTATATGGCAAAAATCCTAATATAGATCCACATAAAGCTATTGTTAAATACGCTGTTTCAAATCTAGTTTCAATGGTAAATAAAGTTATTATAAATAAAGTAAAACAAGATATAAATGCTACTCCTGCCGCTAGACCATCTAATCCATCAATTAAATTTATCGAATTTGTAACTCCAACTACCCATAATATAGTAATTGGTAATCCTAAAAAACCTAAATCAATCCATTGTCCAAAAGCAGGAAAAGGATTAGTAATTAAAGATATCCTCACTCCATATAAAATTAATACTACTGCTGCAGATAGCTGGAATAAAAGTTTTATTAAAGGCTTTATTTCATATTTATCATCTAAGAATCCACCTATAACTATAATTGTAGCCCCAATAATTATTCCCTTTTGCGCTCTAGTTAAAGGGCCAACTTTTAAAAGTACCGAAATGATAAAAGATAAGTATATTGCCAGACCACCTAATAAAGGTATAGGTTTTTTATGAATCCTTCTCTTATCTTTAGGTATATCTATAACTTCTAGCTTATATGCAAGTTTTTTTATTAATGGCGTTAATAAAAATGATACTATAGTTGAAAAAAAAGCTACTATAATTAAATTTTCCATAATTTACCTCTCCATCTAATAAGCTCCGTCCCCTGTCAATGAGTCATCATTATCTATCCAATGTTGAACTTCTATGGCTCTATATTCATATCTGGTATCTCTTATTACTACTCTATCTATTCCTGCATTAATAATAAATCTTTTACAAAGAGCACAAGGTGAAGCGTTTTTTACCAATTCTCCCGTTGACTGCTCTTTTCCAACTAAATACATAGTGGCACCTATCATATCCTGTCTTCTTGCTGATATAATTGCATTTTGCTCGGCATGCACTGATCTACATAATTCATATCTAGTTCCCCTTGGAACATTTAATTCTTCTCTTCTACAGTATCCAATATTACAGCAATTCTTTCTTCCTCTTGGCGCCCCAGAATACCCTGTTGCAATTATTTCATCATTTTTTACAATTATAGCCGCAAAATTTCTTCTAAGACAAGTTCCTCTTTCTAATATAGTTGAACATATGTCAAGATAGTAATTATTTTTATCTATTCTCTCCATAATTCCTCCAAAATAACTTAAAATATGTATAACTACGTACTATTCTATACTAAAAGTGCAATAATTAAAAGTATAACTCAATAAAATAAAAAATACGACGCAATTTTTTATTAATTTAAAGTTGCAAATTGAGAATCAAGAGTTAAAAAAAGCATTCTGCTCATGCAGAATGCTTAATATATTCTCAAAAATTTTTCTATTATTTAGTTCCAAATAATCTGTCACCAGCATCACCAAGGCCTGGAACTATATATCCTTTTTCATTTAATTTTTCATCTATTTCAGCTACATAAATATCTACATCTGGATGTGCCATCTCAACAGCCTTTATTCCTTCTGGCGCTGCAATTAAACACATAAGTCTTATATATTTAGCACCTTTAGCTTTTAAAGATGTTATAGCATCCACAGCTGAACCACCTGTTGCAAGCATTGGATCAGTAACTATAATATCTCTTTCTCCAATGTCTTGAGGAAGTTTGCAGAAATATTCTACAGGCTTAAATGTTTCCTCATCTCTATATAAACCTATATGCCCTACCTTAGCAGCTGGTATCATACTTAGCATTCCATCTACCATACCCAATCCAGCTCTTAATATAGGAACTATAGCTACTTTTTTTCCTGCCAACATTCTACATTTAGCTTTACATATCGGAGTTTCAATTTCAACTTCTTCTAGATCTAAGTCTCTTGTAACTTCATAAGCCATAAGCATAGCTACTTCTTCAACTAGTTCTCTAAACTCTTTTGAACCTGTATTTTTATCTCTTATTAATGTTAATTTATGCAGTATTAAAGGGTGTCCTATCTGTGTTACTTTGCTCATTTTTATTACCTCCTAAAATTACTTATTATACTTCTTTTCTATTTGTGATATTTTATCAACCCTTTTTCCATGTCTTCCACCTTCATATTTTGCACCTAAAAAAGCTTCAACTATGTCAAGAGCCAATCCTGCACCTACAACTCTTTGTCCTAGAGCTAATATATTTGCATCATTATGTTCTCTACAAGCATGAGCACTAAAAGTATCTCCACAAAGGGCAGCTCTTACTCCTGGAACTTTGTTTGCTGCAATACTTATTCCTATACCTGTTCCACAAACTAATATACCAAAATCAAAGTTTTTAGCAGCCACTTCTTCTGCTACTGCCAAGGCATAATCTGGATAATCGCAGGAATCCTCTGTAAGGGTTCCAAAATCCTTAATCTCTATACCTTTGCTTTCTAAATGTTTAATAATTTCCTTTTTTAAAGGCAAACCTGCATGATCACTTCCTAAAGCAATTTTCATTATTATACACCTCCATAATTTTTCGTATATTAAAATACCTTAATGCTACGCAAAAAAGGAAGATAGAAATATTTAAGAAATACTCTTATCTTCCTCTAATTTATTTAATAGTAATAAAATACTATTTTCTAAATCTACAAATGTATCCGTATAAACGGAAATGCTGCCGCCATAAGGGTCTACAATATCCCCTTTTATGCCGACATAGCTATTTAATGAATTTATTTTCTCCTTATGTTGTGGGAAATTATGTATCAATAATTCACTCATATAAGAAGTCATAGTTAATATTAAGTCATATTCATTAATTAGTTCTTCTGTTAGTTTAACTGCACATCTATCACTAATATCTAATGCAAATTTTTCTTTAATAATAGATGCGGAATTTAAAGAAGTCTTACTATGTGGAATAGCTGCTATGCCTGCTGAAAATGCTAGAAGTGAATTATCCTTTTTTAATGAATTAAAAATAGCTTCAGCCATACAACTTCTGCAAGTGTTTCCAGTACAAACAAATAATACTTTCATAGCTTCCTCCACAAAACTTTAATAACTATCGTTAAACATTTTAGCTTAGTAGATAACATATGTCAACTATATTTTATATAATAATTATACATCAATAATATTATAACCTGATGATTTTTTAAGTCTATTCATAACTGCAATGCCTATACCTTTTTCTTCAAAGGATTCTGAAAATATCACATCAACTTTTTCATCGTCAAAAACCCTTAAAGTCTCAAATAGATTTTGAGCTATAGCGTCCATATCTAATCTACTTCCTAAAGATACAACGGATATACTTTTGTATAAACTTTTAGTTTCCTCTGTAGCGATTATCCCTACTTTTTGCCCTTTTCTTCTATACTCTTCTCCAATTTCATTTATTTTATCTACAACTTTATCTATATCGCCTTGTACTATTATTAAAGGAGCCTTTGGCGCATAATGTCTATATTTCATTCCTGGAGCTTTTGGCTTAAAGTCCCCTTCTATTTTATTTAATATAGCAGGATCTATATAAATATTCTTGTCTATTTCCTGTAACATTTCTAAGGTAACTCCACCTGGTCTAAGCACACAGGGAGGATATTCTGTACAATCTACAACAGTAGATTCAACTCCAACATTACACTTTTCTCCACCTATTATATATTCGATTTTTCCAAAAAGATCTTCAATACATCTTTCTATATCCGTAGGGCTTGGTCTTCCAGATATATTAGCCGATGGAGCAGCAATAGGTACTTCTGCTATTTTTATAAGTTTACGCGCTATCTCATTTGACGGCATTCTAATTCCTACACTATTTAATCCTGCGCTAGTTTCTTTAGGGATTAAATCAGTTTTTTCAAGTATAATTGTTAATGGTCCTGGCCAAAAACTTTCCATTAATTTTTCTGCAACCTTTGGAATTTTCTTAACTAAAGGTTTTATGCTTTCTATATCTGCTACATGCACTATTAATGGATTATCCTGTGGTCTTCCCTTTGCTATAAATATTTTTTTCACAGCATTTCCATCTAAAGCATTAGCTCCTAATCCATATACCGTCTCTGTTGGAAATGCTACTAACCCACCTTCTCTTATAACTTTACCGCATTCCATTAACGAAGCTTCATCCATATCATGTTCATCTAAAAAAACAACTTTTGTTTCCAAACTTACATCTCCCTTTGAATATTGTAAAATAGTTTATAGTATATTGATTAATACCAGTCCAAAAATCACTCCTGCTAAAATTCCTAAGGTACTAGATACACCTTCCCATAATTTTGAAGACTCAGGTATCATTTCTCCACAAACTACATAAAGCATTATCCCTGAAGCAAAAGATAAACTTAGCCCTAAAGCATTAGTAGAAAGCTTCCCGATATATGCCCCTACTAATGTTCCTAATATAGTTGGTGTAGCTGTAGCAATAGTGTAAAATAATATTTTCCATCGCTTAACTTTTGTGATCATTAGGGGTGCAGATATAGCAATACCTTCAGGTATATCATGTATAGCTATAATTAAACTCATTTTTATTCCTAAACTACTTCCTGCCGCAAATCCACACCCCATTATAACTCCCTCTGGAAAGTTGTGAATCATAAGCCCTATTGCTGTCATCAAAGCCATCTTTATATGTTTATCCATTTTATCATGTTGCAGTTTAGTATCAATAAAACTCACTAATATAATACCGGATATACAAGTAAGAACTGTATTAACAAAACTCCAATTTTGTAAAGCTTCCGGAATTAAATCAAAAACTACCACAGAAAACATTAATCCGCCTGAAAAGCCAATCAGAGCTCCTAATAGCTTTCGCGATGGTTTTCCTATAGAGATTCCTATTAACGCTCCTAAAGTAGTTCCCAAAAGAGATATTACGCTCCCCAATAGAATCAATAAAATTAATCTACTCAATTTATCACCTTTATAAAATTTGCTCTCTATAAGATAATATTTAAGGGGATATATAAATATTCTTAATACATTTCATTTCTATATTCTTTTATTTTATCTATTGTTTCCTCTGTAAATTGAGCATATACACAATTTCTATATATTATATCTAATAATTCGTACTTTAAATATCTTCCTTTTTTTATTATTGTAAAAAAATAGTCCTTTTCAGGGCTCAAAATTTTTATCTTATTATAATGATAAGCTACATAAGGATGATTTTTTAAGAATTTTTCGTTTATAGGAATCATTTTATCACTCCTGAATTTAGATGATGCTATAATTATTATTGAAAAATCTTTACTCTTATCACTTTTTCTTATGTAGTTTTCTATATGGACAAAAGCTACTTTGTTACACATTATATTTAGCCCATCTCTTTTTAAGCCTGAAATTATCTTAATTTTATAATTGTCATTATTTATTTTAAAATTTTCATTGTTTATTTTACTTAGTATTGCAATTATTATTAATATCTCTATTAATAATAAATATATTATATAAAAAATATTGACTTTATCAATTAATATTAAAGCAAAAGGCAAGACAAAAAAAATAAAGCTCATTATTAGCATGAATATCTTATAAGATTTTCTTTGCTTTATAATGGCTTTATTTATACTCATAATTACCTCTTCCCTTATATTATTAATTATTTCCTAAAGACTTCATTTTTTCTGCCTGATCTGTAGTTATAAGCGCATCTATTATTTCATCTATATCTCCATCAAGGAAAGAATCTAATCTATAAAGGGTTAATCCTATCCTATGATCTGTAACTCTTCCTTGTGGATAGTTATAAGTTCTTATCCTTTCACTTCTATCTCCAGTACCAACCTGACTCTTTCTATCCTCAGCTATACTTGCGCTTCTTTCAGCTTGTGCAATATCGTATAATCTTGACTTCAATACTTTCATTGCCTTATCTCTATTTTTAAGCTGAGATTTTTCATCTTGACATGAAACTACCATTCCTGTAGGTAAATGAGTGATTCTAACAGCTGAATCCGTAGTATTAACAGACTGACCACCGTGTCCAGAAGATCTAAACACATCTACCCTTATATCATTTGGGTTGATTTCAACATCTACATCTTCAACTTCAGGTAAGACTGCTACTGTGGCAGTAGAAGTATGAATTCTACCACTTGCTTCTGTATCAGGTACTCTTTGAACCCTATGCGCTCCACTTTCATATTTCAATCTGCTATAGGCTCCTTTTCCCTTAATCATAAATACTACTTCTTTAAATCCACCAATATCAGTTTCATTAGAGCTTACAGGCTCAATTCTCCAACCCATTCTTTCTGCATATCTAGTATACATTCTGAAAAGGTTAGCCGCAAATAGAGCTGCTTCATCTCCACCTGCTCCCCCTCTTATTTCAACAAAAACGTTCTTATCATCATTTGGATCTTTAGGAAGCATTAGGATTTTCAACTCATTTTCTAATATCTCTTGTTGTTCTCCTAATTCTTTAATTTCTTCTTGAACCATTTCTTTAAGGTCTTTATCTAAGTCTTCCCTTAACATCTCTTTATCTGATTCTAAATTTTCTTGCACTTTTTTATATTCTCTGTATTTTACTACAACATCTTCTAAATCTGAGTGCTCTTTACAAAGTTTTTGCCATTCTTTTTGATCTGCCATAACTGACGGATCACTTATCTTTATAGACAACTCTTCGTATTTATTTTCTATAAAATCAAGTCTATCTAACATATTTTCTCACTCCGTAATAATATTTTAACAACTATAAATTATATCATAGTTTTTTTATTTAATGCAATGAATTTATGCTAAAGTTTTTTGCCTTTTATCACTCTATCTAGTCCAGCTAAATCTTTTTTACATTCAATGTTGTAAAAATTATTTTCTTTAAGTAAATTCATTACATCCTCTCTCTGATCATATCCTATTTCAAAGGCTATTATTCCATTCCTTTTTAAAACCACTTTACTTTCTTCTATAATTCTCCTATAGAAGTTCAATCCATCTTCTCCACCACTTAGGGCTTCATAGGGTTCAAATTTTTTTACATCATCCATAAGGTCCTCTATCACCCTATCTTTTATATATGGTGGGTTTGATACTATCATATCATACTTTTTACCTTCTTTTATAGCATGAATCAATAAATCACTTTTATATACATTTACCCTATCCTGCATGCTATTTAAATAAATATTATCTCTTGTTACTTCTAGGGGAATCTCTTCAAGATCATAGCAATCTATCTGTGTATTATCGGTATATTTTGCTATAGATATACCAATTGCCCCACTACCACAACAAAGATCACAAATATTTTTATATTCATTTTCTATTATATCATTAATTGCTTCTTCAACTAAAATTTCTGTATCCGGTCTAGGTATCAATACCCCTTCTTTTATTTTAAAATTCAAGTTCATAAATTCACATTCACCCAGCATATATTTTATAGGCATTTTATTCTTTCTAATATTCACCAATCTAAGATATTCATTCATTTCACTCTTACTTACTTTATAATCTCTATTTATCATAATAAATAACTTATCTTTGTTTATAGCCTTTGCTAATAACAACTGACAATCTAATTTATAACTAGGTATGCTTTCTTCTTTAAGAATATTAAATCCCTTAATCAATAACTCTCCGATTGTGAATTCACTATTATTCATTGTCCTCTATTCCTTCCGCCACCTTTAATGATTTTATAGCTACTTCTAGTTGAGATAAATCTGGTTCATTAGTAGTTATTTTCTGCAGAGCAAGGCCTGGCATTGCCATAACTCGAGATAATAAACTATTTCCTCTTCCCATCCATTTTATTATTTCATAAGTTATTCCTGAAACCACTGGAAGTAACAATAATCTATATATTATCCTCTGTGGTAGGCTTTGCCATCCCACAAGAGAAAATAGCATTATGCTTACAATCATAACTAGAAACATAAAGTTTGTTCCACATCTTGGATGAAGTCTAGAATATTGCTTTGCCTTTTCTGGAGTTAACTCATCTCCATTTTCATAGCAAAATATAGCTTTATGCTCTGCACCATGATATTCAAAAACTCTTCTTATTTCTTCCATTCTGCTTATAACTAATATGTATATAACAAAGAGAGTTACCCTTATTAATCCTTCTATTATATTTAACATTACTGTATTTTCTATTCCAGTTTTTTTGAATAAATTGGCTATTACATTAGGTAAGGCTATAAATAAGGTGATTGATATTATTATAGAAATAAAAAAAGAAAATCCCATTATAATATTATCACTTTTTTCTTTAAATATCCCCTGAAACCACTTATCAAACTTAGATTCCTCTACTTCATCTTCGAAAAAAGAAGCAGAGTAGTTTAAACTCTTCATTCCTATTATTAGAGATTCTATTAATGAAACAAATCCTCTTATAATAGGAAGTGCTAATATTTTATTCCTCTTTGAATAAGGTTTAAAATCTTCTTTTGTTACTACAATTTCACCATCACTTTTTCTTACAGCAGTTGCTATGCCTTCTTTTCCTCTCATCATTACACCTTCAATAAGAGCCTGCCCCCCTACAGAACAGTTTTTTTTCATCATCTCACCTCATCTTTAATTACTTCATGGCATTTTCTACATCTAGCTTCATAAGATTCCTTAGCTCCAACCAAAACTATTGGATCATCATATCTAGCTGGTTGTCCATTAATTAATCTTTGAGTTCTAGTTGCTGGTCTTCCACATTTCATACATACAGCTTGAATTTTATCTACAAATTCTGCTACCGCCATGAGTTCAGGCATATTTCCAAAAGGTTCACTTTTGAAATCCATATCCAATCCTGCACATATTACCCTTTTATGTTTATCTGCAATATCACATACTACCTTCACAATAAATTCATCAAAAAATTGAGCTTCATCTATAGCTACTACTTCCACATCATCATCAATAAGCTCCAATATTTGAGTAGAATTTTTTACAGGGATGGCTCCTTCTTTATCTCCACAATGGGACACCACATCTTCTTTGCTATATCTATTATCAATTTCCGGCTTAAACACTTGTACCTTTTGTTTTGCAATTTTAGCTCTTCTTATTCTTCTTATTAATTCTTCAGACTTGCCGCTATACATAGGGCCTGCTATTACTTCTATCCATCCATGATTGTTTGGTCCGTACATAATTCGTTCCTCCTCGTATTTTATAAAACAAGTATATTTTATCAGACATGGACAATATATTAAAGAGTGTAATCAAAATTTATTGACTAATGAATTAAAGCTATGTTATAATTTAGTAGTTAAAAATTCAGATACTGAGATGCAGAATTCGAAAGAGGTGAAAAAAAATGAGAGAAGGCATACATCCAGATTACCAAGAAGCGGTAGTTAAGTGTGCATGTGGAAATACTTTTACTACAGGTTCTACTAAAAAAGAACTTAAAGTTGAAATATGCTCTAAATGCCACCCATTCTTCACTGGCAAGCAGAAGATAGTTGATGCTGGCGGAAGAGTTGAAAGATTCATGAAAAAATTCAACATAGCTAACGAAGAATAATTTAGTTATTTCGACTTTAAAATACTCAATATAAGCCCGAATATTTGCAAATATTCGGGCTTGTTTGGGTGTTATTTCTTTATACTTCTTATTATATCATATTTACTATCGTCACTTTCTACAAAACCATCTATGGCAGAATTAATTCCGTGAAAATCATTGAAGCTTACAAAAGTTTGCTGTAGTTTATTTACTAACTCCTTGTCCAGTTTACAATTGGCGGCTATAGCATCTTTGGGAATATCTTCCGTTTTGTTTATAATACACAATTCATCTATGTTTACCCCCTTCTTCTTAGCATTATCAATAGCTTCACTGTAGGTAGCACCTGCATCTACTTCACCGTTTAATACAGCTTTTATTACATTATCATGGCTTCCCATATAAGACACCTTTTTAAAATCCTTTTCTGGATTAAACCTGTTGTTTTTCAATAAATTCCTAGCATATAAATATCCAGATGCACTTTCAACATCTACATATGCAAAATTTTTATTCTTTAACTCATTTATAGTTTTTATCCCTCTATCCTTTCTTGATATTATATATCCATTATAAAAAGTTTTTCCATTAACTTTTGGTGTTACAATTGGTATTACACCATATTTTTCATGAGCGCTTACATAAGCAAAAGGCGAAAACCACCCTACATCTATAGAATTACTTTCTATCCCTCTTCCTAATGCATAATAATCTTTCACTATAATAACTTTTGCTTTATATCCTATAGAATTACATACTCTCTCTAATATAGGAATATAAGTGTCTTTTATATTTTTAGGAGAAGTAAAGGGATTTATGCCAAATATAATCTCATCATCCTTCTTTAATTTAGCTGCAATTTGTTGTACCGAATCAGCTGTTTCACTCAATTTATTACAAAAATTAAGAATTTCCTTATTTTTAATTTGCTGTGAGCTTAACATTTCTTTGGCCCCTATAGTAACCCTATGAGTTTTTTCTACAGCCCCTGTTATAGCATCTATAGCTAGCTCCATATTATTAGAAGTATTCATCTGTTCATTAGCTACTCCTTTTAAACCTTTCATTGAAGTAGATATTTCCCCAACTATATCTCCTATTTTATTTACCAACTGTTTTGATTCATCTACGATGGTATTAGTATTTCGTATTTTATCCATACATATATTCATATGAGAATTAGATTCTTTAAAATCTATTATTATGTCCTTCACTATATTTTCTATTTCTAATACAGCCTCATCTGTTTTCTCTGATAATTTTCTTATTTCTTGAGCCACAACAGAAAATCCTTTTCCCGCTTCTCCTGCTCTCGCAGCTTCAATAGAAGCATTAAGAGCTAATAAATTTGTTTGACTAGATATTTGCTTTATGTAATTCACGAAGTTGCCTATTTTACCAGATAGTTGTTGGAATTTTATGTTCCCATTATATAAATTTTCTATGCTTTTATTCAATTCAATAAGATAAAATCCTATACTTTCTATCGTACTTTTATTACTATTTAACATATTAAAAGATTCTTCAGAATTATGTTCTATTTCCAATACATCATTATTAAGTTTTTCAGATATATGAACAAGTTCATTTATACCCGCACTTATTTCTTGGGCACTTGCATTATTTTGCTCAGTAAAATTTTCCACTTCATTTGATACGCTTACCACCCTATCTGACATATCCATACTATCTTTATATAGCCACAATAGTTGTTGAATATCAAATCCTATAGTTTCCCAGCTCTGAAACAATTCTTCATAATGTTTATCTTTCTTCTTAGAATCAACAAGTTTAAAATCTTTTTTCTTATCCAAACTTTGCACTTTATTGTATATGTATGTCCACATCCACAACAAAAATAAATCTATAACTGTTAATAGAATAAATATTCCGAAATTATGAATGATAAAAAAATTCAAAAAAAGATTTATTATAATTATTATAATCGCAAAATATCCCAAAAATCTTTTGTTAAACACATATACCATCTCCCCATATGATATTTTTGTAAATAATAAGTTCAAAATACAATATAAATACATTTTACTAAAATATGGTCGAAATAACAATTATATTTATATAATTAAAAAGAGCAAGTTCATCAACCCGCTCTTTGTTTTACTTATTGTTTTTATCCTTAAAATCTAATTTACTTATTATTGATACAAATTCATCATTATTTTTAGTTTTAAACAGCATATTTATTAGTTGTTCTGTAACATTTTGTGTGTTATTGTCATTATATAATACTTTTCTTATATTAAACGCCGCTTCATATTCTTTAGCTGAAAGAAGCAGATCCTCTTTTCTCGTACCAGATTTATATATGTCTATCGCTGGGAATATTCTTCTTTCTTGAAGCTTTCTATCTAAATGGACCTCCATATTTCCAGTACCCTTAAATTCTTCAAATATCATATCATCCATTCTACTACCAGTTTCAACCAAAGCCGTAGCAAGTATTGTTAAGCTTCCACCTTCTTCGATGTTTCTTGCTGCACCAAAGAATTTTTTTGGCATTATTAATGCTCCTGGATCTAACCCTCCAGATAAAGTTCTTCCAGTAGGAGTTATAGTTAAATTATACGCTCTTGAAAGCCTTGTAATACTATCAAGCAATATTACAACGTGCTGACCTTGCTCAACCATTCTCTTTGCTCTTTCAAGAACCATATAAGCAACCTTTGTATGATGTTCAGGTTCTTCATCAAAAGTGGAGTATATAACTTCTCCTTTTATTGATCTTTGCATGTCGGTGACTTCTTCAGGTCTTTCATCAATTAATAATACTATCAATTTTGCTTCTGGATGGTTTATGGAAATGCTTTGAGCTATCTTCTTAAGTAGAGTTGTTTTTCCGGCTTTAGGCGGAGCAACGATTACCCCTCTTTGCCCTTTTCCTATAGGACATACTATATCCATTAATCTAGTTGATAAATCAGAGCTATTCATTTCTAATTTTATTCTCTTATTTGGGTATATAGGAATCAATGTCTCAAATGGTCTTCTTCTTACCGCTCTCTCGGGTTCTTCCCCATTAACCTTTTCTACATAAAGCAAAGCTTTAAACTTTTCTCCTTCTTTAGGAGTTCTAACTTTACCTTCTACTTCATCTCCTGTTTTTAAATTAAATCTTCTTATTTGAGAAGGAGATACATATATATCATCAGGTCCTGTTAAATAATTCTTACCTCTTAAAAATCCATAATTATTAGTTTCAATTATTTCTAATACCCCTTTAGCGGTATCAGATTCATTAATCATTTCAATGAGCCTTTCTTTTTTTTCCTCACCTTTATCATTATCTGCTAATGGCTCAGACTTCTTGCAATCTTCTGAAAATACTTCTTCCTTTGAACTTTCTATACATTTCTTGTCTTTATTATCATCTATGTTATCATTCACTTCTATAACTTTATTAGTTTTAGGAGTTATTTTTTCCCTTAGTATTACTCCGTCCTTCTCTATGTATATAGGCGAAAGTTTCTTTATTTCTTCTATCAATTCTATTTTTTTATATTTTGATAAATTTTTTATACCTAATTCTTTAGCTATATCTTTTAATTCATTTAATGTCATGTTTTCCAAATCGTTGTTTGACAAAAAATTACACCTCCAATATTTAATTGTAAAATATATATAAACACATTGGGAAAATATCAAGAGATAAGTTGGAAAGGATATACTGCTTTAATATTATACCTTATTTTACAATATTAATCTACATTTATTTAGAAAAGAAATTTTATCCCATAGCTAGGAATCACTTGATAAAAATCCGTATATATCTCTATGAAAGTTATTGTATTTTGATATTTTATCTTGTATTTTATTTTCATTTCCTATATATAATACAGGCGTACCAAATTTCTCACATCCCCCGATAGATACCCCCTTATTAATTAATTTCCTATATGAAAAATTATACTTATGATTATCTCCACAAATTGGACAAATTATACTAATATCTAAAACTCCACCATCTATTTCTGCCTTTTTAACAACATCAAACACATAAACACACTGACTAAACTGAAACAAAGAAGTATTTAACATAACATATTTGCCGTTATTACCTTTAAACGCAATACTTACATTAGGTTTCAATATCATAATATCACCTCTTTAAAGGTTTTTCTTTAATATATTAATTTCTATATTTATTATTAAAATCCTTCAAGATATAAAATTAACTATTACAAAATAAAATACACGCCCATAAGGGCATGTATTTTATTTTAAGGTGGCTTTTATAAATTCTCTAAACAAAGGATGAGGTCTATTAGGTCTTGATTTTAGCTCTGGATGAAACTGAACTGCAACTAACCAAGGATGATCCTTAACCTCCACTATCTCTACAAGTCTTCCATCTGGACTTGTTCCCGATATAATTAATCCTTTTTCTATAAACTCATTTCTATATTCATTATTAAATTCATATCTATGCCTATGTCTTTCATATATGATTTCTTCTCCATAAGCTTCATATGCCTTGCTTTCCTTAGCTAATTTACAAGGGTATAATCCAAGTCTCATTGTTCCACCCTTCTCATCAATATCTCTTTGCTCAGGCATTAAATCTATAACTGGATAATCTGTATTTACATTAATTTCTGAACTGTTTGCATCTTTATGCCTTAGAATATTTCTTGCAAATTCAATTACTGTACATTGCATACCTAAACATATTCCAAGTAAAGGCGTTCTACTCTCCCTGGCCCATTTTATGCTTTCTATCTTCCCTTCTGCACCTCTATCTCCAAAACCTCCTGGTATTAATACACCATCTACACCTTTAAGAATTTCTCCTACATTTTCTTTAGTGACCTCGGAAGAATCTATCCATTTTATTTCCACATTTGCATCATTTGCATAACCACCATGGCTTAATGCTTCTGCCACTGAAATATATGCATCATGTAATTCAACATATTTGCCAACTAAACCTATGGTAACTTTCTTTGACAAAGACCTTATCTTACTTACCATATCTGCCCAGTGCGAATTATCTATTTCTTGCCTACAATTTAAGTTTAACTTTTCACAAACCAATCTATCTAATCCTTCGTCGTGAAGCATTAATGGAACTTCATATAAATTTTCCGCATCTAGATTTTGTATTACTGATCCTTGATCCACATTACAAAATAACGCAATTTTACTTTTTAAATCCTCAGATATAAATTTTTCCGAACGGCAAACTATAATGTCAGGCTGAATACCTATTCCTCTTAATTCCTTTACTGAATGTTGTGTTGGTTTAGTTTTTAATTCACCAGATTTACCTAAGTAAGGAATTAGAGTAACATGAATAAAACAAACATTTTCTCTTCCAACATCATATTTTATTTGCCTTATTGCCTCCAAAAAAGGTAAAGATTCTATATCTCCAACAGTGCCGCCGATTTCTGTTATAACTACATCAACATCTCTTTCTTTGCCTACTCTGTATACTCTTTCTTTTATTTCATTAGTTATATGAGGGATTACTTGTACTGTTCCCCCTAAATATTCCCCTTTTCTTTCCTTGTTTATAACTGACCAATATATTTTACCCGCAGTTATATTGCTATTTTTACTTAAGTTTTCATCAATAAATCTTTCATAGTGACCTAAATCTAAATCTGTTTCCGCTCCATCATCAGTAACAAATACCTCTCCATGCTGATATGGACTCATTGTTCCTGGGTCTATGTTTATATATGGGTCAAATTTTTGAATAGAAACTTTTAATCCTCTATTTTTTAATAACCTTCCCAAAGAAGCTGCCGTTATTCCCTTTCCTAATGAGGATACTACTCCACCAGTAACAAATATATATTTAGAATTACTCATAAAATTATGCCCTATAAAATTAATAGAGCAAACTTCACCCCCAACTTTAAAATTTATGTTGACAAATAATAATAACCATATTATAATAAAAATTACCCTATCATTATAATGGGGATATTATATTTATAATCACATACAGATTATAATAACATACATGTAGACTTTTTTCTACTATTTTTTGTTCTTATCTTATTTTTCTAGTATGTTTTCCGCCTCAAAATACATATCCCTTATTCTTTTATTAAACATTAATTTTTCTTCAGCTTTTTCCAAATCATTTTTTACTTTATTTCCATTTTTAATTTGAAAATCTTTTTTTAGTCTTTCTATATCTACGCAATTATATTTTTTTAATAATAGAAATAATAAGTATTTGCATTCTTCATCCATCAATATTTTAATCAATTCCTCTTTTTTTACGCCTTTATATCCACATAATAGTTCAATAATCTTATCATAATGAATTTCACTATTAAAATATTTCATGATATCATCTCCACCTCTTTATTAGAAATAATATCCAATATATCTAATTTTAAACATAAAAGCACAATAGCTTTAAACTATTGTGCTTTTATGTTTATCTTTAATAATGTATTTTGAGGCTTTTCACCCGAAATACTTAAATTGTAATCAATAAGTATATCTCCTCCATTGTCATCTACATCGATATTCAACTTTTTAGTATCAATTTTTAATTCTAAAGGTCCATAAGGAGTATTATAAAGTACTATAGCGTCTTTATTATTTTCGAAATCCATTCTTGTACTTGTTGTTCCCATCCTTATTAGAGAAAATTTATTGTCATTACAATTAATCTTAAAAGTTGTTGTAGTTCCTTCCATGCCTGCCAGTTCTGTTTCATCATAAACTACATAGTAACAATTTTCCTTTTTGTAAAAATTGCCCGGAGTAACTACTTCAATAATATCTTCCTTCTTTTTTGACTGTATACTTGATACAGAAACAAGGGCATTTTTTTTCATAGAAAGACATCACCTCCTAACTTAAACTTTACTGTATAATATATTTATTTATCTCTTCTTCCGTTGCAGGCTCTATCCATATATAATTATTATTTAGTAGACTTTTAAACTTTCCATATTTAACTTTTATACTATCTTCATCTTTACCTTTAGAATATCTGCCAGTAATCTTTGCCGCAAGTTCAATATCTTCTTCACTAGGCTCTCCAATAATCAAAACCATAGATCCATTATAATCTGCAGCAAAAAATACCCAATCCTCTTCTCCTAGATATTTTTTTATTTCATCTCCTTCTACTTTTGTTCTAGTAGAAATAATCTTTGCACTAGAAGATATTCTAAAATGCCTTCCATATCTTAAAAGCTCTAAATCTTTATCTTTAGGTTCTTTAATATGTTCTAATAATTCTTTAAGCCTTCTAGAATAATTCGGTTCAGTCAATTTGCATCCACCTGCTGGAGAAGGATACTCCTTAATTCCCCATTTCTCTGCTAATTCCATTTGAACTTTTCTTCCTCTTCCAGATATATCAAGCAACCTTTCTCTATCTACCAACCCATTCAATTCCATTTCAGTAGGTGGCAAATTTTTAGCACAAAGGGGCCTTAATATTTTATCACTAAATCCAGAATGCTTCTTTACTATATCTAATGCAGATCTATTTTGAGACATAGGTCTTTGATTCAGTACTTCTCCAGTTATTATGAAATCAGCATCTAATTCATCTAGTAACTTACCTGTATAATTCATCATCAAGCTATGACAATCAATACAAGGATTCATATTTTTCCCATAACCAAACTTAGGGTCCTTTACAATTTTAAAGTGCTCTTTAGCAAAGTCTACAACTTTCAATTGAATACCTATCTGATTAGTCATTTTTAAAGCACTATCTTCATTAAAAAAATGAGATTTAAAGCATATTCCAATTACCTCTATACCCTGTTCTTTTATTAGTCTGGCTGCTAGAATACTATCTAGCCCTCCTGATATCATAGCTAAAGCTCTTGTCATATATAATCACCTTTCTAGTTTTATTATACATCTTTGATTATTGCTAAAGATATTAATTCATCTATAAGCTCTGAATAGCTTTTACCTGATGCATCCCATAATTTTGGATACATACTTATTTGAGTAAATCCAGGTATAGTATTTACTTCATTAAAATAAAACTCTCCCGTTTCTTTATCCATTAAGAAATCCACTCTAGATAATCCTTCACAATCTAGAAGTTTATAAATTTTTATTGCTAAATCCTTAATTTCTTCCTCTTCTTTTTTATTTAAATTTGCAGGTATTAGCAACTTAGAGTTTTCATTATTATATTTAGCCTCATAGTCATAGAATTCTTTTGCAGGTATAATCTCTCCCGGAACTGCAGCTTTTGCATCTTCATTGCCAAGTACAGCTACTTCTACTTCTCTTGCATTAATTGCTTCTTCTACTAAAATTCTCTTATCATATTTAAAAGCTTCTTCCAAACCATTCTCTAACTCTTCTCTATAGTGAGCTTTAGTTATTCCCACTGAAGAACCACTGTTTGCTGGCTTTACAAAAACATCATATCCTAAACTTTCTTCTATTTCCTCAATTATAGCTTCTTTATTATCATAATAACTGTTCTTATTTACAACCACATATCTAGCTTGTTTTATTTTAAATTTTTCTAAAACATATTTAGTATATATTTTATCCATGCATAAAGCAGATGATAAAACTCCCGGTCCAACAAAAGGCAGTTTTAATAGTTTACACAATCCCTGCACTGTTCCGTCTTCACCATACATCCCGTGTAATACCGGAAAAACAACGTCTACTTCTCTATTAAATAATATATTTTGTCCATTAGCTAATTTATTTTTTTCGTCCTTTTCCCAATCTCCTGTTTTTATATTATTAATATCGCCTTTATAACAAAACCACTGTCCATCTCTTGTTATTCCTATAGGATAAATATCATATTTATTTTTATCAATATTATTTAATACCGAAGTTGCTGATACTATTGATACTTCATGTTCAGTAGATTGTCCACCAAAAAGAATAGCTATTTTTTTCTTCATTCTAACCGCTCCTCATCCTAATAATAGATTTAATTGTTGTGTTAATATAAATTAACACAACAATTAAACAGTCACTATACTATTTTATCATAAAAACAGAATTAATAAATTAATTTATTACATAGTTAATTGTCCATTAGGAGTATTTATTATCTGTATAATTCTCTGCTCAAATCCAGTATCAGCATTTATGTAAACTATAAAGTCCTCGTTATTATAATTTCCTGCAAATTCATAGCATAATACTTCTTTATTTGTTTCAGTAGGCACTATAGCCAATCTTGTAGAAGTAACATTAAGTTTTTTACCGACTCTTTTTCTAGCCTCTTCTGCACTTATTTTTGGCTTCGGTATATCTCTATTTTCTATGTGAGAAATTAAATATTTTTCTGATTCAATTCCTATTACACTACCATCATCTAAAGCTATCTTTAATTTTATTTGATCAGGATAAATTATCACATCATCTTCTTTGTATACATAACTAATTACAGCTGAATTTCCATAGTTTAACGAATACATAGGTATCATATCTTTATATCCAATGTTTTCTAAGTAATTTGCCCCTAATTGAATAGCCTTATCTCTGGATATTTTCGCCTCCGCAACACTCTTATTATCTAAGAGATAGACAACCTTTCCACCATGCTTACTTATCTCACAAATAGCTTTACTCTTATCTCCTCTTCCTTTTAATACTACCTCATAAGAATATGATGGAATTCTTGTATTGCTTTCTCTACCACTAAGTGTTATTGATTCTACTCTATTCTCTCCCATAACCTTTTTTACTGCTTCTTTACCTTGTTCTACTGATATTTCTTTTTCTTTATTAATTCTTGGCGTTATTTCTACTAAGTTATCCGAGAAAGGTCCATCATATATCAATGCAGGATATTGAGCAACCTGCTTTTGAATGCCTTTAAATTTTTCTGCCAGCACTTCTGGTCGTTCTCTAGCTAATACACCGCTTGCTTTTTTTCTTATTTCTCCCCACTTAACTTTTCCTTGATTTATTTCGTCTGATACTGCACTTAATCTTGCCTCTAATTCGAAAGATCTATTCTTCAAATCCTCAATATTTTTATAATCTTTTTCATCTAAAGACTTCCCTTCCGATGCAGCTCTACCTAGGCTATAACAAAAGTCTCCCACTTGAGATAAAAACTTATTAGTATTTTCTACTGTGTCTTGTGATATAGGAAGAGAATTAAGTTTATCGTTAGCCATAGCTGAATGCCTAAATATCTCTTCAAAAACTACTATACTCTGTTCCCTTGAACCAACTATAGGCGCTTTGCTTAAATTTACCCTTATATTTTGAACCGAACTAATTAATTCATGCATATTTTTACTATACTCTGCCTGTAAGTAATTTCTATAATCCGTTCTTTCTAATGTCATAAGGATAGCAAAGGTTGATGAAAATACTACTATCAATGTAACTGCAAGAGTATATATAATTCTTTTTTTGCTCATCTTCATAGCAATCCCTCCAATATTTTTCTCTATTTATTATCTGTTATATTTTAACTATTTATTCATAAATTATTTTAATCTTATGATTAAAAATAATAATATGGGAATAATATTTAATGAATTCTTAAGCTTATTCAACTTATATTATTAAGAAAAATAGTGTAAAATATTTATAAATGAGTTTTCCTAATAGATATAAATAATTTTATTTTATGAAGGGGGAAACAATACTCTATGAAAGCTATAATTTTTTCAGTATCTGCTGGCGCAGGTCATGCTAGAGCTGCAGAAGCAGTAAAAAAACATATTGAACTTAACAATCCTGATTCAGAAGTGATAATAATAGATACATTAAGATATATTAATCCTATAATTGACAAAGTAGTAATAGGAAGTTATTTAAAATCATTAAAAATAAGTCCTTCTATTTTCGGAAAATTATATGATTACACTGAGTCAGACTACGGTCTAGCTTTAATTAGTGCAAAGTTTAATGAGATAATGACTTTTAAGCTCATGCCATTGATTAATGATTTTGATCCTGATATTATGATAGCCACTCATCCTTTCCCAACAGAGATGCTATCAATATTAAAAGTTAAGCATAAAACGGAGGTTCCTATTGTTTCTATACTCACAGACTATGCACCCCATAGTTTTTGGATACATCCTTGTATAGATGCATATATTGTCTCTAATTCTGATATGATAGATGAAATTTCATCAAAAGGTATTCCAAAGGATATAATCTATGATTTAGGCATACCAGTTAATCCTGAATTTCTTGTAAAATATGATAAAAAAGAAACCTTAAGAGAAATAGGCCTATCCCCAAATGTAAAAACTTTGCTAATTATGGGAGGTAGTCTAGGTCTTGGTAAAATAGAAGAAGTATTTGAAGACATTCTTCAAGTTGATGAACATCTTCAAATAATAGTAATAACAGGCAATAATAAAAAACTTTATAATGATCTGATGAAATACAATAATACTATAATAGGAAATAAAAAAACTCATATAATAGGATTTACAGATAAAGTTAACAAATACATGCAAGCATCAGATTTATTGTTAACCAAACCTGGAGGTCTCACAATAACTGAAGCTTTAATATGTAATTTGCCTATGGCATTATTTTCTCCTATTCCTGGTCAAGAAGAAAAAAATGCTGAATTTTTATTAAAGAATAACTTAGCTGTGTATTTAAGAGAAGACAATGTAGCTTATATTATCGAAGGCTTAATGCGTCAGGAAAATAGACTTAAGCAGATGAAAGAAAATATTAAAAACTTCTCTAAACCCAAAGCTGGCAAAGGCCTTTCTTTACTTTTAAAAACACTCATTAAAAAAAATGAAACCGAGGAATTATCCATAATGTAATAAGCCACTCTTTACTTAAGAGTGGCTTATTACATTATTTCATAATTTTTTTAATAATTTCTAATCCCTTAAACTTTAATTCAATTTTATTTGTTCCGCTTTCACCTAATATTTCTTTCATAATTTCATCCGTCTCTTCAACGTCCACTTCACCTTTTGTAATATCTACAAAACACAATGGCGGAAACATAACACACCACCAATTTTGCCCTTTTCCCTCTCCTATTATTATTTTATATGCTTCATATTCACCCTGTGGTAAAGTAATATTTCCATAGCTTTTTATAGGAAAATTATCTACCAATAATTTCACATCAACATCATATTTATAACCATTATCATATACAACTTTTTGAGATATTTTTTTTACATTTTCACTATTATCTTTCAATATCTCTCTTGATTGATTTATATCTTTACTTTCCTTTAATTTAGGATAAATGTAATCTAGAACCTCATCTCTTACTTTCAGCTTTAAATTTTGGTCTTCTGGTAAATCACTATTAGCTATTACATGAAATCTTATAACTTTACTATAAATATCATCATCAGTTCTTGTCCACAAATTAGGCATATTATATGCACTAAAGCCTAAAAAAAATATAGTAATAATAGCAACCAGTTTTTTCATAAATATCCCCCTAACATCCATTAACTTATTACCTATTATTACCATATATTATAATGTTATACATGTTTTATAATTTTATTTTGTAACTCCCATTCTTCTTATATGTGTATTTACATTTACTGTTATAGATGAGTTTTTAAACTCCTCTTCCCAATTATCTTTTACCCTTTTCCAAACTTTTGGGTGATATTTTTTAATATAATCATTTAAACCAAATACATCAACACTATACTTTTCCTGAATCATTTTAATTGTAGATTCCATTTCTTCTTTTATAGTTTTATCGAAATATTCTTCTATTTGTCGTGGATCGTTATTTCCAAATAATACATTTTCTAAATAATATCCTTTTATTTCTCCCTCTAAATCTATGTCAATATAAAAGTTTAATTTTTCTTCATCATTCTTTAATCTTATCTTTCTTTCCATGCCACTTATGGAAAAGTCTATAGGGTGACCCTCTTTATATATTACCTTCTTTCCTCCCTTTAATTTTCCTCTTAACATTTTAACATTAGCAGTTTCCGCTGATGATAATTTACCCTTAAGTTCATAATCTTTTACAATGCAAGCACCTGTTAATTGTACTTCATTGGTTTCTTTTTCTATAGTTAAATAAGGTAATATCGCATTGCTGCTCTCTGATAAATTTCGTAAAAATTCATTTAAATCTACTGGAATTATATTATTATTTCTATCGCTGTTTTCAATAAGCCCATATAGATATGCTTCAATATTTTTTTCCATCAAACCCTTTTTAGTTATATAGTTTTCTACTTTACCTTCAGTCATAATAACTAACATATCTCTATTTATATTCGGTTCTCTTTGCAAATAATCTAATACTTCTTTTACAACTTCAGGGTAAGCAAAAAAATTCTCTCCAAATAAGACAAGCTTAGAGTGGGCAAAACTTATATACCTACTACTTTTAGAAATGGCTTTAATAAAGCCATCTTCCATGGAATAAGCGTTCACACTGATATGTTTTTCTTCTGCTACTCCTCCTTTTTCAGGTCCTAATTGACTTATATCAGGGAAGGCATAAATAATATTTAATATTTTTGTATCATTATCACTAAACGGTTCATCAGGTTTTAATTTTTTTAAATCTACTTGCTTATTTATTTCTTCTCCGGCATCTATTCCTATAGTAGTTATAAAAGTTCTTCTATCTATTTCCACTTTATCCCAACAACCTACTAATAAGAACGTTATTATCAATAAGGAAATTATTTTTTTTATTTTCATATTATTCACCCGATACTGCATCAGGCTTCTTACCTCCCTTCACAGAAGATATAAATAATGCAATTATTGCTATAATTAAAACTACTGTAAAAAATATTGGAGTATAGGTTCTAGAAAGCATATGTACCTCAGCAATATTTTGGGGATATAAAGCAATCAAATATATAAAAGGAACCAATATAGTAGAAGATAATTTTATATCTCTAAAATTCATAACTTTCCTTAATATATCTGAAGAAAAATAGTAATGATTTGCAAAAGTCGTAAAATAGAATAATATCCAAATACTCATCATTATCCCTTCCAACCTTTCAACAAGATAACCAGGTATATCAACAGATTTCACCATGGTTATAGTGGGCCATAACAATAGTCCCGTTTGCTCCTTTCCAAAAAAACCTATAGCTAAAACAAAAATTATTATATAAAATATAGTAACAAAAATTACTCCTTTTATAGTTACTTTTAGAACATCCTCTTTTCTTTTTACAAAAGGAATGGCTAAAAGCAATACTCCAAATCCAGCGTATCTGTTTACCCCTGTAGTAACACCTCTTAAATAATTAGAAATAGGCTCATTAAAAATAGGCAGTAAGTTTGTAAAATCACCCTGCCTGGCAGAAGGTATAAATATTAATGCCACAGATATAAACATGATCCAAAAACTTATTTCATTAAATTTAATTAAATTATCTATTTCTCCTCTTATAATATAATTTCCCGCTAATATTGTTATTAAAAATAGAACCTCCGTCGGAGTTTTTTCTAATAAATACATCTTTATTTCTTCAGTAAAAACCCTTAATCCTATAGATACAAAGTAAATTGAGTAAAAAATAGTAAATAACGCTACTACTCTCCCAAATATTTGCCCAAAACTATTTATAAATATCTCATAAATATGCTTATAGTTATTATTCTTAGCAATTCTATTTATCATATAAGCAAATAAAATTGCAATAATTCCACTTATAACTATAGCTATCCAGCCTTCTACACCCAAAACATTAGCCAGTTCACTAGGGTAGGAGAATACATTAACCCCCACAATGGTTACAACTAAAGTGGAAAACAAACCGTAATTGGATATAAAATTCTTATCCTTCACATTCATCACCTCCAATATTATTTCATTTCTGTCTAATTTTATCTTTTGTGCCCATATATTCAGGTCTTTCTTTAATGAATCTTAGTGGAAATCTTATTATCATATCTTTGAAATCTTTTTTATTTATATTGACAAAAGGTGATAAATAAGGAACTCCAAAACTTTTTAGTCTAATAAGATGTGTCAATACCATCAATAAACATATTACAACTCCATATAACCCCATAATCGATGCGCTTATTATTAATAAAAATCTTATTATCCTAAAAGCAGATGTAATTTCATAGCTTGGAGTTGTAAAGCTTGTAATGGTAGTAAGGGATACAATTATGATCATTATCGGGCTAACTATACCTGCGCTAACTGCTGCCTGACCTATAATTAACCCCCCTACTATACCTATTGTGGCCCCAATCGCTTTAGGCAACCTAATAACTGCTTCCGTAAGCAGAGCTAAACTCACCTCCATAATTATAGCTTCCATAAATGCAGGGAATGGAACCCCTTCCCTAGAAGCTGCCACAAAAAATGCTAATTGTGTTGGTATTATTGAAGGATGAAAGGAAGTCGTAGCTACATACATACCAGGTAATATAATCGATATAATTAAGGATAAAAATCTTATAAACCTCAATACAGTACCATACACCCATCTTTGATAATAATCATCAGGGCTTTGAAATAAATTTGGCAGTGTTGCTGGTACTACTATAGCAAAGGGAGAGTTATCAACTAATATAGCCACTCTCCCTTCATACAATGCCGCCGCTACCACATCTGGCCTTTCAGTATTTTGGGTTTGAGGAAATATGGACCATTTATTATCTTCAATTAATTGTTCCACATATCCACTATCTAATACAGCATCAATATCAATTTTTTCCATTCTATCTAATACATCTTTAACTATATGGTTTTCAGCTATGTCTTCTATATACATTATCGCTACATCACTTTTAGACCTTGTTCCTAAGGTTTTAGGTACTACCTTTAATCTTGTATCTCTTATTCTTCTCCTTACTAAGGCTGTGTTAAACCTTATCGTCTCAGTAAACCCGTCCCTACCTCCTCTTATTACAGTTTCACGCGAAGGCTCAGTTACTCCCCTTGTTGGCCAAAATCGCGAAGCAATTACATAGCAGGTTTTCATTCCATGAATCAACAGCATTGTGTCCCCAGATAATACGCCATTTACACCTTCACTTAATTTTTCTAATTCCTTTAAATCCGTAACAGTCAATATTTTGTCTTTTATCTCTTCAATCTCTAGCTCTTTCCAGTTAAACATTAAAGTTTCTAAAACAAAATTATTCAAAAGCACTTTATCTCCCATTCCATCTATGTACATGAGTAGTGCTTTTGTGTCATTTATATAAAATTCTCTAAATACAATATCCGAATTTCCTTTTAACAACTCTTTTAGATATTGTATGTTTTCGTCTAAATTCTTGGATATATTATCCTTTATTACCTCTTTCATATTGCTCACCCCTCATTTTGACAACTTCAATAATAAAATTCAGATATAATATACAGCACTAGTGTTATAGAAAATATAATTATTCCTATTATTTTTATTTGTTTAGAGGCTTTAAGCATATTAGCTCTTTTAAATTTGGTACTATCTATAAAAACAGCTACAAAAGCTTGAATAGTTACTAAAATAAGTAAATATTTATCAAATAGTTTTATTATATCCATAACCTTCATCCCTCTAATTCACTTTATAATTCTTAATTATTTTTCACATATAGCCATTAATTATTCATTAGAGTTAAATATAAACAACTCCTACTCTTGTTATAAAACTTTTATAAAATATAAAAAGGGCTATCTCAAAATAATTTTATAAATCATTTTGAGATAGCCTTTTCCCTTTTTAATTATATTTTTTACTATAAATTAAACTTATATTGTTTTGCTGAGAAAAACCTCATCATATTTATCTTTCATAAAGTTGTAGCATCTTTCAGCAAATTGGTAGTTTTCAAAGAAACCGAATATAGTTGAACCACTTCCACTCATTAATGTACCTATACTACCTAAGTTTTTCATATCTCTTTTTATTTCTAATAATTCTGGATACTTATCTAAAGTAACTAATTCTAAAACATTTATCATGTTCTTAGATAAATCTTCTAAATTATTTTCGTTTATATAATTTAGAATTCTATTCATATTAGGATGATCATTTATTGTAATTTTATCAATTTCCTCATAAACATCCTTTGTTGAAACCCCAAAATTTGGTTTAACTAAAAGTAGAATATGGTTTTTAAACTTCTCTAATGGTGTTATTATTTCGCCTATACCTTCACAAAGGGCTGTTCCACCATAGATAAAGAATGGCACATCCGCTCCTAATTTTTCACCTAGCATGGCCAGTTCCTCATCATTTATTTGGGGCTTAAACATATCTCTCATCATCTTTAATACTATAGCTGCATTGCTACTTCCTCCCCCTAAACCTGCTTCTGTAGGTATATTTTTTTCTATATAAATTTCTACTCCTTTATTTATTTTATATTTTTCTATAAACATATCAGCAGCCCTATATGCTAAATTTCTTTTATCAGTTGGTATATTAATTTTATTACAATTAACCTTTATTCCATTATTAATTTCTTTGATTTCTATAGTGTCATATAAATCTATGCACTGCATTATCATACTTAATAAATGATATCCATTTTCCTTTCTCCCTAACACATCTAGGGACAAGTTCACCTTAGCATATGCTTTACGCTTCATAATAAACCTCCTAATATATAAAAGCTATACATATAATTGTATAGCTTTTAATATAAATAATAAATACTTATGCTAATGCTTCATCAGAATTATTATTAGATCGCTTTATTTCTTTCTTAACAATTTCAAGTAAAGGTTCATAGTTTTCAAAGAATATTATAATTAAATCTCCTTTTTTACACTCTTCCATTGCCTTTTTTAAAGCTTGTTTTTCTTCTAGAATTATCTTTATATTTTTCTCATCAAACCCACTTTTTAGCACCCCTTTTTTCAATAGTGATGCTACTTCCCCTTCTTTTCTACATCTTTTGTCGTTATCCTCTTTTATATATATATATTGAAAATTTTCCCCTGCAATTTCTCCCAATCTAATTATATCTTCATCTTTTCTATCTCCAGGTACCCCAATTATACCTATTAATTTTTTATAATCTAGCTTTTTTATTCCATCTATTACAGCTTTATATCCTTTAATATTATGAGCATAGTCTAAAACAACTGTGCTATCGTTAAATTTATATAAATTAAACCTTCCAGGGTTATGTATTTCATCAAGATAAAAACTTTGCAGACCCTTTCTTATAACTGAATAATCTACTCCTAAACTAACCAATGCAGCACATGCTGCCATGGCGTTTTCTACATTATATTCAAGTTTTCCCTCTAAAGTAATCTTTATATCCTTAACTTTTATTATTGGAAATATGTTTTTATCCTTTTCTACATAAATAAAATCATTTGATACATATATTCCCCAGCCACCATTTTTCATATGATCTACCAAAATAAGATTATTTTTATCCTTTGAAAATAGGATTATATTGCTTTTTATCCTATTTAACAATGCAATGCTTGCATGATCATCTGCATTAAGTATTGCATATCCATCATCTTTTACAGCCTCAACTACCAAAGATTTTACGAAGGCTAATTCTTCTATGGTTTCTATGTTATCAATGCCTAAATGATCGGAAGTTATATTAGTTATTATGCCTACATCTGCCAAATCATAAGCAAGACCCTTTCGTATAATTCCACCTCTCGCTGTTTCTAAAACCGCCACTTCTACTTCATTATTAGTTAATACAGTCATAGCGCTATCATAGCCCGTTGTGTCTCCTCTATCTATACATTGATTGTTTATGTATATACCTCCAGTAGTAGTTAAACCGGTTTTATGGCCTGCTAAAGATAAAACATAAGATATTAATCGAGCAGTTGTAGTTTTACCATTAGTTCCTGTTACAGATATGACAGGAATCTGCTTTGGTATTTCTTTAAATAACATATCTACTATAGCTCCTCCAACATTTCTACTTTTCCCATCACAAGGATGTTCGTGCATCCTTATACCAGGTGCCGCATTGACCTCTATAATAGCGCCATCTATTGGTTTTGATATATCTGTACAGCAAATGTCTATTCCACATATATCCAATCCTACTGTTCTTGCAACTCTTTTACATATTTCAATGTTTTCTTCACATATAATATCAGTACAATCTACAGAAGCTCCTCCAGTGGAGAGATTTGCATTCTCCCTTAAAGTCACTTTTTCTCCCTTTTTAGGAATAGAATTTAATGAATATGAATTTTTCCAAATATAATTGATTAATTCTTCATTTAACTTAATTCTTGTAAGAGGTTTTTCATGGCCATCTCCTCTTCTACTGTCTTCATTCAATTTGTGTATTAATTCTACAATAGTTGTAACTCCATCTCCTATAATGTAGGGTGGAACTCTTTTTGAAACTGCTACCACTTCATAATCTACAACACAAACCCTAAAATCTTCTCCAACTACATGTTTTTCTATAATTATATCTTTGTAATCCTTTGATATGATATTATATGCCTGCATAAGTTCTTTTTCATTTTTCAAATTAACGAATACCCCTTTGCCCTGATTCCCAAATCTAGGCTTTAATACCACTGGATATCCAATCACTTCTGCATCCACTAACATCTGAACAGGATTTATAACCTGTGAACCTTCAGTTACAGGCAAACATTGATTATATAATACTTCCTTTGTTAGCAGCTTATCGCAGGCTATGTCTATAGCCAATCCACTAGTTTTCTCACTTACAGTAGCTTCTACCATTCTAGAAGTACTTCCATATCCTAATTGAAAGATACTTCCCTCTCCAATTCTTATATATGGAATTCTTCTACTTTTCGCTTCCCTTATAATAGCTGCAGTGCTGGGACCTAATTGCTCAAATTTTAATATTTCTCTAAGTTTATATATGGCTTCCTCTATATTAGTTTCTTTACTACTTATTAGAGAGTTTATTATCATTACAGCAGTTTTTCCTATTTCAATTCCCGTTTTTTCATATTCACATTCATAAATTATAAAATATATATCTCCTTCTATTTGCCTAGCTTTACCATAAGCACCCTCTAGCCCTAACATATTTTGTATACCAATGCATATATGTTCACATATATGAGAAAGATAAGTTCCCTCATATAATCTTTTGACAAATCCCATTTCCTCATCAATTCCACATCTATGTTCCTTTAGTATGGGTAATATTTGAACTAATTTTTCATTAAATCCATTAATATCTTTACTAGGTACATCCTTAAAGCCTTCTAAGTCTATCTCCATTTTTATACACGGTCTATGGCAGTATATATTTCTCCCACTATAATACTTATGATTTAAAATTTTCATTTTTTAAGGTATCCTCCTGTTTAAATCAAATTTATCGTCCTTTTTTAAAACATGCATTTTTATATTGAATATAGATAATAGTTCTTCTTGATTCTGCTCAGAAACATTTGTATAAGTGATATCTCTTCCATCAATAAGATATACCGCTCCAGAACCTATCACTTTAAATTCAGCTTCTCTATTTACAATAATTGCAGTATCTTCATCTATACCTATACCAATACTCTGAGGATTTTCTGCAATACCTACCAATAGTCTACCTATTCTACCTCTCTGTGCAAAATGTTGATCTATTATAACATCTTTAATAAGCCCTAAACCTGGAGCCATCTTTAAGGTACATTTTCTAGGGGATTCATCATTAGGACCAGAAACAATCATAGTATCGCTCATAACAGATGCCCCTGCAGAAGTACCCACAAATATACATCCAGCATTATACCTATCCATCATTATCTTATAAAGGTCGGTACCTCCTAATAAACTAGTTATTCTTAGCTGATCTCCTCCTGTAAAAAATACTATAGAAGCTTTATTAATTAGTTCTATATTATTAACATCAAAAGCATCCTTCCTTTCTCTTACATTGAGTATAGAGATATTCTTCACACCTAAATCACCAAAAATTTTATGATACTGCGATCCCTTTTCTTCAGGGTCACCAGATGCTACTGTGGCTATTACTAGTTCTTCTTTATCCTTATCAATCTTACTACAAACTTCCTTTAATATACTTTTATCTCCATTTTTATCTTCTGCACCGCCTATTATTATTAAATTTCCATTTAACTTGTCTTCCAACAAAACGCACCCCTTTGTCATAAGTATTCTATATTTTTTCCAATTCCACGAGTAATATACACTTTAATATCAAACATATGAAAGAATGAAGTGTATTCTCTTCAATACATACTTTTTTAATATATTTATAAATAAAAAAAGCCTGTAGAATAAAACTACAGACTTTAAATCAATTATAACGAAGCCCTTCCAGGTATTATTAGCTTTTGACCTGGTTTTATATAATCCATATTTTCAATATCATTTATCTTTACTAAATCCTCTACTGTAGTAGAGTATTTTTTTGCTATCTTCCATAAAGTATCTCCAGGCTGAACTATATATATAGTGACACTAGCCTTCTTCTCTGGAAGTTTTCCTTCTACCTGAGATATTTCAACTAAGAATTCCTTAGGCATAACATAGTCTACTTTAACATAAATTTTTACCAATGCTTTTATAACTATATTACCAGCTTCAATATCACACTCAATATTTTCTAAAAATGCTTTGGCAATACTGTTCATGTTTATTTTGCATCCTGGAACATCTACCGGACACGAAAAAGGTATTTCTTCTGATACACTACAAATATAATTATCTTCATCCTTTGTTTTATACAAAATATCTGAATTTAATACTCCTTCTACTATAACTTTATCTTCTACTATTCTCTTATCTGTAATGCAAACTCTTCCTGAACACATAACTACTTCTATAGGTTTAGGTCCTTCTACCTCAATATCACCTTTAACTATAGACTCCGTTGAGGTTTGACCATGTATTGCATTTAGATTGTAATTATTCTTCTTAATATTCATAAATACAGAAGGAGAATACACATCTTCTATCATATCCATTTCTTCTTTATGCATTATCTTTGTATCAGTTTTAATTACCGATTCAACTTCTACTTCTCTATTTTCACCTAAATCATCTTCTTTAATATTCATTTGCATTGAATCCACTTTAAATTCAGTATAATTTTCCATTAGTGAATTGATTCCTTCAAATTCTATATCCTTAGAAATAGGCACTTCCTCTACGATTGATACAATATCTCTTGTATCCTTTCCCCTATATAGTATAGTAATCAATACTGATGCTTCAATAGATACTCTATTTTCCAATACCCTTGCATCTCTCTTACGTACCTTTACATCACATTTGAGTATGTTTCCTATTTCAGGCTTGCTAGCTGGAATTTTAATATTACATTTTGCCGTCATATCAGATTCTACATTTCCAACAATTTTATCTATTTCCATTGGATTTTTAAGCATCTGAGCATCAAAATTATCTTCTATATCTTTTACAATATCAAAGTTATAATTTTTATATACATCCGCCCTTAATTTTATTACTCCTTCTAGTCCTATTTTTCTTTCATGTATTATGTTGCTATCCATATGTTCAACATAGCATTCACATTGGCAATTCATTTTATGTTCTGTTCCGGGCATTTCAATATAATTTGAGAATTTTCCAATATAGGTAATGCTATTGACACCCATTTTTTCTTCTTCTTTTGCTAAATAAATTACATTATATTCTACTTGCCCTTCTAGATATACTTTGTCCTTCATGGTTTCTTTGCTGATTATAAAAGGTCTAGCATCCACACACAATATCTTCGCTATATCCGGGTGAGTATCTGGTATTACATATTCAGCCTTGACAACTGTATCCATTGAATTTTGTCCCAATAATTGTTCACATTCTATATTCTCTCTAATAAGCTCTATACCCATGCTTCTTTTCCCTCCTATATAAACCTACTATTTATTTATATAACTAAAAATAGGGAAATATGATTAAACTTTAAATATTTATACCTTATAAAGATATAAATATTTAAAATTTTCAAAACATAATATTTCATATTATTTAAATAGCATTATAATAAGGGGTAGAACTGTCACAAATATTGTTGACATATATCTTATTTTGTCGTATTATTAAAACTGGTTGTTGACCATATAACCTCTCATAAATTCTCAATACCCTTTTATACCATAGTTGAAAGATGGCTTTTTTACCATCTTTCTTTTTGTATGTATTAAAATCTATATAAAAAGTGAAATAGCAGTACTATAAGTACTGCTTTTTATTATGCATAAACTAATTGAACTGTTTTTGTTAATACATCTGAATAACTATATGTCACTGTCCTTTGGGTGTCATTATTTAATCTTATGACAAATATGCTGGGGTATGTTTTTTCTATGGTTCCCTTGTTCACAAGGGTCTTTCTTCTTCCCCCATTTGCTTTAAGAGTTACAGTTTCTCCTACATGGCTTTCTATATCTCTCCTTATAGCAGCCAATACATTTCCTCTTTCCACAACAAACACCCTCTTTCCACGTATTATATTATATATTAAAATATAAAATAAGTCAACTAAACTTTTAATTTTATATCTAAATTTACAATTTGTCAACATTTATATTTGCTAATTTATAAATATTTTTAAAGGTTTACATTGTTTAATATTCAATATCTTCTTCTAAATTATTATTACCTATATTTTTCATATTTATTCAAGTTTCCTTGAATAAATGGAAATTGACAATATTATTTCCATAATAAAAATTACGAAGCAATAAATATTGCTTCGTAATTTTTATTTAAGAATATTTAGATTTTGGGAACCCTTCTCTATACTTACCTCTTGTCTGAAGTCCTCCAACACCTTTTGCTCCACTAATAGTATTTTGCAAAGCTTCTTTTATTGATACAACCTTTTCTATGTTTGTATAAGCTATTCTTTCACATATAAATACAGGGTCCAAACAATGTATAAGCACCCTACTAGGAGAACTGGCAAAATTAGCACCTGCATCTAGTATTGCTTCATAATGAGATTGGCAAGCACCTGCAAATATAACTAAGTTATCATATCCTGGTTCATAATTTCTTAGTTCTGTTACAGTTTCTATAAAATGTCTAGAATTTTTATAATTATCTAAATCCATAAAGTCTCTAGTATCTTTAACTACTCCATCATGACCAGTTATTATTACAATATCCGGTTTGACTGCTTTTACTATATCCACTATTTGTTTGGGTTGTTCATTTTCTTTAATTACTTTACCAACTGCATCCAAAGATAATTGTTTATAAACCTTTAAACACACTTCTAAATATTCCGCATCACCATCCACATGCAGTATTTTTCCTGGTCTACCAAAAGATAAATCTTTCTTTTCCTTTACAGGTACAGACCTATTTAAATTTCTTATATCTATGCCACTTCTATCAAGTAATATTTTTTTAATAGAAGTATTTACTTTTCTATTAAATACTTCTTCATAATCGCTACAAGTATTTCTATCTACTAA
The DNA here is from genome assembly GCF_018918285.1 of Clostridium mobile. Classification (GTDB taxonomy): domain Bacteria; phylum Bacillota; class Clostridia; order Clostridiales; family Clostridiaceae; genus Clostridium_AW; species Clostridium_AW mobile. The sequence goes on from NZ_JAHLQF010000004.1 coordinate 516,850, forward strand.
TTCTAAATCTTCTTCTGAAGAATCTGCAATTATTCTTAAGTTTATTCCCTTTAATACATAGACATATCCCCTACTTGTTTCTTTAACATCTATTATTTTAAAGGTTATATCCCTATCATAGGATTTTCTTACTACTATATCTCCTATATTCATAAAATCCTCTCCACTTATAAAACTCATGTTACATAATATGTTAATGTGTAAATTTACGTGCAAAAATCAAAGCATGCATTACCTACGAAGTATTGCATGCTTTAATCCTTATTCGTTTTGATCGTACATATTTTTAAATTTTTCGATAAATGCCATATAATTATCTTGTTCAGCTATTAATTCCTCCATTTTATTGCTGAATGTATTTGAAGGCCAGTTTACTTCATTATAGTAGTATCTATTAGACAATCTCCAAAATCTCTGAGGGAATAGCAAAAACGCAAATAGTACTCTATATTCACAAGTTTTAAGTGGATATATTTTGTTATAGGAATCTAGAATTAAATTAGCATACTCTATATCCCAGTCAACTCTTTTTAGAACTTTAGTCATAAATGAATATATATCATACACTCTGATTTCTCTTTTACAATAATCGAAGTCTATAACATTGATATCCTTATCCTTATCAACTATTATATTGTGATAAGTATAATCATGATGACAAAAACTCTTTTCTTCTTCTGATATCATGCACAGTTCGCTGTATTTTGAATCTTTTAATACATTTATTGCTCTTCTACCTATATTTTTATAAAATTGAAGATTCTTTATATAATTCATGTCAAAGCTTGTTTTGTTATTTCTTTTTCTACACATGTCTCTCATCTTATCTAGAGATCTTACCCTCTTTTCCATTAGATTGGGCCATCTTCCCAAATCAGATTTTAGTTTACTATTTTCAGGTGGTTCATATCCCTTTGAGGCAATATGAAGATATGCCAAGTTCTCTGCTGCTATTACTAAATCCTCTTTGTTCCTAAAATCCGCTTCTCTTCCTTCTATCCACTGAGATAGAGTATATATGTCTTCATTTACTATTGCATAAGGATGTCCATCTATGTTTAAAGAATATTTATCCACTCTTGGGAATCCATTTTCTATTAAATGCTCTTTAGCTCCATACACAAACAATAGTTTTTGAATGCCATAATTTATTCTTTTTAAACATTTTGGCCCCTTGTTTGTTTTTAATAAATATACACCCTTATTAGGTTTTAAACTTTCAATTTTGATATCAAATTGTCTTTCTATTTCAAACTCTCTCATCATAGCAATCACCTCCTTATAATTTATATGTATTAAATGATAATTTTAGAAGATATGTTAGTATATTCTTATTTTGTTAACACTTTTTTGTAATAGTTAATATAATAAATTATGATTAGTTTAGGAAAGGGATTGCCTCATGAAAATAGGAATAGATGGAAGAGCTGCAAATTGGTATAGGGGCACTGGTATAGGCACCTATACTTATCAGTTAATTAATCACATTAATAATATAGATTCCGTAAATGACTATATGGTTTTTTTACCTCAGCACTGTAGTAACAACATTAATTTTAAACCTAACTTTACTATTGCTGAAATCACAGAAAATTGTAAGGAAAATTTCTGGGATGAGGTAAATATCCCTAATATATTAAAGGGTAACGATATGGATTTATACCACGTACCTCAAAACGGAATAGGTCTACCTTTAGATAAAAAATGTTCCTTTGTGATAACTCTTCACGACGTAATACCTTACAAAATGCCTGAAACATCTAGCGAAAGATATTTAAAGCTTTTTAACGAAACCCTCCCCAAAATAGTTTCAATGTGTGATGGAATAATTACTGTGTCCAATCACTCTAAAATGGATATACTAAAAGCTTTTAATTTTCCAAAAGAAAAAATATATGTAACCCATCTAGCAAGTGAAAATATATATCATCCAATGGAAAAAGAACTTAGTAAGGAACTTATAAAAAAATATTATTCTATTGACGAAGAATATATATTATATGTGGGTGGATTCAGCCCTAGGAAAAATATAGTTGGGCTTATAGAATCCTTTAGTAAACTTATAAACATATATAAAAAGAACTTAAAGCTGATTATAGCCGGCAAGCAAGGTCAGTCTTATTCTATATACAAAAAACGCTGTGAGGACTTAGGAGTTGAAGATAAAGTAGTATTCCCAGGCTTTATACCACTAGAACACATGCCAGCATTATACAACGGATGTGAGTTATTTGTTTATCCTTCTTTTTATGAAGGTTTTGGTCTACCTCCAGTTGAAGCTATGGCTTGTGGTGTTCCTGTGATAGCCTCTAATTCTACTTCAATTCCTGAGGTTACGGGAGATGCTGCCTTATTAGTTGATCCTAAAGATATTGATCAACTATGCAGTTCTATGTATAGTGTACTTACTAATAATGAGCTAAAAGAAGAGCTATCATTGAGGGGTCTTATTAGAGCTTCTGAATTAAATTGGCGTAATACTGCTAAAAATACTTTAATAGCATATAACAAGATACTCAATTCATAAGATAATAAGCTGCCCTGTTTAGGGCAGCTTATTATTTACAATAGCTCTTCAAATTCTTTTAAAAATTCTATTCTAAATTCTTCAATCTCTGTTTTTTTCTTAATCTTATTTATAAATGTTTGTTCTGACCAATCTTTTCTTCTTGTGTAATAATCTCTACTTATACTGTAGAAATCCTGTGGAAAAGTTAATAACCCGTATAATACGGTCATCTCTCTTTTGTCTATAGAATTGACCTTTGTATATTCATCCATAATTTTTTTCCCTTTTCCAATGTCATAAGCGGAACTTTTTAATACCTTATTGATAAAATTACATATGTCATGTACTTTTAAATCTACTATAGCATAATCAAAATCTATAAAATATGCTTCGTTATTTTTTATAATTACATTGTGATATGCTAAATCATGATGACATAATATAACTTTGTCTTTCTCTTCACATAACTTATAATAGGAAGATGCTTCTAACAATTTAATACTTCTTTTAATTTCTTCTATATAATGGTCAATGTTTTCTAAAAAAATTTGATCAAACTCTCCATTATATTCACTTAGGTTAGATATAGTTTTAAAGACTTCCATTTCTTTTAGTCTTCTATTAAACTTATTTATCATCTTCCCTGAATTAACTCTATTATCTAGTTGAGAATTAAATCCTGATGAGGCCGCGTGTAGCTCCCCTAATCCTTTAGCTACAGTAAATATATCAATCGGATTTGAGTAGTCACACTCTCTTCCTTCAAATATATCTATCATGCAATACATTTCTTCATTGTATAAAGCATATATGTCTCCGTCTACCGTTTTATTAAAATTCATTATCCTATCAAATTTATCTCTTATATAATTCAATCCTTCATTAATAAACAATAGTTCATCTTTGCTATAATCTATTTTTTTTAATATTTTATCTCCCTTATCGGTATTTACTATAAATATGCTTCTTATTGGATATATATCGTATGGTTCTAAGTTAAATTGCTTAAAGAGACTTATATCTAAGTCATACTTAATTAAGTAATCTATATCTTTATACATATCTTTCATAGCTCTCACCTCTATAATAAGCTCATAGAGTCTTGAATAATAGCTTTCTGGAGCTTTAATACATATTCATCATCTCCAAGCTCCTTCTTCTTTAATCTGTAATTATTGCATTGCCTTGTGACCTCATAAGGAAACGATAAACATGCGATTATGAATTGATAACTATTCTCTTTCAATCCTTCTAATTCACAAAATTCTTCAACTAATTTTTTGAAATTTACATCTAATCCTTTTTTCTTGTATTTATAAAGTAGATTATAACAATCTATCTCTACCATGTTGTAACTACTTTTTTTAATATTTCTCACTTGAATTTTTGATTCTTTACCTAGATTATTAAAATCAACATCTTCTAAGCAAATTTCTTTATTTTTCATGCTTCTTAGTATTAAATCATAATACCCATCTTCATATATATTCTTTATAACTTTTTCTCCTCTTTTTATATAATCCTCACCTTTGTAAAGAATTATCTCTTCAAAGAGATTGTTTGCTCCTTCACTTTGAAATCTATCAATGTCCCTTTTTAATTTCTTGATATTTACCTTGAAACTCTCTACTACTCTTCCTGCTCTACTGTCCAATCTTTCCTTTATTCCACTAGTGCTTCCTCTTACTTTATGATGAAATTCATTCATTATTCTTATCTGCTCTAATAGCATTTCTTCAGTTATTTCTTTACTCTTTAGTTCAAAATTAATTTGGTCTACTACATCTATACCTTTGGATATTAAGTATTGTTCAAAGGTATTTCCTATTATCATAAAATTACCCCCAGTATTAATTAATACCTAATATTTTTAAATTCATCTGCAAACTCTTGTCTTGAGTCTTTATCCTCACATACCTTATTTAGCCTATTTATAAATACATCTTCCTCCCAAGGTTGCTTTTCAATATAATATTGTATACCTAATTGCCAAAAGGCTTGAGGAAACTCTATAAACGCAGCCATAATATCTATATCATCCTTATTTATAGGACACACTGAACTATAACTATCTAAAATATGAATGGAATTAGATATATCCCATTTACCATTTTTCATAGCTCTTATGATTAAACTACTTAAATCATGTAAATGAGTATCTAAAATACAGTAGTCAAAATCTATTATATTTATGCTTCCTTCCTCGTCTATAAGAACATTATGATGAGCATAATCATGGTGGCAAAAACCTTTCTTTACTATTTCTTCTTTCATTTTATGGAAATACTTGCTTTTCATTAAATCCTCTAGCGACTTATTTATTCTCTCTATCTCTTCCCCTACATGCTTTAGATATAAAATATCAAAATAAGTTTTTTCATCCTTATTCTCTATTATATTTTTAAAATCTAATATATCTCTTTTTTTATTAGAAAAATTCTCAAACCAATTAAACCATCCTACTCTAGGTTTCATGTCTGATGTTATATTAAACCCTCTGCTTTTTAAATGGAGTTCTGCAAGTCTATTTGATGCTAAGCTTAGCTCCATTGGATTATCATAATTACATGATCGCGATTCCACCCATGGCGTTAAATAAGCATGCTTATTGCCTAAATTAATATAATCTTGAGATTTTGTATTTTTAATAATTTTAGGTGTCTTTTGGAAATCATTTTTTTCAAGATGTTTTATAGCAGACAATATGAATAGAAAATGACTTATTTCATACTTAATTACTTTAAGACAATATTTCTCTTTTTCAGTTATTACCCTATAAACATTTTTCACCTTTTCTATTTCACGAGGCTTAATAGAATATTCTTCTTCAATCCTCATCTTTATTTGTTCTTCTTTCAAGGTTTCTCCTCCCCGAAATTACTTATAGTTGTATTATATGTAAAATTTCCTTTGTATGTGCTAAATGACACATTTTTCAACTATATATAATATTAATAATATATAAGCTTTTATAACCTGCCCTGTTTTTAAGGAGGGATTTAAATGAAAATAGGTATTGACGCTAGAGGGATTAACTTTTACAAAGGAACTGGAATTGGAACATATACAGAAAACTTATTAAGATGCTTGCTAAACATTGATAGAGATAATTATTACCACATATATTGGTGGGGAGAAAATCATAATGAATTTAAAAAAAATAATTCAAAGATAACTTTTACTTCTAAAAAAAATAAAAACTTCTTTGAAAATCATTATTTTTCAAATAGTATATCTACTGAAGGTATAGATTTATATCATGTCCCTCAAAACGGAATTGGCTTGCACCAAGATATTGCATGTAAAAAAATTATTACTATTCACGACCTAATTCCTTATGTAATGCCAGAAACCGTAGGTAAGGGATATTTAAATAAGTTTTTAAAAGAATTGCCTACTTTAATCGATAACTGTAATGCCATATTGACTGTATCCGAATGGTCTAAAAAAGACATAACTAGATTTTTTCCTAAATTTGACCCTGAAAAAATTTTTGTAACTCCTTTAGCTGCAGATTCTAAATATAGGCCTATGGATAAGGATAAATGCAAATATGTTCTTAAAAAATTTTATAATATTACTAAGCCCTTTATACTGTATATAGGTGGCTTTAGCCCTAGAAAAAATGTTCATTCCCTTATAACAGCCTTTTCTAAAGTATTTAATAAACTCAACGAGGAGTATGAACTTGTAATTGTAGGAGCTAATAAAGACAATGGTGAATCATTACTTAACATGAGTACCAACATGAATATAAAAGATAGGATTGTATTCACAGGTTTTATTCCCGAATCTCATCTTCCTTTATTTTATAATGGATGTGATTTATTTGTTTATCCTTCCCTGTATGAAGGTTTTGGGCTTCCTCCTCTTGAAGCTATGAGCTGTGGAACTCCTGTTATATCTTCAAATCTATCATCCATACCAGAAGTGGTTAAAGATGGTGGAATTTTAATTGACCCTTATGATGAAAAGCTCCTGGAGATAATGATTGAAAAAACCTTAGGAGATATAACCTTTCAAAATTCACTTAAAGAGAAAGCTATAAAAAGAGCTTCTTTATTTTCTTGGACTGAAACTGCAAGAAGAACCTTAGATGCCTATAATAAAACATGTAACGATATATGAAAAAGCTTCTCATTTTCCCATGAGAAGCTTTTCTGTATTTACAGCCATAAGCCACAACCTAATATCATTATAGTATTCTACTGTTCTGTTTAAATCCTTAGATTTATGGGTGCTTGTATTAACAGGAAACACACCCTCATTAAATAATAATTCCTGTTGAAGTCTTTCATTTGCCATCATAAATTCCATAAAGGTTAAAACTAGTTCCTTATTATTTGTTTCCTTTGGCACAAAAGCACTATATCCATCTAAAGATATCTCTCTATTTCCCCCTATCTCGAAAGAAGGCACTTTAGTAACTACCCACTTTCCGCTCATCTCAGGAACTTCCTTCATGATCTTATTTATATGATTTATATTTACTATTGATGCAGCTAGCTTTCCACTTCTTATTTCATCTATCAAGTTATTTCTTGTTAAAATATCTTCCTTCTTAAAAGTTTCAATAGTATTTCTAACTTTTAAAATATCAGAATATGATAGATTGCTATTTTCTTCTAAATAATAACCACTTCCTGCTAATTGACTTAGTAATAAACTATAAAGTTCATTCTCATTCTCTTCCCATATAAATTTATAATTATTCTTATTCTTTTTATTTATAATTCTACATTTATTTATGAAATCTTCCCATGTTCTTATATCTTCAATATTTATCTTGCTCTTTTCAAATATTTCCTTTCTATATATCATATAGTAGGGCTTTCTATCTAAAGGCAAACCATAAATACTGTTATTCACAGAAACCTTTTTAATATCTTCTTTATTATAATTATCTTTATACAGAGCTAGAATTGAAGATATATCAAAAAGTTCATCTTGATTCTCTTTTAATATGTACGGAACATACTTATTTTCTACAACTATAATATTACTCTTATTTTTTCCCTTTTCATTTAAAAGTTTATCAAAGTTATCATAAATATTTTCTTCTACCCTGATGTTAAAAGTCACATTTGGAAAATATTTTGTGAATTCCTGAGAAAATTTCTTTATATAATTTTCTCTATCTTTATGTACTACAATATTAACCTGTCCTTTTAGCCTTTTATTAAACCCATTAGTTGGCTCCTTATTATCACAAGATACAAATAAAAGATTAAACATTAATATGATAATTAAGTACTTGGTCAGATTTTTATTGTTCATACTCTTCTCCCTTAAATATATATTTATAGTTTATTAATCATACTAGCACTATAGCCAGCTCCAAATCCATTATCTATATTTACAACTGTTACTCCTGAAGCACAGCTATTAAGCATTGATAAAAGAGCTGCCAATCCATTAAAATTAGCACCATATCCTACACTAGTAGGTACAGCTATAATCGGTTTATCTATTAATCCGCCTACAACGCTAGCAAGGGCCCCTTCCATGCCAGCCACTACAATAACAACTTTAGCCCCTCTTATTATATCCAACTTATCAAATAATCTATGTATACCGGCCACTCCTACATCATAAATTCTCTCTACCTTATTTCCAAAAGTTTCTGCCGTAATAGCCGCTTCTTCACATACAGAAATATCTGAAGTTCCTGCTGCTACCACAGCAATATATGAATCTGAAACTTTAGGTGTATTTTTCATTATCCTTATAATTTTTGCTTCTTTATCATATTCAGCTTCTTTACAAAAATCTCTTACTTCATCAAACATTTCCTCTGTTGCCCTAGTAGCTAATATATTATTTTCTTTCGTCATCATAAACTTTATAATCTCTTTTACTTGTTCTACAGTCTTTCCCCCACAGTATATAACTTCTGGATAGCCTACTCTAATTTCTCTATGATTATCAATTTTAGCAAATCCTAAATCTTTAAAAGGAAGTTCCTTAAAGGCTTTTACTCCATCTTCTAGAGATATTCTATTTTCCTTTATATTAACTAATAGCTCCTTTATATCTTTTTCATTCATTGCTATTTCCATCCTTTATATTGCTATCCATGCTACCACTTCTATATCCCTCTAAATCAACAGTTATGTATTTATATCCTAATAGCTTTAGTTTTGAAACTACCATATTTGAAATTTTCTCATCAAAAAACTTGCATATCTGATTTTTATACACTTCTATTCTTGCCGTTTCTCCATAACTTCTTACTCTAGCACCCTTAAATCCTATTTCGTGTAAAAATTCTTCACTTTTTTCAATTCTTTCGAGCTCCTCAAAGGATATCTCTTTTCCATAAGGAATTCTAGATAAAAGACATGCATAAGAAGGCTTATTCCAAGTATTTAGCTCTAACTCTTTTGAGTATTGCCTAATTTCTTCTTTTTTAAAACCCAATTCTTTAAGAGGACTTTTTATACTAAGCTCCTTTAACGCTTTCATCCCAGGTCTATATTCTTTTGTATCATCAAAATTAGTTCCGTCTAATACATATTTAGCCCCTTTATCCTTTGCAAGAAGCATAATTTTATTAAACACAGCTTTTTTACAAATATAACATCTGTCTTCAGGATTATTTTTAATGAGATCTTCTAATGGCATTTCTAAAAAATAATGTTCTACACCACTGCTTTTAACAATCTCCTTTACTTCTTCTATCTCCCTTTTAGGAATATATGGAGCTTTTACTGTTATAGCTACTACCTTATCTCCTAATGCCTCTTGAGAAGTTTTTAGCAAGAAGTTGCTATCTACTCCCCCCGAAAATGCTATAGCAACCTTTTCTAATCCTTTTAAATATTCAATTAAATCTTTATACTTACTATCTTTAATCATTAATACCACCTCAGAATTAATAAATTTATTTGTTTAATTCTTTTAAAACACCATTATACACTTCATTAAAAGATATGCCTTCTCTTTCTGCTATAGATTTTACATCTTCATACTCTGGTTTACACTTCACTTTTTCACCATTTAAATAAGCATTTTTAATTTTGATTTTACCGTAAGGTGTATCTATATGTTCTATACTTCTATCAAGACATTCTCTTTGAACTCTATATTTTCTAAATCCCAATGTGGTTGTTTCTTTTAGCACTAAATTTTTTACTTTATCTTCACTTTCAATATTATATAACACTGATAAATTAATTCCTGGTCTTCCTTTTTTCATAATCGTTGGAGTTAAATATACATCTAATGCTCCTGCTTCCATTAGCTTGTCCATTACATATGGATATATTTCTGGATTCATATCGTCAATATTGCATTCTAGTACATACACATCCTGATTGTGTTGAACCTCTCCTAAAAAAACTCTAAGTACATTAGGTATATTTCCTTCATCTTTAAATCCTATGCCGTATCCAATCTTATCAATATTAAAACTAAAATCTTCTTTGTATTCAGAAACTAATGTAGCTAGTATTGCGGCTCCTGTAGGAGTTGTAGCTTCAAAAGGTATAGTCCCTTTTTTAATAGGTATTCCTTTTAGTATTTCTGTAGTAGCTGGTGCTGGCACTGGGAAGGTTCCATGTGCGCAATTTACAAAACCTTTACCCAACTCTATTGGTGCAGAAATAACCTTGTCTACATTTAAGTAGTCATAGCAAATCGCTGCCCCTACTATATCTACAATAGAATCTACAGCTCCAACTTCATGAAAATGAACATCATACAAACTCTTTCCATGAACCTTAGCTTCAGCCTCTGCTACCTTTTCAAAGATTTTCATACTTAATTCCTTCACCCTTGAATTTAACTTGCTATTATAAATTATTTCTTCTATATCTTTTAAATTTCTATGATGGTGATGTACATGGTGATCTTCATGCTTATGTCCATCATTGTGTTCATGTCCGCCACTGTGTTCATTATCATGTTTATGTCCATGGTCATGTTCATTATTAAGGTGATCTTCTAGAATCACATTTACTTTAGTACCAGTTATACCTTTCTTTTCATCTTTTTTTACCTCTATACGATAGCCATGTAAATGCAGTTTACATAACTCTTTTAAAAGATAATCTTCATTCACTCCCAAATCTATCATAGCTCCTAAGTTCATATCACCGCTAATTCCGGAAAAGCAATCATAATATAAAACTCTCATATCCCACTCACCCTTTCTATTTTTTTGATACATATTTATTACCTTTAATATAAAATCTCCAAGGATAGTCTTTAGCCTCCTCAGCATAATCTATCCCTATACGTTTTGACGCAGAAACCTCAAAACTTTCTTTTATACCCTCCTCTATAAAAATATCATCTTCTAATAAATCTAAACCATTTAAATCTTTATCTATCCCCATAGCCATACATAACTTTGAAGGTCCATTTGTTATATTTATTTTTTCCCTATTACTTAGCTCATCATAGCCTTTTTTGAATCTTCTAAAGCTCATAGCTTCAAGATTCTCTAATGGTTCAACAGCCCTTATTAAGACAGCTTGAGGTACACCTTCTTCCCTTGTTACCACGTTCATACAATAATAAAGCCCATAAATAAAGTATACATAAGAAAATCCAGGTTTTCCATACATGACCTCAGTTCTTTTAGTTCTTCTATTGTTATAGGAGTGCGCAGCTTTATCCATGAATCCCATATAGGCCTCTACCTCAACTATCTTACTTTTACATATTTTATTGTCCTTATTTACTACTAATATCTTCCCCAACAACTCTTTTGCAACAATAAGAGTATCTCTATTATAAAAATCTCTAGATAACTTCATCATTATCACCCTTTCACTTATAGAGTTATTATCCCTTTATACTAATTAATTATTATTCAATTTATCTATTCCATAAAAAGTAAAACTTTCTGTTATTGATTCTAATCATTTAAATATTTGTCATGTACTTAATATTATAATTGTATTTTTCGCTATTCCAAAATAATATTTTAATAAATAAAGTATAGATATAGAGAATAAAACTTCTCCACATCTATACTTCAATCTCATAAAATATTATTAATGTTGTTTAAGAAACTTCTGTATCTAAATTTTGTTGATTTTCATTTTTTTTATTAAATGTCTTTAAAAAATTTATAGCTAATATAGTGGCTACAATAATTGCTAATAAATCAGCAATAGGTTGAGTAAGCATTAAACCATACAATCCTGGATCCATTGTATTTGGGAAAATAAATTTAAACATATTAACTAAATTAATGTTATTACTAAAAAGCTTTGGTAAAACTAATATAGCTGGTATAAGGAATAATCCTTGTCTTGTGACAGATATAACCATTGCCTCGGCACTCCTACCTAATCCTAAGAATAGACCGTTAAATAATATTTGGAATCCTAAGAAAGGCAATACTAAAGAAAAACCTCTTATATTATTTACACCTAATTTTATAACTTCAACATCATTACTAAAGATTCTAACTAAAGCTCCAGAGAATATATTCAAGAGCATAACAGCTGCTACGCCGTAGGCCGTAACCCATATAAGAGATATTTTAGTAGCTTTTTTGACTCTATCATACTTTTTAGCACCATAGTTATAACCTACAAAAGGTTGGAATCCTTGAATATACCCAAATAAAACATAGGTAACCAAAGTATTTATTTTGATGGTAATTCCTAAAGAAGCGACGGCTGCATCTCCATACACCACTGCTGCTGAATTTAAAAGTGCCATGCCAAAGGAAGCTAAAAATTGCATTAAAAAAGTAGGAATACCCATCTTAAAGATTTCACTGTATATTTTCTTACTAGGTGTAAAAAACTTTTTATCTATTGATAATACTCCCTTTTTTCTCTTAAAATAAGATAACAGGTATATTGTAGAAACCCCTTGACCAATTATCGTAGCAATAGCTGCACCCTTTACTTTCATATCAAAGGTTAGTATAAAAATGGGATCTAAAACAATATTTAGTACTGCACCAATCATTAAAGCATACATACTAAATTTAGAATTACCCTCAGCACGAATTATATTGTTTAAAGTCATATTCACTATTGTAATTGTTGAACCTAATACTAATATAACTGAATAGTCCATAGCATATGGTAATATAGTTTCTGATGCTCCAGTAATGGATAAAATTTGTTTTAAAAACGTAAGGCAAATTATAGTGCACAATACCCCTGTTCCTATAGCGGTAAAAAATGCAGTAGAGGCTGTTCTACTAGCTTCTTCATTATTTTTTTCTCCTAGACATCTTGATATATAAGAGGCAGATCCTACCCCAAAAGCCTGCCCTATGGCACCTATAATCATAAATAGAGGGAAAGATACAGAAACCGCACCAATAGCTGCTGTATCTCTTAGCATTCCTACAAAAGCAGTGTCCGCTAAATTGTAAACTGCATTAATAAGCATAGCCACTATAGCTGGAACAGCTAAAGTTAATAATACTTTTTTAATTTCTCCCTCTCCCATCATGTGGGCTTTTTTTTCTCTTTCTTCTGAAGCTATTGAACTCATTTAATCACTCCTTATACTAAAAATGCTTCTAATGTTTTATTTAGAATTTTTATATTTTTTACTTTTTCATTCTTATGTGATTTTATAATAACTATTATAGACATGAGTATAATCTCAGATATTTTCATATCTATATTTTTATCTTCTTTAAATTCTTCTTTTTTTTCTAGCTTACTTATAGAAAGTTCTATCTTTTTAATAAGAGTTTCTTTAAATTCTGTAACTCTTTTATCATTAGATAAATCCTTTATATTGTCATTCCTCAATTCTTTTCCGATTCCTTGTCTATTTTCTATGTCACTATATAAAATATTTATAACTTCATTTGCTTTTTCTTTAGGCAATAAAGATGATTCTAATACACTATCTAGCTTAATAAAAGTATCATTCCAACTTTCTTTCAATATAGAAATATAAAGCTCTTTCTTATTAGGATAATAATTATAAAGTGTACCTACCGCTATGCCACATTCTTTAGCGATCATTTTCATATCCACCGCTTTATAGCCCTTTTTTAAAAATAAATCCATTGAAGTGCTGAATATTTTACTCTCTATATCTTTTATTATTTTAGGCACAAAAAACACCTCCTTATTTTTAAATGAATCACCATTCATTTTAAGTTAAAGCCATAACATTGTCAATTCGTAATTAAGATTATATTTTATAAAAAACAAAGTATAGATCTTAAATATAATAATACTTACTATCTATACTTTGTTTTTAAATTATTTTTTACTTATAAACTCATTTACTTCTTGCATACATGGCAGAGAAGTTTGAGCACCCTTTTTAGTTGTAGTTAAAGCTCCTACTGCATTGGCGAATTTTAAAATATCCTCTATACTCTTGTTTTCACATAGTGCTACGGCTAATGCCGCATTAAAGGAATCACCTGCAGCGGTAGTATCTATAGCTTCAACTCTAAAACTATCTACCCTGTATTCTCCTACTTTTCCTAGACAGTAGCACCCCTTTTCTCCTAACGTAACTACTATATTTTTAGCTCCTCTGTCTAGTAACTCCTTCGAAGCCATTTCTACATTTTCTTCAATACCAGTAAGTTTGTACAGCTCTGTTTCATTAGGAGTTATATAGTCTATATAACTATAAATTTCTTCTGGTAACTCCTTTGCTGGAGCTGGATTTAGAATAACTATCTTATTGTGTTTTTTTGCCAATTTAGCTGAATACATAACAGTTTCCATTGGTATTTCTAACTGTAGCACAACTATATCGCTTCTTTCTATTAATCTCTCCGAATCATCAATCCATTTATTATCTAATTGAAAGTTTGCGCCAGAATAAACTACTATGGTATTATCACCATTTTTATCTACGGTTATTAGAGCATTACCTGTAGGTACATCTACAGCATTTATGCAGCTAGTATCTATGCCTTCTTTCTCTAAACTTTCTTTTAGTTTTTTCCCTATTACATCATTTCCTACAGCACCTATCATAGATACTTCTGCACCAAGTCTCCTTGCTGCTACCGCTTGATTTGCACCTTTTCCTCCAGCGCTGTCCTCAAAGGAATTTGCATGAAGTGTCTCCCCTTTTCTTGGAAGCTCCTCTACAGTCGATACATAGTCTATGTTAATACTGCCTATAACTAAAATCTCCAATGAAATCACCTCGTTTTGAAACAGAATCTCTTATTATTAAGTCTGTATTCAGTATTATTTCTCTTTCTTTTACTTCTTCTTTATTAATTATTTTCATTAGTAATTCTACAGCCTTATATCCCATTTGATAAGTTGGTTGAGATACGGTAGTTAGTTTGGGAAATGTTGCTTTACTAAAAAAGATATTATCATATCCAGTCACTGAAACTTCTCCAGGAACATTTATCTTCCTACTGTTTAAAACTTCTAAAGCTCCTATAGCCATTAAATCATTTTCACAAGCTACTGCAGTAAATTTATTACTACACTCTAAAAGCTCCTCCATACATTTTATGCCACTAGTTATTTTATAATCTCCATACTTTATAAACTCTTCTCTGATAGGAACTCCATATTTTTCAAGTGCCTTTTTATATCCTTTTAATCTACCGCAATTAAATGTTGCTCCTCTTTTACCTGATATATATGCTATTTCTGTATGACCATTTTTGAGAAGATATTCTACTATTTTAAACATTCCTGCTTCACCATTTGTAGCTACAAATGGAATATTATCTATATTCGTATTTCTATCCATTGATACAAAAGGTATCTTATGCTTGTAAAGCAAATTTATATTTTCTCCGTTATTGTATAGAGTGCTAGTGTATATTATTCCATCTACACATTTCTCTTTTAAAATTTGAATATAGGTTTTTTCTTTATTTTCGTTATCATCCGTATTACATAAAATAATATTATACCCATATTCATTTGCTGCATCTTCCACTCCCCTTACTATTCCAGGGAAAAAAGGGTTATTTATATCTGGCAATACAAGACCTATGATATTAGTTTTTTTAGTCACTAATCCTCTTGCTATACTACTAGGTATATAATTATGCTTTTTCATTATTTGCAAAATTTTTTCCCTAGTCTCTTTGCTAACACCATCCTCTTTGTTGTTTATAACTCTAGATACTGTAGCAATAGATACATTAGCCTCCTTGGCTATATCCTTGATAGTTATGCTCATTATCATTCTCCCTTGTCGGATTTCCTAATCGCCTCTACTGTCCATTTTGATAGCTCACTTATTTTTAATTTTTCCATAGTTCTAACATAAGTTATTAGATCGTCACCAATTGGTTCAAACCATTTTTTATCTATTCCTTTTAAACCATGAATTATACCATATATTGTAGCTATCTGAGCAGCATTACAGTCAACATCTTGTCCTGCCATAGATATTATATTCATTGTTTTGTCAAAATCATTTCCACCAAAGTATAAAGCTACAACTTCTGCTGCTGCGTTTGGATATGCATGAATCCAGTTATACATTTTATATTTTTCTTCACAAGGCTTCCACGCATCTCTCCAGTTATTATTATTTTTGCATTGATTATATGCAAACTCTATTACTGAATAGTACTCTGAATCCTTAGGTATCATTTCTATTGTTTTATCTAATATAGTTTTTACATCATTTTCAACAAAAGCTAAAGATACTAATACCGCATTGAATATTTCTCCTATTACACCATTGTTATGATGTGAAATTACCCCATCAATCCAAGCAAGTCTAGCTGCTTCTTCTGGATTTCCTGGAGCAACCATTCCACATATGGCTCCTCTCATTTGTGCGCCTATCCATTCACGATAATAGTTATTAAATTCACCACTGTGAGGAGGATATATTCCGCCTTTGATATTTTTTAATGCGATATCTTCTGCTGACCAACCTAATGGAATAAGTCCAACCCATTCTTCCGCTATATCTGATGAAGTAACTTCATAACCTTTTTCATCAAAAGCTTTTAGGAAAGCTAATTCATATGTTATATCATCATTATATGTATTTGGCTTTCTAACATAATACTTTACGTCACCGAAAGTCTTTTCGATATTCTCAGTAGTATATCCTTCTATAGCTGTTCCTAGAGCTCCTGCACATATTTGAGCTATCCATCCTGCTAATATCTTTTCTTCAAAATCTTCCCTTGATATATCGTATTTATCATATTTATAGAATTTTACTGAATTTTTATATTCTTCCCAAGTGGAATATATTTTATATTTCCAATATGGTGAACTCATATCCTTTTTCACATTGTTCAATTTATGATAAACCCTAGCAGTTATTTTACTTAATTCAACGATATTGTCTTCTTCTAAAGCTTTAAGACCAAGGGGAATTAACTCTTCTGCCTCTTCTACACTATATCCCATGTTATCCATAGATTGAATAGCTCCTATTATAACTCTCTCTGGAGCAAATGATCCTGGAACATTACTTTTCCAAACTGCCTTAGTCATTGCTTCTATATATTTTTCTGCATGTTCTGCTCCCGTACTCCAAGTCTGATCCTCTTCACCTAATACTACAGGTATAGCATTTTGCATTAACTCGTATTCCATTTCCCAAGCTTTTTTCATAATTTTTTCCTCCTTAATATATAACTTTATTTGTACCTTTTCCTTTATTTAGTATATTTTTTGAGGTAGTTTCAATCTCTTTCCACAATAATTCATTTTTAAATACTACCTCTCCATCTTTCTTTATAAATTTCCCATCAACCATTGAATGTACTATATTTTTACTTTCACCGCTATAAATTATAGAGGCTAGTGGATTATAATTTGGGTAAGTATTACTTTTGCTTAGATCCCATATAAGTAAGTCTGCATTAAATCCTTTCTTTACTTCTCCAGTATTAAAGTTTAATGCACTATGCCCCCTCATTAAAATTTTCCACATATCTTTTAGTTTAAAATCTTCCGCTCTATTCTCTAACTTACCAATCAGAGCAAATAACCTTAATTGTTCTAAAGGATTTAATGTATTTGAACTTGCTCCTCCATCTGTTCCTATACATAATGGAAGCTCATTGTATCTATTGAAAACATTACCTACGCCCATTCCTAATTTCATATAAGTCTTAGGACATATAGCAAAGAAAGTATTTTTATTTATATATTTAAAGTCCTCTTCTTTAACCCATAGACCATGAGCGATTATTAACGGAAGATTGAATCCATCTGCTTCATTCAACATTTGAAAAGGAGTTTTTCCATACTCATTTAAACTCTGTATTACCTGTTCCTCTGTCTCAGATACATGTATATGTAATCCTACTCTAAGCTCTTTTGCTTTCTCTACTATTCTCTTTAGTTTATCTGGTGGACAAGTGTAAGGGGCATGTGGTCCCATTCTTAAATTAAGTCTACTACTTTCATTCCTTCTCTTTTCTATAAGATTAGAAGCTTCATTTAAGATATCTTCAAAATTATCAGCTAATCCAAATACTGTAGGTGCTATATCTCCTCTAATACCACTTTTTATAACTGCATCACAAATCTTATCTGCGAAAAAGTAGTGATCTGCAAAAGCTGTAACTCCATTATCTATCATCTCACTTATCCCTAACAATGCTCCATAATATATATCCATAGGGGTAAGTTTACTTTCATAAGGAAATATCTCCACATTGAACCAATCATTAATATTTACGTCCTCAGCTAATCCTTTTAGTATATTCATTGGCACATGAGAATGTAAATTTACAAAACTAGGTGTTATATAATGATCTTTGCACTGGGTTACTTCCTTAGCGCCTTCTTCATACTCTTTTGATATTTTCTCTATCTTTCCATCCCTTATATATAAATGTACCTTCTCTTCTATATTACCTTCATTATGTATTATGTTGCCATCTTTTAAGACTGTATCCCACTTATAATAACCCTTAAGCATACTCTCTCATCATCCCTTTAAACATTTGTACAAATCTTTCTCTATCAACTCCTAGAGCAACTTCCACATTGGGCTTGTTTTTAGTGACATCATATATATCTACTACTGTCTTACCGTAAGTCAACTCTCCTTTAGTCTCTATAGACACATAGTATTCTTTCTTGCTAATTATTGAAGGATCAATAACAGCAGCCACTGCTAAAGCATCATGAACAATTGCTCCTTCAGCTCCATAAAGTTTACATACGCTTAAACAGGATTGGAATAATTCTTTTACTACTGATGATACTCTGTTACCACTACTAGTTATTTCATTTATTTCTTCTTCTAGAACAACAGCTTTATGAGTTGCATCTAAGCCAACCATTGTAAGAGGTATACCTGATTTAAATACTATGTCTGCCGCTTCAGCATCCACATATATATTAAATTCTGCCGCTGGGGTAGTATTACCTATATAGCAAGCTCCACCCATAAGGGTTATTCTCTCTATTTTATCTTTTAAGTCAGGATATTTCATTAAAGCAATAGCTATATTAGTAAGAGGTCCTAAAGTAATAATGTTTAATTTACCTTCAAACTTAATAGCTTCTTCATATATGGTGTCCCATGCATTTTTTTCATACAACTCAATATTTCCTTTAGGTAATTTTACTGAAGCAATACCTGAAGCGCCATGTACCCATTCTGCTGTTTCTAGCTCTCTAAGTAATGGACCTGAAGCGCCTTTTGAAATTTTAGCACTCTTTCCAAAATAACTTACTAAGTCTATGGAATTTTTAGTAGTTTTCTCTAAAGGTATATTGCCACCTACTGTGGTAACAGCTCTTATATCTAATTTATCTGATGAGAATGCTAAAAATAGAGCTATAGCATCATCTACACCTGGATCAGTATCTATGATAACTGGTATCTTCATATTACTCCCTCCTTAGTTATACTGTTGCATAGCTTCCACTAGCATATCTACAAATCTCTCTCTATCTATATCAAAAACTACATCCACATTTTTTTCTTTCTTCAAAACATCATAATAATCTACTACCGTAGCCCCTAAAGTATGTTCACCTTTTGTTTCGATTGCTACATGTAATTTCTTTGTAGTCATAATAGATGGGTCAATTACCCATGCTACAGCACATGGGTCATGTAAAGGACTTCCCTCAAATCCCATTTGCCCATGAAATTTTGAAAAGAAATCTAAAAGTTCTGCTACCATAACGGCAACTTTTCCACCTAAATCCCTTATTCTATCAACGTCTTCCTGATATATTAAAGCTTTGTGAGTTACATCTAAACCACACATGGTTATAGGTATTCCTGATTTAAATACTATATCTGCTGCTTCAGGATCTACTAGTATGTTAAACTCTGCTGCTGGAGTCCAATTCCCTCCAAAGCAAGCTCCTCCCATTAATGAGATTCTTTCAATTTTTCCCTTTAATTCTGGATAACATAAAAGGAATTTAGCAATATTAGTTAAGGCTCCTGTTGGTATTAATGTAACTTTCTCTTCGCTCTCTTTAACAGTTTTTGCTATAAGTTCTACTGCTGATATATCACAAGCTTTTAGCGTTGGTTCTGGAAGTTCAGGGCCATCAAGTCCACTATCTCCGTGCACTTCAGGAGCAATTATGAGATCTCTCATAAGTGGTTTATCATCTCCCTTAGCTACTGGCACCTCTATATCTGCAAAACTTAATACTTTCAATGCATTATTTAGAGTTTTTTCTTGGGTTTGATTTCCCGCTACTATAGTTACAGCCTTCACATCTATTTTTTTATTTGCAAAAGCTAATAAAAGAGCTATTGCATCATCATGACCTGGATCACAATCTATAATTACTGGTATACGCATAACTATTTCCTCCTAATTTTTTTAGTTTTATTAGACTGTTGTGCCGAATATATAACTAGACCTAATATAGTGGTCAAATAAGGTACCATCTGAACGAATTCTGCTGGAACCCTCAAAGATTGCATTACATTAGATAAAGCATCTGCAAAACCAAATATTAAAGAAGCTAAAAAGGTCCCTATAGGTGTTCCTCTACCCATTGCCTCAGCGGCTAAAGCTATAAAACCTCTCCCTGCAGTCATATCTCTTGAAAACCAAGAAACATAACCCATGGACATATATGCTCCCCCTAATGATGCAAAAACTCCACTTAACACCAAAGCTAAATATTGTATCTTTTTAACGCTGATACCAACGGAATCTGCTGCATTGGCATTCTCTCCTACTGCTCTTATCTTCAACCCTAATGGAGTTTTATATAATAAAACATATACTATTATCACTGATAATAAAGATATATAAGTCAATATGTTATGCCCTGATAATACTTGTCCTAATACAGGTATTTTATTTAATAATGGTATAGATACCTCTGGAGCAACCATACTCTTTAGAGAAATTGAAATCCCTTTATCTTTAGCTACTAAGTATAAAAGAAAAACCGTTCCCCCACTAGCAAGCAAATTTAATGCTATACCTGTTAAAATAATATCCGATTTAAGATTGAGTGAAAAGTATGCAAGAAGTAATGACAACAATACTCCCACTATTACCGCACAAATAATACCTACTAAAGCACTTTGAGTAAAGGCACTGGTAATTACACCTCCTAAAGCGGCTGAAAGCATTATACCCTCTAAACCTATGTTTATAACTCCTGCCTTATTTGATATTAAAGCTGCTAACGAAGCAAAAAGTATTGGAGTTGTAACTCTTAATATTGCATATCCAAAGCTTGTTGAAAATATTATTGAAAAAAGATTTTCCATTTACTTTCCCTCCTTAACAGCTAGTTTTTCTTGTGAATCCTTAACAATCCTTTGATGTTTCCATTTTGCTAAGAATCTATTTGCTGCTATAAGCATAATTATGATCGCTTGAATAACTGCTATTACTTCACTTGGCACATCGGTCATTCTAGCCATTATATCTGCTCCCACTCTTAAGTATGCTAAAAACAATGCACCTATTGGTATGAATAAAGGGTTATTTCTAGCTAAAATAGCAACTATTATTCCGTCAAAACCATATCCTGGCAAGCTTTGCCATTGAAATCTCTGATACATTCCAAGTATTTCTGTGGCTCCACCTAAACCTGCAATAAATCCTCCTAGTACCTGTGAATATAAAATCACCCTCTTAGTATTAATGCCAGAATACTCAGCAAAGTTTTTATTTAACCCAGTCATTCTTAATGCATATCCCCATTTTGATCTATACATAAATAAATAAGTTAAAATTATAAATAAAATTGCTATAAATATACCTAAATGAATTCTTGTTCCTGGAACTATCTTTTTTAAAACCGCTGTAGGATTAAAAACATATGAAGACATCATTCCTGCGTCAGGGTCTCTTAATACATTGTTAATTACATATATACCCGCGTATAGACAAACATAATTAAGCATTAAAGATGAAACCAACTCATCTGCATTCCATTTTGTTTTTAATACTCCTGGTATTAAACCTGTTAAAGCTCCTATCAACCCTCCAAATAGTATAGCTACAATTGGATGGATGCCAATAGGTAGCATCACCTTAACTGCTATAAATGAAGCTGCCACTCCTCCTATGAAAAAAGCACCTTCAGTTATCATATTAAATTGTTTGGCTTGAAACATTACACAAACAGACAACCCTGAAAAAATAAATGGTATAGACATTTCAATCATATTACCAAAACGCCTAAGAGACGAGAAAGGTCCTGTTAAGAATGTAGTTAATGCCTCTAGTGGTTGTTTGCTTATTCCTAAAATAATTAAAAATGCTAAGGACATCGCTAATAAAATAGCTACAAAGGTTCTTATTATTTCAAATTGTGTTTCTATCTTTTTACTACTCATTCATAGCCCTCCTTATCTCTTCAGGAGATTGTTTATTTATTCCTAGCATATATGTTCCTAATTCCTCCTCTGTAACTTTAGAGCTATCTTTAAAATATGCTACAATTTCTCCACCATACATTACCATTAGACTGTCACTAAGTTCCATGACTTCATTTAAATCCGCAGATACTAACAATATACCTGTCTTTTCATCTCTTAGTTCAACTAATTTTTTATGTATAAATTCCGTAGCACCTACATCTATTCCTCTCGTTGGCTGGTTAGCGATAATAAGCTTTGGAGAAGATGAAAATTCTCTTGCTACTACAACCTTTTGTATATTTCCTCCTGATAGCATCTTAATAGGCTGATTTGCTCCGTCACACTTTACTTTATAGTCACTTATAAGTTCTTTAACCATTTCATGAATTTTCCCAATATTTAGTAAATAACCTTTGTTTAATTCCTTACTTCCAACCCTATCTGAGATAATATTCTCTTCAATGCTTGCTTCACCAGCAACACCATAAGTCATTCTATCTTCAGATATATGAGATGTTCCTAGTTCCCTTATTTGTCTTATATTTAAATTTTTAATATTATTGTCATCTATCAATATTTCGCCATTATCATATTTTTTTAATCCGGTGATTAATTCAATTAATTCTCTTTGACCATTGCCTTCTACTCCGGCTATTCCCAATATTTCTCCTTTTCTAAGAGAAAAATTTATATCTTTAAGTATATCTTTTCCTGTATCATCTACAAGATTAATTCCATTTACCTTTAAAACTGTTTCTGTAGGCTTGCTTGATCCCTTTTCTATCTTTAAAATTACGTCACGACCTACCATTAACTTAGAAATGTCTTCTTGTGACACTTTTTTTACGTCGTAAACTCCTACACTTCTTCCCCCTCTTAGGATTGTTATTCTATCACATATTTCTTTTATTTCTTTTAATTTGTGAGAAATAAAAATTATAGTATGTCCTTTATCTTTTAATGTTACTAGTTCTGCAAATAGTTCTTTCGTCTCTTGTGGGGTTAATACAGCTGTAGGCTCATCTAGTATTAATATCTCTGCTCCTCTAAGCAGCGCTTTAAGTATTTCTACTTTTTGCTTTATTCCAACGGGTAAATCTGCAACTTTAGCTCTTGGATCAACTAAAAGATTGTATTTCTTTGATATTTCTTCAGTGATATTTATTGCCTTTTCAAAGTCAATAAATCCATTTTTTCTTGGCTCTATACCTAAAACCATATTTTCTGCTACTGTAAGTGAAGGAACAAGCATAAAATGTTGATGAACCATACCTATTCCATTTTTTATTGCTGTATTAGGTGAATCAATTTTTATTTTTTCGCCTTTTAGATAAATATCTCCCTCTTCGGGATTTTCAAGGCCAAATAATATTTTCATTAAAGTACTCTTACCTGCTCCGTTTTCACCCATAAGTGCATGTATTTCTCCAGTATTAACAGAAAAATTTACATTTTTACTGGCTACCATACCATTGGGATACACCTTGGTTATGTTCTCCATTTTTAATATTTCTCCTGACAAATCCTTCACCTCTACTCTCATGATTTTTATTATTAAACTATATGCACTGGAGTTATCCAGTGCATATATAGTTTGTTTATGTTAAGGTTTTACTGAATTTCTTATTTCGTTAAGATCTTTTGTATCCATTCCAATAGCTGAATCAACCTTTATTTCTCCATCTACTATTTTCTTTGAAAGATCTTCTATGAACTTTCTCATATCTTCTGGAACATTTTTATTATAATATTCATTTGTTGCTAATCCAATAGCATTTTCCTTTATTCCTAGAGCTTCTGCTGTACCCCATGGTAATTTTCCTTGTGTATGAAGTTCTATAGCTCTTACTAATGAATTGTCAACTCTTTTTAAAACTGAGCTCATTATTAAGTTTGCTTTTTCTGCATCATCTTTAAATAACATAGCTTGGTCTGAGTCAACACCTATAGCATATTTCTTTTCTATTTTAGCTGCATCTAATGCACCTAAGCCAGCTTGAGAAGCAACTGGGAATATCACATCAACCTTCTGGTTAAATTGAGCTAACGCCATTTCCTTAGCTTTCGCACTATTAAAGAAGTCTGCAACATAAGAAATAGCAACCTTAATTTCTGGATCTACATGTTGAGCACCTCTAATGTATCCAACAAGGAAGTCATTTATAACTGGTATATCAGCTCCACCAACGAATCCTATTAACTTATCTTTGTTAGCTAATTCCATATCAGAGGAAGTGATTTTAGCAGCTAAAGCTCCTGCTAGAAATGATCCTTCATTTTGGTTATAGTTTATTGAGTATACGTTTTTGAATTCTCCTTTTGAATAATCTACTGAAGAGTCAAATAATATGTACTTTTTCTCTGGGTACTGTGGTGCTATCTTCTGTAAATATTCTTGCATCTGCCATGTACCAACGATTATTATATCCCAGTCTTCCTCAGATACATCCGCTAGTGTAGGCTCCCATTTTGTCTGATCTGGGCCAATTTCTACTACTTTTGTTTCTGCATTGAATTTTTCTTTTATTTGTTTTATTCCCTCATTTGCTGAATCGAAGAAAGACTTGTCCCCTAAATTACCATTAAGCAATAATGCTATTTTTAATGGCTTATCCTCTGAGCCACTTTTGGAAGCTTGTCCATCTGTACTTTTGCTTCCACATCCAGTTAATACTAATGCAGTAAACATTAAGATACTTAACATTAAAGATATTACTTTTTTCATTTTTACCCCTCCATTTGATAAAACGTTTTACTAAAACGTTTACTTAATGCTTTATCAATATTATAAATGTTTTTATCTTATATTTCAATATCAACTTTTGTTATTGTACAAATTTTTCCACATAAAATGAATCTTTCCCTATTATATCTTTTAAATCGACCTTATTAATAGTTTAAGGGATTTTAGAGTTTCTAAAATCCCCATTTTATTATAAATTCTCTCTTTTATTTCTTGGTTAATTTATACGTATTTATCCAATCCTTCAGCTTCTTTTAGTTCTGTTACTAAGTGCTTTATCTCCTGGTCTTTATTTTTATCCATAACTAAAAATATATCTCCTGCATCCACTATAATTAAGTCCTTTACTCCAAATCCTATTACCAATTTTTCGCCACCAAATACTATGCAATTGTCACTTTGTTCCATAAATGCATTTCCTGTTACATTATTTCCCCGGAAATTTTTTAAAAATCTAGAAAGCGACATAAAGTTCCCTATATCATCCCATGCAAATTCACATTTTATCACATAAGCTTTTCTAGTTTTTTGCATTATACCAAAGTCTACAGAAATACCTTCTATCAGGTCATACTCTTCTCTTATCACTTCTTCTTCTTTTTCTGTTTCTAAATTAGCATATATATTCATCATGCTTTTATACATTTTAGGCAAATATCTTTCCATTTCCCTAAGGTATACATCTGCTCTCCAAACAAACATTCCACTATTCCATAAATACGTACCCTTTGCAATTAAATCTTTTGCTACTTCCAGGTTAGGTTTTTCTACAAATCTTTCTACCCTATAGGAAGCTATCTCTCCGGCAATTCTCTCTCCAATTTGTATATATCCATATCCTGTTTCTGGTCTCGTTGGAGGAACTCCAATCGTAATAAGGCCTCGTCTTCTTTCCACTGTTTCCACCGCTTGAGAAATAGTGTCCATAAATATCTTTTCATTTTCTATATAATGATCAGAAGGAAGCACTACCATTACAGCGTCCTTGTCTTTTTTCAACAATTTTATAGCTGATAAACCTATACATGTTGCAGTTTCTTTATTTGAAGGTTCAACAAAAATATTTTCTTTTTTAATCTCTGGCAACTCTTCAGCTACTTTATCAAGATACTTTTCATTAGTAACTACAAAAATATTCTCCTTGCTGACTAAAGGTTTTATTCTATCCACTGTATTTCTTAAGAAACTTTTATTATTAATTATTTCAAGAAACTGCTTTGGATTTTTATCTCTAGACAACGGATATAGCCTAGTCCCTTTACCACCGGCAAGAATTAAAGCATATAACAAAAACACCACTCCGTTTTATTGTTCATAAATATATATTATGAACAATAAAACGGAGTGGTGATTAAAATAGCAATTTCCTTATAAATCTAAATATTTTATCAAACAACTCTTAACTCTTTAGAATTTTTCTTAGAAACAATGCCCCTAAGTTCTAGTGATGAATACACCTCCTCCATAAGTTCTTCCGGTCTTCTATAGAATTCTATATTCCTTATTTCTATGATATGCCACCCTAAAGTTTTCAGCTTAAATTTATCCTCATACATTTCATTCCAATTTGATCTACTATTCTTCCATTCATCACTACATATAATAGCTACTTTATTTTTCAAATTTTCTAATACAAAGTCTATTTTAATCCCTCCTATATTTAAGTTCAGGTATGGATTAAATCCCATACTGCATAGTCTATTATATATTTCTCTTTGAATATCGGAATAGAATACATATTCTACTTTATCCTTTTCCTTTTTATAGTCTTTATAATTTAGACAATAATTAAGAAGAGAGTATCTAACACAATCTCTGTTTAAAGTTTCTATATCTATTGAGTAAAAAAGCCACATTTGATTTTTCGCTCTTGATGCTGCTACATTAAATCTTCTGATGTCCGAATCTTTTGTTAATGAAGCAAACTTTATATTTTCCCCCACAACCATAGACAGAAACATTACATCTCTCTCATCTCCTTGGAAAGAATACGCATCTCCACATATTATTTTTCTTTTTATTATCTCCTCTTCTCCAATTTTTTCTCTCAGCCTGTCTTGAATATACTGTGCTTGTTCCTCACCTAATAAAGACACCACCCCCATGGTCATTCCTCTATAATTTCTATCTTTACAAAGATCATATATTTTCTCTACAATAGCCTCCCCTTCTTTAATATTTATTCCTTTTTTCTCATCTCTCCTTCCATCTTCTATCTTTATAGCATTTATCGCAGGTTCTAACCTTTCATACTTATAGGCATATCTTAATGGTGTTATTTCACCTGAGTAACAATATTTATTACTAAATTCTACTATTTCTTCTACGCACCTAAAATGCTCCTTAAGTACTATCCTCGCGGGAAACACTCTTAGTGCCGTATCATAAAGGCTTGTTTGTAAATCAAACCATTCTCTATGAGGGATGTCTTTTAAATATGTATTTATTATTTTTCTTACATTACCTTGGTCTACACCTACAGCTTCAGGGCTTATCTGTCTATCATCTCCAACAACTACAGCTCTCTCTGCTCTCATAAGACCACATAGAGAAAATATATTGCTTTGACTACTTTCATCAAATATAATCACATCAAACTTATTACTTGATATATCTATGTTCTCCAGCACCTTATTTAAAGGCATTATCCATACAGGAATAATTTCCTTACAATTATTTAGTTCTCTTTGAGCTAATTTTACATATTCATCTACGTATTTTCCCTTGCCTTTCCCAATTCTTTTCACTGCCTGAATCCATGTAAATAAACTTCTTTTCTCATTCTCTGATATTTTAGAGATTTGATTATACCAAGTTTTTTTACATATAATTTCTTTAATAATGTGCCTTTCCTTTTCCTTTTCATTTTCTAGTCTTTCTTCTAATTGAGCTTTATTAACTTCTTCTAACTTATCTAAAACAGAGCTCCATTTCTTCCATCTCCATGCCCTGTTCCAATTATTTAGCTTCTCCATATCTCCTTCCAATAGTTTTTTATATAATTTAGGACATATTTCCTTTAGCCTACATAAAATACTGTCCATATGAACTATAGAAGATTTAATGTTTTTTAGATTACATACTTCTTCATAAGCCATTTTCAATTCATCTATATTTAATTCTTCAATTGTATAAATTAATTCTTTAAATTCCTCATAATTACTTAACATACTATTTATACAATTTATTTTTGCATCTAATTCTCTATATTCATATATTTCTTTTATAGACTTCAAACACTCTTTTAAATTTACAAAAGTAGATTTTTCGTACCAATTTAAATCTGATGGATATTTTATATCTCCTAGGGAATTACTTATTTCTAGCCTTACTTTTTTATTCCAGTTTACTATATTTTCTATAGCCATCATGTATCTCTCTAATATAATCATGCCCTCATCACAGCTCTTATTTATTATTAAATTATTGTACATTTTAAATGTGTTATTCCAAAAGCTTATAATACTTTCCTCTATAGATTTTTCTTCTATATATAATTTAATTATTAAACCTTGAGATAAATTCTCTAAAGGCATACCATCTACAAAACAATTATCCAGTATATATCTACATTCCTTATTAACTATATAAAATAATTGAGATATTCTTCCCCTCCTATTTAATTCCTTATATATTTTTTCATATTGTATTTTCAAATTAACGAAATCTATATTTTCCGGTAAAGATATGTTATGATTGTTCATTTCCTTTCTTATATGTTTTAATCGATTAATACTATTTTCCCACTTTATTAACATATTAAATAAGTTATCTTTTATAAAGTCACTATTATTATAAATCTTAAAAACCTCTCCCAATCCCATATCATTTATTTTTACAATCTCACTTATAGCAAAATCTATAGATTTCATCGCTCTATCATAGTTAAATATTTTTTTACAATATATTCCCCATCCTTGTAAAAACTCTATATTGGTTTCATATTTTTCTTTTAGTTTTATGTAATCTGAGAGCATTTTATAAAGTTCCTCGTAAGGTGGAATTTGATCTATTATTGGTAAAGCATTACTATATTTATCAAAATTATTACTTCCTATTGTTTTTATGCATAATTTTAAACTTTCAAATTCTTCTTCTGACAGGGGAGATTTCGTATCAATGCTTATATAATCTTCAATCCAAGAATATTCTTCTTCATTTTCCTTAATCCACTTTGCAATATCAGCCAAAGTATATTCATTTCCACAATAATTTATTATTTCTCTTTCTTTTCTATCTAAACTTTTCAATTGCTCAATTATATCATCTGTATTTTTCCTGCAGTTTTTTAAGTTTTTTTCTAGCACTGTTAGCTCATCATGTAAAGTCCTAGGATTTACAGACACATTATCTGTTATAACTCTTACTGAATCCTCTAGTTCTTTTAGCTCTCTAGAATCATTTCCTAGTAAGCTTATACATAAAGGTCTTATTTTCTCAGGAATTTTATCCTCTAAAACTTTTAAAGCTCTTCCTCTCTCACTAGTTACTAAAACTCTTTTACCATGAGCCAATAAATGACATATTAAATTGGCAATAGTGTGACTTTTTCCTGTACCTGGGGCTCCTTGAACTACTACTCCATAGTTCTCTGCTAGTGACCTAGCCACTTCTTTTTGTTCTCCATTGGATGGTAATGGAAACAATATATCTTCTTTTAAAGACATCCATTCTTGGCTATTTTCTTGGACTACATTCTCTTCTACTAAAGCCATTAATGACTTAGGTATATGAGCTCCATTATCCAATTCTGAGATTATTCTTTTTATATCCTCCTTCCATAAGTTCGTATTTATTTCTCTTACTATTATTAGCCCCTCACTTATCATTAGAGGCTTGTCCTTAATTGTTAATTCTTCATATCCACAACTATAAACACTCTCTTCTTTTTTACACATATTATTTTTTTCTATAGCTTCTAATATCATATTGTAATATTTTCTTACATTATCATGATGAAAGCATTCTGCCTTGCTCTGCAGTTCTTTTTGTAAATTCATTATAGTTTCAAGTTCTACATCTAATCCTTGAAAGAATTGAAGCTCTAAGTTTACACTATTATATAATTTTAAATAAAACCTTTCCTTACCCGGTTGAAACTCTAATTCAACGGGTGTAGTAAAAATAGGATGCATAATTTTTTCTCCATTAAACATCCAAGCAAATAAATGACTTGCATATACAACTTCAAAATTATTATTACTTTTTTCAAGTTGGCCGTATAAGTTAAATAAATAATCATATATATTTTTAGCTTTTTTGCTTATCATTATGTAGTAGCCATCATTTTCAGTTTTATTTAAAATACATCCCTCAGTATTAATAATTTCATTTTCCCAAAAAATTTTGCTATATTTCTTAACATCTCTAATTATATTTTCATTAATACTTCTTAAATTTAAGAGATAATTAAATATATTCTTAACTTTAGCCCTAGCTTCCATATATTCATACCCCCAAATAAACATTAAAATATAATGTATATTACTTTTATGTTAAATTATACCATTAATTTATTTTCATTTCAAAACTTTCGTTGTACATTATGTTTTCATTAATGACAAACTCTAACATCTATAAAGAAAAAAACACAGTATAAATACTGTGTTTTTTCTTTATTATATATTTAGTTACTATTTCTTACATGAATTTCTTTCAATCAATTTATGATCTAATACGTAATGTTCTTTTTCTAATTCTTGTTTATTAATTATTTTTATCAACATTCTCATACCAACAGAGCCCATGTCATACATAGGTTGAGCTATTGTTGTAAGCTTAGGATAAAATATAGATGAGGAATAAATATTATCAAATCCCATTACATCAATATCATTCGGAACATTTATATCTTTATCCCTTAATGAATTTATTGCTCCCATAGCTATCTCATCACTAGCACAGAAAACTGCATCTATAGATGAATTACTTAAAATTTTATCTATAGCTTCATATCCATCTTTCGCTTTAGTTCCTGCAAAGCATATTAAACTCTCATCAAGCTTTATGTTGTTTTCCTTTAATGCTTTTTTATAACCTTTATATCTTAGAGAAGTTCCATTAACATTGTTGTCATTTGGACCTATATAAGCTATTTTTTTATTTCCTTTTTCTATTAAATACTCTGTAGCATCATATGCTGCCTCTAGATTATCTATGGTTACACTAGGAAAGCTCTTTTCTTCATCTATTGTTTCTGCTAATACTGTAGGTATCTCTAATTCCCTTATAAGTTCTATAATATCCTTTCGAAGGGAACTACTCATATATAGAACACCATCTACCATTTTTTCTTTTAAAACTTTTAGATATTCCATTTCCTTTTCAACATCTAAATCAGTATTACAAAGAATTATGTTATAGTCATATATATTAGCTACATCTTCAGCTCCCCTAACTATTTCCGGATAAAATTGACTAGATATATCAGGTATGATAATGCCTATAGTACTTGTCTTTTGAGTCTTTAAACTTCTAGCAACTATATTAGGTCTATATCCTAGTTTTTTAATTGCTGCTAAAACTTTCTTCTTAGTATCTTCGTTTACTACATCTATATCATTTAAAACCCTAGATACTGTTGCTATTGATACGCCTGCTTCTTTTGCTACGTCTTTTATGGATGCTGCCATATTATCAACTCCTAATAAGGTATTTTTATATATTTTATCCAACTTTATATATTCTTCAAACTCTCATAAAAATCCTTTAATTATTATTTATATTATGCAAAAGGAGCTGTTTTTATTAAACAACTCCCCTTAGCAATCTTATTTTACCACTTCTACATAAACCTTAAGGTCTTCTCCATTAATTCTACAATCTGTGTATTCTTTTTCTTCGTTGTAGTAAATTTCTACAGAAAGTGTTTCCTTTTTAATATAGTCCTCAAACTTACGAACTACATCTTCTAGCATTGCATTTCCAGTTACGTATAATTTAATTTTATCTGCTACTTGGAAGCCGCTGTCTTTTCTCATATTTTGAACTTTACTTAATATTTCTCTTAGATGTCCTTCTTCTCTTAATTCTTCGGTAATAGTAGTATCTAATACTATTCCTATAGCTCCCTCACCTGCAAAAGCAAATCCTTCAAGACCTTGCATTGTAACAAGAAGGTTCTCACTATTAAGTTCTATTTCTACTTCGCCAACATTAATAGTTACATTTTCTCCATTCTGAACTTTTTGAGCTAATTCCATTTGATTCATTGAAGCTAATTCTTTTCTTATTGCAGGTATATGTCTACCATAAGCTTTCCCTAACATTGGTAAATTAGGCTTTATATCAAAGTTAACATATTTGGATAAATCTGCTCCAAATAATACATCTTTTATATTAAGTTCATCTTTTATAATATCTCCATAGTATTTTGGAAGAGATTTTGAACTCACAAGCATTTCTGATAACGGCTGTCTGTTCTTTATATTTGCTGTATTTCTTGCACTTCTTCCAAGCTTAACTATTCTATAAGCCTCTTCCATTTCTCTTTCTAACTCTTTATCCATCAAGCCTTCATTGTATTCTGGCCATTTACATAAGTGTATGCTTTCTGGTGCTTCACTATTTAATGTTATAACTAGATTGTTATATATTTCCTCAGTGATGAAAGGAACAAATGGTGCTGCAACTAAGCATACGGTAGTTAATACTCTGTATAGAGTTACATACGCTCCAATTTTGTCTTCAGTTAATGTTTCGCTCCAGAATCTAGATCTATTTCTTCTTACATACCAGTTGGATAGTTCGTCAACAAATTCTTCAATAGCTAAAGAAGCTTGCGTAATTCTATAGGAATCCATGTGTTCTCCTACTTCTTTAATTAAAGTATTTAATTTTGATATTATCCATTTATCCATTACATTTTCACTAACAAAATCAGTATATTCTAATGGATTAAACTTATCTAAATCAGCATATAAAATATAGAAGGAATATACATTCCATAATGTACTTAGGAACTTTCTTTGAGTTTCTTCTACATCTTCTACTGAAAATCTTGTTGGTAACCATGGCGCACTAGCTGTATAGAAGTGCCATCTACATGCATCTGCTCCAACTTTATCTAATACTTCAAATGGATCAACAACGTTTCCTTTTGATTTTGACATTTTTAATCCATTCTTATCAAGAACGTGACCTAACACAATACAATTTTCAAATGGATTTGTATCAAATATGGCTGTTGATATTGCTGTTAATGTATAGAACCATCCTCTCGTTTGATCCACTGCTTCTGATATAAATTGCGCTGGAAAAGTCTTTTCAAAGACTTCCTTATTTTCAAATGGATAATGATGCTGAGCAAAAGGCATAGATCCTGAATCAAACCAACAATCTATAACTTCACCAACTCTTGTCATCTCTCCACTACAATGAGGACATGTTAACTTTACATTATCTATAAATGGTTTGTGTAATTCTATATTGTCTGGAACATTAATTCCTTTTTCTTTTAACTCACTAATGCTTCCTATGCAATCTCTATGACCACAAGCACATTCCCATATTGGAAGAGGAGTTCCCCAATATCTATCTCTTGAAATTCCCCAGTCTATAACATTTTCTAAGAATTTACCAAATCTTCCTGTTCTAACGTTGTCTGGATACCAATTAACTTTATTATTGTTTTCTAGTAACTTATCTCTTAAAGATGTCATTCTAACAAACCAGCTATCCTTTGGATAATATAATAATGGTGTATCACATCTCCAACAGTGAGGATAAGAGTGAGTAAATCTTTGTGATTTGTATAACTTTCCACTTTCTTTTAAATTTTCTATTATTTTTGGATCAGCTTTTTTTACAAACATACCTTTCCATGGCTCTACACAGTCAATAAACTTTCCTTCACTATCTACTAGATTCATAAATGGCAAATCATGTTTTTTACAAACAATACTGTCATCTTCACCATAAGCCGGTGCTAAGTGAACTACTCCTGTACCATCACTTAGTGTAACAAAATCACCATGAACTACATAGAACGCCTTTTCTTCAGGAGTGTAGAAGTTAAATAGCTGTTCATATTCTAACCCTAAAAGTTCTTCTCCTTTAAATTCTTTTACAATTTCATATTCACCATCTAATACTTTAAGAAGTTCTTTTGCTAGTATTAAATGTTCTTCATTATTTATTACCTCAACATAAGTGAAGTTCTTATTTATTCCAAGAGCAATATTACTTGGTAATGTCCAAGGAGTTGTTGTCCATGCAAGTATATATTTATTATCTTCGTTTTTTACTTTAAACTTAACAAATGCTGTTCCTTCATTTACATCTTTGTATCCCTGTGCTACTTCGTGAGAAGATAATGTAGTTCCACATCTTGAACAATAAGGAATTACCTTATGACCTTTATATAATAAATTTTTATCCCACATTTGTTTTAACGCCCACCATACTGATTCTATATAATCATTATGATAAGTAACATAAGGATTCTCCATATCTACCCAGAACGCCAATTTTTCTGACATATCTTTCCACATACTAGAATAAGTAAATACTGATTCTTTACATTCACCTATAAATTTTTCTACACCATATTTTTCAATTTCTTTTTTTCCTGAAATACCAAGCTTCTTCTCGATTTCAAGTTCTACAGGAAGTCCATGGGTATCCCACCCAGCCTTTCTTAATACTCTATATCCTCTCATTACTTTATATCTTGGTATTAAGTCTTTTATAACTCTTGTTAATACGTGACCTACATGTGGTTTTCCATTAGCTGTCGGCGGTCCATCATAAAAAGTAAAGAACTCTCCATCCTTATTTAGGTCAAAGTTCTTTTCTATTATTTTATTATCTTGCCAATTATTTAATACATCTCTTTCCATTTGGACAAAGCCTCTGCCATTGTCTATCTTCTTATACATTTCCGCAACTCCCTCCTAATAATTAATTCTTGTCATAATACATGTATTGTAAACAAATTATTTTATAAAACAAAAAACTTCGTCTCTAATAGGACGAAGTTATATTTTCGCTATACCACCTATGGTAAGTAAATTTCAAGCACTCATATGCTCTATCCTTTAACGCAGGATTACGGACAAACTTACTATTACTTCGGTTCTCAACTCCAAGGTGATTTTCCTTAAAACTTAACCTGTGGATTTTCACCAAACACCACTCTCTTTAAAGTATAGGAATTAAGTACTTTTCCTCTTCACAGTTTTATTACACTTAAAATATTTTATTACACTTAAAACAAGTGTTTAATATAATTAAGCTTAATTATATTATAAGGAATTTTTATTGTCAATTTTTTTTACTATTTTCCTAAAGATTTTAGTATACCATTAGCAATAGCCTGTGCAGCTTTCTTTTGGAATTTAGGATCTTTTAGATTTTTCTCTCCATTAGGATTACTTAAAAATTCTAACTCAACTAAAACTGCTGGAGCATCAGTATATTTTAACACATAGAATCCTGCCGTTCTTATCTTTCTATCTACTGTACCTAAATTACTAATTAGTTCAGTTTGAATGTTTTGAGCTAAGTTTTTACCAGCAACGCTATCTTTATCATAATAAGTTTCCGTTCCATTAGGCGCAGGATTATTCTTTATGGAATTACAATGTATTGAAACAAAATAATTCCCTTTTACGCTATTACCTATTTCCGTTCTTTTTTGTAAATCCTCTCTTTCATTAGATGGCCAGGATACTTTATCGCTAGTTCTTGTATAAACAACCTTCACTCCATTTTTAAGAAGTATATTCCCTACTTCCATACCCACTGCCAATGTTACATCTTTTTCTCTAACACCTGTAGGTCCTACTGTCCCTGGATCATATCCTCCATGCCCTGGATCTACTACTACTGTATATCTGCTGTCCCCTTTGAGAGTAACTAGCAAGGTTAAATATACTTTCCCACTGTAACCTGCTACTGTTCCAGTATAGCTATATGTTCCTGCGCTACTTGTATCTACAGTAGTACTATCCCAAGTTACTGGTTCATCTTTAACTTCACCATTGCTTAGCGTAGCTTTTACCTTATCTGGTAATATAAATTCTTCCCCTTCTGTTACAGTATGTATAATATCTTCTACTGAAGTTATTTTGTTATTATTGTTACCGCTGAAGTCCTCTGTCTCTTTGAATCTTATTATTCCACCTGCTATTGCTTCAGCAAATTTTTGTTGCATCTCAGAAGTGCTAACTTTCAACTCTTCTATAGGGTTATTCAAAAATCCTACAAATACTTTAGCCATTGACATATTGGCAGCACTTTTTTCTGGAAAGTCTCCAGTTTTAACACCCCTGCTTTTAATATCAATACTTCCTTCAACTTTTTGTTGGATATTTTCTGCAAGTTTTTGTCCTAACAAGTCTCCCTGTAAGTGATATGTTTCTACACCTGTGGCTTCTACATTGCCTGCAGTATTTGTATGTATGGTTACTCCAAAGTAATTATAATCCTCATTGTTAACTATACTATAACGGGATTTCATATCATCTTTATCCCAATTTACATTATCGTCTTTTCTGGTATATATAACTTTAATTCCGCTTTTTTCTAATATTTCTCCTGCTTTTAACGCAATGCTTAATGTTATATCTTTTTCCATGTTTCCATTAGGGCCTACAATTCCTGTATCACTGCCACCACTGCCTGCATCTAATACCACAGCAAATTCCTTATTGTTTGAAATCGTTTTATTTTTTATTGTAAATTTCATTTTAATGGGTTTACCTAAGGGTTTCCCTGAAGCTTTTTGAACTTTTTCATTCACATATAAATAATAAGTTTTTCCCGCTTCATATTTCCCATTATCTTTTAAAGAAACTGTCACTCCCTTTTTATCAGAAGAAATTACTACATTTACAGGAATGGTTTGTCCACTTTCATTTGTTACATAAATATTTTTATCATTTATAGTGCTTTTATTTAGTTCATTATTGAACTTAATGGTCCAAACTTTATTTTCCTCTACGCTTTCTTTAGTACTCCAATTTCCAAAGTCTGTACTTGCTTTAACGTAATTTCCTCCAAAGAATCCAGTAGCCACAAACAATAACATTGTAAATATAGTTATTATTTTCCTATAATTTTTTTTCAAAAAACCACCCCTTTTTACAGCATCAACTTTTAATACGATTTATTTTTAATTTCGTCACACATACATTCATTATAATATAAAATTACATATATTCCATATTAATCTACGGTATATTTTAAAAATTTATTATATTTTTTGTCTCTAGAGGTTAAATAAATAAGATTTATTAATTGTCTTGCACAAAAATGCTTATCAATAGAGCCACAATTATACTTACTACCATAGAAACTTTAACGTCTATTTTAAAGAAATACGAAATCAAAATAACAATGTCTGGGATAATAAATATTGTTCCTATATAAAAAGAACTTCCTATATCATTTATAATACTGCCATCTCCAGCATTAAGAGGATATTTATATGATAAAATAGAATAAATTATTATTGCTAAAAAAATGGTACTAAAATATTACTTACTTATTTTTTTCTTTTCCATTAAAAATTTATTATGAACATCCTTTAAAGCTACAATTAGAGCTTTCTGGGCAGTACCTAAAAATCTATTATTTATTTCATTAATCATATGATCTAAATCACTTATTAAGTTGTATCCAACAAGTATAGACTTTATGAAATCAGAGGTCACATTGCTAATGGCATTACATGTTATGTCTATTATCTCACCATTATCTATATTAATTATTAATCCAAGAAAAAAGCCATTATACATAATTGTAATTGGATCTGTACTATTTGCTCTAGATATTCCTGTAATATATATAGTATTTTTTTCATAATTCATACAGTACCACTCCTTAAATTTATATATTCGAAATTTATATATTCGCACTAATTAGATTATACAACATTTTCAATAAATAAGAGCAACAATTATATTATATCAAAAAATTCAGACTGTTAAATATAAAATTAACAGTCTGAATTTTCAATATAACGATATTGCATAACTCAATTACTAATCGTTGTATTGTATTATTTCTTGTGGCAATTCTAATTGTAGCATGCCCATTATTGTATGATATTTATCTTCATCCCCTGTAGTATATACCTTAAAGGCTTTACTTTCTTCTTCTTTTAACCATTGTTTTTCTTCTAGATATTCCTTCATAGCCTCTGCTTGTTGGAAAGCCGGATTAATAAAGTTAATTTCTGGATAACATTCTTCAAATATATCCTTTACTATTGGATAATGAGTACATCCTAGTATTACTGTATCTACACTTTCTTTTTCCAAAATACTATTAACATGAGTTCTTATTATTTCCTTAACTTCTATTCTATCTATCTTTCCGCTATCTACTATAGCCGCAAGCTCTCCTGAGCCTTTTCCATAAACTTTAATATCCCCTAACATTTTATCATAATATCCACTATTTACTGTAAAATTAGTTGCTATTAATCCAACTTTTTCTTTTCTTAATACATTTCTAATGTTGTCCACTACTGGATCAATAACTTTTATTATCTTAACATCATAATCATCACTTATAAGATCTATAATGGTGGAAATTGTATTACATGCCACCCCGATAACTTTTACGTTTTGGCTAATTAAAAATTCGATCATTCTTCTAGTAAGACTTATAATTTCTTCTTGACTCTTGTTTCCATATGGCACATTCTTGTTATCACCAAAATATATTATATTTTCCTTTGGTAGCAACCTTTGAAGCTCTTTTACAGTAGTAAGTCCTCCTACTCCTGAATCTAACACCCCTATTGGACTGTTTTTTGTTATCATTATAAATCAACCTCCACAAAAAATTAAAGCCGGTTCTCCCTTTTAGGAGAAAACCGGCTTCATTATATTTTTATATACAAAATTTATATACACTAAGTTTGTATACCAATATAATGAACGGTGAATATTAAATTCACTCTCATTTAAAAATATTTTAACAAATATGACGCAGCTTGTCAATATTTTTTCTTTTTATTATTTTTTCTGAATATTTTTCGACAATTGTATAAATATATATATTAAATTAATAATTTATAGGAGTGTGGAAAATGAAAATTACCTGGTTGGGCCATTCTTCCTTTATTATAGAAGATTGCAAAGGAAGAAAATTACTTACAGATCCTTTTAATGATTCCATAGGATATGAGGTCTTTAAAGGAGATATAGATGTTGTAACTATTAGTCATCAACACTTTGATCACAATTATAAAGATAATATCAATTCTGAAAAAGTTGCTGTAGTGGAGAAGGTGGGATTTTTTAATCCCTGCGATATTCCTATACAGGGCATACCTTCCTATCACGACAAGGACCAAGGTACGAAAAGAGGAGAAAATATAGTATACCTATTTCAAATGGATGGTTACAAACTTTGTCATTTAGGAGATTTAGGTCACCTTTTATCAAAAGAAGATATATCAAAAATTGGAGGCGTTGACGTACTATTTATACCTATAGGAGGGAATTATACCATAAACGGTAAGGAAGCTTTTCAAATAACTAAAACAATAAAAAGCCATGTAATTATACCTATGCATTATAAAACTCCAGACTTATCCTTTCCCTTAGAAGGATTGGAAGTTTTTCTAAAGTACATAAAGAAAGGTAAACGTATAAATAGCAATTCTATCGAGCTGACTGATGATCTAAAGAAACTTGATGGAGAATTATTAATATTAGATTATAAATAAAAAATAAACCTTAGTTTAATTGAATTTTTTCTCTTAAACTAAGGTTTTACAATTAATTTTAGTTATGTTCAACATGAGTTAAACCAGCATTAAAAATCTCACCTATATGCTCATCATCCAGGGAATAAAATACGGTTTTTCCCTCTTTTCTGAACTTAACAAGTCTTGCAGATTTAAGAATTCTAAGTTGATGAGATATTGAAGACTGGCTCATACCCAATACA
This sequence comes from Clostridium mobile, assembly GCF_018918285.1. Classification (GTDB taxonomy): domain Bacteria; phylum Bacillota; class Clostridia; order Clostridiales; family Clostridiaceae; genus Clostridium_AW; species Clostridium_AW mobile. Next base: position 556,731 of record NZ_JAHLQF010000004.1, read on the forward strand.
TCTGCAATGTCGCAAACACACAATTCTTTTTTAAAAAGAGCATATATTATCTTAATTCTTGTATAGTCTCCTAAAACTTTGAATAAATCGGATAGCCTTGTAAATGTCTCATTATCTAACATATTTTTCTTAACACAGCTAACACAATCGTCATGAACATCACAACAGTTGCAAACCTCTATTTCTTCAAGTTCTCTCATTTTTTCACCACCCTTAGATCAGTTGCTTTATCATTGTACTATCCTCTGACTAATTTCCTTTTATTATATACTCATTATATAGTTTATAATTTATTTATTCAACTTAATAGAGGTACTTTATTCTGTTCATGATTATTTATAGTCTCAATTATTAAATCTAAACATTGAGTAAATAATATTATAATTTCTCCTTCTATTGCCCTATCCATGGCATATATTATTGCATCTTCCTCTTTGTAAATAATCTCTAAACTATTTATGTCAAATCCTTTTGATATAACTCCTTCTTTTATTAAACTAGCGGACTCTCCCTTTTTTCTACCTCTTAGATCAAACTGCTCTCTTATTATTATATGATCACTATACTTGGCAGATATTTCTCCTAGTTCTTTTATGTATCTGTCCATCCTATCTCCAGGAGCAGCTATTATTGAGGTTATTCTATTAGGATTAAATTCCTTAGCTAAATTAAATACTTCTTCAAAGGCTTCTCCATTATGTCCATAATCTAAAATAATCTTATATTTATTCATGTTTATTATATTTTGCCTTCCAGGATTTAAATATAGATCACACTCTAAATTACCTATTATATCTATAATTTTTTCAATATTTCCATGTATATAGTAAGTTGCTGCTAGTGAAGAAATTATATTTAAGATATTACTTTTAGACTTTCCATAATAAGTGAATGGGATTTTTCTTACGTTTATAATCTTACTTTCAATACCATTTTTACAATGTATTATATAATCATCCCTTACATAAAAGGCTTCCCTACCTTCTTTTATGTGTTCCTCTATCAATGGATTTTTTTCTAAATCATACAAGCATATGCCTATATCATTTCTACAAGAAAATAAATGGGATAATTCCTGTTGAGCTTTTAATATAGCCTTTCCTCCCATTTCTAATTCTTTTATAATTACTGACTTAGTGTTAATTAATTTATCCATATCCTCTGTCCCCTCCATGCCTACATGATCTTCAGATATGGATGTTATAATACCTATATTCCCTCCTTCGTAGCCTAACCCATTTCGTCCTATGCCTCCTCTTGCCGTTTCTAATACAGCTATTTCCACTTTTTCATTAGTTAAAATCTCTCTTGCACTTAAAAATCCTGTAGTATCTCCATCTCTAATTTTCTCATTTCCTATAAATATACCTTCTGTTGAGGCCAATCCTGTCACATAGCCAAGTCTTTTAAATATATTATAAATTAACCTTGCTGTAGTTGTCTTACCATTTGATCCAGTTATTGATATTATGGGTATGGCTCCAACTTCATTCTTTATGTTTTGTAGAAAAAACTTTATTATATCATTTTTTATATTAGTCAGTTCATCTTTTATATTAAACACGCATCCCAAATCTCTTACCTTTAATGCGTTATTTTTCTCATCTTCATAGAAATCTATATACATAAATTCAATTCTAAAAATCTTATATATACTATTTATTAGTTCCCTAAGCCCTAACCCTTCATTTACTCTTTCATACTCTCCATTTGTATTTATTTTAAACACTTTGTTATTTCTACCTTTATAGCTAATTACTCTGTAACTTATGTCTCCATTATAAGCTAGGGCATATCCATAAGAATTAATGATATTATTCACAACAGTCATCAACTCTTCAGTATTTTTACAATTAATATCTATATTATAATCTTTCGAATAATTACATATATTTATTGGATATTGTATATCCATAATATCTTCCTCTATTAAATTATATAGCTTTTTCATCTCTACTCTAGGAAGATTGTTATATCTTAATAATCCATATAAAGTATCTCTGTTTTTACTTCTGATTACCATTGGATCATTTTCATAGCTCTGATATTCATCACTTATAATTATAGATCTTCGCCCATAGCCTAATTGATATAATCCTTCTGAAAGCTCAATTGTTGGAATTCCCTCATCTTTAGCTAAATCTATAATTGTAAAAGTAAATTTATCTTGAAATAGCTTTTTAATCTTATCTCCAACTTTCTTCACACTAGAATTTTCATCCATTATATTGTAAATTATATATCTACATAAATTCTCTCTTTTATAGGTAGCCCAAATAATATATCCTTCCTCTTCCTCCTCTATTTCTATTATTTTTTCATCATATCCAATATATTTGTATACTCCTAAATATTTTTTCATAAATTCATTTAAATCTACTTTATTAGTAGATTTAACTTTTATTTTCACTAAACTTTTTATACCCTTAATATTGTTTCCTTCAAAAAAATTTATAAAAGAAATATGCATAATTTCACCATCCTCAAAAACCATAATAATATAGGTTCTTAATTTACAAGAGAAATTATGCATATTAAAATTTTAAACTTCCTCGTATAATATAATATGTTTTAGTAATACACTTTCCTTCACATCAATTATCCTTTGATTACTTGAGCCTTTGTATTTTAAATGGTGGCTGTATTTATCCATCTCAAATCTACCGTCTACTAGTATATCAATATTATCTAATAGCTCTTTCCACCCATTATTTTTATCTAAATGTTCAATTATATATTCAAAAGTATATCCCGTATAGCACCAAATATTAAGGCCCTCTTTTTTTAAAAGATACGCTAATTCACTTAGATTTTCGGCTTGCTCAAAAGGTTCTCCCCCAGAAAAAGTAATTCCTTTTATTAATGGCATATTGCTCTCTACTCTCTTAACAATATCCTTTATATTAGCCTTTTCTCCATAATCAAATCCCTGCATGGCTACATTATGACATCCTGGACAATGATGATTACAGCCGGACAAAAACAATACAGCTCTTAACCCTTTACCATTTACCAAAGAGTTATCTAAAAACCCTGCAACTTGAAGTTCCTTCATATTACTCACCTTTATTGTAGAATTTAATTCCATTAGTGTGTGATATTCTATCACTTCTTTCTGCCACTTTTCCACTTCCAAATCTTTCATCTAAACTTAAATATCCTGTAACTCTTGAAATACCCTGTATATTTAAACTTCCACATTTATTACACTTGCACTCATTATTGCTTAAATACGTGCCACAATCTCTACAGTATTTTATGTGAAAGTTTATTCCTATGTAGCTTATATTAGAATGTGTATAAGCATATTCTAATATATCCATTATTACATCCTCTGTTGGATAATCATCTAACTCTATATAAGTTATGTGTCCTCCATTACAAACTTTATGGTATGGCGCTTCTATATCTATTTTCTCTTTTATTGATATAGAATGTTCAACTGGAACATGGAATCCATTTGTATAATAGTCTTTATCAGTAACGCCTTCTATTTCTCCAAACACTTTTTTATCTTGTGCTATAAATTTTCCACTTAGTCCTTCTGCAGGAGTAGCATAACAAGACCAGTTTAAACTTGTTTCTTCTGTAGTTTTATCTGCAAAATCTCTGATATATTGTATTATTTTCAATCCTAATTCCCTTGCTTCTTCACTTTCACCATGATGTTTTCCTATTAGCGCTCTTAGTGTTTCCGCAAGTCCTATAAATCCAATTGCCCAAGTTCCTTGCTTTAATATAGGTTCTATGCTATCTTCTGAACTTAAATTTTCTGCACCTTTCATCAATTCTTGTCCAGCTACAAAAGGTAAATCCTTAACTCTTAATCTCTTAAGTACTTCATATCTATGTAATAAAGAATCCTTAGCCATATTTAACCTATTATCTAATAAGCTAAAAAACTTATCTAAATCTCCTTTAGCCAATATACCTACCCTTGGTAGATTAATTGTTGTTGGAGCTATATTGCCTCTAGCCTTTACTGTAGGCTCTCCATTTACATTGCTTTGAACCCTTGTTCTACAACCCATGGTAGCTGGTAAGTATCCTTTTTCATAATACTCCAAATTAAAATCAGCATCTATATTCATAAAAGTTGGGTTCATTCTCTTGCTTGCCACTCTACATGCCAATTTAAATAAATAATAGTATGGATCTGATTGCTTTTTATTCACCCCATCCTTTACCCTAAAAATTATATTAGGGAAGATAGGCTGTTCTCCCTTACCTAATCCTTTTTCATATTCATTTAAGAATATCTCACATATCAACGCTGCATCTTCACTTTGAGGTATTCCTATATTAATGGAACTGAAAGGCACTTGAGAGCCTGCTCTTGAATGCATAGTATTTAAGTTATACACAATTCCCTGCATAGCCTGGCTGATATTTTTTCTAAGCCTTCTCTCAACTAATTTTTCTATTACTGAGTCTTCTAATCCTACTTCTTTATATTCTTTCTCTATTTCAACTCTTGTTGGCCCAACAAATACAGCCATATCATTATCAAAATCCGGATGAGATTGTCCTCCAAACATATCATTTTGTGTGGATTGAAGAAGTATACAAGATAACTCACAAGCAGATTCTATTCTTTTAGGTGGCCTTATATAACCATAGCCTGTGTTAAATCCTTTTAATAGTATTTCTTTAGTTGGTATATGTAAACAATTTGTTGTTAAATTGTAACTATCTAAATCATGATAGTATACATCCCCATTTTCATGGGCCTTTGCTAAATGCTTAGGCATTATAGATAAATTGTGCCATTTATTGGATTCACTGGCTATTCTTAATAATTTTGAAGAAAAATTATTTCCAACATTAGCATTATCTCTATCAGTTTCTACTCCTATTTTCTCTATTGCCTTCATTAAATCTGATTTTATTTCTCTAATTTTAGTTCTTTCTTTTCTGTAGTTAGCGTATACAATCCCTATTTCTCTATATCCATTTTCTAATAAAATATTTTCTACTAAATTTTGAATTTCTTCTACAGATATTTCTCCGCTATCTATATCTTCTAATCTCTTAATAATTTTCTGAGTTAGATCTATAACTTCACTTTCTTTTAAATTATATGCAATCTCCTCTGATGCTCCTTTTATAGCATTAGTTATCTTTGTGGTGTCAAAGGAAACCCTTCTGCCGTCTCTCTTTACTACATGTAGCATAAATTAATACCCCCAACTACTATATATTGTGTTTGCACTGTGTAATTATACTATGGTAATAAATATTTGGCAATTTTAAAATTAACTATATTACAATGATATATGTATTTACTATTCTCTTTCTTTATCTCTTTCTTTATCTTATATATATTAGCAGCTTGATATTTTTTTTATTATGCTAAATAGATTTAATATTATCTTTAGTACTACCAAATAAATACATTATTTGGTAAAATATATATAGTATTTTTATAGGAGTTGTTAATATGAAAAAAATTTTAGTTTTAATATTTTCAATTTTTTTATTGGTTGGATGTAATAAACCTCCCGAAATAAAAGAAGAAGTCAAAAAAGAACAGCCTAAAGAAGAGGAAAAATTCTTTTCTCCCTATACTGGGGAAGAAATAGATAAGGATACTTATTTTAAAATTCCATTTATGGTAATAGTGGAAAACTCAAAGACTTCTAGACCTCACTCTGGATTAATTCATGCAGATGTAGTTTATGAAACTATGGCCGAAGGTGGAATATCGCGATTTATGGCAATTTATCATAAAGATGATTCCCCTAAAATAGGTCCTGTTAGAAGCGCTAGACCATATTTTTTAGATATAGCAATCGAAAACAATCTTCCTTTTGCTCACTGTGGATATAGTGAAGAGGCTAAGAACAGAATAGAAAAAGAGAAACTTCCTAGCTTAAACGAATTTTTATATGAAAAATTTTATTGGAGAGATAAAAATAGGCCCTATGAACATAGCCTATATACTTCATCTAATTTAAGAGAACTTATTAAAGAGCAAAATTTAATTAAATCTCCAAGTAAATCTTTATATTTTAATAGTGATTTTTGGCAAAATACCTTGGATAATGCTGAGAAAGTATCTTTAAATGTGAATAAATACTACAATACTTCTTATGTTTTTAATAATAATAAATATACAAAATATATGGATGGAGAAAAATCTATTGATGCAGAGAAAAAAATACCTATTGAAGTTAATAATATTATTATACAGTTGACGGATATTACTTTACAAAAAGATAATCTACATATAGATGTGCGTCTTATAGGGGAAGGCGATTGTTATATTATAAGTAATGGCAAATATATAAAAGGTCGTTGGTCAAAGAAAGATTCCAATTCTCCTACAGTTTTTCTAGATAAAGATAATAAAGAGATTCCTTTATCCCCCGGTAAGACATGGTGGCATATCTTTGATAACAAAATAAAAGTTGCCATTGAATAGATTTTTATAAAAAGTTCCACTGTATTTAAATATTACAGTGGAACTTTTTTTTGTCCTTATACATTTCTCTGTCCGCCATTATCAAAATTTCATCTGGTTTAATGTTTTCTCTTGAATTAACACAATATATACCATAACTAAAGTCTAAACTTAAATCACCAAATTTTATTTTATTGATCTCTTCTTTTATATGAACTACCCTTTCATTTGCCTTTTCTAATGAATAGTTTTTTAAAACAATTACAAATTCATCTCCGGATATCCTAGCACAGATATGACCTCTAACGTTACTACTAATTACCTTAGCAAATTTTTTAAGAGCTCTATCACCCATACAATGTCCGTAAGTATCATTTATTATTTTGAAATTATTTATATCTATAGCTACTACTGATAAAATATCGTCACACTCTTTAATCATTTTAACTTCGTTTTCAAATAATTTTCTAAAATATCGTCTATTAATCAATCCGGTCAACTCATCATAATTAGCCATAAATTTGAGCTTATTTTGTATATGAGTATTTTTAAGTACTAGTTCTAAATCTCTTTTTATATAATCCATAAAGGTTCTATCTTCTTCGGTAAATATTTTATTTTTACTAGTACTATCTATATTTATTAATCCTATTAATTTATCATCAATGTAAATGGGGGAACTAATTGTGCATGCTATATCCAACGCATTGTTTGTCCTTAAATATTCATTTTTATCTACACTTAAAAAATTTTCATCAAACTTTGAGGGATTTTTTATAATAATGCTTATTTTTGAAGTCATATTACTAATATATATTTCTTCCTTAGAAAAAGATATACTCTTTAATCTTTCCGAATATCCTATTAAAGTTTTGAAATAAAATTTATTGTCTTCATTTAGTAGTAATATACTCCCCTTTGATGCATTGGGAATTAATTGAATTGCTGTACTTAGAATAATATCATATAATTCTTCTTCATTTTGTGTATGTACTATCGTATATGCAATTTCATACAATGCTTCTTTTATTTTTTCTACCTTTCTTATATGTATTCTCATTTTATTTATACTAATAAATTGTATACATGTAAAAATTATAAGGGTCAATAAAAGTAGATCCTTTAATATACTTTGCATTTTATCCTCCATAGTCCATTTTATAAATAATGGAATGAATACCATTATATTTAATATTAATAAATTCATTAAATAATGTAAACAATATTTTAAGAATATATTTTACGGAGGTATAAATGCAATGGTTGGTAGAATTATTGATATGAATAATACTGAAGTATTTGTAAGCTTTGAAAATGGTGTTACCATAGATGTAAATAAATTCAATTTACCATCAAATGCAAAAATAGGTGACACTGTAAGAATTGATCCTGGAACTCCTAGAATATCCAATTCAAAATTAGTAGATTTCTTTTAATTATTTAAAAAATAAGGAGAGATAAATATCCCTCCTTATTTTGCTCTTATATATTTTACTTTTCTATATTTTATTCTTCTGTTGAGATAGCATTTGTAGGACAGCTATCTTCTGCTTCCTTTGCAGCATCTTCTGATCCATCTGGAACTTCATCTACTGTAACTACAGCTTTTCCATCATCGTCCATTTCAAAAACATCTGGAGCAATACCTGGGCATAATCCACATCCAATACAAGTATCCTTATCTACATGTGCCTTCATAATATAACCTCCTTATTAAATAAAAATTATACTTTTATTTTTACCTAATTATAATCTATTTATAACATAACTTATGTGGAAAAAAAACCTATTTAAACAATTTATATGAATTTATTAAAACTTTTTAATATTTCTTCATATTCTTTATTTTCTAATACAAACTTCTCAGCCTCTCCTCTTTCCAGGCTATCTGATAACTCTAAATTTATAGGCATCTCAGCTAATAAAGGTACTCCTAAATATTCAGCATGTTCTTTTGCAGATTTTTTACTAAATACGTTTATTTTTTCTCCACATTCTCCACATTGAACATAAGACATGTTTTCTACTACTCCTATTATCTTTACATTAAGTTTCTGAGCCATGATAATCACTTTCTTAACTATCATAGAAACCATATCTTGAGGCGTTGATACCACTACCATACCTTCTACTGGAATACTCTGCATGATTGTAAGTGCTATATCTCCTGTTCCTGGTGGCATATCAATAAGAAGATAATCTAAGTCTCCCCATTGAGTATCAGTATACATTTGAGTTAAAACACCTGTTATTACAGGTCCTCTCCATATAACAGGTTCTTCTTCTTTCTCTGTAAGTAAATTTAGTGATATTACTTTTATTCCTGATAATGTTTCAACTGGAACGAACTTCACTTCCTCACTATTTTCTACTGCATATATCTCTGCTCTTTTTTCATTTATACCAAAAAATCTAGGCATAGAGGGTCCTGTTATATCACCATCTAAAACACCAACCTTATATCCAGCCTTGCTTAATTGCGTTGCTAGTATGCCAGTCACTGTAGACTTCCCTACTCCACCTTTACCACTTATTACCCCAATAATATGTTTTACATTACCATGCTTAGGTAATAACTTAGAACATCCTGATTCCTTAGTATTACAGCCTGATTTACTTGGACAACTATCACAATTACTCATTATAACTCCTCCTCTTCCGTTAATCTTAGTTAATTAATATTAATCCATATTCACATAAGTATACTATTCATATCTTAAAGCTTCTATAGGGTCTAACTTAGCCGCTTTTTTCGCAGGATATATTCCAAAGAAAATCCCTACTGCTGATGAGAAAAGTATAACCCCTAATACAGCTTTAATTGAAACCAATGGATTAATTTTAGCAAAAATGCCTATTACCTCTCCTCCAATTATACCTAAAATCATACCTATTATGCCACCTATTAATGATATTATTAATGACTCTGTTAGGAACTGTATTAAGATTACCTTAGTCGTAGCACCTATAGCTTTCCTTATTCCTATTTCTTTAGTCCTCTCTGTTACGGATACTAACATTATATTCATTACTCCTATACCGCCAACTAATAGAGATATAGCTGCTACAGCACCTATAAAAGCTGTAAATATGTTTAGTACTCTATTAACTTGTTCCATTTGCTTTAGTATACTATCGACTTTATAGACCTCTTTCTCCTTATTATTATGCCTATTTTCTAAAACATTTTTAGCTCCATTTCCCGCACTTTCTAAATCATTCTTACTAACTGCCATGATATTTAAAGTATCTATATTGTAATCATTAGGATATAATAACTTCATAAAAGTGACGGGAGTATAAATAAATGCTGGCATATTGGCTTCTGATGCATCGATAAATGGACTTGTAAATCCTTTTGTTACACCTACTATTAAGGCCTTTTTTATAGATGATTTTGGACCAAGCTTTAAAGTTTCCCCTACAACATCTGAATATCCAAATAGGCTTTTCGCAGAATGTTCATCGATAACTACAACTGCCTTCCCTTCTATATATTCTCTTTCATTAAAAAATCTCCCGTAAACTATTTCTTCACTTGATATGTACAATAAATCACTATTACCACCGCTTATAATAGCACTTTTAGATGCTTTTCCTGAATCAACCACTCCGTTCTTTTGTATCAACGGAGATACATATTTGACCTTTTCTACTCTGTCCTCTATAGCCTTTATATCCTCAAAAGTTATATAATCACTGTTAGAGGCCTTGGAGGAATTAACCTTTAAGGTAATTGTAGATGATCCTATCTTTTCAAATTCCCCCGTAATTGTCTTTTGTGCTCCATTGCCTAAAGACACTATAGTTATGACAGAGCTTATTCCTATAATTATACCAAGCATAGTTAGAAAAGACCTTAATTTATTAGCTCTTATACTATCCATTGCCATTTTAATATTCTCTATAAAATTCATTAGGCTCCCCTCCTCCAGCAATTTATCTCATCATAAAATAATCCTGTTTTTAACCTCTTCATCAAAAACTATTTTTCCATCTCTTACTCTTATTATTCTTTTTGAATATTGAGCAATATCCGGTTCATGAGTTACCATTATTATAGTAGCACCATCTTCATTTAGTTTTTGAAATATACTCATTATATCTAGGGAAGATTTTGAATCTAAATTTCCTGTAGGCTCATCCGCCATTATAACTGAAGGATTATTTACTATAGCTCTTGCTATAGCCACTCTTTGCCTCTGTCCTCCGGATATTTCATTTGGTTTATGATGAATTCTATCTAATAACCCCACCTTTTCTAATGCATTTAAAGCTTTCTCTTTTCTTTCCTTCTTTGATACTCCACTATATAGCATAGGTAATTCAACATTTTCTATCACATTCATCCTAGGTAATAAGTTAAATGATTGAAAAACAAATCCTATTTCTTTATTTCTTATATAGGCCAATTCATCCTCAGATAAATTAGACACATTCTTGCCATTTAAAATATACTCACCATCATCAAGTCTATCTAAACACCCTAATATGTTCATTAATGTTGATTTACCTGAACCAGAAGGTCCCATTATTGCTGTGAACTCTTTTTTTCCTACGTTAATATTAACTCCATTTAAAGCAACAAAATATGAGTCTCCCATCTTATATTTTTTTATAAGATTTTTTATTTGAATCATCTTACCAACTCACCTTAACTTTCTTTTACAAGGGTTCCATTTATAATGTTAGTGCTAGGATTTAATATAACTTTATCTCCTAATGTTAGTCCTTCAAGTATTTGAACTTCCATATCTGACTGGAAGCCTGTTTTTACCTCTCTCTCTATAGCCCTATCCTCTGAAACTATATATACAATATTTCTGCCACCCTTTTCATTTTTAATACATTCAGTTGGAATTTTAATGGTCTTATCAACTTTTCCTGTAAGTATATCTATATCAACATCAAAATTAATTTTTAAATCTTCTACCTTATCTACTATGTCTACAGTAGCATCAAGAGTTTTTTCTCCTTCCATAGGTGATGTTGGCTTTTTAGCCACAGGTTCCATAAATGTAACCTTTCCATTATAATTTTTGTTTCCATTTTTTACAATAGCCATTTGACCAACTTTTATTTTTGCAGCATCATACTTGCTTAAAGATATTATAACTTTTAAGTTATTTACATCCTCAACAACAATTACTGGTTGCATTCCATTATATATAGCTCCATCTGCCCCATTTATTGCAGTTATGACTCCATCAAAATCAGCAATTATTTTAGATTTTATTTCATCCTTCTTCTTTCTTGTTGAATCCAATACAATCTCAGCTAAAGCAACAGCATTTTCTGACTGCTTTAGCTTCTCATTAGATATATTTTGAATACTTTCTCTTTGCTGCTTTAATGTCTGCAACTGAGATAAACTATTAGGATTTTTACTACTTTCTAGTTCATGGATTTTTTCATCTAGCTTCTTTTTATTTTCTTCTATATTGTCCCTTTGTCTCATTAAATCTTTTTTCTGTAAAAGTGCGTTTTCGTACTGTATTTCAGCCTGTCTGATGCTATCATCTACATTTGGCACATCAAATTCTACTAATGTTTGCCCCTTTTTTACCTTATCACCAAGCTTCACATATAGCTTTTGGATTTTTCCTTGATTCGCATAGTACTCCTTTGAGTTTTTTGATTTTATAATTCCTGTAGTAGATAAATAAGATTTTATTTCTCCTTCCTGAACAATAGCTGTCTTTACTGATATGGGTTTTTTACCCATTTTTCTCATATAAAAAAATGAGATTATAAGTACGATTATAAATATGGAAATAATCCAAACGAAATTTTTCTTCTTCATCTTCCCTCTGCCTCCTCCCTTAATTAAATCAAATTACCCCTGTCATCAATTTAGATATCTATATTATTGACAATTGTGTATTATTTATTTTGAATTTCAAATAAAAAAATACTGCAACTAAGTTGCAGTATTAAAAATCTTTAGGTTTTTCATTAGATACATTTATATTCCAATCTGTATTCTCATATTCACCTACTATATAATATTTTGTTTCCTTTTTACTTTTCTTATCATAGAAAGTTACAATTGATTTATACGAAGTTCTTTTATATCCTTGGGTTTTTACTGTCATTAAAATATCATACTTAGTATTGTCATCTTCTATTAAAGTAACTCCAGAAAATTTATTATTCAGTCTATACTTTAGATTCTCTAAATCCGCAGACAATATAAATTTACTTACATCAATATCATCATTTAAATTTATACCTATAGTTTTATTGCCTTTATTTTCTTTGGTATATTCATTAAGCACACTTATTATTGAGCTATAGTATATATCTGTAAAGTCCTTAGGAACTCTTATATTCCAAAAGCTTTTTATTATATCATTGTCTATTCTTTTGGAAACTATATATACTTTATCGTCACTATATAAATTACCGCCATTCTTCTTATCTAGTCCCGCGATATATTGAAATTTATGAACTTTATCATGTGATTCGTGTATTTCAAATATATAATCCGGTTTTAAAGTTGACTTCTCCTCTACTTCTTTGGCTGTAGACAATATTTTATATAGTTCTTCTATAGCTGTCTGATCTGTTACCACGAATCTATATCCCTTATCCCTTGTATTTTGTATGACGATTTTATCAACTTTATTCTGTTTTATATATTCAAAATCATTATTCTTTAGACCTAGTCTCACCTTCATTGAATCTACTCTACTGCAACCACTTAAAAACACTGGTAATATTAACACTATAATTAACAAAATATACTTTACTTTATCATCTTTAGTTTTCTTAAACAATTTATTTAACCTCCTAGGTTAATTTGCTCTTAAATCTATTTAAATTAAATATAACAATTCCTATTATAATAGCAAATATGCTAATGAATTGTGATGTTGACATCATTCCTACTGTTCCTCTCGGATCATCCCTTAAAAATTCAATAGCTATTCTTCCTATACCATATATTATAGCATACAATGCAAAAATTCTTCCTGCATTTTTATTCCTTTTACTATACCATATTAGGAAAGCTGCTAATGAAAAATCAAAAATTGCAGAATAAATTTGAGTCGGATGTCTTAAAACTCCTGGTGTTACGAAAGGAGAGTTGGTAAAATCCACTCCTATAGGTAGAGTAGTAGCTCTTCCATAACAACATCCAGCAAAAAAACAACCTATTCTTCCAAAACCTTGGGCTAAAGCTAAGGATGGCACGATTAAGTCAAACATTTCCAATGCATTCCATCCTCTTTTTCTACAATATAAATAGACTCCTAAAGCTCCCCCTATTATTGCACCATATATTACAAATCCATAGCCTAAATCCTTTAATGAACTAGGATTATCAATTATATATTTAAAATCTGTTATTATATATAATAGCTTGCCTCCAAATACCCCTGACACTATCCCTATTATTATCATATTAAAAATATGATCTTCATTATATTTCTTATCCTTAATTCTATAGTTTAACAATAATATAGCTGATAAAATACCTATGGCTATCATTGTGCCGTAACCATATATCTCTCTATTAAATATCTCAAACAAAACTGGCCTCATCTAGTTTATCCTCCTTAGGCACCTTTCTATCCTTTGTTAATCTCTTATTATCATTTGCTAATCTTTTATTATAATTATAACATATAATTTATTGATTTAAATTATGTTTAAAAGTTTGAATTATTGTTTTAAATAATGTGGGCATATTCTCCTTAAAATTTTCTTCCAAAACAAAGAATGAAAATCTAATAAGCTTATCTTTATTTTTCTTGAAATATTCATTAGATCTATACTTAGATCCATAATTATTCTTAACTGTGTATTCCACTAAATACCATTCCTCATTATTTATTTTTATCTTTTCTAGCTTATAATCAAGTATTTTATTTTCAGCTTTAGATATTTCTTCACTCTTTTTTAAAAAATCAGTTATGTCTTCTCTTAAATTCCACATTTCTACAAAGCCGTGTATTTTTAAATCTTTTGATTGAAAATCATTATGATATATTATTTCTTCTCCTCCGAATGACCTTTCGCTAGTATTCCACTCACTTGGAAGACTATATGTAGCCTCCCCTTTCGTAATTACATATTCTTTTAAAGAATTTATGTTATTCTGCATTAAAGATGTATAGTTAATCCTATCTCTAAAAAATTTTTGCGTACCAAACATTGTTAACATAAGTCCAATAATTATTATGGATACGCCTAATCTCCTCTTATTTATTAAAATGACTCTCATATCCCTACCCCTTTATAAATGGATTACTAATACAATATATGAGATTTTATTTAGAAATATTAATGAAAATAGGTATGCATATTTGCATACCTATTTTACAGGAATTAGTATTGTTGAAGTTTTAAAATCATAGAACATTAACCAATATCCTTCACATCTTCCTGAATTAGATGGTACCCATGTTACAAATCCAGTTTTACCAGCAAAAGGCTGATCTCTTTTTGATCTACTTCCTGGTATAGCATATACTAAACATTTCATTTTATCTTCTTTGTCACATTTATATCCAATCATATAATATTTATGTGGACTAATATAGTTATAATAATTAGCCATTGGATGGTATATAATGGAATGCCTATTCCAATTAACATGACAGCTCATATCACTTCTATTAGCTGCAGGTATTTTATACCATACGCATCTCTTTATGTCTTTAACTTCGTCTTCAAGCTTTTCAAAATCTCTAGCTAATTCTTTGAAGAATTTTCCTAACTTTCCTTTAGGCATCTTTTCATCATCCTCTTTATGACAATGATCACGCCTTATCATGTCCTCTTCTTGTATATCTTCAGCAACTTTTTCTATAATTTCTTCTGAATCATTTTCAATATCATTTTCATTTTCTCTCGTTATGTTTTTGTCCTTTTCCTCTTTAATACATTCAACGTGTTCTTTTCTTTTCTCATCTTCTTCAATTTTATTTTCTTCTATGACAACATCATGTTTTTCTCTAGTATTCTCATAGTGGATTTCTTCTTTTTCATCTTCCTTTTTTTCTTTTATCTCATCTTCATAGCCTTCATTTTCTTCCCTAGTATTTTCATTCTTTATTTCCTGTTTGTCTTCCTTTTCCACTTTAACTTTCTCTTCAATAACTTCTTCGTATTTGTCAAAAATACTAACTGGAGCAGGTTCTGGCTCTGGCTTTACCCTCTCCTCTTCCGACACATCTCTTTTTTGGGGCTCAATTATTGTGTATTGTTTCCATGCCGGAATGTCCGAAGTTAAAAATCCGTTTAAAACCGGTCTTACATCATTTCCCTGTAATTTAACAATTGCAGCTCCTGAAACATTTTCAATATCCATTCCAGTATCCCCTATATTATCTGAAGGATATTCATAAGAAACATCTGCTCTTCCGTAATCGTCTATGTTCAATTCTCCAATTTTAATTAATTTATTAGTGTCTTTTTTGCCAAGTATTAATATCATGTAATAGGGGATAGATTCTTTCTTTAGATTTTGCACATAATACGAAACTTTACACTTATTATTTTTTATCTCAAGTTTAACATAGCCAGTAGGTAGTTTATCAGAAGCTATGGCATATCCCTTTACCTCTTCATTTAATATAATAAAATATCTACTATAACTCTTTTTTTGTGCCAAATCAATGTACCTCCATATATTTTATTCATTATAATATATGAGTCACATTTCAAAAAGTGAACAAATTTTTACATTATAGTAATTCTTTTATATTATTAGATAGATTTGCGAATTCTTCTATGGATAAAGTTTCTCCTCTTCTTCTGCTATCTATACTAACATTTTGTAATGCTTCCCCTAATAAATCTTTATTTATTCCTAGGCCCTTTAAAGCGTTCCAAAGAGTTTTTCTTCTCATATTAAAAGATGATCTTATAATTTTAAAAAACAATTCCTCATCCTTTACATCTACTCTTGGCTTATTAAGCTTATCTAGCCTAATTACAATGGAATCTACTTTTGGTCTTGGTATAAAAGAAGCTGGTGATACTCTTCTTATTACTTTTACGTCACAATAATATTGAACTAATAAAGAAAGAGAACCATATTCCTTAGTATTAGGTTCCGCAGCTATTCTATCTGCCACTTCTTTTTGTATCATTATAGTTAATGATTTAAACTTATGGTTTCCCTTAAGTAATGAAGATATAATAGGTGTTGTTACGTAATATGGTAAATTAGCAACCAATTTTACTGAATCTTCTTCTTTAAGTAAATCGTTAAAGTCTACTTTCAATACATCTTTATTTATAATTTCAAAATTAGGAAACTCTTTTAGCTCTTCTTTTAATATTGGGATCAGATCTGAATCTAGCTCTATGGCTAAAACCTTTTTAGCCTCTTTTAAAAGTTCCTTTGTTAAAGTACCTACACCAGGCCCTATTTCTATTACAAAATCTTCTTTATCTACTTCAGCACCCTTTACTATATCTTTTAATACTCCATCATCTATTAAAAAATTTTGTCCTAAGCTTTTTGTGAACTTAAAATTATACTTACTTACTATATCTTTAGTATTATTTTGCATAATCATTCCCCTTACTGATTTTTTCTATAGCTTTTATGAACTCTTCCTTTGTTACACCATAATTATTTAGTCTAGTTAAAAATTGATTAGCATTTCCATATCCTATTCTGAGTATTTTACCTAACTGCTGTCTCTTTTCTTTAGAATCTTCTTTTCCACTGAGTCCAAAATAAATCATGTCCCCAATTGTGAAAGCTTCTCTCTTATCTTTGACTTCGCATTTTGCTTCTTTTAATGCGCTTACTATGGCCTTTGGTGATGCATTTTCCACACCTATATCTCCATCCTTCAATCCTTCTACTTTAGATATATAGGCATGCTTTACATCTGGTATTCTTTTGGATATTATCTTTCTTATCTTCTCTCCGGCAAAATCAGGATCAGTTAGTACTATTACTCCCTGCCTTTTATGTGCTTCTTTTATTCTCTCTATAGCTTTTGCATTTATACCAAATCCACCTACTGCTATAACCTCTGCATCTACTGCTCTTTTAACTGCGGTAATATCATCTCTACCCTCTACTACAATTACTTCCTTAATCATTTTATCCTCTCCTAATACCAAAAAAACAGGAGCCTATGGCTCCCTTTTTTATTTAAGTATATAAACATTTACTGATTTTACTCCCCAATTATTAGCTTGGTTATTGCTATCAAAATAAACATCTATTATATTTCCTTTAATAGCTCCACCAGTATCCTCCGCTATGGCATATCCATATCCTTCTACATATACTTTAGTTCCTAGAGGAATAACTCTTGGGTCAACTGCTATAGTACTGTAACCATTAGTATTTCTTCTCGCTGTAGTTCCTGTAGCCGTTATTCCAAAATATGGATCACCAGGATTCTTTCCTGTAGACGCGTAATCAGACGTATAGGCAGTTGCCTTCATTCTCATTACATTTGAATAACGCATATTAGAACCACGAGATGGAGTATAACTTCCTGTTGTTCCCATAGCAATTACTTTTTCAACTGGCTTCTTAGTAACCACTTCACTTATTACTTTTTTGGAAACTTCTTTTCCATTTTCATAAACTACCCTTGTAGTAACAGTCTTTTCTCCAGGTTTTCCTTGTTGAATAACCTTATTGTTTCCCTGTTGTAAACTAGTATCGCTTTTAGTAACAGTTGCAAAGTCTATAGGTTTTACTTCTTTTACTTCTTTGCTTTCAACTCTGGTTATCTCAACTTGTAACCCTTCTCCAAGTGGCTCCTCTTTAGATGGACTTACTCTGTCAAGCGCATTTAACTGTATTCCTTCTGCTGTTAACATAGTTTCTACATCATTTTCCGCAGATTGGATAGTTAAAGTTTTTCCATCTAACTTCAGTTCAACATTTACAGCTTTTTTAACATATATTTTATCCTTATCTTTTATATTACTGTCTAACCCTGGTGTTACTTTATCCTTTGATCCTATTTCTATATCATTCGCAGTTAAAGCTTCTTTTACGTTAGATCTAAATGTCGTTATTTTATTTTCTTTACCATCAATATAAACATATAAAGTTTTTCTAGTACCAGTTATTATAACAGTACTAATCATAATTAATAATACAGTAACAAAAACTGCCTTAGGACCATTGGAAAAATAATTTCTAATAGAATTTTTAAATTTTTCCACCACAAATACCTCCCTTTGGCAAAACGTAGGATTTCTATTATTTTGGACATTTGAAGATTATATCCTTAAAATTTCGTTTTGTCAAATTTCCTTATATTTTGACTGTCTAAATGCAACACTGTGCATAAATTTATAATAAATATATTATTGCGGTTTTTTTATGGCGACAGTTCTTAAAGGTGGAATTTGGGATTTATTACAATTTAAGTTATTATATTATATGCCAAATATTTAATTTTTAATCACTTGTAACAAAATAATTACCCTTTTTTTGAAAAAGATATAGAATCATTTTACACTATTATTTTATTTTTATCAACTCTTTCACATTTGAAATAGTTTGATTACTAAGTGTATCTATGGATATTTCTTTTATATTTGCAATTTCTTCCAATATATAACTTATATACTCAGATCTATTTCTCTTGCCTCTAAATGGTGTGGGAGCCATGTATGGACAATCAGTTTCTACTAGAATTCTATCTAAAGGAACTTCCTTAGCTACTTCTACTATTTTTTTAGCATTTTTAAAAGTAACTACTCCCGTAAAACCTATATAATAACCTAATTTTATACATTCTCTTGCAAATTCAACGCTCCCTGAAAAACAATGTATAACTCCCTTTACCTCTGGAAACATTTTTAGTATCTCCAATGTATCGGCATGAGCATCTCTATTATGTATTACAACTGGCAAATTCAGCTTCTTAGCTAATTCCATTTGTTTTATGAAAGCATATTTTTGAATCTCCCTAGGAGGGTTTTCATCATAGTAATAATCTAATCCTATTTCTCCTATAGCTCTAACCTTTTCATATTCTGTCATTTTTCTTATTTCTTCTATTAATTCATCATTAACTTTATCTGCATACTCTGGATGTATTCCTACTGCTGCATAGAATATAGAATTTTCTCTTGCCAGCTTTACTGAGTCTCTAGCACCTTGAAGAGACGATCCACAGTTTAATATTCCTACAACATTGCTCTGTTTTAATTCTTCTAGTACTTTCTCTCTATCTTCATCAAAACTCTCATCATCATAATGTGCATGTGAATCAAATATAAGCATTAATATTCCTCCTAAGTTTATATCATTAGTTTTATATTATTATTTTTATATTATTAGTTCTATATTATAATAAGCTCGTAATCTTCACTACCAATTCCCAACTTTACTCCATGTTCTAGTCCTGCTTTCCAATTGGTATTACTATGAATATATGTAAACTTATCATGTCCTTGATGATAACATTTATCTTCTAATATTGTATTTTTCATCATAGGTGCTTTATTTACTAAATCTGCACAAGCCATATCAAGTGCAATTGGATCGAAGGATGCTGCTATACCTATGTCTGGAACTATAGGTGCATCGTTGCTATCCCAACAATCACAATTTGGTGACACATTCATAATAAAACTTATATGGAAATGAGGTTTGCCTTTTATAACTGCATATGTATACTCGGCAATTTTTTCATTTGCAATATCTGCTGATTCATTCCAAATAACTTGAGCAGAGTTAAACTGGCATACTGCTACACACTGTCCACAGCCTATGCATTTTGCATAATTTATTTCTGCCTTTTTATCATCATCATAAGATATAGCATCCTGTGAACAGTTCCTTATACAAAAGCCACAGCTTACACAATTCTTCTTAACTATTTTGGGTTGAGATGCTGAGTGCATTTCTAATTTTCCTCCTCTAGAACCTGAACCCATTCCTAAATTCTTGATTGCACCTCCAAAACCAGTCATATCATGCCCCTTAAAGTGATTCATAGAAATAACAATATCTGCATCTGCGATAGCAGTTCCAATTTTTGCAGTTTTGCAATGTATTCCATTTTCTATTTCTATTTCACTATAATCTGTTCCTTTGAGACCATCCGCAATTAAAATTTGACATCCTAAAGTTAAAGGATTAAATCCATTTTCCATTGCAGCTTCTAAATGATCTAATGCATTGTCTCTTCTTCCTTTATAAAGAGTATTAGCATCTGTTAAAAATGGCTTACCTCCTAATTCCTTAATTATATCTACTAATCTTCTAGCATAATTAGGCCTAATGTAAGCTAAATTACCTGGCTCTCCAAAGTGAATTTTAATGGCTGTAAACTTATTCTCAAAATCTATATTTTCAATTCCAGCTTTTTTTACTAACCTCTCTAGTTTGTCAAGCAAATTAAGTCCAGGTCTTGTTCTCAAATCTGTAAAATATACCTTTGAATTTCCCATATAAATCACCTCTCTTTATTTTTATGAATATTTTATCATATAGAAGACTACATATCAAAAACCAAAAGTTATATATTGTAATATACATGATATTAAAATTACCCTAAATTTATAACAATATTTCATAGAATCAATAAAAAAGTATTTTATTAAAATGTTTAATTTAATAAATAGAGAGCTCAGCACACAGTGAAGCCCCTCCGAAAAAAGTCGCTTTTTCACTACATACTTAGCTCTTTTATAGTTTACAAATGAATTTTCAAAATTATATCATGCCAAATTATTTCCATATTTATAAGTTTCTCAAAATAATTTGATATCTAAAAATGGGAACTAAGTACATAATGACGTCACTTCACAAAAGGCGTTCCTTCCATTATATACTTAGTTCCTTTATGTCTTACGATTATATAATTCTAAAAATTTAAAAGACTAAATATTTAAATAAAGTTTCTTGCAATTTCTATTTTATCTAACAATGCTTCCTGTTGGTAACTCTTCTGGAACACTTACTGTAAATAACTTGCTGTCATCATCAGTAGCTGCAGCTAATATCATGCCTTGAGAAATTTCTCCTCTTAATTTTGCAGGTTTTAAGTTAGCAACTAGTACTACATACTTTCCTACAAGGTCCTCAGGTTTATAATACTGGGCTATACCTGATATTACCTGTCTTTCTTCTCCAGCTAAGTCTACCTTAAGCTTTAATAATTTTTTAGCTCCTTTAACTGGTTCACAAGATAAAACCTTAACTACTCTTAGATCTACTTTTTCGAAGTCTTCTATAGTTATCTCTTCCTTTAATGGTTGCATTTTAGGAGCATTTTCTTTCATTTGTTCTTCTCTTAATTTATTTAATTCTTCAATTTTAGCTTCAATATCTATTCTTGGGAATATTGCATCTCCTTTTGCTACTTTAGTTCCTGCACTTGTTCCATCAAAGGAGGCTATACTTTCCCAAGTAGTAGCTTCTACATTTAATTGTTCATTAATCTTACCACTTGTTTCTGGTAAGAATGCTGAAAGTAATACAGATACTATTCTTAAACTTTCCGCCAAATTGTAAAGTACTGTTCCTAATCTTTCCTTTTTATCTTCATCTTTAGCTAATATCCAAGGAGTAGTTTCATCTATATATTTGTTAGCTCTTCCAATTAAAGTCCATATTTCGTCTAGAGCTTCAGGAATTCTTAACTTATCAATATGTTCCTCTATTTTTTGTGAAGTGCTAATTGCTAAGTTAATTAAACTGTCATCAATGTCTTCTTTACATGTTGGAGCTGGAATTATTCCATCAAAGTATTTTTGTATCATAGCTGTAGTTCTTGATAGAAGATTTCCTAAATCATTAGCTAAATCTGAATTAATCTTCTGTATGAATAATTCATTATTAAATATTCCATCAGATCCAAAAGGTATCTCTCTTAATAGATAGTATCTCACTGCATCTGCTCCAAAATGGTCAACAAGTACTACTGGGTCTACTACATTACCTTTAGATTTTGACATCTTTCCTCCATCTACTAGTAACCAGCCATGACCAAATACCTGCTTAGGTAGTGGAACTCCTAAAGCCATTAACATAATTGGCCAATAAATAGTGTGGAATCTTAAAATATCTTTTCCAACAAGATGTACATCTGCTGGCCAATATTTCTTTAATAATTCTTCATTCCCACTATTATATCCTAATGCAGTTATATAGTTTGCTAAGGCATCTATCCAAACATATATAACATGCTTTTCATCGAAACTTACAGGTATGCCCCAGTTGAATGAAGTTCTTGATATACATAAATCTTGTAATCCCGGTTTTAAAAAGTTATTGATCATTTCATTTTTTCTTGATTCTGGTTGTATGAAGTGAGGATGTGCTTCTATATGTTCTAAAAGTCTATCTGCATATTTTGACATTTTAAAGAAATATGCTTCTTCCTTTGCTTTTTCTATAGCTCTACCACAATCAGGGCATTTTCCATCTGTTAACTGAGTTTCTGTCCAGAATGATTCACAAGGTGTACAATACCATCCTTCATACTCGCTTTTATATATATCACCTTGATCATAAAGTTGCTTAAATATCTTTTGAACAGCACTTATATGATAGTCATCTGTAGTTCTTATAAATCTATCGTAACTTACATTCATTAACTTCCATAAATCCTTAATACTTGCTACAATTTCATCTACATATACCTTTGGTGTAACTCCTTTAGCTTCAGCTAATCTTTGAATCTTTTGTCCGTGTTCATCTGTTCCTGTTAAGAACATTACATCATAACCTGTAAGTCTCTTAAATCTTGCTAATGCATCTGCTGCTATTGTAGTATACGTATTTCCTATATGCAATTTAGCTGATGGATAGTATATTGGGGTAGTAATATAATAAGTTTTCTTTTCCATTTTAAATCCTCCTTTTAAGTTGATTTGTGATTTAAACTTTTAATTTATTAAATAAAAAAACCTCTATACAGTTTTTTCTGTATAGAGGCGCAATTTTACGCGTTACCACTCTAATTTATTCTATCTTCACAGATAGAATCTTCATAAGTGACTAAATAATCACCTTGCAATATAACGGTTGCTACCGTATCACCCTACTATAATCTTCAGATAACATGCTCTAGGACCATGTTCATAAACTTCCATACTGCCAGCTTTCACCTTACCCAGCTCTCTTTAAGCATTTTCATTTACTACTCTTCCTATCATTGCATTTAGTATAATTATAATATATAAACAATTGTTGTCAACTATTTTATTTATTATTTCACTAATTCCATTTATATATTCAACAAGCTTTTCTCTATTATCTTCTATTTACATTAAATCTACATATGCTACACTCATCACATAATTCTTTCTATTTCAACAGCCTTGTCACTTCACGCAAGAATAATGTATTATTATATTTGTACTTAATTATTTATTTTATCATTAATATAATTAATATAACTAATATAATTAATATAATAGACAACTTCATGTTTAAGGGGGGATATTTATAATAAATAGAAAAATACTAAAAGAAGTTTTACATTTAGCCTTGCCTGCAGTAGGAGAAATGGTCCTTTACATGATGATCTGGGTTCTAGATACTATGATGGTTGGAAAATATGGTGGACAAGTCGCTGTAAGTACTGTAGGACTTAGTTCTGAAATATTGTACTCCTTAGTAAATATATTTATTGCAGTAGGTGTATCTGTAGGAACAGTATCATTAATATCAAGAAAATTAGGAGCTAATGAGGAAAACTTAGCTGAAGAGTATGCTACTTTAGGACTGTTGATAGGCTCAATATTGGCACTAATTATATCTAGTACTACCTTTATATTTGCTCCTAGTATTTTAACCTATGCTGGAGCTAAAAATGATGTATTAAAATATGGAATTATATACATGAGAATAACCTCTTTAGGAATATTCTTTAATATGGTAATGAATGTATTGAACTCTATACTACGTGGCGGAAAAAACACAAAAACTCCTCTAATAGCTTCTGCACTAATAAATGTTGTAAACTTATTTCTAGATTGGGTTTTAATCTTTGGAAAACTAGGATTCCCAGAGCTAGGTATTAGAGGGGCTGCCATAGCTACTGCCATAGCTCATGTTTCAGGCTTTATTTTTATAAGTACTTATATTTTAAAACATTCTTCGATTAAGCCAAGATTGAAATATATAAAAAATCTTTCCTTTTCCAGATGCAAAGATCTCATAAAATTGTCTATACCATCTTCTCTTCAGGAAGGTGCTTTTAGTGTGATAAGGCTTATTGGTACAATTATGGTAATGAATTTAGGAGAATTGGCCTTTGCCGCTAATCAGATCACTACTACTATAGAGTCAATTTCTTTCATGCCTGGTAATGGATTTGCCGTAGCTACTACAACTTTAGTAGGACATAAGATTGGTGAAAGGAACTTTAAAGAAGCAAAAGAATATACAAAAACTAGTACAATTATGGGAACTCTGCTTATGTCGTTATGTGGAGTAATGTTTCTACTATTTCCAAGATTTCTTATATCTCTTTTCATAAGTAAAAACGAAGTAGATGTAATTAGTTTAGGGGCAACCTGTCTTATGATAGCTTCCATCGAACAACCCTTTATGGGAGTTCATATGATTTTAAGTGGGGCTTTAAACGGAGCTGGGGATACAAAAACACCTTTTATAGTATCCTTTATATCTAATTGGTTTATTAGACTTCCATTGATGATTTACTTCATATATATATTAAAATTATCAGTGGCCTGGGTGTGGTTGATTACAGGTATACAGTGGATATTTCAAGGAACGGTTATGTATATAGTTTATAGAAAGAAGTTTCATACTTTAATTAACGACTGTAAAAACTCATAAGTTTTATTCCTCATGATTAAATAATAAAATATTAAAAATAATGAAAAAATTTATTTAAAAATTAAAAGCAATATATTGACATATGAATTTAACTTTGATAGTATGTAGGGAGAACTGAATATTACTCGTTGTATTAACTCTCGCCGGAGAATTAATACTATGAATACGAGATTCGTTTGCATAAGTAGGCTTGAATGTGCACCAAGCCTGCTTTTTTATTTTTATTTTTATTTAAGGAGGAGAATTTATGGACAACGTATGTGAAGTTACTAATAACAAAAAGAGTCTTTTACGTTTATTTTTATCCTATGCTATTCCAGGCATTGCTGGTCTTCTTTTCAACTCTATGTACATTTTAGTTGACGGACTATTTGTAGCGAGAATTTTAGGAAGAGAGGCCTTAGCAGCTGTAACCGTAGGAGTACCTGTAGTAGAGGTATTACTTGCTTTAAGTATGCTTATATCTGTTGGTGCTGGAGTGCTTATCTCTAATAGTAATGGTGCTGGAGATACTAAAGAAGGACGAAGAATCTTTAATCTATCCTTTAGATTGTTGATGGCAACTTCTATAATAATTGCAGGATTATCATTAATATTTATATATCCTTTATCAAGTTTTTTAGGGGCTACTCCTGATATTATTGACTTGGTAGTAGAGTATTTAAGGTATTTCTTTGCATTTTCCCCTGCTTTTATGCTTAGTTATGGTATGTGCACATGGCTTAGAAATGATTCAAAACCATCACTTGTAATGATTGCACAGATTGTAGGTGCTTTATCCAACATCATTTTAGATTGGTACTTTATGGTTCCACTTGAAATGGGACTTGCTGGTGCTGCTTTAGCAACTGGCCTTGGACCCGTATTCAGTATACTTATAATGTTACCACACTTTTTAAGAAAAAAAGGAAACTTATATTTCCAGAAGGTAAAATTAGATATTGCGACTATACTTTTAACTATAAAAAGAGGTATACCTTCTTTTATGATGGAATTTGCTTTAGGTATAACTACACTTATTTGTAATATTGCCATAGGTATACACATGGGATCATTAGGTTTCGCAGCTTATGGTATTGTAGGATATATAGCTTTAATAGCAACATCCATATTCTTAGGTATGGCAGAAGGATCTCAGCCATTGATAAGCTTCTTCCATGGTGCCGAGGAAGATTCAAAAATTAAAGACATTATAAATATAAGTTTAATAATTTCTACAGTTATTGGAACTGTCACCTATTTTCTTTTATATAATTTTGGAAAATACCCAGTATCCGTATTCGCAGGTAAAGATATTGATCTTATCAATACTTCTGTGAATGCAGTTATTTATTATTTCCCAGCCCTATTTATCTCTGGTATCAACATTGTTATAGCTTCTGGTTTACAGTCAATAGGGCATTGGAGAGAGTCTGTAGTAATTTCTCTATGCAGAAGCTTAATTTTACTACTACCATTATTATTTGTTCTACCTACGTTTTTAGGTAATAACGGTGTATGGGTATCAGTTCCTATAGCGGAAGTACTCACCGCATTTATAGCGTACTTCTTTTTGAAAAAATTTATTTTAAATGCTAAAGCATAAATTGTTTAATTACATTGTAAAATCGTAATCACAAATAAAAAAGCTTTTGGAAATTTCCAAAAGCTTTTTTTATTTATAGTCTTCTAATTTATAATTTCTATCATACCGTTTCCTTTTTTTCAAAGTTATAGTGTTAGTTAAATGCTAGCATAAATTTAAGCTTTATAACATAAATTATATTTCTTTTAATAAAAGAATAGAGTTACTACTATTACTGATACTATTATGGCCGTTAAATCAGCAAGTATGGCTGCCCACAAAGTGTGTCTTATTTTTTTTATACCTACTGCACCAAAATAAACTGTAATTGTATAGAAAATAGTTTCAGTAGATCCCATTATTATAGAAGCTATTCTTCCGATATAACTATCTGCTCCATAATTGGTTATAACATCTGTAAATACTCCTAAAGCTCCACTTCCGGATAGAGGTTTTATTAGCACTAATGGAACTACTTCTCCTGGCAAACCAATAAATTTTACTATAGGATTCATAATTCCAATTATATAGTCAAGAACCTTAGATTCTCTTAGAACTGTTACAGCTAGTATCATTGCTAAAAGGTAAGGAAATATTCTAACACAAATACTCATACCTTCTTTAGCTCCTTCAATGAAGCACTCGTATACTTTAACTCCCTTTATCATTCCATAAGTAGTAATTAACACAATAATAATAGGTATAATTAAATTTGTTATGTTCATAGCCCCCTCCATTAAAAATGCTTTTCTAGTACTTTACAACATATTCCCCCTACTATTGCAGCACAAGTAGTAGTAATTATAGCTGGAACTATTATTTCTCCCGGATTTTTAGATCCAGCAGCAGCTCTTATAGATATTACTGTGGTAGGGATAAACTGAATACATGCCGCATTTAATACTAGAAATAGCGCCATATCGTCACTAGCTGTGTCTTTTTTTCTATTAATCCTTTGCAAACTTTCCATTGCCTTTATTCCAAAAGGAGTAGCTGCATTGGATAGTCCCATCATATTTGCCGTAATATTCATAACCATAGAACCTAGAGCACTATCATCATCTCCTCCTTCTTTCATCAACAATTTTAGTATAGGCTTCAAAAGCTTAGCTAACTTATCCGTTAGTCCACTTTTCTGAGCTATTTTCATTACCCCACACCACAAACACATCATACCTAGTAGCTTTATAATAAGCTCAACAGTTGAGTTTGTAGAAGATACTATAGCTTGAGATATTATCTCCCCCCTCCCCGTAAGTATTCCCACCACAATTCCAGAACTTAAAATTAAAAACCAGATATAATTTATCATACTTTCCTCCTAAATATTTATTGATACAAATGCCTACTTAATGTATATGTAAATTAAAACCTTTGTATTGCAATTAATTTTTAATAGTGTTACCATGTATAATGTGATATTTAGTTGAATTGGAGGTCACTTATGACTATTAAAGATATAATGGAATTTATTGAAAGTGAATATAAAATAATAAACAATACTCCTTGCGAAGTATGTGGTGGGGAATACTTTGCTGATGACCTAAATGTAGACTTAATAGATGATATTCCTCATGATATTTGCATATGTGTATGTTCTGATTGTGGACATGAAAAAATATTTGAATTTTACGCTCCATTTATAGATGAGATTCATAAAAGAAAGAGAAAAAAAGGAACTTTAAATTAAAAAGGATTTTAGCTTTGCTAAAATCCTTCTTAATTTTGTTCTTTATTTTTAATTTTGATTCAAAAATTTTTAAGCAATTTATTTTTTATATACTGGAAACTCAAAATTTAATGTAGGGTTCTCACATTGATCCATTAGCTCTTTAATTTTAATTACTTGCTTATATGCCCATCCAATATCTGTAGCATATTGATAGCTTCCTGGTGTTGAAGGGTTCCATCTCATTTTATATAATGTATCTCTTTTTACTGTAGGATTATTTACATACTTTTCAGCAATATATTTTGCTCCCCCAATTATAGCTTCTTCTACAGTAAACCATTTTTGTTCGTATGCATATTCTGATCCATGTTTATTAGGATCATCATCAAAAGCTTTTATTCCATAAGTATTATATACCTTTTTCTTTCCTTCTTTTCCATCTACCTCTATTCCTGTAGCAAGTTTTGATGTTCCACTAGCAGTTTCTAAAAGTGCATGAGATACTAAATAAGCAGGATTTATATTATTTTCTTTTGCTGCTTGCAAAAAAGCTTTTCCCTTACCCTCTAACACTCCTTTGCCTTTAAGTATTCCATTTAAATCTTCCTCAGTAATACTATCATCTATATAGTTCAATTTTAAGAACATATATTTACCATACTCGTCTGTAAAATTTAATGGATTCATATAGTATTTTATCTGATTAGCACTAGCCCCCATCCAAGAAGTCGGCCCCTCATCTGTTACTGATACTTTAGTATTATTTTGCTTGTCCAAAGCTTCGTTAAAAGTAAAATTTAAATCTAAATCAGTAAATATAGATTTATCTACAGAATTTACACATCTTAAATAATCTATATAGTAGTTATCATAATCTGTATTTTCATCCACATGAGCACCTTGTTTATTGGCTCTTTTAACATAAATTAATATTTTGTATTTCTCTCCATTTTCCCCTGCTTCAAATAATTTATCTGTAGTTATCTTTCCATCTTGTGCACTTACATATCCATTAGTAATTTCTTCATAAGGCTCATATTTGTCAAATTTATAAACATATTTACTTGCAAATATTTTATATTGTACTTCCTCTGAAGAAGATGATTTTAGATGAAAAGTTTGTTTTTGATTAGGTAATATAGGTTCATATTCCATTTTAGCTTGTACAATATTAGGAATTCCCTCATAAGTTGAAGCATCTGAGAATTTTCCTGTAGTTACAAACTTCATTCTTTTTGGTAATGAAAAAGTTTTTCCTCCTAAAGATTTTATTCCCGTTCCAAAATTCACATAATATGTACTCCCTGGCAAATATCCTTCTACTTTAGGCGTTACTATTACAGTATTATCTGTAGATCCCATAGATACGGATGCCTTAACTTTATTACCTTTTGCATCGGTAACAGTAATATTTTCGTCATTTATAGTATCTTTATTTAAATTTGAATTAAATGTAATCGTCCACTTTTTGTCTGTAGCCACATTACTTTTGCTGCTTATTTCTGTAAAATTTCCAGCAGCTGACACACTTCCTGCTGCAACGGTCATTGTTATAAAAAAAGTTAATGCAGTCTTTTTCAAAAATTTCATAAAATACCCCCTACCGTAATTATTGTTATATATAATTATTATATATAATATTTAACATTTTTGCTATGGAAAATAAATGAATAGTTTATTTTATCAATTATATTTTAAATTATATTATAAATTTATATAATGTTATTAAGGAATATTATATTTAATGCTTATAATTTCTACATATTTTTATAGCATTTATTATATTTTAAATAAAAATGATGAGGTATAGGGAAATGAGAAAAAAAATATTAATTATTGAAGATGAAAGAAAACTATCTGAAGTTATGGCTTTATATTTAAAAAATGAAGGATATGAAGTGTTTACAGCTAATGATGGTGATGAAGGTGAATCCTGCATAGAAAATGCTATTTTTGATTTAATAATATTAGATGTGATGATGCCTAAAAAAGATGGCTGGTCTCTTCTAAAAAAGATAAAATCCATATCTAACACTCCTGTAATACTTACCACTGCTAGAGGTGAAGAAGAAGATAGGATTTTCGGACTAGAATTAGGAGCAGATGATTATATGGTTAAGCCTTTAAGCATGAGAGAATTAGTGCTTAGAGTAAAGTTAAGAATAAACAATTCTTCTAGCAAAGATAATAGTTTAAATTTTGAGAACATGACTATTAATGAAGACAAAAGAGAAATTGTAGAGAATGGAATTCAAATAAATTTAACTCCAAAAGAGTTTGACTTATTGATATTTTTGTGCCATAATCCCTCTCAAGTTTTTAAAAGAGATCAACTTTTAGATAATGTTTGGGGTTATGATTACGCTGGGGATACTAGAACTGTAGATACCCATGTGAAAAATTTAAGAGAAAAAATTAAATTTTGTAATAACCATATAAAAACTGTATGGGGAGTTGGTTACAAATTAGAACTATGATAACCTTCGGAGGATTGGATTTATGGAAAAAATAACAAAAAAATTAATAAAGGGTTTTTTATTGATAACAGCGCTAGTAGCTATTTTATCGTTTTTAACCAGCTCAATTTTTTTGTCGAAATTTCATGTTGAAAATCAATATGATCAACTGAAATCTAAGATAGGAAATGTTTGTAATGCTATAATGGAAGGTACTCCCTATCAAAATATTGATGCTACTGGAATAATCATAACTAAAGATTCTGTTCATAGCATAGGGAAAAATAGGATGGCTGTAATGGGTTTTTTGCACAGTAAAGATATTAACTCCATAGGAGAAAAAGGTACATTCAAGCACCATATGGGCGAAGAATATCTTTATTATAGAATGGATACAGGTATAGGTACAATAGTACTATTTGAAAATATGAAAGCTACCACAGATTATATAAGGGTAATTAATATTGTATTATCCCTAGTATTTTTAATGGCATTAATAGTGTGTATACCTTTTATACTAATTTGGGGTAAAAAATTCACTGCTCCTATATTAAAATTACAAAAATCATCTTATGATATTTCTAATGGAAATTTTAAAACTGATATAGTAGTGGAAACAGGGGATGAAATCGAAGAACTATCCTTGTGTTTGAAAAATATGGCTATAAAATTAGAAGAAAAATATTCTATGCAGAGAGATTTCATAGCAAATGTATCCCATGACTTTAAAACTCCCTTAAGTATAATAAGAAACTATAGCGAAGCAATAAACGATGGATTGGTGGATCTAGAATCAGCTCAAAAATATTCTAAAGATATCATAGATGAAGTAGATAAATTAAACAACTTAGTTATGGATATTTTACAGCTATCTAAACTTCAAGAAGGAAAGGTTAAATTAAACAAGTCAGAATTTAATATTTATGAATTCTCAAACTCTTTAATAAACAAGTTCAAATATAAAGCACAGGAAAAAAACATATTTATAGATTTAGTTTTTGATATATCAAAAGATATAGTCATTTGTGGAGATAAAATTGCTTTAGAAAGGGTTTTATATAACTTTATGGATAATGCTATTAAATTTAGCCCAGACTTATCTAAAATAGAGTTGTATGTAAAATATACTAATAATGGTATAATGGTATCCGTCAAAGATTCAGGTCTAGGAATAGAAGAAGACATGATACATGAGATATGGAATAGATACCATAAGCACTCTCAAAGTGGCGGAATGGGATTAGGTCTTCCTATTTGCAGTGAAATTTTAAAGCTCCATAATTTTGATTATGGTGTAAATAGTAAACTAGGCTCAGGATCTGAATTTTATTTTATAATATCTAAGGACTATTATTCAAAGTGAGGTTTAGAAAACTTATGAATGAAGGAATAAGAATAAATAAATTTATTAGCGAAAAGGGAATCTGCTCAAGACGAGAAGCTGATAAATTAATAGAACTTGGTAAAGTAACTATAAATGGTAAACTAGCTATAACTGGTTCAAAGGTTTATGCTGGAGATGACGTAAAGCTAAATGGAAAAACTATAGGACAAAAACCTAAATCGGTTTACTTAGCTCTCAATAAACCAGTAGGTATCGTGTGTACTACAGATAAGAAAGAAAAAAATAATATAGTAAATTTTATTAATTATCCTGAGAGAATATTTCACATCGGAAGATTAGATAAAGATTCTGAAGGACTAATTTTTCTTACAAATGATGGAGATATAGTAAACAAAATATTAAGGGCAGGAAATAATCATGAAAAAGAATATATAGTTACCGTAGATAGGCCTATAACGGGAGATTTTATTAAAAAAATGTCCTCAGGAGTAGAAATTCTTAATACAGTGACAAAGCCTTGTAAAATCTACAAAGAAGGTAGAAACGTATTTAGAATAATACTAACTCAAGGTTTAAATAGACAAATAAGAAGAATGTGTGAAGCTCTAGGTTATAATGTTATAAAACTAAAAAGAATAAGAATTATGAATGTAACATTATCAGGACTTCCTATTGGTAAATGGAGATATTTAACTGAAAATGAATTACATACAATATTAAAATTAGTAGAGGATTCCTCTAAAACTGAAGAAGCTTCTATTATTAAATAAAAAAGGGGTCTTTTAATTAAGACACCCTTTTTAACTTTATATTCTTTTTAATTTATTTATGAGCAATTACCTCAATTTCTACTAAAGCTTCCTTTGGAAGTTTAGCTACTTGTACACAAGAACGTGATGGGTAAGTTTCTTCGAAATATTGAGCATAAACTTCATTCACCTTTGGGAAATCGTTCATATCTGCAATAAATACTGTACTTTTTATTACATTATTGAAGCTTAACCCTTGAGATTCTAATATGCTTTTTATGTTTTTCATTGATTGATGAGTTTGGGCTACTACCGGGTCATCTCCTGTTACTATTTCTCCTGTCGCTGGATCTACAGGTATTTGACCTGATAAAAACACCAAATTTCCAAATTCTATCCCCTGTGAATATGGTCCTATTGCCTTAGGTGCTAGCTCTGTTGAAATTACCTTTTTCATTTATAATTCCTCCTTTAGTTAATGTTTTTTAGTCATTGAACTTTTATTTATTTCACTAATACTAATATATTATATATCAGTTATATAATCAATTAATTAAAAAAATTAGGTAAAATTAGATATATGGCTTTAGCCAATACCTCCATAGAATATGCCAAAAATATAAACTATAATCGTAAGTCCACAAAATACATATTTTGTCATTGGCTCAAACCAAGATCCTATTTCCTTAGTACGACCCAATTGTGCTTGTTCTCTTGCAAATTTTGATCCACAAACCCAGAAGAACATAACTCCTGCAAGAAGTGCCCCTAGTGGAATAACATAAATGGATACTATATCCATCCAAATACCAAGTTTATCTGCATCTTCAAGTATTATTCCTGTAACTGCCCCAAGTAATGCAATGATGGCAACTGAAACTTTCCTAGAAAGTTTAAATCTCTCTTGTAATGCCTCTATCGGAGTTTCAAATAAGTTCACCAGAGATGTAATTCCTGCAAATAAAACAGCTATGAAGAAAATAATTGCAAATAATTGTCCCATTGGCATCTGCTTAAATATACTTGGCATTGTAATAAACATAAGTGGTGGTCCTGCCGCTGGGTCCATTCCAAAGGCAAATACAGATGGTATGATTACAAGTGCTGATAACATTGCTGCACAAGTGTCGAAGATGGCTACATACTTTGCACTGCTAACAATATCTTCGCTTTTTTTCAAATAGCTTCCATATACTACAGTTCCTGAACCAGCTAATGAAAGAGAGAAAAACGCCTGTCCTAGAGCATATACCCAAGTTCTAGGATTACCAAGAAACTCCCATTTAGGAGTGAATAAATATTTATATCCTTCCATAGCTCCTGGTAATGTTGCCACACGTATTGCAAGAATTAAAAATAATACATAGAAAGTAGGCATCATCACCTTATTAAGCTTTTCTATTCCCTGAGAAACACCAGCAAGCATAACAATAAATGTTAACGCTAATGCCAGCATGTGCCAACTAATGCTTCCTAGTCTTCCAGCTATCTCACCAAAATATGCTCCACTATCTGGAGCTTTTATCATAGAACCAGTAATAGCTCCTACCATAAACCTAAGTATCCAACCTACAACTACCGAATACCCTATGGCAATCCCTATGGAACCTACTACTGGAATAAGTCCAATAAGATCTCCATGTCTCTTTCCTCTTCTCTCTAATGCCTTTTTGAAGGCTCCGACTGGTCCTGTTCTCATTGCACGGCCAAAAGACATCTCTCCAATAACCCCTGTAAATCCAATAACTATAACAAATATAAAATATGGCACTAAAAATGCAGCTCCTCCAAACTGCCCTACACGATAAGGAAAAAGCCAAATATTACCCATACCTACTGCAGAACCAATACAGGCCAAAATAAACCCAACTTTTGAATCAAAGGTATCACGATTAACTTCATTATTCAACGAATTGTAATCGTCTTCTTTTTTATTATTCCCCATAACTTCACCTCTTACATTTATATAGCCATAAATACCCAATAGAAAATTTATTAATATTCTATTGAACATTGACTCTTTTTTATAATATTATTTTATTCAAGTCATATCAAGTAAGTTTTTTACTAATCTTTTATAATGGCTAGATTTTCTGTAGAAATTACCTTTGTCATAAATAAAATTGTAGTATTGCTGATTTAAAAGAACAAAAGAGCGAAAGAATGAAATTTATAAAGGTTTTATAAGATATGATTAATTTTTATTTGTTATACCTATTTTTGAAGAAATTTTTAAATGTGTTAGTTATCACTGGTAGTTTTATAATGGGAATATTACCCGTAAAATATATAAGCTTAGTATTTTACGGGTATAGATTTTTCTTATTTTACTGGTTCAAGGCTTGCTTGGAAGTGACGAAGAATAGGTGGTTCCCATGTAATTCTATAGCCTTTAACAGCATCTGCTCTTTCCTTAATTGCAATCAGAGCATCTGCCATGATATCAATATGTGCTTGAGTATACACACGACGTGGAATTGCAAGTCTTGTAAATTCAAAATCTGCATGAAGTTGCTCCCCAGTATCAGGGTCATTACCTAGCATGTAGGATCCAATATCACATGTACGGATTCCTGCTTCTTTGTAGAGCTCTACTGCCAAAGCCTGTCCTGGAAACTCATTATATGGAATATGTGGGAACATAGCTTTCGCGTCTACAAACACTCCGTGTCCTCCTACTGGCGATTGATAGGCTATTCCAGCTTCATCAAGACGTCCTGCAAGATATTCCATCTGTCCTATTCTATATCTTAGGTAGTTCTCATCAATTCCTTCATAGAGACCAATTGCTAAGCTCTCAAGATCACGCCCTGAAAGTCCTCCATAAGTAATGAATCCTTCAAAGGAAATTGTACGGCCTTTGCACAATTGAAATAATTTTTCATTTTCCTTAATTCCAATTAATCCTCCCATGTTTACAATGCTATCTTTCTTAGCACTCATTGTAAACATATCTGCATAACTAAATACTTCTTTAATGATTTCTTTTATGGATTTATTCTCATAACCAGGTTCACGCTGCTTTATAAAATAAGCATTTTCCGCATAACGTGCGGCATCTATACAAAGTTTAATATTATATTTTTTACAAATTTCAGAGGTTTCTTTTATGTTTTGAATGGATACTGGCTGACCACCTGCTGAGTTGTTTGTTATAGTCATAATAACAAGTCCAATTTTATCTGCACCATGTTTATTTATTAATTCTTCAAGCTTCTCAACATCCATATTCCCCTTAAACGGCACTCTTAACGTTGGATCTGCAGCCTCAGGAACAACACAATCAATTGCTCTTGCGCCTGAAAGTTCAACATGTGCTCTTGTTGTATCAAAATGCATATTAGATATAGAGTATTGTCCTTTACCCATTAATAGTCCGAAAAGAACTTTTTCTGCTGCACGACCTTGATGTACAGGTTGAATATATTTATATCCAAATATATCTTGTGCTGCTTCAACTAATCTATGGTAACTTGATGATCCTGCATAAGCTTCGTCACCTCTCATTACGCCAGCCCATTGTTCTTGGCTCATTGCATTTGTTCCACTATCTGTTAATAAATCAATATATACGTCTTCTCCATTAAGATTAAATAAGTTATATTTCGCCTCAGAAATTTTTATTTCTCTTTCTTCACGACTAAGCATTTTAATTGTTTCAACCATTTTAATTCTAAATGGTTCTGGTACATATTTAATTGCCATGTTAAACCCTCCATCTTTTAATTTTTTATTTTTTATTTATTCTAAGATAACTTAATCCAGAATAAATAGCTCATACTTATTTAGAAGATTCCAACTATTCTTTATTTAATAAAATTATATCACCGCTATAAATCTTAGTCAACTAAATAATTGATTTTATTCCTTTTTATGTAATTTATTTGAAAATAAGCAGTCTTTATCCTTATTTAACCTTAATTTATTAGTTTAAATATAGATTGTATAAATAAATTATTTTAATAGATAGAATAATTTATTATCATAATAATTTATTTTATATTTTATTGTAATATATCATTCTTCATGATATTGTATAATATAGAATATTAACCCATAAAGTAGGTGCATAAAATGGATAAAACTATATTAAAACAATACACTAAATTAGTTGAGTTTTTAGGAAAAGTCTTAGGTCCTGATTATGAAATTGTACTACATGATTTAACTGATAAAACATATTCTATTGTGGCTATAGCAAATGGACATGTTAGTGGGCGCAGCGTCGGTGCTCCTTTAACAAACCTTGGATTGAAAACAATTGCCATGGGAAGTTATAAGAATAGTGATTATCTTATTAATTACAACGGTGCTTCAAGGACTAATAGGGTTCTACGTTCATCAACTATGTTTATAAAAGATAATAATGAAGAAATTATCGGAATGCTATGTATTAATTTTGATGACAGTAAGTACATTTCTATAAGTGAAGACATTTTAAAACTCTGCCATCCTGATGAATTGATACTTCAAAATAGCACTTATGAGTCAATTAACTCTATTTTAAACGAGGTTCCCGAAAATTTCTCTGAGTCCATTGGAGAGGTTACCGAGACCGTTTTAAATAAGGTTTTAGCTGATAAAAATATCCCTATCGATCGTTTAACTCAAGATGAACGTCTTAGCATTGTAGATATTTTAAACCAAAAAGGAATATTTATGTTAAAAGGGGCTGTTAGCGAAGTGGCTAAGCAACTTCACTGTTCAGAACCAAGTATCTATCGCTATCTAAGTATACTTAATAAAGATAAAAATAATTAGGATATTATATACTAAAGAAATTTTATAAGGGGGATGTTTATGGATGTTATCTTATCCTTTATTCTCTGTTTTATATTTTTAATAATTAGCGTTTATAAAAAAATTTATATATTATATCCTCTTATCTTATGTTTAATTATATTCATATTACTTTCTTTTAAAAAAGGATTTACATCAAAAAATATCTATACCATGTGTATTAATGGAGTTAAAAAAACTTCTTCTGTTGTAATTACTTTTTTATTAATAGGATCTATAATAGGCATATGGATGGCTTCTGCTACAGTGCCTGCTATAGTTTATTACAGCATAAATTTTATAAGTCCAAATTTATTTATTCTTTCCTGCTTTTTAATCTGCTGCATTGTTTCGTTTCTTATAGGCACATCTTCAGGCACTACTGGAACAGCAGGTATTGCTCTTATGGCTATAGCTAGAAGCGGAGGAATTAATCCTATAATTGCTGCTGGTGCAATTATTTCAGGAATTTATTTTGGAGATAGATGTTCTCCAGTTTCATCTGGGGCCCACTTAATAGTAGAATTAACTGAAACAGATATTCATACAAATACAAAGAATATGTTTAAAACATCCTTAATTCCTTTCTCTATAACTGTATTAATTTATACTATTATTTCTTATAATCATCCTCTTAAGATTACATCAACAAACATTCTTATGGAAATAGAAAGCTTCTTTACATTAAACTACATAGTTCTTATTCCTGTAGCTTTAATTATTTTTTTATCTCTTTCAAAAATAAATATGCGAATCGCTATGATGATTAGTATCCTGTCCTCCTTTTTAATTTCTGTGTATATACAAAAAAATTCTTTTATAGAATCTTTTAAATATATAATATTTGGGTTTGATAAGATAGACCATGGACAGCTTAGTAATATATTTTATGGTGGGGGAATAACTTCCATGTTAAGGCTATGTTTAGTTATATTAATCTCCTCAGCCATGGCAGGAATTTTTAATGAAACTGGTATGTTAAAAGACTTTACTAGTTTAATTTATAAAGCTAAAAATAGAAGTGAATTATTCTTGGGAACTATACTCACTAGCATATTAACTTCAGCTTTTGGTTGCAATCAAGTACTTGCAATAGTTCTTACTGATATGTTTGTAAAGGACGGATACAATTTTAGAAATATAGATAAATATGACCTGGCCACGGATCTAGAGAACACTTCTGTTCTTATAGCTCCTCTTCTACCTTGGAATACTGCATTATTTTTATCTACATCTATTCTAGGCGTTGATTATAAAGTAATTCTTTATGCTTTCTATTTATATCTAGTTCCATTAGTCAACTTAATTTTTCTTTTTATAAAAGATAACTTTGCCTTATCTAATAGTATTTCTTGTAATAGTAAAAAGCTTTGAGTCTAACCCAAAGCTTTTTAATTTTAAATTTTACTTAATAAACAAATACTCTGTGCAGAAATGCCTTCTCCTGATCCTGTAAACCCTAACCCCTCCTCAGTAGTGGCTTTAATATTTATCATATCTATAGATATATCTAATGTCTCAGATACTTTCATTCTCATTTCCTCTATATATGGAGCCATTTTAGGACTTTGTGCTATTATAGTAGAATCAATATTCGTTACTTTATAACCCTTATTTTCTACTATCTTTTTAACTTCTTTCAAAAGTTTTACGCTGCTTATATCTTTATATGAATCATCTTTATCTGGGAAATGTTTTCCTATATCTCCCAAAGCTGCAGCTCCTAATATACTATCCATCAACGCATGTAATAGAACGTCCGCATCTGAATGACCTAAAAGCCCTTTTTCATAAGGAATTTCTACTCCTCCTATTATAAGTTTTCTTCCCTCAACTAATCTATGTACATCATAACCCATGCCTATTCTCATTATAATCTCTCCCTTGTTTAAAATTTTCAATATTAGTATACATCAACAAATACTAAAAGTCACAAAATATAATGACTTTATTCACTAATATTTAATAAATCAAAATGCTATAATTAGTATTGTAATTTTAAGGAGGTGACCCTCTTGATTGAAGTGGTTAATTTAAGTAAACAATTCAAAAAAATTAATGCTGTTGACTCTATCAGTTTTTCTGTACAAAAAGGAGAAATACTAGGATTACTGGGAGAAAATGGTGCTGGTAAAACTACTACTTTAAGAATGCTAGCAACAATGCTTAAGCCTACAGGTGGGACAGCAAAAATTGATAGTTATGATATTATAAAAGAAAGCAATAAAGTAAGAGGTAGTATAGGAATATTATTTGGCGGTGAAGTTGGCCTTTATGATAGATTAACAGGCCGTGAAAATATTCAATATTTCGCAGAACTAAATGGTATGAATAAAGAAGAAATAGATAAACGTATGGACTATTTAACAGATATTTTAGATATGAAAGAGTATATAGATAGAAGAGTTGGTAAATTCTCAAGAGGAATGAAACAAAAAATAGCTATCGCTCGTTCTATAGTGCATAACCCTTCTGTAATGTTATTTGACGAGCCTACTATTGGCTTAGATGTTACAGCTACTAAAGTAGTTCAAGATTTCATATTAAAATGTAAGTCCGATGGTAAAGCTATAATCTTTTCTAGTCATAGTATGAGAGAAGTTGAAAAACTTTGCGATAGAATTGTTGTCATACACAAAGGCAGAATAGTGGACAATGGAACCATCTCCTACTTTAAAGAGAAATACTCCTCTGAAGACATGGAAGATATATTTATGCAATTGGTAGGTGATAAATAATGAAGAACATAACTATGATAGTTTTTAAGAAGGAATTAAAAGATATATTCAGAGATAAGAAATCTCTAATAATGAGCATAGTGATTCCCTTAATACTTTTTCCCATAATATTTACTGTAATGGGAAAAAGCATTAACAAAAATACAAAAGATATAGAGAAAAATTTCAAAATAGCTATAACAGATAATAGGAATACTGCTCTATCTCAATTTCTTAAATCTCAAGATAATATAACCATTGTGGATTCTTCTAATATAAGTGAAGATGTTAAATCCGGAAATATATTGGTTGGAGTTTCTATTCCAGATGACTTCGAAGAGAAAATTTCTAAAGAGCAAATATCTAATATAGAATTAACTTATGATAATGCTAGTCAACAATCTATGATGGCACATTCAATAATTAATTCTTATATAGATGATTATTCGAAAACTATAGTAAGCAAGAGACTTTCAACAAAAAATATAAATCCTGACATATTAAATCCTATAACAGTAAAAAATATTACTTCTGTAAAAGAAACAGATGGATTAGGTAAATTCATGTTATCTTTGTTACTACCTTTGATGCTTGTTATATACAGTGTAACAGGTCCACTTGCACCAGCTACAGATTTAGCTGCTGGTGAAAAAGAAAGAGGAACCTTAGAACCCCTATTAACTACTCAAGCAGGAAGAATGTCGCTTCTATGGGGTAAATTTGGTGCAATAACAGTTATGGGACTACTTACTACCATCTCATCCCTTCTGGGTTTGTATCTTGGAATGAATCAAAAGGATGGATTTTTATCTGGGTCAGCAGAAGCAGTTATAAGTTTGGATATTAAAAGCATTTTATTGATTGGCCTTATCGCTGTATTGACAACAATGGTATTTGGAGCATTGGAATTAGCTATAAGTATATATGCTCGTTCTTTTAAAGAAGCTCAAACTTACCTTTCTCCCCTTACCATACTAGCTATAATACCTACTTATGCTACCTACATGATGGACGTAAAGAATATTAGCAACATATATTTTCATATTCCATTGAGCAATATTGTGTGCTTATTGAAGGAATTTATAATGGGAATATATAATCCAACCCATATAATCATAACCTTTAGTTGGATATTGGTATATATAGTTTCTTCAGTATTGTTTGCTAGATTTATGTTTAGCCGTGAAGATGTAATATTTAGAACATAAGTTAAAAGAGATTTGTAAATTCTATTTTACAAATCTCTTTTTTTAGATAATTCATATATTGCAATTTAAATAGCAACATAAAAGGAAACTACTTAGCTAATAGTTTCCTTTTATTATTTAATTAGTTTATCCTATGATATATTCTTCCTATAAGCTATTACATTTTTAGGTGTGGGAGATTTCTTATTAAATTTAATGAATCTCTTTAGTATATTTTTTATTTTTAATATAATGTTATTGTTTTTATTTATACTTTTATTCCCCTTAGAAAAATCAACATTAATTACGTTATCTTTCATATTATTCACACCCTTTAATAATTATTGCTTCTTAATATAATAATAACATAAACCCTTCAAATTGTTAAGAAAATTCTAAATATTTCTTAATAAAAAAGAGCACCTAAATAATAGATGCTTAATAATAAATTGTAAATGGGCTTTAAGTAACATATTATATTATATTTATATATCTCAATTTTTGTTACATGCTATTTATAAAAATTATATATTTCCTATGGTTGTCCACATGTTATCCACATTTCTGTGGATAATGTTAGCACATTTTATATTATTTCCAACTAATTTTCTAAAAATTCTTTTAAAATTACTAATACTACTTTATAATATATATAAATTGTTGAGAATCAACATTAATTTCACAAGTTATTCACAGGCTAATTGTGGATAATGTGCATATAATATATCTTTTTTTCACTTTAAAAAAGGTATATCTGCACAAAGCCCTTAAAATTAAAGGGTTTACAATATATTATATATTAAGGAGTGTACAAATGTCATTAAAAAAAACTTTTAATTTTAAATTAATTCTAATTTCCTTGCTAATTCTCCTTTTCTCTTCTTCTTGTTCCAAAAGCAACATTAAAGATAGTGAGTCTATTGTTAACAATAATACACAAGTTATCAACAAAGAAACTAACAATTCTTCAAATGAGATTGAAGACAAGAAGGATGATACTGAACAAAGTAATGATCAAAAGGAGAAAGATGCCCTTAATAAAAATTCTCCACTAATCTATAATGATAGAGCAATTCCGGTATTGATGTATCACTCAATAAACTATGAAGAAGGAAATGAGTTGATGGTACCAAAAGAACAATTTAGAGAGCAGATGAATTATTTATATGAAAACGGGTATACAACTCTTACTTTAAACCAGTTATATGATTTTTTTATAAATAACAAACCTATTCCTGAGAAATCTGTTGTTATAACCTTAGATGATGGATATAAGGATAATTACACTAATGCCTTTCCAATATTGAAAGAATTTAATTTTAATGCTGTAGTTTTTGTTATTACTAATAATATAGATAACCATAAGAACTTTTTGACTTCTGAACAAATTTTAGAAATGGACAAGAATGGTATTGAGATCCAAAGTCATACAGCAAATCATGAGAGATTACCTACATTGAGTTATGAAAATCAAGTGAGAACTCTTAAAGTTTCAAAAGAATTCTTAGAAAAATTGTTGAATAAAGAATCACTTTATATAGCCTATCCCTATGGTGATGCGAATAGTGATACGATTAAGGCTGCAAAAGAGGCAGGATATAAGATGGCCTTTACTACAAAGGGAACGTGGTCAGATAAAACGGATGGTATATTAAGTTTAGATAGGGTATATATAAGTGCTAACTTTGATATGGATGAATTCCATAGAAGATTAACTAATAAAGATTACAA
This sequence comes from Clostridium mobile, assembly GCF_018918285.1. Lineage (GTDB taxonomy): Bacteria > Bacillota > Clostridia > Clostridiales > Clostridiaceae > Clostridium_AW > Clostridium_AW mobile. The sequence continues at coordinate 600,097 of NZ_JAHLQF010000004.1, forward strand.
ATAAACTACAAAAAAAGACTACTTAGAAGCTATTTTGATATTTATTCTAGAACTACTGGGGTAATATGTCAATTATAGTATACAAATTAGGTTGAATTTATTAAAAAAAGTATGCATTAATGCATACTTTTTTCTAACAATTGACTTTTGCAAGTTCTATTTCTTTTGTATTTCTCTTGTGTTTTTTAGTTATCAACAATATATGCGATGTTATCCACAAAAAAAGTGGATAACCTATATGAAATCATACACTGATTTAATTAACCTTCCCATTACAATTAACATTATCCACAATTTTATTGTTGATAACTCTATTTATATATTGTGGAGTAGTAAGAAATATTATTATTATTTCTTGCAATTTAATATGCAATTATATTACTTTTTATACCATTTTCTTAGAGTCTTCTACGAATTTTTCTATACCTATGTCTGTTAATGGGTGCTTTAACATTTGTTCTAATACTTTATAAGGTACAGTTGCAATATCCGCTCCAACCTTTGCGCAATCTAAAACATGCATAGGAGTTCTAATACTAGCAGAAATCACTTCTGTAGAAATTCCGTATATATTAAATATATCCATTATATCTTCTACTATCTGTAGCCCCCCATTACCTATATCGTCCAATCTTCCTAAGAATGGACTAACATATGTTGCTCCTGCTTTAGCTGCCATTAAAGCTTGTTGAGCAGAGAAAATCAATGTAACATTTGTTTTAATTCCTTCTTTGCTCAATCTACTTACTGCTTTTATTCCTTCTTCACACATAGGAATTTTTACAACTATATTTTTGTGAAGCTCAGATAGCTCTCTTCCTTCCTTTACCATAGCATCAGCTTCTAAACTAATAACTTCAGCACTTATTGGCCCATCAACTATAGAACATATTTCTTCAATTACTTCTCTTAAATCTCTTCCCTCTTTTGCAATTAATGTTGGGTTAGTAGTTACACCATCCAGTATACCCCATTGAGCTACTTTTTTGATTTCCTCAACATTTGCAGTATCGATAAAAATTTTCATTCTAAGCACCTCACTTTTTATTTTAAATATAAATAATTATAACATAATAAAGTTTTATCTTCATCTTTGATAGATTCAAAAATCCGCTCATCTTTATTCGACATAATACGCGTTATTGTAATTTTATTACTATTATTTGAAATAAATTTTTGTCGTAATTTGCTCAGGAAAAATCAAATCCTTATTTTTACATTTATCTTAGCTTTAATGCTTGTCCATTGGTATTATTAGCTTTATCGATATAGTAAAAATATGTATTTTTGCATTGAAAATGTATTGACATTTGAATTAAATGGTAGTATAGTAACATTAGATAAATTTTTATAAGAATTTTGTAGTTTTATAAAATAATTTATTAACTTTTAAATACTATATTTATTGTAGTATTATGTTACAATTTGTTGAATTTTGAAATTGATTTACAGGAGGAATGAATGATGAAATCTACAGGTGTTGTTAGAAGAGTAGATGAACTTGGTAGAATAGTTATACCAATAGAATTAAGAAGGACATTAGATATAGCAGAAAAAGATGCTTTAGAAATATACGTTGATGGTGAACAAATTATATTAAAAAAATATGAACCAGCTTGTATATTCTGTGGTGATGCAAGAGATGTTATAAATTATAAAGGTAAAAACATCTGCAAAAACTGTTTAAACGAATTAAAATCAGAATAACACAATTGCTCTATCCCCTCACACTTATAAGTGTGAGGTTTTTTTATAATAAAAAGGGGTTTTAACTTAATCAAGTTAAAACCCCTATTAATTTTCTATCTTACTCTCCTTGCTCCACTATAATCACTTCTAGTTAAAGGAGATACTTTTACAACATCACCTGTTCTTGGTGCATGCATATAGGCATTGTTTCCTACATAAATGCCTACATGATGAGCAGGATACCCAAAGAAAACTAAATCTCCTGGTTGAAGATTCTCTCTAGATACAGATGTTCCAAAATTCTGTTGATCAGAAGCTACTCTTGGTATATTTACACCAAAATGCGCATATACATATCTCGTAAATCCTGAGCAATCAAAATTATTTGGACCATTTCCACCCCATTGATAAGGTGTGCCTAAAAAGTTTGATGCATATGCCACAATCGTATTAGAAGAAATCTGAGATGGACCTCTAGAAGGCTTGTATTCAGGAGCCTTGTCCCTAATAGCATTAATCTCTGCCATTGCAGCGTTTATAACTCTTTGTGACTCATTTATCTTCGATGCATACATTCTTTCTTGTTTATTTAATTCTGCTAATAGCTTGTCCTGTTCTGATTTTTTGCTATTTACATCTGCTAACTTCTTTTCATTATCAGCTTTTAGAGCTAATAATTTATTATTTTCATTTTTTAGAGCTTCCTTTTTCTTTTCTATAGCTTGTTTTTTAGCATTAAGCTCAGCAATTATCTTCTTATCTAATTCAATTATCTTCTTTATAGAGTCTACCCTTGAAATAAAATCACTTATTCCCTCTGATTCTATAAGCATATCAAGGTAGCTTCCCGTTCCATTTATGTACATTGCTCTAACTCTTTTATTAAAGAGTTCTTGTTCTTCCTTAATATCTTCCTCTGCTTTTTCTATGTCTTTCTCTACTACTTTTATTTCTTTTTCAGTATTTAATATTTTTTTCTTTGTATTTTCTACCTGTCTTAACAGAGCCTCTATATTGCTGTCTAATTTTTCCAATTCCACTTCAATGTCTTCTTGCTTTTTTTGAACATTTTTTAAAGCTTTTTTGTTTTCATCTATTTGTTGCTGCTGGTTTCTTATTCTTTCATTAAGTGGTTCTGCTAATACCGGTGCGCTCAATGTTCCAACCAAGGAAAGAGCTATTATAGCAGACACTAATTTTTTATTCACTAAGACACCCCCCGTATACTTTAGTTCATTAATTTAATCATAATTTTAAAATTTGTTACCGTTTTGTCACCTTTTTATTATAACATTATTACTAACAAAATCTCAATGGAAAAATACATATTAATTGCGGAAATTAATGTCAAATTATTCTTTATGAATATTTATAGAAAATTTATATACTTCAGATTTTGATAATCTTCTATCTTTTGCAGTACTTTTGATTGCTTCCTTTTTATTTAATCCCTCTTCCATATACATCATTATATGTTCTTCTATTGATAAGTCTTGCCATTTCTCTTTTTCTTCCATCTCTATTTCCTGCTGGCTTTTTCCCTCTAATATGAGAACATACTCTCCCTTTGGCGAATTTTTTTTATAATACTCTAAAGAATCGCTAATAGTGGTTCTTATAATCTCCTCATGAAGCTTTGTAAGCTCCCTGCATAAGGATATTCTACGTTCACCTAAATTATCCTTTAAAAATTCTAAAGTATTTATTAATCTATGAGGTGCCTCATAAAATATTAACGTTTCTTTTCTTTCTTTTATTTCTTCGATTAGTTCTTTCTTTTCTTTATTACTTTTAGGAATAAAACCTAAAAACATAAATTTAGAGGTATCCATACCTGAGTATACTAATGCTGTAATAGATGCTGTAGCTCCAGGCAATACTTCAAAATCTATATTATTATCAATACATTTTTTAATAATAACACTTCCTGGATCTGAAATGCCCGGTGTTCCCGCATCGCTTACTAATGCAATTTCTTTTCCTTCTTGGAGAATTTCTATTAAATTATTGCTTTTACCATATTCATTGTGCTGATGATAACTAATCAATTGTTTTTTTATATTATAATGATTAGTTAATTTTAATGTCTGCCTTGTATCTTCTGCCGCTATAATATCTACTGAATTTAACACTTCTATAGCCCTCAAAGTAATATCCTTTAAATTTCCTATTGGTGTAGGAACAATATAAAGCTTTCCCTTACTCATTTTTATCATCCTCTTTACCATATATTACATTTATCTCTTTAGTATATTTACCTTTCTCATTATACACGTATAAGGTACTATCCCATTTTAAAAATTTACCTCCACCTTTTTGTCCTTCAATCAATACTAAATTTGGAGGTTTATTAATAGAAGGTTGAACTATTTTAATCACTTTAGGCTCTATCTTATATTTCCTCATTTCACATAAAATATCTGCTATTCTCTCCGGCCTATGTACCATATATAGTCTACCTTTATCTTTCAATATAATACTAGCCGCTTCTATAACATCTCCTAAAGTACAGCATATTTCATGCCTTGCTATAGAATCTTTATTGTCTAAGTTCACCAGTCCACTATTTATTAACTTATAAGGTGGATTAACTGTTACTATATCTGCTTTATTTAAAGACTTAATTAACTCTTTATCTTTTAAGTCTCCATTTATAAATTCTACTTTTCTGCTAATATCATTATATAAGGCTGTTCTGTTAGCCATTTCTACCATATCTTCTTGTATTTCTATGCCTACAATTTTATTGACCTTATTCTTTGCAGCAATAACGAAAGGTATTATTCCCGTACCACTGCATAAGTCTACTAAAAAATCTTTTTCCCTTACTTTTGCAAAGTTAGCTAATAATATTGCATCCATACCAAACCTAAATCCGTATTCTTTTTGTATAACTGCATACCCATTTACTTGCAAATCATCTAAGGTTTCTCCATCTTTTATAAGTTCTAGTTTCTTCATAGCATTTTCCCTTTCTATAAAATACTAAAAAAATGAAACAAATAAATTTTATTTGTTTCATTTTCAAGTCTCTATAATTTATAAGTAAGTAAAGTATCTTCACCAGACTTTACATTCTCATTTGTATTATATTCTATTTCTTTTACTACATCAACATTAGTTATTATAATTGGAGTAATTAAAGAATAACCCTTATTTATAATGAGTTCTCTATCTATCTTAATTACAGGCTCTCCTGATTTTAGCATATCGCCTTCTTTTACTAAAGGATTAAAACCTTCGCTTTCTAATCCTATTGTATCTATTCCTATATGAATTAATATTTCAATACCGTTGTCCAAAACCATTCCAAAAGCGTGATTCGTTTTAAATAACAAACTTAATTTCCCATCAGCAGGTGCAACTACAACATCATTAGTAGGATCTATCGCTACCCCTTCTCCTACTAACTTCTTTGAAAATACTTTATCCTGTATAGTTGATAAATCCACTACCTTCCCATCCATAGGGGCAGTTAAAATATGATTCCTTTTTAATAAATTAAACATATTATCCTCCATACAAATTTAAATTGTTATAAAAAAGACCACTTATTTAAGTGGTCTTTTATTATTCTTGAACAATTGCTCCTACTGGGCAAACGTTAGCACAGTTTCCACAATCAATGCAAGATGCAGCATCGATATCAAACTGACTATCTCCTTGGCTTATAGCATTAACTGGACATTCTGATGAACATGCTCCACAGCTTATGCAAGTGTCTGTTATTTTGTATGCCATAATGTGCACACCTCCTTAAATTTTGGACAAGTTATTACGATTTATATTTTACCACGTTTACTGAAGTTTTTAAAGTGATTTTTATAAAATAGTATATCCTAAGTCTTCTATGGACTCTATAATTTCATCTAATAATATGAAATGTTCATCATAAACTATGTTAGCTTCTCCTTTTTCAGGATTTATTTGACAAGCTATTACACCCTCATTATTAGATATAGCCTTTCTAACTCTACTAATATCGTTCATGTTTTTCATATTACATATCTTTATAATAGACTTCATAGCTTCCTCCTAGTTTTCTTTAAATAATTCCTTAATTATAACTTCATCTTCATCATCTATCTCTATTTTTATATCTTCATCACTTATTGTTCCTTCAAATGATCCTGAGATTAAACTCAATTCTTCTATTGGAATTTCCTGAATAAACTCCTCACCATTTAAAGGTTTTATTTTAGCTTTTACACTTTCTTTCACAGCACTATTTGATATTACTTCGCCTTCTCCATATGAACTACTTATTATGGATCCAACCCTTGGTAATCTTTTTCTTATTTCCTCGTAGGTATCCTGTTCAAAATTTAAACAACACATAAGTCTTCCACAAATACCTGATATTTTAGTAGGATTTAATGAAAGATTTTGTTCTTTAGCCATCTTTATTGATACTGGTGCAAAATCACCTAAGTATGTGGAACAACACATAGCTCTCCCACAGGGACCTAGTCCCCCTACCATCTTAGCTTCATCCCTTACACCGATCTGCCTAAGCTCTATTCTTGTTCTAAATATAGCTGCTAAATCTTTAACTAACTCTCTAAAATCTACTCTTCCATCTGCAGTAAAGTAAAATATTACCTTATTATTGTCAAAGGTATACTCTACATCTATAAGCTTCATCTGTAAATTATGTTGTTGTATTTTTTCTAAACATACATTGAAAGCTTCATTTTCTTTATTCTTATTTTGTGAATGTCTATCCTCATCTTCTTCTGTAGCTTTTCTTATAACATTTTTTAAAGGAGCAACTATATCATCTTCACTTACTTCTTTTGGACCAATTACACACTGACCAAACTCCACTCCTCTAACAGTTTCTACTATAACATTATTACCTTGGCTTAGCTCTAAATCTCCAGGGGAAAAATAATATATTTTCCCAGCCTTTTTAAAGCGTACTCCTACTACTTTTACCATATTGTTTTATACCTCCTGCATCTTCAGCAACATTGCATCAAAAACTAAAGATGTATTTACATTGCTCTCTAATTTATCCCTTGTATCTTTTATTATTTCCATAATATCATTCAATTGTGTAAATGAAAACACTTCAGCTAGGTTTTTTATGTCATCTAATTTATCTAAGTTTATTATCAATGAGTTTTTTCCTGTTTCTTTATATATCATAATGTCACGTTCATAGGAAAGAAACCACGTTAAGGTCTCCTTCCAAATAGATTTATATTTTGTAAGAATTTCCTCATAACTTAAAATATCTAAATCCTTATTTGCTAAACTGTTTAAAATACATAGTACATTGTCACGTATTTCTTTTAGATTTGAATTTCCAATATACTTTTCCCCTCTTCCGGGAATGCAGTCACTAATTACAGATATTATATTTAATTCTTCTTCACTCAAATGAGGATATTTATTAATTAAAAACTGTCTCATCTCATCATTACTCAAATGATTAAGTTTATAGACTTGACATCTTGATTTAACAGTATCCAATATATTTTCCGCTTCTTCACATAACATTATTATAAAAACTCCTCTAGGAGGTTCCTCAAGAGTCTTTAAAAATGCATTTTGAGCTTGCATTGTCATAAGCTCTGCATTATATATAATTATTACTTTTTTATCCCCTTCATAGGGCTTAGTATTAGTCTCTTCAATAATATTTCTTATTTCTTCAACACCAATAGATTTTTTATTTTTACTAATTTTGCATTCTATTATGTCTGCATATTCCTTATTCGGCTCTTTGCCTAATAATAAACAAGCTATTCCCTTAGCTATTAAACTTTTTCCTATGCCATCTTCCCCACATATAAGATAAGCATGAGAGAATCTTCCACTATTTATGGAATTTACTATTTGATTTTTAATATGATCATGGCCAATTATATAATCCAATGATTACTCCTCCATCATATTTTAACGAATTTATCTACATCTACTACGAATATGGTAGCTCCACCTACTTTTACTTCAATGGGATATGGAACATATACCCCAGTAGAACCTGCTATAGGTGATGGTGTTGTCATTATTTGATTTCTTGTTTTGCACACTTCTTCTATTTGACCTATTACCTCATCTATTTTTTCTTCCTCTACACCTATCATAAGTGTAGTATTTCCTGATTTTAAAAATCCACCAGTGGTAGCTAGTTTTGTAACTCTAAAGCCCTTGTCAGTTAATAAATCTATTAAATCATTTGCATCATCATCTTGAACAACCGCAATTATAAGTTTCATAAAACATACCTCCTCATAATGGTTTATAATTATATTTTATCATATATTATAAACTTTTAGTTATTGCATTATATATTTCTTCATGTATTTCATCAATAGTCTTAATCTTTTCATTATATACACAATTGATTTTAAGCCAATTATACTTGTCCGCAATTTCACAGGCATTCTCATAAGAATGAATTAGATAACTTTCATCTTTTTCATGTATATCCTTTTCATTTTTACCAGTAAATTTATTCTTTCTATTCATAATTAATTCTCTACTATATTTAGGTGGCATATCAAGAAAAATTACAGTATTAGGTATAGGCAATCTCATTAAATTAAATTCTAAATCCCAAAGCCAATCTAGATACTTATATTTTTCCTCTTTATTGTCTATTTTAGATGCTTGGTGAACCATGTTTGATGTAGTATATCTATCTGCTAAAACTATGCCTCCATCATTATAAAAATCTTCCCATTCCTTCTTAAATGAAGCAAACCTATCTACTGCATAAAATGTGGATGCCGCATATGCGTTTACATCTTCAGGCTTATCTCCAAACTCACCATTTAAATACATTTTTATTAAAGCTGATGATTGACTATCGTAATTTGGATATTGCACTTTTATTGTTTTATATTCTTCTTTTATTAGTCTTTCATAAAGTTTTTTTGTTTGAGTGGCTTTTCCGCTTCCATCACAAGCTTCTAACACAATTAATTTCCCTTTGCTCATATTCTTAACCTCTTCCGTATTAATCATTTTCAATTATATTTATTTCTTCACCATGTAATCCTATAATATCTAATCCATGCTCTTTATAATATTTTAACATATCTATCACTTCTTTATCTATAAGCTCGCCCATCATAATTACTGGAATCCCTGGTGGATAAGGGGTTATATTTTCCCCACATATATTACCAACAGCTTCATTTAATTCTACCTTTTTCTTTTTCATATCTAAAGCTTCGTATGGTGATATAATAGATTTTGGTATATGATTATTTACCAAATCTACGCTTTTATCCTTTAGTTTTGATAAATCGCACTTTTCTAATACCTCATAGAGATGCTTAAACTGCTCTTCAGTATTAAAAGGCGAAAAAATTAATATGCAATTAAAAGTATCACTCATTTCACATTGTATTTTATTTTTTCTTAAATAGCTTAAAAGCAGGTTAGAATTATGCCCTTTATCTAAACTTAATACGTATCTAGTGATGTCTAAATCATAACCATACTCGCTTTGCACATAATTTTTGTCTACTATATTTATACCTTCTATTTTATTAATTTTATGTTTATATTTTTCCATTACATTTATCAGTCTATTATAGCTCTCATACCCAAATTCACTTAAATAGTATCTTGCATAATCCATTGAGCATAAAAATAAGTACGATGGACTTGTACTAGAAAATGAACTAAAGTAAAAATCCACCTTATCTATATCTTCTTTGTTATTTACATGAAGAAATGAAGTTTGAGTAAAACTTGGTAATGTCTTATGAGAACTTACAACTACCATATCCGCTCCTAATTTTACTGCACTCTCAGGTAAACTAGGATTCATCCCAAAATGTGCCCCATGGGCCGAGTCTACTAAAACTTTCATATTGTATTTTTTAGCTTCTTTAATTACCATATCTAAAGGACAACATACACCATAGTAGTTAGGGTAAGTTAGTATTATACCCTTAGCATCACTGTTTTCTTTTATACATTGAAAAAAATGCTCCATATTTATGGAAAAAGGAGCATTAAATTTCTTATCTATTATATTTTCAATATAGATTGGTTTTAATTTTCTCATTATAATGCCATTAAATATAGATTTATGGCAATTTCTATCTATTATAACCTTATCTCCTTCTTCAAAAGAGGAAAATACCATTATCATATTGCCACTTGTACTTCCATTAACTAGAAAATAAGACTTTTCACTACCATATAGTTGGGATAGAAGTTCACTAGCTTCTTTTATTATCCCTTCAGCATTATGAAGATTGTCAACACCGTCTACTTCGGTGATATCAAAATGAATTAAATTATCCATAAACTCTTTTCCTTCAATGGTAGCGAGAAATCCTTCCCCATTCTTGTGACCTGGCATGGCAAAATTAATATTATTTTCTTTTACGTATTTTAAAACCCCTTCTATAAGTGGTAATTTTGACACCTGTTATCCTCTCCTCTTATCATCGAGTACGTTAAATATTTTTTTATGCAATTTTTATAATACAAATAAAAATCTGTATCCATTCTTACATTTACTATTTTCTCTTCACAATTTTGGCATATTCCTTTTCCACTTACTATTATACCACGGTTTAGAGGCTTACCACATATAATACAGCATTGTCTTTTCATAAATTTCCTCCTTAAAATTTCTACGTCTAAATTTTTGCCTCTTACTATATATTTTATTCAGTATAGTACTCAAATTTATTTTGTCCACATAAATATATGAAATAAATTTTGGTTATAATAATAAAAAACCTAATATGGAGATGATTTTATGAAGCAAGAGATTGTAACTTCTTTAAGTTTATTAGATGAAGAAATATTTAACCTCTCAAAATATATATATGAGAATCCCGAGGAAAGTTTTCATGAATATAAATGTTCTGATTATTTAATTAACATATTAAGAAAATATCGTTTTAATGTAACCGAAAATTTTATACATATACCTACTGCATTTTATGCTGAATATGGAGTCGGCCACCCTAAGATATGCTTTATATGCGAATATGATTCAGCGGATGACCTTGGGCATATTTCAGGCCATAATCTTATATCTTCTATGTCTATCGCCGCTGCTTTATCCCTTACAAGGGTTATAGATAAAATAGGTGGTTCTATAGTAGTTATTGGTTGTCCTGGTGAATATGTTGGAAGTTCAAAAATAACTATGACCAGACAGGGAGTATTTAATGGAATTGATGTAGTTTTAATGGCTCATCCTAATACAATAACAGCAGAAATTGGCAGCTCTACTGCATTAATTCCGTTAGAAATTACATATACTAGTGAAAAGGGAATGAGCTTTATGAAAACTTCATCATATTCAGCACTAGACGCTGGTATACTTACATTCAATGCCTTAAATACCTTGTCGAAAGGATTTGATTCTGCAACTACTGTTAATGGTGTTATAACAGAAGGCGGAACTTCTCCTTCATTGCTTCCTCATCTATGGAGAGGAAGGTTTTATATAAGAGGTTCAAAAATGTACCATATTGAACCTCTAGAAAAGAGAATTCGTGATTTTGTTAAATCTATTTCCAATTTGCTAGATGTTCATTCAGAAGTTTCTTTATATGAATTACCTTATGACGAGTTTATAACCAATAGTACTTTATCAAGAATTTTTTCTCATAATCTTAAGGAAAGTGGTGTAATTGAAGTAGATACACCTAAAGATACATTTTCTTCATTAAGCTTAGGAACAGTGAGTCATGTTGTACCTTGTATACATCCTTATATTTCAATTGTAGAAGATGAATCTATTAAATATTCATCCCCAGAGTTTGCAATGGTCACTATTTCACGTTTTGCCCATGAGCAAGTAATGAAAGTTGCTCAGGCATTAGCAATAACAGCTCTCGATTTACTACAAAAAGAAAGTTTATTAAGTGAAATAAAATTAGAATTTGATAGAAAAACAAAGAAAAAATAGCCTACAAACTAGGCTACTTTTTCTTTATTAAACATTATTTTTTTTACTAAGTCATCGCTAGGTTCAAAATAAAATTTTTTCACTTTATCTCCATCTCTATAGATGCAATAACATGGTTTAACATTGAAAGCTGAACATATATATCTTTTAGCATTGAATATTTTCCTATGTGAAACCAATAGATTTTCTTGTCCAACATATTCAATATCCCATAACTTTATATTTTCCACTACTTTATCTTCATTGCCACTTATTCTATGAATTATAAACTGATCAGCTATTATAGAATAAGTATATCTAACTCTGCAATACATAATTTCACAAATTAAAGTGAGAATTATAAGTGCAGAAGATATAGCAACAGTGTATCCTCCAAACTCATCCATAATTTGCATGAAAAATAAAGATATAACTAAAACAGAAAAAAATTTAACAATTGAAGGAAGTTTTCTTCTGCCTATAGTTTCTTTATACATGTTTCCCATAAAATAACCTCCACTATAAAAGAAATTATTATTGACAACATAGAGATTATACTAGGGTTTTTACATTTTATCCATAGCAGTCGCATTTTATTATAGCCCTATAAAATCAATTATTCACCTCTATATACTATGTCACTATAAAAGCTTCATCTTTACTCATTATATCTTCGTATTTTATTGATTTTCACCTATACTAAAAAAAACTTTTCATGTATTTAATAATATTCATGAATTAATCACATGCTATATAAAATAAGTGTTAATTATTACATAGGAGATTAAAAATGATATCTATATATAAAACCATAGAAAGTTCCAATGGTCCAAAACTAAAAGATATTGAAGCTATTGAAGCAGGTTGTTGGGTTAATATAATTGATCCATCTCATGAGGAATTACTATCTATTTCTGAAAAAACTAATGTAGCTATGGAATTATTAAGAGCAGCCTTAGATGATGAAGAAACATCAAGAATAGATATAGATGAAAATAACAATATATCATTATTATTAGACATTCCCTTTAGTGAGATGGAAAACAGCGCTCTAATTTACGATACCTATCCACTTGCTTTGATTCATACGAAAGATTTGCTAATAACAGTATGCTTAAAAGAAAGTAAAATACTATTAGATTTTACTGATGGAAAAGTTAAATCTTTCTTCACCTTTAAACGTTCGCGATTTATACTTCAAATACTCCATAGAATTGCAAGTTATTATTTAATTTACTTAAGGCAAATAGATAAACGAAGCCTTATGATAGAAAAAAAATTACATAAATCTATGAAAAACAAGGAACTTATTCAACTTCTTTCCCTTGAAAAATCATTAGTCTATTTTTCTACTTCATTAAAATCAAATGAGATAACATTAGAAAAAATGCTAAAACTAGAAATTATGCAAAAATACCCAGAAGATCAAGATGTTTTAGAAGACGTTATAATTGAAAATAAGCAAGCTATCGAAATGGCAAATATTTATAGCAATATTCTTAGTGGAACTATGGATGCCTTTGCTTCAGTGATATCTAATAACTTAAATATAGTTATGAAATTTCTAGCCTCAGTTACTATAATAATGTCTATACCTAATATGATTTCTGGTATGTTTGGAATGAATGTTAGGGATATTCCCTTTGCCGACTCCCCCTTTGGCTTTTGGATAGTATTTGCTTTAATCATAACAATTTCTGCTTTGATTACTATTGTTTTAAACAAAAAAGATATGTTTTAATTTAAATATCTTTAAGTCAAAATAATTTCTTATTAATAAAACCATTAATTTTTTCCTTTTTAAAAATTCTAAATATAAAATAAAAAGCACTCAATTGAATTGAGTGCTTTTTTCTGGAGGCGCCACCCGGATTTGAACCGGGGGATAAAGGTTTTGCAGACCTCTGCCTTACCACTTGGCTATAGCGCCACGCAAAATACCTTATTAGTATAGCATTTAAAAATCATTTTGTCAATGACTTTTAAATGCTATTATTTTAAATTATAACTCTTTAACTATTTCTCCCAATACCTCTCCTATTTTATCATTGATAACTAAAGATGCATTAGTATCATAAGAAGTAGATGATTTATTTATAAGTATTAACTTATTTCCTTCATAATAGTAAATTAAATTAGCTGCTGGATAAACTACTAAAGATGTTCCCCCTACAATTAAAACATCAGAGTTTCTAACATAATAAATTGCTTTATTTATTGCATTATCATCTAAAGGTTCTTCATATAGAACAACATCTGGTTTAACAACACCACCACACTCTTCACACTTAGGAACTTCCTCTTTACTATTTAATATATGATTTAAATCATAAAATTGTCCACAATCCATACAGAAATTTCTATGAACACTACCATGAAGCTCTATAACATTTTTAGACCCTGCCTTTTGGTGAAGACCGTCAATATTTTGAGTTATTACAGCTTTTAATTTACCCATCTCTTCTAATTGAGATAAAGCATAATGAGCTGCGTTAGGGTTTGCATTTTTGTATATCATCTTATTTTTATAAAAATCATAGAAATCTTCAGTGTGATCACAGAAGAAAGTATGGCTTAGCATAACTTCTGGTGGGTAGGAGTAATTATCCTTTGTTTTATATAGTCCAACTTCTGATCTAAAATCAGGTATATTACTTTCAGTAGAAACCCCAGCTCCTCCAAAGAAAACTATATTTGAACTATTTTTTATTATGTCTTTAAGCTTTTCTCTATTATTCATTACTATTACCCCCATTAAATATATTATTTATATTATATACTTATAGGAGCAATAATATCAATTAAATGCATTTTTTTAACATTACATCTAGTATAACGTCATCAGTATTATTCATTCCCTCTATAGAAACTCTTCCTAAATTTTCGATTGTTTTTTCTGCAGTTTCCGTTAAAATTCCATTGTCTGAAGGGATAAATAAGTTATTCAAAGCTAATTTTGAGGCTTCAATTGCTGATGCTACAGATATAGATAGTTTATATGAACATCCAATTTTAGCTCCATCACATATCATTCCTGTCAATCCTGCTATCATATTTTTTATAGCCCCTTTTATCTGCTTCTTATCTCCTCCCATTAAGTAAGTCAAGCCTGCGCTACAACCTACCCCTGCTGCCACACCACATCCGCAAACTGCTGATAGAGCTCCTGTATATATTTTTACATAGGCGGTTATTAAATGGCTCAATGTTACTGCTCTTACTATTTTCTCTCTATCCATTCCTTTTTCTTCTCCAATAATAGAAATAGGTAGTATGGTAACTAATCCATGATTTCCTGAACCTGCACTACTCATTACTGGTAGAGGATATCCAGACATTCTTGCTTCTGAAGCCGCTGCAGTTAGTGCCTTAGCTAGTGATTCTAAATCGTTAGCTTCATTTTTTAATAATTTTCCCATTCCTATACCTAATTCTTCATTAGCTCCTATAAAAGCAATTCTTTTATTCATTTCTATTCCTTCATTTATAAATTCAATATCACTGTAATCTACATCATTAGAGAACTCTATTAGTTGATCAATAGAAAATTCTTTTATTCTATTTTTTATTGCATAGCTTTTATTCTTTTCTTCTCTTTCATTATCAATATTTGTATCTTCTAATAATTCAAGCATTTTTCCATTCTTCTCTTCACAAACTATATTTAAATGATTATTTTTAATAACAACTCCTGCTTCCTCTCCTTGTCCCTTTGCTACAACCTTTATATATAATCCTTCAGTACCTTCCTCCAAATTTAATTTAATAACTTTTTTATTAACTATTTCATAAGCCTTTTCTATATCCTCATTATTTGAGTCCTTTAATACTTCTAATTTATACTGTGGTTTACCACATACTAGAGAAAGTGCTGCCGCAAATATAATTCCTTTTTCTTTCGTTCCAGGTATACCTACATCCATACCATTTTTTAATATATTTTTATCCACCCATATATCTAACTCTGTTACTTCTTTGTCCAATATTTCTTTAGCCCTCGCCACTGCATAAGCTACTGCTCCTGGTTCTGTACATCCTAATGCTGGTGTAACTCCTGCTTTTAATATTTCTATAATAAGATTCTTATCCATATCTAGCATCTCCCCTTCATAAACATTTGTTAATTTATAAAGCAAAGTTTATGCCATTAAGCTAACTCTACAAAACACATGACATTTCTACCGTTAAATTATCATTTTTGATAATAAAATATACTTTTTATACAATTCCCTTGATTTATTAAACAATGCTTGTATTTATCAAAAATAAAAATTATTTATCAAAAATGATAAATAATTTTTATTTCATGAATTTTTATATAGATTCATGATATTATTAATATATACTCCCATTAAATAGTTAAATGGAGGTTAATTTTTATGAATCATATAGGAAATGAACTTCAAAACATAGCTGAAACCATAAAAGCTATAACAGGTGTTGATGTAACTATTGTTGATAATAATCTTAAGCGAATTGCTGGAACAGGTGTATTAAAAGATAAGATAGGCGGTTATGTTCCTAAAAATTCTGCTTTTGAAAAATCCTTAATTTCAGGTCGTCAATATTTAATCATTGATCCTTCCACAGATGAATTATGTGTTGACTGTCATGGCAAAGATACCTGTAAAGAAAAATTAGAATTATGTATACCTATAAGAATCGATAATAAAATAATAGGTATTTTAGGCATGTGTATATTTGACGAGAAGACAAAATTAGACTTTATGAGTAAGCAAGAAGATTTTAAAAACTTTGAAAGTAGATTAAGCAGTTTAATCTCTACAAGAATAAATGAAGAAAAACTAGGAGTAATTGTTGAATATCGCTCATCAGAACTTATGACTTTGATTAATTCTTTAAATGAAGGAATTATAATACTTAATAACAACAAAGCAATATTATCAATAAATAAATATATAAAAGATCGATTAAATATATCAAATGTAAATCCATATGCCAATATATCTGATATTTTACCTCTCAAAATAGTAAAAAATTTAGCTGAGAGGAGTTTTAATGGAGAAATCGGCCCTATTACCATTGAAAAAAATAAGTTTTTGATTAATGCTTCTCCAATTATAGTTAAAGGAAAAAAGCAAGGAGTGGTATTAGTATTTTCAGATTTTGATAAAATGCAAGAATCTGTACTAAATGCTAGTAAAATATCAGGTATAGTAACCTTTGATGATATAATTGGTGAAAGCGAAGCTATAAAATATGTTAAAAGCCAAGCTATCCAAATAGCTGAAAAGGATATATCAGTACTTTTACTTGGCGAAAGTGGCACAGGAAAAGAGGTCTTTGCTAGGGCTATACATTTTTCTAGCAGAAGAAAAAATGATGTTTTTATGCCTATTAATTGCGGTGCCATACCAGAGAATTTAATAGAAAGTGAACTTTTTGGATACGAAAAAGGATCTTTTACTGGAGCAAATGTCACAGGCAAAATGGGAAAATTTGAATTAGCTAAAGATGGTACTATATTTTTGGATGAAATAGGGGATTTACCTTTACATATGCAGGTAAAACTTTTAAGAGTACTTGAAGAAAAGGAATTTATGAGAGTAGGTGGCTACACTAACATAAAGATTAATCCAAGAATTATTTCTGCCACTCATAAAAATCTTCATAATATGGTTTTAGAGAAAAGATTTAGAGAAGATCTCTTTTATAGATTAAATGTAGTTCCTATAGTAATACCACCTTTACGTGAAAGAGGGTATGATATTATTATATTAGCTAAGTATTTCTTAAACAAATATAATAATATATATAATAAAGACATCAAAGGCTTTACTTTAAACTGTGAACAAGCACTACTTAACTATTCTTTTCCTGGAAACATAAGAGAGTTAAAAAACTTAATAGAATACGCTGTTAATTTTGAAAGTAAAGATTACATAGATACTGAAACCATAAATAAAAAATGGAATAATGCAAGTATTGGAAATGTAGATTTAACACTTTCAGAAATGACTAAAACTTATGAAAAAAAGATTATAAAAGATTATCTTAATCGATACGGTAATGATTTAAATGGTAAAAAAACTATAGCTGAAAAACTTGGCATAAGTATAGCAACTTTATACAGAAAAATAGATGAAAATTAAAAAATGCAGAAGATTTTTTCTTCTGCATTTAATATTTATTAGACCTGGCGACGACCTACTTTCCCACAAGGCCTCCCTTGTAGTATCATCGGCACATTGAAGCTTAACCGTCGTGTTCGGAATGGGAACGGGTGTTACCTTCAAGCCATTATCACCAGATACTGTTCCACAGAAATCTCTGATTTCGTTTTGGAACAGTACTTCGCAGCTTTAGCTGCCGAAGTTTCATTGAAAGAATAATTCTTTCAAAATTGCACAAAGCATTTTAATTAAGATCAAGCCCTCGACCTATTAGTACTAGTCAGCTGAATGTATTACTACACTTACACCTCTAGCCTATCAACCTTGTGTTCTTCAAGGGGTCTTACTAGCTTACGCTATGGGAAATCTAATCTTGAGGTGGGCTTCACGCTTAGATGCTTTCAGC
>NZ_JAHLQF010000005.1 GCF_018918285.1 Clostridium mobile
GCTAGATTCATCCCCGAAGGGATTCCTCTCGCTCGACTTGCATGTGTTAGGCACGCCGCCAGCGTTCGTCCTGAGCCAGGATCAAACTCTCAATTTATAAGTTTAATCATTTGCTCATTCGTTGATTCTCTTTAGAATCGACTGGTTTCATTCCTCTGTTTAATTTTCAAAGACCGTTGTCCAATCGAGGACTATTTCATGTTATCATTAACTCTTTTGCTTGTCAAGAAGATTTTTAATATTTAAATATTTTATTTCTAACCTTCTTGCCCTGCGGGAAAACGACAAAAATGATTGTAACATATAAATCAGGGTTATATCATAAATAAACCACCAATAATTAATATTATATTTTAATTTCTTCTGTTTTCTTTAAATTTCATATAGTTTCATATATAGATACACCAGATTCAGTTGAGGATATATCCAAGATTTCATTGATAAAATCTTATAAATAAAAACTATAAAATAATTATAAAAGGGATTTTATTCTTAATAAAATCCCTTTCTTTATTATATATAATTTCTATTCACTATTAGCTATAAGATATTATTGACTATCTCTTTAAATTTATTTCCTCTCTCTTCAAAGTTAGTAAACATATCAAAGCTTGCACAGGCAGGAGACAAGGTTACAATATCTCCCCCTACAGATATCCCTAAAGAAACATCTACCGCTTCTTCTAGAGAATCCACCATATATATAGGTATATTAATATTGTTGTTTTTCATCTCTGTTTCAAAAGCATCCTTTATTTTATCTCTAGTTCTTCCTAATAATACTAATGCCTTTACAAATTCATGCCCTTCTTTGGCCAAAGTATCAAAAGATATGTTTTTATCATATCCTCCTGCAATTAAAATAACAGATTTATTAAAGGCTTTAAGAGCAGCTAATGTTCTCGTTGGGCTTGAAGCTATAGAATCATTATAGAAATCTACTCCTTTTACTCTTTTAACAAACTCCATTCTATGGGGTACACCTGCAAAGCTAACTGCAACTTTTCTCATGCTATCTATTGAAACTTCTCCACATACACAGCAAAAAGCTGCTAATAGATTTTCAACATTGTGCATTCCTTTTAATTTTATCTCTTCAATATTACATACCTTATTGCTCATTATATATAAGTTGCCGTTACTATAATAAGCTCCATTGGAAACCTCTTCTTTTAAACTAAATTGAACAATTTTTCCTAGTACTTCTTCTTTCATCTTATTTGTTATCTCATTATCTTTATTTAAAACTAATATATTATCCTCTTTTCCATATCTAAAAATATTTTTTTTGGCATCAATATATTCATCCATATCTTTATGTACATCTAAATGATTAGGACTTATATTAGTAATTAATGATATATCTACAGGGCAGTCTATAGTCATCAATTGAAAACTGGATAGCTCTAATACAACCTTGTCATCTTTACTTATCTCTTCTATCTTAGAAAATAACGGGGTTCCTATATTACCACCTACCCATGTATTATATCCTTCTTCTTTTAACATATTATAAACTAGAGTTGTTGTGGTTGTTTTTCCGTCACTTCCTGTTATTCCATAAATCTTAGCAGGACAATATCTTATGAACTCTTCCATCTCTGATGTTATATAAGCTCCTTTTTCTTTAGCTCTTAATAAAGCAGGTATATCATTTCTTACAGATGGAGTTTTAAATATTACATCATAACCCTCTAATTTCTCTAAATAATCTTCTCCTAAAACTAAACTTACACCCTTATCTCTCAATTCATACACTACATTTCCTAGTTGTTCATGAGTTTTTCTATCAAAAGCAGTTAAGTTCGCTCCTAGTCTTATTAGTAAATCTATTAAAGGTCTATTACTTACACCCATTCCTAAAACAGCAATCTTTTTATTCTTTATATACTCTTTGAATTCATTAAAACTCTTCTTCATTTTTACCTCCATTATGTAGTCTCTTATAATTTAATTATACCACCTTTATACATGTCATATAATTAAATTATATATTTTAATTTTTAAGAGTATTATAACAATGAATTAATATTTTTGTATTATCGTGTCGAAATTGTGAGAATTTATTTAATATAAAAACTTTATTATCGCATATTGCAATATTATATATCTTTATGTTATACTAACAACGTGCCGTAAGGAAACATTAATATAATTCCCCAAGTTTTAATTGAACATATAACATATCCCCATGATTAAACCCTATTTGCCGGTATAGATACGTAGTACCGGCACTTTTTTTATACTTTTATTGAAATTTAAAAGGGATGGCAGTATTTTTAATACCGCTATCCCTTTATTTTTTAAAACTCTAATTTACCTTCTATGAATTTTACTAATTCATCTATACTTAATCTAATCTGCTGCATTGTATCTCTATCTCTTATAGTTACAGTATTATCTTCTAATGTATCAAAGTCTATAGTAATACAATATGGAGTACCTATCTCATCTTCTCTTCTATATCTTTTACCTATACTTCCTGCTTCGTCGTAATCTACATTGAAATGCTTTGATAACATACTATATACTTCAAGAGACTTTTCAGATAATTTTTTAGTTAAAGGCAATACTGCTGCTTTAAATGGAGCTATTGCTGGATGGAAACGTAATACAGTTCTAACATCTCCGTCTTCTAATTCTTCTTCATCATAAGCATCTGCTAAGAATGCTAAAGTCACCCTGTCAGCTCCTAGTGAAGGTTCTACACAGTAAGGCACATATCTTTCATTAGTTGTAGGATCTAAATAAGTCAAATCTTCACCTGAGTGATTCATATGTTGTTTTAGGTCATAATCAGTTCTATCTGCTATTCCCCATAACTCTCCCCATCCAAATGGGAATAAGTACTCTATATCCGCTGTAGCCTTACTATAGAAAGATAACTCTTCTGCTGAGTGATCTCTAAATCTCAAATTTCCCTCTTTCATTCCAAGATTTAATAGGAAATTCCAACAATAATCTTTCCAGTATTTAAACCACTCTAAATCAGTATCTGGTTGACAAAAGAATTCTAACTCCATTTGTTCAAATTCTCTTGTTCTAAATGTAAAGTTTCCTGGGGTTATTTCATTTCTAAAGGATTTTCCTATTTGAGCTATACCAAAAGGTAGTTTCTTTCTTGTAGTTCTTTGTACATTTTTAAAGTTAACAAAGATACCTTGTGCTGTTTCAGGTCTTAAATATATTTCTGATTTAGCATCTTCTGTTACTCCTTGGAATGTTTTAAACATAAGATTAAATTTTCTTATATCTGTGTAGTTCTTTTTACCACATTTAGGACAAACTATATTGTTCTCATCTATATATCCCTTTAATTGTTCATTAGTCCATCCATCTGCTGATGCAACTTCGGCACCTGCAGCTGACATATGATCTTCAACAAGCTTATCCGCTCTAAATCTAGCCTTACACTCTTTACAATCCATTAAAGGGTCTGAAAATCCTCCTACGTGACCTGAAGCAACCCATACTTCTCTATTCATAAGTATCGCACAATCCACACCTACATTATATGGGCTTTCCTGAACAAACTTTTTCCACCAAGCTTTTTTAACATTATTTTTAAATTCTACACCCAGAGGACCGTAATCCCAAGAATTCGCCAATCCACCATATATCTCTGACCCTGGGAAAATAAAACCTCTATTCTTAGCTAAAGCAACTACTTTATCCATGGTTTTTTCAAATGCCATAATATTTCCTCCCTAATCTTTATTTTTTTGTATAAAAAAAAGCAGTTACCATAAGGGACGAAAGAAACTCTTCCGCGGTTCCACCCTCTTTGGCAACAGCCCTGCTTTCACTATGTACACTCAAAAGCTCCCTTTATAATAAAACTTTAGCTATTTTCACCATCCATAGCTTCTCTTAAAAAAGTTATTATTACTACTCTTCTTTTTCATCATGCATTATTCATTTAAAGTATATTTTATCAGAACTTAAATCATTGTCAATAGTCAAAAAATAAAAATGGCTCCGCGAAAAGGATTCGAACCTTCAACCTATCGGTTAACAGCCGAGTGCTCCACCGTTGAGCTATCGCGGAACGTTTATTACAAGGACTATTATATCATATCTTTTTATAAATGCAAGTGTTTTTTATATATTTTTTTATTTTATATAGAAATAAGCAATTTCAATAATAATTATTCATAATCAAAAGATTGTGTAAAATATATTAAGAGGCACTAATACTCTCCATATAGTGCCTCTTATTTTAATATTATTGATTGCTGGTTGGTTTCATAGTTGGGAATAATATAACGTCTCTTATAGAATAAGCATCTGTTAAGAACATTACAATTCTGTCAACACCTATTCCCAATCCTCCAGTTGGTGGCATTCCTATCTCAAGTGAATTAATGAAGTCATCATCCATCATGTATGCTTCATCATCACCTAATTCTCTCTCTTGTAACTGCTGTAGGAATCTTTCCTTTTGAACTATAGGATCATTTAACTCTGAATATGCATTACAAATTTCTCTTCCATATATGAATCCTTCAAATCTTTCAGTATATTCTGGATTGCCTCTCTTCTTTTTAGTCAATGGAGATATTTCCACAGGATAATCCATTATAAATGTTGGTTGAATCATATGTTTTTCTGCATATTCTTCAAATAAAGCATTTAATATATCTCCTTTAGTACAATCCTTCAATTCTTTTTTAAGCTCAACCTTTTTCTGCTTAGCAATTTCTCTAGCTTCTTCATGTGTTTTAATTTCATTAAAATCTATTCCTGAATATTCCTTTACGGCATCTACCATAGTTATTCTTCTCCAAGGTGGAGTTAAATCAATTTCTGTTCCTTGATAAGTTATCTTAGCAGTTCCGCAAACTTTTTCTGCTACGTAGGCTACCATGTTCTCTGTAATTTCCATCATATCATTATAATCAGCATATGCCTCGTATAGTTCTATCATAGTAAACTCAGGATTATGTCTTATACTTGTTCCTTCATTTCTAAAGTTCTTTCCTATTTCATATACCTTTTCAAATCCACCAACTATAAGTCTTTTTAAATAAAGCTCTGTAGCTATTCTTAAATACATATCTATATCTAAAGCGTTGTGATGAGTTACAAATGGTCTTGCCGCAGCTCCCCCTGCAATCGGTGAAAGAACTGGTGTTTCTACTTCTAAATAATCTCTAGCATCCAAAAATTCTCTTATAGCTCTTATTGCTTTTGTTCTCTTGAAAAATGTTTCTCTAACATCTTGATTAACTATAAGATCTACATATCTTTGTCTATATCTTAAATCTGGATCTTTCAATCCATGCCATTTTTCTGGAAGTGGCTTAAGTGATTTAGCAGTAAGTTCAAAGTCAGTAATATGTACGGAAACTTCTCCAGTCTTTGTTTTAAAAACAGTACCTGTTATTGATAATAAATCACCTATATCAAAGGATTTATATTCTTTTAATTTTTCTTCTCCTACATCATTAATTTTTATGTATAGTTGAATTTTTCCGTATCTGTCATGTATATCTGAAAACCCAGCCTTACCATGAACTCTCTTTGACATAAGTCTACCAGCCACAGTAACTTCTTTTCCTTCTAGCTCATCAAAGTTTTCCTTAATTTGTTCTGATGTATGAGTTCTATTAACTTTATATACATCAAAAGGATCCTTTCCAGCTGCTTGAAGGTCGAAAAACTTCTGTCTTCTTTCCTTTATCAACTGATTAAACTCTTGTTCTTCTGAAATTAAATTCTTTTCTTCATTTGACATAGTATTTTTCCTCCAATATCAATCTTTTCTTACTGATAGTATTTCATACTTGCTTACTCCATCAGGTATTGCAACTTCTACTGTTTCTCCTACTCTTTTACCTATTAAAGCTTTACCAACAGGTGATTCATTTGATATTTTATTTTCCATAGGATCTGCTTCAGCTGATCCCACCATAAAGAATTCTACCTCTTCATCAAATTCATAATCTCTTACCTTTACAATGGTTCCTACACTAACAGTGTCTGCAGGTATCTCGCTTTCATCTACTATAGAAGCATTTTTAAGCATATTTTCAAGTTGCATTATTCTTCCTTCAACAAAAGCTTGTTCATTTTTAGCTTCATCATACTCAGAATTCTCACTTAAATCTCCAAAAGAAAGTGCAACCTTAATTTTCTCTGTTATTTCTTTTCTTTTAACTGTTTTAAGATATTCTAATTCATCTTCTAATTTTTTAACACCCTCATATGTCATAACATATTTTTTTGTATCACTCATTTCCTTCTCCCCTTTTAAATGTTTTAGTGTAACACCTTTATATATTATTATCTTTTTATTTTATTTATGCATGAACATAAGATAACTGCTTAACAATCATTTAAGTTATTATAAATCAGCATAATATTCAATGTCAACTTATGAGCTCATTCAAATATCAAAACTTCTTCATTAAACATTATGTTGTTTAAAAATGCTCCATTGTACTTTAAAGACCTCTCTATATCTTTTTCTTCCATCTGACATAAGATCGCTCCTAATAGTTCTATAGAAATATCATCTTTGCCAAACCAAGGTGTTCTATAGGTAACGTCGTTTATATATTGACTGCCACTGTTAAAAGTACTAAATAAATTATCTAGAGTCCAAATTGGTTTATCTATGATTAAATCCCAGTCTCTAGAGGTCAATATAAAATCCGCATTTTTAAGTGCATGATTTTTATCCCTAGTTATTATTGGTGATATACCGTAATTTGCGATAACATAGTCAGCTAAAATTTTAGCTTTATCAATATTATCAGTTAAAAACACAATGTATTTAGCAAATTTAGAGAGACATAAGACACCCTCATAAATGTGATAATCCGTTGGATCATATATTACTATGCAACTATTTCTAATACTCTTGTTTTTTAGCCTAAGTATTAATTGCATACTAGAAACTATGCTATATGCTAAAAGTTCTTTTTGAAACTTATTATAAATATTATAATCCATTTTTCTCCAAACTTTTGGTGCCACAATTCCATGCTCTTTATTTAAATAACCCTTGGCAGTTTCCATATTTCTCATATACGCATCCACATTTAGGTTCATTGGAAAACTTATTTTTTTAATGCTTAAATTTAAATCCTTCAGATAATTATCTTCTATTAATTTAATGTTAAACCTATCTCTTATCCTACTTATGATATCCTGTCTTTCATAAATTTTATATTTCTTTGGTTGTTCAATTAACAAAACAGATTTCATAACACTATACCTTTTATATTGATATAGTTTATTTATATGAATTTTAATATTATATAATTCAATTTTCTATGATATGTTCTTTATAATTTTCCAATATTGTTATTAAATTATAAGCTTTATCCTCTGAATTTACTATATTCTTTATTTTTGTGCAATCCTTTAATCCTTTTATATACCACGCAATATGCTTTCTCATTTCTCTAGCAGCTTTATTTTCCCCATGATAATATATAGATCTTTTTACATGCTCTATGCACATATCAATTATCTCTTCTGGAGTTGGGTAAGATATAGGATTCCCATTTAATTTTTGTTGTATTTGTTTAAATATCCAAGGATTTCCTAATGCCCCTCTTCCAAGCATAATCCCATCACAGTTTGTAATCTCCTTAATTTTCAATGCATCTTCAGGGGTAAATACGTCTCCATTTCCAATTACAGGTATTGATACCTTTTCTTTGACCTTCCTTATTATTTCCCAATCTGCCTTACCTTCATACATTTGTTGTCTCGTTCTTCCATGGACTGTAATACAATCCGCCCCTGAATCCTCTATAATCTTTCCAAATTCCACTGCATTGATATTAAATTCATCATAGCCTTTCCTAAACTTTACTGTTACAGGTTTATTAGTAGCTTTCTTTATAGCTCTTACTATTTGCGATGCCAATTTAGAATCTTTCATAAGTGCAGAACCTTCTCCGTTTTTAACTATTTTAGGAGCAGGGCACCCCATATTTATATCAATCAAACATATATTATTATTTTCGTTAAAAGAATCACATACTCTAGCCATAATATCAGGTTCATGACCAAATATTTGAACTGCTACTGGAACTTCTTCTTCTGAAAACTGTAGCATACTTGTAGTATTTACATTACCATAATATAATGCTTTAGCGCTTATCATTTCAGTATATACAAGTCCACAGCCCATATTTTTGCACAAACCTCTAAAGGCTACATCTGTAACACCTGCTAATGGTGCTAAAAATACGTTGTTTTTAAATTCTAAATTCGCTATCTTCATTTAAAATTTTACTCCTTGTTTTTTTCGTAAATTATTCTTAATCCTTTCAATGTTAAGTCAGGGTCTACTACGTCTATACTTTTAGCTTCCTCATTTATTAGTTTTGCTAATCCTCCGGTAGCAACTACCATTGGCTCTTCTTCACCTAAGTCAATCATTTCTGCTTTCATTTTATTTATAATAAATTCTACTAATCCACCATATCCATAAACCATTCCAGCTTGCATACTTGCAACAGTATTTTTACAAATTACTGATGGTGGTTTAACTAATTCTATTCTTGGAAGCTTTGCCGCTTTTTGAAACAATGCTTCTGAAGATATTTTTACACCTGGACAAATAGCTCCGCCTAAATAGTTTCCTTCTTTAGTTACTGCACAAAATGTAGTTGCAGTGCCAAAATCTATTATTATTAAAGGTTTATTATATAATTCATGAGCGGCTACAGCATTTACAATTCTATCTGCGCCAACCTCCTTTGGATTATCATATTTTATATTAATTCCTGTTCTTACTCCTGGCCCAACTACTATAGGTTTCACTTCAAAATATTTTAAAATCATATGCTCTATTGAATACATGATATTAGGTACTACTGATGATATTATAACTCCTTCAATTTCGGAAAGGTTAATATTATTTTGTACAAATAATTGCATCACTTGAATACCGTATTCATCTGCTGTTCTTATAGGGTCTGTTGATAATCTCCAATCAGCAATTAGCTCTTTATCCTTATATAGACCTAAAACGATATTAGTATTGCCAGCATCTAAAACTAAAATCAAAGCTAACACCACTTTCTTTATTAATTTAATAGTCTACTGTTCTTCTGTATTATATAGAAAAAACCAGTAATTATACATAGATATTTACATACACACAATTATAAGTTAAAAAAGAGCATCTGTAAATTGAAAATCAACAGATACTCTTTTATTTAACAATAAATTTAATTATATTTTTATTCTTTTAAATTAATTTCTGCCACTTTAGTTTTATACCCATCCTTTTTATTATATTCTATACTTATTTTTTCTGGTATCTCTTCAACGTAGTCAAGTTTAAATATAGCCTCATATTTATGACCTAATCTTAATTCCTTACGACTTAAAGAACTTCCCCTGTGGTTTATTTTTTCTTCACCAATAAAGTCTATATAATAGTATTCAAACTCCTTATCAGTTTTAAAAGTTATAACCGTAGATATGGACGAAAAGGTTATTTTATCTACTATAAGTTCTATTTCTTCACCAGTGTCATCTTCAAATGTATATTTTTCATTTATGTCGTATGTTTTTATAGTGTCTTCTATTTTATTTTTTGATGCATTAAACTTGAATCTCCAATCTCCACTTATGTTATTTATTTTATTAAAACTTATATCCATAGAAAAGTTATTTGGTATATCATTCTTCTCTACATCATAATCCATCATAACTTGCACTGTATTATCGTTAATTATTCTATAATTTCCTCCAGCTGCTCCCCTAATTTCTTTGTTGTTTATTTTAATGCTTTTATCTGGAGCATATATAGATACAGCTCCCTCCTCATTTATCAATTCTTCTACTTTTTCTTCAGCTTTTATAGTATAAATTATCATTAGACTATAATCATCCATAACAATTTCATCTAAGGTTACTTCATAACCTTTATCACTTTTAGTTTCTCCTATAACTTCTGCATAATCCTGAAATTTTCCATTGTAATTAAAGTTAGAGAAAAAAGTACCTATATTAATATTAGGCAGTTTATCAGCAAGAACACTATTATTTAATGTTACAGCGCAAATGCCCATGGTTAAAGCTAATGAAGCTACTAAAACTTTTATTTTTCTATTATTTTTTTTATTTATTGAATTCTTAAATTTATTTTTAATTCTACCGATTGTTATATCGTCAACATTTATATCTTCTTTTTCTATTAAGTCTAAATCTAAACTAATTTCATTAAAATGCTCGTATATATCCTTCATCCATATATACCTCCTTTGAGTTCTTATATCTATCTCTTAAATGATTTCTGCCCCTTGATAATCTCGTATATACTGAACTTATTGAGAGATTCAAATCTTTAGCTATATCTTCTACGGATTGTTCTAAATAATATCTCATTATGAATATCTTTTTATCTATATCATTCATATTATTTATATAGTCATATAACTCCTCTTTTTCTTCTTTTAATATTATATCTTCTTCTATTGAAAAATCAGAAATTATACTGCATTGCTCAATGTGTACCTTTTCCTTTTCATTAATCAGCTTTCTATAATAATCTATGGATTTGTATCTAGCTATAACACAAATCCAATTTTTAAACCTTACCTCTTCTCCTTCTAATTCAATATTGTCTTCCCCAGAGTATTTATCAATATTTGCCCATATATTTAGCAATACATCATTCATACATTCATCAATAATTCCTTCATCATTAAATACAGATAATACTTTATATATAACTTTATAAAGGAGTCTTCCATATTTATCTACTAAAAAATCCATGGCCTGTGGATTTTTTCTTTTAATTTTTTTTATAAGGTTTTGCTTTGTTGTCTTCAATATAATTTGCCTCCTTTCATATGGCTTTAAGAGCTCTTCATATAATTACTACGTTTTATTATAGGAATTTCTTACAGAAATAAAAAAAGATATAGGAAAATCCTATATCTTTTTTTATTTATTTTAATCTATCCATAAAATCTTTTCTATTAACTATATATCTAATATGTGTACCCTCACCGATTTTACCTCTTTCATCCCAAGCATTTACTTTAAAAAAGAGTTTTTTTTCATCAACTTTTTCTAAAAGCGCTTCACACTTAACCTTCATATTAACCGGTGTAGCCTTTAAGTGTTTTACATTTATATCTATTCCTACAGTAGTAAATTCGTTACTTAAGTGAAGTCCTACACAATTTTTCGCTGCATTCTCCATAAGAGCAATCATTGCTGGAGTAGCAAGAACCTCTAAATCTCCAGAACCATGCTCTATAGCTGTATTCTTTTCTCCAACTGTAATTTCTATGATGGAGTTGATTCCCTCTTTTAAGTTAAATTCCACTTTCATCACTCATTTCTACTTATTTATATTAATTGTTATTAAATATTTCCTCGAATTCGTCTGCTTCTAACTTTTCTTTTTCAAGCAAAGCTTGAGCAACTGCATGAAGTTTACTCATATTTTTATCAAGTAGATTTTCAGCTTTTTTGTATGCTGTATCAATCAACTTTCTAATTTCTTTGTCTATTTTAGAGGCAATTTCTTCACTATAGTTTTTGCTTTTGCTAAAATCTCTTCCTAGAAATACTTCCTCATGACCACTTCCAAAAGCTATTGGACCTAATTCTTCACTCATTCCATAGTCCATAATCATTTTTCTAGCTATAGTAGTAGCTCTATCAATGTCATTTTTAGCACCTGTGCTTATATCTCCAATTACTAGTTTTTCTGCTACTCTTCCTCCTAGTAATCCTACTATCTGGTCTTCTAGTTTTAATTTTGACATATATGAACTATCTTTTTCAGGTAAATGCATAGTATATCCTCCAGCCATACCTCTAGGAACTATACTTATCTGATGAACAGGGTCAGCATTTGGCAATAACTTCATAACAACTGCGTGGCCCGCTTCATGGTAAGCTGTAAGTTTTCTGTCATCTTCATCTATTACTCTGCTCTTCTTTTCTGGTCCAGCAATTACCCTTGTTACAGCTTCTTCTAATTCTTCCATTTCAATTTCTTTTTTGTTTTTTCTTACTGTTAAAAGAGCTGCTTCATTCATTAAATTTTCTAAATCTGCACCAGTAAAACCTGGAGTTCTTTTAGCTAATACATCTAATTTAATATTTTCTGATAAAGGTTTATTTTTAGAATGTACTTTTAAAATTTCCTCTCTACCCTTAACATCTGGTGCCCCTACTATAATCTGTCTATCAAATCTTCCTGGTCTTAATAATGCAGGGTCTAATATATCTGGCCTATTGGTAGCTGCAATCATTATTATTCCTTCATTTGCAGCAAAACCATCCATTTCAACAAGTAGTTGGTTTAATGTCTGTTCTCTTTCGTCATGTCCTCCACCAAATCCTGCTCCTCTTTGTCTACCTACTGCATCTATCTCATCTATAAAAATTATACAAGATGAATTCTTTTTAGCTTGCTCGAATAAGTCTCTAACTCTAGATGCTCCAACACCTACAAACATTTCCACAAAATCTGAACCAGATATACTAAAGAATGGCACACCTGCTTCTCCTGCTATAGCCTTAGCAAGCAATGTTTTACCTGTTCCAGGAGGCCCTACTAACAATACGCCCTTTGGTATTCTTGCACCTACTTCTGCATATCTTTTAGGCTGCTTTAAAAAATCCACTATTTCAGCCAATTCTTCCTTTTCCTCATCTGCACCAGCGACATCAGCAAAGGTTACTTTCCGCTTATCTGGACTGGCCATTTTGGCTCTACTTTTACCGAAGTTCATTACATTTCTATTACCCCCACTTTGGGATTGTTGCATAAACATAAACCAAAATATTACAAACATCAGTATTAATATCGCACTAGGGAGATAATTTAGCCATATAGGCGCTCTTGTAGGTGGTAGATAGGATTCTCCCACATCACCATTTTTATCATTCTTACTTATAAAGCTATTTAATCTTTCAAAAGGAACAAACATTTCAAATTGAGTTCCATCTTTAAGAGTACCAGATACTGTTACCCTGTCTTCCTTAACCTGAAACTCTTTAACTTCATTATTTATCCAATGTTTCTGAAATTGATTAAAGTGTATTGTTTTTGAAGGCTCATTAGTTCTTACTAAAAATAAAGCCGAAAATATAACCAACACAAATATAACAACCCAGGCCGTTGCACTTGAAAATCTCTTATTCATTTTTGGCCCCCCTCTCTTTCTAATTTATAATGTAAAATTGTATCATATGCGAGAATTGTTTACAATATTGCTAATATTAATTATTTATAGACTTCTTCTTTCAGAATACCAACATAAGGTAAGTTTCTATATTTTTCAGAATAGTCAAGCCCATATCCTACTAGAAAATAATCTGGAACTTCAAATCCCATATATTTTGCATTTATTTCCACCATTCTTCTTTCAGGCTTATTTAGTAGAGAAGCTATTTCTATTGAGGCTGGTTGCCTTCCTTTTAAATAGTCAACTAAATATCTTAATGTTGTTCCTGTATCTATTATGTCCTCTACTATTAATATATGTTTTCCTTCTATTTCAAAATCTAAATCCTTTAATATTCTTACTACACCTGATGTAGTTGAGGAATTTCCATAACTTGATACAGCCATAAAGTCAATGGAACAAGGAATATCTATTTCTTTTATTAAGTCTGCCATAAATGGAACAGAACCTTTTAATACTCCAATTAACAATAAATCTTTACCAATATAATCTTTACTTATTTGTTTACCTATTTCTCTAATTTTATTTCTTATTTGTTCTTCATCAAATAATACTTCTTTAATGTCGTCTTTCATTTGACTCATTCTTCAGCCTCTCTTTCAATAAAAATTTTTAATATATTTTTTGTAGATTTTTCAATCTTAAATTTTTCACTAGTTCTATAGCCTACTATCCATGCAATCTCTTCACCAAAACATATCAATGGTATATTTCCTCTATCTTCTTTGGGAATTTTTAAATCTATAAATAAATCTTTTAGTTTTTTACTCCCTTTCATTCCTAGAGGAACAATACGATCTCCATCTTTTCTATATCTTAGTATAGCATCATCATTTATTTTATCATAATCAAAATATTTTACATCATCATTTTTAAATTTTTCATTCATTTCTTCAATATTTATTTTCTCTAAATTTATACATATACCTTTAGTAATTTGATTTTTTCCTAATTGTAATTTATATTCCCTTTTATTATTTTCTAGACATAAGTCTAGTCTACTTAAAATGTGTATGTCTCCATAATTATTAATAGCTACAAAATTACCAGGTAACATTATAGTTTTACCTGTGTTAGAACCTTGTAACTTTATAATATCATCAATATGTACCTTTTCATAATTAAATAGATTTCCTTTTAAAGAATCTATAGAGCTTCTAATAACTCTAGATACTATAGCCTTATGTTCAAAAAACAATTTTTTTGATAAGATAACTCTATCTTTCTCTACACTAGCATATTTATTATAAAATTCCTTACTTAAAAAATCCATAAAGTCCATGTCTACTGTAATATTTTCTACTAATCTATTAACTGAGTCAATAATATTACTATTAAAATTTTTTTCTATGTAAGGTATTAATTCTAGTCTTATTTTATTTCTAGTATATACAGTTTCTAAGTTAGTCTTATCCAATCTAGGTTTTAAATCATTTGTAGAACAGTATTCCTCAATTTCTTCTCTAGTTGTATTTAATAACGGTCTTATGTATATATTATCTCTTACTGGTCTTATACCTGCAAGACCTTGTATTCCTGTTCCTCTCATTATTCTCATAAGAACAGTTTCACATTGATCATTTGCGTTATGGGCTAAAGCAATTTTATTACCTTCGACTTTTTCCATGACTTCATCAAAGAACATATATCTTGCTTCTCTTGCCGCTGTTTCAAAAGACATTTTTTTCTCTTTTGCTAAATTAGCAACGTCTATTTTTATACTATGAAAATCTATACCATACTGTTTGCAAAATTCTCTTACATATTCCTCATCTTCATCCGCTTCATCACCTCTTAAACAGTGATTAATATGAGCTGCATATAACTCTATTGAGTATTTTTCCTTTAAAGTGCTAAGAATATGTAATAAACATATGGAATCTGGTCCTCCAGATACTGCCACAATTATTTTATCGTCTTTTTTTATCATTTGATTATCTTCTATAGTCCTTATAACCTTTTGTAGCAAGTCAATCACTTCCCTAGATTTTATAATTTTTATTATAACATAAATAATCGTTAAAAAACCAGAAATCCTCAATAAGTACTGCTGATTTCTGGTTTTTTGTTAGTATAGAGAATAGACTTTTGATACAATCACTGTCATATCATCTTTTACCTTTCCATTACTTAATTCTTTTACTCTAGATATGATATCTTGACAAAGTTCCTCTGGATTATTATATTTACTTTCTTGTAAATATTTTAATAGCCAATCTACTTTACCTGCTTCTTCATTATTGTAATCTAATACTCCATCACTTAACATTACTAATATGTCTCCGTTTTTAACTTGCTTTTTTATTATGTCCACATCTACTTTATCTAAAACTCCAATAGGCAAAGTTCTAGATTTTATAACTTCTACCTTATCTTTAGACTTTACAAAGCTTGGCACGGCTCCAACCTTCATGAAATTAGCTTGTCCTGTATAAAGATCAATACTATTTAAATCTACGGTTGAAAATTTTTCATTTTCTGAAAATTTTATAGTCATAAGAGAATTTACTGTGTTAATAGCATTTATTTCAGTAAATCCAGCTTTTAAGAATTTTTGAATGAGCTCCACTGCTGCACCACTTTCTTGATGAGCTTCTGGTCCTGAACCCATTCCATCGCTTATTAGTGTTAAGTATGTACCGTCCTTCATCTTATCATAAACATAGCTATCTCCATTTAGCTTTTCCCCATCTTTACACACTCTTCCTACATATGAAGATATATGATATTTAGGTGTCTCTTCCAATATCAAATTACAGCTCTTACTGCACATGTCAATATTACATCCTTCATTGCTTACACACATAACCTTACCCGTTACAGAATTTATAAGTGGTAGAACCTCCTTTATGCACCTATGTTTTCCACCGCAAACATCTAGGGACAATTTAATTACCAGCCTATCTTTTTTATTATTATAGCAAAACACATTTTTGTATTTTATATTATTTTTATTTAGTACCCTCCTTAAATCTTTTTCTATGTATTTATCAAACTGTACATCAACATCAATGTTTTTTGCCATTTCATCTACAGAATAAGCTATATTACCAATTTGTGTAGCTAAATATTCCCTACATTCACTTAAGCTTTTTTTCCACATTTCATCTATAATATGATTTTTCATAATGTCTTTTGTGTTTTCGATTAGATAAGATCTTTTTACACATTTTCTCGTTAACTCCTTAGGTATATATTCTTTGCAATCTTCATATCCTTCTATGAGCTCCGAAAAAGCTGAATATGTATAGTAACTTTCTCTTTTCCAGCATATGTTTCTCATATCACAGTTACTACAAACCCTATCTGCTAGATTTTGTATTAATACACTACTCTTAGTTTTCATTCTTAACTTATCATTATCAGCTAAGTTTTCTAAAGTCTTCCTCATATCCAATAACAGCTGCGAAAAATCCATTAATCCATCGTTAAATAATTCCTTGACATTTTGTATATAATTCTCTTTTAAATTCTCCCCCTTTAATTGCCAATCTAATTCAACTTCCATCTTTTTATACCATTTCAAAGGCACCACATAGAATATTGTCAATGCCACTAATGCCTCCCCAATTTGAAACTGAACTCCTATATCTGAATATAACTTTAAAATTGAAAACATTACAATGTATGCTATTCCACTAGCCCATTTTCCTGTTTCTTTAAATATACCTGCCATCAAACCGCAAATTCCATAAGTACCTATAAACGTTACCATATTGTTAGTAGATATTCCGATTATTGCTCCCAATGCTACTCCACAAGCTCCTCCTGCCGAGCTATCTTTGATATATCCGATCATTACTACGAAGGTAAGGGCTATTATATTTCTAATAGAGAGTCCAAATAAGTTTATACCCCATGTCCCTGCGATAAATAAAGATAACGCAATAGCCATACTTATAGTTTCTTCACTACTGTATAAATGTTTGTTCTTATATTCTTCTATGCATATCGTAGAATAATTAATAATATAATATATTGGGAAGATACACGCTAATTCAAATAAAGCATTAAAAATTGACAATCCCAGAGTAACATGAATGACAAATTTATTAAAAATAGCTAATTGGATAAATATAATTCCTAAACTTATAGTCAATTTCTTGTTTTTATCCATTTCATTAAATACATATCCAAACAGGCTTAATGTTAATGCCTGTATAATATATATCCAGATATTTTTCACTGCATAAAAAACAGACAAATATCCTATGATTGTTCCTACACCGGTAACTATGGAAACTCTCTTGTCCATTTTTAATATACTAGCTATAAGAAATGCTATACCAAAAGGAGCCATTAAATTAATCATAACAACTCTACTTATAAGTATACTACCTATAAAATAAAGTATATATTTTATGGGTAACGCCATATTAAATATTTTTTTCTTTTGTATTTCGTTATGTAGATTTCTAATTCTTTGATATGGAAGTATATCCGCTCCATACTGCATAATTTACCCACCGCCTCTAGATTTTTTATTTAATTATAACAGAGGCATATGGAAATAAATGTCATTTGTTAGGAAAAGTTTATATTTTTTTTAGGACATATATTTATAGTATTTAACATAAAAATTATACTTTAGGGAAAATTTGAAGTTTTGATAAGAATAAAGGCAGGTACTATTTATAACTTGTTATAACTTGCAAAATAATCAAATATTATTTAGTAAATAGCAAAAATGATTACCTTATTAGGTAATCATTACTTGGTAGCGGAAATAGGACTTGAACCTACGACACTCCGGGTATGAACCGAATGCTCTAGCCAGCTGAGCTATTCCGCCATATTTCATTATGGTAGCGGGGGCAGGACTTGAACCTACGACCTTCGGGTTATGAGCCCGACGAGCTGCCAACTGCTCCACCCCGCGATATTATAATTTTGGTGCCGAAGACCGGAATCGAACCGGTACGGTGTTTTAGCACCGCAGGATTTTAAGTCCTGTGCGTCTGCCAGTTCCGCCACTTCGGCAAATATATGGTAGCGGAAATAGGACTTGAACCTACGACACTCCGGGTATGAACCGAATGCTCTAGCCAGCTGAGCTATTCCGCCATATTTTATTATGGTAGCGGGGGCAGGACTTGAACCTACGACCTTCGGGTTATGAGCCCGACGAGCTGCCAACTGCTCCACCCCGCGATATTATATTTTGGTGCCGAAGACCGGAATCGAACCGGTACGGTGTTTTAGCACCGCAGGATTTTAAGTCCTGTGCGTCTGCCAGTTCCGCCACTTCGGCATTGTTTTGTATATCACTTCTTGCGACATAGTCTATTATATATCAACTATTTATTTATGTCAACATATATTTTTTTATTTATAAAAAGAGGCTATTAAGCCTCTTATTCTCTAATAGTTTGAGTTCTTTCTATAGCCACGATTCCTTGAATCTTGATTTTTCTTTATGTCTTGAAGTCTTTCCTCACTTTCCTTCAAAAATTTAAGCATTCTATCCTCAAAATCTTTAGGTGACTGCTTTTCCTTTTCTTTATTCCAATCTATTTCGATTGGTCTTACAGATTTTTTCTGCGGTTCTGCCTGTTTTATTGACAGACTTATTTTACCATTGTCATCAACAGAAATTATCTTTACTTTTACTTTGTCTTTTTCCTTTAGAAAACTTCTTATGTCTTTAACGTAACTATCTGAAACCTCAGATATGTGGACCAAGCCTGTTTTGCCTTCGATTTCTACAAAAGCTCCAAAGCCTGTAATGTTTACCACTGTGCCTTCTAGTATGTTTCCAGCTTTTAAGGTCATATTGAAAAAATTCCTCCTTAAAAATGTATATTAATATTAATATTAAACTTTATTTACTTGTACTATTATTTATAACAGCACTTTCTCCTGGCTTAATTAAATTTAACTTCTCTCTTGCCAGCTTTTCGATGTATGCGTCTGATTTAGTCATTTCCACTTCATCTTTTAATTTTTCGTTTTTATCTTCTAGCTTTTCAATTTCAATATTTTTTTCATTCATCTGAGCTTCTATATTTTTCATAGTGATTTGCTGTTTACCTAAAATAAAACATACATAAAAGGCCAGCATGAAAAAGAATACTTTATTCAATTTACCAAGCTTTCTCATAGATAAATTATCCTTTCTTTAATTAAGGTTATCCTTTAGTTATATTCTAATGGCAATTGAATTTTTCTTCAAGTGATTTTTATAATTTTACTTTACTTTTTTATTTTTAATTTTATATATTAGTAATTCTATCGGAAATAGAATGGTATTTTTTAGTACTCTTAGTAATTTTCCTATAATATTTATAGAATTATAAAGCACTTTTATGAAAATATTACTGGCAAGTTTTAAATAAAAAAATATCCCAACGATAATAAATAAATAGACATAAAATCCTACATACGCATAATTAAAATATAACAAGAATATGAATACTAATATGCTAGACATTATCCAAAATAATATATCTTGGATATATGTTATTACTTTATTAGGGTTCTCAAACCCTCTAATAATTCTATATATATCAAATAGTATTCCCGTTATGATACCAGAGGCTAAACTAAATACTACTAATTTCACCTGATGTTCTATAGATATTATCATTTTTACTCCTTACTTAAATAATTTTGATAATAATTTTTCTTTTTCTTTTTTATTTTCTTTATTGGTGTAAACACAGGAATTTATCATACCATTTATTATAACCTCACCATTTTGAACGTCTAGCTTGTTCATCTTTAGTCCCTCTCCCTTTATATGTAACGTTCCTAATGTAGTATTTAATATTATCTGTTCCTCATTAAAACTAAAAACTTCTACCACTCCATTTAAAAAAAGTTTCTTTCTATTTTCTAATGTCATAACACTCTTTTCTTCTAATCTTATCTCTTTTTTTTCCATGAGATTCACCTCCAACTTTATAATATTATATGCATATGTTTTTTTATATAGCACTTATCTTTATCAAGTAATTCTTAGCTTCAGATGGAGTTTACTTAAAAGGAATACTTATTCCAGCTGAAGCTTAGAAGAACTTATCCAGGGACGTAACATCCGTTATGAACAACATAAGAACTCTAAATGGCTGAAGCTCAAGAGTTCTTATATCTCCCATTTATAGAAGATGGGAGTATTACGGATGGTAGTCATCGGATAAAGTGAAATTTAGTTCAGATTAGGTGACCCCTGTTTAAAGAAGATAAGATTATTACAGGGCGTAATCATCTAATAAAAGAAAAAGACCGAAGGGTCTCCTTCAGTCCATATCTTCATCTCCTGATATTATTTCATACATCTCTTTAGCATCTTCTTTCTTTACATGCTCTGATATATTAATAATTCTAGCCTTTAGTGATTTTTCAGAATACTTAATTTCAATAATATCATTTTCTTTTACTTCCGTACCTGGTTTAGCAACCTTATCATTTATGAGCACTCTTCCACTTTCACAAGCTTCTTTTGCTACAGTTCTTCTTTTTATAATTCTAGATACTTTTAAATACTTATCTAATCTCATATTATCCTCCTCAAATCACAAAAAACCCAGATTTACACCTAGGTTTTTTGAAAAATACAAAAGTATCTTATTTATTTACTTTATCTTTAAATTCTTTACCTGGTTTAAACACTGGAACAGTTGATTCTGGAATAGTGATTTCTTCTCTAGTTTTTGGATTTCTACCTATTCTAGCTGCTCTGTTTCTTGTTTCAAATGTTCCAAATCCTACTAATTGAACTTTTTCACCCTTTTCAAGTGTTTCCTCAACTGATTCGATAAACGCCTTAAGAAGTAGTTCAGCATCTTTCTTAGTTAATTTAGATTTTTCAGCCATACTTGTAATTAATTCTGCTTTATTCACTTTTTTTACCTCCTTAATATTGAGTATGCTATAAAATAGCTTACATACTATAAAATAGCATATTCTTCACTGATTTTAAAATTCCTTCTTTGAGTTATATGTTTTTATAAATTTAATTATTTTTTTTCGCTTCTTCCCATAGTTTATCCATTTCTTCCAATGTCATTTGTTTTAAATCAAATCCCATTTTCGACGCGGTTTCTTCTATGTATCGGAAACGATAAATAAATTTATCTATAGTATAATTTAATGCATATTCGGGGTCTATGTCAAGAAATCTTGCTACATTTACTACTGAAAATATTAAATCTCCAACTTCTTCTAATATTTTTGCCCTATTATTACTTTTATATACATCTCTTACTTCATAATATTCTTCTACCACTTTAGATAATGCATCTTCAATCTTATCCCAGTCAAAACCTACCTTAGCGGCTTTCTTCTGAACCTTTTCTGCTCTCATTAAAGCAGGTAATGTCTTTGCTATATGCTCTAATTCTTCCGTATAAGAACTAAATCCTTTATTAATTCTCTTTATTTCATCCCAGTTATCTAATACTTCTGTAGATGAGCTTACTTTTGTACTCTCAAATACATGAGGATGCCTTTCTATCATTTTTCTGCAAATACCTTTTGTTACATCATTTATATTAAAGCTATTCTCTTCTCTTCCTATTTGTGCGTGAAAAACAATTTGCAGAAGTAAGTCGCCTAACTCTTCCCATAGCATATTATCGTCTGTTTTTTCTATGGCTTCAATAACTTCATAAGTTTCTTCTATTAAATATCTCTTTAAAGAATCATGATCTTGTTCTTTATCCCAGGGACATCCATTATCCCCTCTTAATTTTTCCATTATGTGCACTAAATCATGAAAATCTCCAACATAATCTTTCTTTTCAGGTATATAAATCGAAGTTAAGTAATCTATATCTTCCTGTCTATCAAGTTCATATAATTTTATTTTCCTTATGCTCTCTAAACCTTCTACTCCAGCTGCTCTAACAAAAAATATTTCTTCCTCATCTCCATAATAATCCTGAAGCTGAAGCTTTACTTCAGAAGCTATAAATTTATTATAAACTTGTGTTATTATAGTTCCAACTCTTCTGTCTAAGATTCCTTCTTTTATTTCAAAGGCATCCATTATCTTTAATCCTTCTATTGGGTCTATCTTCAATGATTCTACCATAGCATCTACGAAGCTTACAGCTGGATATATTTTATATTCCAAATTGTTCTCTTCACATAGTTTTATTAAATTAGTTACTGATTTCTCTGCAACTAAAGGGTGCCCTGGCACAGCATATACGATTTCTTTATATATTCTACACTTTTCTACTAATTCTTCAGAAATTGATATATATACTTCATCAAAACTTTTCATGGTTTCATATTTATTATCGAAGGTAGAGAAACTTATATTTAGACCTTTTAGATATTCTACAACTGGATGTTTTTCTGTCCTTAGGTAAATATTTTCACAACTCCTTAATACCTCTATACTTCCTAAGGTTAGTGCCTCTTTAGAACCTGGACCAAGTCCTATGATCTTTATCATCTATACCTCTCCTTTTGTGACGTAAAATCTTATTTTTAAAGTATCCAAAGCTAAATATTCTCATAGTAAAAATTAGTATACTATATATTAATATACCTGAAAATATAGATATTACACAAGCTAAATTACTACTATTCATAATAACATATAGTCTTGAATTTATTAAAATAACTGAAATTATCATTATAATTGACGCCAATAGCGGTTTTATAAATATATTATACCAATCCATCCTAATTTTTAAGCTGATTTTAAGCAGTAGCATATTTAATATGGTAACTATGAGGTATCCCCCGATAGATCCAATTACCGCGCCATAAATACTTATGCCCTTTATAGGGACTAACTTTGCTGTTAACATTACTTTTACTATACATCCTAATATAAGAGTGACCACAGGGGTAATATATTTGCCTATACCTTGCATAATAGCCGTAGATGTTTGAGTCAGTATGATAAAAGGAATAGATATGGAAGAATATTTTAATATTTCTCCCCCACCACTATGCCCCGGAAATAAAAGTTGCATAATTTGTTCTGATAAGAAAAATAGCCCTAAGCAAGATGGAAATGAAATTACCGTAGCAAATTTGATAGACAATTGAGTTTTTTCCATAAGCTCGAATCTTCTATTTAAAATATAACACTCTGCTATAATGGGTACTAAAGAGGCACATAATGACATTGATATGGTAAGTGGAACATTTATTAATACAGATGCTTTACCAGTCAATTGCCCGTAGAGTATAGTAGCCTCCTTAAAGTCTAGCCCCCCTTGCAAAAGTTTCTGTGGAACTAGAATAGAGTCAATTAGACCCATAACACTGCCTACTGTAGCTCCTAATGATATTGGTACAGATATATATATAAGCTTACTCAATATATCTAAATTGTCTCTTACATTCTTTACATTTATCTCTTTTCTTACACGAATATATCTTGCATATAAATATATCCCACCTAGTATTCCTCCCGCTGTTGCTCCAAAAGCAGCTCCCCCTGCTGCATACTCTATTCCCTTAGGTAAAAGCATATATGCCAGGCCTATTCCAAATATTACCCTTCCTACCTGTTCTATAATTTGTGATACAGCTGATGGATTCATGTTTTGTAACCCTTGGAAAAACCCTCTAAATGCACTGATTATTGAAATGAAAAAGGGAGCTGTGGCAATGCCTATCAAAGAGTAATAAGCCTTACTATCCCATTTAAAAAGGTCAATAATATATCTTGAAAGTAGCAGAATACTTACTGTAAATACTCCACCGATAACTACCATTAGCAACATTGCCTTTTTAAATACTTGTAGTATGCCTTCATTATCTCCTAAAGCCTTTCTCTCTGAAACCATCTTAGATATAGCAACTGGAATTCCTGATGCTACCGCAATAAAAAATAGATATAAAGGATAAGACATTTGATAATATCCTATTCCTTCGTCACCTATGAGCATTATTAAAGGCCATCTAAAAAATAATCCTAAAAACTTAGCGAAAATTCCTGATAGTCCTAAAATAAGTGTACCTTTTAACAAGGATTGCTTTTTCATAATTAATACCTCCGAAAGTCTTCTAAATATTATTTATTTATAATTCAGAGGCAATATTACTTTTTATTGAATATTTTTATAAATCATTGTCAATAATTTTTATGGAACAAAAATAAATGGCAGACATGCTGCCATTTAATATTAGCAATTTGTCTACCATTTTATTTATTGCTCCATTTGTTTTCCTAAGAAGGATGATGCAGTTTCAGCTAACTTAATTTCTACGTCTCCAAACTTCTTACCTTCTTCTTTAGATACAATAACAACAGCTCCAATTGCATCTCCTTCTGCTATTATTGGTGATATAACTTGCCCTTTATACTTTTCATCCACCTCTTCATCATCATAGAGTGGTATAATGTCTGAGCTTTGATTGTAATTAACTACTTTTCTTTCTTCAATAATCTTTTCTAAATCTGTACTTATTTTTTTGTCTAAATACTCTTTTTTAGGAGCTCCACTAATAGATATTATGCTATCTCTATCGCAAATAACTACTATATTTCCTGCTGCTTGCTGTAGAGATTCTGCATAACCTTTGGAGAATTCGCTTAATTCACCAATAGGGGAGTATTTCTTTAATATAACTCCTCCTTCTCTATCAGTAAATATCTCTAAAGGGTCTCCCTCTCTTATCCTTAAGGTCCTTCTTATTTCTTTAGGAATAACGACTCTACCCAAGTCGTCTATACGTCTAACAATTCCTGTGGCTTTCATATATTTTTTTCCTCCTTTAAATTGATATTTACAACTTGTATTAATATTATCTTTCTATTTATGAAATTTTATACACATTTGTAATTTAAAAACCCCGAAATTAAATTTCGGGGTTTTTTTTAAACTAAATTTTTTACATATTTTTCAGTTTCTATTTTAGATTCTGATTTCCATTTTTCTAATTCAGCATTAAATTTTTTCTGTTGTTCACTTGAAAGCAACTCTTTTTTGATTTCTTCTTTTACTGTATCAAACTTTTTAATTGTTATAGGTTCTTTATCTATTAATTTAATAATGTGGTATCCATACTGACTCTTTACTGGTTCTGATATTTCACCTTTATTTAATTTTACTACTGCGTCTACAAAAGGTTTAACAAGATCTCCATATCCTGTCTCTCCTAAGTCTCCACCATTTTCTTTTGAACCATCTAAAGAAACTTCTTTAGCTACTTTAGCAAAGTCTTCACCCTTATTTAATCTTTCCTTAACTTTTTTAGCTTCCTCTTCTGTAGCAACTAATATATGGGCTGAATGAAATTTGCTATCTCCTTCTAAAAATTGATATATATTTTCATCATAGTATTTTTTTGCAACTTCATCAGTTACTTTTACATCTTTAACTATAAGATCTCTTACTTGAAGTATAGTAAATTGTGTTTTATAGAAGTCCTTTAATTGAGCTTCTGTAATTCCCATAGTTTTCAAATCTTCAAGGAATTTTTCTTTATCATTATTAAAACCATTCTTTATTACATCATTAAATGTTTTTTCTACTTCTTCATTTACTTTATTTTCGTCTATTTTCAAGTCTTTTGATTTTTGTAATATTAATTTTTCTGTAACCATCTGTTCAACAACTTGTTTTTTATATTCTAGTAATTGTTCTTTTACTTCTGTATTGTTTATATAATTTTCACCATACTCTTCTTCTAATTTTTTTATCTGTTCTGCTACTATAGGATTTGAATCCAACTCTTCTCTAGTTATAGTTTCATCGTTTATCTTAGCAACTACACTTTTC
This sequence comes from Clostridium mobile, assembly GCF_018918285.1. Lineage (GTDB taxonomy): Bacteria > Bacillota > Clostridia > Clostridiales > Clostridiaceae > Clostridium_AW > Clostridium_AW mobile. The sequence goes on from NZ_JAHLQF010000005.1 coordinate 25,877, forward strand.
TTTATTGCTTCTGGAGTTTTTTCAATCATGTTACATCCTACAGCTGAAAAAGTCATTGCTGCTACTAAGGATGATATAATCAGTTTTTTTATGTTTTTCACTATTATTCCCCCACTCTATTCTATGTTTTTTTACTATACTAATTTTTTTATACAATGTAAATAAGTTTTTATTTACTTACATCCATCTTTTATAAATAATATAAGCTCTTTTAATTTAGCTAATAAGTCTTCTTTTTTAATGTTATTTAAATTATAAACTAATACAGGTTTTTCAGCAAATCTAAAGGATATTATTCTATTGTAGTTAGTTTTAATACCTTTTCTTATACAATCATTTAGTCTTTCCATATTTTCAAATTGTATAAGTATCTCCTCCCCTTTCTCTTTAATTTCCTCAATTCCTAAGCTCTTTGCAATACTTCTTAAATATGCAATATCCATAAGATTAACTACCGAAGTAGGTATATCAGAAAATCTGTCTTCAAGCTCTTCCTGTATGTCTATAAAATCTTCGTAATCATTTATAGATGCAATTTTCTTATATATTTCTATTTTTTGAGTTTCATCTTCTATATAACTTTCAGGTATATATGCATCTATTTTTAATTCTATTGAGGTTTCTACAGGCTCCTTATCAATCTCACCTTTTAGCTGTTTTATGGTATCTTCTAACATTCTACAATATAAATCATATCCAATAGAAGACATGTGACCATGCTGAGAAGAACCCATCATGCTTCCGGCACCTCTAATTTCTAAATCTTTCAATGCTATTTTAAATCCTGATCCTAATTCAGTAAATTCTTTTATAGCCTTTAGCCTCTTCTCTGCCACCTCTGTTAGAATTTTATCCTTTTTATAAGTTAAATAGCAATAAGCCATCCTATTACTTCTACCTACCCTACCTCTCAATTGATACAATTGAGATAGTCCCATTTTATCTGCATCAAAGATTATCATAGTATTTACATTGTGTATATCCATTCCAGTCTCTATTATTGTTGTGGCTAACAAAACATCATATTCTTTATTGATGAAATCCATTATAACTGTTTCCAGCTCTCTCTCCTTCATCTGTCCATGAGCTACTCCTATTTTTATTTCAGGTATAAGCTTTGATAAATAAGCCGACATATCCTTTATATTTTCTACTCTATTGTATACAAAATATACCTGTCCTCCTCTATTTACCTCTCTTAGTATAGCGTCTCTTATCAATTGATCATTATATTCTACCACATAGGTCTGTATAGGATATCTCTCTTCTGGAGGAGTTTCTATAACACTTATATCTCTTACGCCAACTAAGGACATATGCAATGTCCTAGGTATAGGTGTGGCGCTAAGAGTTAATACGTCAATATTTTTCTTTAAAGATTTAATCTTTTCTTTATGCTTTACTCCAAATCTCTGTTCTTCATCAATTATCAGTAACCCTAAATCTTTAAATTCTATATCTTTTTGTATAATTCTATGAGTTCCAATTAATATATCTACGTTACCTGCTTTAACAGCTTTAATAGTTTCCTTTTGTTGAGAAGTAGTTCTAAATCTACTTATCATATCTATTTTAACTGGAAAATCCGAAAATCTTTGAACTAAATTATTGTAATGTTGCTGAGCTAATATAGTTGTTGGCACTAAAAAAGCTACTTGTTTACCATCCATTACAGATTTAAATGCAGCTCTTATGGCTACTTCTGTTTTACCATATCCTACGTCACCACAAAGAAGTCTGTCCATAGGTTTATCTGACTCCATACTGTTCTTTATATCTTCAATTGCAGTAAGTTGGTCTGGAGTTTCATCAAATGGAAATTCATCCTCAAATTGCTTTTGCCATACGGTATCCTTAGAAAAGCTATAGCCCTTTAGAGTTGATCTTACAGCATATAAGTTCACTAAATCCTGAGCAATTTCTTCTATAGATTTTTTAACCTTATTTTTTGCCTTTGCCCATTCCGAACCACCTAATTTATTTATCTTAGGTGTATTACCTTCTCCCCCTACATACTTTTGCACCATATCTAATTGTTCCACAGGAACATATAATTTATCTTCTCCATAGTAAACAAGTTCTAAATAATCCTTTTTATGCCCACCTATATCTAGCTGCCTTATACCTTTATATAATCCTATACCATGGTTTACATGCACTATATAATCTCCTGGTTTAAGCTCTGAAAAGCTTCTGATTTTACCTAATCCTTTTTTAACAAACTTTTTATTATTTTTCTTTTTAGCTTCTCCAAATACTTCTTTGTCAGATATAATGCCAAGTTTTAAGTTAGGATATTCATACCCTTTTATCTGACTACCAAAAGTTATTACTACTTCTCCTGGTAAAACTTCGCTAACTATATCTTTATAAGAACTCTCTATACCTCTCTCTCTTAATGTATCAACTAATCTCTCACCCCTAGGCCTTGTACCTGAAAGAATTATAGTTTTATATCCTTGAGATTTTTTATATTTGATGTCCTCAATCAGCAAATCTAGTTGCCCTTGATAGTTGTGTAAAGTTATTTGAGTAAAATTCGAAATTGCCCTAGGTTGAAGTATGCTTGTTGATTTTGGTATTGAACTAAAAGTAATAACTTTTCTAGATTCTAAGCTATTTATTAAATCTTCCTTTGGCAATAACAATTCAAATTGCTTTGGAAGTATATCTCCTCTTTGGAAAAAACCTTTGTAGTTTTCTTCAAATTCAAAATATGTACTGTTTAATTTACCAATACATCTTTGAACATCGTCCATAACTATAAACCAATCTTTAAAAAAGTCTAAAAATGATGAAGTGTTATCATAAAAATAAGGTAAATAACTATCAATAGTTTCAAATTGCCAACTCTCTTTTAAACTTTCAAGATTTTTATATATAGTACTCTTTAATCTTTCACTAACTTCCTTATCTTTAATATTTTTTAATACTTCCTTTAAATCTTTTTCTATATTAATAAATCCATTTTCTATATTTTCCTTAGTAAGTACTATTTCTTTTGCTGGAAATATCTCTATAAATTCAGTCTTATCTATACTCCTTTGAGTTTCTAAGTTAAAGCTTCTTATAGAATCTATTTCGTCACCAAATAATTCAATTCTATAAGGTTCTATTGATATGGGAGGATATATATCTAAAATTCCTCCTCTTATAGAAAACTGTCCTTTACTATCTACTAAATCCACTCTCTCATAACCACATTGTATTAATTTTTGAGATAAGTCTTTAAAATTTACAGTATCTCCTACTTTATACTTAAAAGTATGTGATCTATATAAACTCAAAGGTATATATGTAGATGCTAGAGACTCAATTGATGCTACTACAATTTTTTTCCCCGGCTTCAATATATTTTTGATGACTTTCAGTCTCTCCCATCTTAAATCACCTGATATAGCATCAATATTATAAAAAACTACTTCTTTCGTAGGAAAATAATATACTTCCGGAATATAAAAAAATAAATCTTCTTGAATATTCCTTGCTTCCACATCACTAGAAGTTAATATTAATATTGGCTTGTCCGTTTGATCATATATTCCTCCTAATATATAACTTTTGGAGGATTCAGAAATACCATATACACCTATTGGATACTTTTCTTTTTCTATACTGTTCTTTATGACTTTAAATTCTGGACTATCTAAAAGAGGTTTTAAAACCCCAGCAAGTCTCATTTATTCTTCACCCCATTAAAACTCTACTCTACTTTAAAGCTATTATATTTATTCATAGCACTCTCAGTGCTTTCTTTTATTATTGTCTCTGTAATTTCTACAGTGGCATTAATACATTTATCAATTGTTTCTTTATCTTCCTTTGAAAACCTTCCCAGAACATGGGAAACCATATCCTTTTCAGCTTTTCCAACACCTATTTTAACTCTTGTAAAATCTTCTGTACCAAGATGATATATTATATTTTTAATTCCATTATGACCACCTGAACTACCTTTTGGTCTAATTCTAACTCTTCCTACATCTAAATCCACATCATCATAAATAACTATTATATTATCAATACTTATTTTATAAAAATTTACTACTTCTCTTACACTTTCACCACTTAAATTCATAAAAGTAGTTGGTTTTAGTAGTATAACCTTTTCTCCACATATATTTCCTTCACCATACATTCCTCTAAATTTTATCCTATTTATATCAACATTATACCTACTAGCTATTAAATCAACGGCTTCAAATCCCACGTTATGTCTAGTATTTGCATATTCTTTTCCTGGATTCCCTAGTCCAACTATTAAAAACATTTTACCTTCCTCCGTAAAATAATTTGCACAATATTATTATTATACTATAAACATTCAAATAATAAAGAGACTTTAAAAGTCTCTTTAAATTAACTATTAGTTTCTTTTACTTCTTTAAGGGTTATATTTAATTCTTTAGTAGATCCATCTCTCCATACTTTACAGGATACTTTATCTCCTATTTTATGCTTATCTAAAATTTCTGCTAAATCATCGAATCCATTCACCTTAACATTATCTAATTCTATTATTATGTCTGTTGGTTTTATTCCCGCTGCAGCCGCTCCAGAAGCTGGTACAACTTCATTTACATAAAATCCTTTTATTTTGCCATCTCTAGAGCTAACTGTCTGACCTAAAACACCTAGTGACGGTCTCTTTACCTTTCCATCACTCATTAGAGCATCTATAATAACCTTCGCTTCATTGATTGCTATGGCAAATCCCATTCCTTCTGCGTTCGCCTCTGCTCCTATTTTTAAACTATTAATTCCTATTACTTCACCGTTCTCATTAACTAAAGGTCCACCACTATTTCCAGGGTTTATTGCTGCATCTGTCTGTAATACTTTATAAATAGCTCCATCATGTTTCATAGTTCTATTTAACGCACTTATAATTCCTGCAGTAACAGAGCCTGCAAACTCTTCCCCTAATGGATTACCTATAGCTACTGCTACATCTCCTACTCTTACTTTGCTTGAATCTCCAAACTTTGCTGTAGGTAAGTTTTTAGCATCTATCTTTATAACTGCAAGGTCTGTTCTTTTGTCATACCCTACTAACTTTGCTGGAAAAACTTTTCCATTGGATAATTTTACTGTAACTTCCTTAGCTCCTTCAATAACATGATAATTTGTAACTATATATCCATTAGAATCAAAAATTATTCCGGAACCTATTCCTTGATCTATAGTTCCCCAAAACGTTTCAGCTTTGTTACTAACTCCTACCACTGCAGGGCCTACCATATCTGCGACCTTACTAATTGTATTTCCTGTTGAGTTAAGTTTTTGAGAATTATAGTCAGTTGAAATTTCATCATTTTGTAACATTCCATAATTCCCCTGGTTGCTATTATACTTTCTATTTACTATATAAGCACCAGAAACACCTCCAGATATGGAAGCTATTATTATGAATGCTACAAATCTTAAAAATCCACTAAAAACTGATTTTCTTTTATTTTTTCTAAATTTTATATTTCCATCCTCTGGATTTATACTTTCCCATCTTACATCTTTTACTTCATTAAATTTATAATCATCCATTATTATACACCTCCTAGTTATAAAGTAATTATATTTTATATTTTTTACTTAGCTGTGAATAAAGTGTAATCAATTTTTATATTTTCTTTAAAGAAAAAGTGAACATTACTCCATTATCTTTATTTTCAGCCCATATATCTTCACCTAACTGAGTAAGTATACTTCTTACAATAGAAAGTCCAAGTCCTGTACTGATTTTAGATGACCTAGCTTTATCAGCTTTGTAAAATCTAGTCCATACCTTTTTCAAATCTTCTTCGCTTATTCTTTCACCTGTATTAAATATTGATACATATATTTTGTCACTTCTTACTGTAGTCGATATTTCTATGCTGCCACCTTCTTTAGTGTACTTAATGGCGTTATCAATTAAATTTGTTACAACTTGAGTTAATCTATCTTTGTCACCTATGGCGTATAAATCGTCGTTTTCTAAACATACATCCACATTTAATTTTTTATTTTTTATGTTATGTTCATATTTTATAACTGTAATTCTTATTATTTCATTAATATTTACTTCTTCTATTCTTAGCTTTAATTGCCCTGCCTCTATTGCTGATAGATCTAATAAATCATTTACTAACCTAGTAAGCCTTTGTGTCTCGTCATAAGCTAAAGAAAGATAGTATTTTTCATTTTCTCTTGGGATTACTCCATCTAATATTCCCCCGATAAATCCTTTTATAGAAGTTAATGGAGATCTTATTTCATGAGATACGTTTGATATAAATTGTCTTCTGTTCTCTTCTATCTTCTCTAAAGATTCTGCCATTGAGTTAAAAGAGTTGGCTAAATCTCCAATTTCATCTTGGGAGTCTATATAAACTCTTTTATCAACCTCTCCTTTAGATATTTTATCTGCTACATAGTTTATTTTGCCTAAAGGCTTAATAATAATTTTCTGTGAAAAATAGTAAATAACTATAACGGATATAATTATAGCTAGTATTGCCGAAATCCATATAATTTCATAAAATGTTTCTAAAGGCTCCTTTATTTCCTCAATTGAAGTATGCATTATAATAGCACCTTTAAACATATCCTTATAAAATATTGGAACAATATAAGTATGCGTAGGATTATTAAAAACCCCACCATGTGCTTCTCTCTTTTCTATACTTCTGCCAAACCTAAGTTCCTCTAATTCATCACTTAATATTTGACTTCCTATTAAATCTTTATCTTCTTCAACAGAAACTGCATAAACAATTCCATAGTTATCAGCTAATCGTATATTAGCATGAAGGAGGTTACCCATACTACGTATTAATTCTTCCATTCTTTGATGAGATACCCCACCTTCAAGATATTTAATCGCTGTGATTGCCATAAATTCACATTCATTTGAAAGTTGTGTTTTTCTTTGACTAAAATAATAACTTTCAAACCAATAAGATAGAAAAGTTGCTGTTATAACAAAACTAAGAGTTATAATAGTAGCAAAAGTTATTACCATTTTTGAAAATAAGCTTTTTTTCATATTACTTCACCTCAAACTTATAGCCAACCCCCCAAACTGTTTCTATCTGCCAGTTAGAACCTCTTTCTAGTTTTTCTCTAAGTCTCTTCACATGTACATCTACAGTCCTAGAGTCTCCTGGGTAGTCATAGCCCCAAACTTCACACAGTAGTTGCTCTCTTGTAAAAACTCTATTTTTATTACTTGCTAAATAATGAAGAAGTTCAAATTCCTTAGGTGGCATTTTAATTTCTTCTCCGTTGTATATTACGGTATAAGAGTTTATATCTATAGTTAAATCATCAAACCTTAATGCTTCCTTATTATCTCCCTCTGAATTATATCTTCTTAGAACAGCTTTAATTCTAGCTAATAATTCTTTCGGTTCAAATGGCTTTACTATATAATCATCTGCGCCTAATTCTAAGCCTAAAACTTTATCAAAAGTCTCTCCCTTAGCAGTAAGCATTATTACTGGTGTTTCATAGTCTTTTCTTATCCATTTAAGCACATCTATTCCGTCCATATTTGGTAACATTATATCTAACAAAACTAAATCTGGCTTATACTCTAAAAAATGTTCTTGTGCTCCCTTACCGTCATTGCTTGTTTTTGTAGCATAACCGGAATTCTCTAAATACATCTTTATTATTTCGCATATATTTTCATCATCATCCACAATTAATATTTTAGCTATTTTACCTTCCATTTTTTAATCCTCCTAATGTAATATTACTATTTTAAATTTATCATATATTAACCTCTTTTTTATAGTATATTCTTAAAAAGTTACAAAATATTTACTACTTTCAAAAATTATCAATTCCAAAAAGGAAAAGGAATGGTTTTATTAGAGTAAAACCATTCCTTTTTATGCAACTATTGTTCAAATAATTTACTTACTGAAACTTCTTCGTATATTCTACTTATTGCTTCCGCAAATACAGGTGCTACTGATAACACTTTAAATTTAGAACTTTTTTTACTTGCTGGAAGATCAATTGTATTTAACATTATTAATTCCTTTATTACTGATTCATTTATTCTCTCTATTGCAGGTCCTGATAATACCGCATGAGCGCAGCAAGCATATACTTCTTTTGCACCCATTTTCACTAATGCATTTGCACCATTTGTTATAGTACCAGCTGTGTCTATCATATCATCTATAAGTATACATGTCTTATCTTTTATGTCACCGATTATGTGCATAACTTCTGATACATTTGGCTTTGGTCTTCTTTTATCTATTATAGCTATTGGAGCATGAATTCTATCAGCAAATTTTCTAGCTCTAGTAACACTTCCTAGATCTGGAGATACTACAACTACATCGTCTCTCTGGTCGAATCCATTTTCTGCAAAGTACTTTCCTAAAATAGGAACTCCTAATAAATGATCTACTGGTATATTAAAGTATCCTTGTATCTGAGATGCATGTAAGTCCATAGTTAATACTCTGTCTGCTCCTGCTGCTGTTAGAATATCCGCTACTAATTTAGCTGTAATTGGATCTCTCGCTTTAGCTTTTCTATCCTGTCTAGCATATCCATAGTATGGCATAACTGCAGTTATTCTTCCTGCTGAAGCTCTTCTAAATGCATCTATCATTATAAGTAGCTCCATTAAGTTATCATTTACAGGTTCATTTGTAGGCTGTATTATAAAAACATCTACTCCCCTTACTGTTTCATTGATATCTACACATATCTCTCCATCACTGAAAGTTCCAACCTTTGCATCTCCTAGCGGAACCCCTAATATATCTGCAATATCCTTAGCCAGCTTTGGATGTGCATTACCTGTAAAAATTTTCAAACCTTTACCTTGACTCATAATTGAGTAAACCTCCTTAGTACTATTTATTAAATGCTTTTTTTGTTACCCATCCTTCTTTGTTTGTCTGTCTTGCCCTAGCTATTGCTAAAGCGTCTTCTGGTACCTCTTCAGTAATAGTGGACCCTGCCGCTATATATGAATTATTATTTATCGTTATTGGTGATACTAAATTTGTGTTGCAACCTATGAATACATTATCGCCAATAATAGTCTTATATTTATTTTTTCCATCATAATTGACTACAACAGTGCCACATCCAAAATTACAATTTTCTCCTACCTCTGCATCTCCAATGTAAGTTAAATGTGATACTTTAGTATGATCGCCTATAGTGGATTTTTTTATCTCAACAAAATCTCCTATTCTCACTGATTTTCCAATTACACTATCTGGTCTTATATAGGCAAAAGGACCTACGGTAGTATTATTGCCTACACAACTTTCTAATATAACAGAGCTCTGAATTGTAACTCCAGACTCTATTGTACTATCTTGGATTCTTGAATTAGGATATAAAACACAATTTTTCTTAATTATTGTTTTTCCTCCTATTACATTTCCAGGATATATAATAGTGTCATTTCCAATAATTACTTCTGCATCAATATAGGTGTTTTTAGGATCTATAAGTGTTACACCATTTTCCATGTGTTTATTATTAATTCTTCTTCTCATAATATCTTCTACTTCAGCAAGCTGAACTCTAGAATTAACTCCCATTGTTTCCTCAAATGGAACGGGCATAGCTCCTAACTTTTCACCTTTAATTTTCAATATTTCAATCACATCTGTTAAATAGTATTCTCCTTGAGCATTACTATTAGATAAATTATCAAGGCTACTTAAAAGGGCATCTATATCAAAACAATACATGCCTGCGTTAATTTCATTTACTTCTAATTCTTCTTCAGAACAGTCCTTATGCTCGACTATCTTTTTTACTTCTCCATTTTTTTCTCTTATTACTCTGCCATAACCATAGGGAGTTTCAACTATTGATGTGAGTATTGTTCCTTTAAAACCGTTTACTTGATGAAAGGATACAAGTTTGCTAACAGTTTCAGTTGTAACTAATGGAGCATCACCAGTAAAAATTGCCACAATTCCCTTTTTTCCTTCCAAAAAATTCTTTGCACATTTTACCGCATGCCCAGTTCCCAACTGCTTTTCTTGAAGTGAATAACTTACATTTTTTGATATAGTATTTTCTTTTACTTTTTCTGAACCATTTCCAATAATTATATTAACATCATTAATATCAGCTTCTCTTAAAGTATCTATAACATGGTTTATCATTTCTTTGCCACATACCTTATGTAAAACTTTAGGTGTGGTAGATTTCATTCTTTTTCCTTCTCCTGCTGCTAGTACTACAGCACAACTATACATTTTATCACCTCTTTAAGGTCAATTATTTCACTTATTTCATTATTTAATTATATTTTATATGGACACTAATTTCAACCATATTAAACATATTCAGAAAATTCCCAAATACAAAAAGGAGTATTTCTACTCCTTTTCCTATTGTTCTACTTCTTCTTCTGATTCGTCTTTAACTTTTTCGTACTGATCTAAAATTGCTTTTTGAATTTTTTCTCTTGTTTGTGTATTTATTGGATGAGCTATGTCTTTAAATTCTCCATCAGGAGTTTTTCTGCTAGGCATAGCTATAAACAGACCATTTTGACCCTCAATTACCTTTATATCATGAACAACAAATTCATTGTCAAAGGTCACTGACACAATGGCTTTCATTTTTCCTTCAGCAGCAATCTTTCTAACCCTTACATCTGTAATTTCCATAGATACTCCACCTCCGAGATGCTTATGTACATTATATTATTCTATATAAATTTCATTTTTCCTTCTTTATTTTTAAAAAATTATAAAAATTTAAAAACTTTTGTAATTTTATCTTTTAGAAGGATATACTATTACATTATTATCTGGGTCAAATCCCTCAAATTCTATGATGGAAACATATTCTTCTATTAACTTCTTTTCAATACTTATATTATCTATTAACACACCGATTCCTACTAGCTTACTATCAAATTCTTTTAATAAGTCGATTATACCAAAAGCAGTTCCTCCAGCTTTCATAAAATCATCTATGAATACACAATTGCTACCACTTTTAATTGCTCGTTTAGATAAAGACATATTCTGTATTCTATTAGTAGATCCTGATACATAATTTATTGTAACGGTGGATCCCTCTGTAACTTTTGTTTCTCTTCGAACTACTACAAGTTGCACACCTAACATTTTAGCAACCTCGTATGCAAGTGGTATCCCTTTCGTCTCTACAGTTACTACATAATCTACGTTCAAATTATTAAAAGCTGATGCTAATATTGTTCCTGCTCTTTGAATAATATATGGATTTAAAACTAAATCTGTTACATAGAGAAAGTTTCCTGGTATTATTCTTTCTCTATCTTTTAAAATCATACATAATTCTTCAACAAATTTTAATCTATCTTCTTCTGATATGCCACAAACATATCTTACTCCACCTGCTGCTCCTGATATAGTTTCTACTCTTCCCATAGAAAGTCTTGATAAAATATCTTTTATAGCAATTAAATCTTCGCTTATTGTTGATTTTGCCGCATTAAATTTTTCTGTGAATGTATTTAAATTTATTATTTTATTTGGATTTTCTATTAATATCTTAGTAATTGCTGATATTCTTTGATTACGTGTAAATTTTTCCATAATATATCACCTATCCGTTATTCTTACGAATTATTTTATTAAATAATTATCTTATTATTCATATTTTATTCTAAATATTATATATAATCAATGTTTTATATAAGTTTTACAATATTTAATCACAACAATGTGTTTTTTTCAGTAGTTTTTGTATATAATTATTTAATGGAGTTAATTTTTAAGGAGTTGATTACTTTGTCGCTAGAATTTATCAAAAGTATGGATAAAAAAATTCACTTTATTGGAATTGGTGGAATAAGTATGAGCGGTTTAGCTGAAATACTTTTAGAAAAAAACTATAATGTATCAGGTTCTGATATAAATAGTTCTAATATAACTAATACATTGCAAAATAAAGGTGCAGAAATTTATATTGGCCATAAGAGGGAAAATATAGATACCAATATAGGACTAGTGGTCTACACAGCTGCTATTTCAAAGGATAATCCTGAGCTATTGAGAGCTTCCAATCTAAACATACCATTGATGGACAGAGCTGAATTTTTGGGCAATCTGATGAAAGATCATAAATATAATGTAGCAATTTCTGGTACCCACGGAAAAACCACTACTACTTCTATGCTTTCGCACATAATTATAAAAGCTGAGTTAGATCCTACTATATTAGTTGGTGGAGAATTAGATATAATAAATGGAAATGTTAGAACTGGAAATAGCCAATATTTCATAACTGAAGCTTGTGAATATAAAGGCTCATTTTTAAAATTCTTCCCTTATGTGGGAGTAATACTAAATATAGATGAGGACCACTTAGACTATTATAAAGATATAACTGAAATACAAAAAGCTTTTATAGATTTTGCTAAAATGATACCTAAGGATGGTTATTTAATTGCATACGCTGAGGATGATAATATGGATAAAGTTTTACAATCCGTAGATTGCAATATAATAACTTATGGTTTAAATAAAGGATGTATCCAAGCTACAGATATTACATATGATAAAAAAGGTTGTGGTTCTTTTAAAGTAATTAAAGATGGTAATTTTTTATTTACTGTAGACCTTAATGTTCCCGGAGAGCATAATGTGCTAAACTCCTTAGCAAGTATAGGAATATGCTTGGCTTTAAATATAGGTTATGAACACATAGTAGAAGGTTTAAAAAGTTTTCATGGAACTCATAGAAGGTTTGAATTAAAAGGCATTAAAAATGGTGTAACTGTAGTAGATGATTACGCTCACCATCCAACAGAAATAAAAGCAACTTTAAATGCCTCAAAAAATTATCCTCATAATAGAATAGTATGTGTATTTCAGCCCCATACTTATACTAGAACATACACTTTACTTAAAGAATTTTCGGAATGCTTTGATGGAGCAGATCAGATAATTTTAGCAGATATATATGCTGCAAGAGAAAAAGATACTGGAATAGTAAATTCAGTAATCTTAGGGGATAAAATAAGAGAAAAGGGATTATCTTGTATAAATTTTCATAGTTTTGAAGATATAGTTAAATATCTAAGAGAAAACTTACTTCCAGGAGATTTACTTTTAACTGTAGGCGCTGGAGATATTTATAAAGTAGGAGAAATGTTTTTGAAATAATAAAGTATTTATAAAAATTTTATTTAAAAGTGTAAAACACCTTTAATGTGGTAACAATAATTATAAGTCATATTGGAGGTGTTTTCTTGTGAGAAATTTTTTAATATCTGCAGTAGTAAATTTGATACTAATTATTATTTCCTATATTTTTTTCAAAAATATAATAAGCGGTCCTACAAGACATAGGCTATATGAAAAATTCTTTAATTCACTTGCAAAATTTGTAATATATCTTTTTATTATAAGCGTAGGAATTACACTTATATCTGTTTTAGTTCTATATAGAACCAGATATATAGCCTATGTTAACGTTGTAGCTCCAGCATTATTATCACTATTAGTAGGGTTTGTAGTTTCTACAGTTCCTACACGTGGCTCAGGAGATAAAGAGAAAGGGGCAAAATAATTTGCCCCTTTTTAAATTTAACATAAAATCATATTGATTTTTCCATGGAAATACATTATAATAGATTTGTCCACGGGGTGTGGCGCAGATGGGAGCGCGCGTGGTTTGGGACCATGAGGTCGCAGGTTCAATCCCTGTCACCCCGACCAATTTGTAATAAAAAAAAGATATTTGAGAAAAATAAAGCAGATGAATACATTCATCTGCTTTATTTTTTTATATATGGCAGTTGGATGATGTAAAAAGGAGTTGATTTATAGTGAATGATGACTACAGATCTATTTTTAAAGAACTTATAAAAGCCTATAAAGAAGACAATTTTCAAAATAAACTACAGGATTTATTTGCTAAAGAAAATATAGATAAGGAGAAGCTTGCTTTTATAGTATCCTCTCTCTCTGGTGTAGAAATTGATTTTAATAAAGACTATATAAAGAACATAGAAGAAGCAATAAAAAACTATACTCCTAACTATCATGTAGTTTCAAGATTTTCATCTTGCAATGGAGATTGCCATCAGAGTTCTGGTAGAACTCTTTGTGAAGATTCCTGCCCACTTAATGCTATTATGAGGGATCCTAAAGATAATAGAATATATATCAACAAGGATCTTTGCGTAGATTGCGGCATATGTATAAATAATTGTAAAAATGGTGGTATCTTAGATAAAGTTGAATTTTTACCATTATTAAACTTATTGAAAAATGAATCTATAGTAATAGCTGCTGTAGCTCCAGCCATTACAGGCCAATTTGGCAAAAACGTAAATATAAATAAGTTAAGAACTGCTTTTAAAAAACTAGGCTTTACAGATATGGTTGAAGTAGCATTCTTTGCTGATATGCTCACTTTAAAAGAGGCTGTTGAGTATGATCATTTTATAAAAAACGAAAAAGATTTTATGATAACTTCATGTTGCTGCCCTATGTGGGTAGGAATGTTAAGAAAAGTATATAACAAATTGGTTAAAAATGTGTCTCCCTCTGTATCTCCTATGATTGCAGCTGGAAGAGTGCTAAAAAAATTAAATCCTCATTGTAAAGTAGTTTTCGTAGGTCCATGTGTCGCTAAGAAAGCAGAGGCTAAAGAAAAAGATCTATTGGGAGATATAGATTTTGTTTTGACCTTTACAGAATTAAAAGATATATTCGATACATATGAAATTTATCCAGAAGAGTTAGAAGAAGATCTCTCTAATGAATATGCTTCAAGGGGCGGAAGACTATATGCCCGTACTGGCGGAGTATCCATCGCTGTAAGTGAAGCTATAGAAAGATTATTTCCAAATAAATTTAAATATTTAAAGACCGCTCAAGTTCATGGAGTTATTGAATGCAAAAAAATACTTTCACAACTTCAGGAAGGTGAAATAAACGCTAACTTCATTGAGGGTATGGGATGTGTTGGCGGGTGCGTTGGAGGCCCTAAAGTTATAATACCAAAAGAACTCGGTAAAGATGCTGTAGATGACTTCGCCCAAAATTCAGAAATCAAAGTATCTGTTGATAGTAGTTGTATGATCGAAGTTTTGAAGAATCTAGATATTAATTCTGTAGAAGATTTTAAATCTAAAGAAAAAATACTTATCTTTGAGAGGGAATTTTAGTTATAATATAAATGTCTAAATAAATAGCCAAGATAACTTGGCTATTTATATTGTGTAAATATCTAAACAAAAGGGGTTGTAAACTTATGTTAAAAAATATTAAAGGTGCCATATTTGACATGGACGGTACTTTAGTAGACTCAATGTGGGTTTGGCATACTGTAGATGTAGAATATTTAAAAAAAAGAAATATTGATATGCCTAAAGATTTAAAAGAAAATATTGAACATTTAAGTTTCAATGAGACTGCAAACTATTTTAAGAAAAGATTTAATTTAGAAGATAGTGTAGAAGATATAATGGACGAATGGAACAACATAGCCTTAAAAGAGTACTCAAACAATGTAAAATTAAAACCTGGAGCAAAAGAATTTCTTTCTTTACTAAAATCTTCTGGAATAAAGATTGGACTAGCTACCAGCAATTGCGATATGCTTCTTCAAATAGCTTTAAAAAACAATGATATACTTCATTATTTTGATTGCATAACAACAACTAGCGAAGTATCCAGAGGTAAAAATTTCCCTGATGTTTATCTTTTGTGTGCTGAAAAATTAGGAGTTGATCCAAAGGAATGCATAGTTTTTGAGGACATACTTCCTGCGGTAATAGGTGCAAAAGCAGCTGGAATGAAAGTAGTTGGTGTTCACGATATACATTCAGATGATCAGAAAGAAAAAATTATGAATTTAGCAGACTTATTTATATTTAACTATGATGAACTAACAAAAGCGGTATAAAATTTACATAAAAGATACTTAGAAACAGATATTTTCTAAGTATCTTTTGTATTTGTGTAGATTTAATATTCTATTGAATAGAATATAATAAGTAATTTTTGAAGGAGATTCTTTTTATGTGGTTTTTGTTTCTAATTATTTTATGTTCATCTCTCTGCATAATTTATTATTTAGATAACAAAATATCTATACAAAAAAGACAAATAATGATATTACAAAAACAAAATAAAGAATTAAAAGATAAATTAAATAAACAAAGTAAATCATCGGATAATATATTAACACAAGATAAAGAAGAAATATAATATATAATTAACTTCCCATTGGCAGTAGAAAATAAAAAAGGGATTTTATTATGCAAAATCCCTTTAACTTTCCACTGTTAATTATTTAATTCTTCCATCTATATACTCAGGAACAATATCTATTATATCTTTTTGGCAGCAATATTCTAAATCTTTAAGTAAACCTAATTCTTCAATTCTATTATAGTGAGTTGCTTCTTTAATAAAGCTTAAATCAGTACTTTGCTTATATATAAAAAGAGCCGTTTTTGCGATATCTGTTAGTTCAACTTTGGGATTCTGATCCAATATACAATGAATAATATATCCACTGCATATAAAGTCATCTATTGAAAATTGTCCATAGGTTCCTGCATTTACAATTACTATATCTTCTTCTAAATTTAATACTTTGTCGCTCACCGCTTTGGCATTTATCATGGCACCAATAAGTATATTTTTAGCTCCTTCACATCTTTTTATTGCTTTTGTTCCATTGCTTGTAGTCATTATCAATCTTTTATTGTTAACTATATCTTGTGTATATTCAAGAGGAGAGTTTGAACAATTAAAACCATCTATCTTCAAAGCTTTTCTTTCTCCACCTAATATACACTCACCTTCATTTGCTATTGCTAAAGCTTCTTCAATTTCTATCACTGGAATAACTTCTTTACAGCCATTGTTTATAGCTGTAGTAATAACAGAAGTAGCCCTTAAAATATCTATAACCACTATGGTTTTTCCTATAACTTCTTCTTTGTTTATATGATCCGCTGAAATCATAACATCAATCTTCATTTTATTCAACTCCATTTACAATATTAATAAGTAACGAGCTATCTCTCGTTTTTTCAAAGTAATATTACTACATGGAAATTCTCCCAATAATAAAATTATACATTAATATTGTACCGTTGTCATAATTTTATTTCTATTCACAAATTATCCAAGAATAACCTATCTATTCTTTAGGGAAGTATACTCCTTGATATATTCCTTTTTCTTCTAGATTACTGTGAATAGCATTTAATATTTCCCACTTCTTTAAACTCCATTTTGGCCCAATCAATAAATCTCTCGGTGAATCTCCTGTCAATCTATGCACCACTATGTCTTCCCTTAACAATCCTATTGCCTCGCATATTATATCTATATATTCTTCTTCTTCTAAGAATCTAAACTCCTCCCTTTCATATAAGTCCACTAAAGGAGTTCCCTTCATAAGATGTAATAAATGAAATTTGATACCTTGAATATCTTTAGATGATAAATATTTAACTGTTTTTAGCATGTCTTCTCTATTTTCTTTTGGTAAACCAAAAATACTGTGGACTACCACATCTATTTTTCTTTTTCTTAAATTCTCTAAAGCCTGCTCAAATACCTCTAAAGAATATCCTCTATTTATTATTTTAGCTGTTTCATCACTTACAGTTTGTAGCCCTAGCTCTACCCATAAATAGGTTCTATTGCTTAGCTCTTCTAAAAGATCTAAAACCTCCTCTCCTAAACAATCAGGTCTAGTAGCTATTGCTAAAGCTACAACTCCTTCATGATTTAATGCCTCTTCATATTTCTCTCTTAATACAGAGGCTGATGCATAGGTATTAGTATATGCCTGAAAATATGCTATATACTTTCCTTCCTTCCATTTCTTTCGCATTAATGTTTTAATATCATTAAATTGCCTGGATATTGAGTATCCTCTGTCTCCTGCAAAGTCACCGGATCCCCTAGCACTACAAAATACGCAACCTCCACTGCTTATTTTTCCATCTCTATTAGGACATGAAAAACCTGCATCTAAAGATATCTTATATACCTTGCATCCAAACTTTTCTCTTAAAAAATAATTTAATGAATAATATCTTTTATCTCCCCATAAATTTTTCATACATGTAACTCCATTTCATAATAATTGATATAAAAATACCCATAAACATTATAGTCTACAGGTATAGTCCTTTCAATATTTGTTCATATTATACTTTTTTAACCTTATACTCCTTTAGATCCAACTGCCATCTACCTAGTAATTCACCGATAGATTTATCAGAACTAACCCTTGGTATAACCTCATAATTTAATAAATCCTTATCAAAGGAGGTAAATACTACATCCACCTTATTCATAGGATAATATTTTTCAAAATTATATGGTATCATATCTCCAGTTTCAGAAGTATACACTCTTATGCTCCTTCCCTCAGCCTTTTTATATTGAGCAATAACATATTTTTCATTTTGTGAAAATGCTACATATTCTACTTTTGAATCCTTTAATAAATCTAATGATTTAATATTTTTTCCCATAGGTTTTTCTTTAGCTCTATTTTTTTGTTGATTTTGTTGTTGCGCACCACCCTCTTGTGCCCCCTGACCTTCAGCTTCCCCTTGATCTTGAGCAGACCCTCCTTGTACTGTCATACTCTCATCAATTTTTACTAGGCCAATATAACTATCTTTGTCATATGTAGTTATTACAATGCTATCTCCATTATATGAGAATATCATAGGTCCATAGTTATTTTTAGGAACTACTATTTTATTAGTTTTTCCTTTATCCTCTTTAGAAAATTCATAGTTCGGCATACCGCTATCATCTATGAGAAGATTATTATCTACATTATTTTTTGTTCTAATCCTTAAATTACCATCCCTTTCAAAAGCCTCTCTTTCCATAGCAGAGTTTATATCTTGTATCTTATAATCTGTATCTTCTTTAGCTATTTTAATTGTAACCTCTTCTAAAGAAGTATAGGGTCTGTTATTGTTCATTTTAGTTACTCTAATTTTGAAGATTCCAGCCCTTCCTAGTTCTATAATTTCATTAATATTATATCCTCTTATTTTTAAAGATTTTTCATTGCTCTTTTCTGTATTTGCTGCAAGTTCTTTTGAGTAAAATTTTGATGCATTTACATAATCTTCCTTTATTAATTGATTCATATAACTATTTACTATATTTTCTGCTGCCTTAATGTCAAAGACTTTATCAATTTCTTTTTCTGTTATTGGCTTTTTATCAATTCTTCTGCATCCATTAAAACTTAACGCAAATATGAAAATACAAATAAATATAAGATATTCCTTAATTCTTACCACATTTCATTCCTCCATTTCTATATATAGTTTTCCTCAAAATTAAAATTTTTATATATAAAATCATTATTTTGAAATTTTACTATATATTTATAGAGAATAGTTTTATCAATATTAGGAGGAGAATTTTTTGTTTAAGAACTTAAAACTAGTATTTCAAATTGCTGCTGTGTTTATAGGTACTATTGTTGGAGCAGGACTTGCATCTGGTCAAGAAATAACTCAATTTTTTTCTACATATGGATATAAAAGCTTTATTGGTATATTCGTATGCTGCATTATCTATATTCTATCGGGGTACATAATTGTAGATTTAAGCATAAAATATAGGTTAAATTCTTATAATGAACTAATCCAACTTGTAAGTCCTGGTTTTTTAGGTAAAGTTACTGACTTTATAACTACATTATTTTTAATAAGTGGATCTGCTATAATATTGGCAGGAAGTGGTGCCTTAATACATCAATACTTTAATTTAAATAAATGGGTGGGCATAATATTCATGTCTATCATGGCAATGTTTGTATTACTTAAAGACACTAAAGGACTTATACAAATAAATTCAATGATAGTGCCTTCTCTAACAATAATAATAATAACTTTGTTTATACTTTATATATTTTTTAATGACAATACAAGCCTTTCATATGTAAAAACTCTAACCACTCATAAAAAAAATTGGTTTTTTTCAAGCTTATTATATTGTAGCTTTAATGTTTTATCTGCTTCCGGTGTAATGGTACCACTGGCAAAAGAAATTCCCAAAAAAAGATACATGTTTACTGGCATTACCTTAGGAGCAATCTGTTTGACAGTGTTATCATTAATAATTAATTTACTCTTAATGCTAAATATGCCCTATATATTTGAATATGAAATACCATTATTATATGTTGCCAATAGATTTGGAAAAGTTCTTCAATTTTTATTACTTACAATAATATGGTTTGAAATGTTTTCTACTGAAGTATCTGATATATATAGTGTGAGCAAAACATTAGAACAAACTTTTAAAATTTCTTATAAAAAAGGGTGCTTTTTAGTAATGTGTATTGCTATTCCTCTTTCTCAAATTGGATTTGTTAAGCTAATTACTTTTCTTTACCCAGCCTTTGGTTTAATAAGTCTTATATTTTTAATTCAATGCTGCGTATTTTACTTAAAAAAATAAGGGTTCCATATTGGAACCCTTGTCTAAATTTTATATTTACTTAAATCTCCTTTAAATGATTCAGTAATATTTCTAAACTGGTGAATAGTATCTACCAGCTTTTTAATTTCTCGTGTATAGTTTGCTACACTAGCGCTCACTTCTTCTGATGAAGCAGAATTCTCCTGAGCAATAGCAGCCAAAGATTCTATATCTTGAAATATGCTTTCTATAGTATGTGCTTCTTTATTTAAATCATTTATAGTATTTATCATGTCACCTGCTACTAATTGAACAGAAGTTGTAGCCTCGTAACTTATATCTCTTACATTTTCTAAACTCTTAGTTTCATTTTGTAATATATTATATTGGTTTCCTATTTTATCTGACAATACCTTAGTTTCTTCTGCGAAAGTAACTAAGTTTGAATTAATTTCTTCAACAGCTATTTTCGTCTGTTCTGCAAGCTTTCTTACTTCTTCAGCAACAACAGCGAAGCCTCTTCCTTGCTCTCCTGCCCTTGCAGCTTCAATTGAAGCGTTTAATGCTAATAAATTTGTTTGTTCCGATATTTGAGATACTATTGATACTATATTTGTTATATCTTTAGCCTTATTTTCTAGCTCTAAACTCTTATTATTGACCTCTTTAAATTTCTCTAAAGTATCTAAAATATTTTTGCTTGTATTATTAACATTGTTATAACTATTACTAATTTTGTCTAATGCTTTTTCAAGTTCTCCTTTATTTATGTTTTCTCTACCTACAATCCCTCTTAAATTTTCAATATTATCGCTTAAAACAGCTACAGCATGCTGTGTGCTCTCAGCTTGAGTAACTGCACAATTAGCTACTTGTTCTACTACTCCTGCAATCTCTTCTGAGGTGTGTCTCATAGAATCTGATATAGTGTTAATACTACCTCCAAAATTATTCATTTCATCGGTAACACCTTTGAATCCAACAAAATCTGCTTTAATAATACTCTTATATTCTTTTATAATCTTAAAGAAATCTTCAAAAAAATCTCCAGTTACTATATCCCCGTCTTCTAAATATTTATTTTCTTTTATCTTTTCTAGTTCACTTTTTATTAATTCCTTAGGCATCATGAGTAGCTGTGCCACTATAAAAGAAGCTATTGCAGCTATAATTGATGATATACCTGCTTTACTTATATTCTTCGTACCCATTATCAAGATATTACTGATAAATGAAACTACAAATGTAAATAAAGCTACTTTTCCTCCAATATTTTCAATAAATCCTAATGAAAGAACTTTGTTAAACTTATATGTTTTTTTATAGTAGATATCCTTTTCGAAAGTAAGTTTTAGTTTTAAGGAAGAATCTGTTCTTTCAATTTCACCTACATTAATGTTTTCCTTAAAAAATCCCATACTGCCATCTATTAATCCTAAGAAATAGTCAAACATACCTCTCTTTGAGGAATAAGAAAAAATAGCTTGTCTATCTGATATAGGTTCAATTGTAACAATTGGCGGCTTAGCCCCTGGAAATTTTTTAGTCATAACAACATGCACATCGAATAAAGATTTAAAAAATGAATATAAATTTTCGTGTTCAAAAAATGCTGGAAAATCATTATGGAAGGTTTTTATATTATCCTTACCTATCTCTCTCCATAACTTTTTTACATCTATGTTTTTATCCTTTGCAATATGTTGAATAACGTCTTTTACTTCTTTGTCTTCAACAGTTTCAATAGGAGTGAAAATCTTATTGTTATTCCATCCAACAGATTCCATAGCTTTATTAACAGTTTCGTCATCGTAGAGCTTTCTGCAGGTTTTAAGCCATGTAGATACTATTGTGCCCTTCATATTGTATTTCCTCCTTTAATTATAACCTTGTACTAAATTTTACTAAATATAATAATAAATAAATTATACCTCATAAACTATATTATTACAAAATATATAAATGTTATATTTTCTCAATTCATTAAATATTTTAAAGTATAGTATATTATATATGTGGAGGTTGTTTATATGAAAAAATTTATAACCACAGTCGTGTTTCTTGTTGCTATACTTTTAACTATAGTATGTTTCCCTAGAACTAAAGAGCATGCTGTAGTTGTTACTTCTAACGATAATTATTCCGAAATATATGTATCCGAAAAATTATACAAAGTTAAGTTTGATAAAAAATATCCTGTAGGAACAGTAATAAACTACAATTATAATTTTTTTAAAGCCTTTAATGTAAAAGTTCTATCTCCTATAGAGGAAAGAGTAATGAAAACAAATAATGGCATCTATGATTTAGAACTATCTGGAGAATTAAAAGCTGATGATTCAATTACTTTTTATTATTTAGATAAAAATAATAATATTTATCCTCTATCAAAGAAAAAAATACTTATAGGAAAAGAAAACATAAAAACATATCTAAATAAGAAAAATAATATAAAAACTTTTATTATTACCCCTTATGACCTATCTAGTATGAGAGTTGGAATTTCTACTACAGGCTTTAATTCTTTGAAACATAGCGAGATTGATTTAACGTGTTTAGAGGAAGTTAACTTATATAATCTGAAAGAGAATTATAAAAAAACTATTCCTAAAAATACAAAAATCAAAATATCAGCTTTAAATGATAAAATAGAATTCAACATAGATAATCAAATAAAGGTTTTTTCCAGTAGAACATACTTGAAAGGTAATAATATTAAAATTGATAATATTACCAGAGGTATACCTAAGTTTACACCTAGCTATTCTGGCACCTTAGAATTTACTAATGATAAAAATAGTTTATATATGATAAATGAAGTAGATATGGAAGAGTATTTATTCAAAGTTGTTCCCTCTGAAATGCCTTCAAGTGGAGGATTAGAATCGTTAAAATGTCAGGCTATAGCAGCTAGAACTTATGCATTATCCGATATGCTTCAAAATAGATTTGCACATTTGGGTTTTTATGTAGATGATAGTACCCAAAGCCAAGTTTACAATAACATGGAAACTAATGAATTAGCTAGTAGAGCAGTATTAGATACTAAAGGGCTAATAATGACTTCTAATAATGAACCTATAGATGCAAAATATTACTCTAGTTCTGCTGGAGTTGCTACTGCATACGAAGATGTATGGTTCAATGCAGATTGGTCTAGTGAAAATAAAAACTATTACTATAAAGGTTCCTATGTCGATGATAAATCGCTCCCTAATAATGAAAATGAATGGTTGAGCTTTTATAAAAATAAAGATTTAAAGGCTATAGACAGCGAATCACCTTACTTTAGATGGTATGCTCACTTTTCAAAAAATGCTTTAGAAAACAGCTTAAAAAAATCACTGAAGATAATACATGAAAGAAGGCCTAATTTTATTGAAATATTGCAAAACAATGCAAAGATTAATGATATCCCTGAATTAGGCAATATAAAAGACATTAAAGTATTAAAAAGAAGTGAATTTGGAAATATTATGGAAATTTCTTTTTTGTTTACTAATATTACAGTAAATGTTAAAGGTGATTATAATATAAGAAGCGCCATAAGATGCAACAAAGACTTTTCCGGGGAAATAATTCCTATAATAAGGCATAAAAAAGAGCCTTTAATCAATAGTAATTTTTTACCTTCCTCCTTCTTTGCCATCGAAAAAGACTCTGAAGGATTTACAATCTACGGTGGAGGATATGGTCATGGTGTAGGTATGACTCAAAATGGAGCTATGGAAATGTCTAAAAAAGGCTCAAGCTATGAGGAAATACTAGGTACTTTTTATAAAGATGTAAAGATTGAAAAAATATATTAAAATTGCACCTCTAAAAAACAGAGAGCTAAGCATGAAGTGAAGCCGCTCCAGTAAAAGTCGCTATTTCACTACATACTTAGCTCTTTTATGTTTTACAAATATTGATTATTATACATTATGTAATAGCCCTATGCATGTGAGCGAAGGCTACAGAAACATTACATGACATTTTGAATTTATAAATTTATTTCCAATCTTATAAGTCTAGCAATAACCTTTAGGCTTTTAACATCTACAGTATCTGCTCTAACACTGTTAGGATTGCTAATTAAAAGAATTTTACTGTTATCTAATTTCTTGATTTGTCTAATTTTTCTTTCACCTGCATTTTCAACTAAACAAATAGAATTATTTATTATTTCTTGAGTAGAAACTGCAAGAGCTAAATCTTCCTTACATATTCTAAATCCTATCATCTCATCATCTTCAATTTTTAAATAAAAAACTTTATCTTGAGCATATCCTTCTATTTTATTTCCTACTATAGGTAACTGCTTTGATCCTAATGCTTTATTTAATGAATATTCATATATAGGTATATTTTTTAATACTGAACCAAAAGCTTCGTTCCATATTTCATTTACCTTTTCTTTTTTAGGTTCATAATTAAAGTTTTTTTCTTCTTTCTGAAATACTTCCTCTTCAAAAGACATAGTGATGTCATTTAAATCTTTACCCAAAACTTTCCCTATTCTATCTATTAAGTTTTGGTTAATTACTTTTTTACCTAATTCCACCTCATTTACAAAACTTTCTGAAACACCAAGCTTTTTCCCTAGCTGTTTTTGAGATAGTCCAACTTCACTTCTTAACTGTCTTATTTTTTCTCCTACTCTGCTCATAATTAAACACCTCGTTTTTTAAACCATTCTCTTTCTTCAATTAAATGTTCTAATAGATCTTTAAATGTCCACTCAATAGAAGTAGGGGTAACTACTGCAAGAATGGGTGACGGACTGAACACTCCCCTTACAGAACTTATCGCCCCATCTAGCTCTATATCACTTAGATTATTAAAAAGTATTACTTTTTCCTCTGGTAAATTTTCAACATTAAATATTTCTAATTTCAATCCATTTACAATATCATTAATAGTCATGTTGCACATCTTTTTTTCTATCACCTTGTATGATGGGAGTTTTTTCATGTTCACCAAATTCTCCAAAGTTCTTTTTTCTTCCTCTGTAAATCCATATATTAATATAGTTTTATTATTTTCCATTGTATAGTCACTCCTTTCCATTTCATTTATTGCCATTTACCCTTTAATTATACAGCATTTAATAATAAAGTGTATACATTAAGATAACTTAAATATTATGTAATTTTTTCACATTTTTTGCCTATATCAACTCTACTTTCTTATTGACAAATAAACATATATAATTATAAAATCAAAAATATAAAATTCTATGCTAAACTTTTGTTTGAGGGAGGTAAAATATGTTAAAAGACTTAATTTATGTAATACACAAAGATGATCACTCTAAAGAGGCTCTCCGTTCAATATTCAACTCAAACCCTGAAATTAAATTTGTTTCTTTTGTAGGTGTAGATTTAGCTGGAAATGACACAGATGAAAAAATACCTGTATCAATTTTTATGGAAGACATAGACACCTTTTTAAAAGGTTCGGTTCAAACTGACGGTTCCTCAGTATCCTTCCCAGGAATTGCATCTTTAAACAATGGAAAAATTGACATGATTGCTGATTTAGATGTTAATTGGTTTGTTGACCATAACTACGAGCATATAGATTTAGAAACTGGTAAACCTATCGGTACTCTTCGCATCCCTTGCTACCTTTATCATGATAATAAGCCTATAGACTCAAGATATATACTAAAAAACTCCATCGAATTCTTTAAATCTTCTCTAATGGACTTATTTAAAGCTTACCCTGACTCACTATCATCATTTGGAATTAATTACAATGATATTGACCATATTGATGTTACCTCTGCTACTGAGTTAGAATTTTGGGTTAAAACCCCTAATGATAAAGCAGAAATAGAGGAATTATCTACTTCTCAAGTTCTTCATGAGCAGTATTGGACTAGAACGAAAGGTACTGTTAGAACTTCGTTAGAGCAATCTATTATGGTATTGGAATCTTACGGCCTTTGTCCAGAGATGGGACATAAAGAAGTTGGAGGAGTAAAAGCTAAACTAGATGACACAGGAAATCTTACTCATATTATGGAGCAATTGGAAATAGATTGGAAATACTCAAATCCACTTCAATGTGCTGATAATGAACTTCTCGCAAGAACTATGATAAAAGAAACCTTTAGAAGAAATGGTCTTGATGTTACTTTTCTAGCTAAACCTGTAGATGAGGTAGCAGGTAGCGGTAAACATGTTCATATCGGCATTGCCCTTAAATTGAAGAATGGAAAAAAACTTAATTTATTTTCAACGGATGAAAAACACTTTTTGAGCAGCATTGGATATTCTGCACTTATGGGGATATTGAAAAATTATGAAGTAATTAATCCTTTTATATCTTCCACAAATGACTCCTTAAGAAGATTAAAACCTGGGTTTGAGGCTCCTATTTGTATAGTTACTTCTATTGGTCATTCAGTCGAACTTCCTTCTAGAAATAGAACTGTACTTGTAGGTGTAGTTAGAGATTTACAAAACTCTCTGGCTACAAGATTTGAATTAAGATCTCCAAATCCTCATACAAATACTTATTTGGCTATAGCAACCCTTTATTTAACTATGCTAGATGGAATAAAATACGCTATAGAAAACAATAGATCCCAAGATGATTTATTAATTGAATTATCTAAAAATCCTGATGAAGAAGTTTCCTATTTAGAAAAAGAAAGAGCATATAGATCCGAAGAAGATGTATTTGAATATTTTACAGTAGAAGAAAGAGAGAGATATTTTGGAAAGGCTCCTGCAACTGTGTATGAAAATTTAACCGCTTTTAGTAAGTATCCTGAAAAATTAAAGGCGCTCCAAGCTGGAGATATATTCAGTGATAAAATAATAAATAGTTTTAAATTGACCGCTATAAATAGATGGATCACTGAAATTTCTCATAGACTTATAAACAACTATACCGAAGAGATTAGAAGTTGTAAAATGCTACATTCCAAAGACACTGCCTCTGACTTAGATATGTCCAACTGGATGAAAATTAACGAATTGAGACAATATATAATGAAAGATACTCATAATCATAAAAGTTTATTTTCGAAAATTAGAGAAGCTGCAGATAATAATAATTATGAAGAGCTTTCAAATTTACAAAAGGAACTTGATTCAGAAATGACTAACCTAAGAAAGTGCTATGCTTGTTACAAAAAGAATATATTAGATATATAAACTCAACCCTAGGTATATTAGTTCTATATACCTAGGGTCTTAATTTTAATTATCTATTTATTTAAACTTATAATATAAATTCATCTATTAAAATTCTCTTAAAGGAAATGACTTTACTACCATCTCTTTTCTATTATTAATAGGCTTCCATAATTCTATTCTTTCTATAGTAGCTGTTCTCTTTACATTTTTCCCCTTTGTCATTTCGCATGCATTTAAATACTCTCTACTATTCCACTCTCTTTGAGCATAATTTGTATTTGCTAAAGATATATGTAAATCCCAGTTATCTATATTATCTCTTACTTTAAAATTACTTAACTTTAAAGTATCGTTAATTTTCCTGGCTAATCTTGATATGTATCCTTTATTTTGTAATTTAAGGTTTACAGATTTATATGGTGGATCAAAGCATATTGCTCCATCTATCATTACCTTAAATTTTTTGTATGGACTTATTATGTTATTTACTATTCTACTTAATTCCTCTATATCGGGATCATCTATAATCTCTAATGTTATATGTAGCATAGGCATATTTTTATATAATTTATACTTTCTACATATACTTCTTTGAATCCCTTCCATGTATTTATAAGACTCTTCGTCAAATAAAGCTACTAAATAATACTTCATTTTTATCCCCCAATTTCAATAACATATTTTATTTTCATATTAAAGCATATTATTATATGCATAATTAAATTACACAAAGAAATAATAATAATAGTTTGATTAAACTAACATTCTATGGGAGGGACTTTAAATATGAAACATAATAATAGTATAGCATGTACAGTTAATGAGTGCAAATTTCATTATAAAGAAGATGATTATTGTACTTTAGATCAAATTAAAGTTTCAAAACATGAACCTGTAGCAACCACTATTAAATGCACCGATTGTTCTAGCTTTAAAAAAGATTAAAATTAAAAATATATCAAAAAGTCCAAAGGATAAAATTACCTTTGGACTTTTTGATATATTTCTCTTTTAGCTATTCACATTTTTAATTTTAGTGTTAAAATAATATGGAATTATGATATAATATACTTTGTAGTAAAATGAGTATAAGTTTACGCATGTAAGTTCAATATATAGATAGATTAATAAATTTATAGATAAGGATGGATGCGGGGAATGGAAAAATTAGTTATAAATGGTGGTAAACCCCTAAATGGTAAAATAGATATTAGTGGAGCGAAGAACGCTGCTGTGGCAATACTTCCAGCAGCGATAATGGCCGTTTCAGGACTTTGTATTATAGATAATATTCCAGATATTGATGATGTTCATTGTATAGAAAGAATAATAGAAAACCTTGGTTGCAAAGTTAAGATTTCTAATAACTCTGCAACTATTGATAGTTCATGTTTACATAGCTATAATGCTAATACAGAAGATGTTAGGAAAATGAGAGCATCTTACTATTTAATAGGTGCATTATTAGGAAGATTTAAAAAAGCTAGAGTTGAAATGCCCGGTGGTTGTTCTATAGGTGTAAGACCAATAGATCAACATATTAAAGGATTTGAAGCTTTAGGAGCTAAGGTTGCTATTGAACACGGCTCAGTTTATGTTGAAGCAGAAAGGCTCATAGGTACAAATATTTTTTTCGACGTAGTAAGTGTCGGTGCTACAATTAATGTTATGCTAGCTGCTACTTTAGCTGAAGGCACTACTGTTTTAGAAAATGCTGCAAAAGAACCTCATGTGGTAGATGTGGCTAATTTCTTAAATTCGATGGGTGCTAACATAAAAGGTGCAGGTACCGATATAATAAGAATAACAGGTGTGAAGGAATTAAAAGGATGTTCCTACAGTGTAATTCCAGATCAAATTGAAGCAGGCACATATATGATTGCCACTGCTGCCTGTGGTGGTAAAGTCACAATAAACAATGTCATACCAAAACATTTAGAATCCATTACTGCAAAACTCGAAGAAATGGGCGTAGAAATATTGGAAAATGGTGATTCCGTTACCGTTAAATCCAATAAAAATTTAAAAGCTGTAAACGTAAAAACCTTACCTTATCCTGGCTTCCCAACAGATGTTCAACAACCAATGAGTACTCTTCTATGTATATCTGAAGGCAGAAGTCTCATTAATGAGAGCATATGGGAAAGTAGATTTAAACATGTAGATGAATTAGAAAAAATGGGTGCTAATATTAAGGTGGAAGGTAGAACTGCAATTATTGACGGTGTAGATAGACTTACTGGCGCTACAGTTAAAGCTACAGATTTAAGGGCAGGAGCTGCTATGATAATAGCAGGTTTAATTGCAGAAGGAACTACTGAGGTATTAGATATCGATCATATAGATAGAGGATATCCACATATCGAAAATAAATTTAATGCCTTAGGTGCTGATATAAAAAGAGTTACTGTTAAATAAGGTGGAGAATATTATGCATTTTTGTTCATTATATAGTGGAAGCAGTGGAAATAGTATTTTTGTGTCTTCTGAAAAAGGCAAAATACTAATAGATGCTGGACTTCCAGGAAAAAGCATAGAAAAGGCTCTATGCTCAATAGGGGAGTCCCCCCAAGAAATAGATGCTATCTTAGTCACGCATGAACATTCTGACCATACTAAAGGGGTTGGAGTTCTTTCAAGAAAATATGATATTCCTATATACACCCATCCCCATACTTGGGAAGCAATGATGTGCAATATAGGAAAAATTAAAGAAGATAATATTAAATTCATTGATAGTAATAGTATTACAATTAAAGATATGGAAATAATGAGTTATAAAATACCTCATGATGCGGCCTATCCACAGGGGTATGCCGTACATCATAAAGGTAAGAAATTTTGTTTAGCCACAGATTTAGGTCATTTTTCATCAGAAGTAGAAAATATTTTAAAAGATGCTGATGCAATATTGTTAGAAAGCAATCATGATGTAGAAATGTTAAAATTTGGTCCATACCCTTATCCCTTAAAAAGGAGAATTTTAAGCAGTATAGGCCATTTATCCAACGAAGATTGTGGAAAAGCCCTACTTAAAATATTAGGAAGTAAAGAAAAAAAAGTAATGTTAGGGCATTTAAGTAAAACCAACAATTATCCAGAATTAGCATATCAAACTGTAATAAACATACTCTTAGAAAATGATGTAGTATTAGATAAAGATATAAAAATTTTCATGGCTAAAAGAGATATGCCTAGTGACTATATCGAATTTTAAAGAAAGGTGAATAGTATGAAGGGTATTATCAGTATTATTCTATGTTCTACTTTAGTTGTTTCGTCAACTGCATTAATCTCCTGTGAAAAAAAGGATAAGCTTAGTACACAAAATAAGGAGAAAATCGAAAAACTAAACCTTACTAATGATAAAGACGATACAGTAGAACTGCATCTATATTTTGATGCGTCAAAAAATAATAAAAAACCAGAAATAGCCGTGGAGGAAAGACTAATAAAAAATGATGAGCTCCTTGGTGAAGTTATTATGTTTGAACTTATTAAAGGTCCAACCGTTAATAGTAAACTAAAACCAATTTTACCAAAGGAAACTAGATTAATATCTTTTTCTATAAACGATCAAATAGCTTATGTTAATTTAAGCAAAGAAGCTATTACTAATATGTCATTGACCAAAGAAGAGGCGTCTTTAAGAAGTATTATTTGGTCATTAACTACAATACCCTCTATAGAAAAAGTAAAATTTTTAGTAGAGAACGAGGATATAGACACCTTAGGTGGAAATTATAACTTATCTAATCCTCTTGGAAGAGCTGATATGGATAATGCAAAGCTAAAATAAAAACTAAAATAGAAAATTATTTATTGAATTTAAAATAATTTTTTATTATAATATTGTAAATTAAAAACTTTTACTAAAGGAGAAGTGTATATGAGTTTATATAAGCAATGGACAGATATGGTTGTAGATTATGTCAGAACAAAAGGAGAAGCAGCTTTTTGGAAAGAATATGGAGCTATTGAAAAAAGCATTTATACTCAAATTTTAGCTGAACATAATGGCCAAGTTGTTGGAGTTTTAAAAGAATTAGCTGACAAGTATAATACTCCTGCAATTTTCTTCATGGGTTTTCTTGATGGAATAAATGATAGCCTTAAAAACTCATTAGACCTAGATGTAATGGATGAAAACTCAGAAGTTAATTTAAACATTGACTTTGAGAAATTATATTTTAATATGTTAGATGCAAAGGCTGATTATTTATATGAACTTCCACAATGGGAAGCCATCTTTTCTATAGAAAAAAGAAAGGAAATACGTAATCAGTGGAAAGACACAAAAACTATAGTAAACACTAACAAAATAGGAAGAAATGACCCTTGCTCTTGTGGCAGCGGTAAAAAATACAAAAAATGTTGTGGAAATAAATAATAATTAAATATTATAAGTAAATAATATATTGGGCTGACATTTATGCAGCCCTTTTTAAATTAATTTTATAAAAATTAGGTGATAAATTATGAATATAACTATTATCTCTGTGGGCAAAATTAAGGAAAAATATTTAAAAGATGCCATAGGAGAATACTCAAAACGACTAGGTAGGTACTGTAAATTAGATATGATAGAACTTCCTGATGAAAAAACTCCAGATAATGCTTCTGAAAAAGAAGAACTTCAAATAAAGGAAAAAGAAGGCGATCTAATATTAAAAAATATAAAGGACAATATGTTCGTAATAGCTTTAGATTTGAATGGAAAAGAACTTACTTCCATATCTTTTTCCAACTTCATAAATGAACTTGGAGTTAAAGGCGAAAGCAACCTGACTTTTGTTATAGGTGGCTCTTTAGGACTATCCTCTCAAGTTTTAAATAGAGCAAACTACAAGCTTTGCTTTTCAAAAATGACCTTCCCACATCAACTATTTAAAGTAATGCTATTAGAGCAAATATATAGAGCATATAGAATTATGAAAGGTGAACCTTATCATAAATAACATGGATTTTCACTTAATTTTCATGGGAGATAATAACTCCTTATGAGTTATATTAAAATTTCAAGTATATACTAAGCCATTATAAGAAATCTATACTAAGTTAATATGTATTTTTTATAATGGCTTATTTATAGAATATTTTTAATATAAATCAATCACTTCCAATGCTTTTTTCTTAATTTCAGAGATAGCGTCAATAGGTTCAATAATTTCAATGTCCTTACCGTATCCAAAAGCAAATTCTATACCTTGCCATATAGCATCGAATTCTATATTAAGATAAATTTCATTTTCTTTAACTGTAGTTTCACTTATAGTTATGAATTGTCTTTCCTTTATATGATTTAAGATATAGGGGCTAACTTTAAATGTAAAAGTATGTTTAGGAATTAAACTTTTAAAATTACTAGTAGAATTTCTCCAGTAACTTTTTAAGTTGAAATCATACGGTCTAATAAACGTATCATCCATTAATAAAGCAGATTCAATAGAAGTTACTTTATATGCTTTAATAATTTCATTATTTACTGCAACTAAATACCAAATCCCTCGTTTGCAAACTAAACCAAGTGGATTTAACACTACTTCTTTTATTTCATTTATTTTTCTATATAATATCTTTAATAATTTTGAGTTCCATATAGCATTTTGCAATACAGAAAGAATTTCTGTATTTACACTAGTATTAGTCTCATTCCAAGTATACATATCTATATAGATATAATTTTGAATGTTTTCAAATTCTTTTACTTGATTAGGTGAAGAGTTTCCTAAAATTTTAAGTATTGTAGAATTCTTAAGATTTTCAACGCCTAAATCCTCTAAAATTTTATCACCAGTAGGAATGAATAAAGAGAAAAGTTCATTTTTATTTATTCCTGTAATGGAAGTTTTATAGTCTCCTAGAAGCCTTACCCCACCATTTATACCTTTATCAGCAACTACGGGTACTCCAATGCCACTAAGGGTATCAATATCTCTGTAAATAGTTCTTGCAGAAACCTCAAGTTTTTTTGATAGTTCAGAAGCAGTTAATTTTTTATGTATTTGTAACAACATTATTATAGAAATTAATCTGTCTGCCCTCATAACTTTCCTCCTATTATATGACATAAGATGTCAACTATTATAGACTATAATTAATTAAGTATCAAACAATAATAATTATAACTTATGCTAAGACTAAAATAATATTTTAGATAATAAGGAGGAATTTAATATGAAAAGAAAGATAATTTTAAATTTAGCAATAAGTCTTGATGGATATATAGCATCAGAAGATGGTGGCTTTGATTGGATAGTTGGAGATGGAGACGACACATTAAATACTAAAAACAAATTCGATTTTGATAAATTTCTAGAAGGAATAGATGTAGTAGTTATGGGTAAAAATTGTTATGCGCAAAATATGCATAATGATTTTAAAAATAAAAAGGTATATGTAGCAACATCACAAAAAATTCAAAATCACGACAATCTCCAATTTATTAGCGGAGATATATGTAAGGTAATCCAAAAAGAACAAGAGAAGGATGGCAAGGATATATTTCTATTTGGTGGCGGAGGACTTGTAAATAACTTTATTAAGGCTGATATTATTGATGAATATATAATTGGAATAATTCCTACGATATTAGGAAAAGGAAGATCTTTATTTTTAGAAAATAATCCTACAATAAAACTACATCTAAAAGAGTATGCGGTAGATAGTGGTGTTACAATTTTAAAATATTCAAAAATGTAAACTAATCCTTAACCTTGATATTATTAAACTTATTCGGGTTATGATAAGGCTCTTACGTCCCATCATAACCCAAATAAAAAAAGTTGAAGCTCTATAATTTCCTTAAAATTAAAAAATACATAACATATTTAGCTAAATGTGACTTATCCAATTTTGTTTACAAGTCTTAATATTTCTTTTGCTGAAATTTCGATATCCTCATAGGTTGTCTTATAAGAACTTACACTAATTCTCATTACTGACTTACCATTAGCTTTTGCTCCACCAAGCCAGCAAACTCCAGATTCCTGAACAGCTTTTATTAGCAATTCGGTTTCTTCATCTGATTTAAATCTTACTAATACTTGATTGAAGACAACTTCATTTATTATATCTAGTCCACCCTCTTGAAGCAATTCAGCGAAATAAGTTGCCTTCTGATGAAGTTCCCAAACTAGTTCAGAAACTCCATTTTTACCTAATCCTTTTAACGTTGCCCATAGATCAATTGCTCTTGCTCTTCTAGACATTTCTGCTGTATATAGCATGCCATCTCTATTATCACTGAATATTATATAGGATCCTGTCATATGCATAGAATTGATAAGCATTTCTTTGTGTTTGCATAGAATAATGCCATTATCATATGGTGCACTTAATGTTTTATGAGCATCAACTGACCATGAATCCGCTAATTGAACATCTTTAGTAATATGGTTAAACTTTTCATTGGCAGCTGCCCAAAGTCCAAAGGCTCCATCTATGTGAACCCAAGCACCTGCTTCATTTGCCTTCTTACAAATTGCGCTAAAATTATCAAATGCACCTGAATTAACATTGCCAGCCTGTAAAATTAGTAAGGTTTTATTATCTAATTCTGGCATCTTATCAACTCTTATTCTCTGTTGTTCATCAGCAGGCACCTTAATAAGTGTATCATTTCCAAGCCCAATGATTGAAAGCGCTTTATAAACTGTAGAATGAGCTCCTTCCCCTATAACAATTTTAATCTTAGGAGCGTCAATTAATCCATTTTTTATAGCATCATAACCTAAATTCTTTAATAAAAAATTTCTGCCAGTAGTTAATCCTATTATTGTTGCAGTGGAACTTCCACTTACAAAACCAGCAACTGTTTCATTTGGAAGTCCTAATAGATCTTTTAGCCATTTTTCTGTAACCTCTTCTATCTTAGATGTCACTGGAGAAAGTACATACATTGCCGGATTTTGATCCCAAGTATCGGTGAGCCATTTAGTTGATAATGCCGCTGGAAGAATTCCTCCGTTAACAAATCCAAAATATCTTCTACCAGTTTGCGCAACAGTTGCTGGAGATCCATAAGTATTAAGTTGATTTAAAATGTTTATAGTACTTTGAGGTTGGTCATTTAATTCTTCATCGAAGGCTTTTAGATTATCAATTGCTTCTTGATCTGGATAGACCCTCATATCATCAACTTTGTTAGCATAGTCAACTGCCATTTCATGGGCTAAATTTAAATCTTCTGCAAAATCATGATTTCTAATCTTTTCAAGTATCGCACTTTTATAGCATGTACTCATCATATTATCCCCCTTCATTTTGTTACAATTTTAGTATATAATTACAATATAATTAATACAATCACGCAATTGTATGGAATACAATATGGGGGTAAATGTATGATCAATTATTATGGTAATGAAATTACATGGGTTCCTAGGTTAGAAGAACCAGATAAGCCCATCTATATATTAATAGCCCAAAGCATTGAAAAAGACATTAAAGATGGAAAATTGAAGAGCGGTTTTAAGCTTCCTCCTCAACGTATTATTGCTAACTATTTAGGTATTAATCATAGTACAGTAACTAGAGCCTATAAACTTTGCCAAGAGAGAGGATTAATAAAAGGTGTAATTGGTAAAGGAACCTTTGTGAGTAGTACGGCGGGTGTACCTGTAAATTTATTATCTGATTATAAAGATAACAATATTATTGAAATGGGTATGGCCCTCCCTCTATATGAAGTTAATAAATTGATTGAAACTAATATAAGTGAGATTTTTAATTCTTTTGATTATGATATTACCCTTAAATATTCATCACCAGAAGGACATATTAAACATCGATATATCGCTTCAAAATGGCTAGAACAATATAAGATTAATAGTACTCCTGATGATATCATCATCACTTCTGGGTCACAAAATGCTCTGGCGGTAATACTAATAAGTTTGTTCAATAAAGGGGATCGAATTATAGTAGATGAATTTACATATACAGGGTTAAAAAGTCTGGCAAAGCTTTTAGGTATTATATTGATTCCTGTTAAAGGAGATCACTTTGGAATTGACATTGAAGAATTAAAGAAAACCTGTAAAAGAGAAAATGCAAAAGGGGTTTATTTGATTCCCGATTGTCATAATCCAACATCTATAACATTAAGTGAAGAAAAAAGACGAATAATAGGTGAAATAATTACCAAATATAATTTATTACTAATTGAGGATGGAACTTTTAGTTTTTCTCTAGAAAAAAAGCTAAAACCAATGAGTTCATTAATCCCAAATAATAGTATTTATATTCACGGAACATCAAAAGCATTAAACCCCACCTTCAGAATTTCATATATCGTATCATCTCCAAATCATACAAAGCAATTGCAACACTGCCTACACAACTTAACTTGGATGCCTTCACCTTTTACATCTGAATTAGTATCACTTTTACAGACCACATCAAAGTATAATGAAATTGTAGATGCAAAATTGAAAATACTTAAAGAAAGAAATGAACTACTGGATACTATATTAAATGAATATAACGTATTACCTTCTAATACATCATTATTTAGATATTTGATCCTCCCAAACGAGTGGAGTGATACTGCTATCGAACGTCTTTGTCTGGAATCAGGAATTCAAGTTTTTTCGTCAAAAAGATTTTCAATAGGTGCTGATGCTCATCATAATGCTATTCGAATATCTGTAAGTGCTCCTAGAAGTTCAGATGAGCTAAAAAAAGGGCTCCAAATATTAAAAGATGTTCTAACATCATACGAATATAGATTGGAACCTATATTATATTAAAGTTATTATGCGTAGAATCCTATCATAAGCAATATATTATTTAATTGCGATAATGTTAAGCTTGGTTGACAGATTTCCAATGGTAGTTGGTAGAGGTAGCAGTTGTTAAATAGTACAATAAAACGGAGGGAATGAGATGAATTTTAATAAAAAGCTATTGTCTTTGAGAAAAGAAAAAGGATTGTCTCAAGATGAATTAGGCAGTCAGTTAAATGTATCAAGACAAACAATATCAAAGTGGGAATTAGGTGAAACAACTCCTGAAATGGATAAATTAATATTAATAAGCGAATTCTTTAATATATCACTAGATGGGTTAGTAAAAGGTACATGCTCTTCAGAGGTTATCTCCAAAGTTTCAGATATATCTGAAGCTAAATTGCATACACCGAAAAAAGGTGCATATGAAATTATTCTTTTACTTACCAAAATTTTTGGTATGATATTTTTGATTGACGCTATAATTATGATAATATATTTTATTTCAAATGGATTTCCCACATAATCAAGATTCATCTTACTACAATAAATAGTAAGGAGAAAAAAGATGAGTATATCACAAATTAAGTCGTCATTTATGAAAAACAAAAATTCAATGGTAGGTATCATAAAATCCATACTGGGGTTTATAGGGATTTACATGGTATCGGGAATTATTGCAGAGATATTCATAATTATAGTTTTTAAATGTATTGGTATTAATATTTTTAGTGATGTTATGCCAGATAATATTTTAGTACCAACTATGCGGCTTTTGGGATTTATATTCTTCATTATTGGCACTATTATATACTGCAAATTTATTGAAAAGAGATCTATGCAATCAATGGGCTTCATTAAAAAAGGCTTTATTATCAGCTATTTAAAAGGGGCTATAATAGGTATTATTCTTATATTACCAGTACTACTTATTCCAATTTCTGCTAGAGCTTTAACTTTTAGTGGTATAAATAATGATATAAATTTATTATCAGTAATTTTATTTTTATTTGGTTATATTATTCAAGGTATGGCTGAAGAAGTAATGTGCAGAGGTTATCTAATGACCTCGCTTTCTAAAAAAACATCAATGTTTTGGGCAGTTCTCATTAGTTCATTAGTTTTTACATTTCCACATTTACCACAATTGTTTGCAAGTGGTGTTCAATTTGGGACAATTGGTTTTGTTAATACAATGTTATTTTCTATATTTGTTTCTTTATTTATGGTAAAAGAAATGAATATATGGATCATAGGTGCTATACATAGTTCATGGAATTATATATTAGAAGTATTCTGTGGAATTAGTGTTAGTGGTAGAAAAGTAAACACATCAATTTTGATTTTTACTGGCAATGAATCTAAAAGCTTAATTAATGGTGGAATATATGGACTAGAGGCAGGGATTATAACTACCGCCATATTAATAATTTCTATAGCAGTTATAATATTTACAATTAAAAGAAAGGCCTCACTTAGAAGCGCTACGAGGACCGCATCATAAATAGTTTACACCTTCTTAAGATCTATTAATATATAATAAAACATATGGCAATACCCGAAATGGATATTGCCATTTTATAAGGAGTTACTGGACAAACCTCTTTATTTTTTTGATAGTTCACTTAATATCCTAACGATATTCTCCTTTGTTATGTTTTTCTCTCTTAAGACTACTTCTCCTTCTTTTGTGAAGATTAAGCCCGGTGCTTCTACATTTCCCAACCTAGAAGCTAAGCTTGAATTTTTGTATACGTCTATCTTATTCACTTGAAGGGTAGCTGCCATTTCTGACTCCACTTCTTCAATAATCTTCAATAACTCTCTACTTTCCTCATCAATAGGAGACCATAGGTAAATTAGTCCTAATTTATTCTTTTGCATTATTTCTTCTTCAAATATCTCTGACTCTGCAATATATTTTTCCACACCAACTCCTGCTATAGCTCCGTCGCCAACAGCTGTAGATACTTGTTTTAAAAACTTATCTCTTACATCTCCCGTTGCAAATACTCCCTCTACATTAGTTTCCATATTTTCATTGGTCTTAATAAAACCTTGAGGGGTTAAGTCAATTTGTCCCTTGAATATTTCTGTATTAGGCAAATATCCGATAAATAAAAAGCATCCATCTACCCTTGTGTCTATAAGTTCTCCAGTCTTAACATTTTTAAGTACTACCTTATTTAATCTCTCTTCTCCCTCAAAAGAATGCACCATTGTATTCCATATAAATTCCATCTTAGGATTTTTTAGAGCCTGTGCTTGAGCTATCTTATTGGCATCCATAATTCCTTCATCATGAATAACTGATACTATTACCTTGTCTGCAAATTTTGTTAAAAACATGCCTTCTTCAATTGCTGCATCTCCACTACCTATAATCATAACAGTTTTCCCAGTATAATATGCAGCATCACAAGTAGCACAGAAGGAAATACCCTTATCATATAGGAAATTTTCTTCATTTAATGCTTTTGTAAGTCTTGGCTTACCACCGGTAGATATAACTACGGTTTTAGCATGGTATACTGTCCTAAAGGTTTCCACTAACTTGTCTTTTCCTTCTAAATTAACACTTCTAACGTCTGTAAGCTTAAAATTTACTCCGAATTTTTTAGCTTGTTTATGGAATAAACCCATAAGTTCTGTACCTGAAATATCCTCTGGGAAACCAGGATAATTAGCTATTTCACTGGTATAGGTAGCAAGTCCACCCACAAGAGATTTTTCAATTAATAAGGTTTTAAGCTGTGCTCTACCACAATATATAGCGGAGGTTAACCCAGCGGCACCTCCTCCTATTATAACTACGTCATAATATTCATGCTTTTTTTCCATAGTTCTCCCTACCTTTCACCTTCTTTAAAAATTAAAAAAGGTTCTAATTTATACTTATTTTTTATTCTCAACCTAAATCATAAGGTGGCTCTATTGAAGGCCACCTTGATTTACGAAATATGAACAATATCATTACATAAAATATTTAACTAAAAGCTTACTTCCAATCCAAGCACCTATAAATATGAATATCCAATACATCCAGCCATGTAGAGACATGGAAGCTATTCCACTAAATAAAGCTCCTATGTTACAGCCAAAGGATATTCTTGCACCATATCCCATAAGTAGTCCTCCAAGGATAGCTGCTATTACTTGCTTCATAGATTTAATTTTTTTAATCTTAAATTGAGACGCTAATAAGGTTGCTAAAAAAGCTCCCACAATTATGCCTACATTAGATAGAGAATGCATATCATTTATAAATCCACCACTTAATGCTGCGGCATGAGACTTTTGTTGAAAGTAATACCAATTTTCAGGATGTCCACCAAAGAATTTATAAATCCATGCTCCCCAGTAAGATAAAGGAGTAGTAACTCCCCAAGCTTTTCCTGTAGCTGCAAACATACCTATGTTAAGCAGTCCTAGTATTACTCCTCCAGTTACATAAGTCCAAGGATCTTTAAGAAGCTTTTTATAGTATGGATTATTTTTAATTTCCATTTTATATCCTCCTATTGAAACTTCTAGGAATTACTTAGTTTTTTCAATAAATATTTCCCATTGACCATCATCTACTTCTTCAATTTCTACATTATGACCTTCTTTTCTAGCCCATTCTGGTATGTTTTTCATTGCACAACTATGATCTATATCAACTATTAACGCTTCTCCTACCTTCATAGTTTCCATCTTCTTTTGAGTTTTAATTAGAGGTACTGGACAAGCCTCTCCTAAACAATCTAATCTTTTTTCTGACATAACAAATTCCTCCTTAAAAATATTTAATAAATAAATTAATTTTCTTGAGATTTTTTATTACCAAACCACTCAGCTAAAATGTATAATCCTAATAATGCTATACACTGAAAAGCTACCGCAGGTGCCCACCCTAATACATCAGGCAGGAATACCCCCTTTTCAGGCATAAACTTTTCTGCCCACCAACCGAAATCCTTTGCTCCCCATAAGGAACCTATAATAAAGAATATAAAGGCAAGCATTTGCATTAAAAAGCCTTCCCCGACTCTCATCAAAGTTCCAGAAGCACATCCTCCAGCTATTACTGCACCTATACCAAACATTATAGCTCCAATAGCTATGTGCACTCCCACTGGTGATATATTCCCTGGTATAGGATTTCCTTTAACATAAGCCCCATATTGAATAGATATAAATCCTACACTAGCAGTAGCTATAGTAATAATAACCGCCTTAGTAAGGGATGTCCCTCCTGTGAGTACTGGATCTCTTAAGGACGCAGTAAAGCAAAATCTAGACCTTTGAAGCGTAAATCCTGCTGCTACACCAAATATCCACATAAGAGATGCTCTTGGATTGTTATTTCCCATGAAAAAACCTACTCCAATAATTGCGATAAATAAAGCTACACCAAATGGTATTTGATTAATCTTTTTCTTTTTAGGTCTTCTTGAAACGGAAGTTTTAACTTCAGACATTTTTTCACCCCCTTAATTGTTTGTTAATTAACTAACTTGCTGGATAAAATCCTTACACTATAATTTTACTATGTGAACTCTAAAGAAAATCATTAGTTTTTCTGATATAAGATTAGAGTTTATTATACCAATATTTTAATTTTCTGAAAATATTGGTATAATTATATGATATAATAGTCTTTGAATAATTAAAACATTAACAATCTAAAAGAGGAGAAGTTATGAATATAAATTATTTAATATCATTTTTAGAAACATTAAAACAAAATAGCATATCAAAAGCTGCATCAAGTCTTCACATGACACAATCTGCCTTAAGTCAGCAAATACAATCTTTAGAGAAAACGCTAGACTCTCAATTAATGATAAGAAGCAATAAAGGCCTTCTCTTAACCGAGGAAGGTGAAATCGTTGAAAGCTATGCAGAAACTATAATAAATATATATGAAAACATGATAAAGGAATTAGAACAACTAAAGAAGTCTAATATGCAAAATATAAAAATTTGTTCCTGTAGTACAGTTGGCCAATATCTTTTACCCTGTACATTGCATCTTTATAAAAAAGATAGGCATAATCTTAAATTTAATCTTAGAATTGAGGAGAGCAAAAAGGTTATCGATAATGTATTAGATTTAAGTTGCGATATTGGTTTTATTAATGGAGAAACAAATATAAAAGGCATGGAATGTTGTGAAATATGTAGTAATGAATTAGTATTTATCTACTCTAATAAAAGAAATATAGATAAAACTAATATTAGTATAGAGGAGATATGTGAACTTCCCTTAATACTTCCACCAGAAGGGACGAGCACTAGAGAGATAATTAATGCACTGATATCTATGAAAAACATTAAAAATTTAAATGTTGAAATGGAGCTAGATTCTATTGAAGCGATAAAGGTTTCTGTTATGGCAGACTATGGAGTTTCCATAGTTCCTTATACCTCTGTGAAAAAAGAGATTCATTCAAAAGTTTTGAAAAAGGCTAGTATAATTGAGCAAATATCTGACTGCAAGATAAGTATGATATATAATAAGCATATTGCTTCAAATGTCTACATAAAAGATTTCATAAACTATATTAAAAGATATGGAAGAGAGACCTTTTGTTGATTATACAAAAGGTTTTTTAATTCTTTTGATCTAAAAGCTTTATAGCTAGTATTATTCCTTTGTTATAGTAATATACCAAATGCCCATCTCC
The DNA here is from genome assembly GCF_018918285.1 of Clostridium mobile. GTDB lineage: Bacteria > Bacillota > Clostridia > Clostridiales > Clostridiaceae > Clostridium_AW > Clostridium_AW mobile. The sequence goes on from NZ_JAHLQF010000005.1 coordinate 68,824, forward strand.
TCTTCTATGCTTATAGATGCCTTCATTTTACTAAAGGCATCTTTTATATTTTGGCAGGAGCAACTATGATCTGTGACTATAGTAACACTCTCTCCCGAAGTTAATTTTTTGTAGTTAAGCTTTGCTTTTATTAAAGGAATAGGACAAACATCCAGCACACAATCAATAACCCTGTTTTTCAAATTTATCCCCCTTTGGATGACAATGATAATTGAGTCTATATACTTTGTCATAAGAAAATTTTTACATTATTTACTATATTATACGATAAGAAATTATTCTCTACAAGTAAATCACACTCCCCTTCCTAATACCTTGCTTAATAACATTCTTCAAAAGCAATAAAACCCTTCTTAAATATTCTTTATGCATTATTAGATAATTTTTTGATTAAATAAATGCTAAATGATACAATATTACTAAACTGTGGAAAAATCATTTCACTAACTTAAATGAAACAGGAGGAATTTTATGAGTAATAAAAAACGTAATAAAATCTTACCACCCCAAATACCAGAGATATTAGATATACTAGAACCTTTTGTTAATATACAAGATGAGGACTTTATCTCTATGGGGATTATTCCCAACTGTTCCATTGAAAATGAAGCTGCAGAACGTGTAATCTTAAAACAAATTGTATTTAAGAATGTCATATTCAAAGAAGTATCATTTAAGTTTTTTGATTTGACAGATGTTAAATTTGAAAACTGCGACCTGTCTAATGCTGATCTGAGCGGTGCAATCCTACATAGAGTTGAGATGATAAACTGCAAAATTATGGGTATAAATTTAAGTGAATCCACTCTTCACAACGTTACCTTTGATAATTGCAATGGTCGCTATGCATTTTTTAGATTTTCTCACTGTAAAAGAGTAAGCTTTAAAAATTCTTTATTACATAGCATAGATTTCCAACAATCTCGTTTTTCTGAAGTTGAATTTTCTCATTCTAATTTGCAACAAGCAGAATTATCAGGAACAAGCTTAAATGGTATTGATTTAAGTAGTTGTGAAATAGAAGGAATTGGTGTAAGGATAGAAGATTTATCTGGTGCTATGGTGTCTCCAATGCAAGCAGTTTCCCTCTCGAAACTATTAGGTCTTATCGTCAAATATGACTAGGAATAAGAAAAACAATATAAACGAGCAAAACCATTAAATAATTTCATAAGAAAATCGATAATTATTTATAACAAATAAGATTGGAGAAATAGATTTGAAAAAAAGATTAATTACTAAAATATCACTATTTATTGTATTTGTGGTTTTTATTACTATATTTCCAAGGAAATCTATAGTTCACGGAATGGAGGAATCTACTGATGCTGAGGTACGAGCTGTTTGGATGACAACTGTTCACAATATAGATTGGCCTTCAAATAAACATTATAAAAATATAAAGGCACAAAAATCAACTTTAGTGGAAAATATGAAATTTATTCAAGAAAATAATATGAATACTGTATTCTTTCAAGTTAGGGGAATGGGAGATGCCTTATTTCCATCTTCTTATGCCCCATGGTCAAAATATTTAACAGGAACCTTAGGAAAAAATCCTGGATATGATCCGTTAAAATTTGCCTTAGATGAAGCTCATCGTAGAAATTTAGAATTTCATGCTTGGTTTAATCCTTTTAGAATCGATAGTAATGCTAAATACTTTAATAAGCAGAACTATATAAATAGTCTGCCTAAAGGTAGTCCATTAAAAAATAATCCTAATTGGATAATTAAATATGGAAACTATCACTGGTTAGATATAGGTGTTCCACAAGCTCGAAATTATGCAATAAATACTATACTAGAGGTTGTTAAAAACTATGATATTGACGGTGTTCACATAGATGATTATTTTTATCCTTATCCTGAAAAAGGAATTGTTTTTCAGGATAGTCATACATATGCGCAGTACGGTAAAGAATACTCTTCGATAGCTGATTGGAGAAGAGATAATGTAAATAAATTTATAAAAGAACTCAACAATAGAATAAAAGAAATAAAGCCTCATGTAAAGTTTGGAATTAGCCCTTTTGGTATATGGAGAAATGGAACTTCTTTTGGAGGATCACCTACTACTGGATTAAGTAGCTACGACGCTATATATACAGATTCAAAAAAATGGATTGACGAAGAATGGATTGATTATATTGTTCCTCAAATATATTGGGAATTTCAAAATAAGCACTCTCCTTATGCTACACTAGTTGATTGGTGGTCAAAGCAAGTTGAAGATAAAAATGTTCACTTATATATTGGACATGCTGCCTATAAACTAGGAGATGTAAAATCTTACGGTCAGGCATGGGGTAAAAGAGATGAGATTATAAATCAAGTTAAATATGCAAGAAGTAATAAAAATGTTAAAGGTGAAAGTTTTTTTAGCTTAAGAGACTTAAAGGCAAACAAATTAGGAATTAAAAATATGTTAAAAACTTTTTATCCTACAAAAGTAAAAACTCCTCAGATGCATTGGCATGACAAATAATCTTAAAATCAAGATAACCCCGTTAAGCAATTACAGTAAATAACTGTTACAAAGTTTACTTAGCGGGGTAGTTTTTATTTTAAATAATATGTTTTTAAAATAAAAATCTTTATAAAATTATTATATAATTCCTAAATTTTTATTAATCAATAATTAGCTTAAGCTATACAAGCAATCAAATCTATAGTAATCATTAATAAATCCTTCGTACATCATTTCCTTATTTTTAACTTTAAGCAAGTCCTCTGCTCTAATTAGTTCAGGGATTTTATTAGAATCATAAATGCTACTTCTAATTAATATTTCAGAGACAAATTGTGAACAAAAATAATAATTTTGTCTTTTAAAAGGTTTGTTTAGTAATACTCCAAACAATCCTAAGAAATTATATCTATATTTATGTTTTTCTGTTAAAAAAATTTCTACTTCTCTCTTAAGAGAATTGTACTGTTCCTCAGTAACAGGTACTCTATATATTAAGCATTCACTTCTCCTAAATTTTCTATAAACTCCACCATATAAGCTTTCTTCAACTAATCCTCCCGAAAAAGGATTATTAGGGTTAGTCCTGCCAAAAGAATACATCTTTCTAAAGCTGCTATCAAAGCTAACTGATGCATGTACATATTTAGTTTCAGAGAAAGCACCTATTGCCTGTGAGAGCCATGTTCCTGTTCTTGTAAAAATTAAATAAATATATTTGCTATCCATGTCATCATACTAAGCTCCTTTATATTTTTAATATATTCGTTTACGTATTTTATTATCCATTTACGTATCTTATTATCCATTATAGAATACAAACCTTAATCTATCATGAAGTAAATATTATATTTTCCTTAAAAAATTATAATGTTTATTAGAATTTCAAAAATTTATGGATTAAAATAAAAGATTAGAAATGTTATTGAAATAAGGAAATGAATGTATCTCTAATAAAATTAACATAAACATTAAGTGTTTTCATTATTTTATCATAAATAATGGATACTACCAACTACTATTAATGGAGCTAATAGAATAGTTGCAAACAGTTTAAAATTATCTCATTAGGATAGTATTAGAATGTGTTACAATATAATTAACATGTTATGTTAGGAGTGAATTAATTGCTTAGCGAAGCTTTAGTTGCTTTAAATGAGTATTATGGATATAAGAATTTTAGAAAACCCCAAGAAGAGGTAATAAAAAGCATATTAGAAAATAGAGACACCGTAGCAATAATGCCTACAGGAGGAGGAAAATCTATTTGTTATCAAATACCATCTTTAATATTCAGTGGTATTACAGTTGTAATTTCCCCTCTTATTTCCCTTATGAAAGATCAGGTTGACGGCATAAAAGAATTAGGAATCAAATGTGACTACATTAACAGCTCTAGGAGCAATTCAGAGATTGAAGAAATATTATTTAATCTCTCATCAGATAGAATTAAACTATTATACATTGCTCCCGAGCGTCTTGAATCCCCAGCCTTTTGTGAACTTATGAAGAATCTAAATATATCTCAAATCGCAATAGATGAGGCTCATTGTGTCTCCCAATGGGGTCATGATTTCAGAGGGAGTTATAAATACATATCTACTTTTATAAAAACCCTAAATAAAAGACCTGTGGTTACAGCTTTTACAGCTACAGCAACTGACGAAGTACAGACTGATATAGTAAATCTATTAGGGCTTAATAATCCTAAAGTATTAGTATCAGGATTTGATAGGCCAAACCTAAAGATCTCTACATTAAAAGTTCCAGATAGAACAAAGTTTTTGCTCCAGTATGTAAAGGAAAATAAAGATGATTCAGGGATTATCTATGCTGCTACAAGAAAAGATGTAGATAAAATTTACTCTTTGCTAGCTGATAATAATATAGAAGTTTCAAAGTATCATGCAGGCTTATCTAATGAAGAACGAAAAAATAATCAAGAAAACTTTGTCTATGATAGAGCAAAAGTAATAGTAGCCACTAATGCTTTTGGAATGGGAATAGACAAATCAAATGTTAGGTATGTAATGCATTATAATATGCCTAAAAACATAGAATCATATTATCAAGAAATAGGTAGAGCAGGCCGTGATGGTGAGAACAGTGAATGTATTTTATTATTTTCACCCCAAGATATAATAACTCAAAAATATCTTATTGAAACAAGCATTCAATCACCTATGAGAAAAGTAAATGAATATAAAAAACTTCAGCAGATAGTAGATTTTATTCATTATAATGATTGCTTAAGAAAGTATATCTTGAATTATTTTGGTGAGGATGTTTCCTATGATGAATGTAGCAATTGTAGTAATTGCTTAATAGAAGGAGAAGTTGTAGATAAAACTCTAGATGCTCAAAAAGTTCTTTCTTGTATTTATAGGATGAAGCAGAGTTTCGGGGTTGGTATTGTTGTAGATGTGCTAAGAGGTTCCAGTCAACAGAAGATTCTACAATATAACTTTAATGAACTCTCTACATATGGGATAATGAAGGACTACTCTAAAGAAAATCTCAGTAATTTTATTAATACACTAATAGCCCATGGATATATAGATCTAAAGGATGGTAAATATCCAACTCTCTTATTAAATATGGAATCAATGAAAATATTAAAGAATGAGAAGAAAGTGCTGTTAAAAGAGATAAATAAGGTTGAAAAAATAAGTGTTAATAACAACCTTTTTGAAATCTTAAGAGAATTAAGGGCAGAGATTTCAAAGTCCGAAGGAGTTCCCCCTTATGTTATTTTTCATGATAATACTTTAAGAGAAATGAGTAGTAAATATCCTAAAACTGAAGAGGATATGATGAATATCTCTGGGATTGGTAAGGTAAAGTTTGAACGATATGGCGAATTGTTTTTAAACAAAATAATAACTTATGTAGGCGATAACAATATTAACCTTAGTTCAAGCTTTAATGAGGAAAATAAAGATATATTTGAAGTGGCTACTGATATGAATTTGTACACTAGATTAAAAGATGTTAGAAATAAAATTGCTAAAAAAGAAAATATTCATTTTACTAGAATTTTTTCTATAAATACATTGAAAGAAATGAGTGGAAGATACCCCCTTTGCCAGGAACATTTATTGGATATATCAGGTGTTGGCCCTATAAAATTTGAAAAATACGGTGATTCATTTTTAGAAGTTATTAAAGAATATTTGGATGAATTTAATATAATTCCTCATTGGATTCATAAAGGAAAATCTAGATTGATTATAGATGGAGAAACTAGAAAAAATAATGAAATTGCTATAGATATGCTTAAGGAAGGTAGGAGCATAGAAGAGATTAGTGATGAATTAGAATGCTCTATTGGAACTATAATGGGATATATACTTAAATTCATACAGGAAGGTAATGATTTAGATATTAATTTAGATTTAAAACAATACTATAATGATGAAGAAAAAAACGTTATTTTAAAAATAATTAGTGAGTTAGAGAATAGTGATTATAAGTTCATTAAAAATAGACTTCCTGAAAACTTTAATTATGAAACTGTTATGGCAGTAATATTAGAATTTCATATATATCAATATAAAAAATAATTATAATTAAGGGATAGAATCTTACTTTTAAAATTCTATCCCTTGCTTTATGAAATAATATTACATAATTTGCATCTTTAAAATTGCAAAGACTATAGGTGTGAAAATCACTCATTTACAAAATATTACCATAACTTTAAAAAGATCTCCATCTATTTCTATCTCTAGCTTGCCTCCCTGCATTTCCACAATGCTTTTAGTAATAGCTAGTCCTAGCCCTGATCCTTCTGTATTTCTTGATTTATCTCCTCTTTTAAATCTATCAAATATCTCTTCTACATTAAAATCCATCTCATAGGCTGAAACATTCTTTATAGTAAAAATTATATTATGTTCTTTATCTTCTAAATCTATATATACTCTTGTATTAGGTTGAGAATATTTTAAAGCATTATTTATTAAGTTTTCAAATACTCTCCATGTTTTTTTTCCATCTAGATATGTATGTATTTTTTCATTGCCCAAGTTAATTTTAAATGTTAAAGGTGATTTTTTAATTTTTTCATCAAATTCAGCAAGAGCTTGATTAGCTAAGGAAACTATATCCACTAATTCAACGTTAAGTTCTACAGATCCACTAGCAATTTTAGAAGCTTCAAATAAATCATCTATAAGTATTTTTAATCTTTGAGTTTTTCTATCTAAGACCCCTATATATCCTTCTATCTCATCCTTAGATAAATTCTCTCTCTTAAGCAAATCTACATAATTTATTATAGAAGTTAAAGGAGTTTTTAAGTCATGAGATACATTAGTTATAAGTTCAGATTTTAATCTTTCACTTTTCATTTCACTTTCAAGGGAATTCTTAAATCCTTGTTTCATATTATTTATATTGTAGGCAAGCCTTGATAGCATTCCTTTTTCTTCCTCTTCAATTGTATAATTTAAATTACCCGAAACTATTTCATCTGTACCTTTAATTATTCTATTTAAACTACTTATCTTTTTTAATATATAGTATGGTATTACTAATAGATAGTATAAAGCATATAATAGTGAAATAAACAAAAGATAACTATTGTAATCCTCTAGCGATAAATATCCAATTACTATAGCCATACCGAAGAGTATTGTAAGCATAATAATAAAAGTTGTTTTAAACATAATACTCTTAATTATAAAGCTGTCTTTAACAGTGGTTCTAATTGTATTAATTACGCCCTTTTCCCATTTAACCTTTCTTTCCTTCCTATTGTCTACTAACTTTATTATGTCTAATATATTTAATGTATTTAATATAATACATAACATTAATAATACAACAAATGTAATCTTTATAAAGTTCTTTATACCTAACCTATCTATAAAAACTATTATAGCTATTATAGATATTACTGCAGAATATTCATTTTTCCACTTTATATCCAATTCCCCACACCACCTTTAAATATTTAGGTTCCTTTGGATTAATCTCTATCTTTTCTCTAATTCTTCTAATATGTACTGCTACAATATTTTCTGCATTAAAAAAAGGTTCCTTCCAAACTTTTTCATATATTTCATCAATAGAAAAAACCCTTCCCTTATTCTCCATAAGCAATTCTAATATTTTATATTCTGTAGGAGTTAATCGTATTTCTTCCTCATCTACAGTGACCATTTTTGTAGATTTATTTAATATGAGTCCATCAATCCTTATTTCTTCTTTTTTAATTTCGTATCCTTTAAAATTAATATATCTTCTGAGCTGTGATTTTACCCTAGCTACAAGCTCTAATGGATTAAAAGGCTTAGTTATATAATCATCTGCTCCAACATTAAGTCCTAATATTTTATCTGTATCTTCAGATTTTGCAGATAGCATTATTATAGGAATATCTTTATTCTCTCTTATTTTAAAAGTTGCCTTTATTCCATCCATTCTAGGCATCATAATATCTAAAATTATAAGATGTATATCTTGTTGCTGAATAATATCTAAAGCCTCTATGCCATCTTTGGCTTTAAAAACAAATATATCTTCACTTTTTAAATATATTTCTATAGCATCTCTTATTTCATCTTCATCATCTACTACCAAAACATTGTATTTTTCCATAAAATTCTCCCCTTTCCTTAGATATTATACCATGTGCATAAGCTCCTCATTAGACTTCAACTATATTTTAGATAATAACTATTACAAATAATCAATCAAAATTCTTACAAATATATTAAGAATAAATTTGTAAGAATTTGATGCAATTTATTTTAATGCTTATAGCAAAATAGCTTATAAAATAATATATAATTAAAATATACTAAAACTATTCATACTAGGAGGATCATTGGAATGTTAAATAGATTTCAACTTAAATTGTTAATGTTATTTTTTATGCTGTTAGATCATATAGGCAGTTTTATTCCCAACACTCCCATTTGGTTAAATTACATTGGTAGAGTAGTTGCTCCTGTGTTTTTCTATTTACTTATAGACGGCTATTTCTATACTAGAAATAAAAATAATTATGCCAAAAGACTTTTTATAGCCGCTGGCATAATGGTTATAGGTAATACATTTTTCTCTATATTATTTCCCCAAGGAAATCAATCAATAAATTTTAATACTTACATAGTTTTTTTAGCCTTCATAATATTACTTTTAATAGATATTTATTTTCTATGGAAATCTTCTGAGCAGAATAAAGATAGGATGATATTGAGTGCTTCTATTTTTGCCATAATTCCTGTAGTTCTCTCTGTAATTTTTCCAGATTTGAAAATTTTAAAAAATAATATATTTTTATCTATGGCTTTTTGCATAATGTGGTTAATTTCTATGGAGGAAAATGCTATAAAAAATAGTTCCCTAGGTAAATTTAGAACCATAGTCATATTTTTTCTTTCACTGTTTACAGAAGCAAGCATTCTAGGCTTAGCTATGACATATATCTTTTATAAGTATAGAGAAAATAACAATGCTTTAATTATTTATTATTGTATATTATCATTATTTTTTGGCATGGGTAATTTAAGTTACCAAGGGTTATTTTACGAAAATATTCAATGGATGATGATTTTTTCCATACCTTTCTTTTATATTTATAACGGTAAGAAAGGTAATGATTTAAAATATCTTTTTTACTCTTTCTATCCAATCCATATATGGATATTGTATATAATTTCGTTCTTTATAGAAAAATAAATTATTAAATATGGTGTAGTAAAATTCTACTACACCATATTGTTTTTCTTTTTTTATTTTTAATGTGTTTATGACTACTTACATACGTCTATCCAGGTTCCATCTGTAATTTTTTCTAACTCTTCTAGACCTATCTTTACCGCTGAATTAGGCGAACCTGCAGCTGGATAAACGAAATCATAAACCTTTAGCGACTGATCTAAAAATACTTTTAATGAACTTTTCAAACCAAAAGGACAAACACCACCTACAGGATGGCCCGTTATGTCTAATACTTCTTCCGATGAGAGCATTTTGGCTTTAGCTGAAAAAACATCTTTAAATTTTCTATTATCTACTTTCATATCTCCTTTAGCCAAAATTAAGATTGTCTCATCCTTAATCCTAAAAGCCATTGTTTTAGCTATCCTTCCTGGTTCAACTTCTAGCGCCTTTGAAGCTAACTCTACAGTAGCGCTGCTCACATCAAACTCTAAAATTTCAAGATTAATTTTCTTACTTTTAAATTCTTCCTTAACTGCTTCTATACCCATTTTTATTAGCCCCCTTTAGCTATAAACTTTTAAACAATTATAGCATATTTACTTCTTTAAATTCATTATTTTCTGTCTTTGCTGTTATTTTAGCTTTTTTTATACTTTTTGTTTGCATTAAGTCAAAATTGATGATATTATGTCGGTTGTGTCTATTTATAATTATATTTTTAGGAGGACTATATGAAATCAAACGAGACTCAAAATGTAAAAATTGTTACCGCTGATCCATCAGCTTTAGGCCTTTTAGGACTAGCTATGGTTACGTTAGTAGCTTCTACTCAGAAACTTGGAATTACTAGTGAAGTATCCCTTGTAATTCCTTGGGCAATTTTCTTAGGTGCATTTGCACAGTTATTTGCTTGTATCAATGATGCTAAAAAGAACAATGTCTTTGGAGCTACCGCTTTTGGTGGATATGCCTTCTTCTGGTTTGGTACTGCTACTTCTTGGTTAATACAAATGGGAGTATTCGGTGAAAAACTAGCATCTACTGCTGATCCTAAACAACTTGGTTTTGCATTTATCGGTTATTTAATTTTTACTATTTATATGACTATAGGAGCGATGGAAACACATAAGGTATTATTTATAATATTCTTCTTAATAACCCTTTTATTTTTAGGACTATCTTTAAGCTCCTTCCACATAGCTTATGGATTTTCAAGTAAACTGGCTGGTTATTCAGAACTATTAATATCACTATTTTCATTTTATGGTTCTGCAGCATCAGTTTTAAATGCGCATTTTGAAAGAGAATTTTTACCTGTGGGAAAACCTTTCGGTATATTTAAAAAATAGTTACATATTAATCATATAAAAACAAAAGTGTCCCTTATTATTGGGACACTTTAACTTTCTTCTCTAATTCCTCAATTAAAGAAATATATTTATTTTGAACACCTGTCTCTTTTGCCTTTTCTTCTACCTCTCTACTTCTTGTATTGAGTATATCTTTACTTTTTTCTGATAAAGAACGTTCTGCAAAAGTATATATAATACTATCTTCTTTATCTATATGACGATTCAATAAATCTGTATAGGATATAGCATTAGCGATTACATCTAATTTAGCCTCTTCATTGCCATCTTCTAATTCTTTTAAAGCCAATTCTAAATTATGCATATATAATCTTCCCGAATCATGTTCTATTAACATTCCTGTAATTGGCCCTTTTTTCGCCATATCAAATTCCTCATCCATAAGAATAAACAATATATTCTCCTCTTTACTATGATGATGTTTGTCAGCATAGTTTCTAACAAAATCTATTATTCTGTAAAAATCGTTATAATCTACATCTTCATTTTTAAGTACCTTATAACAATATTTTCTTATTACCTTTAGCATTCTCTTAATGTTTTTATGTTCTTCAACCATCAATTCTATAGCGTTCATATTTATCCCCCTATCTTTTAATCTCGTGAACCCTCATACCATTTTTAATAAATGTATAATAATTAAATGGGGTATTTAAAGCTTTTATAAAAGACTTTATCCAAGCTTCTCTAAGTATATAAAAATTATTCACATCTCCCATTTCCTTTTGCCAATATGGTTCATGTAAACAGCTAGTAGTTATCCAGCTGTATGTATCTTCACTATTTTCTAACGTTTCATTTACCCTATCGCAAGGCATTCCTTCTAATATATAGTCATTTAACATATTATAGATTTCCATAGGCGCGGATACTGTGGATTTCTCTGCATATTCACTGCCTAATTTACCACCCTGTTTTTCAAATATATTTATTAAATCTTTAATGCTTTCTGGAGAACTCTTTAATATTTTTGTAACCCACGCACTCTGCCTTCCTTCACCTCTAGATATTTTATCTTGTAACCATCCATGTATGTTAGAAGTATCTACGATTTCTTCTAATGGCTTGTTTTCTATTGGTGCACCATATTTGTTATATATCTCTTTCTTCCACTCATCTACAGGAAAATCACCTTTCTCTTTTGCCCAATCAACTATATTTTCTTCCAGTCCTTCAAACCATTTTATTTTATTGAATAGCCAATAATGTATTTTACCTAAAAATAAACTCATATTCTCACTCCTCCTATCTATTTAACCCTTCTAATAATTCATCAATGCTTATAATATCCTTATTAATCATTTTTATTCCACCTCATTTGTATGATGATTTCCACTTAATTTATTAGTATATGATCTTATTATAATTATTATTTTCCCTAACTTCTGTAACATAGGTTACAAATCTAAAATATTGTATATCTTTTTTGTATACTTTGATGGTTAATTCCTTATATTTACACTATCTTCCCTTTATAATATAATGAAATATGTATTAATAATATAGTAACAATATTTACAGCTCATTGTTTATCAAAGGATGGTGATTCAAATAAAATATAAATTTAAAAATAAAGCTTTACTAGCTGACCTATCTCTATTATTTGTAGCTATAATATGGGGTAGTGGTTTTGTAGCCACTAAAAATGCATTAGATGCCTACTCTCCTTATTTTATAATAGCTTCTAGATTTTCTATTGCCTGTTTATTTATAGGAATAATATTTGCAAAGAAAATAAAAAGTATCAATAAAAAAGATCTTTTAGCTGGATCTATAATCGGATTTTTTCTTTTTTTTGGTTTTGCTACTCAAACAGTAGGTCTTCAATATACTACTGCTGCAAAACAATCCTTTTTAACAGGCACTAATGTTGTTATGGTACCTTTTGTATATTGGATAGTTAAAAAACAAAAACCTGATATTTACAATCTTACAGCTACTTTTTTATGTCTTATTGGCATAGGATTTTTAACATTTGAAGGCAGTTTGCGCATAAACCTTGGGGATGGACTTACTTTGATGTGCGCTTTATTTTTTGCTTGTCACATAGTTGCAGTAGGATATTTTGCTGAAAATCATGATCCTATAATACTTACTTTTATTCAATTTCTAGTTGCTTCTATACTATCAATTATAAGTGTTTTTATGTTTAATGAACTACCCTCATCTTTTTCTAAAGAAGGTCTTTTTCCAATTCTGTATTTAGGGTTATTTAGCACATTATTAGCTTTTTTGATACAAAATGTATCTCAAAAATTTACTACTCCAACCCATGCAGCAATTATTTTATGTCTTGAGTCTGTATTTGGAAGTTTATTATCTTGCTTTTTATTGGGGGAATCTTTCACATATAAAATGTTTATAGGATGTGCAGTGATTTTTCTAGCTATTATAACAGCAGAGACAAAGTGGGAATTTTTAAAAGCTACGGAGGTGGAAAATAATTATGAATATTAATGACAAACTTAAAAAACTAAGGGAGCATATGATAATATCGGGACTAGATGCTTATATAGTTCCTAGTTATGATGCTCATCAAAGCGAATATGTACACGACCATTGGAAATCTAGAACCTGGCTATCGGGTTTTACAGGTTCTGCCGGTACCTTAGTAATCACTTTAAAAGAAAGTGGATTATGGACTGATGGTAGATATTTTATACAAGCTGAAAATGAATTAAAAGGCTCTGAGATTAAACTATTTAAGATGAGAGAACCAGGTGTACCTAGTTATAAAGAATGGTTAAAAGATAACTTAACTGCTAATTGCAAAATAGGTTTTGACGGTAAAGTAATGCCTATATCAGATATAAAAGATTTAAAAAACACCTTAAATAATCATACCATAAATTTAGAGGGTAGCTATGATATTGTAGATTTAATATGGACTAATAGACCAAGCCTTCCTTTAGATAAGATATTCGTTCATCCTAAAAAATTTGCTGGAAAAGATATAAATGAGAAACTATCTTTAGTAAGAAGAGAAATGTCTAACCTAAAAGCAGACTACTACCTCTTAACTACTTTGGACGATATTGCTTGGCTATTTAATATAAGAGGAAATGATGTGAAAAATAATCCTGTAGCCATAAGCTATTCATTAATTTCAAAGGATGAAATCTACTTATTTATTGACAAAGAAAAATTAACTACAGATGTGGTAGAGGAGTTAACTTATTTTCATGTGAAAATAGAGGATTATAATTCAATATACAATTCTATTACAAAGATTCCATCTAATAATTCTATTTTAGTAGATGCCGCTAAAACAAGTTTTAATTTATATAACTCTATACCATGTCATTGTAAAATTATTAAAGGACAAAACTTAGTACAAAATATTAAAGCTATAAAAAATACCATTGAAATAGAACACATTAAAAATTGTCATATAAAAGATGGAGTTGCAATGGTTAAGTTCTTATATTGGTTAAAAAGCAATATAGGCAAAGAAACAATTACAGAAATCTCTGCCTCTAATAAATTAGAAGCTTTTAGAAATGAACAGCTTCACTTTATAACTCCAAGTTTTGACACTATAGCTGCTTATAAAGATCATGCTGCTATGATGCACTATAAAGCTACAGAAGATAACCAATATACTCTTGAAAATAAGAGTTTGTTCCTAGTTGATTCAGGAGGCCAATACCTTGATGGAACCACTGACATAACAAGAACTATAGTTTTAGGAGAAATTACTCCTGAAGAAAAACATCACTTCACCCTTGTATTAAAAGGTCATATTGCCTTAAGTAAGGCAAAGTTTTTACATGGTGTAACTGGAACAAATCTAGATGTACTAGCAAGGCTCCCTATTTGGAGTGAAGGTATTGATTATAAGTGCGGAACAGGTCACGGAGTTGGATATTGCTTAAGTGTTCATGAAGCACCACAAAGATTTTCTATTAACTATAATGAAGCGGTACTAGAAGAAGGTATGATAATTACTAATGAGCCAGGTATATATATTGAAGGTAAACATGGTATTAGAACTGAAAACGAACTATTAATTATTCAGGATGAAGTCACTGATTTTGGTACATTTATGAGATTTGAAACAATTACTTATTGCCCTATAGATTTACAAGGGGTAGATGTAACCATACTTACCCCTGAAGAAAAGCAGTGGCTAAATGATTATCATAAAAAGGTTTATACTCTATTATATCCTCATCTAAATACAGATGAAAAACTATGGTTAAAAGAAGCAACTTCTGAAATTTAGTGAAGAGCAAAAAGTTATGATGAAAATTCTTCTGGAATTTTTCAATAATATATTTATAAAAATTACAGAGGAATTTCATCCTTTACTCTTCATTTTTCAATTTTCATTATTTATCTATATAAAGCGAATAAAGTTTCTCCCAAACATCTGGATAGCTTCTTTTTAAATTTATAATTTTAAAATCATTATTTATAAACACTTGAGAAGTATAGCCATTGGCTAAAAGCTTATTATCCTCTTCTCTTATTACATTATAATTAAATATAACCTTTACTGGACTTAATTCCTTGATAAATGTCTCAATGATTATATCATCATCGTATTTAGCTCCTTCTATGTATTTACAATAAGTTTCTACTAAAGGCATCATAATTCCCATATCTTCTACATCTTTATAAGTCATGCCAGCCTTAAGTATATACTCTCCTCTCCCAATTTCAAACCAAGTGTAGTAATTAGCATGGTAAACTATTCCCATTTTATCTGTTTCCGCATACCTAACCTTTACTCTTGCTTTGCTTTTATACATATATATCCCCACTTTCTTTAAAATTAGTATATAAGTTTTATCAACTATTGATTAAATCATACATAGAGTATAACATTATATATAGTTTAATTAAATAAAATTAATCGTTGTAGCATAAGTTACTCGAGATATATTAAGGAGGATTATAAACATGAGGTTACTATTAACAAACGATGATGGAATAGATTCAATAGCCCTGCATATTCTAGCAAAAGAGCTTCAAAAAGAACATGAGATAATAATTGTAGCTCCGAGTACCCAGAGAAGTGCTGCAAGTCATTCTATAACTATCCATAACCCGCTTTCAGTAAAAGAAGTTACCCTATCTGGGATAAATTCTAAGGCTTACAGCGTTGATGGCACTCCTGCTGACTGCGTTAGAGTTGGATTAGAAAAAATAATAACTAAACCAGTAGACATGGTTATATCAGGTACTAATATAGGGGCTAATTTAGGAAGGGACATTCTCTACTCAGGAACTGTTTCTGCAGCTGTAGAAGCTGCTATCAGCAAGATACCTTCTATTGCTATGTCCTGCGAAGTAAATTTCTTAAGTAAAATAAAAGAAGAACATTTTATCACTGCTGCTAAATACGCTTCCAAGGTAATTGAAATATCAAAAAATAATCTTATAGCTAATGACATAGTATTGAATGTAAATGTTCCTGCCATAAAAGAAGAAGAAATAAAAGGTATTAAGGTTTGCCCTATGGGCGGTAATCTATACGAGTTTTTTTATGAAGAAAAATCTAATGAAGATGGTACCATGAAACTAGCTCTCTCTGGTAGACATAACGATAATATACAAGGGAGTACAGATGTATATTATTTAAAAAATAGATATGTAACAATTACTCCTCTTCATTATGACTTTACAAACTTTAAAATACTAAATGAAGTAAATGGGTGGTTCACTCCATAATTTTATGGAGTGAATTTTTATAGTAATAAGATTAAATTCATCAAATTTTACATGATTTTTGATTATCAAATTCTTCTTTAATTTTATTTAACTTATCTGTCTCTATTAATAGAGTTAAACCTGTTAGAGCCAACGCCTTTGCTCCTAATATTAATCCTTTATCTCCTTCCCTAGATATAGCAGCTTCACAAAACTCTTTAGTATGAGATACTAAGGTACTTTCGCCAATTTTTATATAAGGATGTATAGTAGGTATTACATGACTTACGTTCCCAGCATCTGTAGAACCTATCCCCTTTACTATATCAGTCCTTATTTCCTCTCCTAAATATCTTATATTATCAATAAATATATCATCTAAGGCTTTATTTCTTACCAAGTTATCTACTGGATTTTGAAATGAAATTATATTTAACTTTGCTCCGGTAGCAAAAGAAGCTCCCCTGGCTATATCCTTTACTCTATTTGTTACTTGGTCACATTTTTTTCTTGTTGCTGCACGTATATAAAATCTGGCTTTAGCGTATTCTGGTACTATATTAGGCATATCCCCTCCATGAGTAATTATTCCATGTATTCGCACATCACTAGTAACATGCTGTCTTAATGCATTAATTCCATTAAACAACTGAATGATAGCATCTAACGCATTTATGCCTTTTTCTGGACAAGCCGCTGCATGAGCTGGTTTGCCTATGAACTCAAAATCTAAAGGATCTACAGCTAATGAAGTACTGGTTGAGGAAGTTTCATTAGATGGATGTATCATCATACAAACATCTGTACCATGAAAAATATTCTCTCGTACAAAGCTTCCTTTCGCACTACCATTTTCTCCTCCTTCTTCTGCTGGAGTTCCAAAAACTATAACTTCACCTCCTGTTTTATCTAAAACTTTACCTAGAGATATAGCTGCTGCTACGCTTGCTGCCCCAATAATATTATGTCCACAAGCGTGTCCTAAACCTGGCAACGCATCGTATTCTGCTAGATAGCCTATAACAGGTCCATTTTTATAACTACTTTTCTTTCTAGCAATAAAAGCAGTGGCGTGTCCTGCTATATTTTTTTCCACATGGAATCCTTCTTCTTCTAGTTTAGATGTTAAGACTTCTAAAGCGAAGAATTCTTCATTTCCTACTTCAGGTTTTTGGTGAATACTATGACTGATATTAATATACTTTTCTTTATTTTTTTCTACCTCCTCTACTATTACACTTCTTAATTCTTTTAAACTCATTAAAATATCCCCCTTTTTAAAACTTATAAAAAATAAAGCCTCTTCTTAAAAAATAAGAAGAGGCAAATATACCTTACTTGTTCTTATCTTTCAAGAAAACTCTTGTTGGATTTGGCACAGTATTCTAGCTAAAGAACCCGCTGCCGAGGTTTCACAGGGCCAATCCCTCCACCTCTCTGGATAAGAATTTCAATATTCATTTATAAAAATACTAAACTCTTTTCTTGAAAATGTCAACATTAATTTTTTTATTTTAGTTATTGACATATAATAAAATACTGATATAATTGAAATCAATAATTTAATACGAAATTGACCTTATCAAGAGAAACTGAGGGACTGGCCCTATGACGTTTCAGCAACCAACATATTAATATGTACGGTGCTAAATCCAGCAGAACTAAGTTCTGAAAGATGAGGAAGGATTAGTGCAATTTGTGTGTCCTTTCTAGGGGCCTTTTTTATTGCCAATAGGTATCCTCTTCTTTTAGAAAAAGAAGAGGATTTTTTTATTTATAAAAATAAGGAGGTATGTACTTTGATATTAATACAAAATGTAAAAAAATCTTATTTCAGTAATAATAATACTGTTGATGCCCTTAAAAATGTAACTTTAAAAATAGATAAAGGTGATATTTTTGGAGTTATAGGGTATAGCGGAGCAGGAAAAAGCACACTGTTAAGGTGTATAAATTTACTGGAGAAGCCAAGTGGCGGAAAAGTTATAATAAACAATCAGGAATTAACTTCAATGGATGAAAAAAGCTTGCGAAGATGTAGAAAGAAAATCGGAATGATATTTCAACATTTTAATCTAATGAGCAATAGAAATGTATTTAAAAACATCTCATATCCTCTTAAAGGGAGCGGACTAAATAAAAATCAATTAGAAGAGAAGGTAATTAATCTACTAAAAATAGTTGGACTTGAGGACAAATTAAAAGCTTACCCCTCTCAATTAAGTGGAGGTGAAAAACAAAGAGTTGCTATTGCAAGAGCCTTGGCTAATGATCCTGAAGTTCTTCTTTGTGATGAAGCTACTTCTGCTTTAGATCCACAAAATACAAAATCCATATTAAGTCTTCTAAGGGATATAAATAAGAAACTAAATATTACAATAATGCTTATAACCCATCAAATGGAAGTAGTTAAAGAGATATGTAATAAGGTAGCAATAATGGAAGGAGGTGAGGTTGTGGAGGTTGGAAACACCCTGAATGTATTTACATCTCCTAAAAACTCTACAACTAAAGAGTTTGTGGCTAGTATATTCAAATATGAAAATGTGTTGGAATCTTATAATACTTTAAATAATGAAATCATAGCAAAAATCTCTTATATAGGGGAAACTTCTGGTGAAGCCTTAATATCTAAAATATCCATTGATTTCAACATTTATGTAAATATTTTATATGGAAATATTGAGAACATTCAAGGTGTTCCTGTTGGAAATTTAATTGTGGCCTTCAACGGTGATGAGAGAAAAATATTAGAATCTATAGATTATTTAAACAAAAATAATGTAAATGTAGAGGTGATAAATTATGATAAAAGCTCTAATAGATCTGATTCCCAATGTAATAGAACTGTTTCCTGATATGGTAAAAGCTCTAGGAGAAACAGTATATATGGTAAGTGTAGCTGGTATAATATCATCTTTCATAGGTATTCCTTTGGGAGTAATATTAGTTGTAACTAATAAAGGAAACATTCTAGAAAATAAGCTTATTCACAGCTTATCTTCTAAAATAGTAAATACATTTCGCTCTATACCCTTTGTAATTTTACTAACGGCTATTATACCTATTACTAGATTCATTGTAGGAACTACCATAGGAACTAAAGGTGCAATTGTTCCTTTAGTTTTCGGTACTACCCCTTTTGTTAGTAGACAAGTAGAATCCGCTTTGTTAAAGATAGATCCTGGTGTTATAGAAGCATCAAAAGCTATGGGGTCAAGCCCTTTTGAGATAATTTTAAGGGTACTTTTGCCTGAAAGTCTACCTGGCATTGTATATGCATTAACTATAACAATAATAAGTTTAATCGGCTTTTCTGCAGTTGCGGGAACTGTTGGGGGCGGAGGTTTAGGTGATTTCGCAATAAGATATGGCTATCAATATTTTAAAACCGACATAATGGTAGTAACAATATTATTACTTTTATTAATAGTAAACTCAATTCAGAGTTTAGGAGAATTTATATCAAAAAAATTGAGTCATTAGGAGGAATATATTATGAAAATTAAAAAAGTTATATTGTGCATTTTATCCCTACTATTAATTTTCACATCACTAATAGGCTGTTCAAAAAACACCTCTTCAAAAGGTGAAGATAAGACAGTTATTAAATTAGGTATTACTGGAGAGGATCGTGGAATTTGGAAAAATATTAAAGAACGATTGGCAAAAGAAAATATTGATCTACAAATTATCTCTTTCTCAGACTATAATAGACCAAATTTAGCTCTTTCTGATGGTGAAATAGATGCTAATGCATTTCAAACTATAGCTTTCTTCGATAAATTTAAGTCTGACCATAATTTAGATCTAGTATCAATTGGTTATACTGTTTTAGCACCTATGGGAATATATTCAGAAAAATTAAAGAGTCTTGATGAGCTAAAGAACAATAGTAAAGTGGCTATACCAAATGATGCATCAAATGGTGGAAGAGCATTAATATTACTTCAAAATGCTGGTCTTATCAAATTAAAAGACGGGGTAGGTATAGCTCCAACAGTTAAAGATATTATTGAAAACCCTAAAAATTTGGATATTATTGAATTAGTAGCTACACAAATTCCTCGTTCTATAAAAGATGTAGATATAGCTCTTATAAATAATGGTGTAGCAGTAGATGCTGGTTATTCTCCTGTAAAAGACTCTATTCTTATCGAAGATACAAAAGATCCTTCTACTAAAAACTATTTTAATATAATAGCTGTTAACGCTAAAGATAAGAACAATGCTGCGCTAAAAAAGCTAATCCAAACATATCAAACAGAGGAAACTAAGAAGTTAATAAATGAAGTTTATAAAGGATCATCTATTCCTGCATTCTAAATCAAGTGATTCTTAGCTTCAGATGGAGTTTGCTTAAAAGGAATACTTACTCCAACTGAAGCTTAGAAGAACTTATCCAGGGACGTAGCATCCGTTATCTCCCACTTGTAGAAGATGGGAGTATTACGAATGGTAGTCATCGGATAAAAATTGCGAAGCAAATTTATTTACACACTCTTTAAATTTGCTTCGCTTTTTCTAATTTATAACTCATTAAAACTCTTTTATTTTTTTATCATTAATTGCTCTCTCATCATATCTAAGTCCATTTGACCTTGAATACCATTATAAACATATCCTTCTTCATCTATAAAAAATGAAGTTGGGAAAGCAGCAATTCCATATTGAGTGGCTACTTCTTGATTCATGTCTAACAATATTGGAAAAGTATATTTATTTTTTTCTATAAAACTCTTAACTTTATCTTTACTTTCACCAACATTTACCGCTAAAATTACTATATCTTTATCCTTTGTTTCTTCATAAAGAGTTTGCATATGTGGCATCTCTGCTTTACAAGGTCCACACCAGCTTGCCCAAAAATTTAAAAATACCTTTTTTCCTTTAAATTCACTTAAGCTTATTTCTTTCCCCTCTAAATCTTGAAGTTTAAAGTCTATAGCTTCAATTTTTTTTGGTTCTTTACCTTCTTGTTTATCTTCCTGTTTATCCTTTTCCGCTACTTTATCTTCTACTTTAATATCATTAGTCTGGAGATTTTTTTTGCTATTATAATTAACTACAACAACAGACACTACAATCAAAAGTATTAAAATGGATATTATCAATTGTTTTCTTTTCATATACTCACCCCTAACTAAATAAGTTATTTAATAAATATGTCTTATCCATAAAGGTTAAAATTCCAAGTATAATTAATAATATACCGCTTATTATTGAAATTAAATTAAAATATTTATATATTCTTTTTATATACTTTGAAATAGCTTCAATTAAAAATGCTGAAAGTAAAAACGGTATACCTAAACCTGCTGAATATGCAATTAAAAGAAATACTCCTTTGCTTAAAGTTTCTAGATTACCTGCATATATTAATATAGATGCTAAAACTGGTCCTATACATGGAGTCCATCCTATTGCAAAAGCCATTCCTAAAAAAATAGAGCTAATCCCCGATTTATTAAAATTTAATAATCTTTTCTCCCTATATAATGACTTTATTTTTATTATTCCTGTAGTATGTACACCAAAAACTATTATTATTATTCCTCCAATTTTTTTTAGTATAAATCTATTTTCTTCAAATAATTTTCCAAGAGTAGTAATGGAAAGTCCCATTATTATAAACACTATAGAAAATCCTAAAATAAATCCTATGGATTTATATATAACAGTTATTTTTTGTTTACTATTTACTTCCTCAAGTGTGGTTCCCGCTAAATAGGACAAATACATAGGAATCAATGGAAGTACACAAGGAGATAAGAATGACAATACTCCTGATGAAAATGCCAGTAATATAGATATATTATCCAATTTCAAGTTCCTCCGAATTAAACATTTTTATTAGAGTTCTATAAGCATTATAAAAGGTCCAATATGTATTTATATTACAAATTTGATAATTATATTCACCTTTTTTCCAGTAATGAATACCATATTATTATAACAAAAATATGAGGTGAAAAACATGCAATATTCCAATAATCAATGGATGAATCCAATGAAAGATTGCAAGCATATGGACGATAAATATACACTTCCCGGAAATATTCAGTTTGCAAGAGCATATGTACCCATTCAGCCATACACAGGTACATTCCCATTAGACGAGGCTTTAAGGAAAGGAACTTTATTCCCAAATCTTTATATTCCTTATCCTATTAAATCACTTGAATAGGAGGATATGCAATGGATAAATGTGAAAAAAAATCTTCTGATCGTAGCCAAATGCTAAATAAAATCCGTGAGCTAGAATTTGCAGCTGTAGAGTTAAATTTATTTTTAGATAATAATCCTAATAACCAACATGCTTTAGCGGATTATAATTGCGTTACAGCAAATCTGATGAAATTAAAGAGAAAATTTGAAATGGAATATGGTCCGCTAACTAATTTTGGGTACGCACAAAGTAAATGTCCTTGGAGATGGGTAGAAGATCCTTGGCCATGGGAAATAGATGGATAGGAGGATTATTATATGTGGATTTATGAAAAAAAGTTACAACATGAAGTAAAAATAAAGTCCAAAGACTTAAAAATGGCTAAATTTCTTGTTACTCAATATGGGGGCCCAGATGGTGAATTGAGTGCAGCTATTAGGTATTTAAATCAAAGGTATACAATGCCAACTGGAAAATCTAAGGCATTATTGACTGATATCGGTACTGAAGAATTAGCTCATGTGGAAATAATTTGTTCAATGATTTATCAATTAACTAAAGATGCCACTCCTGAAGAATTAAAAGAAGCAGGGCTTGGAGGGCATTACGCTCAGCATGATCATGCATTATTCCCAACTGATGCCAATGGAGTACCATGGACTGCAAGCTATATCCAAGCACTTGGTGACCCTGTAACAGATCTTCATGAAGATATGGCTGCGGAACAGAAAGCTCGTTCTACTTATGAACATCTAATTGATCTAACAGATGACCGTGATATAATTGATGTTCTAAAATTTTTGTGGGCAAGAGAAATAGTTCATTATCAAAGATTTGGTGAAGCATTAAGGGATGTATACGACCATATTGACAGCAAAAAGATATTTGTAATGAAAAAATAGTTTAGAATATAATTAGAATATAATTTAACTATATAATACACTTGGGATTTTGGTATAGATTTCTCAAGTGTATTAACATTTCTTAGCTAATAAGTTATATTTATATTATAATACTTGGAGGTGTTTATATAATGTATATTGGATACTATAAATCCCCTATAGGCTTAATTGAAATTGGTTGTGATGAAAAAAATATTTTAAAATTAAACTTTGTAGATAGTAAACTGGAATTAGAAAAAAAGAATGATTTATTAGTATTATGTTTAGAAGAATTAGATGAATATTTCCTAGGAAAAAGAAAGACATTTTCTGTCCCTTGTGCCTTTAATGGAACAGAGTTTCAAAAATCCGTATGGATAGCTCTTACAAAAATACCTTATGGTGATACTTGTACATATAAAGATATAGCTATAAATATTGGAAATCCCAAAGCTGTTAGAGCTGTTGGTGGAGCAAATAATAAGAATAAAATTTCAATAATACTACCTTGTCATAGAGTGATTGGCTCTAATGGTAATTTAATTGGTTACGGGGGAGAATTATGGAGAAAAGAATGGCTTTTAGAACATGAAAAAAACTATTTGTAAGCTTAAAAAATAAGAGTTAAGAGTTAATACCTCTTCTTAACTCTTAACCCATTATTACATTGCACTTATAATATTTAGCCTTTCCATAAAAGCTTCCGGCTTTCCTAGCTCAGAAAAACCATGATATTTATAAAATCCTTGAGCATCTTTAGTAGCTAACATAAGTCTTTCAATATCTTTAATGTCAGGATGAGAAACAACACAGTCTATTAACCATTTTCCAAGACCTTTGCTTCTATAATCTTCATGAATAAATACATCTCTTATATAACCAAAAGTTATATAATCTGTAACTACCCTAGCAAATCCTATCTGCTTATCTAAGTGATACAAGCTAAAACAAAGAGAACTTTTTATAAATTTTTCAATTATTTCTTTATTCCTTTTTTCTGCCCAATAAGATTTAGCTAATAATTCATTTACTACGTCTACATTTACCTTTTCTGAATCTGTGGTTATTAAGAATTCTCCTAATTCATAAGTTTTATTCATGGTTTTTCCTCCTATTAAAATTTTCTTTTTAAAATTCTCTTTATTAATTTTTCAATTTTGCATAATGATTATATATTAAATAAAGATATTTTCATATATGTTTTTTATAAATTTTACCCTTTATTAATAATGAATTTATTTACAAAATTAGACTAAATATCACCTTGACATAAACAGTATAAAATATTATAATATTTAGATACAGAAATATAGTTAAATACTATGAAGAGAAGAGTAAATATAGGACGTAACCATAGCGAGTTGGTGATAGTGAAAGACCAATGTGAAGCCTTTATTGAAGAACATCTCTGAGTTTCTAACCGAAATCAATGTAATTTGAAAGTAGGCCTAGAGGTATCCAAAGCCTTATTTTTGGTAAGTATGTATTTTTACGTACTGATTTAGAGTAGGCCTTTTAGGCAAAATGGGTGGTACCGCGAAATTAAGTCTTTCGTCCCTTTGTGGATGAAGGGCTTTTATTTTTATATAATAATTTAACTTTAATATAATATAAATATAGGAGGATTTATAATGGAAAAGGTATCTGTTAAGCAACTTTTTAGAAACACTGAAGAGTTTATAAGTAAAGAAGTGTCAATTTGTGGCTGGGTAAGAACTGAAAGAATGTCAAAAGCTTTTGGATTTATAGAATTAAATGATGGTAGTTTTTTTAAAAACATACAGGTGGTATTTAATGATGAGTTAAGTAATTTCGAGGAAATTTCTAAATTATCTATAAGTTCATCTATAATTGTTGAAGGAAAAGTAGTTGAAGCTCCTAATGCTAAACAACCTTTTGAAATACATGCAACAAATATAATTATAGAAGGATTATCAGATTCTGATTATCCACTTCAAAAGAAGAGACATAGTTTAGAATTTTTAAGAAGTATAGCTCACTTAAGGCCAAGAAGTAATACTTTCTCAGCTGTCTTTAGAATCCGTTCCTTAGCTGCCTATGCTATACATAAATTCTTCCAAGAAAGAGGATTTGTTTATGTTCATAGCCCAATCATCACTGGTAGCGATTGTGAAGGTGCAGGAGAAATGTTTAAGCTTACAACTCTAGACTTAACTGACATTCCAAGAAATGAAGAAGGTAAAATAGATTTTTCTCATGACTTCTTTGGAAAAGAGACAAATTTAACAGTAAGTGGTCAGTTATCTGCTGAAGCTTATGCTCTTTCTTTCAAAAATGTTTATACTTTTGGCCCTACTTTTAGAGCAGAAAATTCAAATACTGCAAGACATGCTGCTGAATTTTGGATGATAGAACCTGAAATGGCTTTTGCTGATTTAATAGATTATATGGATGTAGCAGAAGATATGGTAAAATATATAATAAGTTATGTTATGGAAAATGCTCCTGAAGAAATGGAGTTTTTCAATAGCTTTATAGATAAAGGTTTATTTGACAGACTAAACAATGTAGTAAATTCTGAATTTGCTAGAATAACCTACACTGAAGCTGTAGATCTTTTAAAGAAATCAGGAGAAACTTTCCAATATCCTGTAGAATGGGGTATAGATTTACAAACTGAACATGAAAGATATATTACAGAAAAAATATTCAAAAAACCAGTATTTGTAACTGACTACCCTAAGGATATTAAAGCTTTCTATATGAGATTAAATGATGATAATAA
Organism: Clostridium mobile; assembly: GCF_018918285.1. Classification (GTDB taxonomy): domain Bacteria; phylum Bacillota; class Clostridia; order Clostridiales; family Clostridiaceae; genus Clostridium_AW; species Clostridium_AW mobile. The sequence continues at coordinate 94,790 of NZ_JAHLQF010000005.1, forward strand.
AACTGTTGCTGCTGCTGACTTATTAGTACCAGGAGTTGGAGAAATAATAGGTGGAAGCCAAAGAGAAGAAAGATTAGATATTCTTGAAAAAAGAATAGCAGAAATGGGCTTAAAGAAGGAAGACTACTGGTGGTACTTGGAATTAAGAAAATATGGAACTACAAAACATGCAGGTTATGGCTTAGGTTTTGAAAGAATAATTATGTACATGACCGGAATATCAAATATAAGGGACGTTATTCCTTTCCCTAGAACAACTGGATCTGCAGAATTTTAAAATAAACTAAAAACACCTAATTATAGGTGTTTTTTAAATTTTTTTGAACTTTTTAAAATTTATTTTAACTTTTTTGAATGTAACCGATTGCGTGGTCTTTCAATTTCCTAAAACTTTGATACAATATAACTGTATTAAAAAGTATATGGAAAGGCGGATTTTATCCTATGAATTTTAAAAATCTTTTTGTTTTGCAGGAGAAATTAGACCATCATATAGAAACTAAACATACTCTAAATGGTAAAACTCTCTTTTCTAATAAAATTTTAGCCCTACAGGTAGAGATTGCGGAGTTAGCAAATGAAACTCGCTGTTTTAAATATTGGTGCAATAAAGGGCCATCTGAAAAAGCGCAGATATTAGAAGAATATGTTGATTGCTTGCACTTTATTTTAACTTTAGGATTAGATAAAAACTACAATGAGGGAAATTTTTATATTCATAAGGAAAATTTAAAAGATAATTTAACAGATCAATTTTTAAATCTATACATAGATATAAATGATTTTGTGGTTTGCCCTTCTAAAGATCATTATCAAACTCTATTTGAGGATTTTCTATGTCTTGGTTTAAGCTTAGGTTTTACAGAAGAAGATATAGAAAAAGGCTATGTGGAAAAAAATAATATAAATCATGTAAGACAATTAAGTGGATATTAATAATATAATAAATAGCCACCTCTCTGGATAAAATAATCTAGAGAGGTGGTTATTTTATGTTAGGAATAATTTTTTCAATAGTTGCAGGAGTATGCATGAGTTTCCAAGGTATCTTTAATACGAGGTTAGGAGAAAAAATTGGCCTATGGGAAACAAATTTAATAGTTCAAGGCATTGGTTTTATTATTACTTTGCTAATTGTATTTATTATTGGAAATGGAAATATCAAAAATGTAATGCACGCAAATAAAATATATCTACTAGGCGGAGTTCTCGGGGTTATAATTATTTATACAGTAATGAGAGGTATTAAAGACCTCGGTGCTACCTATTCAATTTCTACAATTTTAGTAGCACAGTTAACAGCTGCCGCACTTATAGATGCATTTGGTTTGTTTGGATCAGAACAAATAAAATTTGGTATAACTAAGATAATAGGTGTAATAGTTATGGTAATAGGTATAATAATATTTAAATGGAAAGGATAATTGTGGGAACATTTATAGCTTATTAGTATTATAATATATAATGGAATAATTTTTAGGGGTGGGCTATGTTTTGGTTCAAAAATAGATTAAATGATGATCTAAAAAAGATTGTAAAAAGCAACTCTTATAAAAACATAAGAGTACTTATACATTGCAAAACTCTACATGAAAAAATAGAACATAGAATTAAGAATTTAGGAGGTAAAGTAATAAGAACAATACCTTCTTTAAATTGCATATCTGCCAACATTTCCCCAAAAGTTATAGATAAATTGCTTGAGTATCCATATATTAAATATATAACCTTCGATTCTCATGCTTTTTTATGTGGAGAAAGTATTTTATCTGCAAATGGTGTAGTATGGGGGGAAAAATATCGTCTTACAGGAAAAGGTATATGTGTTGGTATAATTGATAGCGGAACATATCCTCATTCTGACTTATTAAGTCCAAATAATAAAATTATAAAATTTGTAGATTTAATCAATAACTATAAATATCCTTATGATGACAATGGTCATGGCACTGCTATAAGTGGAATCATATGTGGTAGCGGTCATCTTTCAAAGGGAGTATATAGAGGCGTTGCTGAAAATAGTTATCTATATTCCATAAAAACCTTTAATAATTTAGGAAAAGGTTATGTTTCTGATATACTATATTCTGTTCATAAACTTATAGAAGAAAGTGATGAATTTAATATAAAGGTTATATGTTTGCCTTTTGAAATCACCGAAAATGATAATTTTATACTCTCTCTTTTTTCAAAATTATTTAAATTAGCTGTTGAAAAAAATATAGTTATTGTAGTTCCATCAGGACATAATGGTAATGACGAATGTTCCATGAGGGGTATAGCAATTCTAGAGAATTGTATTACCGTTGGAGGATTAGATACTACTTCATCAGCTATAAAGCCTTACACTAATTCCTCTGCTGGTCCATCAAACAAAATAGAAAAACCTGACCTTTCTGCTGCTTGTGTAAATATATGTAGCTTAAATTCAAATGTAAATTTTCTTTCAGAAAGAAATGGAATGAAAATTTATCCACAACCTTTGGAGAGTCCTTACACATTTTACACAGGTACTTCCTGTGCTGCTGCATATGTTGCTGGTATTTGTTCACTGCTGTTTGAAAATAATCAAAATTTAACTTTTAATGATATATCATCTTTGTTTAAGGTATCTTGCAATTTGTTAGATATTCCTAAAGCAATCCAAGGAAGAGGTACAGTAGACTTAATTAAGCTACTACCATAAACTCTATTGGATTACTTTTATTATTAAGTAATTTATGGTAAAATATATTAAATAGTACTAAGGAGGTATTCTTTATGTTAAGCGAAAGATTAAATAAAGCTATAAACGAACAGATTAACTACGAAATGTATTCCGAAAACATATACCTTGCTATGCAAGCATATTGCTCATCAATGGACTTAGAAGGTTTTGCTAACTTCTTTAAAGTTCAAGTGCAAGAAGAAAGATTTCATTCAATGAAATTCTTTAATTTTATAAATGATAGAGGTGGAAAAGTTAATATTGGTGCTATTGAAGCTCCAGAAAATGATTATGATTCTATCTTAGATGTATTTAAAATAGCTTACGAACATGAACAGAAGGTAACTCAGAGAATATATAATTTAGCTGATTTAGCTACTGAAGAAAGAGACCATGGAACAATGAGCTTTTTAAAATGGTTTATCGACGAACAAGTTGAAGAAGAAAGTACATTTAGTTCTATGATAGCAAAATTAAAAAGAATTGGTGAGAATTCTGCAGCTATTTACATGCTAGATGCAGAACTGGCTCAAAGAACTTTTACACCTCCAGCTGACACTGCTCAATAGTATTTAAAACGCCCCTTACAACAAAAGGGGCGTTTTTTTAATCCAATCCATAGACTCCTATATTTCTATATTTTTTGTATCTATTATCTAATAATTCTTCTAAAGATAATTTCCTAAGTTCAATAAATGACTTTATTAATTCTTCTTTTATTGTATTAATGATAATCTCTATGCTTTCACTAGCATCTCCCTTTGGCTCACCTATCATTTTATCTATTATCCTAAAATCTAATAAATCTTTTGATGTTATCTTCATTATATCTGAAGCCTCTTCCGCTCTTTTAGCGTCCTTCCACAATATACTTGCAAAGCCTTCTGGGGATAATATAGAGTATATTGAATTTTGAAGCATCCAAATCTTATCTGCTACAGTAAGAGCAAGTGCACCACCACTACCCCCTTCTCCAATTACAATAGATATAACTGGAACTTTGATATTTGACATTTCTATCAAATTTCTTGCTATAGCCTCACCTTGACCTCGTTCTTCAGCTCCAACTCCACAATAAGCTCCAGGTGTATCTATAAAACAAACTATAGGTCTGTTAAATCTTTCTGCTTGCTTCATAAGCCTTAAAGCTTTTCTATATCCTTCAGGATTAGGCATACCAAAATTTCTTTTTATATTGTCTTTCAAATCTTTACCCTTCTGCTGTGCTATTACAGTGACTGGAACCTCTTGTAAAAAACCTATTCCTCCTATAATACACTGGTCATCTCCAAAGTACCTATCTCCATGTAGCTCAACAAAGTAGTCAAATATTTTATCTATATAATCTAAAGAAGTAGGTCTAGAAGAATTTCTAACCATATTAACTTTTTGCCAAGGGGATAATTTATCAACTATTTCTACTCCTTCATTTGTTTTTTTCTCTTTTATATATAAATCATTACTTTTTTCTTTCTTACTGTGTATTCTCAAGATAGAATAAAGTGTATCCTTTAAATTTTTTCTCTCTACTATCTTGTCTATAAATCCATGCTCCAACAGAAACTCAGCTGTTTGAAACTCTTCAGGTAATTTTTCCTTTATAGTTTGTTCTATAACCCTTTTACCTGCAAATCCTATTAATGCTCCTGGTTCTGATAATATAATATCTCCAAGCATAGCAAAGCTGGCAGTAACACCACCTGTAGTTGGGTCTGTTAGTACAGATATATACAATAATCCTTTTTCTTTAAGCCTTGATAGTGCTGAGGATACCTTTGCCATCTGCATTAATGAATACATACCCTCTTGCATTCTTGCTCCACCTGAGGCGGTAAATATTATTAATGGTAAACTTTCTTCCACTGCCTTTTCTATTGTTCTTGTAATTTTTTCACCAACTACTGATCCCATACTCCCCATTAAAAATCTACTGTCCATAACACACAACAAAGTTTTTTCTCCATTTATCTTACCAATACCTGTAACTACTGCTTCTCTTAATCCTGTATTTTTTCTTAGTTCAGAAATTTTCTCTTCATACCCTTCAAAGTTTAATGGATTTAAAGTATATACATTGTTATTTATTTCTTGCCATGTTCCATCGTCTATTATATCTTTAATTCTCTGATACGCTGGCAATCTAAAATGGCATCTACAGAAACCACAAACTCTATGATTTTCTTTTAAATCTCTAGTATAGATAATTTGACCACACTTTTTACATTTTACCCACATACCATTTGGAATATTAGGCTTTTGCTCTTCTTTTACCAGCTCTTCCTTTTTTATATCTCCTAGATCGTGAGAGCTTACTGTAATATATTTAGTTTTCTTAAAAAGCCCTTGAAACATCTATATCATCTCCTATTATGGTTTCTGTTAATAAACCCTGTATGGTAGTCACCTTTAATAAAGTTAAAATCATTTATTATATTAAATTGATAATCTATATTAGTTTTTACTCCTTCAATTAAAAATTCAGTCAATGCTCTCCTCATTTTATTTATTGCTTCTTCTCTATCTTTTCCATAAACTATTAGCTTAGCCATCATTGAATCATAATTTGGAGGTATTACATACCCATCATATAAATGAGTATCTACCCTCACTCCTGGTCCTCCTGGCATGAATAGAATCCTAACTTGACCTGGTGAAGGCATAAAATCTCTTTCTGGGTCCTCTGCATTTATTCTACATTCGATTGAATGTCCTTGCAGTTTTATTTCTTCTTGACTTATGTTTAATCTTTCTCCTGATGCAATCTTAATTTGTTCTTTTATAAGATCTATTCCCGTAATAAGTTCTGTTATTGGATGTTCAACTTGAATTCTTGTATTCATTTCCATAAAATAGAATTGATTATTATTATCTAGTAAAAATTCAATGGTACCTGCATTTTTATAGCCTACATATTCTGCTCCTTTTATAGCTGCTTCTCCCATTCTCTTTCTTAATTCTAACGTCATTATAGGACAAGGAGCCTCTTCCAATATCTTTTGATTTCTCCTTTGAATGGAACAATCTCTTTCTCCTAGATAAATAATATTTCCATAATTATCTCCTAGAATCTGTATCTCTACATGCCTTGGGTTTTCTAAATATTTTTCTATATACATAGTATCATCGCCAAAAGCTACTTTAGCTTCTGCTCTAGCTGTCTGAAGTGACTTTATCAACTCTTTCTCTTCTCTAACAATTCTAATTCCTCTGCCTCCACCACCAGCAGAAGCTTTAATCATAACTGGATATCCTATTTTATTAGCATCTTTTATTGCATCTCCGTCGCTTAAGATTGGAGTTTTACTCCCTGGAATAACTGGAACCCCTGCTTCTATCATCATTTCTCTAGCTTTTGATTTATTACCCATTTTTTCTATAACTTCTGAATCAGGACCTATAAATGTTATATTACATTCTCTACACATATCTGCAAACTTGCTGTTTTCAGATAAAAATCCAAAACCTGGATGTATAGCTTGTGCTCCACTGAGCACAGTTGCACTTATTATGTTATTCATATTTAAATAGCTATCTTTAGGAGAAGGCGGTCCTATACAAACTGCCTCATCAGCCATTTGAACATGTAATGCTTCTCTATCAGCTGTTGAATATACAGCAACTGTTTCTATTCCCATTTCCCTACAAGCTCTAATTATTCTAACAGCTATTTCTCCTCTATTGGCAATCAGTATTTTATTGAACATATCATCACCCTATCATAACCATTATTTCCGCTTCTGCTGCTTTTTCACCATTCACAGTAGCTATCGCACTAGCTATTCCTGCTACTCCTTTTAACTTAATTAATTCCACTTCCAGTTTTAAAGTATCTCCTGGCACTACTTTCCTTCTAAATCTAGCTTTATTTATCCCTGCAAAGTAAGCTGTTTTTCCTTTAAACTCTTCTAAACTTAAAACAGCTACTGCCCCCACTTGAGCTAACGCTTCTATAATTAAGACTCCTGGCATTACAGGCTCCTGTGGAAAATGCCCCTGAAAAAAATATTCATTCATGGTAACATTTTTGTATCCTATAGCCTTTTTTCCTGGCTCAATATCAGCAATCTTATCAATTAATAAAAAAGGATATCTATGAGGTAATATCTCCATTATTTCATTAATATTTAAACCTTTATTCATTATCTCACCTTCATTTTAAATCTAATATTTAATCTTAAATAGTTCTCCTCCATACTCTACCATGCTTCCTTCTTCAACCATTATTTCTACTACTTCTCCATCTACTTCACTATAGATTTCATTCATTAGTTTCATGGCTTCAATAATGCATAAAACCTCTCCCTTTTTTACCTTGCTTCCTACTTTAACAAAAGGCTCTTTATCTGGAGATGGTGATGAGTAGAAGGTACCAACTATTGGCGAACAAATAATCTTAATATTTTCTTCATCATCTTCCTTTTCTTCTATTTTATTCTGTACTTCCTCTACCACATCTCTTACCTTTATATCCTCTACCATGGTAGATAAGCTTTCCTCTTTAAATTCCTTAACATACACTCTTTCACATTCTTTTGTAATTTTTATAGATAATCCATTTTCCTGAATTTCTAAATTAGTAACTTTAGAATTACTTACCACTTTTATTAATTCAGCTATTCCTTTAAAATCCATATCTATTCACTCCATTTTTTAAATAGAATAACTCCATTATGTCCACCAAATCCTAATGAGCTAGACATAACATAGTTTAATTTGCATTCTCTTCCTTTATTAGGAACGTAGTCTAAATCACATTCCTCGTCCTCAACTTTATAACCTATTGTGGGAGGTATGAAATTATCAATCATTGCTTTTATGGATGCAATAGCTTCCACTGCTCCAGCTGCTCCCAAAAGGTGCCCTGTCATTGACTTAGTTGAACTTATTGGTAACTTTTTAGCATAGTCTCCGAATACAGATTTTATTGCTTCTGTTTCAAATTTATCATTATACTCGGTTCCTGTACCATGAGCATTCATATATGAAACCTCTTCATTACGTATTCCAGCTTCTTCTATGGCAATTTTCATCGCTCTAGCTGCACCATCCCCTCCTGGAGCTGGTGAAGTTATATGATAAGCATCACAGGTTGAACCATATCCTACTAGTTCCGCATAAATATTAGCTTCTCTCTTCTTAGCATGTTCTAAGGATTCAAGTATTACAATGCCTGCTCCTTCACCCATTACAAAGCCATTTCTCTCTTTATCAAATGGAATAGATGCTCTTTTAGGATCTGTGCTTTTACTTAATGCTGTAAGAGAAATAAATCCAGCCATAGAAAGGGGAGTTATTGATGCTTCAGTACCACCAGCGATGATAATATCAGCTACACCACTTTGTATCATTCTATAAGCTTCCCCTATACAGTTAGTTCCTGTGGCGCAGGCTGTTACAACTGTAGTGCATACTCCCTTTGCACCAAATCTTATGGCAATATTCCCTGCTGCCATATTGCTTATTATCATTGGAATAAATAACGGGTGAACTTTATTGGGTCCTTTTTCTAATAATATTTCCTGCTGCTTTTCAACGGTTGCAATTCCACCTATACCTGATCCAACAACTACTCCAAATTTTTCTTTATCTATATTGTCTAAGTCTAAATTTGCATCTTTAACAGCCTCTACCGCTGCTGCTACAGCAAATTGGCAATATCTATCCATTCTCTTTGCTTCTCTTCTATCTATAGCCTCTTCAGGATTAAAATTTTTAACCTCTGCTGCTAATTTAGCTTTAAAATTTTCTGTATCAAAAGCTTTAATAAAATCTATGCCACAAACTCCATCTTTTAAATTGTTCCAAAATATATCTACATTATTACCTATAGGGGTTATTGCTCCCATGCCTGTTATAACCACTTTTCTTTTCACTTATAATACCAACCTTTCTATTAGAATTGGATTTTTCCTATATAACCATTCCTCCGTCTACATTTATAACCTGACCTGTAATATAAGAAGATTTATCTGATGCTAGAAAAGCTACTACTTCTCCTATATCCTCAGGCTTTCCAAATTTCTTAAGAGGAATGTTATTTAATGAGGCTTCTTTAACCTTATCTGATAATACCTCTGTCATATCAGTTTGAATAAACCCTGGAGCTACTGCATTAACATTTACTCCCCTTGCTGCTAATTCTCTAGCAACAGATTTTGTTAATCCTATTATTCCAGCTTTAGCAGCTGCATAATTTGACTGGCCTGCATTGCCTGTGATACCTACCACCGAAGATATGTTTATTATTTTTCCATACCTTTGCTTTATCATATATGGGGTTGTATGTTTAATACAGTTAAATGCTCCTTTTAAATTTACTTGGATTACTTTATCAAAATCCTCTTCTTTCATTCTCATAATAAGACCATCAGCAGTAATACCAGCATTATTAACTAAAATATCTAAGGACTTAAAGGCATCTATGGCGGACTTTACTATATTTTCAGCTTCTTTAAAATTACTAACATCCCCTTGAACAGCAATTACTCTTACTCCTTTATCTTCTATCTCCTTTATAACTTCTTCCACTACTTTTCCACTACTTCTATAGTTTATAACTATATTTGCGCCAAGATCAGCAAGTTTAAGGGCAATTGCTTTTCCTATTCCCCTAGTCCCACCTGTAACAACAGCAGTTTTTCCTTCTAAAACTCTATTTTGCATAATTATTCTCAACTCCAATTTTAAAATTATTCAATATTTAATGCCTTCAATGTTCTATCTAGGGATTTTAAATCTTCAATGTTATAAGCTTCTGCTTTTCTATTTATCTTTTTTACAAAGCTACTTAATGCTTTTCCAGGTCCTATTTCTATAAAAATTTCTATTCCATCCTGAAACATTTTATCTATGCTATGTTCCCACTTTACGGGGCTAACAATTTGTTTTTTTAATATACTTTTTATATTGCTATCTTCAAGATAATCTCCTGTAACGTTAGTTATTAGTGGAATTGAAGATTTTTTAAATTCTATTTCTTTTAATTCCTTTTCTAATTTATCTGATGCCTTAGCTAACATAGAACTATGAAACGGACCACTTACATTGAGAATTACTGCCTTTAACGCGCCTTTTTCTTTAGCAATTTCACATGCATAATTTAATGCATTTAATTCTCCTGCTATTACTATTTGACCTGGACAATTAAAGTTAGCTGGTTCTACTATTCCTAATGAAGATGCTCTTTTACAAATCTCATCTATATTTTCTTTATCTAATCCTAAAATAGCTGCCATACCACCTTTTCCCTTTGGTACTGCTTCTTCCATATACTTTCCTCTTCTTCTAACTAAATTAACGGCCTGATAAAAATCTAGCCTTTTGCTACATACAAGAGCTGAATATTCTCCTAAACTTAGTCCAGCTACTACAGTAGGTGTTATTCCATACCTCTCAAATATTTTTAAAGTCCCTATACTATGTGTTAATATAGCCGGTTGTGTATTTTCAGTTCTTGCTAGTTCTTCTTCCTGTCCAGTAAAGCACATCTCACTTATACTAAGGCCTAATACTTCATCTGCTTCATGAAATATATTCTTACACTCTGAAAAATTATCATATAGCTCTTTTCCCATTGCTAAATATTGTGATCCTTGTCCTGGGAACAAAAAAGCTATTTTTTTATTCTCCATAATTTAATCTCCCATCCTTAGATAAGCCTTCTAGAACAACTTTTATATCAAACATTTCTTTAATTATCTCTTCACAACTCTCTTCCTTAGTTATAAGCCCAGCAATTTGACCTGCCATTAAAGAGCCATTTTCTATATCTCCATCTTTAACAGCCTTTACTAAAGCACCTTTTCCTAATTCATTTAACTCTTCCATTGATATATTTTCTTTTTCTAATAGTTGAAATTGTCTTGTCAATTTATTTCTAAGCACCCTTACTGGATGACCTGTACTTCTTCCTGTAACTACTGTATCTATGTCTTTAGCGCTAATAATTTTATTCTTGTAATTTTGATGGACTGTACATTCCTTAGCTACTAAAAATCTAGTTCCAACTTGAACTGCTGATGCTCCTAACATAAACGCTGCAGCTACTCCTCTTTTATCACCAATTCCTCCTGCAGCTATAACAGGAATTTTCACTTCATCTACTACTTGAGGAAGCAGTGCCATTGTAGTTAGCTCTCCAATATGTCCTCCTGCTTCACATCCTTCTGTAACAACTGCATCTGCACCAGCCCTTTCCATTCTTTTCGCTAATGCAACAGAAGGAACTACTGGTATAACTTTTATTCCATACTCTTTCCACATACTTATATACTTACCTGGATTGCCTGCTCCAGTGGTAACTACCTTTACACCTTCTTCACACACCATTTTAGCTATATCTTCCGCATATGGACTTAATAACATTATGTTTACACCAAAAGGCTTAGTTGTTAATATTTTTGTTTTTCTAATTTCCTCTCTAACTATTTCTACTGGTGCATTACCTGCTGCTATAATTCCTAATCCTCCTGCATTTGAAACTGCTGAAACTAAACTACTATCTGCAATCCATGCCATAGCACCTTGAATTATGGGATATTTTATTCCTACCATTTGGCAGAATATATTTTTATTCATACTGTCACCCCTATTCAACAGCTCTTTTTTGTACAAAGTTTACAGCATCGCTTACAGTTCTAATTGATTCTGCATCTTCTATTTCTATATTAAACTCCTCTTCTATTTCTATTACAATTTGAAATAAATCTAAAGAATCTACTCCTAAGTCCTCAAAGGAAGTTTCTAAAGTTACCTTTTCTTCCTCAACATTTAATTGATCACAAATTATATTTCTTATTTTTTCAAATATCATTTATTTATTCCTCCTAAAATTAAATATTATTTACACCACTTTATAATTGATCCACCCCAGGTAAGACCTCCGCCAAAACCAACCATAAGTATGTTTTGGCCCTTTTTTAAAAGTCCTTTTCTATTCATTTCATCTAAGGCTATAGGTATACTTGCTGCCGAAGTATTACCGTAGCTTTGTAAATTAATATAGAACTTTTCTTTATCTATATCTAATTTCTTTATAGTATGATCTATTATCCTTAAATTAGCTTGATGAGGTATTATATAGTCTATATTGCTTAAGTCTAACTTAGCTTCTTCTAGAAGTTTCTCTATAGTTTCTTCCATAACTTTAACCGCAAATTTAAATATTTCTTTTCCTTCCATGGATAAGTATTTACTATTTTTATATACTTCATCTCCTAATACTTCTTTTCTTAAAATATTATTATTTATATCTACAGGTGCAGCATCACATTTTAAAAGATCACTTCCTCTTCCATCTGAAGCCATATAGTTTCCTAACACACCTTCTTCATTACCTATACTCAGAACGGCTGCTCCCGCCCCATCACCAAAGAGCACACAAGTACCTCTATCATTCCAATCTAATATCTTTGATAGTGTCTCTCCTCCAATTATCAAAGCGTTTTTCATAGCTCCATTTCTTAAAAATTGATATGCAATATTTAGAGCATATATAAAACCAGAACAAGCTGCTGAAATATCAAAACATACTGCTCTACTCGCACCTATTAAACTTTGAACGATACATGCAGTGGACGGAGTATAACAATCTGGAGTGGTTGTAGCTACTATAATTAAATCTATATCTTCTGCATTTATAGAAGCATTTTTTAATGCATTAATAGCTGCTTTAGCTGCTATCTTAGAGGTGTTTTCTCCTGTAGTAATTCTTCTTTCACCTATTCCTGTTCTGCTTCTTATCCATTGATCATTTGTATCTATAATTTTTGATATCTCATCATTAGTTAATATTCTTTCAGGTACGTAACTTCCAGTACCTATTATTTGTACTTCTCCCATGGTTTAAGTCTCCTTCTTTTCAACCTCTAGGTTATATTTACTTTTAAAAAACTTATTTAGCTTTTCAAGGGAGGATACTAATACCTTTTCTTCCTCTTCAGATAATCCTGAAATTGTTTCCTTCACCATATTTGAGTGAAATTTTTCATGAATCCTATAAGCTAACTTTCCTCTTTTAGTTAGACTTACATAAACAATTCTTCTATCTTCCTCAGATCTACTTCTCTCTACATATCCTTTTTTCACCAAATTATTTATTGCTGTAGTTAGTGTTCCCACAGTTATTTTTAAATCCATTGCAATTTCTGACATAGTTCTCTTATTATAAAGACTTACAGCTTCTATAGTGTGCATTTCTGTTACTGATAAATCCTTAAACTCTCCACTTTGTAAAGCATTTTGTTCAATTGTCAGGATATCATTAAATATATCCACTAAAAGTTCATTCAATACATTTATTGACCTACTCACAGTCTTTCACTTCCTCGATTAATTCTTCTATAAGTTCTTTTACAGTTACTATTTTATTCATCTTGTAACCCTTACTACCTATGAAAAGTAATCCCTCTTCTACATTTCCCCTAACAGCATTAATTAGGGCTTTTGATATACAATATATAGTGGTTTTAGGATTACATTTTTTTAAACAACCATAACATCTGTCAATTTCATCTCTGTTTTTTTCAATCTCTTTAATAAAGTTGTTGATTATTGCTCTGCCTGGAAGACCTACAGGACTTTTTATTATGTCTATGTTCTCTTCCTTGCACTCCAAATAGCACCTTTTATAGTTAATATGAGCATCACATTCTTCTGTACAAATAAATCTTGTGGCCATTTGAACCCCATGGGCCCCTAATTTTAAATATTTTTCTATATCTTTTCCCGTGTATATTCCACCTGCAGCAATTATAGGTATATTTTTCTCATATTTATTTTCAAAGTACTTCACTTCTTCAATTACTTCTTTAAGTATTTTTTCTAAAGTCAAATCATTATTCTCTATAAGCTCTTCATAATTAAATCCTAAATGTCCACCCGCTTCCGAACCCTCTACTACTATAAAGTCTGGAAGATAAGAATACTTGTCATACCAAAGCTTACAGATTATCTTGGCTGCTTTACCAGAAGATACAATGGGTGCTATCTTAGTTTTGCTCCCCTTAACTAAATCAGGTAAATTTTTAGGAATACCTGCTCCTGATATTATTACATCTATGCCTTCTTCTACTGCAGCCTTAGCCATTTCATCATAATTGTTCATAGCTACCATTAAATTTACACCAATTATTCCTAGCGGACTTAATTTTTTAGATTTTCTTATTTCATTTTTTAAAGCTCTAATGTTTGCTTCTTTGCTATTGGTCTCAAAATCCTCTTCATTAAATCCAATTTGAACTCCTGATATAATTCCTATCCCACCTTCATTTGCTACTGCTGCAGCCAATTTTGAAAGTGAAACTCCTATGCCCATACCGCCTTGGATAATAGGGATTTTTGCTTCTAGATTTCCAATTTGCAAAGGAGATATCTTCATAAAATCTCCTCCTTATTTTTTGATATTCAAATATTTTGATAGTCAAAGTATATACTCAAAAAAAATATTTGTCAATTATTTTAAAAAATAAAATGGATATAATTATTCTATTATACCCATTATTTTTAGTTAATCGTAATAAGAATATTTTATTTCTAATCTTTTAAATAATATCACAAGGATAGCACCTAATATTAAATATATTATTCCACCTATTACAAAGGGTACTAAAGTAAAATCTCTTGTCATTACTTCTTTAGAGGCTCTTAATATCTCTTCCATACCTATTATTGCAACTAAAGCAGTATCTTTTATTAAACTAATAGCTTCATTGCAAGTAGATGGTATAACCCTTTTAATCGTTTGAGGAATAATTACTCTTTTCATCATTTGATAATTATTCATACCCAATGCTTTTGATGCTTCGTATTGTCCTTTATCTATAGATTGAATGCCAGATCTAAATATCTCTGTAAAATATGCAGAGTAATTTAAAGTAAAAGTTATTACTGCTGCATTGAATCTGCTAATTTTAAATCCTAAATATGGCATACCATAATATATAAAGAATAACTGTATCAGTAAAGGAGTGCCTCTAAAAATCCAAGTATACACACCTATTATAAAACTACATACTTTATTTTTAGACACCTTTATCAAAGAAAATACTATGGCTATAGCAATAGAACTCATTAATACTATTGAAAAAAGCCATAAAGTAACGTCACTACCCTTTATAATAAATAAAATTGTGTCATATAGCTTGGTCATTTATAATCACCTCTATTTTGCAATTAGATCTTTTCCAAGCCATTTTTTTGATATCTTTTCTGTAGTGCCGTCCTTTTTCATTTCATCTATTATTCTATCTATCTCTTCCCTAAAAGCTTCATCAGTTTTTCTCACTCCTACCCCAAAAGGTTGTGTACCAAAATTTTCATCTAAAACTTTAAAAGCATCCTGCTTCTTTGTCATATAATATCTTCCTACTATTTCATCTATAACTACAGCTTCTACTCTGCCTATAGATAAATCC
This sequence comes from Clostridium mobile, assembly GCF_018918285.1. Classification (GTDB taxonomy): domain Bacteria; phylum Bacillota; class Clostridia; order Clostridiales; family Clostridiaceae; genus Clostridium_AW; species Clostridium_AW mobile. Next base: position 109,910 of record NZ_JAHLQF010000005.1, read on the forward strand.
ATTAAAGCTTCTGCATAGTTTGCATATCTTTTTATTTCTTTAAAAGTTTTCATGACTTCTGGCTCTGTTTTTATAGCATCTTCACTAGTACTCCCCATTTGAATCCCTATAACTTTACCTTCTAAATCTTTTTTATTTTTTATTGAGGAATCTTTATTAACCATAATAATTTGTCCATCAAAAAGATATTCTTTCGTAAAACCTATTTGCTCTTTTCTCTTTTCAGTTATACTCAGTCCATTCCATATAACATCTACATCACCATTATTTAAACTTCCTATTATTCCATTCCAATCTACTGGCTTAAATACAACTTTAACCCCCATCCTGCTAGCAACTTCTTTAGCTAAATCTATATCCAAGCCAACAATTTCCCCCTTTTCATCTCTAAATCCCATTGGGGCAAAAGTATCATCTAAACCAACTATAAACTCTCCTCTTTTTTTAATCTCTTCTAAGGATTTATCTTCTTTGCTATGGTTTTTATCACATCCCATTAGTAATATACTTAAAGCAAAAAATATTGCTAAAATCGTTAATAGTCTCTTTTTCATTTGATAACTCCTCCTTTTATTAATTAATATGAAACCCATTATACTTTAGTACACTAAATTTGTAAAGTGCTAATTCATGAAATTAAATTAATAATAAAATAAACTGCCACCAATAATTAATATTAGCGGCAGTTTGTTTTAATTTATATATTCAGTAGGGTCTTGAGGTACTCCTTTAATTCTTACTTCAAAGTGGAGGTGAGGTCCTGTACTTCTCCCTGTGCTACCCACTTCTGCAATTTTGTCGCCCACTTTAACATATTCACCTTTTTGGGCAAACAATTTGCTGCAATGTCCATATATTGTAACAGTATCATCTCCATTATCTATTCTCACTACATTTCCATAGCCATTCTCCCATCCAGAATAAATAACTTTTCCAGGCAATATAGCATGTATAGGAGTACCTGAAGGTGCTGCTATGTCTACTCCATTATGCATCCTACCCCATCTCATTCCAAAATTAGAAGAAACGGTACCTCTTGATAGCACTGGATTACTATCCTTAATATTTTCACCTTTAATGGTAAAACTTACATCCCAAATTTCATCGTGTCCATTCATGATATTATATGCAAAATATTCAGGTTCTCTAACCTCATCGGCATTGACTATGTCTTTGTAGTAAGTTATGCTGTTGTTTAATATAACTTCTTTTATATTTTTAAACTCAGAATTTTTAATGCTCTCTTCTCTGATTATATTTAGCATCTTCTTTATATCATCTTCACTATTTAATAATGCAACCTTTACTCCATCTGATTTAACTACTATGGCTTCTTTCATTACTATCTCTTCTTCTACTTTTTTGTTAGATTGAACACTTTTGTTTATGTAGAGTTTATTGTTCATAATAATAATGGAAAATAAAGTTGTCATGGAAATTAAAAGTACTATAAATGACTTTCTATTTTTTACTCTCATTATATTATTCTCCTTTTTACTAAATGGATATTTGTTGTAAAAAAAACATCTTTATCTATTCTATGCATATTTTAAAATTTTATAATACATTTTGATAAAATGCTTTGTTGAGATAAAATATATACTTTGTTATAATTAAATGATGCAATAATTAATATAGGGGGTGTTTTTGTGAGTACTTTCATATTTAAAGATAAGAATTATGTATATACTCCCGTAAGTAATGTATTTATAGATAAACACATGCCTAGAGCTCGTGGTGAGTTCGTTAAAGTATATTTATTAGGCTTAAAATATTGTGTATCTGGAGAATTAGGAGTAAATTCTTCCATTATGGCTAGTACTCTTCATCTATTAGAGACCGATGTTCTAAATGCATGGTCTTATTGGAATGATGAAGGTGTTATAAAAATGACACCTGTAGATAATATGGGTAATTTTTCTATTGAGTTTATTGATTTAAGTGAAAGCAATATTAATTCCACTGAAGACATAAACTTATTAGAAGAGTTAAATAATAATTCTACTAAAGATATGTTACAAGACATAGAAAAATTATTAGGTAGGCCGCTATCTAGTAAGGAAATGACTATGTACATAGGTTGGATTAAAGATTATAATTTTCTTCCTGAAATTATATTATTGTTAATACAATACTGTGCTTCAAAAGGTAAGACTGATTCTAGGTATATAGAAATGGTAGCCATTGCATGGCACAATGCTAAAATTAAAACAATAGAAGATGCTCAAACATTTATAAAAAAACATGAAGATAAATGGATAAACATCAGAAAAATCTTAAATTACGTAGGAATAAAAGATGGAGAAGTAATGAAACCTCAGGAGGAACTGTTGACGAAATGGTTATCTTCATATAATTTCTCTTTAGAAATAATATATAAGGCTTGCGATATATGCTTTCATAGAATAAATAAAGCAGACTTTAAATATATTGATGGAATTTTGACTAGCTGGTTTAAAGATGGAATAAAATCCATAGAAGATGTTGATAAAAAAGATAATAAAAAAGCTTATAAAAAAACTAGTAATTTTAAACCTAAACTAGATAGTTTTAATAATTATGATCAGAGAAACTATGATTTTGATGAATTAGAAAAAAAATTATTAGGATGGGATAACAATGCTTAAAGGGTACGGAGAAGAAATTGCAAAAATATATGAATCCTTAAGAGTTAATAATGAGGAATCTCTTAAAAACCGACGTGATGAAATTGAAAAAATAATTCCTCAAGTGATTGCAATGGAAAATAAAATTGCTCAACTCTCTATAGAGCTTTCAATTAATATATTAAGAAAAACAAAAAATATCGATGAACTTATAGAGGAAACAAAGGAAAAAATAACAGAGTTAAGGATGAAAAAATCAGAGTTTTTAGTGTCAAGAGGCTATCCTCTTGACTACCTAGAAATGCAGTATAATTGCTCCAAGTGTAAGGATACAGGATTTATAGGTGTGAAAAAGTGCGATTGTTACAAACAAAATTTAGTTAAAATATTATATAGAAACTCTGAATTAAATAATATGTTAGAAAGAAATAATTTTTCTAATTTTTCCTATCAATATTTTTCTCCAAATAGAAATTCCAATGAGCCAGAAAGCCCACGTAAAAACCTGGAGAAAATAGCTAGTATTTCATGGAATTTCATAGAGAATTTTTCAAACTCAGAAGAGAACCTTTTATTTTTTGGAGATTCAGGTACCGGAAAAAGCTTCCTTGCCAGTTGTATAGCTAAAGAATTATTAGATAACAGTTACATGGTAATATATAAAACCGCGGTAGACTTAATAAAAGATTTAAAACAATCAAGATTTGCTGGTGAAGAAGAATTAGAAGATTTATTAATCAATTGTGACTTGTTAATCATAGATGATTTAGGAACAGAACCTATTAATGAATTTTCTAAAATAGAATTATTTAATCTACTTAATACTAAACTTTTAAAGAGAAAAAAAATGATAATATCCACTAATTTCTCCATAGAACTTATGCTAAAAAACTATTCAGAAAGAACAACATCTAGATTATTAGGTAATTTTACTTTATGTAAATTCTTTGGAGAAGATATTAGAGTTAGATTAAATATGAATAAAAAGAAATAAAAAAACATACACCTTTTGGTGTATGTTTTTCACTTTGGAGCTGGCAATAGGACTTGAACCTACAACCTGCTGATTACAAGTCAGCTGCTCTGCCAATTGAGCCATGCCAGCAATATTGGCGACCCAGAAGGGACTCGAACCCTCGACCTCCGGCGTGACAGGCCGGCACTCTAACCAACTGAGCCACTGGGCCAAAAAAAAATGTGGTGGGCACAACAGGGATCGAACCTGTGACCCTCTGCTTGTAAGGCAGATGCTCTCCCAGCTGAGCTATGCGCCCACATTATATTAATGGTGACCCCTACGGGACTCGAACCCGTGTTACCACCGTGAAAGGGTGGTGTCTTAACCGCTTGACCAAGGGGCCTTGATCATATATTAAATTATTGGCGACCCAGAAGGGACTCGAACCCTCGACCTCCGGCGTGACAGGCCGGCACTCTAACCAACTGAGCCACTGGGCCAAAAAAAATGTGGTGGGCACAACAGGGATCGAACCTGTGACCCTCTGCTTGTAAGGCAGATGCTCTCCCAGCTGAGCTATGCGCCCACATTATATCATGGTGACCCCTACGGGACTCGAACCCGTGTTACCACCGTGAAAGGGTGGTGTCTTAACCGCTTGACCAAGGGGCCTCATTTAAATATTAATTTTAAATTGGAGCTGGCAATAGGACTTGAACCTACAACCTGCTGATTACAAGTCAGCTGCTCTGCCAATTGAGCCATGCCAGCACTTATTGGCGACCCAGAAGGGACTCGAACCCTCGACCTCCGGCGTGACAGGCCGGCACTCTAACCAACTGAGCCACTGGGCCATAAAAATGTGGTGGGCACAACAGGGATCGAACCTGTGACCCTCTGCTTGTAAGGCAGATGCTCTCCCAGCTGAGCTATGCGCCCACATTATATCATGGTGACCCCTACGGGACTCGAACCCGTGTTACCACCGTGAAAGGGTGGTGTCTTAACCGCTTGACCAAGGGGCCTTTAAACAGGCACTCTTGCTCGGTGCCACCTAACATAGATAATAATACAAGATATTTGCTAAAGTGTCAACAGTTTTTTAAAAAGTTTTTTTATATTTTTATTAAAAAAGGGCTAAAGCATTAATATTACTACACTTTAGCCTTTTTATTAATAAAAATTGTAGATTAGTAATCTTTATTTCCCCCATATCCTATTGAATCCATAATAAGTAATGCTGTATCTTCTATTGCTCTATTTGTTACGTCTATAACTTTACATCTAAGTCTTTTCATAACCCTATCAGCATATTCTAATTCATCTAATACTCTTTCTCCATTAGCATATTGTATGTCAGAAGATATTATTGAGAATTTATCCATTCTATGTTTTCTTATTTCCATTAGCCTTATTGGATCAATTGTAAGTCCTACTATTTTTTTATTATCTATTTCAGAAAGTTCTTCTGGTAGAGGTACTTCTGGCATGAGAGGTATATTTAAAGCCTTTATACCTTTATTGGCCAGGTACATACATAATGGAGTTTTAGATGTCCTCGACAAACCAATTAATATAACATCTGCAATTTTTATACCTTTATGATCCTTACTATCATCATATCTCATGGCAAACTCCATTGCTTCTATTCTTTTATCATATCTAGCATCCATATTGCGCACAGCCCCTGGTTTGTAGTCTGGAAGCCTATTTAAAATCTTTGATGCTGTATTTATACATGGACCTAATATATTTATTATATTAATACCTCTTTCTATACATCTTTCAATTAAAAATTCTCTTACATCTACTAACACTATTGTATTTATTATCATTGTATCTTTGGGAGATTCTATGCTATTTAAAAACTCTTCTGCTGCTTCAAAATTTTTTATATATATTACTCTTTTTAATCTTATTTTCTCATTAAATTGACTTGCAGTAGCTCTAGCAACTTGTTCTGCTGTTTCCCCTATAGAGTCCGATACAGCATAAATTGTTAACATTCAATTATCTACCTCTTTCTTGTATAGTAGGAAAGTTCTACCAAAGCACATCCCTCTATAGCTATGATACCTTTTTCTTTGCAAAAACTCAATATTTCTTCACTTGATGCTCCAGGTTGAATTAATATTTTATTTATGCCCAAATCATATGCTTCTCTAACTATATCCATTCCACTTTTAGGATTTATACATAAATCTACCACATCTATTTTATTAGGTATATCTTTTAAAGATTTATAAACATCGTCATTATTACTATTTGGACTTACACCCTTTGCATTAAATTCATTGTCTATTAGCTTATTTAATATTCTATAAGCATATTTATCTTCATTCAAAACATCTCCTGCTACCACCCAATTTTTAAATTCTAATAATTGTTGAGCCTCCATATAAATCCATCTCCTTTTTATTATTTAAATTATATTATATACTTAATATTATATACTTATATTATATAATTATAGCTCGTAATTATATATGATTTTTGTATATAATTATATTATGAGTATTATTTGTTATTAAAAGGAGAGGTTTGTTTTGTTCCATGATATTATTATTATTGGTGGAGGTGCCTCAGGACTAGTAGCAGCTATTGTTGCTAAAGATAGAGGTTTAGATGTAGCTATAGTTGAAGGTAATGATAGAATCGGTAAAAAGATTTTAACTACAGGTAATGGTAGGTGTAATATTACAAATACATGTGTAAATAACTTAAAATATTACAGCAATAACACTAATTTTTTTAAAAGTGTTATTGAAAATTTTAATATTAATGACACAATGGAGTTTTTCAATTCTTTAGGCCTACCACTAGTAGAATTAGAAGATGGGAAGATATATCCTATGTCGCTACAAGCTTCTTCTGTATTAGATGTATTTAGAATGGCTATAGATGAGAGAAATATCCCATTGTATTTAGATTCAAAGATAAGTAAAATTCAAAAGCTAAATAATACATATAAATTATTTACTTCAAAAGACATAAATTTTACATGCAATAAATTAATTTTGAGCTGTGGAGGAACTTCCGCTCCTAACACTGGCTCCGACGGTTCCGGATTTTTATTAGCCAAATCTTTAGGTCATGACCTTATATCTCCAGTGCCAGGTCTTGTCCAGTTAAAATTACAGCATGACAAGTTAAAAGCTTTATCTGGAATTAAATTTGATGGAGATGTAAAAATTTTTATAAATGATGAATTAGTTCGTGAGGAACATGGTGAAATATTATTTACTGACTATGGTATTTCCGGTCCGCCCATACTTCAAATAAGTAGTATTATTTCAAGAGCACTTTATGAAAAAAATAAAGTTATGATATCAGTAGATATTAATCCAAACACCACTAAAGAAAAATTATCAGCTTTTTTAGAAAATCATTGGGGTACTTTTAGCTATAGAAGCTTACATGATTCACTTATAGGTATAGTAAATAAAAAGCTTATACCCATCTTGCTAAAAGAGTGTAATATATCTGATATACACAAACCCTGTTATCAATTGTCATGGAAAGAAAAGATCTCAATAATATCTTTGTTGAAGAAATGGGATTTTGTTGTTTATGATACAAATTCTTTTAAAAATTCTCAGGTAACTTGTGGTGGGATTAATACTAAAGATATAGACCCTTATACTCTACAATCTAAAATTGTCGAAAATTTATTTTTCACTGGTGAAATCTTAGATGTACACGGAGATTGTGGTGGATATAATTTACAATGGGCATGGAGTAGTGGCTATATAGTTGGTAACAGCATATAGTTAAAAAGAGTCTATAAGTTTTTAACTTATAGACTCCTAATAATTATTTATTTAATGCATCTAATAACTTAGCTAAATCAAGTCCATGTACCATTGCTGCTTGTTCTACAGTCTCTCCTTGAGCTGACGGACAAAATACACAACCCATTCCAAAGCTTGCTAATACTTCTGCAGCTTCTGGCTTTACTCTTATAACTTCACCGATAGTCATATCTTTGTTTATTTGCATAGTTTTCTACCTCTCTTTTGATTATTATTTATAATTAATAAAGTGCACTAAAATAGTAGGCTTTATTAATTATATTATAATTTACAATTTAATATGTTTCAAGTATATAATTATTATATACTTGATTCAAGATGCCATACCTATAAATATTATAATTGTGATATTTTAATAGTCTGATCTCTTCTTGGCCCTACAGAGATTATGGATATTTTAGTCTCTGATAACTCTTCTATTCCTTTTAAATATATTTTAGCATTTTCGGGTAGATCTTCATAACTTCTAGCATTATATATACTTTCATCCCATCCATTAAATTCTTTATATATTGGATTGCATTGAGCTAAATCTTCTAAACTAGCAGGTACATAATCTATGTTTTTTCCTTTAAATTCATATCCTATACAAACTTTTATTTTATCTAATCCAGCTAAAGTATCTATCTTAGTTATAGCAAAACTAGTTAAACCTGAAACCCTAGCTGCGGTTTTTAATATTACAAGATCAAGCCATCCACATCTTCTAGCTCTTCCTGTAGTAACTCCATATTCATGACCTTTCTCTCTTACCCAATCACCAGTTTTATCCATTAGTTCAGTAGGGAAGGGTCCCTTACCAACTCTTGTAGTATAAGCTTTTACGATTCCTACAACATTAGTTATCATTGTTGGCCCAATTCCTGTTCCTATGCAAACTCCACCAGCTATAGTATTCGATGAAGTTACATAAGGATAAGTACCGTAATCAATATCTAACAATGTTCCTTGGGCTCCTTCAAATAAAACTTTTTTATTTTCTTTTATATATTTATATATTTCAACTGATGTATCCTTTACAAAAGGTTTTATTTTTTCTGCATATGAGGTATACTCTCTAAAAATCTCTTCAAAATCCAATGGTTTTTCTGAGTATATTTTAGTAATTATATTGTTTTTTTCTTCTATATTATTTCTTAATCTTTCTTTAAATATCTCTTCATATATAAGGTCACAAACTCTAATCCCGCTTCTCTCCATTTTATCAGTATAACAAGGACCTATTCCTTTTCTTGTAGTTCCAATATCTTTTTCCCCTCTTGCTCTCTCCTTAATACCATCTAAAATTTTGTGGTATGGCATGATAATTTGTGCTCTGTCACTTATTATAAAATTATTAGGTGTAATTAAAACACCTAGCTCATTTAAGTATTCCATTTCTTCAAAAAGTGCCTTAGGATCTATTACTACTCCATTTCCTATTACATTAATTTTGTTTTCATATAATATCCCTGAAGGTATTAAGTGTAATTTATATTGTTTATCTTCTACTTCTACAGTATGGCCTGCGTTATTCCCACCTTGATATCTTATAACCACGTCTGCTCCTTCAGCAAGATAATCTGTCATCTTCCCCTTACCTTCATCACCCCATTGAGCGCCTAAAACTACTACTGCTGACATATTTATCACTCCCCACTTTTAGAATAGAATTTTACATCTTTTCAGCTATATCTCTAGCAACAACAACTCCTGTTACTGACGCTTGCATAAGTCCTCTTGTTATTCCTGCTCCATCCCCTATGGTATATAAATTTTTTACTGCAGTTTCAAATTTATTATTAGTTTCAAACTTACTTGAATAAAACTTTACCTCTACACCATATAGTAACGTATTTTTACTATATAATCCTGGAGCAATCTTATCAAAAGCCTTTAATGCTTCCACTATTGAAGTTAGGTGTCTTTGAGGAAGAACAAAACTTAAATCTCCTGGGACTGCGTAACTTAACGTTGGAATAGTAGTTGATTTTTTTAATCTAGAATAATCAGTTCTTCTTCCATTTAAAAGATCCCCTAATCTTTGTACCATTATTCCTCCACCAGTTAACATGTTTCCTAATTTAGCGATATATTTTCCATAGTCTATTGGTTGATTAAAAGGCTCAGTAAATGTTGTAGATACTAATACAGCGAAATTTGTATAGTCCGTTCTTAATTCCTTTTCAGAATAACTATGTCCATTTACAACTGCTATATCTCCATCATAGTGTTCTTCAGAAACAACACCACCTGGATTCATACAGAAAGTTCTCACTTTGTTTTCAAAAGTATCAGAATAATAAACGAGCTTAGCTTCGTATAAATCTTTTGTCAAATGATCCATTACTGAATTAGGAACTTCTACTCTAACACCTATATCTACAGCATTATTTGTGGTTTTTAATTTATGCTTCTTGGCCTGTTCTGTCAGCCATTCAGCTCCTCCTCTTCCTGGCGCAGCTACAATATAATCAGCATTTATTTCTTTGCTTCCTTCTTTACTTTGAACAATGACACCTTTTATTTCGTTATTTTCTATTATAAAATCTTTAACTTCTGTTAATTCACTAAAATCTGTATTTGTATTATTTATAAGGTGATAATACATGTCTCTTAAAACATTGTAAGCTAATTCGGTACCTAAATGCCTAACAGGACATTCTACAAGACGGATATTATGCTTACTAGATTCATATTTTATTTTATCCGTTTTTTCACTATTTAGCCCATAAACAGTCTTATTGGCTCCGAAATCTAGATATATATTATCACAATATTCTATAAGCTTATTGCAATCTTCTTCCGTGAAGTATTCTAATATTCTTCCCCCTACTTCTGGGCTTAAAGAAAGCTTCCCATCTGAAAAAGCCCCCGCTCCTGACCAACCGAATGTTATACCGCAAGGCTCACAGTTTACACACTTTCCTATGGTTCTTGCGGGACACTTTCTTTTATCAATATTTCTTCCTTTATCTATTATCAATATATTTGTTTCTGGTTTCAATTTTGCTGTCTCTAATGCAGTAAATATTCCTGCTGGACCAGCGCCTATAATTATTAAATCATATCTATTTTTCATTTCCATCCCCTCCTATAATATGGTAACAAAAATAAATTTTTCCGTCAATGAAATACGAATATTATTTATTAATTTTTATTTATATTTCGCATAATATTGTTTCAAAGTTTTTATTGTTACAAATTTATTTTACAAATTAAATAATTATATTATACTTATTATATGTACTTATTATTTCCAATAAAATAATATATATATATAAATTAGGAGAGATAACTATGAATATTCCAAATATATTAACCTTATTTAGAATATTTCTAATACCTGTATTCATTCTAATATTTTTTTCTGGCATAAAGAATAGTTTTTTATTCTCAACAATTATTTTCTTCATAGCTGGAATTACTGACGTTTTAGATGGATATTGGGCTAGAAAATATAATATAGTTACAAAGTGGGGTGTAGTCTTAGACCCCTTAGCCGATAAACTTATGTTAATTACCGTGCTAAGCTGTCTAACTATTGATAATATGATTCCTCATTGGATGTTGCTTATTGTAGCATCAAAAGAACTAGCTATGATTATTGCCGGTGCAATTCTATATAATAAGGATTTTATAATCCCTTCAAACATATTTGGTAAAGTAGCCACCTGTATGTTTTATCTAGCTATTTTTATTCTAATTTTCAATGAACAATATGGCAGATATTTTTTAGATATTGCTATAGGCAGTGCTATTATCGCTTTTTTTAACTATTTGATTTTTTATCTAAAACAAAATAAATCAAAAAAATAAAGGACACAAATTTAATGTGTCCCTGTTTTTTATTCATCCCATAAATCTTTTGTCAACTCTTCTATTAATTTTCTTCTATTTTCTGTTTCTACCTCATCTATAGTTATATTATTATCATTATCTATGATAATAACATCCCCTTCTTTAGCTTCAGGAGGAATTATATTTATACTTAAATTAACCATAGTTCCTTCTTCTAATTCAACTACAGCATAATCTTCTTCTATTCTGTCTATTACTCCCTTCATTATGCTTTATACCTCCAATATTTTCTTTAGTCCATAGCTACTAACTCTAATTTTATCACATAATCCATATTTTTTATTTCATCAAGAAGTTTATTAAACTCAATTTTCAAATTAGATATATCAAAGGTTATATTCACATTTGCAGTATTATTTATAGGTATCTCCTGATTAATAGTAAGTATATTACCTTTATAATAAGCAATATTATCTAATATCTTAGATAATATTCCTGGTTCATGATCTAAAGTAAGCGCTATTATAACCTTATGATTATTCATGTTACCAGCTACAGTAAAAACAAAATCTTTATACTTATAATAAGTACTTCTGCTTATTCCTACGATTTTTACTGCTTCTGTAATTTCCTTTACTTTTCCAGTTTTCATTAATTCTTTTACTTCAATAACTCTTTCAAAAACATCAGGCAAAACACTAGTATGTATCATTAAAAACCTATCATTCATATAACCACCTCATATAATTTTGAATAACATACTTATATGCCTAATATTAACACAGTTAAAACATATATACAACTGTCCTTCTATGGATTACACAATATTTTTAATATTTTTTATTTTTTAATTTCTACCAATGTGTTTTTAGGTATATTATTATATATCCACTTTGCTGCATCTTTTTCTAATCTTATGCATCCATTAGAAGCCTTACTACCTAACCTTTTATATTCATGTTCGATTATTCTTCCATTTAAATCATGCAATACACTATGAAATAAATAGTTATAATTAAATCTAACATAATCATAACATATATATCCCTTTTCATATCCAAAGCTATGACCTCTATCTCCAATTAAAAACCTTCCTATAGGAGTTGGAGTAGCATCTAATCCTGTAGAACATATGAAGTTTTTTATAAGCTTACTATCCTTATAAACATACACTCTTTGCTTAGTTATATCAACAACAATGCTATATAATTTAGATGGAGTAACTTTTTTTATATAATTTTCATGTATATAGCCTTTAATTTCCTTTGATGTTCCATAATTTAAAACTTGTACATAATTAAAAGAACCCTTTTTACCTAATATCTTCACTTCTTGTGTACTTCCATAAATATATCCTATAATCTGAGAATTTAAACTTGCATCTTTTCTTACCATTATTCTTGTTGTCTCACTAGCATTTCCAACATATAGTTCACTAATAGTAGGTGCTGATGAATTACTATCTTTTTTGATTGGTTTCTTTGATACTGTAATATCTATATTCTTAACATCATCATACTCCCCTAATGAATCATTATATACACCAGGTATCTCCCATCTCTTAACTCTAACAGATAACTTATAAGAACCTTCTTTTAGCTTTTCTGTGTTTATATCAAATTCATTCGTAGAATAAATTTGATTTGAATAACCATTGGTTACTTCACTCCATTTTTTAGACACATTAGAAAATAAAAATACTCTATACTGTACAGGCCCATAATATCCCTTTGTTTTTATTTTTAAATTTAAATTGAAATTCTCAAAATATGGTGGTTTATTTAGTATAGATACGTCTAACTTTGGCTCTCCATTTTTCAAACACTCAAATTCAATAATTTTATAATCGTCATATCCTATATCATATTCACCAATTGATACATCTCTACTTCCTAATCCATTACTGTGTTTTGCAAATATTAATATATCATAATTTCCAGGTTGTATATCGAATATATAAAACTTAAATGGTTTTTCCCCATCTCTATCAAAAGTATATCCATTAGTTAATTCTATTAAATTTTCATTCTCTAAAGACCTAAGAAACACTCTATAATTTACTTCACCTTTGTAATTAGAATTAATAGTGTAGTCTATCAACTTATTTTCATAAACTGGATAATTATCAAAGTTCATCTCCGCATTCTTTAATATTGTGTTTTCTATTACAGGTAGCTCATAATTGATATTATCTTTAGCATTAGCTTTACTACTTAAAAAAGTAAACCAACAGAATACTAAAATAAATATTTTAATACTTTTTTTCATAATTTCCCCCCCACTTTTCTTATTAACAATACTTTTAATATATATGCTATACATCCGGATAAATATGGTTATAAATTATTTTTAATTTATAGGTTTCATTTTTCACTATATATGAATAGTATGTATTAGCGCCAAAGATAAGAAATTGATTAATGATTTATAATTTATAATAAAAAAGGGAGGAACTATTAATGAGTCTTATAAGCAGTTATAATAAATGTTACGGAGAAGGTTATGGTGGAGGTTCATATGAAAGTTCAAGTTCTGAAGCTAGTTCATGTGCTAGTTCATGTGCTAGCGAAAGACACCACTGTGAGGCTAAAGTTTCTGATGCAATGACAAAATCAATGTGTGAAAATTGGCCTATAACAAATTCTTGCGCAAAAGGATCTACACTATTTAAAATACCAACAGTTCTAGCTTTCTTTACAGTTCAAATAGACACAGAAGCAACTTTAACCTTAGAAGATCCAGCTACAGATATAAAATTTATTGATAAAGATGTAAAAGTAACTCAATGTCATCTTGTTCCTGGAACTGATAAAGTTTTCTTAGAAGGATTCGTTAAAAAGAATATCGTTTTCTCTACAAAGGGATGCGTAAGTAAACATGGCGTATCTGGTGATATTAAACACACAACTTTAAGAGTACCATTTAGCTGTGTAACAAAAGTGGATTTCTTAAACGGATTTAATGCTGGAAATATATTTAGAGAAAATGAAAGAACAATCGAAATAGAAACTCAAGAACCTCATTGCTGTAGAAAAGATAAAAACGTTATTAATAAAGAAGTAGACCATAACTTCATTCACAACTCCGTATTCAATGAAAAAGTATTCTGCGAAATAGAAGAAGCTACTATTTTTGAATCTGACATCGAAATGGATAAATGTCACATTCATCACGAAGACCATAGAGATAAATGTAATGATCACGATGATCATATGGAACACACATTCCAAAAAATTAGAGAAAAAATGGTAATATTCCTTAAGGTAAAATTATTACAGAACAGACAAGTATGTATCCCTGGCGTAACTTTCCCAGGAATACACCCACACCATGACAAATGCGATAAATAATAAACTTATAATGATAAAAAGGCTCAATTTATTTTGAGCCTTCCTATTTATATTATGTTTTAGGAGGTTAATATGAAACAAAATCAAAAAAATACTGTATATTGGGAGAAATTAATACGAGAAGTTATATTGCTATATAATCAAAATACACTAAAAAATAATAACAATATAGCAAAAAATAAAGTTGAAAAGACTCCTGATAAAGTTGAATTTGAGAAAGAAACTAAAATTGAAGAAGCTCCTAATAAAGTAGAAACTATTAAAAAAAGCAACGTTGAAGAACCTCCTGTTAAAGCTGAAGCTAAAAAAGAAATCAAAATTGAAGAAACTTATGTTGAAAATGAAATTATAGAAGAAATCAAAATTAAAGAATTTCCTGTTAAAACTGAAACTATAAAAGAAATCAAAATCGAAGAACTGCCTATTAAAACTGAGACTATAAAAGAAATCAAAATCGAAGAACTTCCAGTTAAAACTGAGATTATAAAAGAAATCAAAATTGAAGAACTTCCAGTTAAAACTGAGACTATAAAAGAAATCAAATTTGAGGAACCTCCTATTAAAATTCAAACTAAAAAAGAAATTAAAATTGAAGAAACTCCTATTAAAATTCAAACTAAAAAAGAAACTAAAATTGAAGAAACTCCTATTAAAGCGAAAACTATTGAAGAAAACAAAGCTGAAAAACCTCCTGTTAAAACTGAAACTAGAAAAAAAAAGAAAAGAAAAAAAGCTTCTATTGAAATTGAAATTATAAAAGAGAAGAAAGTTGAAATAGCTCCTATTCAAGTTGAATCTATAAAAGAAAAAAAAATTAGAAAAACTCCCATTCAAGTTGAAACTATGAAGGAGAACAAAATTGAAATAGCTCCCATCCAAGTTGAATCTATGAAAGAAAATAAAGTTGAAATAGCTCCCGTCCAAGTTGAATCTATAAAAGAAAAAAAAATTAAAAAAGCTCCCATTCAAGTTGAAACTACAAAAGAAAAGAAAAAAGATTTTAGAAAACATACTGAGCACATAGACAGTAAAACAAGTAGCTCTACTTTTGTAGTTTCCAAAGTAATTCCACTATGTTCCAATATTCCTGTCTCTCAAATTTCATCAAATGGTCCTTTGACATGTAAGCTTCCAGTAATATTGTCACAATTCCAAGTTCAAATAGATTGTGAAGCAGATATAAGATTTAGTAAGCCCGCTATAAACATAATAGATGTTAAAAGTAATATACATATCACTGAATATAGCTTAATAGTTGATGCAAATAAATTATTCATATCCGGCTACATAAGAGAAAGCATTCAATATAACAATATATCAAGTAAAGCAAAGCATATAACCGTCAATATACCTTTTCAATGCGTAACTAGAGTTGAATTTACTACTCCACCTGTTCTACAAAAAAATAAGCCCAATATCAAATATAATCTAATTAATGGCTCCATGGAAACTATTGGAGAAGACGATTATAATGATTTATTCTTCTCAAATAATGAAGTTTTCAATGAGAAAATTTATTGTGAACTACTATCTGCAGAGATACTTCAAATAGTAACTAAACTAGATAATGCTAAGATTGAAAAATACAACGGTTTAGTTGGATGTGAAAGAACAAAAAATAAATTTTCCCTTGGCCTAACAATTAGACTATGTCAAAATCAACCTGTGAATATTTAATTTCCTAGGAAATACTTAATTAAATTGTAATAAAAAAAAGAGGACATATTCCTCCTTTTTTTATTGATGTATAATATCCAATCTACCAAATTTACTATATTGACCTAACCAAGCTAGTTTTACAGTACCTGTTGGACCATTTCTTTGTTTTGCTATGATACATTCTGCAACATTTTTATCTTCTGTTTCTTTATTATAATATTCGTCCCTATATAAAAACATAACTAAGTCTGCATCCTGCTCAATAGATCCGGATTCTCTTAAGTCTGATAACATTGGTCTATGATCAGCTCTTTGCTCTGGCGCTCTTGATAGCTGTGAAAGTGCTATTACAGGACATTCCATTTCTTTAGCTAATGCCTTTATCGAACGAGATATTTCTGATACTTCTTGCTGTCTACTTTCAGAACCCCTACTACCTGACATAAGTTGAAGATAGTCAATTACTATAAGATCTATTCCCTGCTCTATTTTCAATCTTCTACATTTTGACCTCATTTCCATTACAGAGATACCTGCAGTATCATCAATAAATATTTTAGCTGCTGAAAGAGGTCCTGATGCCTTTGCAATGTTTTCCCAATCTCTGTCCTCTAGATTACCTGTTCTTAACTTTAACATATCTACATTAGCTTCAGCACATAATAATTTATATGCTAACTGTTCCTTAGACATTTCTAAAGAGAATACAGCTACGCTTTTACCATCTCTTAAGGCTGCATATTGTGCTAAGTTTAGAGCAAATGTAGTTTTACCCATGGAAGGTCTCGCAGCAATAAGAATCATATCACCTTTTTGAAAACCAGATGTTTTAGAGTCTAATTCTGGAAAACCAGCTGCTACCCCAGTAACCCCACCTTTATTATTATAGATTTTTTCTATTTCTAGAAAACCTCTTTCTAATACTGTACTCATGGCTTCAAAGTCACTTGTGTCTCTATTATTAGATATGTTAAATATTCTTTTTTCTGCTACATCTACTATGGCCTCTACATCATCCTGCTTATTATAACTGTCTTCAATAATATCTGTTGAAGCTCTTATAAGTCTCCTTAGAGTAGATTTATCCTTTACAATTTTTATATACGACTGAAGGTTAGCCGTAGATAAAACCGAACTACAAACTGCAGTTATATAAGTTATCCCTCCTGCTGCTTCTAGCTTTTCCTTTGATTGTAGATTTTCCGTTAATGTAATTAAATCTACAGCCGTATCTTTTTGATATAAATCTAATATAGCATTGAAAATAACTTGATGAGCTCCTTTGTAAAAGTCATCTGTTGTTAACACCTCTAAAGCTTGAACTATAGCAGTTCTATCTATTATCATAGCTCCTAAGACGCTTTGTTCAGCGTCAATGTTATGAGGCATACTTTTCAATGGTGCGTTCATTATCATCTCTCCTTGTGTTTAAAAAGCTATTTTAATCAATTCCTCTATATTATCAACAGCTTTTACTTCTATATCATCAAGTCCTACTGGAACATCTTTTAAATTATCCTTAGGTATTACTACTAACTTAACACCCTTTCTTCTTGCACCATATATTTTTTCAAAAATTCCTCCAACAGGCTTTACTTTTCCTCTTAGGGATATTTCCCCAGTAATAGCCATATCCTGTCTTATAGGTTTATTTAAAAGGGAGCTTATTATACATACTGTTATTGCCGCTCCAGCTGAAGGACCATCAATACGTCCTCCCCCTATTATATTTACATGTATATCATAATCACTTATATCTTTATCAGTAATCTTTCTAATAACTGAAGCCGCATTAAATACAGAGTCTTTAGCCATACTTCCTGCTGTATCATTGAATCTTACTTTTCCATGTCCTTTTTCCTTTGCTTCGAACACAGCTGCTTCTATTTCAAGAGTTGACCCAATGTATCCACTTACTCCTAATCCATATATATGACCGATTTCACATTTATTATCACAACTTGCTTCCTCATATGGAGATAACCTATTTATAGCTAATACTTGTTTTAAATCCTCTAATTTTATTGTTATTTTATCATTATCAGCATCTAAATTATTATTATAAAGTACATATCCATATACATCTGCTAGTATATTAACGGCCTTTCTTCCTTCAACAGTATATCTGCTTATCATTTCTGATATACCATCTTCTAGTTCAATGTTTAATTTTTGTGCAGAATTTATTATTATGTTTTGTATATCTTTAGGTGTTAATGGTTGAAAATATACTTCTGTGCATCTCGATCTTAATGCTGGATTAATATCATTAGGCTCCTTAGTTGTAGCACCTATTAAAATGAAGTCTGCTGGAGCTCCTTTTTCAAATAAATATTTAATGTACTTAGGAGTATTCTCATCGTCAGGATCATAATATGATGATGAAAATTCTACTCTTTTATCTTCTAAAACTTTTAATAATTTATTTTGAAGTATTGAATCAAGCTCTCCAATTTCATCTATAAATAGCACTCCACCATGAGCTTCAGTAACTAGTCCTGGTTTAGGTTCCGGAACTCCAATCTCTGCCAAATCCCTTTTACTTCCTTGATATATTGGATCGTGTACTGATCCTAAAAGTGGATTAGTTATCTCCCTTGGATCCCATCTTAAAGTAGTTCCATCTACTTCTATGAATTTAGCTTCCCCTTGAAATGGAGTATTTTTTAACTTTTTAGCTTCTTCTAAAGCAAGTCTTGCTGCTGTAGTTTTTCCAACTCCAGGTGGTCCATATAGTATAATATGTTGAGGATATGGGGAGGCTATTTTCGAAAGCAATGATTTTATAGCTATTTCCTGACCAACAATCTCCGTAAATGACTCTGGTCTTAATAAGCTTTGTACACTTTTAGTAAGTTTTTTTTCATCTAATACTTCTAATTGAGCATACTTTTTAAGAGTTTTTCCATTTTCCGGACCCTTTTGTTTTCTTATAATACCCAGTCTTATTTCATCCATATACTTTTGTTGTTTTTCTACTAGGTTTCTTTCAACTTGTTTTTCTATATTATTTTGTACATATCTTTTAGCTAATGCTTCAGAAAGCCATTTATTAGTGCTTTCTAAGGCATCATGAATATTTTTTTCATCAGGAACTACTTTGATTCCTTTTCCATCGCTTATAATTTTATTTATAGCATATAACTTTTTATATTTGTCTTCATTTTCTATATAATCCTGAAGTTTAAATTTTACCACTCTAGATCTTATTGTTTTATCATCCAATACTTTTTTCATTATCTCATATAATACATTCAATTGAGTGTCTAATGATAGAACATCAGATACTTCTTTAGCAAATTCATTAATATATTCAGATTTCACACTTATCCTCCTTATTGCTCTTCAACAACCACCTTTATTTTAGTAGATATTTCAGGATATATTTTCACTTCTACTTCATATGATCCTAGTTGTCTTATTGCATCTGCTACTATTTTCTTTTTATCTATATCTATTTTGTAACATTTTTTCAGCTCATCTGAAATGTCTTTTCCTGTTATTGATCCAAATAATCTTCCATTTTCTCCTGATTTAACTTTTAATTTTATTTCTTTTCCTTTTAATCCATTAGCAATTTTTTGTGCTTCTTCTATTTCAGCTAACTTTTGTTTTCTTTCAGCCTCTTTTTTGTTATTTAATATATGCATGTTAGCATCTGTAGCTTCTATTGCTAGTTTTCTAGGAAATAAAAAATTTCTTGCATATCCATCTGAGGCATTTACTACTTCACCCTTTTTTCCTAATGCTTTAACATCTGATAATAAAATTACTTTCATTTCTCTTCACCCTCCATTAAGTATTTATCTATAGCATATTCTAACTTATTCACTGCTTCTTCAATTGAAACAGATTGAAGTCTTGCTCCTGCCATAGTCATATGCCCACCGCCACCTAGTGCTTCTAATAAAATTTGTACATTTATGTCACCAAGGGATCTGCCACTTATCAATACCTCATTTCCTATTTTAACAAAAACAAAAGATGTATTGATACCTGTAATATTTAGTAACTCATCAGCTGCTTGTGCAGCTAATACAATATCTTCTATATCTGGTGGACAAATAGCTATAGCTATTCCATTAATAACCTTAGCTGACTTTATTATTTCGTATTTTTTCAAATAAGTTTCTAAATCGTCAGAAAATAACTTTTTTACATCTAATGTGTCTGCACCCATTTTTCTTAAAAATGATGCAGCTTCAAAGGTCCTTACTCCTGTTTTAAAGTAAAAATTTTTAGTATCAACGCATATTCCTGCAAGCAATGCCTCCGCTTCTATAACTTTTAGTTCAGGTTTTTCAGACATATACTGTATTATTTCAGTAATTAGCTCTGATGTAGATGAAGCGTATGGCTCTATATAACTTAATAAAGTTCCTTCTATTGCATTAGTAGATTTTCTATGGTGATCTATTATTACAGTTTTTTTGCTGTTTTCTACTAATTTAATATTCTCTACATGACCTTTACTATGGACATCTACTAATATTAGTAAACTATTTTCATCTATCTCACTTGCAGCTTTTACACTATTTATAAAAGCAATACTATATTCTTTTTCCGATTTGATTCTTTCCATTATTAATTTTATACTATTATTGATGCTGTCCAAAACTATATAACACTCTTTATTTAAATTTCTTATAGCACTAAATAATCCAACAGCAGCTCCTAAACAGTCTATATCCGGGTTAACATGACCCATTATATATACTTTATCACTTTCATTAATTAAATTTAGCAAGGCATGAGCAATAACTCTAGCTCTTACTTTAGTTCTCTTTTCTACTTCTTTAGTTTTTCCTCCATAAAAAGCGAGCTTATCTCCACTTTTTACAACAACTTGATCTCCACCTCTACCTAAAGCAAGCTCCTTTGCTGCAACAGCATAACTTTCATTTTCAAGAGGTGTTGCACCCCCCCTACCTATTCCAACACTTAATGTTACTATTAGTTTATTTCCTATATTTATTTCTCTTATTGAATCAAGTATATCAAATTTTTTATTCATTTCTTCCTGTATATATTTGTCTTGAACTGACATTATATATTTATTAGAAGAATATTTTTTTAGCATAGCATTTAAATTTTGACCATAACTATTAATTATCTTTTCAATTTCTGCTATAAGTTGAGGCTTTTTATCTTCTTCTGTAGTTTTTATTACATCATCTAGATTATCTACTTCTATCAACATAACTGTTTCTTTGTTATTATCTATTTCAACTATTTTATTATATATATCTGTAATATCACATAAATATATTAATATTAATTTATCTTTTTTATTTTTATTATCAGAAGAATCAATTATATTAATATAGAGATCATAATATTTATCATCTATTTTTATGCCTCTATAAGTATTTTTCTTTCCATCTAGTACATGCCTTAAGTTTATATCTTTTATTACATCATTTATATTACGTTCTAAAATACTCTCTTTGTTAACTACAGTTGAAAAATTTTGATTATACCATAGTATATTTCCACCTCCACCTAATATAATCATAGGTAATGGAAGCTTCAAAAGGGTATTTCGTGTTGCATTATCTAAATCTGTAGAAAAGTTTTTTATGAAATTTTCCCATTCACTTTTCTTTAATTTATTATTATTTACATTATTTATTATTAAAAAAATATATATGAAAAGTGATGCTATACCTAGTAGAATATTATAGTATGTTATAATAGAAATTAATATAGCTATCATAAGTATATAGCTTTTATTCCATGAAATAAAATATTTATATTTATTATCCATGTCTAACCCTCACTATTTATTATCGACTATTCTATTTTTATCTATCTTCCTAAAGTCAATAATTATATCCGAAATTCCCAGCATTACATATACCATTGCAAATGGCGAAAATAAGGTAAACATTATTATAAGTAAGGTCATAATTTTTGATAGTTTATATTTTATTCTTAAGTAATAAATAGCTACAGACAAACCATTGAAAAGAAATATATACTGCAGAATCAATTGAGATGAATTTAATATATATTCACCTATTTTAATATTTTGTCTAACTAATATAATTCCTGTAAGTAAACCTATTGCAACTATAGTTGCAATTTTTATATTTACATGTATATGTGTAAATTTAGGCATTTCTTTTATGTCGTAATTCAATCTCCTTAATATAGCTCTTGTTATATTATATGTGAAATATGCAAATATAATAGATGACATTATAAGTAGTCCTGGAAGTACTTTAATTATAAAATCTGTATTAAACAACTTAAGTGAATCAGTTAAAGGTTTTAATTGTTCTTCACTTATCCCCATTTGACTATACATATTTAGTACTGACTGAAATGATTCATTCATAATTTTAACCATCTCGTCTATCAAACCTACTACAGTGCTTTTGCTTATTAATGAAATATAAACAACAAAATCTATAATAGTTCCTATAAGAGATGAAATAGCTAAGGCAAAAATACTAACTGATACATCTTTATCCTTTTTTATACAATACCCTAATGAAATGCCTGTTATTCCAAACATTACGGCAGAAGTCAAACCCGATAAAGGATTATATATAAAACCAACTAAGATTCCACTAGCCACAACTGATGTTATTGTTACTTTCAAATTGTGTCTTAACAACAAAACAACAACAGGTATAGGTAAAATAAATCTACCTATTATTGAAAAAACAGGTAAATATATATTCATTAAAGCTAGTATAACTAGTAAACCAGTCATAACTCCTGCTTCCACAGTACCTTTAGTGTTATAAATTCTATTTTGCATATGTTCCTCCATTATTGTCTTTCTTTTAAATGGGAATATAATCTGCTCAAGTCTTTTCCTTCTTTTTCAATTTCATCCTCATCAATTATACCCATTTTTAATTTTTTCTTCATATTCTCATCTACTGCTGTGAAAGAATACCCTAACCTATCTGCTAATATATATAATACAGTTATTGCTCCAGAAATACAATCTAATATGGCACCCTGGGCTACATTTGTCCCTTTTGTCAATAACTTAAAAAAATCTCCTATTACACATAACAATTCTGCTTTTAAATCTTCTATTATTTGGACATTTCTCATGATATTTAAATTATCCTTTTTCATGACCATTCCCCCTATAATACATCTATTGTAATTATTAACATATACATATAAATTAAAACACATATACTTTAATTATATGTGTAGTATAGCTTTTTTACAATAATGATACAATAATAAGGTTTGTAATAAAACAGGAGAGGAATTAATTTTCCTCTCCATTGATAACTTATTTTATTCTGTTGTAAATGGTAATAATGCTATATTTCTTGCTCTCTTTATAGATTCTGTTAATTCTCTTTGATGTTTAGCACAACATCCTGAAATTCTTCTTGGAAGAATTTTTCCTCTTTCAGTAACATATTTTCTTAATTTATTTATATCTTTATAATCAATTCTTTCTGATTTATCTGCACAGAAAGAACAAACTTTTTTCTTAGCTCTTCTCATTCTGCCGCCGCCTCTTCTTGCGCCGCCATCTCTTCCTGCTTCCTTATTCATTCTCTTCCCTCCTTATAATTAAAATGGGATTTCACCATCATCTATTGGTGTTATATCCTCTCCATAAGAATTTTCAGGGAAACTATTCATTGGATCACCATAATTACCTTGGGATCCGCCTGATTGCTTGCCTCCCCATTCTAAAAATTGTACTTCATCTGCAACTACCTCAGTTACATATCTTCGTGTTCCATCTTTCGCTTCATATGTTCTAGTCTGAATTCTTCCACTAACTCCCATAAGTTTACCTTTACTCATATAATTAGCAGTAGATTCAGCCTGTTTACCCCATACTACTACAGGTATAAAATCTGCTTCTTTATTTCCATCTTTAGAAGCAAATCTTCTATCGATAGCTAATGTAAAGGTTGCAACAGCCGTGCCTGTTCCAGGAGTAAATCTCAATTCTGGATCCTTGGTCAACCTACCTATCAAAACAACCTTATTCATTTAAACACCACCTATTTTTCTTCTTTTATGATGATATGTCTTATAACTGAGTCGTTGATTCTGAACAATCTGTCTAATTCTTCTGGTAATTCTGGCTGAGAACTAAAATTGATTAATGTGTAGTAACCTTCACCAATCTTTTCTATTTCATAAGCAAGCTTTCTTCTGCCCCAAAAATCAACGTTTTCAACTACTCCACCAGCATTTTCGATAACAGCTTTAAACTTTTCTACATTAGTTTTTACTGTCTCTTCATCTAATGATGGATGTAGGATAAATATTGTTTCATATTTTCTCATTAGATTTCACCTCCTCCCCTTGGACTAACGGCTGTGGTTTCCACAGCAGGGACTACCCATCTATTCTATCACTATCCAAATTAAAAATCAATATGTTTTAATTGTTTTCATCAGTTTCTGATTTTTTTACTACTTTTTTCATATCCTTTTCAAATTTATTTCTTTCTATCATTACAATCCTATCGCAAATACAACATTTTATTTTTATATCTGCACCCATTCTAATTATCTTCCATTCTTTACTACCACAGGGATGAGTTTTTTTCATCTCAACAATATCTCCAAGATCGAAAACTTTACACATAATCTTTTACATTACCTCCACTTAAATATTTAATTTATACTTACATAAATTATTTTGCACTAAATATACACCATCAACATAAAGTTCATTTTCACTTATTATTTCTCTTACTAATTTTAACCTATCTTCATTAATAATGATACTTATACCACATATATCTTCTTTTAAAACCTCTTCTCTATATTATAATAATATTACATAAATAGTAAATAAACAATTAATATGGCATTATAATTCTTTTATTTACTACTTGTCTAATGATATAATTGAATTAAGAGATTCAAGGACATGATGTATGGAAAAATGCTTGAACACATAAAAATATTGGGGCCATTCTAGAGGAAATGCAAAAATTACTAAATATGAATTTTATTAAGATATATGGTTATAATGCTTCATTAGAATATACTCCAACCATATTAGTAAATATGAAAGGGATTGATAGTTCTTATTCAAGATATTTTAGTTCGACTAAACAGATTGATCATACTATAAATTATTTAAACAACTTGTAGAATAGGATGTGAGCAAATGGATAATCTAATTGAAAAATTCGATAAATATATACTTTTTTTCATTATTTATACGCTAACTTTTATTTTATTTTTTAAAACCCTTAAGTATACATTGCCTTTCTTTTTAGCTTTTATTTTTTCATTAATTTTAAAAAAACCAACAGAGTTATTAATTAAAAAGTTAAAGTTAAAAAAAGGATTCGCTGCCCTTATAACTACTTTATTGTTTTTTGCACTAATACTATTTTGTATATCATTAATAGCTACATCCTTCACACGTGAAGCTATTCAATTAGGTAAAAACACTCAGAACTATATATCTAACAATTCTGCTAATATTAATAATTTTTTTAATAATTTAGCCGATTACTATAAAAACTTAGATCCATCAATTATTGCTACAGTAGAGAGTAATTTCGCTAGTTTTGTAAGTAAACTATCTAATATAACTGTATCTATCACTAGTAAAATAATACAAGCTACTGTTTCCTTTTTAACATATATACCTTATCTTTTTATGTTAATATTATTTACATTACTTTCAACTTATTTTTTTACTAAAGATTTTAGTTTAGCTAAAAATAAATTAATGAGTACTATTATCCCTGAAAAATCTGATAGAATATACGATATTTTGAAACAATCTAGAAAAATGTTGTTAAATTATGCATTATCTTATCTTCTAGTTATTAATATAACTTTTTTAGAAACCCTAGTAGGATTCTCATTTTTAAGAATAAACTATGCTCTTATTCTAAGCATCATTGCTGCTATATTTGATATACTTCCTATTTTAGGAATAGGAGGAATTTATATTCCTTTATCACTAATTTATATTTTTATATATAAAAATTATTTTATAGGTATAGGAATACTTATCTGGTATGTAGTAGTAACTGTTGTAAGACAAATATTGGAACCTAAAATTGTATCGTCATCATTAGGTATACATCCTGTATCTGTTTTAGCTTCTATTTTTATTGGATTAAAGATTGCCGGTTTTAAAGGTATGGTTTTTTGTATGTTTATGGTAGTAACATTCAAAATATTAAAGCAAACGAAGGTTTTGTAAATATTGTATATAATACCTCCTTTTGGATACAATTCCATATAGGAGGTTTTTTATATGAATGAAAAATTATTAATTGATTGTACTAATAATAATTCTATAAACATATTAAGGGATAATCTTTGTAATTATCTTTTACCAATAGTTAAATCTCAGAGACCTATTATTCTATTGTGTATCGGTTCAGATAGATCAACTGGAGATAGTCTCGGTCCATTAATTGGCCATAGATTAAGATTTTTATCTAGAGACAATTTTTTTATATATGGTAATTTAGAGAAACCTGTACATGCTAAAAACTTATGTGAAATATTAGACGAGATAAATTCAAAATATGATAAACCTTATATAATAGCTATTGATGCATGTCTTGGAAATGTACAAAATATCGGTAAAATATGTGTTCAAGAAAAACCTATTTCACCTGGTTCTGCAGTTAATAAAAACTTACCTAGTGTAGGTGACTTAAGTATAACAGGTATTGTTAATATATCTGGAATGCTTGAATTTATGGTACTTCAAAATACAAGATTGCATACTGTTATGCAGTTAGCTGAAGCCATATCTGCTGGGATATATCACAGTATTATAAAAATCGTTGGAGGAAAAAAACCTCATAATATTACAAAGATAAATTAGAAAAACCAAGTTTAATCTTGGTTTTTTAATTTTAAAATATTGAACTATATGTCCTATTATTTAAAATATATTCAATTTCATCGATACTTCTGCTTCCTGAATCTACAATTAATGTACCATCTCTATTTAATGTATTTTGGAAGGTTAAATCTTTTAAACCTCCGTCTTTTAAATTACATATAATAGCATCACAAATTTCGTCCTTTAAAGAAGTTATTACTTTATATCCTCTTTTTTCTAATTCTTTTCTTATATATAAAAGTTCTTCTGAAACACACACTATCATACAAAAAACCTCCTTTATGGTATATTAACCAAAAGAAGGTGTTTTTATTCATATCTAAATACCTTTACTCATTGCATCCTTTAATACATATTTCTCTTCTTCTGACAGTTCATATCTAGATAATCCTTTGTCTATAGGTTTAGCATAAGTTGTACTATCATTTCTTCCATATATACCAGTTAATATAATTCCATCATTTTTATTATCTAGCAACGCAATTGAATAAGATAAATCGCTTCCAACGTTCTCAAAAGCTCTATATCTAACTATTGATGTTTTTTGTATGCAATTATTTAATTTAATATCAATTTCTTTGCTAATGATTTTTAAATCATCCATATTTTCAGTAAAATTATCTACTTTATCTAAACATGATATAACTATTTCTTCTATGTTTTTTCCATCTACTCCTCTCATGAATTTTCTATATCTTCTTTCTAGCTTATTAATAGCACTAAACTGAATAGTAATAATTAAAAACAGTATAAGTATTAAACATAATCCTACTATTAATAATATTAGTTGATATTCTGATATTAAATTTATTAAACTTTCCATTGTATCTTCCTTTCTAGAGATGTTTCACGTGAAACAATATTATAATTCAAGAATTTCTAATATTCTTTGTAAATCATCTTCAGAATAATATTCTATTTCTATTTTCCCTTTATTCTTTTTATTGTTAATAAAAACCTTTGTTCCAAATAAATCTTCAAGCTTATTTTTTATATCGTTGTAATATGGATTAAATTTATTACTATCTTTATCTTTTTCTTCTTTCTTATTATTAAGAGACTTAATTAATTTTTCGGTTTCTCTAACACTCAAATTTTCATCTATTATAATTTGGGCTATGTTGTACTGCAAATCATTGTCGTTAATTGATAGTAAAGGTCTACCATGCCCCTCACTAATAACCCCATCAATTAAGTAATCTTGAACCCTAGTATCTAAATTAAGTAATCTCAAACAATTTGTAATAGCAGTTCTAGATTTTCCTATTCTTTTACTTAATTCTTCTTGAGTTAAATCATAGTCATCTAACAATTTTTTATATGCATTTGCTTCTTCTATTGGGTTCAAATCTTGCCTTTGAATGTTCTCGATCAAAGATATTTCTAATATGTTTTTATCACTAGTATCCATTATTATTACAGGTACTTTCTTTAATCCTGCTAATTTTGCAGCTCTCCATCGTCTCTCCCCTGCAATTATTATGTACTTATTATTTTCCTTATTAACGATTATTGGCTGAATAATACCATGTTCTTTTATTGATTCACTTAATAATAGTATTTTTTCTTCATCAAATCTTTTTCTAGGTTGTCCATCATTAGGTAACACTAGATCAATTGATATTTCATTTTTTACATCATTTATATCATTTATTTCATTCTCAATCTCTTCAGGGATAAGTGCTCCTAATCCCTTACCTAATCCAAATTTTTTATTCATATATTATTATTTTTGCCTCCTTATAAATTCTTTAGCAAGATTTTCGTAAGCTTCGGCACCTTTACATTTACCATCATATAAAACAATAGGTAGTCCAAAACTTGGCGCTTCTGCTAGTCTTATATTTCTTGGTATAGTAGTATCATATACTTTATCCTTAAAGTATTTTTTAACTTCTGACACAACTTCTAAAGAGAGATTTGTTCTTCCATCGTACATGCTCATGATAACCCCTTCTACTTCTAAATCCCTATTTAAGGATCTCTTTACTAATTGAATAGTATTTATCAGTTGTCCTACTCCCTCTAATGCGTAAAATTCGCACTGTATTGGAATGAGAACGGTATGAGATGCAACAAGGGCATTTATTGTTAATATACCTAATGATGGAGGGCAATCTATAAAAACATAATCATATTCATCTTTTATTTCTTCTAATTTACTTTTTAAAATATTTTCTCTTTCTTTATTTTGTATTAACTCAACCTCTGCTCCTGCCAGATCCATATTTGAGGGTACTATATGATAATTTTCTAATACAGGACTAGCTTTAATTACATCTTTTATACTTCTGTCACTGGTGAGCAAATCATACACCGAATTTTCTAGCTTTCTTTTATCAAAACCTAATCCACTTGTAGTATTTCCTTGTGGATCTATATCTATAGATAATACTTTATATCCTTCCATGCAAAGATAGGAGCATAGGTTAATATTTGTAGTAGTTTTTCCCACACCGCCCTTTTGATTGAATATAGAGATTATTTTCATATTTCTCACCTATCTTTCTTTTTATACTCTTATATTTTATTATATAACAATATTGGAATATTAAAAGCATTTTAATTAATAAAAGTTAAAATTTATTTTAAATTATGGTAATAAAAAAGAGCCTTTATGGCTCTTATATGTAAAATGTTTCACGTGAAACAATTATTATTTTTTAGGAATAGTAATAGTAATTTGTATTTTATCTTCTAACTCTTTAGAAGAGTATTGAGCAGGTACTCCATATTTATCAAATACTTGCTTAACTGTATTAATATACACCTTAGGGCTAAATATACCTTTTATTTTTTTCTTACCATCTTTTGATGGATTATTTTCAGTTATTTTTATTAGTTCCTTCTCTATCAATTCTTCAGTTTTTTTAACATTTAAATTGTTCTTAATAACTATTTTTAATATTTTAATTTGCATTCCTTCTGTCGGAAGCTTTAATAATGCCCTAGCATGTCTCTCTGTTAAATTGTTTTCTAATAACATTCTTCTTATATTAATTGATAATTTCAATAGTCTAATTTTATTAGCTATAGTAGATTGCTTTTTTCCAATGACTTCTGCTAAAGCTTCTTGAGTATAATTATGCTCTTTAATTAGGTTAAAGAAAGCTTCTGCTTCTTCCAAAAAACTTAAATCTTCTCTTTGAATATTTTCTAATAAAGCTATAGCTGCAGAGTCTTGATCTGTTACATCTACTATTATTACAGGAACCTCTTTTAATCCAGCTTTTTTAGCTGCTCTAAGTCTTCTTTCTCCTGCTACTAATTCAAATGTACCCTCTCCAATTCTTCTAACAGACAACGGTTGAATGATACCATAACTTTTGATGGATTTCGCTAACTCATCTATAGATTCCTCATTAAATATTTTTCTAGGCTGATATACGTTAGGATATATTAAATCCGTATCTACAAAATTAATGTTCTCTTCCATATTCAATCATCCCTCTTATCTTTTCCTCTTATTAACAATTCTATATCAAACAATAAAATCCTTCTTTAAAAAAATATATTTCTATGACAAAAAACAACAGACAAATTCACGAATATCATTTAAGTGGATTTTTAGAAGCAGTTCCTGCTTTTCTAGGGTATTTAGCAGGAGTATTTTTAACTTTTTTTATTACTACTAAATTATGTTTTAAATCGCTTCCTTCTATGTTTAATTGAATAACATCTTCAATTTGTCCTCCTAATATGTTTATTGCCTTAGTACCATTCTTTATTTCCTCTTCTACCGCTGGCCCCTTCATTGCAATAAAATATCCATTTACTTTTACATATGGTAAACAGAATTCACTTAAAACTGCTAAATTAGCTACCGCTCTAGATACAACTGCATCAAATTTTTCTCTATATTCATCTTGCTTTGAATAATCCTCTGCTCTGCCATGAAGTGTTACTACATCATTTAAATCTAATTCCTTTACTACTTCATTCAAAAAATTAATTCTTTTATTTAAAGAATCTAGCAAAACAACTCTTTTTGCATTGTCTATTATTTTGATAGGTATACCAGGAAATCCAGCTCCTGTGCCAATATCTATTATATCGTTTAAATCTCTTAATACTGAACATTTGTATATCTTTATACAATCTATAAAATGCTTTTTTATTATCTCTTCATCTTCAGTAATAGCAGTTAAATTAATTTTATTATTCCAATCTTTTATCATATCTTTGTATTTAATAAATTTACTATATTGTTCTTCATTAAAATCTATACCTACATCTGAACACGCAGTTTTTAAAATATCATAATATTGCATTTTTACCTCCAAAGCTATTGAGGGATAATTATAAATTATCCCTTCTGTACTTTTGCTCTAAATAAATTAGTAATACAGAAATATCTGCCGGTGATACTCCTGAAATTCTAGAAGCCTGACCTATATTCATAGGCTTTACTTTAGCCAGCTTTTGAATTGCTTCAATCCTTAATCCGTGAATATTACTATACTCTATATCTGAAGGAATTAATCTATTCTCCAATTTTTTAAACTGATTTACTTGCTCTATTTGCTTTTGAATGTATCCTTCATATTTTGCCATAGTATTTACTTCTTCTTGAACATCTTCAGGTAATTCTGGTCTAAATTCATCTAATTGTTTAACTTTAAAATAGTCTAATTCTGGCCTTTTGATTAATTCATACATACTTATTGGTTTTTTTAATTCAGAGGACTCTAAAGATAATAAAAATTCATTTACTTCTTTCTTATTAGTTATTTGTAAGCTTTTTATTCTTTCTATTTCTTTTTCTATAAATTCTTTTCTCTGTATATATTTGTTGTATCTTTCCTCAGTTACTAATCCAACATCATAACCTTTTTCTGTTAATCTTAAATCTGCATTATCTTGCCTTAATATAAGTCTATACTCAGAACGTGATGTCATCATTCTATAAGGTTCATTTGTACCTTTAGTAACCAAATCATCAATTAACACACCTATATATCCATCAGATCTAGTTAAAATTAATGAATCTTTTCCTTTTATTTTCATTGCAGCATTTATTCCTGCAATTAATCCTTGTGCACCCGCTTCTTCATATCCTGAACTTCCGTTTATTTGACCAGCACTAAACAAGCCATCTATTTCTTTAAATTCTAAGGATAGCTTTAACTGTTGGGGATCTATACAATCATATTCTATAGCATATGCTGTCCTTAACAGCTCTGCATTTTCAAGTCCTGGAACAGTCCTATACATAGCAATTTGAACGTCTTCTGGAAGAGAACTAGATAGTCCAGCAACGTAAAGTTCATTTGTGTTTTCTCCTTCTGGTTCAATGAAAACTTGATGTCTATCTTTATCTGGGAATCTATTTACTTTATCCTCAATAGAAGGACAATATCTAGCGCCAACTCCTTCTATTGAACCATTAAACATAGGAGATCTATGAAGGTTTTCTCTTATTACTTCGTGGGTTTTTTCATTAGTATATGTCAAATAACACGATACTTGGTCTCTAGATAAATTTCCACTAATAAATGAGAAAGGAACTATTTTTTCATCCCCTGGTTGCTCTATCATCTTAGAAAAGTCTACTGTTTTTTTGTTAATTCTAGCAGGCGTTCCTGTTTTAAATCTTCTGATGTTTATATCTAAATCCATTAAATTTTGCGTTAATTCCTTTGCTGGGAATAATCCATTAGGACCACTGCTATAAGATATTTCACCTATTATTATTCTCGCATTTAAATATGTTCCTGTAGCAAGAATAACAGATTTAGTGTTATAATATCCACCATTCTTGGTTAGCACTCCCTTAACTTTTCCATCTTCTATATCTATTTTTATTACTTCTACTTGCTTTAACGTTAAATTTTCTTCTTTCTCAAGAATTTCTTTCATCCTTGTAGAATACTTAGCTTTATCAGCTTGAGCTCTTAGTGAATGTACAGCAGGTCCTTTTGATGTATTTAACATCCTTGATTGTATAAAGGTATAGTCTATATTTATACCCATCTCTCCACCAAGTGCATCAATTTCTCTTACCAAATGACCTTTTGCTGTACCACCTATATTAGGGTTGCATGGCATCATAGCAACACTATCCAAATTTATAGTACATATTAAAACCTTACATCCTATTCTGGCAGCAGCTAATGCTGCTTCACAACCTGCATGACCAGCTCCTACTACAACTACATCATAATCTCCTGCAAAATAACTCATCTTCTATTCTCCCTACTTTCCTAAACAAAATTCTGAGAATATTTTATCTATAATATCTTCTTCAACTGTATCACCAGTTATTTCTCCAAGCCTTATCCAGGCATTCCTTATATCTATAGAGGCTAAATCTATAGCTAATGTTACCTCTAAAACATCTAAGGCAGAATTTAGGCTTTCTCTAGCCCTTATTAGTGCTTCTTTATGTCTTGTATTAGTGATTATAAGATCTCCCGCCTTTACCTCACCGCCGAAAAATAGATCTTTAATACACTCTTTTAATTTTTCTAATCCCTCTCCTGTCTTAGCTGAAGTTTCTATTATATATTTTGAATCTATATCTTCCAATACATTTTTATTAAATCTATTTTCTAGATCTACTTTGTTCAAAAGAACAATACTTTTTTTATCCTTTATATAGTTTATTATCTCATAATCCTCTTGATCTAATTCTCTACTTAAATCAAGCATTAGAATTATAAGATCACCTTCATCTATTTTTTCTTTAGATTTTTCTACTCCAATTTTTTCGACAACATCATCAGTGTCTCTTATCCCTGCAGTATCTACTACTTTTATAGGCACTCCATCTAAGTTTATATATTCCTCGATTACATCTCTAGTGGTACCTGGTATATCTGTAACAATAGCTCTTTTTTCCATAAGTAGGGCATTTAAAAGAGAGGATTTTCCTACATTAGGTTTTCCAACTATAATTACATTTAAACCTTCTCTTAATATTTTACCCTCTTCAGCAGTAGTAAGTAATCTATTTATATTTTTATTTATTTCATCTAATTCTTTTTTTACTCCACTTGCAGTTACTTCTTCTAAGTCGTCCTCTGGATAATCTACAGTAGCTTCTATATGAGCAATAGTTTCAAGTAGTCTATTTCTTAAATAATCTATTTCTTTAGATATTCTACCTCCAGATTGTAATACTGCAGATTTCATAGATAATTCTGTTTTAGCTCTTATAATATCTATAACAGCTTCTGCTTGACTTAAATCTATTCTTCCGTTTAAAAATGCTCTCTTAGTAAATTCTCCTGGCTCTGCAATTCTAGCTCCTGCTTTTATAACTTCTTCTAATATTCTTTTAGTTGGGGTTACTCCTCCATGACAATTAATCTCAACTGTATCTTCTGCAGTAAAACTTCTAGGCCCCTTCATAAAGCTTATTAAAACTTCATCTAATATCTCTCCACTATCCATTTCAATTATATGTCCATATTTCATGGTATAGGGCTTCATATTTAAAATACTACCTTCTTTTTTACCTTTAAAAATCTTATCAACTATTCTTAAACTCTCGCTACCTGAAACTCTAATTATTGATATTCCGCCTTCTCCGAGTACTGTTGCAATAGCGGCTATAGTGTCAAATTCTCTCAATTATTACACCTCCTTATAATATAAGCAATCAAGTAATCCTAAGTTTCAACTAAAATTTTCTTATATGAAATACTTACTTTAGCTGAATCTTAGAAAACTATCCAGCAGCTTAACAGAACTTATCTCCCACCTAATCAGTGGTCTAAAACTTTTGATTTTGCGCGAATAGCTTACTTCTCGTAATAGAGAAATCTCATTTTATATAGATGGGAATACTAGAACTGCTTATCTATGAGATAAATTAAATTTTATCGGCTATAATTTAAAAAATTTAAAAAGAAAGCCACTTTAGGCTTTCTTTAAATCAACAATAACTCTTCTGTAAGGTTCTTCACCTTCACTATATGTCTTAACATAAGGGTCATTTTGCAATACTGAATGAATTATTCTTCTTTCATAAGGATTCATAGGTTCTAACTTAACAGTTCTTCCTGTTCTTTTTGCCTTATTTGCTATTTTAAAAGCAAGTCTTTTAAGAGTTTCTTCTCTTTTTTGCCTATAATTTTCAGTATCTAAAATAACTCTTTTATATTCTGAATCTTGATCTTTGTTTATTATTAAACTAACTAAATATTGAAGAGAATCTAAAGTCTCTCCCCTATAACCTATAAGTACACCCATGTCTGGACCAGTCATAGATATTTTTAAAGAGTCTTCTTCATCTTTTACTCTAATTTCAGCCTGTATCCCCATAGACAATAATACTTCTCTTAAGAAGTTTTTAGCTTCATATTCATAATCTCTTTTAACTATAACTCTTACTTTAGCAGGTCTTGCTCCAATAAGTTTAAATAAACCTCTACTACCTTCATCTAGTATTTCTACATCAACTTTATCTCTAGTTAGATTTAGTTCCTTTAAAGCAGAACTTATAGCATCTTCAACGGTCTTACCTACCATATCCAAAGTTTTCATACCGTAAGCACCCCCTAGGCATCTTTTTCTGCCATATGTTTTTCTTCTAACTTCTTAGTAATTACTGATTGAGCTGTTTGTATTATATTACTTGCCACCCAATATAGTCCTAAAGCAGCTTTTATTCTAAACGTTATGAAAATCATCATTAAAGACATACTTAAATTCATTGTGCTAGCTTGCTTTGCTTGAGGATTATCTCCAGGTGGATTCATTATTAATCCTGAATAATACTGTGTTGCTCCAGATAGAACAGCAAGAACTATATCTGGCTTACTTAAATCTTTTATCCATAAAAAAGAAACTCCATTAATTCCTTGTATATTATTAAACACATAATACAAAGCTATTAGTATAGGCCATTGTAATAATAAGGGTAAACAACCTCCAAAAGGACTTACTCCTTTATCTTTATACATTTTCATAATTTCTTGTTGAGCCCTTTGAGGATCATTTTTATATTTATCTTGAATCTTTTTCATTTCTGGCTGCATTTTATTCATTCTTATACTTGATCTTATTGACTTTACGTTAAGTGGCATAAGCAATAACTTTATTATCAACGTAAATAATATTATTGCTAAACCATAAGAAAAATTAGGATTTGTAATCACAGAGTTAACTAAGTTATGTATAAAAACAAAGCACTCAACCAAAAAGTTATTTAAATAAGTAGTCATCCTAAACCTCCAGATACTTTATTTAACGGGGTCATACCCACCTTTACTAAAAGGATTACATCTTAATATTCTTATAATAGCCATAAAAGTACCTTTTAAAGCTCCATATTTATTAATCGCATCCAATGCATATTGTGAACAAGTCGGATAATATTTACAACAAGGTCTTTTTAGAGGTGATAGATTATTTCTATAAAAATTAATTAAATATACTAAAAATCTTTTCAATTATTTAATATACCTGCCCTTTTAAATAGATTTATTAATGAATTTTCTATTTGCCTATAACTTTTATTTTTTGCATTAGTTCTTGCTATAACAACTAAGTCATAACCTTGCTTTATTCTACTACTGTTAAGCCTATATGTTTCTTTTATTAACCTTCTTGTTCTATTCCTTACTACACTCTTGCCGACTTTCTTACTTACTGAAACACCTAATCTATTGAAATTATTCTTTCCATTTCTATGTGTATATAACACAAGTAGATCATTGGAAATAGATCTTCCCCTTCTGTAAACAACCCTAAACTCAGCATTTTTTCTTAACTTATATTTTTTCATATTGAAAACTCCTTTTTTCTGCAGTTGCAGAAAAAGGCCACAATAATAGCGGCCTTAAGCTGTCAATCTTTTTCTACCTTTTTGTCTTCTACTCTTCAGAATTCTTCTTCCTGATGAAGTTTTCATTCTCTTTCTGAAACCGTGTTCTTTCTTTCTCTGTCTCTTTTTTGGTTGGTATGTCATAAACATGCAAACTACACCCCCTTTATACTAATTATAATGTATAGCAAATAACTTACTATCAGTTTATAGTTTTACTATTAAATTATATATTCATGACCCTTCAATGTCAAGAAAAAGGCTACTGTTAATATTTAAAAATATTTTTTGTGGATAACTTCTTGAAACCATGTATCTGTTCTGATATTATTATAAAAGACATGTTGATAACTTCATATTCAAAAAAAGTTATCAACAGCTGTTGATAACTTTGTGTATAACTTGTTGTTTTTTTATTTATACTCTTATTTTAACCTATTTTTTCTTTATTATTTACATATTAATAATGTTAAAAACTTTTATCAACACCTGTAGATAATTAATTATATCCAATAAATATTAACTTTATTATGAACATGTGAATAATTTTATTAACATTTGTCAAGAAATTAAGATAGTCTTTTATTTATGTATATAAATTGTTAATTATTATAAATTTGAACTGGAGGATAAAAAATGAGTATCCAATTAAATGATATTTGGGAAAAAACCTTAAATATTATTAAGGGTGAACTTACCGAAGTAAGTTTTAACACCTGGATTAAAAGTATTACTCCATTAAAACTAGAAAATGATACTGTATATCTATGTGTTCCAAATGATTTTACGAGAGGAATATTAAATAGTAGATATAAGGAGTTAATAGTTAATGGATTAAAATTAATTACTTCAAAAAAATATAATATTGAATTCTACATTACATCTGAAGAAGCTACAGCAGACACTAGTAATAATAAAGAAGAAAATCTAGAAATAAAAAAAGGTACTAATATAGTAGTAAATGATGAAATGTCTACTATGTTAAATCCTAAATATACTTTTGATTCTTTTGTTATAGGTAATAGTAATAGATTTGCTCATGCTGCATCCTTAGCAGTTGCCGAAGCTCCTGCTAAAGCATACAATCCTCTGTTTATATATGGAGGAGTTGGACTTGGAAAAACCCACTTAATGCATGCTATAGGTCATTATGTTTTACAAAATAATTCAAAGTCAAAGGTAGTATACGTTTCTTCTGAAAAATTTACAAATGAATTGATAAATTCGATAAAAGATGATAAAAACGTTGAATTTAGAAATAAATATAGAAATGTAGATATTTTACTAATTGACGATATTCAGTTTATTGCTGGAAAAGAGCGTACTCAAGAAGAATTCTTCCATACTTTCAATGCTCTTTATGAAGCAAATAAACAAATTATATTATCTAGTGATAGACCCCCAAAAGAAATTCCTACTTTAGAAGATAGATTGCGTTCTAGATTTGAATGGGGACTTATCGCTGATATACAAGCACCTGATTTTGAAACAAGAATGGCAATATTAAAGAAAAAAGCTGATGTTGAACATTTAAATATACCAAACGAAGTAATGGTGTATATAGCAACTAAAATCAAATCTAATATAAGAGAACTAGAAGGAGCTTTAATTAGAATTGTGGCTTTCTCTTCACTAACTAATAAAGAAATCAGTGTTGATCTAGCATCAGAAGCATTAAAAGATATCATTTCTAATAAACATTCAAAACAGGTAACGATTGAACTTATTCAAGATATAGTAGCAAGTTATTTCAGTTTAAGAGTAGAAGATTTCAAATCTGCAAGAAGAACAAGAAATGTAGCTTTCCCAAGACAAATAGCAATGTATCTTTGTAGAAAGCTTACCGATACTTCTTTACCTAAAATAGGAGAAGAATTTGGTGGTAGAGATCATACTACAGTAATACATGCATACGAAAAAATATCTACCAGCTTAAAGGAAGATGAATCCCTTCAAAACGCAATAGGAGACTTAACGAAAAAAATTAATCAAAAATAATCAACATCTGTTTATAATAACCCTTTAACAGATTGTTGATTATAAAAAAATATTTTTTTCAACTTTATAATGTGGATAAATGTATAGGATTTATAGATACTTATCCACAATTATTTTGTACATTATTCCCTAGAGATTTCAATGGTTTTAGGGGTTATTAACATATTCACAGCCCCTACTACTATTACTACTAAATTAATTCTTAATATCTTCTCTATACTATACTAAAAATAACATGTGGATTATTTTTGAGGAGGTCCCATTTATGAAATTTGTTTGTGAAAAAAATATATTGAGTGAAGCTATATCTATAGCTCAAAAAGCAGTTACAGGGAAATCAACAATGCAAATACTTCAAGGTATACTTATTAACGTAGAAAAGGATAGTATAAAATTTACTGGCTCTGATATAGATTTAAGTATTGAAACTAAAACAAAAGCAGAAGTTTTTGAAGAGGGTTCCTTTGTTGTTGATTCTAAGATATTTGGAGAAATTATAAGAAAACTTCCAAATGATAAAATAGAAATATATTCAAAAGAAAATAACACTATTGATATAATATGCCAAAAATCTAAATTTAATTTAATACATATGAATGCAACGGATTTTCCAGAGTTACCTAAAATCAATGAAAATATCATATTTTCTATTTCACAAAAAATATTAAAAAATATGATAAGAGCAGTGATATTTGCTACTGCACAAGAAGAAACTAGGCCAATTTTAACTGGTGTTTTATTTGAAGTAAAAGATAAAAAACTAAATTTAGTTGCCTTAGATGGATATAGATTGGCACTAAAAACTGAATATATAGATAATGAAAATAATATTAGTGCAGTTATTCCTGGAAAAACTTTAAATGAAGTTTCAAAAATATTAGAAGAAAGTGATGAAGTTGTAAACATTACTTTTACACCTAATCACATATTATTTAGCATTGGAGAGACAAAAATAATTTCAAGACTTTTAGAAGGAGAATTTATTAAATATAATTCAATAATTCCTGAAGAATATAATTTAAAAGTTATTGCTAAAAGATCTGATTTATTAAACTGTATAGAAAGAGCATCTCTAATGGCTAAAGACGGAAATACAAGTTTGATTAAATTTAACATAGAAGATGATACTATGGTGATAACTTCGAATTCTCAATTGGGAATGGTTAGAGAAGAGTTTGGCATAATATTGCAAGGGCAGTCATTGCAAATTGCATTTAACTCAAAATATCTTATAGATGTATTGAAAATAATGGATGAAAATGAAATAGTTATGGAGTTATCTAGCAGTATCACTCCATGCATAATAAAAAATAAAGATATAGATAATTGTACTTATTTAATTTTACCTGTTAGATTATTAAACAATTAAGGAGAAATTGGTATTATGAAAGAAGTAGAAATAACTACAGAGATAATAAAACTAGATTCTTTTCTAAAATGGTCAGGTATAGTTGTTAATGGATCTGACGCAAAGATAATAATTAGTGAAGGAATGGTTAAAGTAAATGGTGAGGTAGAAACCAGAAGAGGAAGAAAAATAACTAAAGGTGATAAAATAGAAATCGAAAATGAATGTTATATTGTAGTTTAGAGCCTATTAGTGCACAATGTATATCTTAAAATAATCTTCTATACATTGTGCATACTAATTTGTGGAATATTTATATTATGATATAATAATTATTAAAAGGTGTTTTTATGTATGTTAAATATTTGCAATTAATCAATTTTAGAAATTATAAGGAATTATTTATTGAGCTAAGTAAAAATGTAAATGTATTTATTGGAGATAATGCTCAAGGTAAAACCAATATTCTTGAAAGTATTTATTATTCTAGTATAGGCAGATCTCATAGAACCAACAAAGATAAAGAAATGATCAATTGGAATGCACAAAATGCCTATATACAACTTTATGTAGCTAATCAAAGACTAGATAAAAAAATTGAAATTAAAATATTTAAAGAAGGCAAAAAAGGAATTAACGTAAATACAATAAAAATTAATAAAATAAATGATCTTTTTAAAATACTCAATGTAGTTATGTTTTCACCAGAAGATTTAAAAGTGGTAAAAGAATCTCCCTCTTATAGGAGAAAGTTTTTAGATATTGAATTATGTAAATTAAATGAAAAATATTATTATAATTTAGTTCAATATAATAAAGTATTAAACGAGAGAAATGCATTATTAAAGAAAAATGATGAGAATAATAAAAATATTATAGATGTATATGATAAGCAATTATCAAAATATGGTAGTTATTTAATTAAGTCAAGAGAAAATTACGTAAATGAAATGAATTTTATTGGCAATAATATACATAGGGATATAACATCTGCAAAAGAAAACATTAAATTTGAATATATCTCTACAATTTCTCTAAAGGGAAATATAGAAAATGATTTTTATAATGGTTTAGTGAAAAATAGAAAAAATGATTTTGAAAAAAAGATAACCTCAATAGGGCCGCATAGAGAGGACTTTAGTATAAAAATAAATGATATAGATGTTAGAAGCTTTGGATCGCAAGGACAGCAAAGGACATCTATTTTAACTATTAAATTTTCCTCACTCCAAATCATTAAAAATTTAACTGGTGAATATCCTGTATTGCTATTAGATGATGTTCTTTCAGAACTTGATTCTAAGAGGCAAAAATATATTTTAAAATCAATTAAGGATATTCAGACCATAATAACTTGTACGGGATTAGAACATATAGAAAATTATATAGATGACAATGGAAAAATATTTAAAGTGGCTAATGGAAACTGTATTGAGTATAAAAGATATAAATAATAAAGAGGAGGAATTTTTGTGTTTTTACATTTGGGAGAAAATGTAGTTGTTCCTTTGAAAGACGTAATAGGAATTTTCGATATAGAAAAATCTATGTATAGTTCAGATACTATGCAATTTTTAAGGTTGGCTGAAGAAGATGGATTTGTAGAAAGAATAACTAAAGAAAAGCCGAAATCGTTTATAATAGCAGAGGTAAATAAAAAAAGCAAAATATATTTATCACCGATTTCATCTGCAACATTAGCTAAAAGAACTCAAGTAGTATACTATGAACCTTAAATTTAAGGAGGATAAATATGTTAGAAGAAAAGAATCAACAAAATTATGATGAAAGTCAGATACAGGTATTAGAAGGGTTAGAAGCAGTTAGAAAAAGACCAGGGATGTATATAGGAAGCACTAGTTTAAGAGGTCTTCATCATCTTGTATATGAAATAGTTGATAATAGTATAGACGAAGCATTAGCTGGATATTGTGACAAGATAGATATAATTATCAATGAGGATAATTCAATGACTATCAAAGACAATGGCAGGGGGATGCCTGTAGGAATGCATCCTAAAATGAACAAACCTACAGTAGAAGTTATAATGACAATTCTACATGCTGGTGGAAAATTTGGAGGAGAAGGATATAAAGTTTCAGGAGGACTTCATGGTGTTGGAGCTTCTGTAGTTAATGCTCTTTCAGAAGTTTGCGAAGTTCAAGTAGCTAGAGATGGATACCTATGGAGACAAATATATGAAAGAGGGGTAGCTGTAACTGGGCTAGAAAAAATCGGTGAAACAGAGGAACATGGAACTACAACATATTTTAAACCTGATTCAGAAATATTTGAGGAGTTAGATTTTGATTATGACACATTAGCTCAAAGACTCAGAGAGCTAGCTTTTTTAAATAAGGGAATTAAGATAGTACTAAATGATAAAAGAATAGATAAAAAAGAAGAGTTTCATTATGAAGGAGGTATAAAATCCTTCGTTTCTTACTTAAACAGAAATAAAGTAGCACTTCATACAGAGCCTATTTACATAGAAGGTAAAAGAGATGATTGCTCCGTTGAAATAGCTTTACAATATAATGATGGATATAATGAAAATATATTTGCCTTTGCAAATAACATTGATACTATGGAAGGTGGAACACATTTAGCAGGTTTTAAAGCAGCCCTTACAAGAGTGTTAAACGATTATGCTAAGAAGTTTGGACATTTAAAAGAAAATGATAAAAACTTATCTGGTGATGATATTAGAGAAGGACTAACTGCTGTAATATCAGTAAAGCTAACTAACCCTCAATTCGAAGGACAGACTAAAACAAAGCTTGGTAATAGTGAAGTAAGAGGAATAGTAGATAGTGTACTAGGAGAAGGTGTAGGAAATTTCTTAGAAGAGAATCCTAATGTAGGAAAAATAATTATAGATAAAGGTTTGATGGCATCTAGAGCAAGAGAAGCAGCAAGAAAGGCAAGAGAGTTAACTAGAAGAAAGTCAGTTTTAGAAAGTAACGCACTACCTGGAAAATTGGCAGATTG
This sequence comes from Clostridium mobile, assembly GCF_018918285.1. Lineage (GTDB taxonomy): Bacteria > Bacillota > Clostridia > Clostridiales > Clostridiaceae > Clostridium_AW > Clostridium_AW mobile. The sequence goes on from NZ_JAHLQF010000005.1 coordinate 153,017, forward strand.
CTCATCAAAGGATCCAAAGGAATGCGAAATCTATATAGTAGAAGGTGACTCTGCGGGAGGTTCTGCAAAGCAGGGAAGAGATAGAAGATTCCAGGCTATACTGCCATTACGTGGTAAAATCATGAATGTTGAAAAGCAAAGATTAGATAAAATATTAAATTCAGAAACAATAAGATCCATGATAACTGCCTTTGGTGCAGGGATAGGTAAGGATTTTGATTTAGAGAAAATAAGATATCATCGAATAATTATAATGACAGACGCAGACGTAGATGGAGCACATATTAGAACTCTTCTACTTACGTTCTTCTATAGATATATGAGAGAATTAATAGAGCAAGGACATGTGTATATAGCTCAACCACCACTATATAAGATAGCTAAAAATAAAAAAGAGCAATATGTTTATTCTGATAAAGAGCTAGAACAAAGATTAGAGGAAATGGGTGGAAGAGATAATAACACACAAATTCAAAGATATAAAGGTTTAGGAGAAATGAATGCAGAACAGCTCTGGGAAACAACTATGAATCCAGAACATAGAGTTTTACTGAGAGCTACAGTTGAAGATGCAATGGCTGCTGATGAAATATTTACTATACTTATGGGGGATAAGGTTGAGCCTCGTAGGGAATTTATTCAGGAGAATGCTAAGAAAGTTATAAACCTTGATATATAAGGTGGAAGGTGTGAAATTGGATGTACAATGAAGGAAAAGTTTTGGAAATTGATATAAAGCAAGAGATGAAAAAATGCTACATTGACTATGCAATGAGTGTTATCGTTGGTCGTGCTCTTCCAGATGTTAGAGATGGCTTAAAACCAGTACATAGAAGAATACTTTATTCTATGTACGAACTAGGATTAGCACCAGAAAAATCTTATAGAAAATGTGCTAGAATCGTAGGGGATGTTTTAGGTAAATATCATCCTCATGGAGATAGCTCAGTTTATGATGCTCTTGTTAGAATGGCACAGGATTTTTCAATTAGATACACTCTAGTGGATGGACACGGAAACTTTGGTTCTGTAGATGGAGATTCAGCAGCGGCTATGAGATATACAGAAGCTAAGATGAGTAAAATTGCAGTAGAAATGTTAAGAGATATAAACAAAGAAACTGTTGATTTTGCTCCAAACTTTGATGGATCAGAAAAAGAACCAGTAGTAATACCATCAAGGTTTCCGAACCTATTAGTTAATGGTTCTTCAGGTATAGCTGTAGGTATGGCTACAAACATACCTCCACACAACTTAAATGAAGTTATAGATGGAATAAGCATGATAATTGACAATTCTGAAGTTACTATTCATGAGCTTATGACTAGAATAAAGGGACCAGATTTTCCTACAGCAGGTACAATTATAGGTACTAGTGGCATAAGGGAAGCTTATGAAACAGGTAGAGGTAAAATAATTGTAAGAGCAAAGGCAGATATTGAAGAAGAAAAGAATAGACATAGAATTATAGTTACAGAACTACCTTATCAAGTAAATAAAGCTAAACTTATTGAAAACATGGCTGAATTAGTAAAAGATAAAAAAATAGAGGGAATATCAGATATTAGGGATGAATCCGATAGAGAGGGAATGAGAATAGTTATAGAAATAAAAAGAGATTCAAATCCTAATGTTGTTTTAAATCAGTTATATAAGCATACAAAAATGCAAGATACTTTTGGAGTTATAATGTTATCTTTAGTAGATAATGAGCCACAGGTATTAAATTTAAAACAAATGCTTGTATATTATCTAGACTTCCAAAAAGAAATAATTAGAAGAAGAACTCAATTTGAATTAGATAAAGCATTAGCACGTGCACATATTTTAGAAGGTCTTAGAATTGCTCTTGATCATATTGATGAAGTTATAAATTTAATAAGATCATCTAAAAATGCAGAAGAAGCAAGAAATGGCTTAATGAATAGATTTGGGTTAACGGAAAAACAAGCTCAAGCTATATTGGATATGAGACTTCAAAGATTAACTGGGTTAGAAAGAGATAAAATTGAAGATGAGTATAATGAATTAGTTAAGACTATATCTCATCTAAAAGAAATATTAGCTAATGAGCAATTGGTACTCGGTATAATAAAAGATGAGTTGAATGAAATAAAGAATAAATATGGCGATGAAAGAAGAACTTTAATAGAACAAAATATTGATGAAATAAACATTGAAGATTTAATACAAGAAGAAGATGTAGTAATTACTTTAACTCATTCAGGTTATATTAAGAGAATATCTGCCGATGCATACTCATCCCAAAAAAGAGGGGGAAAGGGTATACAGGCAGCCACAACTAAGGAAGATGACTTTATAAAGAGAGTATTTATTACTTCAACCCACAGTGATTTATTATTCTTTACTAATACAGGAAGAGTATATACTATTAAGGCGTACCAAATACCTGATGCAGGAAGAACTGCTAAAGGTACTAATATAATTAACTTAATACCTTTAAATCCAGATGAAAACATAAAAGAAGTAATAGCAATGAGGGAGAAAATTGATAAGGGTTATTTAATGATAGCTACCAAAGGTGGAATTATTAAAAAGACGCCAATAAAAGAATTCTCTTCTATTAGAAAAAATGGTTTAAACGCAATTACTTTAAGAGAAGATGATGAGTTATTGAAAGTTAAAGTAACAAGAGGAGACGCAGAAATATTAATAGTAACTCAAAATGGATACTCTATAAGATTTAGTGAAAAAGATATAAGACCTATGGGAAGAACTGCTACAGGAGTAAGAGCTATAAGCTTAAGAAATGGTGATATAGCAGTTAGTATGGATATACTTGTTGAAGATGAATATGTTTTAGTTGTAAGTAAGAATGGATTTGGAAAAAGAACTCCTGTTTCTGAATACACCCTACAAAATAGAGGTGGAAAGGGTATGTTAACTTATAAAGTAACAGAAAAGACAGGAAAATTAGCATCTGCTAGGGTAGTAAAAGATGGTGATGAATTAATGCTTATAAATAGCAGTAATACAGCTATAAGAATATGTGTATCAGATGTAAGTATAACTAGTAGAAGTGCTATGGGTGTAACGTTAATGAAAACTGATAAAGATGAAAAAATATTAGCTATAGCAAAAATAAGTGCTGAAGAAGATGATGATGATGAGAAAATTAATATAGAAGAAGAAGTAGTTAATACAGAAGAAGCAGAAGAATAATAAGAAGATAAAGGCTATCTAATGGGATTAAACTCATTAGATAGCTTCTATTTTTATATAAAATTATATCAACTTTGTCTAGCGTATCACTATGAGAAATATTAAGAAAAAATAAGATTTAAGGATTATTAATAATATAATTTCAGATAATGCAATATAATTAATATGCGAGAGAGAATAAATTTGATAAAATAACTTTTGTCGCTGCGAGATGAGTGACAAGCTAAGCAAACAAAATGATACTTAAATTTATAAAAAACGAAAAAAAATGTTGACAAAAATAAATTTAAGTGATAACATAAGGTAGTCGCGAATTTGCGGCAATGGTCTTTGAAAATTAAACAGAGGAATGAAACCAGTCGATTCTAAAGAGAATCAACGAATGAGCAAATGATTAAACTTATAAATTGAGAGTTTGATCCTGGCTCAGGACGAACGCTGGCGGCGTGCCTAACACATGCAAGTCGAGCGAGAGGAATCCCTTCGGGGATGAATCTAGC
>NZ_JAHLQF010000006.1 GCF_018918285.1 Clostridium mobile
GAAAATCTTCTATCTACTGCTATACTAAAATTTGCTATTGCGGTTCCATTACCTGGTGTAAATTTTAACTCTGGATCCTTTGTCATTCTTCCTATTAACACTACTTTATTCATATAATCACTCCTATGCGCTTATTTTTGATTTCATTTGATTGATTCTTCTATTTATTGTGGTTGTGCCCACTCCCAAGCATTCAGCTATTTGAGCTCTCGTCATTCCTTGATTAAATAGTTCCCATACTTCTTCTTTACTTACCTTGCTTTGCTTTCCCTTATTAGGTCTTGTAGGTATTCCATACATGATAAACCTTGTATATGCTGTTTGGTAAGGTGCTCCTAACTGATTAGCAATTTGAGTTATTGTTCTTCCTTCTTTCCAATACATATCGTGCATAATGTCTTTATTTAGAATACTTTCTACTTCTTCACTTGTCATTCTTTCTATAAATTCTTTAGTTTGAGGTATTGCCTTGCATTTGCTAGCCCATTTTACCATTTCTGCCTTAGTTTCAATTTGTACTTTTACTCCAGCTTCTTCTGCTATCTTAATTAACTCTGAAATAGTTACCTCTGTAGCTTGTCGTGTATTTATTTCTATATACCAATCTAATAACTCTCTTTTCATTACTTTATCTTTAAATTGTAATTTTATCAGTTTCATCAGCATTGCATTTGACATTTCCCTTCCCCTTTCTATTTATCCATTTCAATAATAGTCATGATTGCATAATTAGCAAGATCAATTAATGTATCTCTTATACTTTCATCTTTAACCTTTGATTCAGCCTTTATAAGCCTTCTAAATCTTTGTAACTTATCCTCTAATCTTATAGCTGCCATAACAGCTCCATATTCTTCGTAAGTTTTCCCAAAGCTATCTCCATAATCATGATTTTTTCTTTTGTATAATTCGTTTAATTCTGTACATATCTCCATGTGTTTAGATGCTTTATCCATAATTTTCTCTCCTTATATTTGGATTATGAATTATATCCAATTAAACTCTTTACCGCACTCCTTGCATATTCTTAGCTCTTTACCATTTATTTTGTTTTTAATTATGAGGGTATTTTTTAATTGTGTATGCTTTTCACAAAGTTGACACTTTACTTTTTTACATTTCAAACATTCTTTCATATATTCACCTTCCTTCGTAACTCTTTATCTTTTGCCCCTTTAGCCTTTTTTGCAAATATCTTAAACTATCAAGCTTTGGACATAAGATATATCTATGGAAACAGTGCTTGTAATATTTACACATCCAATCTTCCCCACTACAACGACCATTACAATATGCTTTCATCTTTTTCGCTAATCTTATATATCTTTTATTTCTCATATACATTAACCTCTTAAATTTTATTAATCCTTTTGATACTTTCTATATCCTCAATGTCTCCAAAGAAACGTTTTTCTGTTTTTAAAGCATCTTTTATGCTGTATGCATTTACAACACCAATACCGCCATTTTTATAAGCGATTTCATATTGCTTTAATTTATGCCTCATGGTTAACCCTCCTCATAGGTCACATTATACTTGAAATGCGATGTTATACATCTTCTTTTATATTGCTAAATTTAATACCACAAACAGGACAATAATTGAATTGTATTTCTTCATAATCATCTGTCACCTCATTATTTTTAGGTAACAATTGACCAGCAACAACTAAAGTTTCTTCTATTTTTAAACAATTACACATTGTTAATTCACCTCCTGTAGTTTAATTTCATTTCCCCAACAATCCCATCCTTGAACTTGTTGTCTTGCAAATAGTTCTATTCTTGGTAACTCTCCAACTAATTCGATAATGTCATTTCTTACTCTGTCTGGCTTTCGACTGTGTTCTCTGATTTCAGAATAGATAATTTGTCTTACTTTTGCAGAAAGTCTTTTAGGTTTACCTTTAGTAGCTAACAAACAAACTTCTGCGTTCTGCCTTGTCCATCTCCCTTGCCCCATAAAATCATCAATTCCACCACGCTTTATATTTCTCTCCTCTGAAAATACTTTATTTTTCTTCACCCATACAAAAGCACAAGTTTTGTACTCAAATCCCCATGCCTTGATTACTCTTTCTGCCTCAAATATTTTAGGGAAAGTAGCCCACATAAACAAAATACAATCTGTATCAGCAATACTATTTACAGGGAGATTACATATATCTTCTATATTCATCACATTATAATAATCCTCTGCTGAACTTCTTTTTGCTCCTTTACCTAATGCCATCCTACTGTTATAACTCCATGGTGGGTCAGCATAGATTATTTGATATTTTTTATTTGGAAATGGTATCAATTTATCACCCCTCTAGCTTCGTATAATTTTCAATATCAGACTTTGGTTGTATTATATAGCTAATCTTCTAAACTTTCTTATATTCACCCATTGCAGATGACCATTCTTCGGCTTCTTTGTCATATAGGTGAATATAATTTAATTTTCCACATCTATTACATTTGTACTCTGCTTCTACAGATGACGGTTCACTTTCTGGATAGTGTACCCAATGCCATCTATTGATTTCCATATCATGTTTACATTTAAGCCTACGTATTGTTAATTTTATTTTTTCTAACATAAATCTCTCCTTTAAATTCATAATATTTTCAGATTCCGACCTTCTATTTTAAAGCCTTATATCTTGAACACATTTTGGGACAATCTCTTAATTGGCACTCATATTCAGCTAATATTTGTCCATAAGGCTCATGACCTTCTCTATATTCTCTTTCGATAAGTTTAATGTCTTTCCCCATGTGACATAGCTTCGTGCAACTCATTCTTATTTTTTTAGCTTCATCTTCATATATTTTCAAATGCTCTCTTACTTCTGCAAAGCCTACACAAGCCCAATAAAATAACGATAATAAACTATCATCATCCATATATTCACCAAATTCGGTTACATTTGCGTCTATATCTTCGTCATACAATCTTTTATATTCATTTTTACAATAATCCTCTAAACTTATATCAGTATAATCTTCACCTATACCACGTAAATACACTTCTTTATTCTTCACAAATACCATGTTATGCATTGATTCGGTCATATCGTTAGGGGATTCAGTTATAATCTTTTTCATTGTCCTTCCTCCTTAATTTTCAAATTGCTACTTAATACCCTTCTTGCTGCCTTCTAACATTCTAAAAGCTTAACTCCAGCAATTTCACCATTATCAGCCTTAAAATTTAATCTAATCCCATTGTTTAAAACATCAACCGTTATCTCTAACCCCTCGTTTATTGCTTGTTTAATCAAATCTCCAATTTTCTTTTTATAATACACAGGATCATCTTTTCTTAATTCCATCTAAAATCCCTCCCTAAAATTCACTTATTGTTGCCATTCTCTGATACTCAGGTATCCAATGTAATTTTGTTGTACCTACTTGACCACTTCTATTTTTACCTATTATAGTTTCTACAATGCCTTTATCTTCTGTTTCTGGATTGTAATACTCATCCCTATATAAAAATATAACTATGTTTGAATCTTGTTCAATACTTCCACTTTCTCTTAAGTCAGATAACATTGGCCTATGATCTGCTCTTTTCTCTGGCTCTCTTGATAATTGCGAAAGGGCTATTACTGTTGTATCTAATTGTTGAGACATTTTTTTTAATTGCCTTGATATATAGCTAACTTCTTGAGTTCGCCCCTCTTTAACTTGAGTTTCAATAAGTTGCAGGTAATCTATTATGACTACATCTAACCCCTCTTTTAACTTTCTCTTTCTGCATTCTGCAATTATTTTTTCTATTCCAAATATATCATCATGTATTTTTAAATTACTATTGGCTATATATTCACTTTCTTGTGCTATTTTGCTCCAATCCTTATCTTCTAAGTTCCCAAATTTTATTTTATCCATTTCCACTAAAGCTCTTAAGGATAACATCCTTTCTAGCAATTCCTCTTTTGACATTTCTAAACTAAAGATACTTACCTTACCATGCTTGTTTGCATTATTTGCTATATTTAAAGCTAGAGCAGTTTTACCCATACTAGGCCTTGCTGCAATAGTTATAAAATTCTTTTTTAGTAATCCATTTATTCTCATATCTAATTTTGAAAATCCCGTTGGTATACCTTGTACTTTGCCACCATTTTTGAATCTTTCTTCTAGTATATTTAGTACATTTTCAGTTGCTTCTTTTATATCTCCATCAGAAGTTTTAGTGTCATTTGCTTTTAATATTATTTCTTGTACATTATGAGTAACTTCTTCAGCTTTAACTTTCTTTTTCTCAATGTTTTTTACTTGATCTTGCAAATTTAAATATAAATATTTAAGATTAGAATTTTCCTTGACTATATCTGCATAAGCTTTCATATTTGCGCTTGTAATTCCTTGACTTGCTAATTGTGATATATAGGTTATTCCACCTATTTCTTTAAGGTTTGTTCCAACTTCTTGTACTAAAGTTGCTATATCTATGCTTTTATTTTCCATATACAACTTTTTCATAGATTGATAAATTATTTTATTAGAATCTTCTTGAAAATCATTAGGTTGTAATATTCCTATTACTTCACCTAAACTATCATTGTTATATAAAATGGAACTTAATATGTTTTTTTCTGCTTCAATGTTTTTAAACATATAACCTCCTAAAACTCTTTATACATTCCAACATTTGCTCTTGTTTGAACTTCTTTCAATTTTACATTGTTTTCTTCTTGTACTTTTTTAACTACCCAATTCAATATTGCTCTGTAATCACTTTTATACTTTTTGCCATTAGCACCTTTATAGTTGTCAAGAACATCTATCATCCTTTTAACTGCGTCCTCACCATGCTGCTCTACCAACTTCTTATATTCTTCTAAAGTCATTGTTACAAATTCAGCATATTTAATCTTATTATTCTTTCTTTCTATATTACTATTTTCTTTATTGGTCGCTTGCTGGACACTTGCTGGACACTTGCTGGTCGCTCGTTGGTCTTTCTGCTGGTCGCTATATCCCTCAACCTCTTTAGTATCAATCCCTTGGTGTTGGTCTTTCTGTTGGTCGTTTTTATTGTACTTATCGAAATTTAATATTGAATAAATTGTGAACTTCGGATATTTTTTTACTTCTTTTATCATGTTTGTTTCAATTAACTTTGTTAATAAAGTCCTCATTCTTCTATCTGTTATTCCTAACCTTTTACACCAACTAGGTCTACCGAATATAAATTCTCCATAGCATATTGTATAAATTATTCCTTCATGCATATCTGTCTTAGGCTCTAATGAATACCTTGCACTAAACAACATTTCTACCCACACATGAAGGTACTCACTATCTTTATACACCCAATGATTCTGTATATCTCTGCTTAAAGGTAGAAAATTCTTTAGGCACATTCAATCACCTACTTTTGTAACTCCCTATATTTTTTCTCCCAATATTGTTCTTGTTGCTCTTTAATCTTCTGCTTATTCTTTTTTCTGTACTCTCTCATGTAAGCAGCTCTTGCAGCTCTAGCCATTTCTGCTGGTGTCATACTCATAAAATACCTCCTTTGTTTTACTTTTACTGTTACTTATATTATATAATAGCATTTAGAATATTTCAAGCATTTTTAGAATTATATTCTAAAAAATTCTGAAAAAAAATTCCCCATTATTCTTTTAAGATATTTTTCTATATTCATGTTTAATGTTTTCTTGTGAAAGTTGAGCATATATTTGAGTGGTTGAAGGGTTTTCATGACCCATTAAAGCCTGTAACACTGGCAATGACATTCCAGAATTGAGTTTATGCGTAGCAAAACTATGTCGGAAAATATGTGGATATATTGATTTTTCTATATTGGCTCTAGCAGCTATTTTATCTATTTCCCTTTCTACACTTCTGCCACCTAATCGTTTGTATGGATATTTACTTGCCACAAATAGAGCTGGGTTAGCGTCTTTTCTAGAAGTTAAATAATTCTTTAATAATATTTTAGCTTTTGTGCTGAAGTAAACTTTTCTTTGCTTGTCTCCTTTTCCTATTACCTTCAAACTCATTTCATACCAATTTATATCCTTAGTATCAATGCTGACTACCTCCGACAACCTGCATCCTGTGCTATACAAAAATTCTAGTAAAGCTTTTTCTCTATCGCTATCACAAGCTTGTCTTAGCAATTCTATTTCTTCTTCACTTAAAGGATTTCTTAATCTCTTAGGCTCCTTAGTCTGTTTTAATTTACTCGCTGGATTCCTAGGAATGTATTCCTCTTCATGTAACCAACTAAAAAAGGATTTTAATATAGATATTTGTCCATTTAAACTACTTGCTTTTAGGTTTTTTCCTCTAACTGCTAAATACATTCTCAGATCCATAGCATTAATTGTACTAAGTGGTTTTCTTAGATGATTAGCAAATATTATTAAGTTGTAATTATAGTTTTTTAATGTTTTTTCACTCAGCCCATCCAGCCTTTTAGTCGCTAGATAAATTTGTATCTTTTCCTCAATGTCACTGGCCACTAATGCTGTCTCCTGTGGCAATATATCATATTTGTAAAGCACTTCCTCTGTTATAGCTCTTACTCTTAACTGGTCTATCTCTGGAAATTCTAGAGACAATTTCCCCACTAATTTTATTACTACTTCATTTTTGCTTGTTGTACTATACATAATACTTCCTCCTTATGTTTGCCACTGAGACACACACATGGCATAATGTCTCTAGTGATTTACTTAGAGAGCTGATAAGTTTCCCAGACTGCGCAGCTCTCTTTTTTACTTTAGTTCTTTAGGCTTACTTTCCTATTACTGCTGCATCCTTCTTAAGTACCACTCCATCTTTTGTTTTATAGTTGCCTTTGCTATCTATCGCTTGTACAATATACCTTTCAGAAACTTTTCCACTGTACCATAGATTGCTGTTAGAGCAGTTCATTATTAGTATTCTCATAGCTCCTCCTTTTTTATAAAATAACTTCAACTCTCCTTATATTGCCTTTTTTCTTAATGTCTAACTTTATTTCGTAGTCATCATCTTTTAGTATTTCTATTAACTGATCTAAATTTAAAAACAAATATTCATTACCATCAATATTTAAAGTTTTTATTTCCATACTATATCTCCTATTTGTATTATGACTTATAGTTTTTACCAAATTTTAACCATAGTAAGTACATAACCATTCCACCCATTATAAATCCTATATACCATGTTAAAAAATATTTCCAAAACATAATTTACTCCTTCGCATGATTTTCAAAGATTACATAAAAGTGTCATCCTCTGTTTGAATTATTTATTTATCGTTTTATCCATATATATGGATAATTAAATTTAAAATAGACTTATCTGGTTATACTCTACCTGTGCTTTTATCCAAGGCTCATACTCTTCCCATTTACAAGATTTATAAATCCTTGAGTTTACCCATCTAGCAAAATGTTTTAATCTTTTATCATCCTTTTGGTTGTACACCATTACGAATGGATCTACTTTCATTTCTCTAAGTTTTATAAATCTGTACATGTCTTCTTCAAAAGTTGTATTAAAACCAACTAATGTGAAGCACATATGCCTATAAGGTTTAATAAATTTACTAAGTGTTTTTATTCCCTCCATGACTTGATTTTCAAAACCCATCAAATCCCATGCGTAGTGGATACTTCTCAAATGTCTTACTTCACTCAATGCCTTTGCTATATCTTCATTTACAAGTCTTACGTCACACCCTTGGTTAATATCTACTATTAACTTGCGTTCTTTAACTTCTTTTAATTTATCTATACAGTATGGGTCTGCTGTAAGGTTATTATCATGAAGGATTAAAACATTACTTTTAGGATTTAACAAATCCTTTATCTCTGCAACATGTCTAAACTTTCCTTCTTTCTTAGGCACAAAGCAGAAACCACATTCTCTTACACACCCTCTTGAAGTAAAACCCATACCTGCATTAACTATCTCTGTAGCCTTTTGAAGTTTACGTTCTTTAGTCATTATTCCTCTCATTCTACTTGCTATATCTTCAACAGAGTATAAGTCATAATCAGGTTTACTAAATTCAATTTCTTTGGGCAGCACTTTATTTATGTCCCAGCCAGTACCACCAATTTCAATCTTATCTCCATAAATATTTTGCAATTCCTCACATTTCCCTTTGGACTTAGTAAATATGGCACTGGCATATATTTTTTCATATGTCTTATTAGGCTGTACAAATTCAACATCTTCGCCTATTCCTTTGTAGTAACTAGATATCTTCATCAATGCCAGATTAGGTATTTTACTATCAATATCTATCAATCCTATTGCCACCTTATCACCATCCTTTGTATCGTCTTATTTGTATGGCAAACTATTTTTCTTCATATATTTCAAAATCATCAATATTTGACTGCCTTACATTACCTCTACTTGCTTCATTTATTAATTCCCAATTGATTTCAGATATTTCTAATTTACTACCATCTTTTAAAATAAGTTCAATTCCTTCAATATCTTCAAACACTGCATCTTCTGCACTTTCAATATCTTCTGATTTTATAAAAAAGCTAACTCTTCCAGATAGACTTACTGCTCCGTAAAATTCTTTTAATTGATTCTCAACTTTATTTTCAAAATAATCACCATTCCACCAATTGGAATATTTAAAAGCTACATGTGCTATATTTATATAACCCTCTTCATCAATTAACTCGCCTATATCATTATTACTTAGTCCAATTTGATATAGTATATTTCTATTTGTTTTATTGTCTTCCACAGTAACAGAAGAACAGTTTTCTCCGTCTGCATCGTTATCAACAAACTCCATAGTATTTATCAATTCTAATTTTTCTAAATCATTCATTTAACAAACCTCCATTTTTTATTTTTGGTACGCATAATTTTCACTAACCAAATAATGAAATTTGTTTTGGTATTTCATAATTGGCCCAAATAACTTCTATTCTTTCTTTCCCTTGCTCTGCATTGGTTTTTATCTCAACTTTACTCCAATCGTTTAATAGATCATTGTATAAATCTGAATCATATCCACTAAGCAGCACAGGTCCTGAATGTTCTTTTAATACCTTTATTAATTCTTCATGCTCATGGTCCTCAGTCATTTCCACATTGTAATACCTTTGTCTCCTGGTGCTTAGTAAATATGGTGGGTCCACATATATTAAACAATTTTTCTTATTGTACTTTTTTATTAATTCCAAGGCATTTGTATTTTCTATTTCCGCATCTTTTAACCTATCTGCAGCTTGAAGTATTCTTTCCGGAACTTTGTTCCAATCTCCACTTACTCTCTGTTTACACTGTCCTCCTAGTACTGGGCCTGCATGTCTCCAACTGGAAGAGTAGTATTGCATACCTGCTCTGGCCATATTAGCTCTTATTAAAAATTGCCTTGCTCTTTCTATGTCACTTCCGGAACGATTATAAGATTCTTTGTATTCTTCTTTACTGTATGGAGTAAAATAAATTAACTTGGCCAATTCTTCTGGCGTATTTCTGATACATCTAAAGAGATTAACTACTTCGCTATCTAAATCATTTAATATCTCTGTATTGCATGGTGTTTTGGAAAAGAATACTGCTCCTGAGCCAAAGAATGGCTCTAGATAAATTTTATGTTCAGGCATTAAATCCACTATTTTATTTGCTATACTCCATTTAGTTCCCGGCCATTTTAAAACCTTCAATTCTACACCCCCTTATGTCGCATAATCTTCTAAGTCTTGTATTATTACACCTTCCATGTTGCTTTTAGGCTTTTTAAAATAACCTATTATCTTCATATCCCTAACCCCCATAATCCACCTACTAACCCAAACATAATACTCCAAAACCCTAAACACTCTATAATAAATTCTATCTTTTCATTCTTCACTTTCTAATCCTCCTGTATTATAATGGAGGGTGGGAGGTACGAACTCCCAGACCCTAAACTTTAGGCACTCTGCAAAGGGTGCTATTCCTCTATACATTCAAATTCTATCTTGTCTTTTTCCCTGTTGTACTTTACACTCTTGATATAAAATCCTGGATTTTCATTGTCATATATTTTTAATCCTTCTTTCTCCATTTTCGAAATATGATTATTTAGTTGGTTAAACATTTCGTAAAAACTCAATTAACTCACCTTGCTTTCTATTTCTTTACAAATTTCCTCATATGCTTTGCCTTTTGGAATATCAGCAGATTTTGTATATCCCTTTTCTAGTAAAATTTTCTTGACTAATTCTGTATTACCTTTTGCTATTGCAAATAAGCGTTTCTGTTGTCCATCAGATATTGTAATAACATTTCCTTTGCTTCCTTCTTTTTCAGAATGAGTGTTGGTTGCGTCGCTATCTTTTGTATCATCAATACAAAATAATCCGTTTAAAGCATATTTTCTTGCATAAGAACTTGTGCTACCTGTTATTTGAGATAAATCCATACCTTTTTTAGTTTCATCTTCTCTTGCGTATGCACTAACTTCTATTTTTTCACCCTTTTCTGTATCTATTAGTGTTGCTATAGCTTTTATATAGATTCTATCTCCTATTTGTTCCACATTATCATTTAAGACTAAAATTGCATTTACTTCTTTTAACATTGGCTTCACACCTTCCAATATATCTTCGCAACTTCTGTATTTGTATTTACCAAAATCATTAAATTGATTTTTAGGTGCTTTTAGCTTGTTTTGTATATCCATCAGTTTTTGGTATATATTCATGCTACATTCTCCTTTTCTTTTTCTTTGTAATTAAATTGATCCTTAAATATATCTAATGCTATTTGCCATGCATTTACTGTCGCTTTCCCTGCTGCTGTATCTGTAAAAGGATAGTCTCTAATCATACCTTCAAGTGTTCTAACATATACATATTCCATCACTTTTCCTCCTTTTCAACTACTCTTGATGCCCACATATCAGCGAAATGTAAAAGCATATATAAAGGTGTTTCATTTCCTTTAATTTGATACCACAACGCCCCGTATGCTCCGTTATGACTTAATATTGCATGTCTTTCTTCATGAGTAAGGCGAATATATCTCTCAATAATTGATAAGCTTAAAACCTCATGTGGCACGTTTAAAAGACTTTTATTAATTACATAAGGTTTGTTTTTGCTTAGCGAACCATCTTTTAAATAATTGTCCTCATAATGAGGTGTGTTATCTATTCCCATTTTGCCTATATCATGCAAGAGTGAAGTTATAATAATACTACTCATTTTATTTGGCTCAAATTTTATTGCTTCACTTGTGTTGCCATGTCTTATAAAATCAATTCCCCATGCAGTCGCAAACATATAATCAAATACATTCAAGCTATGCTCTGCTAGTCCACTTGGTCTTGATAAATGATGTTGGCTGCTGCAAGGTGCTTGGTAAAACCCTTGGTTGTCCATGCAACTTAGCAAATCTTGAATCCCTTCTCTGCCAGTTGATAATAATAATTGCTCCATTCTTTGTTTCACTTTAATCCCTCCAATTTAATTCGATACAATAAACAATGTTCTAAGATAGTCTATTTCCATCTCCATCATAAAACCTTAAATCTTCAAGCCTAGAAGTTGCATCACTCAGACTGCCAATAACATCTTCCAATACTTTGTATGTATTATAGTCATCCTCATGTACAAAACTTTGTTTTTGTTCTACTCTTTCTTTTATAAGATTAATACACTCTGATATATTATTGTAATCACTTATATCACTATTCATTTTTGCAGTTTTTAAATCTATTTTAAATTGTTTATATTTTTTCTCTAAATCATTTTCCATAATTTCACTCCCCATTTAAATCAATCTAATGAATAATAATCTCCATAGCCTTTCTATACATCTTCTTTCTTTTCTTCTCTGCAAGTCTTTCAGCCTGTTCCCATGTTATCCCCTTAGTTTCACATAGTCGCATTACCTCAGATACTACAAAGACATCTGTTAAGTCTTTAATCTCTTTATTCATGGTTATACCTCCTTCAATAATCCTGAATTTTCGTAGATGTTCCCAGCCTTTAAAAGACCTTTGTAAATGTATTGAGAACCTGGAATAAATGCATTTGTCATTATAAAGGTTTCGTCTTGAAGTTCTACTTCCCATAATAGTTTTTCTTTATCCTCTAACAAATCCCCCTCATAAATATCTACACTGTTTTTATCTTTAAGTCCTGTATATTGTAATAATTTAATTTCTTCAAACCTTCTGAAATAGCTTTCTTTAGTATAATCATTAAACAATTTTACTAGTTGGTCTTTAAAATCTATAAATTCTACATTCCTCATTTTTTCATCTATTGTATCCCATGCCATAAATTTAATTTCTCTATTCATAACCTTCCTCCTTAAAATAAATTCATGTCCACACCTAATATCAATGAAATATCCTTTAGAACTTTTAAACAGCCATCTCTTTCTCCAGATTCTAAATACCTGATATATCGTTCTGTAAGTCCTGTCATGTCAGCAAGCTGTTTTTGAGTATATCCTTTTTCTAGTCTAGCTTGCTTAAGAAACTCCCTCACCTAATCCCCTCCTTCGTGAACTATGTGTTCCTGTTAATTCTATTATAGTTCTAATTATTCTAAAAGTCAAGAATATAATTCTAATATTTTTCTACACTTTTCTTACTTTCTTACTTTTTTTTCTTATTTTAAACTTTTTATGATTAATTTTATTAAAAAGTCTATACATTTTCTAAAAAATGTATTAGAATAGAATATGTCGCTTAGAATGTGTATAAATATTCTAACAACTGAGTATAATAATATTATAAAAACTATGAGGTGGGGAAAAATGAGAATAGGAGATTTGATTAAAACTAAAAGAATGGAAAAGGGATTGAGTCAGGATCAGTTAGCGCAATTGATTGGAAGCACTCAAAGAGTGGTAAGTAATTGGGAAGCTAACAAGAATGAACCTAGTCCAGTATATATACCAAAATTATCTAACACATTAAATATTCCACTGGAAGAACTTACTTCGACTCCAGAATTATTTTCTGATTTTGCAGAGAAGAAAGAAGATAATAAGTTATTGCAATTGATTAATGCATTACATGAAACTGAAGTAATTACTTCAGATAATATAGATGAGAATACTCAAGCTATTATCATAAGTATGGTTAAAAAATATTTAAAAGAAAAAGAAGGCAGGGACTAATCCACTGCTCTTTTTTTATGTACTTCTTTAGTTATTAATTCCCCCAACTCTTTTACTTCTTCACATGTCAAACTTTCAAACTTCTGAAATTCTTCTAATCCTTTTAATTTCTTTAGTAATTCTTTCATTTAAATTTTCCCCCTTGTTTTGTCATAATAATATTGTATCATAAATTTTGGAATTAGAACATACGTTCCTAAGAAATATTTTTCCAACAAGTTAATTATAACATTTTTCCCTAAAATAGGGCATGTAATCGTACAACAATTTACTACAAAATTTAATGTCATTAAAAATTGTTTATTCCTACCAGGAATATTTCATAAAATTAACATTCTTAATTGTCGAATTTTGTCTTTACTGTATTTGTTGATTATGCTAAGATTTAAGTATAAATTGCTTTATATCTGAGGTGCGTCAAAAATGCTTAAAATAAAAGAAAATAGAAAATTTAAAGAAATAACGCAGAATGAAATTGCTAAAAAACTGAATGTTAGTCAAAGTTATATTTCTAAAATAGAAAACGATTCTACAAAATGTAGTGTATACATGTTGGAACAGATAGGTGATATATTAGAAATGTGTCCTCGAGATTTGATAGGCTGTAAATGTCATGAAGAGAAAAAGGCACTATAAAGTGCCTTCTATAATTTGCTAGCCTTTAATATAATTTCATCATCAGTATAAGTATTATTTAAAAAGTTTATTTCTTTATCTATATTTTTTAATATATATTCAATTTTTAATTCTTTCTGTCCTAATGCCAGTTGATGTATTGCTACTTTTGCATATGATGTAATTAAATCATTATTCATTTACCCATCAATCCCCCTTAATTTTCTTTCTATTTCTGCTAACTGCTCTGTTGAATATTCTCTCTGGTTATAATCTGTAAATGTACTAGCTTTCTTACTTGGAACATATCCCTCTGAAGCCCTATCCATGGCTTTTTCCCTATTATCTTTTACTTTAGCCTTTTTAACTTCAAATTTAGCAAGATATTCTTTTACTTGATCTAAATTTAAAAGACCTTTACTGTTCCAATCTTCTAGTGTACTTTGAATATATTTTAAATTAATCTTTTCTGCTCTCAATACCATTTCATCTATTGCCTTTAAAATTAAATCTTTAGAGTAAGTATTAAGTAATTGTTTTAACTTATCTTTTTCAGATTTAGTTAAAACTTTACCCTTAGCATTTTTATATTTCTTGATGATTGTTTCTTCTTCTTCTAAATTAATCTCTGTAGTAGTCTTAGGAGAAGTCTCTGAAGAAGTCTCTGGTATAGGTCGTTCCATGTTGTCACTATCCATAGTGCCATTTTGTCCTGATGTAGATTGTGCCACATTGTCACTATCCATAGTGCCATTTTGTCCCGATGAGATTTCATCAGCGTTTGAGGGTTCTTCATTCTCTAATTGTTCAACTTTTTTATAATTTATTGTATACCATAAAGTTCTATCATAAGCCTTTTTATTATAGTTTCCTGTTATGATTAAATCTTGTTCTTTTAAACTTTTTAATATTCTTTTGATAGTTCTTTCACTCCAAAATGGAAACTGCTCTTGCCACTTTTCTATAGTGTTAAAAGTCCATACATGTTCATCATAATTATTAATCTTAGCTTTTCTGTTGATCTCTAGCCAATAATGTATTTGCTGCAATATTATACTCTCATTTAGTCCTATTTTTACTGCTAAATCTGGAAGAATTATAAGAGGTTCGCTATCAAGTAATAATTTACTCATTAATAGCACCTCCTAAATCCTTTAAATATATTAAATCTTCTTTAGACAACACAAACCACTCACCATTACTATTTTTACTAGAAAATTTATCATGTAATATTTTTTCAGTTTTATACATATCTAAAGAAAATATTATATTTATAATCTTTATCTTGGTAGGCAATGAAGTAATATAAGATTTCATTCTAACACCAATATTTGAACTAAGTCCTATTTTGAAATATTTTTCATCGCCATAAGTGATTACATATACAAATCCAGACTTGTCAGATATTTTAGGTAAATCTAAATTTCTTAAGCAATAACCATTAATGTTCTTACTAATTTTTTTAATATATCCATGCTTCAATAGTTCTTTTAAACCATTAATAATACTTGTATATTTGTCTTTTTCCTCAATAACAAAATCATATTCATTATAAATTTTAATTGGATTCTTATGCATGTAAGTTAAAATTCCTTTAGCTTTCCATGATAATTCAATATTACTCATATATTCGTCAAAAATATCTACAGAAATTTTAGTGTAATTCCCGTCATTCGCTCTCATTACTCCCATTTATTTTCACATCTCCTTCTATTGAATATTTCTTAGGAAATGTGATATACTTATATAAAGAATATTTATGTGTTATCACATTTCCTAGAGGTTTAGTAATTGCAGTTACTAAATCTCTTATTTTTTTATGTTTAATTTTTAATCACCTCTTTTTTTAGTTTTCTCATATTTAGAAGTCCGACTTATAAATATCCTTCTATATCTTCAAAGCTTACAACTAAATCTTCTCCATCCTCAGTTTCTATAGTTAATTCAGTACCAAGGATTTGTTTTATTTCTCCAAATACTGTATTTCCACTTGATAAGTTAAGATGAATATCATCTCCTTCTTCCCATTCCTGATAACCTCTTTCGTTATCATCAATAATTAATGTTGCTTTCATTTCTATTGCACAACTCATTTTTATTCCTCCCTTACTATTTAACAATATTTTCAAATGTGTTACAGCCTAGTATTTTCTTTTATATCTTCTAGCCTGTTCCATAGTCATATCATCTTTTGACCAATGAAAACCATTATCCATTACTTCTAATATTTCTTTAATTTGAGATTCCTTATATCCTTTTTCTTTTAACACTTCATACATAAAATCCTTAGTATAGCTTTTATAACCTTCTATGGTTTCGTTGAAGTTGTCACTGTTGACTGTATTCATAAATTTCACTCCTTATTCATTCTCATTCTTAATGTTTTGTAATAATTCTTTGTGTTGATCTATTAAAGATTTCATATGATTTTCAAACCATTGACTTTTATTTAAACTCAATTTTTTAGCTAAAATGTCAAAATCACTTTTGATATCAGCTTCAACTGAAAAATTTGCTCTAGTTTTCATTATTTCCCACCTACCTTTAATTATAATTATACACATTTACATAAAAATAATCAATAGGTTATCACTATTATTATCTAAAATATTTCTAAAAATATTCTTAAAATGCTTGAATAATTCTCGCAATGTGGTATAATAAATTATAGATTAGTTTTTGCCGAAACTAGTAGATTAGCAAAAGTATTCATAACCCCAAACCCTCATAATACATAAGGTGACTATTTAGTCACCTATTTTTCTTGCTCTAATTTATTTTCTACATATCGAAATGT
Organism: Clostridium mobile; assembly: GCF_018918285.1. Classification (GTDB taxonomy): domain Bacteria; phylum Bacillota; class Clostridia; order Clostridiales; family Clostridiaceae; genus Clostridium_AW; species Clostridium_AW mobile. The sequence goes on from NZ_JAHLQF010000006.1 coordinate 16,517, forward strand.
CTTTTCTACAGCATTTTTAGGAAGGTTGTAGAGTATAGACATAGCCTTTATAACTTCTTTATACTGCTCTTTATCTTTTTTTAGCTGTTTCATTTCTATTAGTAAATTTTTATTTTCTTCTTCCAAAGTTTGCTTCTCTTTAAAGACTTTGTCTGAATACCCTCTATATGCATTTAAAGTGCCTTGTACACGTTTTAAATTGCTTTCTAATAGTAAATTGCCTTTAGCAACGTCTTTTAATTCCTGTGACGTTATAGAGTGATTTATAATACCATAAAAATGTTTTACTTCTATGTGCTTGGCCTTACTGAATCTTATTCCTCTTTTCAATGCTGGGAAATTCTTTTGCATAGCTTCGGAATACTTGTCTTGCCATTCTCTAAGTTTTTGAACTCCGCCAAAATATCTTTTATTAGCAAGAACATATCCCTTTTCATTTTGGAATTTTGGTACTACTAAAGCATTAATATGAGGACTTGTTTCATCAAAATGTACATTTGCATAAATTAAATTATCCCCAAATTCTTGCTTGAGCCAGTTGTAATTATCCTCTACCCATTTATACAATTCATCATCAGAAATATTTTTAAAAAATTGAGGACTTGCAGTAAGTAGCAATTCTTTTGCTAACACACTATCTTTTCTACGCCATGCTCCCTTTATATATCGTTCTACGTCCCCTACAATATCCTTACTTCCATGTAAAAGAAGATTGGATATATTTTTATTAGCATTTGGCGTATCAATTTCCCTCTCCATGTGCTTTTGAAATCCATTTATTTGATTAATAGATTTAAAATTTTTTCCAACTCTAAATATACAATAACAGTTTCCCATTCCTTTTACATATGTGCTTCCAATAGACTTAGTTTTAAAAAGTCGGTTATCTTCCTCGTAAACTTTTTCTTGATATTCCATAACTACCTCCTGGAAGTATAACTCACTATACCTTTGAAAAAGGAATCCTCTCCAAATACTTCTGCTGCTTATAATAAATGTTCTGGGTATCTATAATAGGAGATTTATTACCAGCCAGTATTAACAATTTTTCATCAACTATTCTTCTAATTTCATCTGGCGTAAAAAGGGATTTCTTAGTTTTAATTTTGCTATCTTCCTGGGTAATTTTGATTTCTTCTTCTCCACATAACTTAGACAAATAATCTAAAGTTTCCGTGTCTGTAAGTGAAGGTAGTACAACCTTGGTTTTGCAGTTGTTTAAAATAGATAATGCATTCTTTTCACCGTAAAGCTGTTGTAATTGAGTAATGCTCTGCAGGCATAACATAAAAGGCATTTTTCTACTTCTAGCAGTAGCAATATTCTGAGTAAAATTAGACAATTGACCTATGTTAGCAAATTCGTCAAATAAAAGCCATACAGGGAAAGAATCTTTTGCATAGGTATCTATAAGTCTATCTATCAATTGAGAGTAAATACAAGCCATTAAAGGGCTTAAATAAGCACTCTTATTCTCTGGATAGGAAATATAAAGTATCGTTGGTTCTTTTCTTAAATCTTCTGGCGTGAAATCATTAGTTCTTATATTAAGATTATCCGTAAAAAGTTGAAGATTACTTCCTAAAGTAATTTTGATACTAGACATGGTTTTGGGACTTTCTAAACATGATTTAAAAATATTATATTGCTCAACTACGTTAGGTTTAGAAGTAGAAAAAATCTCATCCAATTGTTCTACAGACGTTGAAATAATTAGCCTTAATGCAGTTGAAATACTTGCTAAAGGTTTATCTTTTACATAAAGTAAGGCAGCAGTTAAGAGACTTTGGCCCATCTGCAGCCACTCAATTCCACTTGCCTGTTTTCCTGTTTGTATTTCTAAAGTTAAAGCACCATTAATTAAAAGATTTTGTGCTAATTGCATTACTTCTCTATCTGTCCTACAGTTCTTTAATGGATTGTATCCTATTCCACTTTCTAAAGGTTTATATAAAATAACTTTTCTATACTTAGACTGAAATTTATGTGTAAGTTCGTAAAGCTCCCCTTTAGGATCAGGAACAATTATACTTCCTTTTAAATTTTCGTTTAATAGATTCGGAATAAACAAAGATGTGGTTTTACCTTCTCCAGACGGAGCAATTATGCATATGTGTTCTTGACTTGCCTTTTGTGAAAGTGTGTGATTTTTAGATAAGATAATTCCATCTGTGCCTTTGTATTTACCTAAGTCTTTTCCTATTTCAGCAGTTCCTAGTTTGTTACGTTTTTTCCGCATAGTTAATCCCAGCTCTACAAATAGTCCAGCTAATAGTAACTGTAAAAACTTTTTCAGTAATAAAAATTCCATAGTATTCTCCTTTTAAGTAATTAAAAGTATAGTGTGTTATACCTTTCTATGTATATTAAAAAGAAAATTGGTAATGCTATACATGAGGTGATTTTATGTACTTGGCTTTATTAGTTGGAGAATATGTTTGCTATGCTTTATCGGGCTTAATGATATATAAGGTGTTGAAATAGGGGGAAATTATTCCCCTTTTTTCATTTTATATAATTGGCATATAGCTTCATCGACTATATCTTCAAGAGCTGTTCCAGTAGGATAGAAAAACACTTTCATTTCTTCTAGTTTTTTTATGGTGGAATCATTTAAAGAATAACTTCTTTTCTTCTTTACTTCTAAAATATCAATCTTTTTATCTTCTGAAGAATTTAACTTCTTTTCTTCTTTAATATCTTTCTTTATAGATTCTAAAATTCCTATACTCTTTGCCATGCTAAAACTTCCCTTCCTAAATTCTTATAATCCTCATGTGATCTACACTTATCATTGTAATAAATAATAGGGGTTTGATTATCCTGAGAATATTCAATTTGTACATCCTGTCTAATTACAGTATTGAATACTTTGTCCCCAAAAACTTCTACTAAAGTAGTTCTTATATCTTTGGCTATATTTTTACGCTTATCGTACATTGTTACAAGTACACCCATAATTTCTAAGTTAGGATTTAAAGTATCTTTTATTAAAGTATAAGTTTCCATTAAATGCTTTATTCCTTTTATACTAAAGAATTGTGGTGTAACTGGAATAATTAAATAATCACTCGCTACTAAAGAGTTAACAGAAAGTAGTCCTAAAGATGGTGGACAATCTATTAATACATAGTCAAAATAATCGCCTATTTGCTCTATAATACGTTTCAAAACATGTTCCCTACTCATAACACTAGCCAATGAAATCTCCGCATTAGAGAGCGTTATATCGGAAGGAAGAATAAGTAACCGTTCGTAAGAAGTTTCCTTCATTACTTCTAATATTCTTTCCCTCGTTAATTCTTTAGAATTTAGCTGTAAAAGAGTATAAATAGTTTCTTCTAATTCATCATCATTTACACCAACGCTTACTGTTAAATTAGCTTGCGGGTCCATGTCAATTAATAATACTTTCTTACCATGTCTAGCTAGATATGCACCTAGATTAGAACAGGTAGTAGATTTCCCACAACCACCTTTTTGATTAAACACTGAAATAACTTGCATATGTATTCCCCCTTTAATACATTATATTCGAAAGAAGGAAAAAAGTTAATAATTTTAGAGTAACAATTTTTAAGAACTTTCATATTATAGAAGTAAAGAAGTTTAGAATTTAGGAGGGGCATTATGGTAGTTGATATGTTAGAAGCCTTAAAGCTATGGAAAGAAGGGAAAACAATAACTTGTGAAATTGATGGTAAAGAGTATGTTTGCAATGGAAATTATGATGAAAAACATGAAATACCTATAGGTTTCATAATTCATGGCATATGGAAAGTAGGACAATAAAAAAAGAGGGGAACTTAATCCCCTCTAGTTTACATTTATATAATTATGTCTACTTGTTTTCTTGTAAACCTTGTGAAATGTTTTTAGTTCCACTATATAATCCACTTGAAGTTAATCCTATTACAATACCAGATAGAACTGCGGTTTTAGTATCCTGTGGTGATACATATACCATTCCAGCTACTATCCCTAATAAGAGGTTTAGCACTGGTATAAATTTAGGACTAACACCAAATCTTTTAAACATTTCTGATAAGGCCATTACTATTCCTGTCATGAAAGCCAAATCTGTAAAATCAAACATCTTTTATTCCTCCCTTATATATGCTGTAAATCCTTTAGCCTTCAATTCCTCTAAAAGATTTATGGCATATTCTTTGTTTTTACAAGCTCCTACTTGGACCTTGTATAATTTATCAGTAGGTACTTCTTTTTTGTTTTTTAATTCTTCAACTTTTGTATTTATAGACTTTAATGTATTTTCATCAACAATTCCATCCTGTCTTAAAAAGGTATGGAGTTGTTGCCAATTTAGTATTGCTTTATATGTGCTTTCTCCAAATATACCATCTGCACCACCATTGAGTTTATATCCTATTTCAAGTAGATCCTGCTGTAGCTTTTTAATGCCACTTCCAGAATCACCTTTTTTATATAGGTATTTATCTATTAATTGACTTTTAAACCAGTTCCATTTAGCCCAATTATTAGCACTAAAAGATTGAGGGCAATTCTTTCTGCTTGCATCATAGTGTCGTACAATTCTATCAATAGTTATGTTCAATTCTTTCATTAAACGCTTTACTAAATCTATTGTATTTTGTATAGTTTTCTCAGAAGGTTGATAATTGCTTTCCAAACACATTTCTATAGATAGGCTATTTGCATTAGTAATTCCATACTTACCTCCACCATCCCCAATAGCCCAACTATAATTATTGTGATAATTTATTATTTGAATAATATTATTTGAGTCTACAAAGAAGTCTGCACTAGCTCCTCTATTACCTCCTGCAAAATAATCTCTGTTGTTTTTCGCACTAGATACTGCACCTACATCATGTATACATATATATTTAATTTTTTCATTTCTCTTAGAAAAATTATAGTTTATAAACATTTTTTGAATAGATAGCATGTTTTCACCCTCTCTTTTCTGTACTTTGCTTTATCAACTGATTAGCATATACAGTCACACCCGTTACAATTACTCCTTGAATAACCGCATCTATATTGAGTCCCATCAAAGCTATAGCTCCAGCTATGCCACATATTAGTAATATCCATGGTATGGTCCAGTCCTGTATCTTTTTTGTACCCTTTAACATTAACCCTAAAAAATAAAGAGCAGGTATTAAAATAAATGCCTGCTCAACTACATATTCCATTATATTTATTTTCATACTACACCCCTTCTTTCTCTATAGTATCTAACCTTTTATGTGCGGACTTTGTGCTTTCCTCTATTCTTATTACTTTATCTGATAAATCTGATATTTTTTTATCCTGTGCCCTCATATCTGCCTTTATATCAGCTACTCCATTGGAAATATAGTCCAATTTAGTGGAGATGAAGGCTATTGTCTTTGCATCCTCCTGTATATCCTTATTTCCATTCCTTCTATAGCCTAAATATCCTATAGCCACACCTATAATAGTACAAAGTACTCCTAATTCTACACTCATATTACACCTCGTTTCTTGTTTTTAGGTAATAAAAAAAGACTATCTCTAGCCCTACTTGAATTTTCTATTTATACTTTTGCATTGAGACATTATTCATATATAAACCCACTAAGTCTGTTGTAAGCTATATTGCAGTATTGTTCAGATATTTCAAAGCCTATATATTGTCTATTAGTATCAATACACATTTTGGCTGTTGTACCACTACCCATAAATATATCTAGTACAATATCTCCCTCATTGCTCCATGATAATATGTGATCTTTTGCTAACTGTTCAGGAAATATTGCAGGATGCTCATATGCAATCTTCTCTTTTGCACTATAGCCATATCCGTTATTTATCTTCCATATATTGAACCTCACACCAAATTCAGCACTATCATAATTATCAACTTCTTTTAATTTACCTTCTTTATTTCGTCTGCTTTGCTTTCCCCAAGGTTTACCCCATTTATTTTTCCTATCTTTAATGAGATTTACTGTTTTAGGCTTTCCTTTACTTAAAATGAACATGTATTCAAACGTTTGATAGTATCTATTCTTAGATGGGAAAGCACAACCATTTTTCTCATATATCATAGTATCATGTAAATTGAATCCTACCTCTTTAAAATAAAGAGCCTGCTTGAATGAAGTTCCTGTTTCACTTCCTTTAATTGTTGCATCACCTGCTACCCAAACAACAACGCCACCATTTTTAGTAACCCTATAAAGTTCCTTTGCTATATTTTCAAAATCAAAGGTGTACCCATTATAGTTTCTTAAATTATCATACGGTGGGGAAGTTACTGTTAAATCTATAGAGTTATCATCTAATAGACTTAACCCATGCGAGCAATCCATGTTATAAATTTTATTAAATTCTAGCATATAATCCTCCTGTCAATAACTTATGTCATAATATAACTCTATGCTGTAACATTTACTACTTCTGTTACTACTTCTTTTAAATTAAATAAAGAAGGTACTACCTCAAAAGTTAATCCTTCCTCTTTAATCTTTCTTACATATATTTTTACAAGATAACTATTTGCATTAAACATTATATACTACCTCCTTGCATTGTAGCTATTATAGCAGTTAACTCCATTACCGCACCTTCAAGCTCTTCATTTTTCTTTTTTAATTTTTCAAACTCGGTTAAAGGTGATGTTGTTTCAGGTTCAAATTTTTCAGTTGACCATTCGCCATTTTCGTATTTTCTCCATATATAATATTCAAAATCTGCTGTAGCTATTTCTACTACTTTGCTATCTTCAATTTTCCCACTTAACTGAGAAATTCCTATACATACATTATTTTCATTTAATTGTGCATAAATCATAAAAAAACACTCCTTTTAGTTAAATTCTACTACATACCAGTACCATACTTTTGATTCGGTACGAGACCGTATAACTAAATTCGATTCAGAAACTACTAGTTGCTTTCTCACATAGGATATGTTACTTAAATCAGTTGTCTTGAAAGACGCAAAAGCAAGAGTTTTTGAAACATTAACACGATTTATAGGTATTGGATACATAAATTGTGTTGAACTAATTACTCCTTGTTGGACTGATTTAATATTATCAAATTCAATTACACGCCAGTATACAGTTGCAGCACCATAAGCGTTTCCGTTGTTTCTTTGTATATTAAGTGTATTGTTATTGAATAGTTGCCCCATAAAATACGTTGTCGTTCTATCAACAGATGATTCATCTTCAATTATTACAACGCTCTTATTAAAATCAACTGTCGATATCGTTATATTGGCATTTGCAATATCTGATTGAAAATAATATTCACCACTTTGTATACTTTTAATCGCGTTACATCCACCACTACTACGAATAAAAAAATTGCTACCTACCCTCACAAAACTGTAAGGTTTATTTGCTTTTAATTCTCCTGCTTTTAAATTATTTCCTTCGGAGTTTACCAGTTGTATAGCTCCTAAGTTATTTATATTAAGAGTTGGATTGTCGCCACAATCAACGTGTGGAATTATAGTTATTGTTAAACCATCAACATAAGAGCTTGGGGCAGGGCTTAAAGTTAATGTATATGCAGTAGATGTGCCTGCAGTCTTACCGTACCCAGGATTTCTTACATAATCCTTCGCCATTTGAGCCAATTCCGACTCAATAGTGGCTCCTGAACTAGTCTTAATATCTGTTGCACTTAGCGTAATGTCTGCGGATAAAGCTTTGCTATTAACTTTTCTACCCGTAGGAACTGCTCCTACGTCAGCAGCACTTAAACTTACTGCTCCTGTTTTTCCATTTACAGAAGTAACTGGAACTTTTATATTTGATGCCTTTGTATCTATCTCTTTTATTTTTGTGTCAATTACATCTGCATTGTAATTTAAATCATCAATATTTACTACATCTGTACCATCTGGCTTTTTGAGCCCATAATTAGCTGTAGTTTTCAATATAATCACCTCTATTCATATACTTTCAAGTCATTCCATGATTTAGTTTTAGCATTGCCCCATGTTAATTTATTTTCATTTAAGTGGTCCCAAACTGTATAAGTGTATTTAAAGTCATAGGACAAATGCGCAGGCTTAATTGTGTCTAGCATATCTTTAAACCCTGCTAAGTTCTTTGGAATACCTTTAATACCTATAAATTGCACTGTAAAAGAATAGCTTTCAGGGTGTTCTATTATTTCAACTTCTCCACCACTGAAAGCTTCTGCTGTTTCTTTTATCATCTTTTTAGTTACAGTACCATGACCTCTTTTTTTAGCCTTTAATATCTCTCTTCTTTCTTCATAGCTTTTATTTATATCTGTGTTGATTCCATACTCTTTTTCCCATAAGGTTAGACCCCATGTAGCAGTATCAATAAAGCATTGCTTAAGTAAATCTTGTATATTCCAATTCAAAAGTCCTAATTCATATCCTACAACATCATCTATTACTATAAATTCTCTAATTTCTCTTAAAATTGGAGGTAAGTAAGCTAACAGATCTGGTCTATATAAATTTATCTCTTCCGTTGAAGATGATTCTTCGCCATATTTAGTAGCACCATACTTTGTAGATCCATACACTTACTACACCCCCTTTAAATTGTTCCATGTAACGGGACCTGTGTTCATTTTTCCATCTAAAGCAGATTGTAAACCTGTGACATTAGCTATCGTATGAGTATGAGCATTGGGAGCCGCAGTAATAGTTATATTAGTACTTCCATCGAAACTAACTCCATTTATTGTTCTAGCTGTCTGCAACTTAGTGGCTGTAGTTGCATTTCCTCCATTAGCAGGTAAGCTAGTTGGGAAGTCTGTTATTTGTGATTTAGTATGTGTGTGGCTTGAAGGTGTAAATGTACTTGGCTTTCCTGTTACTCCTGTCCATGGAACACTATCAGCAACCTCTGCTGCATCAACCTTACCATTATTATTTTTATCATAAACAGATGCAAGCATATCACCATATCCAGCATTACCTAACTCCTGTTTTGTTGCAAACTTAGAATCTGCTTCGGTTTCAGTATAGTATCTATCGTCATGAGTATGTACATTAGGATTAGCTGTAATAGTTATATCAGAACTCCCATCAAAATTCACTCCATTGATTTTCCTTGCTGTTCGCAATTTAGTAGCACTATCAGCGTTAACATTAATTGATTTTGTTGTTGGGTTTATGGTTATTGTAGTCCCAATATTAACTGGCTTGTCACTATCATAATTAAGATACAAAGTATCAGGGGTTTCACCTGTTGCACTACTGCCTGATATCCCTCTTACCACTAACGGTCTATCTGCTGCTGAACCATCTATAATTAATTGGCCTGTTACAGTGTCACCTGCTTTATTAACTGGCGTATAAGATAATTTATTTTGCTTTTTAGCTAATTCAGTATCAACATATGTCTTATCAGACTTTGCGTTCCATGCTGTTCTTTCAGCAGCAGTTATGTGTTTTACGCTATCGGTTGTGTGTGTATCAAACTCTGTCTTAGTAGCTTGTTTAACATTATCTACACTACTTAATCCAACATCACTTTTAGTAGTACCATGAGGATTAGTTCCTGAAGGATGGGTATAAACATTTGTCTCTGTTCCATTTATTTTTATATTTCCATTGGTGCTACTATTTTCTATTTTAGTGGATCCAGTAGCTACTCCATCTAATTTTCCTTTATAACTATTATCAAAATCATTAGTTGATAGTCCTTTGCCTGTTACCTTATCAACCTTGTTACTTACAGTATTCCAATTAGCTTTTTCCGTATCACTTACAAATCTTTTGTTTGCATTTTCAACTATAATATCAGCACTATGTGTTGAAGGGTGAATATATTTATTAGCTCCCTGCTCTATCCCAGCAAGTTTATTTTTCTCTACTGTAGTATAGTCCTCTGTACTTAACTGCTTTCCTACTATTTTATCAACCTTTTTACTCAATTCATTAGTCATAGTTCCAGCAAAGTCTGCATCATTATTTAACGCCTTTGCTATCTCTTGTAAAGTATCTAGAGCTTCAGGAGCAGTTCCTATAACATCTTGTATCTTCTGTAAAACTTCTTCCTTAGTAAATACCTGTTCTTTTAAATATCTTTTATTTAATTCAGTATCAACATAGGTTTTATCAGCCTTATTATTTTCAACTAATGTTGTCCTATTTTTTAAATTACTTACTTCTAGATCATTAACATTTTTATATCTATCTATCTCTTTCTGTGTGTTAACTATGCTTTCTTGAACCTTGTTTATGTCTTCTGCTTCTACAGTATCTCCAGTAGTTTCATAGGTAATATAGACTTTAGAATAACTACTAAATATCTTTATTGTTCTTTTCCATGGTGTAACACTTGGAGTAGATAGAATAAAATTCTCTATTTTATTCCCTGTAAGTTTAGGGCCAGTATATACTCTTACACTAGAATTACTTACATTGTCATGTTCTAACTCTCCCTCGTAAACTCCATCTGTAATACTTACCTCTTCTTCAATAACATAGGTACTTCCATCAACCTTATTTAGCTTTTCTGTAAACTTATCTATGCTTTGTGGGTACAATTATCACACCCCCAATTCCACTGTTCCTAAGACTGGTATTTCTTCATCTTGTAAACCTACATTAGATGTAGAATCATTAACCTTCAAATCTGCATAATCTAAAACTCCTGGAGTACTAAGAAGTAGATTTCCTATCCTCGCTATACTAATATAAGATAATTCAAAAGCTATATCCTTCAAATATTTATCTAACAACTTATTAAATTCATTCTGAACCTCTCCAATGTTAAAACCACTAGATAATACTATCTTAGCAGTTATATTTATGGATTTCTCTACAGCTCCTTTTACAGTAACTTTTGAACCTATGGGTCTAACTTCTTCTATATGGTTGTAAACTTTGTCTATTAGATCCTGTGAAGGTGCTTTCTTGTTACTATCCACTATAACTACTTTAATAGTGCCATTACCGTTCCAAAGAGGAAATACTTTTACTTTACCAACTCCATTTACTTCAAGAGCCCATTGTTTATAATGATTGGAGTTACCAGAGGTAGTAGGATTTTGAATCTTCTCTGTGAACCTATTATATAAGCTCTCACCTTCTTCAATGTCCTGTCCTTCGTTTAATGTTTCCCCTAGCTCTGCAGTTGCCAAATTTTCTATATAATCTATGGGAATTAAAGTTCCTGCTGGCTTATTTCCTATAGACCCTAATTCTTCACATTCAATTTTATATATACCAGTATCTATCTTTTCTATTGCTTTATAATTAATACCATCTATAGAAAATCTACTGTTTAATGGTATGTCTATTAGTTTATTTTCACTATTATAAAATAACCCTTTCTTAATAGATTGGGTTGGTTGTTTTCTATACATTCCTATTTCACTTACTCTTTTTTCTAAAAATTCTTCCGGAGTGTCTACCTGGGCAAAAGTGTACTCTAAAAATCTATCTAAGTTAGAATAAGCCATAGCTAATTCTAAAGCTATAGGAGCTAAGGAATCATGTATTATACTACCTTCTCTTTTATCTAAATCATTAGGAACTTTATCCATCATTCTGTTAAGTATAATTTCTTCTGTATTTACTTCTTCATACAACTACTACACCTCCTTAGTTACTTCAAAATCCCCATAAATAGAAAAGACAGTGAAATCTACTATTACACCATCTTTATCATATTTAAATATAAAATTATCTATATTATTAATTCTTTCATCTTGAATTAATGCTTCTGTTACTCTTCTTTTAATCTCACTCTCTGTTATATCTCTATCTTTACCAGTTAAATCTTTTAATTCACTGCCATAGTTCCAGCTGTAAATAAGATGCTCATATCTTTCGGTATTCAATATTAATTGTATCGCTTGCTTAAGAGCTTCAACATCATCACAAATTCCTACTACTTTTCCTTTTTCAAAGTCAATTTTATAAGTTTTTGTTGGTTCAATTACTTCTTCTACCTCTAAGTTATCAGATATAATTGCTCCTTGTGGTAATATACTAACATTACTCATATTTACACCACCTTATCTAGGACAACATATTGCTGCCCACCTTGTACCCTTAAAAGCAACACCCTGTCCCTTTGTTTCAATCCTTCTCTTATAACTATTTTATTTAGTTCTTTAGAAGTTGAACCATTGGAATAACTATGACTATGGCCTAAATCTATTTCATACCTAGTTAGACTTTCAGGAATAATAAAAAACTCTTTAGGGAGTATAAGCTTTTGATCTATTTTTATTTTAAAGTTCTTATCATCTAGTACTTCACCAAATATTATATTAACAGGGTTACTTGCTCCTACTGCATCCACTCCAGCCTTCTTTATAACATCTATCATTCCCATATCTACACCACCTTTAAATCAAAATCCATAACTAAACTTCCCTTTTCAAATTTATGTGTAGCATCTTCTATTAAATAATATTGACTTATGCCTTTTTCCTTTATATCTACATAGACACCACTACCAGCTCTTAGCTTTAAGTCTGCTGCTATATCTGTACTTACCACATCTTTTAATTTTAGAGTTTTAGTTTCTCTATTCTTAAGTTTTAATGTGTTATTAACCATTTCTTCTATTTGTGCTTTATTCATATTTTCATCTACCTTATGAAAATACTGCAATCTTCCCCATTTAGCTATACTATTGCTGTCTTGTGCAATATAAACATCTCTGCCATTAGTGTCTTTATTATCTTTAACCATTTTAATTCTGTTATAAGTATCATTATCTATGCTGTTTTTCCAATCATAATCACCTAAATTACTATCATCTGAAATTACAACTTGTTGCTTCATATTATTTATATTTTTCAAACAAAGAGCTCCAAAATTATCATATAAGGTATAAGTCTTTCCTGTTGATAATAATGTCTTTTCTAATGCGCTGTATATTATATCTAGGAGCTTTTTATCATCCTCTAGTAACTGTGGAATAGTATATCCTGTATCTTCTATTGTTCCTATCTTCAAGCCTGTATCTTTTGCTATCTGTGATATTATTTGACTAGCTTTTTTATTAACGAATGCATAACCATCATTGCTCAATAAGTACCTTATCTGGTCATAAGCTGTTACTTTTATTTCTTGGTCTTTACTACCACTTATATCAAATACATATCCGTAAAACACATTGTTATTATCTACTTTAAAGCTTACTACATCACCATTGCTTATAGTTACATTTGGATCTTTAATGAATTGAAAATCTAAACTTGAAGATTTACCTTTTCTTTTAGTTTTCCATGCGACTTCTGTAATGAGTTCAGATATATTAAACATATTTCCATTTTTATTATCTAACAATAATTCAATTTGCATAATATCACCTACGGTATTTTAAATAATTGTCCTGGATAAATTACATCAGGATTTTTTATATTGTTTAGTTGTGCTATTTCTTTATATCTACTACCATCACCTAAATATTTTTTTGCTATTTTCCATAAAGTATCTCCATTAACAACAGTATGTGTTTTTTGCTTAGGCTTTTCTACTGGTCTTGGCTGATTAGTTTTTACTGTAGGCTTGCTAGTATTACTTTGCTTAGTAGCTACGAATACTTTTCTAGCTGCGTAAGGTCTATATCTCTTAAGCTCTATAGAATAATATATGTCTCCTACTTCTCCACCTTTTTCAGTTAGCTTTAAGCTTTCTATGGTAAATAAATCATTAATATCTAAAGGGCTTCCTGTAAATATGAATCTTACCTTTTCTTGTTTTTCTCTCCAATTTCTAATTTTAGAAATATAAAAGTCCGGAGAAAAAAGTTGCTCCGAACTTACATATGGTCCTGTACTCTTAGGAAAATAACTTTCAAAAGATATTTGAGTTAATTTAGGCTTATTTATTACATTAATTTCACCAATATTAATAATATCAAAGGTTTTGTTATCACCATCTTCATTAAATTCTATCTTTTCAGGGAGAATAGGAAGTGTAAATCCTTCATCACCATTACTCACTCCTAAATACATCTTGTACATTAAGCATATACCCCCTCTGCACTATTAGCTAATTCATTTTCCATATAATTTTCTATCTTAGAGATTATTTTATTAATATCAGCTTCCTCTTTTATATCTCCTGTAGTTACTTGTACTGTAGGAGTTAGAGTAACAAAGTTTTGTATGCTTTCCTGCTCTGCTAAATCTCTCATAAGTTCTAAGTTTTCATTGCTTACGTCTATGCTATCCTTAATCTTTCCAAGATTATCATTAGTTGTACCAAACCCATCTTTTTGATCCATATTCCAATCATTTAGTAATGCATTTTGGTCTCCCATTAAAGAAGATACATCTGGAGTATTAGGCATTTTAAAACTAAATTTATCCCCTAAATTTTTACCAAAATTATAACCTGAATCGTATGCATCACTATAATTTATTCTTTTATCAATTGTAGGCATTGTTCTATCAAGTGTTATCGCTTTATCGTTTCCTCCCCATTTAAGTACATTATCTTGGAGAGAAGAAAGTCCTGAAGTCCAATCTGTACCAAATATTGCATCAATAATTTTAGTTACTACTTTTCCAAGGGATAAAAACCATGAAATAATTTCGCCAATTAGATTTGCAACAGCACCACCAAAACTATTAAACCCACCATTCGCCGCATTTAAAACCCATTCAATTATCCCAATGAATGGTTCAGCGAATATTGACCACACAGCCTGGATGATTGCATTAATTACACCTATAATGATGTTCCAAATAATTGTACCTGCAACTGCAATTGAACCGACTATCATACCTGTTGCACTTAGTGATGTACCTGCAAATTTATTAACTGCTCCTATAGCTGCATAAAACACTGCAATTAATAAAAGTATACCTCCGACTATCCAAGTTATAGGACATGCTAAAATAGCTGCGTTTAATCCCCACTGTGATGCTGTTGCTGCTGCATCTGCATTAGCTTTGGCTAGTGTTGTTTTTCCATGAATTGCTGTAGCAATTGCAGAGGCAAGTTGTATTCCTTTAGATATTCCTTGTACTATATTATAAGCAATCATTGCACCTTTAAGTGTAACGATTGCTCCTATAGCTGCAGCTAGTATAGGACTTATAATTCCCCAATTATTTTGTATAGAACTTCCTATAGATTGTATTATATTAGATAACCTTAACCCAGCATTAACAACTGTAACTATCCCATTAGCTAACCCATCAAAAAACGGTTGGAACTTTCCCTCTTTGAATCCTTCATTTAAAGTCTTCAATAAAGGCTTTATAGCTTCCAATGCATTATTACCTGCTTTAGAAAAAGATGTTTGAATATTAGCTATAAGATTATCCCATAAAGATATGGCCGCACCTGCTGCCTCTTCTACTGCCAACTGGGTACCACCTTTCTCATTTAACATATGATTAAACTTTTCCATAAAATCATCAATATTAGACGCTTCTTTTAATTGTTTAATTTCATCACTTCCAAAACCAAACCTAGATTTTAAAGACATTCCATCTCCGCCTAAAATTTCTTTAAGAGCAAATCCTGCACCTTCTAAACCTTGGCTTGGATCTAAAAATGCTAGTCTTTCACTCAATTTATTTAGGTCCATAAGCTTATCCGTATTTTTTGTGAATTGGATAAACTGTCTGGAAATAGCCGCAAAGTCCTTAAGCCCATATTGGCTTATAAGTGCATAATCGTTTATTTTTTCAAAGTATGCTTTTCCTACATCCTTATTCCCTAACATTCCAGAGATAGTGATTAGTTGTCTTTCCAGATTAGCAGCACCACCTATAGTTGAATCTAAGCCTTTTTTTATCGTTTGGAATCCTAGATAAGCACCTACAAGCCCTTTTACCTTACCCGTTAGTCCTCCAGCTGAATCTATTCCATTGTTAAAGGAATTATTTAATCTATCTTGACTACTTCTAGCCCTATCCTGCTCCTTTACTAGTTCTTGTAAGCCTGAGCCAGCTCTTTGAATTGCTTCTCTAGCTGAATTTAAACTATTAGTTATTCTTATATCTCTGTTTGCACTCTTATTCATATTGTCCATAGCTGATATGGTGAGGTTTAAAGCTTGTGTTACTTGTTGTAAGGGTCTCGTCATTTGGTCGAACATTCTTAAACTTGTTGATACTGTAGACATCCTATCACCTCACTTCTAGGAATAATAAAAAGCACCTAACTTAAATAAGTGCTTTTTTTATATTACAATTCAACTTTCTGTTTTTCTTCTTGCTTTTTTATCAAAGGTCTTAATGTATCTACTAATTTAGCTGCTCCTTTTATAGCATTTGCTTCAAAATCTTCAAATATTATATATGCAGTATCTTCAGAACTGTTCTCATAACTTATAATAGCTTTACAAGTAACTTTTCTCTTTTCTTTTGTTTTTGGTGCTGACCCTATAATTGCACCTGATACCCCAAATGTAGCTGCTCCAATAACACCTTTTGTCATACTTGATTTTGTATATTTTTCTATATCTATATCCATATCAAAATCTATTGAATATATTTTATCTATTTTTAAACTATATTCTTTATCACCAGATTCAATGACTAATTTATCATTATATACAGTAACTGTACAATACATCTTTTCTGGTATTTCTAATCCTATTAAATGTCTAAGATCAAATTTTCCTAACTCTCCAGTTACATCTTTTTTCTTTCTAAAAAACAAACCCATAGCAACCCCTCCCTTTAGTTATCTTAATATTAACAAATATTTCTTAATAGCTCAATAACTACCTCTTCATTTTATTTGCAGCCTTCTTTTCATTTTCTATATGAAGGTCTATACTTGCATATATGTAGGCTCTTTCTTTTCTATCCATGTTCATTAATGTGCTAGGGAGGATTTTAAGTCTGTGGAGGGCATAGTGAGCATAATTAGCGTCACTATCGCCCTCCTTTATTAGTTTTTTGCTTCTTCAATAAGCTCCTGCATACCTTTGTCATATCCGTTTACCTGGCTAACTATGCTTGACCATTCTGCATATTCACCATCACTCATCTTGGCTTTCATGGCATTTAATAATTCCTCTGCACCCATAACTGTCCATGCTGATTGCAACTCTGCATTTTTCAAGTCTGGATAAGTTGTAGTTTCTATTATTAAATTAGCAATATACTTATCTTGGTCTGTTTCTATTATTTTTTGACCCTTTGCAATAGTAACCTTTCGGCATTTTTTTCTTATCTCATCACCCGTAGTGGCTCCTATAGGCTTAAACTTCATCTTTCTTTTTCTTCCACCCATAGTTATTTCTCTCTCTATTTCTTCTACTTCTTCAAAGCTATCCATTAAAAAATCTTTAAAATCCATTATACATTCCTCCTATTATTATCCTGTCTTATCCTAATACTGGTTTATTAAATGCATTTAATATGTCTACATCCTCAAATGTAAAGCTCATGTCCTCTTCCAAAACTTCACTATCAACATCAAAGGCAGTCATACTCACTTCATCCAGATTACAGTTTTTTAGTACAACTGTTTGTTTACCTAAACCACTTGTTGGATCTTCATTGGTTACAGTAATATCAAAGTAAACATCCTTACCTTCTTTCATATATTTAAGCATAAGCTCCCTGAAAAGAGTGGTTGCATAATAAACAGTAAGAGTACCTGTGCCCTTCCAGCCGGCTGCTTTGTTTTGCGTTCCTCTTCTACCAAGTGTTTTTATCTCAGTTTTCTGCTTTTCCACCTTAGATTCTATCTTCTTAGCATAAAAAAGCTCTTCATTACGGCCTTCTATAGTGATATAGGCTCTCGCTTCTTGTCCACTAATAGTATCTTCTGCTTTAAAAAATCCCATATGTTATTGCACCTCCACTTCCATATAAAGTTTTTCCATACTGTCTATAGGTTGTACTCCTACTCTAGCAAATACGGAGTCTTTGTCCTCTCCTTGTAATGTTGTTATATCTCCTGTAGTAACATTCTCTATTGCTCCTATGCCTTGTAAAGTTTCCAAACGTTTTATTATATCTTTTTTAAATAAATTTCTACCATCTTCATTATTAGAGATTTTACCTATATAATTATTTTCATATAAGGTTTTAATATCGTTTCCTATAGCGTCTAATGTTCTTATAACCCTATTTTTTCTAAAGTCTTTATTCTTATCTTCTGTAAAAGTTTTTAAGGTATTTATATCCTGTTCTATAACTACTCTGTTATTACTTATTGTAAATACTATTTCACCATTCTTAAGAGCAGTTTCAACCTCTTTATTTGTATATCTGGTTTCAACATCTATGGATCCCTCATAAGTACTATAAGTTAAAGATTGATTAACATTTGCCCCTGCGGTAGCACCTGCAACAAAAGCTACGGCCTTATCAGAAGAAATAACTATCATATCATTTAAAATTACACCATTCTTAACAGAAATTATTCCCTCATAATCAGCTTGTGGGTAGTTTTCAAGTACACATTGTACCTTTTTCCCTTCTTGATCCCTGAGCCTTCTAATAAAAGTTGTAGCTATAGCTTTAATACTAGAATCCTTTGTAGGAATTGCCATTGTGTTAAAATCATACAGTTCTATTTGATTCAAATAATCCGTATAATCTCCATTGGTAACTGTACCATCATCAGCTCCACTAAGAATAATACCCGCAGTAGCTTTTAATTCTCCAGTACCTTTAAACTCTACAAAAGAGTTAGGATTTAAATTCTCTATAGTTTTAACTCCTATTTGTTTATCTACTTGCCTATTTCCCAATATTGTTATTACATCAAAAGAAGTTTCATCATCAATATTGTTTTGTATAATAACTTTAATGCTATTGCCCTTTATTCCACTATATTTAGCAGTTACAGTTAACCCCTCAATTGTAGTTGTTGCCTTAGTTCCTGTATTAAGTCTATATAGCAAAAGTTTCTTTGCTCTTTTAAGTGCTTCTCTTATTAATAATGTACTTTCTTCCGTTACATCTAATCCTATTAGGTCAAATAAATCATCATCAACACTTATTTCTATTACTTCCTTCTCTGGCCCCCATGGAAGATTTAAAGGTATTGTAACTATTCCTCTTTCTCCAAAGATACTAGTGTCTTTCTTTTTAGATTTAAAGTTTATATAGGCTCCTGGTCTAATTTTATTTTGTTTAGTCCATGTTCCTCCTGCCATCTATTTCACCTCTTTCTTATTAAAATCATCTATAATCTTTTTAGCTTCATCTAAGGAATACTCTTTATTCTCTAGTAAAGCTTTAAGTATATCTTTTTCAATCCTATTAAATTTACTAGAATTGATAATCTGCTCTTTAGTAAATCTAAGTTCTTGATTAATCTCATTCTTAGCCATTCTTAGTTATTACCTCCTTGTCTAAGGCTTGCATTTTAGGCGATTCCTCTATTTGCTTAATCACTTTGTAGTTAAACTGTAAGAAGAAGTGTAAAACTCCATCTATAACTTCATGTGTCATTTTATTAGCTCTATACAAGCTATTACCTACTTGTACATATTCAAGCACCTCATAGAGCTTATCAGCCATGCTTAAGCAATCTGAATTAACATCTTCTTTCTCACTAAAATAATGAATATCAAAAGATATATTTTTATTGTATCTTCTGTTAAGCTCTTTATTTTGCCCTGAACTCAAAATCTTAATAAAAAAACAAGGCTCTTCAAAGCCCTGCTCTATTTTTTCATTATGTATATCTATATTAGGAAATTTTCTGTCTAACAGTTGATTAATACCTATCTTTAAATCATTTATATTGGATATATTATCACTTCCCTTATACTCTACCATTCAATATTTGTTCCAGTAGTTCTACTTGCTTTCTTTCAAGAAACTTAGGTAGTTGTCTTTCTATTTCATTCATAGATATTTCAACCATGAAACGCCCCTCAACCCATCCTTTGTGGTTTCGTGTTCTATGGCCGTTATTTACATATGCATTTTGTTACCGTAAAGGCTTTTTATCCTCTACTTCTTATAGTTTCCTATAAGTTCGGCGTACATTATCAACTAAACAAAAAAAGATAACCATTATAAATTATCTTTCTTAGTTGCCAAGCACTCTTGGAGGGATTATATTTATTCACCCTCTACGCTCTACGGTGTTATTCAACCTTTCGCTATCTGAATAATTACCACGGTGTTGACATGATTTTATTTTATATGTTTCCATGTTCTATTTCTGGCTATTGAATTTATTGCTGATGGACTAACTTTATATCGCTTTGCTATTTCCTTTTGCAATACACCTTTTCTAAGTAAAGCTTTTATTTCACTTACTGATTCTTCAGTTAGTTTACTCAAGTGTTGGATTGAACCTTTAGGAACGTTTTTATCTTCATTAATATTTCTTATTAACCTTTTACCTCTATCTCCTCTTTCATATCTTCCACTTAAACATCCATACTCAATACCAGTTATTTCAGATAATTCAATAAGTGTTATTTCTTTTCCCTTATAATTAACTAAAACATTACTCCTTCTATTTCTTGCTTGCTCTGTATCATTAGACCACCTACAATTGGAAGGCTCGTAATTACCGCTTACATCTATCCTATCAATAGTTAAATTATTTGAATAACCATTACTCAATGCCCATTTCATAAAATGCTCGAAACTATTACTCCATTCATCACAAACCTTAATACCTCTACCACCATAATTAACATAGCTTTTATCCTTTGGATTTATACATCTCTTTTTCATGTTCTGCCATGTTTTATATAATCTTGTTCCAGACATTTTATGTTTATGGTTAATAACTACATTTTTCAAAGCTTGCTCTGAAAGTAAGCAGCCGCAAGATTTAGTATTTCCAGACGTTAAGCAATCAGTCCTTGTTTCAATCTTATTTCCACATTTACAAATACAATTCCAATAATATCTATTTCTTTTACCAGATTGAATTTGCCTTGAAATACCTAACACTTTTAACCTACCAAAAGTTTTACCTGTTAAATCTAAAAAATTAGCCATAATTAATATCCTTTCCCAATATTATACTTTAATTATAGTTCAATCTCTTTTCAATGTCCATGTTTAATATAAATTACATAAAATAAAATTGTAGTTTTCACCGTTTTTGCTCGGTTTTACATGCCCCATTATATTAAGGCATATTCCACATTATTAAATATCTCTACTATATAAGCATTCCCTTGCTTTACTACATTCCCTACCTGCCAGTTACGTCTTAAATGTCCCCCAACCTTGCCATGAGAACCTTTTTTCTTGTATGTTTTTATTTGTCCTTTATTTTTCCCTTTCTTAATTACACTTTGATAAGTTCCATAATCGCCTACTGGAGTACGTTTTTTAATCTTCCTTTCAGCTCTAAATGCCATTTCTAAGAGAAATTCCCTTATCCATCTTTCGACTACTCTTTCATCAAGTGCTTTTTGAAAGCTTTTAGCCATATTCTTAAATTCGGAGTAATCGAAACTACCCATTCCGGCCATTATGAGTTACCCTCTTTACTTAATATTACTTCCTGGTGTGTATTGTAAGGAAAACCTTCTCCAGCTTTATAGTTAGTAGTTTTATTTAGCGCCTTATTAATCACTTCTATAATGTCTCCTTGTTTAATCTCTAATTCAGGGGCTATAAAAAGCTTAAGCTCATATACAACCTTGTTAACTGTATCAGTTTGGTTGTTTTTAGATAAGCTTTGCTTAGATATTTTACAAGGTTGATTTTCATATTTTAGTTTTGGAACCGACTTAGTTTCTTTTGTAATAGGATCTTTAATCTTTTCTGTACCCCCACTTATATTACAAGTACAATCATAAAGGCTTTCTATGGCTTTTCTATATCTTGAATACTTAATCATGACCTCTTCACCTTTCTGAAATTTCTAAGTTCCTTTCCATAATTAAGTACTATATCATCTATAGACTTCTTAGAAGTGCTGGTAACCTCATTACTAGCGCCAAAACTTACACTGGTATCTCCAAGATTTATAGACTTAACATTATCAGACATAGTATCAGATATTTCATCTAAATAAGCTTGATCCACTCTTACTATATCCATGGTCATAGTAGCCCATAAATACATTAAATCTCCAGGTATAGTTTTTATATGGCAATAGTTTAGTATTTTAAATTTTATTTCATATATATAGCTTTTAATTACATCATCTAATTTATCATCTTTTAAGCCTAGCCTTAATTTAACTAAATTCAACACATCATTTTCCATTGACTCACATCCTTAAAAAACAAAGGAGGATTAAACCTCCTTGTGTCTATTTTACTTTAGCTATATATATTTGATCAGCATATGGGAATGATGGTAAACAAGTAGCAACAGCTTTTGTCCATCTAGCTACTGGATCCTTTGTTGAATAAATTTCAGCAATTATATTCCCGAAGGATTCTATCTTAACGTCACTCTTACCTCTTAATTCAATTTCCTCTGCTGTTAGACCGTAAATACTTTCTCCTAACTTACCATCTGGAAGTAGTACAAATTTACCATCTTCAAAGTATCTCTTGGCTGTATATTTACCATTAGCGTTTTGAGTTCTATATTGTGCATCATAAGTGGCAATTTGTGGTAAATCCATTGATGATAGTAACTGATTAAGCATATCTTTAGTTAATACTCTATCTGAATTTGTTCCAAATACTGCTTTTCTTATAGTTGTATTAGTTAGTAATAAATTCAATACAGATTTTGAAGTTAGAGCTCTTGTAGGAGTAAAGCCTGTGTTAGCAACTACCTTATCAGTCCAATTATATATATCATCTAATATTTTTGCTGTTGATGAAGTCCAATCTATTCCACTTAAAGATTGTTGTTCGCTTGGAGTCCCATAATCTATAGTGGCTTTAACCCCATTTTCATTTATAGTGAGCTTACCAGTTGTTACAGCTTCCATTCTCATTGCTTCTACTCTAGTCTTTACACTGCTTACCATATTATCAACATCGTTGAATATATCAGAAATAGCTTGTTTTTCTTCTTGGTTGCTTCTTGGAGAATTTAATTTAATTATTAATCTTTCATCCATTTTTATTTTTCTTTTGATTAATGCCAATTCTTCTACGCTAGAGGAAGCTCCATCCCTTGAACCTATTTCGGTTTCAGTATCAAAACCATGGATAGATGCACTTACTGGAAGGTTATTAGCACCTTTTATCATTTTAAAATCTAAATCCTCAATTTTCTTTTCAGGAAACAGAATATCTCCCAACATAGGTACTGTCTGTCTATTCTTTACATAATTTAATACTTCTTGAGTTGAAAACATCTCTTCTATTCTAGCCATTTATAAAACCACCTTTCATTATCTAAATTTAATTTCTTTTAATGCTGTTTTTGCTTCTTCTGATGGAGCTACTGGAAGTCTTTGTTCTAATACATATCCTTCAAACATTAATGCTCCTGGTTGAGGACCATATGTAACATCTATAGATGTAAAGAGTATTCCTGCTGCAGTACCATCATTAACTATATTTCCGTTAACGTCTAGGATACTACCTGCTGGGACTATCTTTCTCCCTAATTCATCTGGCGTTATACCCTCATTACTTACTGTAGTAGTGAAATTAACATATTTTTCACTTGCTAAAAATTCTGGTTGATTGTCAAAGTTTATTGTTTTTACATACATATTTTTATCCTCCTTTTATCCCCATAAATTTTCATATGGATTGCTTACTGTGGCATTTCTTTCTTCAGCTATCTTTGTAGCTAAATTACTTTCTCCTGGAGTGCTTGAACCGTCTCCTGGCATCGGTGAAGTTATTCTATTATCTCCAAATAAATAAGGATCAGATGTTTTTAAGCTTGTTAGCTGTTCATCTAATCCTATAAGAGATTCACCATCTAATTTTATTTTTTCAGCATTAAGTAATGCCATTACAGCTTTACTATTCTTAGCTCCTGCCTTTCCTAATGCTTTTTCTAAAGCATAATCAAACTGCATTTTAGATATTTTGCCTTCATATTCTTCTTTAGCAGTATTGTTTTTACTTTGTAGTTCTTCTATCTGCTTCTTTAATTCTTCATTATCTCCAGTTTTAGTAGATAAATCTTTTAACTGCTTATCTCTCTCTTTAATTTGAGTTTGTAAATCATTTATTTGATTATTAACACCATCAAATTTACTTTTTTCTACATAACCAGAGCTATCTACTAAATCTACATCTTTATATTTCTTTTGAATGTCCTCTGGTATTTGAGAATAAGCTTCTCCTAATATTTCACTTAACTTTGGCATTTATACTGCTCCTTTCTTAACAATTTTCATATTTTATTACTGGACAATTTTTAAGTTCTCCAATACAACGTGTTAATATCTTGGTTGCATCAGATATTAAATAATTTTTCTCATTAAACATATTTAATATTGCCACGACTACTTCTGCGTCTTCATAATTCATATCATCTAAATCGAGCCTTGAAGTAATGCTATTCTTAGCTTCTATTAATTCTTTTGACATTAGCTCCTTCACTAAAACTCATTCCTTTCTTAGCCTTTTAAGCCATGCTAAGGGCAAAAATAAAAAGCCTTATTTCTAAGACTTGAAATTAATTATTTATAGTTTGTACACCTTTCTCAAATATGGTAATATTTTGTTGAAAGGGGGTGTCTTTATGGCTAAAAATACAAAACAAACTAGTAAGTCAGTTGCTTCTACTGCTTCTAAAATCCTTAAAGATGGAAGATATAGCCCAGCTTCAAAAAGCGTAGCTGGTAGTGCTTTATCTCAAACTAAAAAGGGAAAGTAATTTAGGGTTATTTTCTAATAGCAAATACAGAGCATTTGATATGTTCTGTATTTTCTCTTCATCACAATTAATATCATTATATCCAAGCGACTCCATTATCCCATGTAAAATTTCATGTATAAGTGTTCTGACTTTTCTATCCCGTCTCATAGATTCATCTATTCTAATTGTTTGCTTATGATAATCTATTTCGCCATATAAATTTTCTCTTTCTATTAAGTCATTCAAGTATTTTATTTTATAATTTATCCCTAATATATTTATATGGTTTAACATTAAATATCTCACCTCACTTTCAGTACATAATAAAAGCACCTACTATTTTACTTAGTAAGTGCTTTTACTCTTCAAAATTAATTATGGTATCTGCTAACTCTTTTGACTCTATACCCTTCTTAAATTCTTCAAATATTTTCTTTTGCTCTTCTGTAGCTCCATCTTTTAGAATCCAATTATCATCTTCATCATAATCAGTTATTCCTACAAGCTCTTTTGGTAAGGCTATCACTTCCATACCTCCTTTATCTTTTCTCTTAATAACTTAATAACTTCCTTTGCTAGTGGTCTTGGATTATGCTCTGAAACTGATTCAGCTAAAAATTCAAGTGTACTATGATTAGCATAATCACTTAAATTTTCTTTAACATTTTTCTTAGTACTTACTATATTAAGATTGTTTAAAGCCTTTACTTTTATTTCTTTAGATAGTTCTCCATTTTTTATTTTATTAAAGGCTGTGCTTAAATTACTTAGATCATCTAATTCTTTCTTTGAACTTATTACACCATATTTCTTTAAAGTTGTAGCATATTCTATCATATGCCCCATTTCATGTTTTATTATTCCCTTTACTCCATCTTTAGGTGTCCACCACTTATCATCTACACATCTTTGAATCATAGCATCAATGGATTCCAAGTTTGATAAGTCATTCTTAGATAAAACAAGTTTTGTATTTAACTTTCCATCTTTAAAGCTTAACACAGCACTTGCTGGGGCTTTCGCTCTTCCATCTGCTTTTATCTCCTGCACAAATCCATTTAATAGTGGATATTCTTCATAAATTTCATTCATTGATTTATTTACATAGTTAGCTACATCAACATCAATTCCTTTATAACTAACTGTATTAAGGCTAAGGTTATCTTTAGCCCATTTTTCAGCTTCACTAATGGTTTTTATCTCTGGATATTTAAGCTCTTTAATGACCTTTTCTTTTATTATATCATTATTACCATTATTTACAACATGCTTGCTATACCAATCTTCATATTTTATATTTCCATCTACATAATAAACTTTACCGTTGTTATCTCTAGCAATTCTTTCTTCATCTATGGCATCATCAAAATAAGCTACTGTAGTGGTTCGGCAGTTAGCATGAAACGGTGGCGCATTAATCCCAATCTCTTTTTCACTAACTTTAAATACTTTACCATCCATTTCTCTACATATTTTAGATGTTCTTAAATCTAAAGTTGCAAGTATTTCATATTGCTTTACAACTCCACTACCACTATAGCTATTAAAGGTAGCCTTGCTTACTATATTAGCACTTTCTGTATTAACCAGTGTTCTAGCTCTATTTCTAGCTACATTCATTCTTTCAGCTATTACTTTAGCAGTTCTATCTATACTATCTCCCCTAATAAAAGATTGCACTAAGTTAGTTTGTAACTCCATTATTAGTTTATCTTTATTAGTCCATATCCTGCTGCTATAATTAGCACCCTGCCATGGTTCTGCAAGTACCTTATTAACTGTATTAGTATCTAACTTTGCAAAATTGACACCAATTCCTAAGCCTTTGTGTACTTCGTATATATTCCTATAGTAAGTATCTTGATAAATGTCCCCTAAAAGCTTTGTAGTGTCCTTTGATTGATTAGAATATAATAACTCTATTTGGTTTCTTATCTGTGTCTGTAGAGCTTGTAGCCTAGTTACTCTAACCTTATAAGATACATTGTTTAATTCTTTTTCCCACTCTAGGTTTTTATTGTTTTTAGCTTTCTTAGTAAACTCTTTTAAATCCATTTTGAACTCTTGAAGTTCATTAGAATTTAATAACCTTCTAGCTTCTCCTAGAGTTATTTCATTGTTAGTTGCAAATCTTTGATAAAATACTTCTATATCTTTTTGTATGCTGCTTAAAGCTTCCTGGTATTCTAATTGTAGTCCTAAGATATAGTCATCTGTTTTTTTAAATTGCTTACTAGCTACAACTTCAGAACGTTTCTTCCAATAAGCCTTATTCCTCATTGTCTTCACTTCCCGGTGGTTTTTCTAAAGGAAAGTTAGGGTATATTTCTTCATCTTTTTTTCTTTCATCTTCTAATTGCTTTAATTCAAGCTCTACATCATCTACCCATGGGTGATGTGCTATAGAAGTTTTCTTTGAGATTACTCCTGTGCTTGTATTTACTGATTCAATTAACTCTGAATCATTAGTAATAGTAGACCTATGGAATATTGCTTTAGCTGTAAGTGGATCATAGTTGCCTTGGTTAGTTATTTTCAAATATTCTGCTACGAACCAAAATAGCTGCTTAAATGAAGATTTAAATTTTCTCTCCATTTGGTCTACCTTCAAACTTAATCCTGAATATAAAAATTTAAGAGCCACTCCACTAGGATTAGCTCCAAACTTATCTGTATCCATATTTACACCTTGTCCAAATTGATAAATATCCCTTTTTAATCTATCCAAATGCTTTTCTACTGCATCTATATTTAAATCTGCATTAAGTGTATCTACCCCTGCACCTTCATCCGTATCTATCTTAATAGCCTTATTATATTTAAGGTCTTTCATAAACTCAGATAAATCTTCTCCACCATATCCCTTTAATACATATATAAGATTTTGTATTTCTTCCAAAGTATTTGAGGTATCAGAAGTTATTAGGTCATAGTTATCTATGATACTTTTAACATAATTTAAATCATTTAGTTCATTAGAGTTATTCTTAAAATATATGAAAGGCACTTTTCCCCATCCATAGTTTTCATTATCCTTTGCATAGTGTCCTATTGGCTCTGCAGTTCTATTAGCTTCAACATCTGGTATAAGCTTACCATTGTACTCTGTATAATACATTACTGTTTTGTCATCCCAATATTCTACTTTGAGCACATTCTTTTTGTTTTTACCTTCATAAACCTCAATACAATAGTATCTAATAACAGCCTGTAACTTCTTATGAAAACTATCTGCCCATAATGGAATAATTTGCTCTGAAGGTATTTTCATAAATTTGAGTTTACTCTTTTCATCAAAGTAAATTTGCATCCATGCAATACCTTTGTTTGAAGCTTCTACCCCTATATCATTTAATAGATCATCTACTCCATCATCAAATATATTTATTAATTTATCTTGAAAATCTTTATTTTCTGCCACTATGTTAGGGGCTTTCCCTAAAAAGTAACCTATCTTTTCATCTATTAAGAGTTTCATAAATGCATGACTTAATTTATTATTAGGTTTAGTTGGGTCTACTGTTTTTATTTTATCTGTGTAGCAATATATTTCTCTATTGTTTATATCATTTTTATTTTTATAGTACCTCTCGCCTTCTAACATGGATTTTCTTGTATCTGATTTATCAAATTCATCAATAAATTGTTTTATTATTTCTTCTTTAGCCATTGGCTCTTCCTTTGGCTTGAAAAACATTTTCTCACCTACCTTTACTTTAATACTGCTATGCCACCTTTTCTAAATAAAATTGTATTAACAAAGTATCTAATAGCATCCATAGCATGATCCATAACTTTTACAGGTTTATCTTCACCACGTTCAATAGCTTTGTTGTCCCAAATATATGAGAAGAACTCTTTAAAAACATTTATACAACAATCATTAAATAAAATAAGTGCATCATTTAATGCACTTCCTACGTTTCTTATTCCTTCCAATACATCATTCTTAGCCTTTATAATCTTGTATTTAGCTTTCTTTTTAATTAATGCTATAAATGATGCTGCGGATGGATCTATTATTATTCCTTTTATTCTTTTATTGCCTATAAAGTTTTCTAAATCCTCATAGTACTCATTATCTGTTTTCTGCTTTCCTTTATCTCTTCCTGAATAATAATATTCATCAACCAGATACCATTTATCCAAGTATTTACCCCATAGAAGAAAAACAGTTGCGTTTTGAGTACCATAGTCACAACTGACATAAAATTCTTTATAATCTCTTAATGCTGTCTTTACTTTATGTTTAACTTCATCAAACATATCATAGATGATACCTTCTGCCTGAACCCACAATCCGAGAATGTAGCGCTTGAAGAATACTCCACTAAACATACGTCTAAATCTTTCTTTAACTTTCTCTGAAAGACTTAGATTATCATCCATAGTAAAGTGTAAGTATAATATATTCTTGTCTTTAAACATATCAATAAATTCAGTTTTAATATAATGATATGGTCCTGCTGGGTTACAATTCATAAAGATTTTTGCACCATCAATTGAGCATCTACCTATCATCTGGTCAACAAAGTTTTGAGGAAACAAAGCTACTTCATCAGCTAAAGCTCCTGCAGCAGTTAATCCTTGCAATCTATCCTGCGACTTTTCATTATTAGCATCATACATATAATAAGTATTATCACCTATCACTATGTAGTTTTCTGACCTATTATATTCATACTTAATGCCCCATGAAGTTAATATCTGTTGCATAGGACTTATAACATTCTTCTTTAATGACCCTATAGTCTTTCCTGCTAGTATAAAGTTCTCACCAGTATAATTCTTTAAACTCCATCTAATAAAGCTACATATACAAGCTACAGTCTTCCCACTTCTTATAGCTCCATCTGCTATCACTATGTCTTTATCATCATGTGGTGAACCTTTTTCATGCCAGAAGAGTAATTTCTTTTGCTTCATAGAAAAAGGTTTAAATCTAAATCCTTTAATCTGCTTTTTCTTCTTGCCCATATTCATCACCTTCAAACAATTTATTTACTTCTTCTTCTGACATAGTAGTAGCTTTAATAAACTCCTGAATACCTTCATTGCTTTGATTATCATTACCACCAGTAACTTTAGATTTTAGAACCTCTATTCTAGCTTTCTGTTCTTCTGTAGCTAAATCCATATGTTCACTTAACCACTTTAATGCTTTCATTTTGTCCTGCAGCTTTACTGATACTCCATTTTTACCTTGGGAAACTTCACTTAATATAGTTCCATCAATTTCAGAACTCTCTTTAAAATCCACGTAGTTTATTTCTATCATATCTGGAGTTCCATCTTCTTTTTTGCCTACTTGTATTTTCTTTTTCCCAAACTCTACATAGTCAGTAATATCACTGAAAGCTATATCTATATATTTTTGAACTACACTTCGTTTAATTAATTCTTTATTAAATTCTATCTCCGTAAGTCTTTCTATCAGTTCATTTATCTTAGGGTTTCTTAGGGATTTGCACCCTTCTACCATTGCAGTTTCATATGAGCATTTATATACTTCTCTATATGCTTTAGTGGCGTTTAGATACTTACTGTATTTAATACAAAAAAGCCTTTGTTTATCAGTTAGTTCAGAGTCATCTAAAACTTCTTTAACTTCCTTAACAATAGGTTCTTGTACACTTTTATCCGCATTCTTTTTTTGTGTGCATACCTCTTCCTTTGTGTGCACACCATTTCTATTCCACTTATATCTTTGTTTCCAACTCTTAACTGTATTCAAAGACACATTATATTTTTCAGCAATATCTTTATACTTCATTCCATCCATATAGTCTTTTTCAGCTAATTCATAATCTGGACCTCTTATATTGTCCATACCACCACCTCAATTGCTACTTGCTACATTTTCTTTTTATACTTAGATATAATTTTATTTGTTTCATTAGTTTGCTCCATTTAGTACCTTACTCCCTATAAAAAGTAAAAAAATCACCCTCTAATTGAGAATAATTTATAGTTTTATTGATATTGTATTTTATCCAACCCATCAAACCATTGATATTGCTAGGCTTGTATAATCAACTTCGCTAAATCAACGTTTAGCGAATATAGTTTTACATCATTTGAGCTATGATATTTCTTTCAATTTTTCTTTTCTAGCCTTATACAACATTTTATTTACTGCTCTACTTCTATCTTTTCTATATTCACAAAACTTATTATCTATTTTGCAAGCTATGCAGCATTTATTACATTTCAAAGCCGTGTCCCCTCTCAACACTTTCTATAATCTATATAGCTATCTTCCTCCATTATGCGCTTAATGTTAGAAGAACTAAACTCACACTGTCTATTACATTTATCATGTGTATAATGCCCACCTAAGTAATGCACACATATTCCATTCACTTCTACCCTATACTTACACAATTTTCACACTCCCTTCTGTAAATAAAAAAGAGAAGGTTTTATCCTTCCCTAGTCAATTCATTTTTTATTATGTTATAGATTAAAACCCGTCACCTCGTGTTCTAATCCAAATTTATTATGACTTCTATATACTTCTCTATACTATTAGTATAACACACTTTTTCAATAGCAACGTATGCAAATAGTAGGAATATCAACCTTTCGCAAGGATAAAAGTATTCATAATTGTTTTGAGAGGGAAGCAATTTTCCCTCTTTAATTCTTTCCTTCTTTTATTCTTTTCAAGAAACCTTCTTTAATTCTTATTATTTCTCTTAGCTTCTGCTCCTAATTCCTTTGCATATTGCTCTGATATATATAATTCCTCTGCTATTTCTCTATATGTCTTGCCTTCTATTTCTTTTAAATAATATACCTTGTAGTGTAATCCACTCAATTGCTCTAACTTACTGGTAATGCCATTTTCTAACTCTTGTAATATCTTTAATCTTTCTTCCTCTATGTACAAAGCACTATCTATTCTGCTTATAGCTTCAATTATTCTGTCTAAACTCATATAATTTCTTGATCCCCTAGGCATGTCCGAATAGGATTGTCCGCTTATTTCTTTAGGTGCATTTCCATATATGGTCTTTTTATATAATTCCCTTTCTTTTTCTAGTCCTTCTATTCTCATCTTAGTTAATTCTATTTCTGTAATAAGGTCCTTATATGCTTTTATACAATACATTCTATTCCTCCTTTGTCCATACATAAGCTAGATACCAACATATAACAGCTAAACTCCCCATTAGCATATACATTACATATCCTCCAATCTCCTATAGATAGTTTGTAATCCACTTAATTCAGCCTTTAACCCTTCTATCATATCTCTGTATGCTTTATATTCTAGTTCTGATAAATCCCTTTTAAATTTCAAATCTGCAACATTCCCTCTTGCTACATCTGGAATTAACGTAGCCTGTAAGCCTTCTGCTTTTAGCTTCATAATTTCTTTAGCTAATGCTATCCTATATTTCTTTTCATTTTCTGCATACTCTTTAGCTTTTTCTGTTATAGCATTAACACCTTTCTCTATTCTCTTTGAAGTATCATAGATGGCCTGACCTACTTCTATATAATCCATTATACGACCATCAACCTTTCTACTATTAAATAATTGTCTTCCACTATAACTGTAGTTCCTCTTAGCTCTTTAGTTAATCTCATTTTCTCTTTATGGCTTTTGTAAGGTATCACCTCTATACTTACTAGCCTTTCCATTTTATTTCCTCCTTATCTGTAGCCATCTCAAGGCTATAGTTATGACTGATATTGAGATAAACAGAATTATCCAAGTTAAACTTACCCTGCCACTTTCCTTGAAATTAATCCTCCCAACCAACAATGTTGATACCAACCCACAAATTATTAAAAAATCAGTAACTTTGTCCAATAATTTCATTTTGAAAAACACACCTTTCTTTGAGATATGACTTTGTCACTTTCTTGCTATAAAACACTTTAGCCATATTAGTTTTGGTTATTTCCTCTAAATAAACTTTAAGACACTTTTTACAGAAGTATGCATTGTACCATTCTAGCTTTCTTCCAACTCTATCGTGGTTTCCTGTGCCTAGTATCAACCATTCGTCGTTATGTTCAATACACACATTATTTAAATTACCTTCAAATCTCATGTTCATCCTCCAACACTTTCTTTAATAATATTTTAGTTGTTATTAATCCTATGCCGTTTCTTTGTGGTGTTAAATCATATAAATCATTCATAGCATGTTCATATATTAAATCTCCAATATCATTTCCAACATCAATTATTGTTTCAGCACATGGTAGGTATTTAATTAAATCTTCCTTTCCTACGGCAGAAACTATTATGTCAGCGTACATTGTTCGATATTCATTTTTTGTTTTACTATTATACACCGTTACAGTTGATCCCATATCTTTTAATTCTCTAGCTATTTCCCAACCTACATTAGCACCAAGTACAGTTGCATTTAACCCTTCTATACTTTCATATTTATCTTCTAGTACCATTCTTACAGCTTCTGCTGTGCAATTTCTATATCTGCTGCGACCAGTAAAGTTGTCTATATCTTTCTGTGGTGGAATCATGTCCTGTAACAACTCTTTAATTTCTTTCGGAAATGGATTGCAACACACTATTTTATCGCATGCATTAATCATATTTTCTATCATCATACCTTTGTAATCGTATGTATTTAAGTCAATTTCAATTATGTACAATTTGGTTCCCTCTGCCTGCTTCATTATGCTTTTACAGAAATATTCAGCGTCTTTATGTTCTCCATATCTTATTATTCCTAATGTTCTTGGCTTAGGTTCTAGGTGTATACTATCAGCCACTTTCTTACAATCTATAATCATGCTTTACCCTCCGATTTCTCAAACATTATTTCATTTATTCTCACTAGAATCCTATTTGCTCTTTCTTCTCCGACTCTGTTTTCTCTCATAGCTTCATAAGTGGATCCGCTTAGCAATTCCTTCACGAGTTTTACATATTCATCAAAACGTTGCATCGCAAGAACTTCTACCATCTTTAAACTTGTAGCATCTAGCTTGTTTAATTTCTTCTCCAGTTTATTCTGTTCCCGCTGCATAGCTTTTCTTTGTTGCCTATTCATTGGTTACCCTCCTTTAGGTATAAATCATGAAGAGTGACTCCGACCGCGTACGCTTGCCAAATATCCTTCTTGAACCCATAAAACCAACCTGGATTAGATTTTATTCCTTTCCCTTTATTCCTTGTATTAGGTGCAAATCTATCTATTAAGGCTTGTATTATATTACTGTCCTTTGCTTTCATACTTCCGCATAGATTCATTTTCTCGTCTTTTCTATAAATAAACTCAGGTAGTGAATCCCTTGACCTTAATGTTCTTTCTGTAAATCTTCCAATCCATACACATGTATCAAATACCTCTTTGCCTACTGCCATTCCGTAACTAGCTATCATTTCTATTGCCACATGTTCATTTAGCTGTGCTTCAACTCTAACTATGTCCATTATTTTTTCATTCTTCTCTTTACCGAATCTTATAGGCTTTAAATCCTTGTCCAATACTACATATGCGCTTTCTATATTCCCTGGGTCAATTGCTAGTATCATACATTTTCCCTCCCATACACACTCTTATAATGTCCTCTCTCAAATATGCTCCTTTATCTAATCTCATTAACTTACTTAAACTCCTTACCGCATTTGAACTTACATCTAACTTCTTTTGTATTTCCTCCATGGTATATTTATCTTTCTTAAATTCTCCTTGCAACCACTCCTGGAACTCTATCTTTAGTTTTCTATTTAACTTATCTCCATGCTTTCCATGTACTCCTTGGCTACCCCTGTGATGTTCAGCACACAGATAAACTAAATTCTTTTTACACTTTACTAAAGGCTTACATTCACTTCTGTAGATTCTATGGTGTTCTTCGCTATTGGGTCGATTGCATATAGCACACTCTTTCATTAGTACCTCCTTAGAGGGGCATTAATTCCCCTCCTAAAATTCCTTTCCATGCTTATAAGGTCTGTTCTTGTTTTTTCCCATCTTCTTTTTTATCTCTCTTTCGAGATCTATATTTAAACCTCCGCAAAGATCACCTAATCTAATTGCAACGTCTGCCAATTCCTCTCTAAAATTGCTCATATCACACTTTCTAAGTCCTTCCAATGCTTCGCCTAACTCACTTACTATCAACATTAATCTGGTACTTATAGAATTATGAATCGCATATTTATCTTCTGTTGGCATTTGAAGCATATAATCTAAGAAGTCTGCATTATATTGGAAATCTTCCCAGAAGCCATGTTTCTCTGCATTTGCATGCGCCTGTTCTACTAACTCTCTTATTTGCATAATTCTCTCCTTTCTTGCTCTTTCATCATTTTTTTAACTTTCACCCTAGCTTCATCAAGCGTATAGCCTTCAAAGTATAACCTTTTTACTTCATCTGCCCAATCTATCAATTCCATGTTTCCTCCTTAGAATTTTATTAGAATATTTTAGAATATAGTTCTGATTTAGGGTATAAAAAATTAGAATGGTATTTCTCCATCATCAATTAGTGTTATATCGTTGTCATAATCACTTTTTTCTTTATTTCCCCACTCTAAAAACTGCACTTCATCAGCCACAACTTCTGTTATATATCTCTTTGTTCTGTCTTTTGCTTCGTAATTTCTTGCTTGGATTCTTCCACTTATGGCTATTAATTTCCCCTTAGTCATATAATTGGCTACTGATTCAGCTTGTTTTCCCCATACTACTATTGGAATATAATCAACTTCTTTTTCTTTAGAAAATCTTCTATCTACTGCTATACTAAAATTTGCTATTGCGGTTCCATTACCTGGTGTAAATTTTAACTCTGGATCCTTTGTCATTCTTCCTATTAACACTACTTTATTCATATAATC
>NZ_JAHLQF010000007.1 GCF_018918285.1 Clostridium mobile
GCTAGATTCATCCCCGAAGGGATTCCTCTCGCTCGACTTGCATGTGTTAGGCACGCCGCCAGCGTTCGTCCTGAGCCAGGATCAAACTCTCAATTTATAAGTTTAATCATTTGCTCATTCGTTGATTCTCTTTAGAATCGACTGGTTTCATTCCTCTGTTTAATTTTCAAAGACCATTGCCGCTTCAAGCGACTTTTATATAGTATCATTTTTCTTTATCGTTGTCAACAAGTTTTTTTATTTTTCGTCATTTTATTTTTTAATTTTTCATGACTTTGTTTTTTCTTGTTCGCAACGACATTTGTTATTCTAACACAATTATTCATATACAAACATGCATTATTTGTAGTTTTATAAAAATAATTTTATTTTTCTCCATTATTCTATTGATTACTCTATATATCCCATATTGATACACTAGAATCAGTTGTGCTAAGAATCTCTTATTTTACTAAAAGTTATATGATCCTTCCACCCTCCATTTATATAAAGATAGCTTTTATTTATACCTATTTCACTAAACCCACAAGATTTTAAAACCCTTTGTGATTTTATATTATCTACAAGAGTAGAAGCTTCTAATCTATGGAGATTAAGTTCATTAAAAGCATAATCCACTAATAACATTAAGGCTTCCTTCATATATCCCTTTCTTTGTTCCTCTTTATCTATAGAATACCCTACAAAAGAACTTTTAAACACTCCCATAATTATATTTGACAATTGTATCTTACCTATAAATTTATCACTTATATATATACCAAAGTTAACAGCTGTACCATTTAGAAACTGTTTATAATTATCCACCAAAGTTTTTCTTTGAAAAGACAAGGTGTAAAAATCCTTTTCTCTTATCTGCTCGAATGGTTCTAAATGCTCCTTGTTATTTATATAGTACTCTAATAATTGCTCAGCATTCTCAGGAGTCAGTATCTTTAATTTTATTCTTCTACCTTCTAATGAAGTTTTTCTTATAACATGATTATTGAACTCGTGCTTATCTATACCAAATAGTAGTTCATCTTTACGTAAGTTCCCTTTGCCAATACTGCTAGTTACAACCCCCTCTAACTCAAATCCTAATGCTGTAAAAGGATATATTTTTGTATCTTCATCTACTAATGCATTTACTTTGTATATACCCATTCTGTTAAACAGTAAAGTAATAAGTTTATTTAATGCACTCTTTAAATATCCATAGCTTTTCTCCTCATTTTTGTAGAACTTTACTCTAAAACAACAATAACTATTATCCCTTGATAACTCCACAATATATATTCTTCCTAAATTAATTCCTATTTCATCTTTAATTAGATATTCACTATTACTTCCATTAACCAATTCAATATTAACATTTTCATAATTCATAATACTTAACACCTAGCCTATATATTTAAGATAGTATTTTATTAGTTTTTTTGTATATATTATATATAAATATAATGGATATAATCAAACTTATGGGAACTAAATAAAAAGCATTATAAACACCTATCATCCTATTTAATTCTCCTATTAATTGATTAAATACCGTATTGATTAAAGAGGATACAGTAATTATTATTCCTGTTATATATGCACTCTTCTCTTTAAATACTTTACTAATGGTTACTACAATAGTAGGAAAAGTTATTGAAAAGAAAAATCCTGATAATGATATTATAATTAAACCCTTCCTTCCCATGATTAAACCTGTAGAGTAAAGAATTAAAGCTACAGTACTTAATATTAATACAGATTTTATATATCCTATTTTATCTACTATAAATCCTCCTATTAGTCTTCCTATAGCAAATAAACCAAAAAACAACGCTATATAGAAAGAACCTTCCTTTTCATTTAAGTCGTATACTTTGTACATAAAATTAACAAACCAATTTTGTGTAGCAGATTCTGCAAATACATAAAATCCTAATGCACACATATAACAAAAAATTAATGGCTTATCTAAATCATTTTTTTCTTTTTCTTCAATATCCATAACTTTTTGTGGTTCTGGTATTTTAGTAAACAAAAAAGCTATTGTTAACAAAGCATACAAAAAAGCTATGAATAAGTATATAGTTCTCCATTGCACACCCTTATATAACAATATACCAGTAGTTCTTTGAGTTATAGTTAGTCCTAACCCATAACAAAAATGAGTAAAATTCATAAATAATGCTTGGAAACTTATAAATAATATAGGTACTAATGTATTTATAGCTATAGTGCATAATGATACTCCCATATTCATAATAAACATATATATAAGTAATCCAATATATTTATGGGTAAAATAAAATCCAGTCAGTGAAATTAATAAAAACATAAAACCAAGTAGAATAACCTTTTTCTGACCTATTTTTTCACACAATATTCCTCCTATATAGGTAAATAGGATATATCCTATAGATCCAATAGAAAAAATATATGCTATTTGATGATCATTTACATTAAAATTTTCTTGAAATGTAGGTACAAAAATCCCCCTTATACTTTCACATACCGCTGATAGAATCATAGTCATAAATATCAAAGCTGTAATTTTAATAATTTTATTATTTTTATTATCCATAATTACTCCCCACAGCTATTTCACTACTATGTAATATTATAACATATGCTTATGCTTAATTATTATAAAAAAATATTGATATATGATTTGTTTATGTTAATATTTATATTAAAAATAATACTTTAAAGGAAAAGGTGTATAAAATGAATAAACAAAGCATTTCAAAACTCACTTTATTATTGATGGGATTAGAAAATAGATTTGATGAAAATAAAGATATATTTAATGAAATAGTTGTAACCTTCTTTGCAGGTTTAAAAAGCTTTAAAGGCATAGGTAAATATGATGACAACAATATTAACTTTAATTTCAATGGCAAAACCAATAAGCTGAGCATTAAAGATTTAAATATTTTAATTTGCAAAGAAGCAGAAAAATTTGATTCTTTGCAAATTTTATATAAGGAAAGAGGTACTGGTATACTTATAGAAGGTTCTAATGAAAAAGTAAATATGAAAAATATAAATATAAAAGAAACTATAGATGATGAAATTAAAACACCTCACAATAAAACTTCTACTTTATTAAATAGAGATTACTATATAAAAGTAGGTGAAGCCGATAGCTTATTAAAAGAGATTGGTATAATGTCAAAGGAAGGTAAAATTAAAAACGATAGAATAAGAAAGTATAATCAAATAGATCATTATGTTGAGTTATTAGAAGGAATTCTACACAAACTTCCTGACAATGAGACTATAAACATTTTAGACTGTGGCTGTGGAAAATCTTATCTTACTTTTATACTCAATTACTATTTAACAGAAGTTAAGAAAAGAAAATGTCATTTTATAGGATTAGATATTTCTGATGAGGTAATAAAATCTTCTAAAAATATGGCAAATAACTTAGGATATAGAAATATGGAGTTTAAAGCCATTGATATTAAAAATTACTCCCCTGACAAGAAAATACATGTAGTTATATCACTACATGCCTGCGATACTGCTACAGATATGGCATTAGCCTTAGGTATTAGATTAAATTCTGACGTAATCATAGCGGTACCATGTTGCCATAGAGAATTGCTAAGTCAATATTCTTATGAACCTTTTAAAGGCATATTAAAGCATGGTCTCCTAAAAGCTAGAATGGCAGATGTAATTACCGATGGAATGAGATCAATGATGCTCGAAGGAAATGGATATGATGTTTCTATAGTTGAATATATTTCTCCATTAGAAACTCCTAAAAATTTAATGATTAGAGCCTTAAAAACAAAAAATGAAAATAAAAATATAAAAGATGCTTATGTGACTTTAATGAATGAGTTAAATGCTAATCCTGCTTTATACAACTTCTTAAATAATTGGTAGTATGATAGGGGGATTAAGGGGGTTTATATGAAAAAGATAATAAAAAACAAAACTTTTATAATAATTATTCTTTCAATTTGTTTAGGATTTTACGGTGAATATTATTTTCTTGTAAAAGGAAATACTCATTCTTTGCCTGGAATGACTAAAGTAATAGAAAAAATGTCTAGAAAAACCATAACCAGCGAAGCTATTGTAAATAAGTTAAAAGAAAAACAGGAATTGATAGTTATGGAGGCAGAACTAGAAGACCAAGTAATGCTAGATGATAGTTGGGGAAACTTTGAAGTTTTTAAAAAAATAACATATATAAATTTTACTGGTAAAGGCATCTATACTGTAGATTTATCTAAAATGGAATCTAGTAATATAAACATTGCACAAGATAGCAAGGTTATATACATAAAACTGCCTAAGCCTGTAGTAAAATCAATTAATATAGAGGAGAATAAAACTACCTATAAGACAGAGAAAGGATTATTACGCTTCGGAGAAATTAAACTTACATCAGCAGAAAATGGAGTAGTAACTTCAAAAGCAAAAGAAAGAATGAATGAAAAATTATTAGAGCCTTCTAATATGAGTAAGGCTGAAGAAATCTCAAAAAAGTCCTTAACTGAAATAATAGATAATATATTAAATGAAAATAATAAATATAGTTTAGTAATTTCATTTTACTAGATAAAAAAGGGTAACTTTTTATAGTTACCCTTTCATTAATCTACTTAATTATATTCTTAGTCAATACTATTGCTTGCGTCCAAGGCCTCGATCCTAGTTATAGTATTGACTAAACTCTTATAAGTAGATTTTCTAATATTAACAGAACACTGAGAAGCATAAGCTCTACATTAATCAAATCATATTCTTATACCAAAATTACCCCTAATTATTTTAAACCCTATCCGCAAGAATATATCTGAGTAGAACTTATAAAGTTGTATTAAACCATATGAACTTAAAGTTTTCCACGCTCACTAAGCACATAAGCTTTAAACAATATGTCACTCCTTTGGTTCTGTTTTTTATAATTATATAGTTTCACAGTATCACTAATGATATAATTATAGCATAACTTAGCGTTGTTTAAATATGTATTTAAAACATTAATTATTATTTGAAATTCTAAATAACAACAAAAATAGACAGCATTTTATGCTGTCTTCATTACGTTTTATTTAAATCTTTTATTACTTTATCAGAATAATTTTTATGTCTGATCTAAGCCTTTTACTACTTTGTCATAATAATTTATAGTACATATACCTTTTTCAAAATTTAAACAGTTTCTACAGCTTTTATTTCTAGGTTCTCCCGTTGAAGACTGAAAACCATCATATATTGGTAAATACCCAGGACAATTATCCGCTACAGCCATCATTTCATAAGCATTCCCCATGACATTTCCTCCTTAATTTCTATAGATTCTTTCTTTAAGTGGATCAAATAGATCTTTTACACATCTTTCATTTATAAAATTTTTGCAGTTCTCACAACTATCAGTTATGTTACCTCCAATATCAGAAATGAATACAGATGCTATGGGCTCATATCCTTCACAGTTTTCAGCCACTACCATTTTCAATTCTTCATATCGCATATGTATCACCTTCTCTTTAAAATTTTAACATTGTAATACATATTGTTCCCATGAAAATAAAAAATCATACTCCAAATTTTTGGAGTATGACTAAAAATCTAATACGGATTCTGTTTCAGTACAGTACTTTGTAGTTAAACATTTACCAAGATTTCTAGGACATTTTTTACACATACAATTATTTACATCTCCTGTACAACTTCTATTGTTAAATTCCGGACAATGTTTACAATTGTTATCTATTATCTTCAACTTATTCACCTCTTATTCATATTAAAATGTATTAATTAAAATCAATAATTTAAATAATAATATTAATTATACATTAAATTTTAAAAAAATCCGCATTTTTTTTTGTTTAATAATAGACAATCTTTTCAGATTATTTTAAAATATATTTTAGGAATTAATAAAATATATTTTAAAAGGAGAACATAATGCGGAATTCATTAATATCTAATTACAGAATATTAATATTATACTCCCTTTCTTTTTTAATCTTTGGTCTTCTTGTTGATACGCCTGCTGAGATTTTAGCAGGATTAAAAACAATAATAGTTGAACCTGATATTCTTATAACAGATTATCTCGAAATAGGTGGTTTAGGTGCTTCATTTGTAAACTCAGCATTAATCTGCCTAGCATGTATATTTATCTTAATAAAAATAGGAATTAAGCCAAATGGTTCCACCTATGCCGCCATATTTACTACCTGTGGATTTGCTTTTTTCGGAAAAAATATATCTAATATATGGCCTATTTTTATAGGGACATGGCTTTATTCTAAATACAAAAAAGAACCTTATTTAAATTATATATTAGTAGCCCTTTTTGGAAGTACATTAGCTCCTACTGTAAGCCAAATTTCATTTTCGAGTAATTTACCTTGGTGGTTAGGAATTGGCCTAGGAATCTCTCTTGGTATATTTATAGGATTTATTCTCCCTCCCATATCTTCTTATTGCGTAAAAATGCATGAAGGTTATAATTTATATAATTCTGGTTTTGCTGCTGGATTAGTAGCAACGCTAATAATGGGCGTATTTAGATCCTTTGGAATAGAATTTGAACACAGATATTTATGGTCTACTGAATATACAGGAATATTATTTGTTTTTCTTATAATAATATTTTTATCTATGATTTTAATAGGATATCATTTAAATGACAATAGTTTTAAGAATTTAAAACTTCTTTGTCAACAACCAGGTAGATCAGTTTCCGATTACTATCTTCAATTTGGTGAAGGTTGCTGTCTTATTAATATGGGTATATTAGGTATTATATTTACTGTTTATGTAGTAAGTGTAAATGGAGATTTAAATGGACCTACAATGGCTGGAATATTTACCATAGTTGGCTTTGGTGCTTTTGGTAAGCATCCTAAAAATACTTTACCTGTAGCTTTTGGTACAGTAATTGCAAGCCTATTGAATATATGGCCTATTAATTCTGCTGGTATGTTACTATCCACATTGCTTAGCACTACCTTAGCTCCTATAGCAGGAAGTTTTGGTGCTATATATGGTATTATAGCTGGTTTCTTGCATACATGTATGGTTATGAATGTTGGTTATCTTCATGCTGGCCTAAATCTTTATAATAATGGTTTTTCTGGAGGATTAGTTGCAATAATTCTTCTTCCTATAATAACCAATTTAAGAAAGGAAAATTAATAATGTCTAACTCTAAACAAAAAATTCTTAGAATTATTGATGAACTTGTTACCATTTGCTATAGTATTAACTGTAAAAAATTTAATGTAAATGTTGAATTACTTGATGATAAGTGTATTCTTCATCTAAAGGGATATGTTGATAGTATTGATATTAAAAAAATAGATGATATCGAAAAATCATTAAATGTTCCTAGAGCTCACGAATTAGAAGAGTATTATTGGAATTTAGCAGGAAATGATTTATCTAATACAGAATTAAATTTAGTTGGCATGATGATAGATGAATCCACAGTAAGTTATAATAAAAAAGATAAAATTTTCGAAATAAAACTAACTAGACTAAAATGAATACATTAAAAGGTATAGTTTTTAATGATTAATCATTAAAAACTATACCTTTATTATTTACTAGCATCAGTAACAATGTCTTCTTCTAGATATCCCTGGGGTAAATTCAATAAATTAGCTTTTGCTACTAAAAACTACGTAATTCACATCTATAAGCTTTATCTCCCCTATATCCTATTTCTTTAAGCACTTTTCTCACTATATTTTTACCTATTTCATCCTCATGCATTTCACATAGAGCATCCTCTATCTTTCCCCATTCTACCCATTCAACTTCATCTGATTTTTTTATTTCGCCTTCAATATACTTTGCCATAAAAGTTAACATTAAAATTTCTTTTGAAGGTAAGTATTCACTTCCTAAATATTTTATTTCTCCAACGGTAATACCTGTTTCCTCTTTTACCTCTCTATAAACTGTATCTTCAACAGTCTCTCCATTAGTAACATACCCTGAAACTAAAACTTTAGAGTCTTTAAATATATAACTTTGTTTAAGTAATAATATTTCATTATCTTTTATTACGGCAACCACTACACAGGGCTTAGGTGTATCAAAATACATTACATCGTCTTTAGGACAATAAGGTACTCCTCCTTCATCCCAACTATCTTTAATTATTAGTTTTTCTCCACATAAAGGACAATAATTATATTTCATTATTCAATGGTTCTAAAATAAGAACCTTACACCTTCCTTTCAAAATACTTTAAAGTTTTATATTTATTTTATTATTTAATGTTATAAAACTCTCACCTACTTTACAATCATAAGCGAATAAATCTACTCCATTTTCATGAGCTAGCCTTAAGGCTTCACCAAAAGGTTTATCCATTTCATCATTGGGAGTAAAATATTTTACATCATCCATTTGAATTAAAAATAATATTCCTGCTCCTTTGCCTTCTTTTTTAACTTGGATTAATTCTAAAATATGTTTTCTTCCCCTATCCGTAGGGG
The DNA here is from genome assembly GCF_018918285.1 of Clostridium mobile. GTDB lineage: Bacteria > Bacillota > Clostridia > Clostridiales > Clostridiaceae > Clostridium_AW > Clostridium_AW mobile. The sequence continues at coordinate 8,461 of NZ_JAHLQF010000007.1, forward strand.
CATCTGGGAATCTAGTTTCTCCATTTTCCTCTAATGTAACTCCCTTTATCTCTAAATAATACTCATCTCCTTCATTATTGGATAGTTTAAAGTCAAATCTACTATTACCATAAGTTTTTTCCCTCTGAATTATATTATAATTTGACAAAGGCTCTATTAATCCTTTTTTTAAAGCTTCTTCTACCACTTTATTTGGTATTTGTGAATCAATATTAATCAATTTATCTCCTTTATATCCACCTATAAGATCATATTTAGTTTTTCTTAAAGGATTATTTTCTTCTCTTAGAATAACAGTACATCCTAGAATTAATATTTCTCTGCATCTTCCCGTATTGGGAACGTGAACCATTATTTCTTCTCCATCTAACTTTATATATGCTTGAAACCTATTAGGTCTTCTTATAAATTCAGCCTTCACTACTTTTTTATTTATTATCATAATATATTACCTCTTTTCACTGGATAACTTAGTATGAAAACAAAAAATTATCCACATTATTCACATATATAATCACATACATTTATTTTAACATCTTATCTCTAATAATATATAATATAAATGAAATATTATACAAAAATAACTCTCTCTTATTTTTCAAAGAGAGAGTTTCTTTTTTTACATAGCTTGAGATTTTTTATTCTTTGCTTCTGCTGGCATTATATTTTGTTCAAAATCAATAAATAACTTAATAAATACTCCACTTAACATGAATAATGCTATAAGATTAGGAATAACTTCTATACCTGTAGATATATCTACTATAGTCCATATCATTTCTGTAGTTTTTCCTAAAGTTAAGAATGGTGGTATTAAGTATATCCATCTAAAAATCTTGATGTGCTTACTTCCAAATAAGTATACTATTGATGTTTCATATTCTATAGCCCATCCCACCATAGTTGAGAAAGCGAATAGTAATACACATACTCCTATAATAACGCCACCGAAGTTACCATATAAAGTTTTGAATGCCGCCATAGTTAAATCCACTCCGTTTAATCCACTAGCCCAAATTTCTGGCCCACAAGTTAATATTGCTATAGCTGTCATAGTACATATAACTAGAGTATCTGCAAAAACCTCAAAGGCTCCAAATAATCCCTGTCTTATTGGATGATCTGTCATCGCAGTAGCATGTACCATTGGCGCTGAACCCATTCCAGCTTCGTTTGAAAAAGTTCCTCTAGCAACTCCTCTTTGTAGAGTAAGCATTATACTTGAACCTGCAAATCCACCTATTGCTGGCATTGGTTGAAAAGCATACTTAAATATTAATCCGAAGGCTTCTGGTACTCTATCAATGTTAGCAAATATAATACCTAATGCTGATACAATATAAACAACACACATGGCTGGAGTTACCTTTTCACAAAATTGACCTACCCTTTGGAATCCCCCTATTACAACTGCTCCTGTCAATGCTGTTGCTAATGTAACTGTAATCACTGGTGGTATATTAAATATATTTTTCATAGCAGCTGACATTGTATGCGGTTGAACAAAAACAGCTGTTCCTAGAGCTCCAATGACCATCATTAAAGCAAAAAATTTAGCTAATGGTTTCCATTTTGGTCCTAATCCTCTTTCAATATAATACATAGGTCCGCCATAAAAGTTCCCATTCTCATCCTTATCTCTATAATGAACTGCAAGAGCAACTTCTACCATCTTTGTCATCATGCCAAGCAGAGCAACTACCCACATCCAAAAAACAGCTCCTGGACCTCCAACAGCTATGGCCGTTGCAACTCCTGCAATATTAGCATTACCTACTGTTCCCGCTAGTGCTGTAGATACGGCCTGGAATGGAGTCATTACTCCTTCACCCTTTACCTCGTCCTTCTTAAAAATAGTACCTATAGTATTTTTTAAAATATATCCTATTTTTCTTATTGAGAAAAATAGAGTTTTAACATTAAACACTATTCCAGTTATAAAAATTAGAATCATTGTTGGTGGTCCCCAAAGAGTATTGCCTAACCAATTTAAAAAGTTTACCATAAAAAGCCCCCCTTATTATTTTGCTTTAGTATATTTATTACTTTAATAAATCCTTAAGTATAGTCTCATATCCTTTACAGCTATCAATATGCTTCCTCCTTATTTATATTAATTTTAAAGTGTAACTTTAATATGTACTTTTTAATTTAGCAAAATACATGCCAATATGGAAAATCATTACAGTATGTATTTTACAATATTTACAATAAAAAAACCATTATCAATTCGATAATAATTATCAAACTGATAATGGTCTAAAGTATATTGATTTTTCAAACTTTTCATTACATTTTTTTAAAATAAGTTATCATTTCGATAAATCATACTCTTCTATTTTCCTATACAATGTAGCAATACCTATTCCTAATTTTGCTGATGCTATTTTTTTACCTTCCGTAGTCCTTCCATATAAATTTAAAGCTTTTTCTATTTCTCTTTTTTCTAAATCCTTTAAATTATATATTTGAGTATTTTCTATTGCTTGTCCTTTTGATTTTTTATCCATTATACTTTTAGGTATAGTACTTAAGCTTATTATTCCATCTGTTCCAACCATATTTATTACGAACTCAATTGTATTTTCCAACTCACGTATGTTTCCTGGCCAATGATAAGTGTAAAATACATCCCATACTTCTTTTTCTATTTTTACTGACAAAAAATCCTTATTAAACAAAGTTAAATATTTGCTCATAAAATATTCTATAAATAACTTTATGTCCTCTACTCTTTCTCTTAAAGGCGGAATTTCTAAAGGTATTACATTTAGCCTATAATATAAATCTTCTCTAAATTTTCCTTCCTCTATCATTTCAAGTAAATTTTTATTTGTTGCTGCTAAAACCCTTGCATCTATATCAATTGACTTATTGGAACCTATTCTAGTGATCCTTCTTTCCTGAAGTACCCTTAATAGTTTTGTTTGTAAGAATAAAGGCATGTCCCCTATTTCATCTAAAAAAATAGTTCCTTTATTAGCTAATTCAAACTTACCTATTCTTCCCATAGGATCAGCACCAGTAAATGCCCCTTTTACATAACCAAATAGTTCACTTTCCAGAAGGGTATCTGGTATAGCAGCACAATTTATTGCTATAAAAGGATGATCTCTTCTATCACTTTCATTATGTACTGCTCTAGCCACCATCTCTTTACCTGTACCACTTTCTCCTGTAATAAGTATTGTAGACGTAGAAGATGTTACTTTTTTTATAGTAGCTTTTAAAATTTTCATTCTTTTGCTATCACCTAAAATATCATCACAGCCTATATACTTTTTAGAATTTGAAATCTGGGTTAATCTATCTTTAAATTCTTTTGAGTCATGGAAAAAAAATATTTTATCATAATCTTCTTCATTTAGATAGACAGGATATATACTTCCCAATAACGTAAAATTTTCATTATCAATGGTGACTTTATATTCATGTAGATTAAAAATACTATCTCCATTAAATCTTATGGAAACCTTACTTTGAGAATAATTATTTGATAACCTAAGATATTTTGATGCATTTTTATTTATATGACTAATATAATTATCCCTATTTAATATAAGAACTCCCTGGTCCACTTTATCTATTATTGTGTTAAACAGTTCCATCAATGTTTGATTTCTAGTCTTTTCCTTTTTATCATATGCAGCTATACTTATAAATTCAGATATTTGTTTTAGGAAGGCCATATGAATATCAAATCTTTTCATTAAATGGTTTCTTTGTTCATCTGTTAAACATATTAAACCTATAACTCCTATAGTTTCACCTTTTAACTTTATAGGGCTACTCATTTCAAATTTTTCTTCACATATATCTCTTTTCGGACAAGGTATACATAATTCATCTTTCCCAGGATCGTATATTATTTGAGCTTGTCCAGATTTTAGTACATTTTTATAAGCGTAACCCTCATCAGCCATATTTTTATTTATTTTATCTTTGAATATTCCAGTTCCTGCAACTCTATATAAATTTTCATCTACTATTTCAACTTCTACATTTAAAATTTGTGATATTATGTTAGCATATTTTATAACTGAATCCTGTATTTCCATCAAATATGAAGCCATATTTCATCACCCTTCATTGGTATTTCATATCTGTAAATTTATTACATTATAGTTTTAAATAATATCAAAAATATAACACCTGGCACACCAAAAAATCCTGCAATAATTGCTGTTACTGCATTTATACCTATGCTAAAATTAAATAAACTACCTACAGTGTTAATTAATAATAATAATACAGCACCCATTACACCATTTATGATTAATTTTATTAGCATCTTTAAAGGCCAAGAAAATACCTTTACTATTAATATTAATCCTATTATAGAAATCAAAAAATATCCTATGTATTCCAAAAAAATCCCCCCTTCTAATTTGTATACTATATTTTAAAATCAATAATTAATATTTAATTATTGATTTTAAAATATATGTTATCCAATTAATCATTATTATATAAATATTATACACTTATGTAGATTATACTGCATTATATTCATCTAATACATATTTATACTGTAATTTTATCTTTTTATCTTTAGCCTCATTTAATAGATAAGTGTATCTAGCCTTAGCTGCTTCTTCCATATATATTGCATAATCGATTAATCCAGGATCCTTAACCATTTGAAAATATTCCCTTGCAACCTTTATATCATTCATAGCATCTATAATGGAGCATATTAATTTCTTTTCTTCCTTAGTATATCTTCTATCCTTTTTTAATTTATTGAAAAAACTCTTGTTCATAACAAAACCTCCTGCTTCATTTTAACTTAATTCTTGACATGAGGCAGGAGGTTTATACAAGGTTAAACTAAATACCTGTCATTAAGAAAATATATTTGCTTAACTGAAAATAAAAAAAGAGTATTGAATATAAAAATTTACTGTATTTATCATTCAATACTCCTTATTAATTTTATTTTCTAAATTTCTTTTCTACCTTCTAAAGCCTTAGATAATGTAACTTCATCTGCATATTCCAAATCTCCTCCGACAGGTATCCCGTGTGCTATTCTAGTTACTTTTGCTCCTAAAGGCTTTAATATTTTTGATATATACATAGCTGTAGCTTCCCCCTCCACGTTTGGATTAGTAGCTACTATAACTTCCTTTACAACTCCATTTATCCTGGTGATGAGCTCTCTTAATTTTATGTCGTTAGGTCCTCTCCCTGCCATAGGTGATATAGTACCATGAAGTACATGATACATTCCATTATATTCTTTGACTTTCTCCATTGCCATTATGTCCTTAGGCTGTTCTACAACACAAATAAGACTCTTATCTCTATTAGGATTGCTACATATAGAACAAGGATCTGTATCAGTAAAATTTCCACAACTAGAACAATATTTTATGGTTCCCCTAGCTTTTACTAAAGCTGCCGCAAATTCTTCTACTTCATCCTGCGGTAAATTTAGTACATGTAAAGTAAGTCTCTGAGCAGTCTTATTTCCAACGCCAGGAAGCTTAGCAAATTCTTCAATGAGTTTTTCTATAGCTATAGGATAAAACTCCAACTCATTCACCTCATCTCAAAAGTTAAATTAAAACATTCCAGGAATATTTAATCCGCCTGTTAATTTTTTCATTTCATTTGCTGTTTCATCTTCTGCTCTTTTTAAAGCTTCGTTACAAGCAGATAGTATAAGATCTTCTAACATTTCAACATCATCAGGATCTACTACTGCTGGTTTTATCTTTATATCTATTATTTCCTTTTTACCATTAGCAACAGCAATTACTGCACCACCGCCAACGCTAGCTTGGAATTCTTTATTTTGTAATTCTCCTTGCATCTCTTCCATTTGTTTTTGAAATTTCTGAGCCTGTTTCATTAAGTTATTTATATTTGCTCCACCAAAATTAGGCATTCCACCCTTTGCCATTATAAACTCCTCCTTTAATATATTAAATTTTAGTTCACCTTAAGATGTAAACTATTATAGCATTATTCTTCAATTATCTCTACTATGTCCTGACCAAAAGTCCTAATTAAAATCTCTTCTGGGTTTTCTTCCTCTTCTGCTTTATCTACTATATATTTTATTCCAACTTTTTCTTTTAGTACCTCTGAAAATATATTTTCAACTAATTTTTTATTTTCTTCTCTCTCCAACCTTTGTTTATTGAAGGCATATTCTTTGTCATATTTTATAGTTATAATACCGTCTTTACACTCTACAGGATTTGCTGTCATTAAGGAGGCATATAATACCATACTCCTCTTGCCCTTAAATGTTTCCAATATATCTTTCCATGATTTTTTTACCATTTCCAAAGTTAAATTAGAATGAGGATTATACTCGCTAACTGGCTGTATCTTTATATTGCTTTCATCTAACTTACTCTTATCTTCTTTCTCTTTAACGATTTTTGGTATTATTGCTTCACATGCAACTTTTATTTCACCTGTCTTCATAGCTTCTTCTAGTTTGTTTAGCCTTGATAGTATAACTTCATTAGATGTATCATACTCTATTTTGCACATTTTTATTAGTGCTAATTCTAAATATACTCTACTCTGTTTTGTCCATTTAGATTGTTCTTCAGCATCTTGAAGTATTCTTATATTCCTCATTATTTCTTCTATTCTTATTTTATAGCCTTGTTCTTTTAAAAGTTCAATATTTTCTTTCGACATATCTAATAATTCATCTGGATTTTGGCTCACCTTTACTATTAATAAGTTTCTCATATGATTTATCATATCTTTAATAAATAAATGTATATCCTTGCCACTTAATACTATTTCCTCTACTACTTTTATTGAACTTTCTACATTCTTATCAATGATACTATTAGTAAGTTTTATTAAGTTGTCATTAGTAACTAAGCCTAACATATTAATTAATTTTTCATAATCTACTTTTCCATTTCCCATGGAAATTGCTTGATCTAATATACTCAAAGCATCTCTCATAGCTCCATCAGACATTCTAGCAATTAAACTTAGACTTTTATCATCTGAATATACACCTTGCTCTCCAACGATTACTCTTAATAGTTCAAATATCTCATCACTTTTTATTCTTTTAAAGTCAAATCTTTGACATCTAGATAAAATAGTTATAGGAAGCTTTTGAGGATCTGTAGTTGCTAATATGAAAATTACATTGGAAGGTGGTTCTTCTAAAGTCTTTAAAAATGCATTCACGGCTCCTTGAGATAGCATATGGACCTCATCCATTATATATACCTTAAATCTTGCTTCTCTTGGAGGATAATTTACCTCTTCTACTATTTCTCTAATTTTATCTACTCCATTATTTGAAGCTGCATCAAGCTCAATAACATCTATTAAAAGATTTGAATTTATCTTTTTGCATATTTCACAATTATTACAAGGCTCACCATCTTGTAAGTCCAAACAATTTACGGCTTTAGCCAGTATTTTTGCTGTTGAAGTTTTTCCCGTACCCCTTGTTCCACAAAAAAGATAAGCGTGAGCTATTCTATTATTCTTTATTTGATTTTTTAATGTAATAGATATATGTTGCTGTCCCACTAAATCTTTAAATTTTTTAGGTCTCCATTCTCTATATAAAGCAGTATAGGACATTCAAACTCACCTCTTATAATATAATTTTTCTACATACCTTATTATATATATAAAAACAGTATTTTTAAACATTAAACTATTTTTCTTTAATTAAGTTTATAAAACAAAAAAGCAATAAACTCTCATAGTTTATTGCGTAAAATACTTAATTTAAACCGTGCACCCCGCTTCGACAATAACATATGAGCGTTACCTATACAGTTAACTCAAACCAGGTTTCTCCACGGCACACGAAAATTATCACTTACCGCTGCTTCCTTCCGGACCTGACGGGGTTCATGAGTTTCCGTTGCGTGGGACCCAGTTCTCAACGCCACTTATATAGGTCAGACCCCACATATTATTGCCTAGGCGAGGGATTCAACCCTGCTATAGCGGATTGCAGGTACAGGGCACCGCTAACTCCCCGTCTAGCACGGCAAAGTTTATATGGCGGAGAGAGAGGGATTCGAACCCTCGGTAGAGTTTCCCCTACACACGCTTTCCAGGCGTGCTCCTTCAGCCGCTCGGACATCTCTCCACGGATTTCTCATGAATATAATATATTTTATTATATTAGCTAAGACAAAACTTATTATACTATCAATAAGAATTTAATTCAAGGGTTTTTTGTAAAATTCTCTTTGATAATTACTTTTTATTTTTTACCATATTTATATATTCATTTAATAACTTGTCCATATATTGACTTACTTCTAATATCTGCTTACTTTTTTCAACTTTATCAATATCACAGGATATTTCATTTAATAGTTGCCTAGTTACCTCTATTTCTTCTTCTATATTATTTAAATCTATTTCTTCAATTTCTTTTTCAAATATAAAATCTTCGCTTAAATCGTAACTTGAGGATATTATTTTTTTATTCATATATAATCCTCTCCTTTAAATAAGCATATTTTAAATTTAACACTAATAAATGTTTTATTTATGAAGTATATCATCATTAATATGTTAAGTAAATAATGGATTAAATACACTTTTTTATGCATATCTACTTAATAACTACTATTATAATAGTTTTATTAGTTATTCTACATGAGATGTAATATTATTTTGTAATAATTTGTTGGTTGTTTTTATAATTATGGCGGAGAGAGGGGGATTTGAACCCCCGGTAGGATATTAATCCTACAGTTGATTTCGAGTCAACCACCTTCAGCCTCTCGGACATCTCTCCATGTTCAATTTATTCTTTTAGATTTAAAAAAATCTTCTAATAGGATACTACATTCTTCCATGTATAGCCATTTTACGTCTACATAAGTTTTTAAATATCTATTTTGTAAAATATTAATCGCCGAACCACATGCTCCAGCATTAGGTTCAAAGGTGCCAATATATACTCCTTTTAGTCTAGAATGAATTATAGCACCTGCACACATAGGGCATGGTTCTAAAGTAACGTACATTTCACAACCATTCAATCTCCAATTCCCTAAAAAATTAGAAGCATTTTTTATAGCAATCATTTCTGCATGAGCAGTCGAATCTTTCAGTGTTTCAATCATGTTATGTCCTTTTCCTATTATAACATCATCTTTTACTATAACTGCCCCGACAGGAACTTCACCTAGTTTCTTAGCTTTTCTAGCCTCTTCTAAAGCATAATGCATAAAAAATTCACTCATAATTATTTTATCCTTATAACTAAATATATTAAAAGCCTACAGTATCTACTGAAGGCTTTGGTGCGCCCGAGAGGAATCGAACCCCCGGCACGCGGTTTAGGAAACCGCTGCTCTATCCTACTGAGCTACGAGCGCATATAATTATTTCTATAATAATTTATTATACTTCATTTTCACTATCAATACAAGTTTAGTTTAATTTTATTACTATAAATTCTTTTAATAGTGTATTATATTATATAACAAATAATAATTCTTTTATTTTAACTTTATTTAATGTAAAATATTGATAAGTTAGTATTTTCATATACTTTGGAGGAAAACATGATTAAAATTTTTAATAGAAAAACAAAAACCTACGATATTGAAAAAATTTCAGGAGAAAAATATTTAAACTGGATTTATGATACTTCTGTGGGAGTATCATTGTTAGAAATATTTTTGAAAAGAAAATTTTTTTCTCATATTTATGGAAAGTATTGTGATAGCAGTTATAGTTCAAAAAAAATCCCTTCCTTTGTTAAAGATTTTAATATAAACATGGATGAGTATGAAAATAGTTTAGATGAATTTAAATCTTTTAATGAGTTTTTTATAAGAAAAATAAAATCTAAATATAGACCTATTGCAAGTGAAAAAAACCTCTTAATTTCTCCTGGTGATGGAAGAATATCAGTTTATGAGAACATAGATTTAAATAAAATAGTACAAATAAAAAGTTTTCATTATAGTATGAATGAATTAATTATGAATGATGAAATTGCATCCTTATATAAGAATGGAACTTGTATAATATTAAGATTATGTCCAACGGATTATCATAGGTTTCATTTTATAGATGACGGTATTTGTGATAATACTATAAAAATAGATGGAAAATATTATTCAGTAAATCCAATAGCATTGAAAAAAATTCCTAAATTGTTTTGCCAAAATAAAAGAGAATGGTCTTTATTTCATACAGATAACTTTGGTAAAGTATTGTATTTAGAAGTAGGGGCTACTTGTGTAGGATCTATAATTCAAACTTATCGTCCTAATAAAAGAGTATCAAAGGGCGATGAAAAAGGTTATTTTAAATTTGGAGGATCAACAGTGATACTTTTCTTAGAAAAAGACAAAGTAAAAATAGATAGAGATATAATTGAACAAACTAATTTAGGATATGAAACAAAAGTTTTGATAGGTGAAAAAATTGGCACTAAAATATAAAGATAAAGTTCACTATATATTTAATTAAATATATAGTGAACTTTTAAAAGTTTCCTCTTCCACCTTTAATAACTTTTACATTTACCTTTACATCTATATTAGAATTACTTACTACATCATCCCAATCTACACCTGTTCTTCTCCCATATTTAGCAGCCGCTACCCTTCCTAATTCTAATAAATCTAATTTATATTCTGTCTGCATTTTTCTTATAAAATCTTTACATTCTTTTTCAATTTGTTCTTCAGCTTTTTCCTTAAATATTTTTTCATTTTCTAAGCTGCCAAAAACTTCATTCTTAGATTCATCGTATTCTATTGTTGCACCTATGTTTAAATCTATTTTAAAGTTATATTTATTATTTTCTTTATTTACTTTAACTTTTCTTTTAGCATCTGCTGAGAAGCTAACATAATTTACAGGATTGTATCTTATTGTAATTTCTCCCTGTGTGTTATCAGATTTTAACATATTTAATATTTTTGTTTCATTAAGATCAAGTTTAAGCACCATTTTGTCTTCTTTAAAAACAGCTACTCCTGTTACCTCTATCCCTTCCTCTTTAGCCTCTATATATGGCAGTATAACCTTTCTTCCCTCTGAAAATATTCTTACAAAAATATCTGTCATTTTATAATCATCATCAAAAAAATAGGCATACTTTAAATTTTTTATTAATCCTTCTATGTATTCACTAGGACTAGAGCCTCCTTTTACAGGATATTCAAAAATATCAATTGCTTTCCCTTTACAAACAGTAACTAATCCTAAATCACTTATTATAGATGTATTAAAAATACCTTCTACTATATCCTTTATACCATACATCGCTACTTCTTCACTTAAAATATAAACTCTCTCTAACCCTAAAAAAAATTTTTTATCTGATTTTACTTGCCTTGATGATCTAGCTTCTATTAATGATTCACCTGTTCCAGTTTTTACATCAGTAGTAGGTGGCTTATTTACTTGAAATCTGTAGTGATTTATTGGTACATCATATATCACATTTTCTCCCAATCTAAACTTTATGTCATAACCTACACCTATTGGAATCAACAATTTTTCTACATACTCAACTCTATCGTCTTTTTGCCCAAAATAAACGATAAAAATAATTATACTTATCATTATGGCTATTTTATATTTATTTTTCATATATATCATCTCTTTTTACAAAAATGCTTATAGTCGTTATATAAATTAAGTTATATATTATTACAATAGTACCCAACAACATACTTAAATACTGTGTTCTTATAAGGTTTTTATAAGATATTGATACAATTAACAATATAATAATGGATATAGTATATGATATCTTATCATTTTTAAATTTAAACACATCTTGAAAGGTAAAAGAACTAAAAAAGCAGTAATTAACTAAAGTTTTCAAAATAACATTTGTCCATAGAAAAATAAAAATATATCTAAAATTATTTACTAACGGTATATTAAGTGTTTCAGTAATAATAATCATTGGCCATCTCAATTTCTTTATAACTTCATCTCCTAAATAAAATAATGTTATAAATTGAACCCATATGTAACACAATGCAACCAATAAAAGTGCCAAAATAGAATACTTTTTTATTTGTTTCTTATCACTAATAAAAGGATATATTAAAAATGCTGCTTCCATACCTATAAATGAAAATATACCAGAATATGCTCCTTTCATCACATCAACTATATTAGTTTTAAATACAGGTAAAACATTTAAAAAGTTTCCCTCTTTCAGTGCTGCACTTGGAATCAATAACAAAACTATTGTTACAAAAAACACAATGTAATTTAATCTTGAAACAACCTTAAATCCTTTTATTATTGTATAATAGCAAACAATTGCCATAAGAATTATTATGTTATTTCTACTTAAAAAATAAGATAAATAATTGGTTAATACATAACCAATATAACTAACTATTATGGAGGCTGAATATAAAAAATTTAATGCGAGTATTAAGTTAAATATATTACCTAATATATTCCCAAAGTATTTTCTGCTTAATTCTAATATATAATTATTCGGTTTTTTATTGCTGACATATATCATAATTACCCATAAATATAGTGGATATAATAAGGCTATTAGTATAGAAATCCATCCATCTTCATGGGCATACTTTGATACATCTGCAGGCAACGTTAATATTCCTATGCCAATAATTGTTCCTGATATTATGGTCATAAATTCTATAGGAGTTATAATTTTATCTTTTTCCAAACTTAGACCTCCTATACTTTTCTCTAAAATTGCTTTGTCTAGTATTATCCTTTTGGGCTATATCCTCAGGTCTCTTATTCATCTTCCAAGCAGGTGCTCTTATAATAACATCTTTATAATCAGCTTTATTTAATGTCATATAAGGAAATCCAAAACTATCTAAACTTAACAAATGTACTATGATAATATACCAAAATAACACTATTCCAATTATACCCAAGAAATTAGATACTACTAGCATTGGAAATCTCAACAGCCTAATAGTTAAAGCCATTTCATAGTTTGGTATTAAAAACGTTGATATTACAGAAATTCCTATTACAACAAGAGTCTCAGGGCTTACTACTCTAGCTCTTACAACCATTTCACCAATTATTATACCTCCAACAATACTTAGTGTATTTGCAATTTTACTAGGAAGTCTTAAACCTCCTTCTCTAAGTAATTCAATTACTATTTCCATTAATAATATTTCATAAAAAGGGCTTAAAACTATACCTGTTCTTGAACTTATAAGCGGTACAACTAATTCTAATGGAATTATTTCTACATTAAATTTTATAAAATTTAAATATAACGATGGTAATGTAATTATAGTAAAAGCTGAAAAAATTCTAAGCATTCTTGAAAAAGATGCTACTATAAATCTTTCATAATAATCTTCTACTGTTTGAAAAAACTCTATGAATAGAACTGGTGCAGTCAATATTTGAGGTGCTCCATCTACTATTATAGCCACTCTACCTTCCATTATATTTGCTTCAACTACATCTGTTCTTTCTGTGGTATAAAATTGTGGAAAAATAGTGTACGTATGATTTTCTATGTATTGTCCTAATTCTCCAGTAGATGAAATGTGAGCAACATCTATCATTTCTAATCTTTCTTTTATATAATTTATTAGTTTATCACTAGCTATATCTTTTATATATAACAGGACTACATCAGTTTGGGATCTTTTACCTATTACTGTTTTTTCTATTACTAAATTTTTATCTTTTATTCTTCTTTTGAGAATACTAATATTTACTTCTATATTCTCAACAAAAGCTTCCCTAGGGCCTCTAATAGAAGATTCAGTGCTTGACTCGGATATATGTCTATGTTCTCCACCTGTTGTATCTATAATTATATATCCAGGATTATTGTCTATTATCAATATAGTCTTTCCTCTTTTAATGCCATCTATGACCTTATTGATATCTTGTTCTGTCTGTGCATCGCCCATACATATATATTTTTTACAAATATAATCATTCAAATTTTCTTTTTCTTTTAAGTCTTCCTTTACCTCTATCATTAATGGCTGTAATATGTACCTGTTTATTACATCTTTGTTTGTTAATCCATTAATATATAAAATTGCAGCTTCTAAATATTCATTTGAGCCTATGAATAGTTTTTTTATTATTAATTGGCTATTATCTTCTAGAGTTTTTGAAATCAAATTTATTTTATCATCTAAAATATTACTCATATTATTACCACCGATAAATAGTTATTATTTATTACTTGTATTTTAATCTTTTATAGATAAAATTATTCAATTATAAAAATATACTTTAATATATGGACAAAAGAAAACATCTGTAATTTTTATGATTACAGATGTTTTATATTTATAATTTTATATTTATAATTTTACATAGATTTTGATTTAATCAACAATTGCTTCTTCCAGGCATGTAATCCTAAAGAAACACCTATTACACCGTATGCTACAAAAACTCTAAAATACTCTCCTATCTGAGGATTATCAAACAAATTTTTACCTGCCATTGGCGAAACTATAAATAAAGTATGAAATAATATTACCCCTAATATCGCCTGTCCATTGGTAGCTTTAGATACAGAAGCACCTCCTATTAAAAGAGCTGCTATAGCAAACATACCAACTTGTTCATGACTACCATAAGTGTTTAATGTTCCAATGTTTTGAAGAAAAATTAACTGCCCCCAAGCCGCTAATACTGTAGACATTATAATAGCAATAATTCTTACTTTATTTATTTTAATTCCAGATGCATTTGCTACTTGCATACTATGGCCTACAGTTCTCATATCTTGACCTAATTTAGTTTTTACTATAAATATATTGAATAGGCATAAGAGACCTATTACTAGCATTGTTACTATTGGCACATTGATAAATTCTAATGTAAATTTCCACTTTGGTAATATATTTACTAATAGAATTATAGATAGGGATAAGCTTAAGCATACTATTCTTTTTATATATTGTTCTCTTTCCCTTATAATCTTATATAAATTATATAAAATTACAATTATTAATGTTATTAGAACCGCTTCGTACATAGATAATTTAAATAAATTATTTAATAAATTGTCTAATGAATATTTTATGGTGTCCTTTAAATCAACTGTATTTTTAATTCCTATTCCACCACTTAAAACCAATACAGGGTTTTTCATAGGTATAAGAGTTCCTACTAGAAATAAAAATAAGAATTGATATAGACCATTAGCAAAGAAACCTAATATCATACTAGCTATCATTTCCTGTCCTTTAGTTTTATTTAAAAGCTTACCTGTTAAATAACCAAAAATAATAGCTAAAGGAGTACTTATTAATACACATAGTAAAAATCCTTTCATTCCTATTATATTCCAATGAGTTACTGCTATAACTGCAATTTGCCCCGCCATAGCTCCAATTACTATTCCAAAGTTCAATCCCATACCTGCAATAACAGGAATTATAAGAGCAAGAACTAAAAATGAATTCCTAGCTACTCTTGCCATCAACTCATCTAATACAAAGGAAAGAGGTTGGCCTGAAAGTTTAATTCCTACTAAACATAATACAACAAATAATATAGTAACTATATTATCAAATAAACCCTTTTTAACTTTTTTTAATAAATCACTATTCACCTATATCCCCTCCTCCTACCTTAGTTAGAGCATATAGAATTATACCATTACTCAATATTATCCTTACTACTTCTGCTAAATTACCCTCTGTAACTATTTTATTGGCAACAGGAAGTCCCATTGTCAGTAGGCCTTGGAATAAAATAGTTCCTATAACAACATGTGATATTTTAGCATTAGCAGCCGAAGCTCCACCAATGAGTATTGCTGCAACAGCTGCAAATCCCATCATCATTGGAGCTTGGTAAAGCTGGTAAAATCCATAGCTTTGAGCATATACTATAATTCCGACTGCTCCAAAAATTGTTGATAACATGGTTCCAAATATTCTAGACTTATCTACATTTATACCTGAAGCTTGTGCAAAATTAGAATTACTTCCTGCCGCTATCATAGATACACCTTTTTTACTTCTCAAAATCAACCACATCAATAAGCAGCAGAATAAAAACATTAATATAAGCCCTGTAGGAAATTTTACTCCAGCTAATTTAAAGGAAAGAAATTTGTCTAATTGCTTATCGTATCTATCCGTAAGTGTTATAGTAGTTCTTAATCCTTTTCCAATAGGCCATTTTAACTCAGCACTTTGGAAGGGAAATAAGAGCCATCCTATGCACATTAAAGATACTGCTGAGAAACCTGCATAAGTGGATACCATCATCTCTGATCCTTTTACTTTATTTAAAAGCAAAGCATACAAATATCCTACTATAGCCGATATTGGGATAGATATTAATATAGCTACAAATAAGGCTGTAAAGCCTCTTAAATTCATTTCTATACTTATTAATCCTCCGATAAGTCCAGCTAAAATACCTAAAGGTAAACCAAAGTTAAGCCCTATTCCGCAAAGTATGCCTGGTACCATGGCAAGAACTAATATACCATTCATTCCAACTCTTACTAGAGTGTCTGAAATCAAATCTTGGAGGGAAAGTTTAAGCATCAAAGATAAAACACATAAAAATAAAAAGAAAGTTATAATTATAATTCTTGGTAAACCTATTTTATCTATTAAATGCTTAATTCTATTTTTCATTATAAAACCTCCTCCCTTTCTTGTACATTTTTACTTCCTGACATAAGCAATCCAAAGTCTACATCACTATCCTCAGGTTTCAGAATACCTGCAATCTTCCCTTCTGATACGATTGCAATTCTATCACAAATTGATCTAAGCTCTGCTAGCTCGCTTGAGGTTATTACCACCGTCATTCCAAGGTCATTACTTAGTTTAACTAATAATTCAAGTACTAATTTCTTAGCTCCTATATCTATACCTCTGGTTGGTTCTGAAACAAATAATATCTTAGGATTCATAGTAAGTGCTCTAGCAATGCATACCTTTTGTTGATTTCCTCCACTTAATCTTCTTGTGATTTGTTGAGGCCCCGTGCATCTTATATCTAAATCCTTAATTAGATTTAACGCATGAGCTCTAATTTTACTACTATCAATTTGATTAAATAGTCCAAAACTCTTTACAAACTCACTATTTATTTCTATTGCTGTTAATGCTATATTCAATTCTATAGACTTATCTAATAAAAGTCCTACTCCTCTTCTATCCTCTGATACAAATGCAATTTTATTTTTTAAGACTTCTCTTGGATTATTTAATTTTAAAGGTTTGTTTTCAAAAAACACTTCTCCTTCTGCTTGGAAAAGTCCCATAATTCCATTAGCTATTCCTATTTTTCCTTGTCCTGCTAATCCTCCTATCCCTAGTATCTCACCTTTCCTAATATCTAAATTGACCTCTTTAACTTTTTCTCCAGGCATATTTACCTTTAAACTTCTAATGTTCATAATAACTTCTTGATTATTTATTTCTTTTTCATTATCTTTTACTATTCTCTCAATACTTCTTCCTACCATTAATTGTGCAAGTTCTATAACATTAGTTTCCTCAACCTTTTTACTAGATACTAACTCCCCATCTCTTAATATGGTTATATTATCACACACTGCCATAACTTCATCTAATCTATGGGTAATAAAAATTATTGCTATACCAGAGTTTGCTATATTTTTCATAGCCTCCATAAGTTTATCTGCTTCGCTTTCTGTAAGAACCGCTGTTGGTTCATCAAAAACCATGAGTTTTATATTTTTTTTATCTATTTCCCTGGCAATTTCAATAAATTGCATATAACCTACTGGAAGTCCTTCTACTTTTATAAATTCTTCTATATTTAATCCTGTTATTTTAAGAGCCTCTCTTGAATCCTTATTCATTTCATCAAAATCTAAAGTCTTAAGGCTTTTACCAAACAATTTGCTTATTAAGTTATTTTTAGTAAGTTCCCTATTAAGTTTTATATTTTCTGTAATACTAAAACCTGGTATGAGCATAAATTCTTGATGTACCATACCTATGCCTTTTTCCATAGCTTCTTTAGGGGATTTTAACTTTACTTTCTCATCTCCAATAAATATCTCCCCTTCATATCCTCCAGTAGAGTGAATCACTGGCATCCCAAAAAGTATATTCATTAAAGTAGATTTTCCCGCTCCATTTTCCCCTAATAATGCATGAATTTCACCTGGCTTTATCTTTAAATTTACTCCTTTTAAAACTTTGTTTCCAAAATAATCTTTTTTTATATCTTCCATTCTTAGAACATATTCTTCTCCACTCAATTAATTAACCTCCTCTACAAATTTTCAAAAGAAAGTATATAATTAAAAAACAAGGTTGCTCTTATAAGCAACCTGTATTATTTTATTAAAAATCAATGTAATCCGATAGAACTACATAGAAATTATCTAAAGTCTGGTTAGTTTTTTCATCTTTGAAAGTATTTATTTGTATTGGCTTTCCAGCCACCTTTTTACATATCTCCTCTAATTTAGCCTTATCATTTTTTTCTTTTATATCACCTTCTAAGTAAGCTTTAGCATATTCAACGCCAGCTTGAACAAATAACATATTAACAGGTACCGGCCAAGTAGATAATCTTCCTGTTCCATTCATTTCTGCAACCTTTTTCTTTGTCTCTTCTATAACATAATTTAAATCACCTTTTTTATCCTCTGGTATTTGTATTCCCAGGGCACCTGGATATCCATGATAAGGTGATGGACAACATTGTTGTGATAATATAGCTCCTTCTTGTAGTACTGCTTTAATTAAAGGTTCTTGCATAGAGCAGTTTGTACTAAAAAATGATGTATCTTTCCCTAACTCTTTAACTTTTCTTGGAATGTCTTCTAAGATAAACTGTTGAGCTCCTGGAACTCCAGCATCTCCAGTTGGGTCTGGTGCAGTAGCATCTACAAATTTAATTCCTTCTTCTTCACAAGTCTTTTTTAATATATCTCTTCTCATCGCTAATAATTGATAAGACATATGTCTTGGGAAAGAGTAGTGAACAAAAGTTTTAGCTCCTTGTTTCTTAGCTTGTTTTATTATTGCCGTTCCCATTCCTAACTCATCTGCCTGTAAAACTACATCTGCCTTTGAAGCTATTATTGATGGGTCTTCCCCTGGAACTCCAGCAATAAATAAGATGTCATCCCTTTTTTCCTTTACCTTATCTATCGCTGCCGCAGCGCCAGGAACAGCCTGTACGAAAACTATAGCCTTCACTTCTGGGTCTGATGCTAAACTTAACGTATTAGCTATAGTAGTTTCCTGTTCCTTTGAAAAATTATCTGGATAAGTTTGAAGAACTATCATATCCCCATATTCTTTCTTCATGTTTTCAGCTGCTCTGTATTCCTCTTCTCCTTGAGAAACGGTTCCTGTAATAACACCTATTTTAAAATTTGATTTATCAGGTGTATTCGCAGGTGTGCTACTTGTTTTACTGCCACAACCTACTACACTTATTGCCATCGCCCCAGATAGCAATATAGATAATATTCTTTTTTTCATAAATTAACCCCCTCTTAAAATATTCACATGAGATCTATAATTATATTTTATAATTATTCATTTAAATTAATTAAATATTCATATTTTTTTATTTATATATATGCAAACAAATTTATAAAATGAATTTTAATTAACTAAATACTTCATTTTATAGACATATAAATACATATGATTGCTTTGCGCATACACTTGTTCATAATTTATTCAAATTATACGCTATGTGTTACCATTAATCAAGAAAAATTTTTCAATTTATTATTTTCAGATTATTGAATCATATTTGTTTTTTATCATTCATTAATGAAGTTTATATTAGATTTTTTTGACATAGAATAAATATTTTTATTAATCAATATTTATTCATTTAATCTTTAAAATGAATATCATAATTTCATTTAAAAAGGAAAAATATCTATAAATTGGTATTATATAATAAGTTACTTACTTTAATAAAGTAAGTATGATAGAATAATAACAGGTGGTGATTAGACATGGAAAAATATCATATGTGCCCCAAATTTGAAAACGCTTTTGAATTATTGGGAAAGAGATGGACTGGATTAATTATAAGAACATTATTGAATGGACAAAAGCGATTTTCTGATATAGCAGAATCAATTCCTAATATGAGTGCTCGTATGCTTACAGAAAGATTTAAGGAATTAGAAAATGAAGGCATTATCATTAGAAAAGTTTATCCAGAAACTCCTGTACGTATAGAATATGAGCTTACAGAAAAAGGTCGTGAGCTTCAAACTGTTATGGACGAAATTCAAAAATGGGCAGAAAAATGGAATTAATTAAGATAATATAAAGAATTTGAGAAAGAATCTCCTAATGTTAGGAGGTTCTTTATATTTTTATCTATGTAAAAATGAAAGTTTGAAAACACCTGTAAATATGTATCAAAAGATTCTTGACTAATTATAATATATATGTAATAATAAATTTAAATTTAGTTACTAAAAATAACTAACTTTAATAATTAGCTATAATAACTATTTGTAAGTTAATGAGATAAATTCTATAGAAAAATTTATTTATATTTTAAGTTAAAGTTATAAGTAATAATCAAAAGGAGAGATGTAGAATGTTAAGAAAGATAGAAAGTAAAAATATGGGTAGTAGCAATCTTGGATGGTTAAGAAGTAAATTCCACTTTTCTTTTGCTGAGTATTACAATCCAGATAATATAAACTTTGGGGTTTTAAGAGTTATAAATGATGACTTAATTGAATCTAACACTGGATTTGATACTCATCCTCATAGAGATATGGAGATAATATCCTATGTAGTTAATGGTGAGCTTACACATGGAGATAGCATGGGTAATAAAAACACTATAACACGTGGTCATGTTCAATACATGAGTGCAGGAACAGGGGTTTACCATAGTGAGCATAACCTTGGAAAAGATACATTGAGACTTTTACAGATATGGATTTTCCCTAATAAACAAGGATACAAACCTAGCTATGGAGACTATAGATTTAATTGGACTGATAGACAGAATAAATGGCTTCATATGGTTTCAAGTAAAGATGGAAATGCACTAATAAAAATAAACCAAGATATAAATATTTATTCCTTAGAACTTGAACAAGGAAAAGAGATTAGTTTTCTAATTAATACAGGAAGACAGGCATATTTAGTTCAAATAGAGGGAATATCTATAATAAATGATATCCAGTTAGATGATAGAGATGGATTGGAAATAGTTGAAGAAGATATTTTAATCAAAGCAAAAGAGACTTCTCATATTTTAATTTTAGAAATGAATAAACAAGATTAATATTTTATATAAATTGGAGGAATGATTAAATGTCAAAAGATTTTTTTACTGCTGTAGCAGATAGACGTACATTTTATGGAATTAGCAAGGAGGCTGTGGTTCCAGACGATAGAATTAAAGAAATCATAGACCATGCTGTGAAGCATACCCCATCTGCATTTAATTCACAAAGTGCAAGGGTAGTTTTATTATTAGGAAAACACCATGATAAATTATGGGATATTACGAAAGAGGCTTTGAGAAAGGTTGTACCCGCAGACAAGTTTAGTCCTACTGAAGATAAAATAAATTCATTCCGTAGTGGGTATGGTACAGTTTTGTTCTTTGAAGATAATAATGTAGTAGAATCTCTTCAACAACAATTTGCTCTCTATAAAGATAACTTCCCAATTTGGTCTCAGCAAGCAAGTGGAATGCATCAATTTGTTATTTGGACTGCTTTAGAAATTGATGAATTTGGAGCATCATTGCAACATTATAATGAGCTTATTGAAACTGATGTAAAAAAAGAATGGAACATACCGGACAACTGGAAGCTAATTGCACAAATGCCATTTGGAAAACCAACAGCACAGCCAGATGAAAAACAGTTCCAACCATTAGAAGATCGTATTAAGGTATTTAAATAGATTCTACTTTAAAATAGAAAAACACCAAGAATTGAATTACTTCAAGCCTTGGTGTTTTTTGGTGCGTCGGAGAGGATTCGAACCCCCGACCAACTGGTTCGTAGCCAGCTACTCTATCCAACTGAGCTACCGACGCATACTTAACACTAATATATTAACATATATTTATAAAAAAATCAATTAGTTTAATTCCTATAAAAGTAAAAAGCATCTAGTTAACTAGATGCTTTGGCGGAGAAAGAGGGATTTGAACCCTCGCGCCGGTTTCCCGACCTACGCCCTTAGCAGGGGCGCCTCTTCGGCCACTTGAGTATTTCTCCATGTCCAAATTTACTTTATAAATAAAAAAATGGCGGAAAGACAGGGATTCGAACCCTGGGTGCGGTCACCCGCACGCCGGTTTTCAAGACCGGTGCCTTAAACCAACTCGACCATCTTTCCGTATCTCATGACAAAATAAATTATATCAGTGATTTAGAGTTATGTCAACAGTATTTTAAAATTTTTTTATTAAATAAAGGTAAAATAAGGACATCTTAATTTACCTTTATTCATTTGGCCTTATTTTATAACTTCTATATAGTGTTTAAATGCTGCAGTAAAGCCTAAATCACCTTCGCATATCTTTAATACCCTATATGGTAAATCTAGCCCCTGAAGTACCGCTTCAAATCTAAAACATGCACTATATGCTACGTGTTTTGGATGTATATATACTATATATGTCAACTTCTAATATTTATTCTTTATCATAACTGATTGCCTTATCTATGTTTCTTGTACATAATATATCTACACCTGTGTTTAAAAGGTTATGGCATACTATATCTCCAATTTTTACAGGTGCACCTACATACAACATACTCAAAGCTTTAGAGCAATCTATCCACAGTTTTTTATCTATTGTTTTACTACTTTTAACTGGAACCACATTGCAATCTGCCCCTTTTATTCTAACCAAAGTAGTAAATATGTCTTTGTTATTTTTTCTTTCTTCATTAGCATAATAAATGCCATCATTGCATTTATTTCCGCTTATTTCAAAGGTATCTTCATCATCCCATTGCATATTTATAACGCACTTATCATTGCAACCATTACATATAAAATCTTTACTCATTAAAAATACACCCTTCCAAGCTACTCATATTGAAATTCTTTAATTCTAGACTTGAGTATATTTGAATTTTTTGAGTCATTTACTATATCAGTAGGTTTTTTATTTGTTTCTCTAGCTAAAATAGAAACAATTTTGCTAAAACATTCAGATCCTTTACAGCTTCCAAAGGTTACTCCAGTTCTTCTTTTTATTCCTTCAACTGTACGAGCTCCTAAAGGTCTTCTAATTGCATCTACTATTTCACCCTCTGTAATATTCTTGCAAATGCATACTATATTCGCATATTTTTTATTCATTTTGATAATTTGATTTCTCTCTTCATTAGAAAGCTGACTAAACTTATAAACTTCTCTTCTTTTCCCTACAAAGTCTTTTTTCAATACACAATTAATATTGCTTACAATAGTTTCACAAACCATTTTTGCTATAGAAGGAGTCATCGTTACCTGACCATAATGCTTTCCTACAACTTTAATATAACCTTTATCTATTAAACTTTCATCTATTATTATAGTATCTTTATAATGAGGCCATTGATAAAAAGCATTTATTTTATTTTCATCTATTTCTCCCATTAAATTATTAAAATTCTTTAATGTATATTCATATCCCACTGGTTTCTCAGTATTTAAAGCTAGTATAATGTTTCCTTGAACTGTGGGAATTATACGCACAGTCTCTTCAGAATCTTTAATAGTGAACACTATATTATTATAATTCACCTTACAATCTTTCTCTAAAAGAAAGAAACTTAAATTTCTTTTTTCCTTATATATTTTTTCTGAAGTATCAATACTATAATTTTGACCTGGAGTTGTATTAATAACCATTTTACATGTAAATTTATTTTTATTAGTTATTACTCTAAATCCTTTAGTTATTTTTTGAATATCTACTACTTCTTCCTCTAATCTAAAATTAACTCCATTATCAAAAGCTATTTCTCCATATGCTATAGCTAGATCATATGGACATATTACTCCTGTATTTTTAGAATATAAAGCTTTTGATACTTTAACACTTAAATTTGGTTCTAATTCATATACTTCATTACTTTGTAATAAAGTTATATTTTTTATTCCTCTTTCTAAAGCTCTTTCATACATTTTATTTATCATATCTTCGCTTTTTTCATCTTCAGCTATAATTAAAGAACCTTGTCTTTTAAAAGGAACATTTATCTTCGATGAAAGTTCATCAAACATTTCATTTCCCATCATTTCAAGTTTAGCCATTAAAGTATCGTCACACTCTACACCATCGTAAACCACTGCTGAATTAATTAAAGCCACATCATCGGCTATATCATAATCTTTTTCTATTAATGCTATATTTAAGCTATACTTTGATAATTCATAGGCTACAGCACAGCCTATTATACCACCACCTAATATTAGCACATCATAATCCATAAACTTCCTTCCCTTCAGTATAAAATATAAATTATATATACTAAGTGGTTATCTTATTTTTATATTTCATAAATATTTGTTTTAATTTTTCTTTATCAATTGGTTTAGTTAATACTAAATCAACATTTTCAGTCATATCCATATCAAAATTCCCTAACCAGCCAGTCATTAAACAAAAAAACACATCTTTATTAATCTTTTTAGCAATATTAGATATTTGCACTCCATTCATTCCAAGCATTGAAAAGTCACAAATTATTATATCATATTTTCTTCTTTTTAATTCTTCCTCAATATTTTCATTTCCACAACTTTTTATTCTACAATCAACTATGGATTTAATCATATCTGATATAACACTTCTTATTTGACTTTGATCATCTATAATAAGAATATTACCCTTAAATTCAATTTTTTCCTCGTACATTTTTTCTTCTACTAAATCCGTATCATTGCAAATAGGTAATTTAATATTAAAACATGTCCCTATTTTTTCCTTACTATCAATTTTTATTTCTCCACCATGCTCCTGAATTATTTTATAAGAGAGACTTAATCCTAAACCAGAACCTTTATTTCCTTTTGTAGTGAAGAATGGTTCGAACACCCTTTTTACAACTTCTTCATTCATTCCCATCCCATTGTCTTTAATTTTAATACATACTTTGTCATTAATTTCCTGGGTAATTATTTCTATTTTACCCCCGCCATCAATTGAATCTATTGCATTTCTAATTATATTTACAAATACTTCTCTTAATTCAGTAGCATTACCTTTTACTTTAGCTTTAGATTTTAAATTAAATATTACTTCTATATATATTCCATTTAAATTGCTTTCTGTTAGCCATTTATTCTTAGTCAAATCAATTGCATCTGTCAAAATATCATCTATAAAAAATAATTCTAATTTATTTTTTATGTTTTTTCTTGTAAATCTATTTACTTTGTTAGCTATGTTCATGCCATCATATGCACATATTTCAATTATTTTTAAATGTTTCATTATACTTTTGTCGTTTATATTACTGTCTCTTAACAATTGAATAGATCCAACTATAGGTGTTAAAACGTTATTGATATCATGAGCTATACCTGCTGCCATTTCTCCCATAGCTCTTAGTTTCTCACTCTCTATAAATTTATTTTGCAATTCACAATATTTATTTTGCTCATATATTAAGTGAAATACAGTTTTACATAATGGCGCTATATAATTTATATCTTCTTTTAATATTTTTTTATCCCTTTCATATCTTCCAACCCAAATAACACCTTTTATATTTTCGTAACTATCTACATAAACTCCTAAACAGCTACTTATAGCTATCTCTTTTATTGCTTGCTCCATATCAATATTATCTGATTCTGAAATATCTATAAAAGAATTAGAACCTTTATTAATTATTTTTTCATTTGTATTCTTTTGAAAACTTATAAATTTTCTATTGTTTATCATATGATATTGGTGTCTTTTAGTTATTCCAAAACTACTGTCTAATCCAACAATATTTTCTCTCATTTTATCTGAAGTATATATTATACAGAAATCAATATCACAAACATCTTTTAAATTATTGATTATTATATTTTTAAAGGTATCCTTATCTAAAGTCTTAGGCACATTGGAAAATATATCATTAAACATAACTAAATTATTATTTTGATATTTTAGTTCTGCATTAGAATTTAACAAACATAAAATACTATCTATTTCTTCATCACATTGAAAGTAAAGTTCTTTATTTTTATCGAATATAATCATAGTATCTAATATTAAACATAATTCTTTTAATGAATTAACATTATATTTATAATTACTAATAAAAACTATATTTTTAACCTTTGCATTAGAGTAGGAAATAATATTACTTACACATTTTATTAATTCGTCTAAATCACCAATTCTCCTTGCGTAGTTTCTAAAATCCCATAAAATAGTAACTTTATCTTTTGTTTTAGCGGTATATTTTAATATTTCTAATAAGTCTATAGAATTTACATTAAAATTTAAAGAATCATATAATTTTATATCTAATTTTTCGTTATTTATGCTACTTATAATTAAATCATATGAAGATAAAAATATTTTTTCCAAATCCTTATATAAAAGTTCATCTGTAAATATTATAACTTTTTCTTTTTTTAATAAACTTTTGCATATATTATCTTTAATAGAATTTGGAAAATTAATTATATTAAAAGAGTCTGTGCTAATATATATACTATTTTTTAGTTTTTTATTTACAATTACTCTTTTATCTTCACTATTCATAATATACCTCACAAAAATACGTTATAAAAGTATCATTCAACATTTTTTCTAAAAATCCTTTTAAATATAACAAAAAAGTTAAACAGATAGATTGATAAACTATCTGTTTAGCCTTTTATTATTTACTTAAAGTGTTAAGTATATCTCCTAATGATTTTATATATTCTCCATATTTAGCCCAATCCCCATTTTTCTGAGCTTCTATAGCTTTTTCATAGGCATCCTTTGCAGCTTTTATACTTTGAAAATCTTTATTATTTTCTTCATTATTATTTTCTTTTCCCTTATTATTTTCTTTTTCATCTATATCAAACATTTGTTTTATAGCTAAATCAAGATTTTCTGCTATTACAACTCTATCATCATAAGATAATATTATTCTTTTTACTTCTGGAGCACTATTTTTGCCGCTAGCTCTTAAATACATAGACTCAACATATAATAAAGAATTATTTAATGGAACTATTATTGTATCTCCAAATATAACCTCTGAAATACTAGTATTCCAAAGAGCTATCTCTTTTGAAATAGATGGATCCTGTTTTAGCTTTTGATTGAAGAAATATGGGCTATATATAGTCTTATGAGAAGGCATTTTATACATTATTAACTTTCCGTAGTTATCTCCATCCATTCTTGCTCCAAATATTGAAGACATAGTATTTCTACTTTTCATATTAAAATATTCTAATACTACCATCTCATTACTTTTTTCTCCTGGTAATCTCATAACTACATAAGGCGATTCATCTACAGCCTCTTTAGTTTGTACTAGTTTTTCATTTTTCGATACTTCCCACAAATCATCTCCATTTAAAAATGCTATAGGATCTGTCATGTGGTATTTCTCCAGTACACTACATTGTATTTTAAAAATATCTTCTGGATATTTTATATGATCTTTTAATCCTTGTGGCATACTACTTAAATCCTTAAATAAATTTTTAAAAATCTTTGAATAGCTCATTATTATAGGATCATCTTTATCTACTATATAGAAATCCATATCTCCTTCACTAGCATCTATTACTACCTTTACAGAATTTCTTATATAATTAATATTATTATATGATTGGGAATAAGGATATCTATTTGACACAGTATATGCATCTATTATCCAATATAATTTTTCATCGTGTATAACTACATATGGATCTTTATCATATACCAAAAATGGTGCTATCTTATTTACTCTTTCAATTATATTTCTATTTATTAGTATTTTACTATCTCTAGTTATATCTCTTGAAAGAATAAAGTTTAAATTTTTCTCTTTTATAGCAAATAAAACTTTGTTGAATAATGTCATTCTTATACCAGATTTACCATCATACTGATTTATTTTATTATCTCCACCTTTAGGATAATCAAATTCTTTTAAATTGGTATTAACAATAGCATAATCATTAGTCTTTTCACCAAAATAAATTCTAGAATTTTTTAAAACAATATCTGTATTATTTTCTTCTGGTATATCTTTAATTAAAAAATCAGGCTGTCCCTCTTGCGTAACGGAATTAACTTTGCTTGCAGCAACTCCATATCCGTGGGTATATATTAAATGTCTATTTTGCCATGTATTAGGATCAATATTTTCAAGATTTAATTCCCTAGGAGCTATAAAAACCTGAGTGTATTTATCATTAATATTATATCTATCTATATCCATATCATTGAATATATAATATGGCCTAATAGTTTGATATTGATTGTAAAACTCTAAAGCTGGTTCAAATGAATTAATCCTAATATTATCTATTATATCTTTATTATTTTTTATATCACTAATGGTTAAGTTATTCTTTACATCAAAGTCTATCTCCTGTATATCATCAATATTAAACGCTTTTCTTGTATAAGCAATATTATGTTTAATATATGGCTCTTCTAACTTTTTTTCATTAGATTTAACTATGAAATTTTGAACTAAATTTGAAGCTACTCCTTCAATAGCAGTAAGTAAAAAAATACCACATAAACAAATTATTATAGGTTTAATTTTTTTTCTTGTAATACTAAAAAAAGCTACAATGGCTGAAACTATACATAATACTATTATTATCCTATAAAACAATAATGTCACTTTCACATCTGTATAGCTAGCTCCAGTTGCTCCTCCCCTAGGACTATAAACTAAATTCCAGCTTTTTATGAAGAAGCCAAGTGCTAATATTATTAATATTAAAGATGAAATTACTGCTAACTGTCTTCCTGCTAGAATTGTAATTCTACTTTTTTCTTCCTTAAAATTAGATAATATTTCCCTTAAGCCACCACGTTGTACATTATCTTTTATAGATAATGCTAAATACATAATAAATGTTGTTAATACTAAAAATACTAGTAGTCCTATTAAAGCGTTATATATAGATTCTATAAGAGGTAATTTAAATATATAAAATGCTATATCTTTATTAAATATTGGATCTGTTAAATTAAAATTTACTGAATTGTTAAATTGCAAAATATAATACCAATATTCACTAGAAAATAGATATGCAACAGTTATTGAAATTAAACTATTAATACATAGTAAAATTTTATTATTAAATATCTTCTTAAATTCAATCTTATTTTTAGTTATTATATTATAATATACATATACGAAAATAAAAATAATTATAAATGATGGTATCATTAGCTTTATTAGTGCATTAATTTTAGTAAAATAAACTGCTAAATACGATACTTCTTTATACCATTGTATGTTTATCAAAAATTCAACTATTGTATTTATAAATAACATACTTATAGTTATAATACTAATAAAAATTATGAATAAAACACTTTTTTTCAAATATTTCACCTTCTACTCATTCCTAATATTCTACCTAAAGTATTATATTTTAATTCTATAGCTCCTTCTGGACACAGTTCTTGACAGCAAAAACATCTTATACATTTTGTCATATCCCATTCAGGCATTAGTGTATTGCTATCTTTAATCATATTTATAGCTTTAGGATTTTCAGGACAAACTTCCTTACATCTCTTACATCCTATACATTTGTTTTCTATTAATGATGGGTAAGGAGCTATCATTCCCCTCAAGAAATTATTTACTACTGGACTTACGAAATAGAAGTTTCCAGCTTTTCTACATAATTTAAAATCATCTACTTTTAAATCTTCAATTTTTTCTCCAAGAACTTCAATTTCATTAGGTAAAACTGGTCCCCAATTATAGTCCTTTGCTTCCTTCAATACTGGAATATCTAAAGGATTGTCATAACCTATAAGCCTTACAGCTACAGAATCCACTGCTGTTAGGCTCTCCCCCATTATTAATGTATTTAATTTATATGGCTCTCCACTCTTAGGACCATTTCCTTGCATAGCAACTATACCATCTAAAATTGCAAAGTCTGTGCCTATAAGGGTATTTAAATCTAATAACATTTTACAAAAATTATTAGCATCTGGCATTCTTGTATGCCAAGTAGCCTTTTGAGTACCTGGAACGCATCCAAATTGATTTTTTATTGCACCTGTGTAAAAAGCCATACCATGGGTTTTAAGCTTTGGTAATGTAATAACAACATCTGCTTCATAAGCTGCCTTTGCTACATTCCATGATTTACATAGTATAGAATCTTCTAATCTTACATGAATTGAATCACTAAATCCATCAAACTTTACATCATATTTTGACGCTACATCTATTAATCCTGATCTTTCAGCAGCTTTTCTTGAGTCTCCAAATCCTGGAGAATCTCCAAATGTAATATCACTAGAATAGTCCTTTAACACCCTAATAACAGCTTCAAAAACTGCATAATGAGTTACAGCAATAGAACCTGGTTTTTCAATATTTAATAAGTTTGGCTTTAATAAAACTTTACTATTGTATGGAATAAGTTTTCTTAAAAATTTTTCTCCTCCTAATAACTTAAAACCCTCTCTTATTTTTTCTTCTATTAAGTTAACATTATAATACCCACATTTTATTAGAGCAACCTTCTCCATAATTCTTTTCCTCTCTATTACTCTTCTAGTAAATATCCCTTCTCACTAAGTTCTTCAACTATTTTATTGATTTGATCCTCTTTTTCAGTCCATACTGTGTGTAAATGTACTCCATTAGTTAAAATAAGCAATGGTTCTGCTTTATAGTTTGTAAACTTCTTTACAAAGTTGTCTACATCATATAAATTTTTAATCATTAACATAGCTTTAATTTCACCGTATAACGGATGATCTACTAAAACATCTTTAACAACTCCCCCATACTTTATAATAGTTTTTAATTCTTCTTCTATTTCATTGGAATTATGACATAGAGCTAATATTTTAAAATATCCACCTTTTTCATTTTTGTTTATAATGTAACCGTCTGGAGTAGCTATTATATCTGTTCCTTTGGCTCGCAGTATTGCAATATCTTTTACTATTACCTGTCTTGTTACCCCTAATTCCTCAGCTAATTTTTGTCCCTTAATTGGAGATAAACTTTTTACTAATAAGTTTATCATATATTGTCTTCTTTCTTCTGCATTCATAGCAACCTCCTTATAAATTAATTATTATCATCACATAATCTAATTATATCTAACTCATCATTATTGAATTCCTTATTATGATGGTTTCTTACTATATATAAAAAACCTTCATCATATTCTTTATCTTTTAAAATTTTATATCCATCTTCCCCATGATTAAAGTATGTATTGATTTTTTTTATATTTGAATATTTTTTTATATTCCCTCTAGTTATAGAATCTAGTAATACTAATACGGATTTATCTATTATGTTTAATTTACATTTGATTTTTCCTATATCATGGAGGAGTGCTATCTTTATTAATCTATCTTTATTTAAACTTTTATTTTCATTGCATTTATTCTCTACTTCATAGGCTACCCTTACACAATGTTTTTGATCTCCTTTAGACAACTTTTTAAACATACTAATTTCATACTCATTTAAATATTTAGATATATAAATATAATCTTCTTTTACCATTCTATCCAAAAAGTAAAGATAAAACTGCTTTACTCTACTTATATTCATTTATATTCTCCTTTATTTAAATACATCTCATATTACAATTTTAATATATAATTTATAAATTTCATATTAATAAATTGTAAATAAAAAAAGTCTATGGTTAAACTAACCATAGACTTTATAATGGTGGAGATAAGGAGATTCGAACTCCTGACCCCCTGCTTGCAAGGCAGGTGCTCTCCCAGCTGAGCTATACCCCCATATGGTGGACCTTCAGGGACTCGAACCCCGGACCAACCGGTTATGAGCCGGTTGCTCTAACCAACTGAGCTAAAGATCCATACTAACCTGGCGACGACCTACTTTCCCACAAGGCCTCCCTTGTAGTATCATCGGCGCATTGAAGCTTAACCGTCGTGTTCGGAATGGGAACGGGTGTTACCTTCAAGCCATTATCACCAGATACTGTTCCACAGAAATCTTTGATTTCGTTTTGGAACAGTACTTCGCAGCTTTAGCTGCCGAAGTTTCATTGAAAGAAATTCTTTCAAAATTGCACAAAGCATTTTAATTAAGATCAAGCCCTCGACCTATTAGTACTAGTCAGCTGAATGTATTACTACACTTACACCTCTAGCCTATCAACCTTGTGTTCTTCAAGGGGTCTTACTAGCTTACGCTATGGGAAATCTAATCTTGAGGTGGGCTTCACGCTTAGATGCTTTCAGC
>NZ_JAHLQF010000008.1 GCF_018918285.1 Clostridium mobile
GCTAGATTCATCCCCGAAGGGATTCCTCTCGCTCGACTTGCATGTGTTAGGCACGCCGCCAGCGTTCGTCCTGAGCCAGGATCAAACTCTCAATTTATAAGTTTAATCATTTGCTCATTCGTTGATTCTCTTTAGAATCGACTGGTTTCATTCCTCTGTTTAATTTTCAAAGATCATTTTCAACTTGTTTTGCCAACGTTTAGATATTATCATATTGAAAACATCTTGTCAACATTTTTTTGAAAATTTATTTGTCGTCTCTTTGGCTTTGTTTTGCTCTCTCGCCTGACGACATGTGTTATTCTATCACATAATAACTTCGCTATAATGCTATTGAGAACAATTATAAAATATTATCCCATTAATGCTAACTATTATTTAATATTTCTTCGTTTTTCGCATGTTGATACACTAGGACAAGTATATAATGCAATGCCATTTATCCTTTATAAATTAACATCAATATCACTTTGATTTGCTATTGTTTATTGTCATTGAACTCATATTTCATATATCGTAGTGTCGTATATTATAATATATGAATTTTATATATTATAATTAAGAAGTAGCATCAACCCCATATTGAAAATACATTATATATATTAATTATATTTAGTAACATATAATCATTAGTAGCTTTATCAATAGATATATTAGTAGGGAATTTTTTTTATAAAAATATCCAAAAAAATTGTTGACTAATAGGGATATGCGTATTATAATAAATCTTGTCCTAAAGATATGGATAACATTTATGCCGAAGTGGCGGAAC
Organism: Clostridium mobile; assembly: GCF_018918285.1. Lineage (GTDB taxonomy): Bacteria > Bacillota > Clostridia > Clostridiales > Clostridiaceae > Clostridium_AW > Clostridium_AW mobile. Next base: position 773 of record NZ_JAHLQF010000008.1, read on the forward strand.
TGGCAGACGCACAGGACTTAAAATCCTGCGGTGCTAAAACACCGTACCGGTTCGATTCCGGTCTTCGGCACCAAAAAAGGAAACTAAATTCAATTTTAAAGTTGAATTTAGTTTCTTTTTTTATTTTATATACTTTCTTACAATGAAACTTCTTAGTTAGAAAGACGTATGGAATTTGTACAAAATCAAAAATTTTGACTCATTTAGGTGGAATATAAGTTATTGTAAGCTTCGGCCAAAGTAACTATTTATATAGACAAACCCCAGCCAAAGCTAAGGATTACTTAACTTAACTTTAAAGCTTAATCTTAGTTACATGGAGAAGTGTAGTTAGCCATTACTCTTGCATTTACATCTAATGGTGAGCAAACGTCGCTGTTAGGAAGTATAATATTAAATACTCTAGTTACATCTCCACAACTTCCAGAACATCCGCAATTAGAACTTCTGCTCTCATAAACTAGATCATCACTTTCAGCAGATCTCATAGTTCCTTCTGCTTTTAAAGAGTCTTCTCTAGTAGCTATAAATGTTTCTGATTTATAAGCTAGTACTCTTCCAGCTGTATCTGTTATAATACAGCCCACAGTTAATTCTTTTCCATAACATACATTCATTAGTCTTACGTTTACTCTTAATAACCTAGACATATTATTAAGACTAGGTCCTAATCCAACAGTTCTACAAAGTTCACAAGCACCAAAGCGTACATTTCCGCTAGCTACAGCTCGCTCATCATTATAAAAACTTGCTAATCCTGCGTTTGTATTTATATCTTTACTATCAATATAATTGTTTTTACTCAATTACAGTCACCACCACTTCCTTAATAAATTGTTTATACTGTATTATATTAAGGAGTATGGAAATTTGTTAATGTTATTTCCAATTTGATTCAAAATATTGTTGCTGAGTATTCATATCATATTGAATTTCTATATCTGCGTCGCTATTTTTAACAGGTATGCTTATATTTTCAGGCTCTTCAATCTTATTTAGCTTTTCCCTTTTAGGTAAAATTTCTACTTCTTTATCTTTATTAACATCACTAGTATCAATAGGACCCACAAGTAATACAAGGGAAACATAAAAACCTCTGCTGCTTTCTTGAGTTACAATAGCATCCTCAATAAAAACTTTAGTAGTTATGGACTCACTACTGTGAGCATTGGTTGGTAGTATGCATGAAAAGTGTTTATAAAATTCTATAGTGTTAATAGGTTTAGACCCCTCATCTGCAACATAAACTAACTTTGTTGTTATAATACCATGAAGAAAGATTTTGTTCTCTCCTTGAGTGTATATTATTTTGTTTTCTACTACTTTTGTATCAAAGAAAATTTGTAATGGAGTTTCAATGCTAGGATTATCCTCTAAAAACGTAATACCATAAGTTTCACATATTTCTTTACGTGGGTAATGTAAGTTATAATAATTTAAATCATCTTGGGATATAACCCCTGATATTTCTATGTCATTAACTTTCATTTTTTACTCCTTTCATTTAAAGCTATTAAAGTTTTAATACTATTTTATGCACAATAATGGATTTTGTTATAAATTGTATATGCTAAGAAATTATAGCTCCTTCTAAGATTGTCCAATCAAAGGAGCTATATATACACTAGAAGTTAAAATCAATTGTTTTGGATCTAATACTTTTACAGAAATCTTATCTATTGGTACATAAACGTTTTTTACACTAATATCATTAAAAGGGTATTTTATTTCTGCTGAAAATGGTATTTTATAGTTTAATTCATGAACTTTTTTGTTAGAATTCTCAGCTATATAATTAATATCTATATTTCTAAAACCTATAATATTTACCTTACACCCCCTATCTGATTTTGTTTTTTTAAATATCTTTAAACTAATACTCATGTCTACACTCAATACCCTGGAAATTTCATATGGTATATATGATAGTTTAAGGATATTAGTTTCAGCTATTTTTGAATATGGAATATTTCTTAAGTTTCTAGAAATCTCCCTTGAGGATGTCAATCCATTAACTAATATCTTATTATCTTTCACTTGCTTTCCTCCTTAAGAGTTTTTATACTATATACTATGTTTTATTACAATAAATTCCACAGTATTATAAAAAAAGAAGACGTGATAATCGCCTTCTTTTTATTTTAATCCAAATTCCTTGCAAATTTCCTCAGAAGCTTCTACGTTTACATTTGCAAGAATTGAATGTTCTATATCTTTATGAGCTTGAGCTATAAAGCCCTTTTCCTTCTCTACTAAACCTAATTCATATAAATCTTTTGTAACATCCCCACGAAACAGCACATTCCACTCATCTTTTCTAACATTATCCTTAAAATCTTCGTATTCTTCTTCTCTTAAAACTTCACAATGTTCTCCATCATAGAAAATAGTAACTTGCTCATTCATAGCTATAATGTTTTCTACAAGCGAGTATATAGGACCCTTAAGATTATTAGAAGTTATTAATATTTTTAACTTTTCTTTTTCTGAAATTAATTTTATAAATTGAACTTTTGCCATACCTATGTCATTTCTAACCCATGTTTTGTTTTGTATTAAATTATCTATAGCTACACAGTAGTTCATAGATTTACCTCCCTCCTTTATAGTTCTACTTAAACTTTATCCGATGACTACCATCCGTAATACTCCCATCGCACTCTGTGAAAGCGACTCACATAAAATCAAAGATTTTGGTTCTCTGCTTTTCTACAAGTGAGAAATATTAGAACTCTTTAGCTTCAGCGATTTAGAGTTCTTATGCTGTGCATAACGGATGCTACGTCCCTGGATAAGTTCTTCTAAGCTTCAGTTGGAGTAAGTATTCCTTTTAATCAAACTCCATCTGAAACTAAGAATCTCTTGATCTAATAAGTAAGTATTCCTTATAAATAAGCTCCAACTAAAACTAATAATCTCTTAACTCTCAAAGTTTATTCTTCCTATTCAACTAGCAATCTATACAAAATAAAAAGAACTGAGGCTATTAAAAACCTCAATTCTTCTTTATTATGTTGTCAAAATAAAGAGCTAAGTATGTAGTAAAACCGCTCCATAAAAAGTCCTTATTTCACTACATACCTAGCTCTTCTTGTATTTTACATTATCTAAATATCTAATAAAACTATATTGTTATAATTTTAAACATAGATAGTATCAAAAGTACCGCTCCTACTAAAATCCTATATACAGCAAAAACTCTCATAGGTTTCTTCTGAAGGAACTTTATAAATTTTTCAATAACAATTAATGAAACTATAAAGGCTACTACAAAACCTATTGCAAGGGTTATTATCTCCATGTTTGACATAACTAGTCCACTTTTAATTAACTTCAATCCTGAAGCTCCTACCATCATAGGTATTGCTAAAAAGAAAGAAAACTCAGCTGCAACTACTGGAGACAATCCAGCAATCCATCCACCCATTATTGTAGATGCAGATCTTGACATACCAGGCCATAGAGCTAAGCATTGAAATAACCCTACAAATATAGATTGTCTTAATTTTATTCTATCTACAGATTTAGTTATGCTCTTTCTTCTAAACTTATTTTCAATAATTATCATCAAAATTCCGCCTACTAATAAGGCTGCAGCTACTGTTACTGGATTAAATAGTTTTGCATCTATAAAATCGTCTAATAAAAATCCTAACAATGCTCCAGGAATAGCAGCTACTACTATGTTTATCCAAAATCTTAAATCTGTGGTGTTCAGTTTAAATACACCCTTTACACTGTTCCAAAGTTTGTCCCAATATACAACTACTACAGCGAGTATTGCTCCTAATTGGATTACTACTTCAAATAAATTAGCAAAGGAACCTGTAAATCCTATTAAATGTCCCACAAGAATCATATGTCCAGTAGAAGAAACGGGAACAAATTCTGTTAATCCTTCTACTATTGCGATAATAATAGCTTTAAATATTAACAACACTAGACTTCACTCACTCTCTCATTTAATTACTCATTAATTATACTACGATTCCTTTCTAAAAAAAATGTTAATTTATTTCTTATACTCTATAATTACTTCTCTTATTAGTTTTTTACCATCCAAAGAAAATCTTATGTTGTTTTCGCCCTCTTTTAAGCTGAAAGTGAAGTAGCTCTTAACTTCCATCCACTCCATGTTATCAATGCTTATATAATACCCCTCAATGTTTGCACTATCCATAAAAGCTGCCCCATTCAAAATTATTTCATTATCACCATCTTTTTTATTTTCGCTATTATTCTTTGAAAATATTAAAGTAGGCATTTTATCTTTTTGTGCATTTTGCTCCTGTTGAATGATTCTAGGCGATTTATTAAACAGCGTGTCATTTTTTACAAATATAGTAGGTCTTATTATATCTCCTTCTATTCTTATTTCAGGTAATTGCTCTCCATTGATATATGTAATAAATGAATTGCTCTTTGGCATACCATATATATTATTATCAATTTCTATTGAATATGAATACATATAAGGTTTTAATTTTTTAATATACTTTTCTTTATTTTTTACGCCTTGAGTATTAACCCCTGCTAGTTGAGAATTTAAAACCTCAATAGCACTTAATGGGACACCATTACTCTCCATAAAACTATTATTTACTACATCTAGCATAATCCACTTATTATATTTATCACTCCATACTTCACATACTTTAAAATATGAATCTTCTCCATCAGCTTGGCTATTTTTTACTCTAAACTCTCCCCTTCTAGCAAATATCCCTAATGAAGCAGCACTTTGACTATAAACTATATTAAAGTCCTTATCTGATAAAGTATTGTTGTTTTCAGCCTCTTTTAGTATAGTTAATGCGTCTTTTTTAGTACTTAAACTACTTTTGCTATATTTCATCTTGCTATTAACCCAATTCATAAGTTTTATAGACTTTTCAAAATCATCTTTACTATCCTTCACAACTTCATCTAAATCATATTTAGTTCTTAATTTTTGTAGATTTGGATTATCAGCACCTTCATAGTAAAATTTTATGTTACTTCCTTCATAATAATTATCCCACTTAGTCACAAAAACACCCTTGTCAGCCTTTTGATTACCACATGCTACAAAAGTAAAAGAACAGGTAATTAATATAGCTGCCGCTATATATTTAAAGGTTTTTTTTATCAAACTAACCACCTCTTAACTATTTTATATATATTATATCGACATAAATACAAAAAAGCTAAGCCTCTTTCTTTTTGTTTATAACTATAGACGTTTGAATATTGCTTAAAAACTAGGGGCTATCTCGCTCTAGAAATCACTTTCTATTTTGAGACAGCCCCTATATTACATCAATAAAAATTATGCTTTATATGTTTATTTTTTTATAAGCTTTAATTCTACAGGAATTTCTTTTTCTACATTTTCACCCTTTAATATTTTAACTGCATTTTCTATTGATATACTTCCCATTAAGTCTGGTTGCTGAGCTATTGTAGCAGCTATTTCTCCACTTTCTACTGCTTTTACAGCATCATCATTTCCATCAAATCCAACCACTATTACCTCTTTTCCTATTAATGCCTTAGCAGCTCCTAATGCCATTTCGTCATTATGGCAAAATACAGCTTGGAAATCAGGATGAGCTTGTATTATATTTTCCATTACGCTTAAACCTTTTTGTCTATCAAAATCCGCTGGTTGACTTGCAACAACTTTAACTCCATCTTTTCCTGATAACCCATCATGGAATCCCTTTCCCCTATCTCTTGCCGCTGATGTTCCTGGTAACCCTTGAATTTCAACTACATTTCCTTTTTCACCTAGTTTTTCAATGATGAATTCTGCAGCCAATTTTCCGCCTGCCACATTATCTGAAGCGATGTGAGATGCTACTTCTCCGCTATTGGCATTTCTGTCTACTGTAACTACAGGAATTTTACTATCATTGGCTACCTTTATTGCATTTCCAACAGCGTCACTATCTGTAGGGTTAACAATTATAACCTTGGCACCTTTTTGTATTAGGTCTTCTACATTGGATCTTTCTGTAGCACCATCATTTCTGGAATCTAATACTATGAGTTCATATCCTAATTCCTTTGCCTTCTTTTCAGCTCCTTCCTTCATAGTTACAAAGAATGGGTTGTTTAAAGTTGAAATAACCATACCTATTTTTTTACTCTCTTCGCCTTTTGATGCACTATCTTTATCTTCTGATTTAGTACATCCTAGGAAACCTGCTGTTATTAAAACTCCTGCCAAAGCCAATGCTAGAATTTTTAAATTTCTTTTCTTCATTCTAGTCCCTCCTTTTAAATAATAATTTATTGAACAATAAATTATTTGCTTTTTCTATCTATCAAAACTGCTAAAAGTATGACCAATCCCTTTACTATGGATTGGTAGTATGCTGATACTCCAGCTAAATTTAGTCCATTATTTAAAACACCTATTATCATTGCACCTATAATAGTCCCAATGACTGTCCCCTCTCCTCCTGCTAAGCTTGTACCTCCAACTACCACCGCTGCTATAGCATCTAACTCAAAACCTGACCCTGCATTAGGAGATGCTGAACCTACTCTACTTGTAGTAATTACTCCGCTAATTGCCGCTGTAATTCCACATAATACATAGACAAAAGTTTTAACTTTATCTGTGTTTATACCTGAAAGCCTTGCCGAATCCTCATTTCCCCCTATGGCGTATACATATCTTCCATATCTAGTTTCATTTAATATATACCATGCTATAAAAAGTATAATTCCTGTTATTATTGCTGGTACTGGAATATATCCACCTATTTTTTTGTTACCTATTTTCATAAATGCATCTGATAAACCTGATATAGGGGTTCCGTTAGTATATACCACAGTAACTCCTCTAAATATAGTCATAGTAGCAAGGGTTACTATGAAAGCTTGTATCTTCCCTCTTGAAACCACTAATCCATTCATTAAGCCTATAGTGGCTCCAATGGCTACAGCTACTATTAAGGATAAAAATATATTGTTTGTTGATTTTATTAAACTAGCAGAAACTGCTCCTGATATGGCTAATGTAGATCCTACAGATAAATCAATTCCCCCTGTTAAAATAACAAAAGACATTCCTATTGCTAATATTGCATTAACAGAAACCTGAGTAAAAACATTCATTATATTAGATATGCTTAAAAATCTTGGTGTTAATATGGAAATAACAACACAAAGTACTATTAATCCTAAAAGGGATTTGAATTTTAGAAGAAGACCCTTTACACTACTTTCCATTTATATTTCTCCTCACTTCCAATATCCCGTGTACTTATTCCACAAGATACTGTATTTTTTAATTTACAGCACTTATTGCATATTTCATAACCTTTTCCTGTGTAGCTTCTTCTCTATGTAACTCTCCTGATAATCTTCCTTCACTCATAACTAGTATCCTATCACTTATTCCTAATACTTCAGACATATCTGAAGAAATCATTACTATAGCTTTTCCCATACTTTTAAGCTCATTTAAAACCTCATATATTTCTTTCTTTGCTCCCACATCTATTCCCCTGGTAGGTTCATCGATTATAAGTATTTTAGGAGAAATCATAATCCATTTTGCTATTATAGCCTTTTGCTGATTTCCTCCACTTAATTTTTTAATTACTTGATCTAAGGAGGGAGTTTTTACTGACAATTTTTTTATATAATCCTCTACATCTTTAATTTCCGCTTTCTTATTTATTCTTTTCATGGAATTTTCATATCTTTTCAAATTACAAAGACTAATATTTTTCCCCACTGACATATTCAATATAAGACCTTCTTTCTTTCTATCCTCTGATAAATAAGCTATTCCATTTTCTACTGCATCTTTAGTGGAGTTTATATTTACTTTTTTACCTTCAACATATATTTCTCCACTGTTCTTTTTATATTCTCCAAATATGGCTTTAGCAACTTCCGTTCTCCCAGAGCCCATTAAACCTGCTATTCCAAGTATCTCTCCTGTTCTAACTTCAAAAGATACATTTCTTACTTTGTTTTTGTAACTTAAACCTTCCACCTTTAGAAGAGCTTCCCCCTTTTCAACTTTTTTATAAGGAAATTGTTCCTCTAATTTTCTTCCAACCATCATAGCTATTAATTTATCTTTTGTAACCTCTTTTACTTGAACCTCTCCTATGTACTTACCATCTCTTAGCACATTTACCCTATCACATATTTGGAAAATTTCTTCCAATCTATGAGAAATATATATTATAGAAATTTCTTGAGCTTTTAATTTTCTTATAACCTGAAACAGTCTTTCCGTTTCCACATCTGTTAAGGCAGTTGTAGGCTCATCCATAATAATCAATTTAGATTTTTTTGAAATCGCCTTAATTATTTCTATCATCTGCATTTCCCCGATGTTTATATCTTTAACTAATGTATCAACATCTAGGGTGAACCCTATGGTTGATAAGAGATTTTTACTTTCTTTCTTCATATAATCTTTATCAAGTTTATTAAAAACACCTTTACACTTTTCATTTCCTAAAAAAATGTTTTCATATATTTTTAAGTTAGGAAGCAAACTCAATTCCTGATGAATTATAGATATACCTAATTTTTCTCCATCTTTTATTCCGTTTATATGAACTTCTTCTCCATTAATAAATATGCTTCCTGAATCTTTTTTATATACACCACACAATATTTTCATCAAAGTAGATTTTCCTGCCCCGTTCTCCCCTAAAAGTGCTAGAACCTCTCCTTCATAAACTTTCATTTCTACATCCTCAAGAGCTTTTACCCCTGAAAAGTGTTTAGAAATACTTTTCATCTCTAAATAAGGGGTCTTTTTTAACTTATTTTCTTCCATTAAAAAATCACTCCTGATTTTAATATTATATTTGCATAAGGTGTTTGCTCTCCAGTTCTTATAACAGCTTTGCACTTCTTAAGCCTTTCTTTTAATTCTTCATGGGTAATAAAATTTATTTTTATCTGTCCTAATTCTTTTTTTACCTCTTCATAAAACTGTGGACTTACTTTTTTAGTTTCATTAGCGATTTCTACTTCTTCTACTTGTAGTTCTAGTAGTACAGCTTTTAATGTTTGCATAAAAGTAGGTATATCCTTTATAAGAGCTAAATCTATTCTTTCAGTTTCCTTAGGTATAGGGAGACCACAATCTCCTATAGCTATGGCATCTGTATGTCCCATTGTAGAAATTACGGACGATATTTTATGATTTAAAATTCCTATTTTTTTCATTAAATCTCCCCCTAAAAAGCTTGTTGCTTCCTTATATATATTCTTATGGGACAAGTTATAAAAAAATGACAATAGGATAAAACCTATTGTCATTTTTTTATATTGATATGCTCCCCTTGAGGTAGACAGATTAAAAAATAAAAATCTGTCACTAGAAAGGGGAGTATTTTTATGTCCAGAAGAACTAAATATACAGCAGAAGAAAAGTATGAAATTTTAATG
>NZ_JAHLQF010000009.1 GCF_018918285.1 Clostridium mobile
GCTGAAAGCATCTAAGCGTGAAGCCCACCTCAAGATTAGATTTCCCATAGCGTAAGCTAGTAAGACCCCTTGAAGAACACAAGGTTGATAGGCTAGAGGTGTAAGTGTAGTAATACATTCAGCTGACTAGTACTAATAGGTCGAGGGCTTGATCTTAATTAAATGCTTTGTGCAATTTTGAAAGAATATTTCTTTCAATGAAACTTCGGCAGCTAAGGCTGCGAAGTACTGTTCCGAAACGAAATCAAAGATTTCTGTGGAACAGCATCTGGTGATAATGGCTTGAAGGTAACACCCGTTCCCATTCCGAACACGACGGTTAAGCTTCAATGCGCCGATGATACTACAAGGGAGGCCTTGTGGGAAAGTAGGTCGTCGCCAGGTCATGTGATTCACTAGCTCAGTCGGTAGAGCACCTGACTTTTAATCAGGTTGTCCGGGGTTCGATTCCCCGGTGAGTCACCAAAAACCATCACTAAATAGTGGTGGTTTTTTTGCATGTAAAAAAACTTTACAAATAATTCAATTTATATACATAATATATTAACAATATTATGCAATACTATTAATAATATTATTAATGGAAGTTATTTATTAAATTGGGGGTAAATATATGCAAATAAAAGATAGTATAACATCAGGATTATCAAAAATCGCTAAAACAGTAGGAGATGGGGCCGCAACAGTAGCAAAGAAGTCTGGTGAAATAGTTGAAACATCTAAGTTGAATTTAAACATTTCATCTGAAAAAAACAACATTGAAAAATTGTATAAAGAAATTGGTGAAACGATTTTTCAAAAATATAAAAACGGAGCAATGATAGATGTAGATTTAGAGGAAGCATGTAAGAGTATTGAAGAGTCAAATAAGAATATAGAAAAAATTAAAGAAAAAATAGAGGAAATAAAAAATAAAGCCAATGACGGCAGTGAGAAATATCAAGATGCAGAAGAATATGAAGATGAAGACGAAAATGCTTGCAGTTGTTGTGAGAGAGTAGAAGAAGTAGAAAAAATTGAAGAAGCGGAAGATGAGATTGTAGAAAATTGTGAGGGAAGTATTTGTAATTTTGAAGAACCTGAAAGTGAAAGTGATATAATTAAATAGTTAGTAAAAGGTGAATCTACTTTAGTAAAAGTTAGATTTGCCTTTTTTTATGAAATTAATCCTATGTGATATAATATATTTATTATGTACTAAAGGAGATTTAAATATGGATTGTAAGGGTTTATTGAAGATTTTATGTGAATCACATGCTCCTAGTGGTAGGGAAAAATGGATTCATAATATTATAGAAGATAATTTTAAAGAATTTGGACAAGTAAGTATAGATAATTTAAATAATTTATATGTGAATAAAAAAGGAAATGATAAAGGTAAATTAATGATTATGGCCCATGCCGATGAAGTATTTTTAATGGTTACTGGATACTCAAAAAATGGTTTTTTAAAATTTAAGAGCAATGGAATTGATCCAAAGAGCTTAGTATCACAAGAGGTTGTTATTCATGGAAAAGTAAAAATAGATGGAATAATAGGAATAAAGCCTCCACATTTAATGAATGATGATGAAAAAAAGAAAGCTGTAAAAATAGAAGATTTACTAATAGACACGGGATATAAATTAGATGAATTAAAAGATATAATAAAAGTTGGGGATTTTATTACATTGAAAGGTGGTTTTCATGAATTACTAAACAACAATGTAACTTCTAAGGCCATTGATGATAGAGCTGGTATAGTTGCAATGTATGAATGCGCAAAAGAATTAAAAAACATAAACCATGATTTTGATGTATATTTTGTAGCTTCATGTCAAGAGGAAGTAGGACATAGAGGAGCAAAAGTAGCAAGTCATAGAATAAACCCGGATATTGGAATTGCAGTGGATGTTACTTTTGACTCAGGAAATTTGGGGGATAAAGAAAGAGAAAATCATTTAGGAAAAGGACCTATTATATGCATAGGTCCTAATATACATGTTAAATTAAGAGAAAAATTAATAGAAATAGCCAATGAGTATAATATACCATATGGAATTGAAGTAGAGCCTGGAAATACAGGTACTGATGCTTGGGATATACAAATTACAGGCGAAGGTATTCCAACATTACTTATATCAATTCCAATTAAATATATGCACACTTCAGTAGAAGTTATAAATATTGAAGATATAAAAAATACTGGGAAATTACTAGCTAAGTTTATTGAGAAACTAAATGAAATAGAACTGGAGGAACTACTATGCTATTAGAAAAACTTAGTAATGCTTCAGGGGCTTCAGGGTATGAGGGTGAAGTAAGAAATATTATAAAAGAAGAAGTAAAAAAATATGTAGACGAAGTAATAGTTGATAGAATGGGAAACATAATAGCTCATAAAAAAGGAAATGGGCCTAAAATAATAATAGATGCACATATGGATGAAGTAGGATTTATTATAACGGGATATAATGAAGATGGAACTTTAAGGTTTTATTCATTAGGAAGTATAAATAGCAGAATCCCACCTGCTAAAGTAGTATTAATAGGTAAGAATAAGATTCCAGGAGTAATAGGAATTAAGCCTATTCATCTCCAAAGCAAGGAAGAGAAAGAAAAAGTAATGAGCTACTCAGATTACTGTATAGACATAGGATCTAATTCAAAAGATGAAACGAAAAAAATAATAAATTTAGGCGAATATGCTGTATTTAGTACAAGCTTTGGTAAATTTGGAGATGGTCTTGTAAAAGGAAAAGCTTTTGATGATAGAATAGGATGTTCAGTTTTAATAGAAGTTTTGAAAGAAAAGTATAACTGTGATATATATGGAGTATTTAATATCCAAGAAGAAGTTGGAGAAAGAGGAGCATATACTTCGTCATATAAAATAAAACCAGATATAGGAATAGTATTGGAAGGTACTATTTGTGCAGATATGCCTAATATAAGTGATAACAAGAAAGTTACGGAAATTGGTAAAGGGCCAGCTATATCTATAATGGATCAAACAAGCCTCTTCAATATAGAGTTATCTAGAGAAATAATAAAAATTGCTAATGAACTAAACATACCATATCAATTTAGGAAAAGTGCTTCAGGAGGAAATGATGGGGGAGCAATTAATATGTCTGGGGAAGGTGCTAAAGTTGTAACTATATCAGTGCCTTGTAGATATATACACTCATCTGTTTCCGTAGCAAGCTTAGATGACTTTAATAATACTTGTAGGTTGGTAATCGAGTATTTAAAAAAATTATAATAGTGGAGGAGAAAAAAATTGGATAAATTATTGGTTGATTTAATAAATGCTTTTGGAGTAAGTGGAAATGAAGATGGAGTTAAAAATATAATAAAGGAAGAATTAAAAGAAACCAATTTTAAGATACTTGAAGATTCATTAGGAAATTTGATTGTAAATATGGGAACTGGTAAAAAGAAAATAATGGTATGCTCTCATATGGATAGTATAGGATTTATTGCTTCCTTTATAGAAGATAATGGTTTAATAAAAGTTGAGAAAATAGGGAATTTCCAATCTAAAGATATAGTACATAGCATAGTTAAATTCAAAAATGGTACCATTGGAAAGATGGTAATAAATAAAGATGAGTTATTTATAGATATTGGAATAACAGAAAAAGAGGAAGTATTAAAATTTGTAGAAGAGGGAGATACTGCTTGTTTAGTAGGTCCTTGCATATCAAAAGAGCATAGTATAATAGGAGCTAACTTAGATAATAGAGTAGGATGTTATGTTCTTTTAAAATTATTAAAGGAATTATCACATAGTGAAAATGAGATATACTTCGTGTTCTCTACACAACAGCAACTTGGGGGAAGAGGTGCAAGAGCAGCAGCATACAAGATAAATCCAGAATACTGTATAGTATTAGATTTAGAAGATGTTAAAGATATAATAGATGGAGATGGTATTAAGCTAGGGAATGGACCACTAATAAAAGTGATGGATAAGAGCCTTATAATGCATGAAGAAATAAAAGAAATCTTGGATGAATCAGCAAAAGCTCTAGGAATTAATCTCCAATACGGCGTTTCTAATTCAACTTCCGATGGAGGATTGATTCATAAAGAAGGGCAAGGAATTAAGACAGGAGAAATGAGTATACCATGTAAATATAAAAATTCATTTTCTGCAATGGTAAATAGTGAGGATATTGATCAATGTATTAAAATTCTAAAGGAAATATTATAAGAAAAGAAGCCTTAGGCTATATAGTTTCTAAGGCTTCCTTTAGTTTATACCAATCCTCTATATATTTTTGTTTGAAATCCTCACTCCTATTATAAGTTAAAGATGATGGATGATACATTGGAAAAACATATCTGTTTACTTTTTTACTAAAAATAATTTTTCCGTGACACTCACCTATAGATTTACAGTCTGTTAAAGTTTTTAATGGAATATTACCTAAAGTTATTATAATCTTAGGATCAACTAGGTTTATTTCCTTATATAATATATCTTTAAAAAGAGATATTTCAGAAGTTTTTGGTGTTCTATTACTTATGGAAGATCTCCCGTTAGCAGACTCTTTAATTTTTATTGGCCTAAAATAACAAGTGTTTGTTACTCTAATATTTTCTCTTTTAATATTTATTAAGTTTAAATAGTGTTCAAAATTTTTTCCTGCCATACCTACAAAAGGAGTTTTCTCCTCTACTTCTGTTTTACCAGGGGCCTCCCCGATGAATAATATGTCACAAGGTACAGAGCCGTGACCAGTTATCCATCCTCCTATGTTGTCGTCGGTATAATTTTCACATATATTTTTAATTTCTTCTTCAATCGATATTAATTGATTTTCTATATCCATATTCATATTTATAAAGAAAACCTGTGTTTTCTTTGTACCTCCCTTTTAATAAACTTTGTAAATATTTATAATAAAGATGAAAAAAGTCTTGCGACAGTTTCCATAGATTTAGCTAAAAAAGGAGTAGAATCATATTGCTTTTCTGTTAACATTACACTATTTTTTAAGTCTTCAAAAAATAACTCGTCTAATTGTGTAGTTACAGGTTCATCATATATAACTGCATTTATTTCATAATTTAATTCATAACTTCTTATATCCATATTGGCAGTTCCTACTGTTGCAACTTTTCCATCTATGGTCATAACCTTTGCATGTATAAAACTTTTATCATCATAAAGGTAAACCTTAGCACCACATTTTATCAATTCAGCTAAATATGTTTTCGAAGCATAGTACACAATAAAATGATCATATTTTCCAGGAAATAAAATTCTAACGTCTACTCCACTTAAAAGTGATATTTTAAGGGCGTCCATAATAGACTCAGGAGGAACAAAATAAGGTGTAGTAATATATATATTTTTTTTAGCCATGTTTATCATTTTAAGCATACCTTGCATTATTGATGGATATGGAGAATCAGGTCCGCTTTTTATTAATTGCATTATTTTAGTGTCTTTTTTATGGATTTTAGGAAAATATGAAAAGAAATCATCCTCATCTAAAATTACTTGATCATCGTTAGCCTTTTTAATAGTCATAAAGTCATCAATAAAAACCCCTTGAAGACCTAAAACAAAATCTCCCTTTATCATTAGGTGAGTATCACGCCAGTATCCTAATTTACCTTTTCCTAGATATTCATCTCCTATATTTATACCGCCAATAAATCCTACTGTACCATCAATAACAACAATTTTTCTGTGATTTCTATAATTAATTTGAGTATTTATTTTTCTTACTAAAGGAGCTAAAAAATAAGAGTACTGAACTACATTTATTCCAGCGTCAAGCATATCATTTATATATTGTTTTCCAAGTTTTATAGAGCCAACCCTATCTATAATGAACTTTACAGACACCCCTTCTAAGGATTTTTTAATGAGTAAATCTTTTATTTCATTACCTATTGTATCATTTTTGACTATATAATATTCTAAATGTATGTGATGTTTTGCTTTAGCAATTTCCTCCTTTAATTTATTAAATTTTTTTAATCCATCTCCAAATATAGTTATATCATTATGTATAAATAAAGGGGATTCGCTATTTTGTACTAGTAGTTGAATCAATGGTATATATTCCATATCATCTATTTTATTTATTACCTTGTTTATTAATTGTTTTATTTTCGGTGAAAAATCTTTATTGAGTTTGTGAATCTTCCAATCCCTTCCTAAGAATATATACATAAACAATCCTATAGGAGGCAATAAAACTATAACAAGAAGCCAAGCAATAGTTTTTTCAGGTCGTTTTCTTTCTAGTAGAACAATTATTATAACTGATAAAGTATTTATAAATATTAATGAATATAAAAACACACCAATATTTTTCAATATAAAAACACCTCCTATAAATCATATACATATATTTTATATCTTATATATTATATTATGAAACAATTAGTTTAAATTATATATTAAAAAATTACCACCAACTTATTCTAGTGTATCATTAGTAATAATATTAAATAAGTAAGAGAAAATTAAAGAAAAACTAAAATAAATACGTATAATTATTAATTATAACAATAATACTAAGTATAATTATGATAGAATAGTCAATGTCGTCAACGAGAACAAACATAAAAGAAATATGTAAATATAAATGTTGACAAGACAAAATTTATACGATATAATTTATACACTGTTAAATAAGTGGTCTTTGAAAATTAAACAGAGGAATGAAACCAGTCGATTCTAAAGAGAATCAAAGAAATGAGCAAATGATTAAACTTATAAATTGAGAGTTTGATCCTGGCTCAGGACGAACGCTGGCGGCGTGCCTAACACATGCAAGTCGAGCGAGAGGAATCCCTTCGGGGATGAATCTAGC
>NZ_JAHLQF010000010.1 GCF_018918285.1 Clostridium mobile
AAGCACTGATAAGTGCTTTTTTTTCTATTAAATTTTGAACTTAACTATATTTTATTCCATATTTCGATAAATATCAATATTGAAATTATTTTCTTTTACAACTTAATAGTAAAACCACTATGTTAACATAGTGGTAATTTAATAGTCTTAAAGATACATATTTCTAATTTAATTCTAGATACATATCATTAATAATACTCCTTAAACATTAATATAATTGTGTCTATTTTTCTTTATCATTTTTTATTGATGTTGAAAAATATCTAGCTCCTTCTACTCTCAATTTTCTATATAATTCTTCTCTAGTTAAATTAGTAGCTTTTTCTAAAAACATTATTAATCCCATTAAAACCATACTAACATCCATTCCAGTTCTTCCTAACATAGATGCTAGATGATCCTCTGCTTTAGTTATTCTATTATTTATATAGAGTTCTAAGTTAGTATCACTAACTATGCTCTCTTGTGTATATTCTCTTATATAATTTTCTATTGCTTCATCATAAACATCTTTTACATAACGTACCCCCTTTTTCTTAGCAATTTCTTTCATTTTTATATGTTGACTTTCTTTTACTCTAAAATGAGTATCACTCATAAAAAAAACCTCCTTGTTAACATATATACACCTCATATATCAATTGTATAGCATACATAGTTAACATCAATATACTAATATGTTAACATATTTGATTCAGTTGGGACAACTGTTTATGAGTTGTTGTTAACAACTCTTTATCCTGCACTACGTACAGTGGTTCAAATAACCACTGTACGTTTTACTTAACTGAAGCAAAACTTCCTTACAAGAGGTATAAACACCTAGCTGAATTGACAGTTCTTAGTCTGACCAGGCTTTTATAATGGTAATGAAGAAACCTGACTGGCTTGCTATTATACCGATTGATTCAGTTTAGTAAAACTTTGGTTATTTAAATCACTGTGCGTAAAAAATCTTAATAATTTTAACTAAAACTTAAATTAGGCTCTATACTTACAAAAGTAATAAAAAGTAATTCAATGTATTACTTTTTATTACTTTTGATGTTGGCTCAATTCTTGTTAAAAAATATATAAAAAAACATACCAATTATACTTGGTATGCTTCAATAAATCACGTTTAAAGAATAAATGTAATTTTGTGTTTTATTCCTGGTAGGAATATTAATGATAAATTTTTATTCTCTTTCCATAGTTTGATTTGTATTGATTTATAATGCTTTGAATAAGACAATATAATATTAACTTATATTGTTTTATTTAATTTTCAATTATTTTTATATATCAAACATAATCAAATTTAATTGATTTTAATATCCATCTATATATTAAAATAGGCCCTTTTCCACTAGATGATCTATTATAATCACAATATTAATATTGAATAAAACAAAAAGGTCATTTATCGACTACTAACTATTAATTTAATAATAATTATTAATAACTTAATAAGACTTATTAGGTTAACAAAAAAGTAAAAATGTACTTTGTGGCAAAAGAAGAAGTATCAGCCACTATCATTGAACAACCAATAGAATTGGAGGAAAATAATAATATAAAAAAAGTTAAGGCTATAATGTATGACCATGAAATTGCTCCAATTTAACCTAAGGAAAATGTAAAAAAAGATAGCTTTACAAATTACGACCAACGAAAATATGATTGTGATGATTTAGAAAGAAAGCTCTTAGGATGGGATAATGCAAAGGATGCAGAAATAGGTCAAGAATATTTACAAGGTAAAATTGAAGTTATACAATTCCTAAAGAAGTTAAATCAGTACAAAATAAAATATGCTAGTGAAAGATTATCGGAAATTGTTGAATCATTAAATAAAAGTAGGCAGTAAATGACTATGCCTACTTTTTTATTTTAAGGTTTAACACACTATACTTTTAAATAAAAGATTATATCATATCTGCTTTAAAGCTTCTTCTGTTATCTCTCCTTTTAAAAGCTTTCTTGCTATAGCCATTTCTTCTTCCGTAACATTAACCCTTTCATAGCTAATGAAGCTTTAACATCATTTATGTTAAAAAGTTAACCATTTATAAACTCTTAATTTCCAAAGTTTACCACTGATTAAACCATTAATTTTACAGGCTTTGTCTGTGATATGTTCCTTAGCGTTCACTACCCTTATCCTACACTACGTACTGTAGTTTAGTTAAACTTATACTTATACAACCTTTCCAAAAGAAGGGATTTATGTTTATATGTAGAATAATGTATATATAGCCCAAAATATATAAATATAACTATTTTTTCTTATTTTAGGGTATATATATGGTATGAAAGGGGTTTTATTAATGAAAAAAAATATCGGTATATTGCTACTTGCATTAAGTTTGACTGCAAGTATACCTACTGCTGCATATGCAGCTAATCCTACAAATGAAAAGACTCAAAATTATGCGGCACCAATAGAGGAAAAAGAAGATTCATTACGCTCTATTAGATCTGAGTTAGCAAAAAGTGGAGCAACATTAACTCTAATTTCAGAAGATGAGTATTATGCTGAAAAAGCTAAATTAACTAATGAATCTATTGAAACAGTAAAAAATAGAGATAAGCTTAGAGATAGTCTATCTTTAAGAGCTTCTGATCCATACACCTACGGTACTATAAGTAGAACTGAAACATTAGTAGATGGTAAAGGTGCTAAATGCCAGATAAGGTATGGATTTAAAGCTAAATTTTATTCTAGTGGTTCATTCCACGAATATAAAGAAATTTTGGACAAAGGATTTGTTATTGCATCAGGATCTGGGGATTTCGATTGGGAACCAGCAGGCGATATTTACATGCAAATAATAAATAATGGATGGAACGTGAGATTTATGGCTTCAGGAGTAGTTAAGGCCACTGTTGACTCCACCTTATCTGCTGGCTTTGAGGCAGCTGGATTTTCTCTAGGAGGTACTAGTGGTACTTCAAGAGTATATAGAAATTACTATGACATTCATCATAATTTTTAAATAAAAAAAGCAGCTTATAAGCTGCTTTTTTTATTTACTTAGAATTTTTAATATAACCAATAATACTTAAAAACAAACCTGTTGTTATTACATAAATTGATATAAAATAAGGAATTACATTTCCATAATTTGTATAAAATGTTTTATTATAGACTAAATAAAAAATAAACAGTCCTATTATTGTGAGAGTATTCCCTAATAGTAAAGATAAAATGGATTCTTTTGATTTTATATATTTTATAAAAAAATAGTCAATAAACAGAGTTATAATTATAGATACTATACATATTTCTTTAAATGAGAATATCAAATTAAAATCATCTCCCTAAAAATATAATTTTTTAGCTAACTTATATGCATATATATCCTATTTTAACATTTACTATAAAAATATTAAAGTATACTTCTATATAATTAAAATTTTGATGCTATAGAAGATTACGCTTATAAGTTTAATCCATCGTAAACGTCATTTATAACCTCTTTAGTTATGCCAATATATCTTAATGTCATGGATGGTGTTGAATGGTTTAAAATCTTCTGTAGGGTATGTAATATGGTTGAATTATCCTGAATGTTATTTGTGTATATATGATATGCAAAGGTCTTTCTAAGGGTATGAGTTCCATAGTTCCCTTTTATGTTTAACTCTCTTGTAATGGATTTTATGATTTTATGTAGTGATTTAACGGTTAAATGCCCACCTTTTCTACTAGGAAACAAATAATCTTCCATATCAGCATTATTAAGATCTTTTATATAAGGCTCTAGAGCTTCTTTACAACTTTTATTTAATTTAAATTCCCTTATTTTTCTCGTCTTCTGCTCCTGGATCATAACACTATCTTTAATAGATTCATCTAAATTTAATACATCTTTTAATTTAAGTTGCAGCAGATCACTTGCTCTAAGTCCAATATTTATGCCAACCACAAATATAATATAATCCCTTTTATCTTCTTTCCCTCTAAAGTATATTTTTATTTTATTTATATCTTTTATATTTTTTAATGGTTCGACTTCCTGTGCTTTTATCACACCATCTTTTTTAACTAAATTAATCATTTTAATCACTCCAATATACGAACTTATATATTAATTATATCAAAAGTTCGTATTATAAAGTAGTTTTTATACCAAATTTTAAAAATAAATATACCTTATCTTAGATATATCAATGGTTTAATAAAAAATATTGAAAGCGAACTAAGTATTATTAGTTCGCTTTCAATATTTTTTATTAACTTTATCTTTTGATATATAATTACTCTTTTATAATATAAAGGCTCTAGATGCATTTAAATTTACTTTAAATGCATCTAGAGCCTTTATATTATGATTAAGTAGCTTTTAGTCTAGTTTAATAATTTAAGCTTTTACAACTCGATTTAGAGAGAATAAATTAATATCTTCGAGTTCTTTTATCCATATACTAATAGTTCTTATACTTTTACCGAAGTATTGTGAAATGCTTTCAAGTGTATACCAAGATTCCCCTGTTTCATTCTTAGAATCAATGCCTAAAAAAATATATAACTTTAATGCATTTCCATTAATTCTTTTTAAAATATCTTTATCTACAAAGTTATTATTTATATTTATTTAAAAATTCCCAAAAAGCTTGTGAAACAATATCTTGCTGCTTAAACTCCTTATGATTATCTACAAAGGCATTAAATAGCTCTAAAACCTCATCATAAACTTTTATACTTTTAACTTTGAGGTCACCCTCAAAATTTCTTATTTTTAATTCTTGGATCTCTATAATATTTTCTCTTAATTTTTCTTTTTTAATTAAATTTTTTAAATCATCCTTAAGCTCTATTAATTCATAGATTTCATTATACATTTGTTCAAGATTACTTTTGTAAGAAATTTCTTTCTCCTTTTTGTTTACTAAAGTAATCTTATTATTACTTATTATTTCTTTCTTTTTATCTTCTTCATGTCCGCCCAAATTTATATATTTATTGCTAGAACTATCAAACACATAACCATTCTTTTTAAATCTATCTCTTACAGTAGTTTTACTTATTCCTATTTCGCCACAAACTTTACGGATGCTGCTACCTTCCAATAGTTCATTAAAAGTTTTAACCTGATCAAATACACTCAAAGAATTAAACTCTTCCTTATTCACAATATCCCACCTTACAAAAGTAATCTTTTTATTACTTTATATTATTCAATGAAATTTTTTATAATCCTCTAATAGATCTGTGGACGGCTAACACTATTATTATATATTTTTTAGGATATTTGAATTTGATGTACTCTCTGAAACTTTATCAATCTAATACTTGCCTACTATATTCTGTCTAGCCCCTCCATACTTTGTCTCCTTCCTTTCTTATTATCTTTTTTCAAATTCTTGGTCTAAACTATTGACTATCAACGCCGAAGGCCTATAATCCTTAGGGGAACTAGGAAACGGACAGAATACGGAACTCCCTCCCTCCTAGAACTGTCTTTGTAACAATTCTAAGAGAGTGTATAGGGTTCTTATAATCCTCTTTTTCACCGAGGTATCCGTTTCAGTTCCCGTTTACACCACTATAGCCTCACGACTATAGTTATCTATCCAAAGACTAATTTATAGCCTTACCTTGCTCATTTGTGCCTACATCAAGATTTTAGATACTCCCTCTGCTCCAATGGAGCAACACACGTTATCCTTGTAATGAGTTTTCTTGCTCTCTTCCATTGTACCAACCTACAATTTCACCGAGAGCCGTCTTTGCCTATTCATTTAGTTTTTACACTAACACATACTATTTCAATGCGACGGCGACTTAATCAGATATTAACTGATAGTTTTTTATAGTGTTATTCCTTTAACCACTTGCCTGGATAACGGACTTTTGCATCATTAAATTCATAGCTTGTACTTTTTTTAAAATCAAAAAAGCTTTAGGTATGCAATACCTAAAGCTATGTTTTTACACATTTACCCTCTTGATTTTCTTGTTATATTCTTATATACTTTAGTATATACTTAAAATATAACTTTGGTTGAGGGTTACCTTTAACTTCTTGGTATTGCGATTACCTTTTAGTTACTCCATCAGGTTTGCCGACTTGATGGAGAACCGAAGTTCCGAAAGCACTGATAAGTGCTTTTTTTTCTATTAAATTTTGAACTTAACTATATTTTATTCCATATTTCGATAAATATCAATATTGAAATTATTTTCTTTTACAACTTAATAGTAAAACCACT
>NZ_JAHLQF010000012.1 GCF_018918285.1 Clostridium mobile
TGTAAAGATCAAGCTACAAAGGGCACATGGAGAATGCCTTGGCACCAGAAGCCGATGAAGGACGCGATAAGCTGCGATAAGCTCCGAGTAGGCGCAAATAGCCTGAGATCCGGAGATTTCCGAATGGGGAAACCCACATACCTAACGGTATGTACCGTGAACTGAATACATAGGTTTACGGAGGGACACCCGGGGAACTGAAACATCTAAGTACCCGGAGGAAGAGAAAGAAAAATCGATTTTCTAAGTAGCGGCGAGCGAAAGGGAAAGAGCCCAAACCAGAAACTTGTTTCTGGGGTTGCGGATAGACCATAAAAGAAGAGGTAACTTAGCCGAAAAGAGCTGGAACGCTCTACCGTAGGAGGTAATAGTCCTGTAGGCGAAAAGTGAAGACTTCGAGGTCTAATCCAGAGTACCACGAGACACGTGAAACCTTGTGGGAAGCAGGGAGGACCACCTCCCAAGGCTAAATACTAACTGGTGACCGATAGTGGAGTAGTACCGTGAGGGAAAGGTGAAAAGAACCCCGGGAGGGGAGTGAAAAAGAACCTGAAACCGTGTGCCTACAAACAGTCGAAGCACATTAATGTGTGACGGCGTGCTTTTTGTAGAACGAGCCAGCGAGTTACGGTATGTAGCAAGGTTAAGCACTTAAGGTGTGGAGCCGAAGGGAAACCGAGTCTGAATAGGGCGACTAGTTGCATGCCGTAGACCCGAAACCGGGTGACCTATCCATGGACAGAGTGAAACGGAAGTAAAATTCCGTGGAGGCTCGAACCACGTTGGTGTTGAAAAACCATGGGATGAGCTGTGGATAGCGGAGAAATTCCAATCGAACTCGGAGATAGCTGGTTCTCCTCGAAATAGCTTTAGGGCTAGCGTCTGGTAAATGAGTAATGGAGGTAGAGCACTGAATGGGCTAGGGGCTGACAACAGTTACTGAACCCTATCAAACTCCGAATGCCATATACTTTTATCCAGGCAGTCAGACTGCGAGTGATAAGATCCGTAGTCAAAAGGGAAACAGCCCAGACCATCAGCTAAGGTCCCAAAGTGTAAGTTAAGTGGAAAAGGATGTGGGATTTCTAAGACAACTAGGATGTTGGCTTAGAAGCAGCCACTCATTTAAAGAGTGCGTAATAGCTCACTAGTCAAGAGATCCTGCGCCGAAGATGTCCGGGGCTCAAACTTACCACCGAAGCTATGGATTCGAAAGAATGGTAGAGGAGCTTCCTGTATGGGTTGAAGTCGTACCGTAAGGAGCGGTGGACTGTACAGGAGTGAGTATGCTGGCATAAGTAGCGAGAAATAAGTGAGAATCTTATTGGTCGAAAACCTAAGGTTTCCTGAGGAAGGCTCGTCCGCTCAGGGTTAGTCGGGACCTAAGCTGAGGCCGAAAGGCGTAGGCGATGGACAATCGGTTGATATTCCGATACCGCCAACTTTCGTTATCACAAATGGGGTGACACAGAAGGATAGGGTGTGCGCACTATTGGATGTGCGTCTAAGCACTTAGGAGTGACTGGTAGGCAAATCCGCCAGTTGAATCTGAGGTGTGATGGGGAGCCATTATGGCGAAGTACCTGATTCCACACTGTCAAGAAAAGCCTCTATGGAGAAATTTGGTGCCCGTACCGCAAACCGACACAGGTAGGTGAGGAGAGAATCCTAAGACCAGCGGAAGAATTGTTGTTAAGGAACTCGGCAAATTAGCCCCGTAACTTCGGGAGAAGGGGTGCCATCGAAAGGTGGCCGCAGTGAATAGGCCCAAGCAACTGTTTAGCAAAAACACAGGTCTCTGCTAAAGCGAAAGCTGATGTATAGGGGCTGACGCCTGCCCGGTGCTGGAAGGTTAAGGGGATCCGTTAGCGCAAGCAAAGCGGTGAACTTAAGCCCCAGTAAACGGCGGCCGTAACTATAACGGTCCTAAGGTAGCGAAATTCCTTGTCGGGTAAGTTCCGACCCGCACGAATGGCGTAATGACTTGGGCACTGTCTCAACAACAAATCCGGCGAAATTGTAGTGCAAGTGAAGATGCTTGCTACCCGCGATTGGACGGAAAGACCCCGTAGAGCTTTACTGTAGCTTAGCATTGAGTTTCGGTATTGTCTGTACAGGATAGGTGGGAGACTTGGAAACAGGGGCGTCAGCTTCTGTGGAGTCGTCCTTGGGATACCACCCTGACAGTACTGAGATTCTAACCGGCGGCCATGAATCTGGTCACGGGACATTGTTAGGTGGGCAGTTTGACTGGGGCGGTCGCCTCCTAAAAAGTAACGGAGGCGCCCAAAGGTTCCCTCAGTGCGGTTGGAAATCGCGCGTAGAGTGCAAAGGCAGAAGGGAGCCTGACTGCGACACAGACAAGTGGAGCAGGGACGAAAGTCGGGCTTAGTGATCCGGTGGTTCCTCGTGGGAGGGCCATCGCTCAACGGATAAAAGCTACCTCGGGGATAACAGGCTGATCTCCCCCAAGAGTCCACATCGACGGGGAGGTTTGGCACCTCGATGTCGGCTCGTCGCATCCTGGGGCTGGAGTAGGTCCCAAGGGTTGGGCTGTTCGCCCATTAAAGCGGCACGCGAGCTGGGTTCAGAACGTCGTGAGACAGTTCGGTCCCTATCCGTCGCGGGCGTAGGAAATTTGAGAGGAGCTGTCCTTAGTACGAGAGGACCGGGATGGACTGACCTCTGGTGCACCAGTTGTCACGCCAGTGGCACAGCTGGGTAGCTATGTCGGGACGGGATAAACGCTGAAAGCATCTAAGCGTGAAGCCCACCTCAAGATTAGATTTCCCATAGCGTAAGCTAGTAAGACCCCTTGAAGAACACAAGGTTGATAGGCTAGAGGTGTAAGTGTAGTAATACATT
>NZ_JAHLQF010000013.1 GCF_018918285.1 Clostridium mobile
GCTAGATTCATCCCCGAAGGGATTCCTCTCGCTCGACTTGCATGTGTTAGGCACGCCGCCAGCGTTCGTCCTGAGCCAGGATCAAACTCTCAATTTATAAGTTTAATCATTTGCTCATTCGTTGATTCTCTTTAGAATCGACTGGTTTCATTCCTCTGTTTAATTTTCAAAGACCATTGCCGCTTCAAGCGACTTTTATATAGTATCATTTTTCTTTATCCTTGTCAACAAGTTTTTTTAACTTATTTCTAAGTTTTTTGCTTAGTTCCAAGTTTTTTCTTTCCTTGCGACGAAGATAATAGTATCATGATTTAATTTTTACTATAATGATATTATTGATTGTTACAGAAAATTAAGTCGATTATACTCATTTTTTCATGGTTTTTCTTAATATCTGATATATTGATACGCCAGGAGTAGTATTTTATATAAATTACATATTTAATATAGACAAGCATATCAATACACCTGTCTAATCATTGGGAAACTTTATATCAATATATTCTTTTTACGAATATAAGTTGATGTTACAAACATTTTTAGAATGCTATGAAAAAAGCTAGATTATAATTATGACTAATCTAAGATTTGAAGAATGGCCAAAGATCTTCTACAATGAACTCATGCCAACAGCAATTATAGATAGATTAATTCATAATAGCCAAATAGTACTTTTGTATGGGGATGGTTATAGACTAAAAGAATCCATCTCAAACAAAAAAGAGATATCTCACTTATAAGAGAGTATCTCATATTTTTTACTAAATAATAGTACACTTTTCTATTGATAATACCATCAATAATATAATTTATTTATTATATACATCTCCATTATAAAACGAATCAATATAGTGTTCTATCTCATTTCTCTAGCACTTTAATTCCTTTTTTATAAATACCTTTATCTTGTCACAAGATAACTTTAAATGATTTAATGATTATACTATACATTCAATATCATCAATTAAAAAATTATGTATTGGCTATTATGTTTAATCACATAAACTTTTCTGTTGATTAATTTAATATCATTTTTATAATACTTTAACTCCTTATATATTATATATATCTTTCTCTTTTGTCTAATTTCATATAACTTACTCCATTTACCTAATATACAAACTCATCTGGATCACTATTCTCAATTGTTTCTATTATACTGCTTGTCTCATATTTAGTTATTATTCCTATTTTACTATTCTCTATATCACTAGTTTCTTTTAATAATAGTATGTCCCTTTCTTTTTTATAAATATTGAAATAATTATATATTGCCTTAAAAGATTTATTATCTAAAATTTTTTCATTATTATATATAATTACTATCTTAAAAATATCTTTATCATATATTTCCTCATTAACAAGATTAATAGTCTTAACCGTTGCCTCATCCTTTTTTTCTAACTTATTAATATCAATTTCTACTATTGAGCTAGTTGAATTATTATAATTGTAAATTATGTTATTATTTACTTGAAAATTTAATGCTACTATTAACATGGAATTATTGTTAGCATTATAGTCATATAAGTATTAATTTTATTATATGAAATATTCTTTCTATTATTTTCATTCTGAAAAAGATATCCTATAAACTCATTATATCTATTTAAATCTAACTTATATAATAATTTAATACTCTATTTCCATCATATTCACACATTTTTCTTCAATTTCCTTAGGTATGTCTATTTGTGATTCTTACTTCATAATTTTTATCAATATATTCTTGTACATATAATGATATTAGGGAAATATCCTCCTCTCATATCATATTCTGATAAATCCGGCAATAAAAGTTTCCTATAATATATATCATCTATTTCCTTTTCATTAATCCTATATTTTACCACGAAACATGTCACATAGCCTTACTCTAGATACTATAATAAATAAAAAGCAAAAAAATTTCTCAATTCCTTTACTTTTATAGTTTTTTAACATATTTAATTTTAATACAAAAAATAATAAAGCATATCTTATAAAGATATGCTTTTGGTGGCTCGACCAGGAATCGAACCAGGGACACGAGGATTTTCAGTCCTCTGCTCTACCGACTGAGCTATCGAGCCATATACTAACCTGGCGACGACCTACTTTCCCACAAGGCCTCCCTTGTAGTATCATCGGCGCATTGAAGCTTAACCGTCGTGTTCGGAATGGGAACGGGTGTTACCTTCAAGCCATTATCACCAGAT
>NZ_JAHLQF010000014.1 GCF_018918285.1 Clostridium mobile
GCTGAAAGCATCTAAGCGTGAAGCCCACCTCAAGATTAGATTTCCCATAGCGTAAGCTAGTAAGACCCCTTGAAGAACACAAGGTTGATAGGCTAGAGGTGTAAGTGTAGTAATACATTCAGCTGACTAGTACTAATAGGTCGAGGGCTTGATCTTAATTAAATGCTTTGTGCAATTTTGAAAGAATTATTCTTTCAATGAAACTTCGGCAGCTAAAGCTGCGAAGTACTGTTCCAAAACGAAATCAAAGATTTCTGTGGAACAGCATCTGGTGATAATGGCTTGAAGGTAACACCCGTTCCCATTCCGAACACGACGGTTAAGCTTCAATGCGCCGATGATACTACAAGGGAGGCCTTGTGGGAAAGTAGGTCGTCGCCAGATTAGTATATGGCTCGATAGCTCAGTCGGTAGAGCAGAGGACTGAAAATCCTCGTGTCCCTGGTTCGATTCCTGGTCGAGCCACCAAAAGCATATCTTATAAAGATATGCTTTTTTATTTTTTGAAATTTATAATAAGAAAAATTTAATTAATGTATTTTCTAAATCTTACCTTACTGTAATCTTTAACGATCTTACCTTCTCTATTAATTATAGAAACAGTTCTTTCAATACTTATAGATTTTTTGCAGATATGTTTTTTAATACTTCATATAGTTCACATTTTTCATTATTAATACTTATATATTCTAATAATTTAAGTAATTTACTTTTATAATAATAAAATAAGATATATAGTAGATTTAATTCATTTAAGATCTTAATTCTATCTCTAAAAGATTTTGTTTATAGAAAATTTCTTGCTTAAAATTATGATATACTTAATATATCTGTCATATAATAAAAAGTATGATTTTTTATTTGAGGTGGAAAAAATATATTAACTATGTAATAATTAATATCAAGAATATATATAAAAGGAGAATATCTATGGAAAATAAAGTTTTAGCAGTAGTAAATGGAAGAGAAGTTACTGAAAGAGATTTACAAGAAATGATAGTAAAAATCCCTAAGGAAAGACAATCTTATGTAAAAACTGAAGAAGGCAGAAGGCAACTTTTAGAAGAGATGATATGCTTTGAGTTAATTTACAACCATGCAAAAGATAATAAAATAGAAGAAGAAAAAGATTTTATAGATCAATTAGAGATAATTAAAAAGGATTTATTAACACAATATACAATTGGTAAATTGCTTTCAGAAGTAACTATTAGTGAGAAAGAAATAGAAGAGTACTATAATAATAATAAAGAAAAGTTTAAAACAGAAGAAAGCATCGTTGCAAAACATATACTAGTAGCAACATTAGAAGAAGCTAAAAAGGCACTTGAAGAGATAGAAAAAGGAATGAGTTTTGAAGAAGCAGCTGAAAAGTTCTCAACATGTCCATCTAAAAGCTCAGGGGGGAATCTAGGGACTTTTGGAAGAGGAAGAATGGTTCCTGAATTTGAAAAAGCAGCCTTTGAGTTAGAAATAGGTGTAGTAAGTGAACCAGTAAAAACACAATTTGGATATCATATTATTAAAGTAGAGCATAAAAACCAACCATTTATAATACCATTTAATAAAATGAAAGATAGTATAGAATTTGACTTAAAGCAAGAAGCACAGAGAAATAAATATTTTGAGATTACAAATAAATTAAAAAGAACTTATAAAGTTGAGATAAAATAAAGAATATTGGTCGACTCTTTTACTTTAAAAGAGTCGATTTATATTTATACTGTTCCTAGTGTATCAATATGATAATTATAGAGAAATTTAAAGAAATATAGATTATTATGACGATAATTTAGTTTTATGAGTTGTGTTATATGAAAACTAATGTGTATATGATGATAAGATAGTCTTCGTCGCAAGGAAAGAAAAAAACTTGGAACTAAGTAAAAAAACTTAGAAATAAGTTAAAAAAACTTGTTGACAAGGATAAAGAAAAATGATACTATATAAAAGTCGCTTGAAGCGGCAATGGTCTTTGAAAATTAAACAGAGGTAATGAAACCAGTCGATTCTAAAGAGAATCAACGAATGAGCAAATGATTAAACTTATAAATTGAGAGTTTGATCCTGGCTCAGGACGAACGCTGGCGGCGTGCCTAACACATGCAAGTCGAGCGAGAGGAATCCCTTCGGGGATGAATCTAGC
>NZ_JAHLQF010000015.1 GCF_018918285.1 Clostridium mobile
TGATATGCTCCCCTTGAGGTAGACAGATTAAAAAATAAAAATCTGTCACTAGAAAGGGGAGTATTTTTATGTCCAGAAGAACTAAATATACAGCAGAAGAAAAGTATGAAATTTTAATGGAGTATGTAAATGGAACTAAATCAATACAAGAAATCCACACCAAGTATAAAATCAGTGTCTATGCTTTTTATAAGTGGAAATACAAATATGAAACTTATGGAATAGATGGTCTGAAAGAGTCTAGAACCTGGAAAAAATACTCGAAAGAGTTAAAGGAGCAAGTTGTTCTAGAGTATCTTTCAGGAAAGTACTCACAGGGTGAACTTGTTAAAAAATATGAGTTAACAGATAAAACATTGTTGAAAAAATGGATAAACAATTATAATAGTCATAGAGAAGTAATGGTAAAGCCGAAAGGAATGAGAAAATCTATGACTAATGGAAGAAATACATCTTTAAAAGAAAGAGTTGAAATTGTACAGTACTGTATTAATCATAATAATAATTATCAACAGGCCGCTGAGGTATATCAGGTCTCTTACCAGCAAGTATATCAATGGGTTAAAAAATATGAATTTGGTGGAGAAAATGCCCTACGGGATGGACGTGGCAAAAAGAAGATTGAAATGGAAATGACGCCTGAAGAAAAAATGAAACGGGAAATGAAAAAGCTTGAAGCTGAAAATGAGAGATTAAGGGCGGAGAATGCATTCTTAAAAAAATTGGAGGAGCTAGAAAGGAGGAGGTATTAAGCCGTATAAAACAAGAAAATAAATATATTGCAATCTCAATACTTCATGAAAAAGACAAGTTCTCTATATCTTTATTATGTAAAATAGCAATGATTCCACGCTCTTCGTACTATAAATGGACAAAGCGTAAAAAAAGCATCCAAGAGACTGATAATAGGATGTTAATTGCAGAGATTGTTAAAATCTATAATGAGGTAGATGGAATTTATGGTTATCGAAGAATAACTTTAAACTTGAATCGAAGGCTAGGTTTAAACATTAACCATAAACGTGTCTATCGACTTATGAAACTAGCATCATTACAATCTGTAATTCGCAGAAAGAAGAAACGTTATATGATATCTGCTCCGCAGCAGGTAGAAGAAAATCTACTAAATCGTGAATTTACAGCCGATAGGCTTAATCAAAAATGGCTTACGGATGTTACAGAACTAAAGTATGGTAACTCTCAGAAAGCGTATTTAAGTGCAATTTTAGATCTACATGATAAATCTATTGTTGCCTATGTACTTGGACATTCTAACAACAATGATCTTGTTTTTAAAACACTAGACAATGCTCTGATAGCTTCTCCGGGAACAAGTCCTATGCTTCATAGTGATCGTGGTTTTCAGTATACTTCTCATAAATTTAAACGTAAATTAGCTGATGCTGGAATGACGCATAGTATGTCACGAGTAGGCAAATGTATAGACAATGGTCCCATGGAGGCTTTTTGGGGAATTCTTAAGTGCGAAAAATACTATCTACATAAATATCATACATATGAAGAACTTTGTAAAGCTATTGATGAATATATTAACTTCTATAATACTAAGAGACTACAAAAAAGATTAAACGGCCTAAGCCCAATGGAATTTAGAGCTTTGACCGGTTAGGTCAATTTTTGTTATTTTCACTGTCTACTTGACAGGGTGCAGTTCA
>NZ_JAHLQF010000016.1 GCF_018918285.1 Clostridium mobile
GCTGAAAGCATCTAAGCGTGAAGCCCACCTCAAGATTAGATTTCCCATAGCGTAAGCTAGTAAGACCCCTTGAAGAACACAAGGTTGATAGGCTAGAGGTGTAAGTGTAGTAATACATTCAGCTGACTAGTACTAATAGGTCGAGGGCTTGATCTTAAAATTACTCTATGCTATTTTTTAAAAGAATAAAAATTATAAAAAAACATGTTGACAAGTTTTAAAATATAAATTATAATTTAAAAATGTAAACAGTAATTTTGTAATTAAACTTTTTCAGATAAGACTGATTAAGGAAACTTCGACAGCTAAAGCTGCGAAGTACTGTTCCAAAACGAAATCAAAGATTTCTGTGGAACAGTATCTGGTGATAATGGCTTGAAGGTAACACCCGTTCCCATTCCGAACACGAAGGTTAAGCTTCAATGCGCCGATGATACTACAAGGGAGGCCTTGTGGGAAAGTAGGTCGTCGCCAGGTTAGTATGGATCTTTAGCTCAGTTGGTTAGAGCAACCGGCTCATAACCGGTAGGTCCGGGGTTCGAGTCCCTGAAGGTCCACCATATGGGGGTATAGCTCAGTTGGGAGAGCACCTGCCTTGCAAGCAGGGGGTCAGGAGTTCAAGTCTCCTTATCTCCACCATATAAGCATCTGTTTTTTATACAGATGTTTTATTATCCTCAAAAACGTTTGAAAAATGTTGAAAAACATGTTGACAAATTCAAATGAGGGTGTTATCATAAGAAAGTCGCTTGAAGCGGCAATGGTCTTTGAAAATTAAACAGAGGTAATGAAACCAGTCGATTCTAAAGAGAATCAACGAATGAGCAAATGATTAAACTTATAAATTGAGAGTTTGATCCTGGCTCAGGACGAACGCTGGCGGCGTGCCTAACACATGCAAGTCGAGCGAGAGGAATCCCTTCGGGGATGAATCTAGC
>NZ_JAHLQF010000017.1 GCF_018918285.1 Clostridium mobile
TTCGGAAATCTCCGGATCTCAGGCTATTTGCGCCTACTCGGAGCTTATCGCAGCTTATCGCGTCCTTCATCGGCTTCTGGTGCCAAGGCATTCTCCATGTGCCCTTTGTAGCTTGATCTCTAAAATTCCTATAAACTTCGTATTGCGTCGTTATAAAGCTCTCTGCGGTACTCATTTAGCTCCGCTAAACTCTGTTCCTCTTTCACTTTATGCCTAGCACTACTCGTTTCTAGTAATTTTTCATGATTTATCAAAATCTTTCATTTGACAATCACTAGTATTCTTGATTTGGGTAACAAATCATTTCTACAAAAGGTATTTACCTTTGATTTACTTTACTATGCTTTGTGCAATTTTCAAAGAACATTGGTGGGCTTAAATGGACTCGAACCATCGACCTCACGCTTATCAGGCGTGCGCTCTAACCAGCTGAGCTATAAGCCCATTAAAATGGTGGAGATAAGGAGATTCGAACTCCTGACCCCCTGCTTGCAAGGCAGGTGCTCTCCCAGCTGAGCTATACCCCCACGAAAAAAAATCCTACAAGCTACACATTACTGCTTGCTTCTAGTATTTATATTAAAAAATAAAAGTTGAGAGAAAATCTCTCAAAATTAAACAGAGTATGAAACCTGTAATAAAGCTTTCTAGGCTCTATTAAAGCTCCTTAGAAAGGAGGTGATCCAGCCGCAGGTTCTCCTACGGCTACCTTGTTACGACTTCACCC
>NZ_JAHLQF010000018.1 GCF_018918285.1 Clostridium mobile
GGTGAAGTCGTAACAAGGTAGCCGTAGGAGAACCTGCGGCTGGATCACCTCCTTTCTAAGGAGCTTTAATAGAGCCTAGAAAGCTTTATTACAGGTTTCATACTCTGTTTAATTTTGAGGGACCATATTTTGCATGTTGACATGTGAAATGTCAAATGATAAAATAAAGTTCCTAAATATTTGAGGGCTTATAGCTCAGCTGGTTAGAGCGCACGCCTGATAAGCGTGAGGTCGATGGTTCGAGTCCATTTAAGCCCACCAATGTTCTTTGAAAAAAGCATAGAGTAAAGCTGACTTAAACAATTAATTAATTGTTTTAATTTAAGTTAAGATTAATAACCTTTGTTGTTAATGAAGAAAAATTACTAGAAACGAGTAGTGCTAGGCATAAAGTGAACGAGGAACAGAGTTTAGCGGAGCTAAATGAGTACCGCAGAGAGCTTTATAACGACGCAATACGAAGTTTATAGGAATTTTTAAAGATCAAGCTACAAAGGGCACATGGAGAATGCCTTGGCACCAGAAGCCGATGAAGGACGCGATAAGCTGCGATAAGCTCCGAGTAGGCGCAAATAGCCTGAGA